>CAXBBS010000005.1:0-177812 GCA_963974485.1 uncultured Legionella sp.
AGCGGCGGTCTCCAAAACCGCAGGTTGGGGGTTCGATTCCCTCCTGGCCTGCCATTCACCTAGATAAGTTATGAAAAAAATTGAACCTAAAAGAAAAAATCGTGACGGCCTTCTTTGGACGGGTGTTGCGTTAGCTACAGTTGCTGCGGTAATGAGCGTATATTTTTTCCATATTACAGGTCCTCTTAAAGCACTTGTCTGGCTAGTTTGGCTTGTTGTTTCTTTGTCGTTGGCTTTTTTTACTGATAAAGGAAAGCAAATTGTTGCATTCTCAAATGATGCAATAACAGAATTAAAAAAGGTTATTTGGCCAACGCGGCAAGAAACCGTACAAACCACATCCATTGTGATGCTCATGGTCGGCCTAACGGGGTTTGTACTATGGGGTGTTGATTCGATGATGATGTGGGCCATTGGTAAAATAACACACTTAGGTTGATATGACGGTGGAAGAGCAAAAAACAATGCAATGGTACGTTGTTCACGCTTACTCAGGGTATGAAAACTTTGTTTTGCGTGAAATAAATGCACGTACAATCCATCACCATCTTGAAGACAAGATTGGTGAAGTTGTCGTTCCTGCCGAAGAAGTGGTGGAAATGCGTTCAGGCCAGCAACGAAAAAGCACGCGGAAATTTTTTCCGGGATATGTGCTTGTTCATATGGTTATGGATGATGAAACCTGGCATATGATTCGTGCCATTCCTCGCGTGCTTGGTTTTATTGGTGGAACGGGGCAAGACCCTTCGCCTATCTCTGATAAAGAAGCCTTGAACATCATGCAGCGAATGGAAGATGGGGTCACAAAACCAAGGCCTAAAATTCTCTTTGAGCCAGGCGAAATTATTCGTGTCAAAGAAGGTCCGTTTGTTGATTTTAACGGTGTGGTCGAAGATGTTAATTATGAAAAAAATCGATTGCGCGTATCGGTTTTGATTTTTGGTCGTTCGACATCGGTTGAGTTAGAATTCAGCCAGGTAGAGAAGACTTAATACTGATCTTAATATGTTATTAAGATTTAACACAAGGGGAGTTGAAGTGAACCTCATCTTCAGCGCTATACCCACAAGGAGTCATCATGGCTAAAAAAGTAGAAGCATATATTAAACTGCAAATTCCCGCAGGCAAAGCAAATCCAAGTCCACCGGTAGGTCCAGCTTTAGGACAACGTGGTGTAAATATTATGGAGTTTTGTAAAGCATTTAACGCAGCAACACAACAAATGGAAGCTGGCTTGCCGACACCTGTTGTGATTACTGTATATAGCGATCGCAGCTTTACGTTTATTCTTAAAACGCCACCCGCTTCAATTTTATTGAAAAAGGCTGCGGGTATCACAAAAGGCAGCAGTCGACCTAATGCAGATAAAGTCGCTGTGCTTCAACGCGCACAGCTAGAAGACATCGCGAAGCTCAAAGAGCCCGACTTAACGGCTTCAGACCTTGATGCAGCGGTTCGCATTATTGCGGGTACAGCGCGCAGCATGGGAATTGATGTTGAAGGCTTAAATTAATCATCAGATGATGCTGCTTAAGGGGTAAATTATGACTACGATCACAAAAAAGAAAAAAGCAATTAAAGCAAAATTACAACCGGGCCAACTATACAGTTTGTCGGACGCCGTTGCTTTGCTGAAAAGTTTTGCAAGTAAAAAATTCAGCGAAGCCGTTGATATTGCTGTCAACCTAGGCCTTGACTCACGAAAATCCGATCAAATGGTTCGTGGAGCTACCAGTTTACCTAAAGGAACCGGTAAAACAGTTCGTGTTGCGGTATTTGCTCAAGGTGATAATGCTGTTAAAGCAAAAGAAGCTGGTGCTGATATTGTTGGGTTCGAAGATTTAGCTGAACAAATTAAATCCGGTGACATGCCGTTTGATGTTGTGATTGCTACACCTGATTCTATGCGGATTGTAGGTCAACTCGGACAAATTCTTGGTCCACGAGGTTTAATGCCTAATCCTAAAGTCGGCACGGTGACGATGAATGTTGCTGCCGCTGTTGCTGATGTTAAATCAGGACAAGTGCGATACCGAACTGACAAAAATGGGATTATTCATTGCAGTGTTGGAAAGATTGAATTTTCTGAATCAGATTTAGCGGAAAATATTGTCGCGCTCTTAGCTGATTTGAAAAAAGCTAAGCCGATTGCTGCAAAAGGTGTTTATATCAGGAAGTTGACCTTGTCGACAACGATGGGCCCCGGTATTGCACTTGATATCTCATCTGTTTTCGTGTAGAGTATCGTACCGTTTTAATAATTTTACGACATAGACTTCGGTTCCATGTCGTCGAAGACCGTAGGTGCTTTAGCCTGATAGCTATTGCTTAATGTCCTACGCAGACGGTGGGAACGGCTGTAAGATGTTGTACTTTAAACGTTTTCAGACGACCACCATAACCATCAAATCCTTGGATTTGAATAACGCAAGGAGTCAGTGACGTGACGTTGACTTTAAGTGCAAAAAAGGTCGTGGTTGAAGAAGTGGCGCAAGCTGCTTCACAAGCAATTTCGGCTGTTGTTGCTGATTATCGGGGGATCCCTGTTAATCAAATGACTGAGTTACGTGCGAAAGCGCGTAGCAAAGGTGTTTACCTGCGTGTTGTGCCTAATACCTTAACGCGCCGTGCATTTGATGACACACCCTTTTCCTGTTTGCGTGAATCATTAGTCGGTTCTTTATTTATTGCATTGTCCATGGATTCTCCAGGTGACGCTGCACGATTATTAAAGGACTTTTCCAAAACATGCGACAAACTTAAAGTTAAGGCTTTAGCGCTTGATGGTAATGTTTACGGTGTTGAGCAATTAGACGCTGTTGCAAGCTTACCAACACGTGATGAAGCTATCGCTAAATTAATGGCTGTGATGAAAGCACCTATTGAGAAGTTTGTTCGTACGTTGGCAGCACCGCAGTCTAAACTTGTGCGTACTGTTGTGGCGATTAAAGATCAAAAAGCAGGATAAACCTGATAATCGGTTGTACTATTTTAACTTGAGGAGCTAGTAATGGCTGTGTCAAAAGACGAAATTTTAGAAACTATTGCAAATATGTCTGTTATGGATGTTGTTGCTTTAATTGAAGCAATGGAAGAGAAGTTCAATGTATCTGCAGCATCTGCTGTAGCTGCTGTAGCTGCTCCTGCCGCTGCTGCTGCTGCTGAAGAGCAAACAGAGTTTGATGTTGTTATGTCAAGCTTTGGCGCTAACAAAGTAAGCGTTATTAAAGTTGTTCGTGCAATCACAGGACTTGGCTTAAAAGAAGCGAAAGACCTCGTTGAAAGTGCGCCTTCTACAATCAAAGAAGGCTTATCTAAAGCTGACGCTGATGATATGAAGAAGCAACTTGAAGAAGCAGGCGCTGCTGTCGAAGTAAAATAAGACAGTTACACTCTGTGTTATACCCAGCCATCGTATATGATGGCTGGGTTTACGTGTTTGAAAATACTAAATATTGAAGAGGAACACCCATGGCCCAAGCAATTGCTAACCCTCGATATGCATATGCAGAGAAAAAACGATTCCGCAAGAGCTTTGGTAGTCATGCAGAGAAGATGCCGATTCCTAATCTTCTCAATATTCAGATTGAATCCTATAATGACTTTATTAACTCGTCTAGTGCGCCTGGCATAAAAGCACAAAAAGGATTGGAGGCCGCATTTAGCTCAGTCTTCCCTATTCAAAGCTTTTCTGGAAATGCACGGCTTGAATATGTAAGTTATCAATTGGGTGAGCCCGCATTTAACGTGCGTGAATGTAAATCACGAGGCCTTACTTATTCTGCGCCGCTTCGTGTAAAAGTTCGTTTGATTATTTTAGATAAAGAAGCTTCGGGTGATCCAAAGCCTGTCAAAGACATCCGAGAGCAGTCAGTGTTTATGGGTGAAATGCCTTTAATGACAGATGTTGGAACATTTGTTATAAACGGTACTGAGCGTGTGGTTGTTTCACAATTACATCGTTCTCCTGGTGTTATTTTTGAGCATGATCGTGGTAAAACGCATTCATCAGGAAAATTACTTTATTCCGCTCGTATTATTCCTTACCGTGGCTCATGGTTAGATTTCGAATTTGATCCGAAAGATTGTTTATTTGTTCGTATTGACCGTCGTCGAAAATTACCTGCAACAATTTTACTTCGTGCTTTAGGTTATGACACCGAATCTATTTTGGCAGAATTTTTTGAATCAACTGTTTGCCATATTAAAGCCGGTGAAATTCATGTGGACTTAGTTCCTGCACGTCTCCGTGGAGAAATGGCATCGTTTAATATCATACTTCCAAGCACAGGCGAAGTCTTGGTCGAAGACGGCCGTCGTATAACATCGCGTCATATTCAAGTGATGGAAAAAGAGAACATGAAGGACCTTGTGGTTCCTCGTGAATATTTAATCGGTAAAGTTTTAGCTAAGAATATAATTGATACCTTGACAGGTGAGTTATTAGCGCTTGCAAATTCAGATATAACGAGTGAATTACTTGAGCAAATGGTTGAGCATGGTATCGAGCAGTTTGAGATGATTTATACGAATGATCTTGATCATGGCTCATATCTTTCTGATACATTACGTGATGACTCAACCACAACGCCGCTGGAAGCCTTGGTTGAGATTTATCGTATGATGCGCCCTGGTGAGCCACCAACGAAAGATGCCGCTGAAGCGTTATTTAAAAATCTTTTCTTTTCAGATGACCGCTATGATCTTTCTGCTGTCGGTCGCATGAAGTTTAACCGTCGTGTTGGCAGGAATGAAGACACGGGCGAAGGCATTTTGTCTAAAGAAGATATTTTAGATGTAATTAAAACATTGATTAATATTCGAAATGGCATAGGCGTGGTTGATGATATTGACCATCTTGGTAACCGACGAGTTCGAAGTGTCGGTGAAATGGCTGAGAATCAATTTCGAGTGGGTTTAGTTCGTGTTGAGCGCGCAGTTAAAGAACGTTTAAGTTTGGCAGAATCTGATAATTTGATGCCACAAGACTTAATTAATGCTAAACCGGTGTCTGCCGCGATTAAAGAATTTTTTGGTTCCAGCCAATTGTCGCAGTTTATGGATCAAGTGAATCCTCTATCGGGTGTGACACACAAACGTCGTGTTTCGGCCCTTGGACCCGGTGGTTTAACTCGGGAAAGAGCAGGGTTTGAAGTCCGTGACGTTCATACAACACACTATGGCCGTGTATGTCCTATTGAAACACCAGAGGGACCAAATATTGGTTTGATTAACTCGCTTTCTGTTTATGCGCGAACCAACCCTTATGGTTTTATTGAAACGCCATGCCTTAAAGTTGTTGATGGTTATGTAACCAAAGACGTTGAATATTTGTCTGCTATTTCAGAGGTTGATCAGTATATTGCACAGTCAAGTATCGCGCTTGATAGTGATGGAAGAATTCTTGATGATATGGTGCCGTGCCGCCATCAAAATGAATTTTCGTTGACGACTCCGGATAAAATTAATTATATGGATGTCTCGCCTAAGCAGATTGTATCTGTTGCTGCATCGCTCATTCCGTTTCTTGAGCATGATGATGCAAACAGGGCACTGATGGGCTCAAACATGCAACGCCAGGCCGTGCCAACCCTTCGCGCTGAAAAGCCTTTGGTAGGTACTGGGATGGAGCGTACAGTTGCATCTGACTCAGGTGTTTGCGTTGTTGCCAAACGAGGCGGCGTGATTGATATTGTGGATGCCTCTCGTATTGTAGTTCGAGTAAACCAAGATGAAACAACCGCGGGTGAAACAGGCGTAGATATTTATACGTTAACAAAGTATTCGCGTTCAAACCAAGATACATGTATCAATCAAATGCCGATTGTGAGCAGCGGTGATAAAATTCAACGCGGTGATATTTTAGCGGATGGACCTTGTACCGATATGGGCGAATTGGCTTTGGGTCAAAATTTATTAGTCGCTTTCATGCCTTGGAATGGTTACAACTACGAGGATTCTATTCTTATTTCTGAGCGTGTGGTTCAAGACGATCGTTTTACGACGGTTCATATTGAAGAGCTGACGTGTATTGCTCGTGATACCAAACTGGGTTCAGAAGAAATTTCTTCTGATATACCCAATGTCGGCGAGTCAGCGCTTGCTAATTTAGACGAATCAGGTGTGGTTTATATCGGTGCAGAAGTAACGGCCGGTGAAATTTTAGTTGGTAAAGTAACGCCTAAAGGCGAGACACAATTAACACCAGAGGAAAAACTATTACGTGCGATTTTTGGTGAAAAAGCATCCGATGTTAAAGATTCATCGTTGCGTGTACCTTCTGGTATGAACGGAACCGTGATTGATATTCAAGTCTTTACACGCGATGGTTTAGAAAAAGATGAGCGCGCTAAAAGCATCGAAGAAGAACAGCTTGCACGTGTTCGTAAAGATTTATTGGATGAACGTCGTATTCGAGAAGCTGATTTATACCAACGTCTTCGCCATCTTTTGTTGGGAAAAACGGCTACAGGTGGACCAAGCAGTCTTAAGCCTGGAAGTAAGATCACAACAGCCTATTTGGATAAAGTTGATCAAGATAAATGGTTTGAAATTCGTCTGGATGATGATGCAGCAAGCCAAGAACTTGAGCAAACCGCCAAGCAGCTTGAAGACTTAGTCAAAGAAATGGAAAAACGTTTTAACGACAACCGTAAAAAAATAACGCAAGGCGATGATCTTGCTCCGGGTGTACTAAAAATCGTAAAAGTTTATTTGGCAGTTAAACGACGGCTTCAGCCGGGTGATAAAATGGCTGGACGTCACGGAAATAAAGGGGTTATCTCCATTGTGGTACCGATGGAAGACATGCCTCATATGAAAGATGGTACGCCAGTTGATATCGTATTGAATCCTTTAGGTGTTCCATCACGAATGAACATTGGGCAGGTTTTAGAAGTCCATTTAGGCATGGCAGCAAAAGGTCTTGGGCATCAAATTTCATCCATGCTGGATAGAAAGTCAGATGTTTCAGCGCTCCGAACTTATTTACAAAAAATTTATAATCATGATGCGCGTAAACGTTTAGAACTTGCTGATTTATCAGATGATGAGCTTATGGTGTTAGCTGAAAATCTACGGGGTGGTGTGCCTATGGCAACGCCTGTGTTTGATGGAGCATCTGAAGCTGAAATTCAAACCATGCTTGAACTTGCTGATTTGCCTCTCGACGGTAAAACCATGTTGATTGATGGGCAAACCGGTCGCATGTTCGATAATCCAGTTACTGTCGGTTACATGTATATTCTCAAATTGAACCATTTGGTTGATGATAAAATGCATGCACGTTCAACCGGCTCTTATAGTTTGGTCACGCAGCAACCGTTGGGTGGTAAAGCGCAGTTTGGCGGACAACGCTTCGGTGAGATGGAGGTTTGGGCTTTAGAAGCTTATGGCGCAGCGTACACCTTGCAAGAAATGCTCACGGTGAAATCAGATGATGTTGCTGGACGAACTAAAATTTATAAAAACATTGTCGATGGTGATCATCGTATGGATCCAGGCATGCCAGAATCGTTCAACGTGTTGTTGAAAGAAATTCGGGCCCTTGGGATTGACATTGAATTAGACCACGCTTAATTGGAGACATCACCTTGGCTAGCATCGAACCAATGAAAAAAGCACCTATGATGAGCGACTTACTAGGTATGCTCAAACAACAAGGTCATACTGAAGAGTTTGACGTGATTCGAATTCGCCTTGCATCGCCTGAGCTGATTCGTTCTTGGTCTTACGGTGAGGTAAAAAAACCTGAGACGATCAATTATCGAACGTTTAAACCAGAGCGAGATGGTTTATTCTGCGCAAAAGTATTTGGACCGATTAAAGATTATGAGTGCTTGTGTGGAAAATACAAGCGCTTGAAACACCGTGGTGTGATTTGTGAAAAATGCGGTGTAGAACTTGCTTTGGCTAAAGTTCGTCGTGAACGTATGGCTCATATCGAGCTTGCAAGTCCAGTGGCACATATTTGGTTTCTTAAATCACTACCATCCCGTATCGGTTTGTTATTAGACATGACCTTGCGTGATATCGAGCGTGTACTGTATTTTGAAGCGTTTGTTGTGGTTGATCCTGGTATGACCGAGCTTACGCGAGGTCAATTATTGAGTGATGAAGCTTATTTGGAAGCGATGGAATTATATGGCGATGAATTTGATGCTCGCATGGGTGCAGAAGCTATCCGTGAGTTACTGCGTGATATAGATATTGATGAAGAAATTAAACTACTTCGTGAAGAGCTGCCTACGATTAATTCTGAGACAAAATCTAAAAAAGTTACCAAGCGTTTAAAATTACTCGAAGCATTCCAACAATCAGGTAACAAACCTGAATGGATGGTGCTTGATGTATTACCTGTTTTGCCACCGGATTTACGACCGTTAGTTCCGTTAGATGGTGGTCGTTTCGCAACATCTGATTTAAATGACTTGTATCGTCGTGTGATCAACCGAAACAACCGTTTGAAGCGTTTGTTAGATTTAAATGCTCCCGATATTATTGTTCGCAATGAAAAACGGATGCTCCAAGAAGCGGTTGATGCTTTGCTTGATAATGGACGTCGAGGACGTGCAATTACAGGTAGTAATAAGCGACCGTTGAAATCCCTGGCTGATATGATCAAAGGTAAGCAGGGTCGTTTCCGTCAGAACTTGCTCGGTAAGCGTGTAGATTATTCTGGACGGTCTGTTATTGTTGTAGGGCCTACACTACGTTTACATCAGTGCGGTTTACCAAAAAAAATGGCACTTGAATTATTTAAACCGTTTATTTTTAGTAAACTTGAGTTTAAAGGCCTTGCCACGACGATTAAAGCTGCCAAAAAAATGGTTGAACGTGAAGAGCCTGTTGTTTGGGATATCTTAGAAGATGTTATTCGTGAGCATCCGGTGCTGTTAAACCGCGCACCAACACTTCACCGCTTAGGTATTCAAGCATTTGAGCCTGTATTGATTGAAGGTAAAGCGATTCAGTTGCATCCATTAGTGTGTACGGCTTATAACGCCGATTTTGATGGTGACCAAATGGCAGTACACGTGCCTTTGACGATTGAAGCTCAGCTTGAAGCCCGCTCTCTGATGATGTCAACAAATAATATTTTGTCGCCAGCAAGTGGTGAACCGATTATTGTTCCAAGTCAGGACGTTGTCTTGGGCTTGTATTATTTGACACGTGAACGCGTTAACGCAAAAGGTGAGGGACGTGTTTTCTCTAGCCCACAAGACGTTAAAAACTTTTATGAAGAAGGCTTGGTTGATTTACATGCCAAAGTTAAAGTACGCATGCAAGTTAAGGTTGCTGATGATGCTCCTGAAACGACCGAGTTGGTTGAAACGACGGTAGGGCGTGCGATTTTATCTGAAATACTTCCAAAAGGCATGGTTTTCGAATTAATTAATAAAATCATGACGAAGAAAAATATTTCAAAAGTTTTGGATCATTGTTACCGAACTTTGGGATTAAAAGACGCCGTTATATTTGCTGATCAGTTAATGTATACCGGTTTCCGTTATGCGACACGTGGTGGTGCGTCGATTGGGATTGAAGATATGAAAATCCCTAAAGATAAACCGGCTATTATTGAGCGTGCAGATAATGAAGTGCGTGAAATTGAAGCACAGTTCCGTTCAGGTTTAGTCACCAACGGTGAGCGTTATAACAAAGTTATTGATATTTGGTCCCGCACGAGTGAAATGGTCGCGAAATCAATGATGACAACGATTGCAACTGATGATGTGACTGATCGAAATGGTAAAATGGTGACGCAACCTTCGTTTAATCCTATTTTTATGATGGCCGACTCAGGAGCGCGGGGTTCAGCTGCCCAAATTCGTCAATTAGCTGGTATGCGGGGACTGATGTCGGCGCCAGATGGCTCGATTATCGAAACACCGATTACCGTAAATTTCCGTGAAGGTTTAAATGTTATTCAGTACTTTATTTCGACTCACGGAGCACGAAAAGGTTTGGCTGATACTGCGCTGAAAACCGCAAACTCAGGTTATCTGACACGTCGTTTGGTTGATGTTGCACAAGATGTCGTGATAACCGAACGTGATTGTGGAACAGAAAACGGTGTTTTAATGCAGCCGTTGATTGAGGGTGGGGATATTGTTGAGCCTTTACATGAACGTGTACTTGGTCGTGTGCTTGCAGCTGATGTTTACTTGCCTAAGCAAGATGAACCTGTGGTTACTGCAGGAACGTTATTAGATGAGACCTGGGTTGAGCATTTAGAGCATTTAGGTGTTGATCAAGTTCTTGTTCGCTCGCCAATTACCTGTGATACGCGTTTTGGACTGTGTGCAAATTGCTATGGCCGTGACTTGGCGCGTGGACATATTGTAAACACGGGTGAGGCTGTTGGTATTATTGCTGCGCAATCGATTGGAGAGCCAGGAACACAGCTGACCATGAGGACTTTCCATATTGGTGGGGCTGCGTCTAGGGCAACTGCTGAAAATAATATTCAAATTAAGACCAAAGGTAGTGCACGCTTACATAATATTAAAACAGTAACGCATGCAAACGGTAATTTGGTCGCGGTATCTCGTTCCGGTGAAGTTACCATTGCTGATGAACATGGCCGTGAGCGTGAGCGTTATAAGCTTCCATACGGTGCGGTTATAACAGTGCATGATGCCTCACCTGTTGATGGTGGACAGGTAATTGCAACTTGGGACCCTCATACTCACCCTGTTATTTCTGAAGTAAGTGGTCAGTTGAAATTTGTCGATTTACAAGAAAATATCACGATGAAACGTCAAATGGATGAGCTCACAGGTTTAAGCAGTATTGTTGTGACCGATGCAAATCAACGCAGCTCGACTGGGCGTGATTTGCGGCCAATGGTTAAGTTGATTACTAACGATGGAAAAGATATATTTTTGGCGGGAACAAACGTTCCAGCACAGTATTATTTACCGGTTGATGCAATTATTAACTTTGAAGATGGTGCTGCAGTAGGTGTGGGGGATGTGATTGCTCGTATTCCGCAAGAGCGTTCTAAAACACGTGATATCACCGGGGGTCTTCCTCGTGTGGCTGACTTGTTTGAAGCAAGAAAACCAAAAGACTCAGCAATTATGGCCGAAGTATCGGGTGTGATTAGCTTTGGTAAAGAAACTAAGGGAAAACGTCGTTTGGTCATTTCTGAGTCCGAGAACAAAGGGCATGAAGAGCTGATTCCTAAATGGCGACATATTTCTGTGTTTGAGGGAGAAAATGTAGCGCGTGGTGAGGTGATTGCAGATGGACCACCAAATCCTCATGATATTTTGCGATTGTTAGGTATTGGTGCTTTAGCTAATTATATTGTTAAAGAAGTCCAAGATGTTTATCGCCTGCAAGGGGTTAAAATTAACGATAAGCATATTGAAACGATCGTACGACAAATGCTTCGCAAGCGAATAATTACATTTTCTGGCGATTCAAATTTCCTTGTCGGTGAGCAAGTTGAAGAAACATCTTTGTTGGAAGAAAATGATCGGATGATCGCTGAGGGCAAAGAACCTGCTCGAGGATTGCCTATTTTATTAGGTATTACAAAAGCTTCATTGGCAACGGAGTCGTTTGTTTCAGCGGCATCGTTCCAAGAGACCACTCGTGTTTTAACAGAAGCTGCTGTAAGTGGTAAAAAAGATGATCTGCGAGGCTTAAAAGAAAATGTTATGGTGGGTCGCTTAATTCCAGCAGGAACGGGATATGCGTACCATCAAACACGAAAAGCTAAGCGTGCTAAACAGTTGGAAATGGAGTCTCAACCAGCGACAGCAAGTGATGTAGAACATGCATTGAGTGAAGCGCTCAATGCTGAAGAACGAAAAAAATAGTAAGGGGCTGCAGACTGGATTCTATTTAGACTTGACATTAGGTTATGATCTAGCATAGAATCCGGCCTCCTTATGCAGCTGAAAATATCAAATATTACCGCTCGGAGTAAAAGATCAATGGCGACTATTAATCAGTTAGTGAGAAAGCCTCGCAAGGATGTCAAGAACAAGAGTAAGGTTCCGGCCTTAAAAGCCTGTCCGCAACGTCGTGGCGTATGTACACGCGTTTATACAACGACTCCAAAGAAGCCGAACTCGGCTATGCGTAAGGTTGCTCGTGTTCGTTTGACAAGCGGGTTTGAAGTGTCTTCCTACATTGGTGGGGAAGGGCATAATTTGCAAGAGCATTCCGTGGTGTTAGTTCGCGGTGGTCGTGTAAAAGATTTACCAGGTGTGCGATACCATGTGGTTCGCGGAAGCTTGGATACATCGGGTGTCAATGATCGTAAACAGGGTCGCTCGAAGTACGGTACGAAGAGACCGAAAAATAAAAAGTAACAGAAGTTCTGAAAATTCATCTGAGACTGTAGGAACGAGATATGCCAAGAAGAAGAGAAGTGCCCAAACGTGAAATTTTACCAGATCCTAAGCATCATAGTGAGTTGCTGGCTAAATTTATTAACGTATTAATGATTAGTGGTAAAAAATCTATAGCTGAAACCGTCGTGTATGGCGCTTTAGATGTTATGGAAGAACGCCTTCGTAAAACAAAAAAAGCTGACGAAGACGATGATAATGGTCGTTCAAGTGCGGTGTCTGTATTACGTAGCTTTGAAAGTGCGCTGGACAACATTCGCCCTAGCGTTGAGGTTCGTTCGAGACGTGTGGGTGGTGCTACCTACCAAGTTCCTGTCGAAGTTCGTTCGGAGCGAAGTGTCGCCTTAGGCATGCGTTGGTTGGTTAATGCTGCCCGAGCACGTGGTGAGAAAGGTATGATGCTGCGTTTGGCTGGTGAGTTAATGGATGCGGTTGAAAATAAAGGCGCAGCTGTTAAGAAGCGTGAAGAAACACATCGAATGGCCAAAGCTAACCAAGCTTTTGCTCATTTTAGATGGAACTAATAGAGAGGTAATAGAAGTGTCAGCTACTCCATTAGATTTATACCGAAATATTGGTATTGTTGCCCACGTTGATGCGGGAAAAACAACCACAACAGAACGTGTACTGTTCTATACAGGAACCTCTCACAAAATTGGTGAAGTTCATGATGGCGCAGCGACCATGGACTGGATGGTCCAAGAGCAAGAGCGCGGTATTACTATTACATCTGCGGCAACAACGTGCTATTGGTCAGGAATGGATGCTCAGTATCCGAAACATCGTGTTAATATTATTGACACCCCTGGCCACGTTGACTTCATGATTGAAGTTGAGCGTTCATTGCGTGTACTAGATGGCGCTGTGGTTGTGTTTGACTCGGTATCGGGTGTTGAGCCCCAGTCTGAAACAGTTTGGAAGCAAGCTGATCGGTATGGTGTGCCACGTATTGTTTTTGTTAACAAAATGGATCGCATGGGAGCTAATTTCTTGCGAGTTGTTGGCCAAATCAAACAACGCTTAGGTGGCAATCCTGTCGTGTTGCAATTGAATCTTGGTGCAGAAGAAGATTTCAAAGGTGTTATTGACCTTGTTAAAATGAAAGCTATCTTTTGGGATGATGCCACGCGAGGCATGACGTTTGAGTACAAAGATATCCCTGCTGAAATGGTCGCTCAATGCGAGGCACTCCGAGTAGAAATTGTTGAAGCGGCGGCTGAGTCTTCTGAAGACTTGATGGATAAATACCTTGAAGGCGAAGTGCTTACCGAGGTTGAAATTCGAAAAGGTCTGAGACTTCGAACACTTCGGAATGAAATTGTTCCCGTGTTTTGTGGTTCTGCGTTTAAGAATAAAGGTGTGCAAGCGGTTTTAGATGCTGTAATTGATTATTTGCCTTCTCCACTTGAGGTTCCTGCTGTAATGGGGGTCAATGAAGATGATGAGGAAGATAGCCGTGAAACATCGCTGACGGCACCTTTTTCAGCCTTGGCATTTAAAATTGCTACGGACCCATTTGTTGGCGCCTTAACTTATTTTAGAGCGTATTCAGGTGTGGTGCGAACCGGTGATACTATTTATAACCCGGTAAAAGGTAAAAAAGAACGTATTGGACGTTTGCTTCAAATGCATGCCAATTCACGTGAAGAAATAAAAGAAGTGCGAGCAGGTGATATTGCTGCTGCCGTTGGTCTTAAAACGGTAACAACAGGTGATACTATTTGTGATCCTAAAGAAATTATAACGCTTGAGCGTATGGATTTCCCGGATCCTGTTATTGCCGTAGCAGTTGAGCCAAAAACAAAAGCGGACCAAGAAAAAATGTCATTGGCGCTTGGGAAGCTTGCGCAAGAAGATCCTTCGTTCCGTGTTCATACAGATGAAGAGTCAGGTCAGACAATTATTGAAGGTATGGGTGAGTTACACTTAGAGATTATTGTTGACCGTATGCGTCGCGAATTTATGGTTGAGGCAAATGTAGGTAAACCGCAAGTTGCTTATCGTGAAAGTTTAAAAGCGACAGTTGAGCAAGAAGGTAAATTTGTTCGGCAATCGGGTGGTCGTGGTCAATACGGGCATGTATGGCTTCGTATCGAACCTCAACCAGCTGGTACGGGTTATGAGTTTGTTAATGAGATTGTTGGAGGTGTTGTTCCACGAGAATACATCCCTGCAGTAGATAAAGGTATTCAAGAGCAAATGCAAAATGGGGTTATTGCTGGTTATCCTGTTGTAGACGTTAAAGTAACGTTGTATGACGGTTCATACCATGATGTTGACTCCAATGAAATGGCATTTAAGATTGCAGGTTCTATGGGCTTTAAACAGGGCGCCATTAAGGCTTCGCCTGTGCTGCTTGAGCCCGTGATGAAAGTTGAAGTTGTCACCCCTGAGGAGTATATGGGGGATGTTATGGGCGACATTAGTCGTCGTCGAGGCATACTTCAAGGAATGGATGACATGCCTGCAGGTCGCGTAATACGCGCAGAAGTACCGTTGGCAGAAATGTTTGGGTATTCCACCGATCTTCGGTCGGCAACGCAAGGGCGAGCAACGTATACTATGGAATTCTCTAAATATTCAGAGACTCCTGGCAATATTGCTGAAGAAATTATTAAGAAACAAAAGAGCGAGTGAGGTAGTCACACATGGCAAAGGAAAAGTTTGAACGCAATAAGCCGCACGTAAACGTCGGCACAATTGGTCACGTTGACCACGGTAAAACGACGTTGACCGCAGCAATCACAAAAGTAATGGCAGAAATGTCTGGTGGTTCAGCAGTAGCTTTTGAAAATATTGATAAAGCGCCAGAAGAACGAGCTCGTGGTATTACGATTTCAACAGCGCATGTTGAATACGAATCACCTACACGTCACTATGCTCACGTTGACTGCCCAGGTCACGCGGATTATGTCAAAAACATGATTACGGGTGCTGCGCAAATGGACGGTGGTATTTTGGTTGTTTCAGCTGCCGATGGTCCTATGCCACAAACTCGCGAGCACATTTTGTTGTCTCGTCAAGTTGGTGTGCCTTGCATCGTTGTTTTCTTGAATAAAGCTGATATGGTTGATGATGAAGAGCTTCTCGAGTTAGTTGAGATGGAAGTTCGTGATTTATTGAGCTCATATGATTTCCCAGGAGATGACATTCCTGTAGTGATTGGTTCAGCATTGAAAGCACTTGAAGGTGATGCCAAGGGTGTTGAGTCGGTTAAAAAACTTGTTCAAGCGATGGATGATTACATTCCTGAGCCTGTGCGTGATACCGATAAAGCATTTTTGTTGCCAATTGAAGATGTGTTCTCTATTTCAGGTCGCGGAACGGTTGTAACCGGTCGTATTGAAAGCGGTGTGGTTAAAGTCGGCGAAGAAGTTGAAATCATCGGTATTCGTGACACGGTTAAAACAACGTGTACGGGTGTTGAAATGTTCCGTAAGTTGCTAGATCAAGGTCAAGCTGGTGATAACGTGGGTGTTTTACTTCGCGGCGTTAAGCGTGAAGACGTTGAGCGTGGTCAAGTATTAGCGCATCCAGGTACGGTTAAGCCGCACGTACGTTTTGAAGCAGAAATATATGTTCTGTCAAAAGACGAAGGTGGTCGACACACACCATTTTTTGATGGATACCGTCCTCAGTTTTATTTCAGAACAACCGACGTTACAGGAAACTGTAAATTGCCGGAAGGTATTGAAATGGTTATGCCTGGTGATAACGTTAAAGCTGAAATATCATTACATGCTCCGATTGCAATGCATGAAGGTTTGCGTTTTGCAATTCGGGAAGGTGGTCGTACCGTTGGTGCGGGTGTTGTTGCTAAAATTATCGAGTAACGAATATGACTAACAATCAAAATATTAAAATTCGTCTGAAGTCTTTTGACCATCGGATGATTGATACATCAACACGCGAGATTGTTGATACAGTTAAACGCACGGGCGCTCAAATTCGCGGCCCAATTCCTTT
Source organism: uncultured Legionella sp. (assembly GCA_963974485.1). GTDB lineage: Bacteria > Pseudomonadota > Gammaproteobacteria > Legionellales > Legionellaceae > JAALKW01. Next base: position 16,335 of record CAXBBS010000005.1, read on the forward strand.
GCCTGTTCGCAAAGAAAAGTTTTCAGTATTAATTTCTCCGCATGTGAATAAAGACGCTCAAGATCAATATGAGCTGCGAACACACTTGCGTTTGGTTATTATTGTCAATCCAACTGAGAAAACAGTGGATGCGCTGATGAAATTGGACTTGGCCGCAGGTGTTGATGTGCAAATTAGCCTGGACGACTAGGCAGCAATAAAAGCTTAAGAGGGGTTAAGATAATGATCGGTTTATTAGGCCGTAAAGTTGGTATGACACGAGTGTTTACACCGGAAGGGGCAGCAATTCCCGTTTCTGTTATTCACGTGCATCCAAATCGTATTTCACAGTTAAAAGAGCTTGAACGAGATGGTTATACTGCTGTTCAGCTGACTGGTGGAACGAAAAAAACAAATCGTGTGACGAGACCTATGGCGGGTCACTTTGCGAAAGCAAATATTGATGCGGGCGACATGTTGTGTGAGTTTGACGTTGATTCTGTTGCTGATTACACATTAGGGCAAGAATTAACCGTTAATGATGTGTTTTCTGATGGTCAATTTGTTGACGTTTCAGGCGTATCCAAAGGTAAAGGTTTTGCTGGAGTCATTAAGCGTTATAACTTTGCAACGCAAGACGCAACTCACGGTAACTCTTTGTCGCATAGAGCTCCTGGTTCGATTGGTCAAAACCAAACGCCAGGTCGTGTCTTTAAAGGCAAGAAGATGTGTGGCCATATGGGAAGCAAACGCACCACAACTCAAACCCTTGAAGTGGTTCGAGTCGATGTTGAGCGTCAACTTTTGTTAATTAAAGGCGCTATCCCTGGTGCACCGGGTGCACGGCTTGAAATTAGGCCTGCCGTTAAGTTGCGCGAAGGGAGTAAGTAATGGAACTGAAAATACAAGATACACAAACAGCAGTTACCGTTAATGACGCTGTCTTTGGTTGTGACTACAACAGAGGCTTGATCCATCAAGCAGTTGTTGCTTATATGAACAAAGCTAGAAGTGGTAACAGTGCACAAAAAACTCGTTCAGAAGTTCGTGGTGGTGGTAGAAAACCATGGGCTCAAAAAGGTACGGGCCGTGCACGTGCGGGAACAATTCGTAGTCCAATTTGGCGGTCGGGTGGTGTTACGTTTGCAGCTAAAAAACGTGACTATTCACAAAAAATCAACCGAAAAATGTACCAAGGTGCCATGCGAAGCATCGTATCTGAATTGCATCGTGAAGGTCATCTTATTGTCTTAAGTGATTTTCAGTGCAGCACACCGAAAACAAAAGATTTTCTTGTTAAAATGCAGGCGTTAGAATTGACAAATGCACTTGTCTTGGTTCAAGACTTAGGTGAGTATGAATATTTAGCGTCACGTAATTTGCATTCATATGATGTTCGAGACGTTGTTTCAATTGATCCTGTAAGCTTGCTTCGATTTGAAAAGGTTTTAATTACTGAAGAAGCACTTAAAACGTTAGAGGAGCAGTTACAATGAATCCAGAACGCTTAATGATGGTTCTTTTGGAACCAATAACTTCTGAAAAAACGACGCGAATAGCAGAAAGAGCCAAGCAGTTTACGTTTCGTGTTTTGAAGTCTGCAACAAAAACTGAAATTAAATTAGCTGTTGAGAAATTGTTCAAGGTTGATGTTAAGTCAGTTTCTGTTGTGAACGTGGTTGGAAAGAAAAAGCGATTTAGACAGACAGAAGGAAAGCGTTCTGACTGGAAAAAAGCATATGTTTCTTTGCAGTCCGGGCAAGACATTGATTTCACCGTGACCGAATAAGGCAGAAAGAGATGGCATTATTAAAATCAAAACCAACATCACCCGGTAAACGTGGTGAGATTCGTGTGGTTCATAAGAACCTTCACAAAGGAAAACCATACGCTCCTTTACTTGAAGTAAAAAGTAAAAGTGGTGGTCGAAATAACCAAGGTCGTATTACCGTTCGGCACATTGGTGGTGGTTGTAAAAGCAAATATCGTATTATTGACTTTAAACGTCGAAAAGATGGTATCGAAGGACGTGTTGAGCGCCTTGAGTATGATCCTAATCGCTCAGCTCTTATTGCATTAATTCTTTACAAAGACGGCGAACGGCGTTACATTATCGCTCCAGCCGGTTTAGAAGCAGGTGATACGGTATTGAGTGGTGATGATGCACCGATCAGTTCAGGCAATTGCTTACCTTTAAAAAACATCCCGCTTGGAGCAACGATTCACTGTGTGGAGCTGAAGCCTGGACGTGGCGCTCAAATGTTACGAAGTGCGGGCGCTAGTGGACAAGTCGTTGCGCGAGAAGGCTCTTACGCCATGATCAAGCTTCGTTCCACTGAAGTGCGAAAAGTGTTATTATCCTGTCGCGCAGTTATTGGAGAGGTTGGAAATAGTGAGCATAACTTACGTTCGTTAGGAAAAGCTGGTGCCAAGCGATGGCGCGGTGTACGTCCTACGGTTCGTGGTGTTGCGATGAATCCTGTAGACCATCCACATGGTGGTGGTGAAGGTCGAACGTCTGGTGGTCGTCATCCGGTGACGCCATGGGGTGTACCAACCAAAGGTTATAAAACAAGACAGAACAAACGTACTGATCGTTTTATTGTCAAAAAACGTAAGAAAAAATAATTACTTGAGAGGGTATTAACGTGGCTCGTTCCATAAGAAAAGGTCCTTTTATTGATCAACACCTCCTAAGAAAAGTGGAGGCAGTTGTTGAATCAAAGTCGAAAAAGCCGATTAAAACATGGTCTCGACGATCAACTATTATTCCCGATATGATTGGGTTGACGATTGCGGTCCATAACGGAAAAGACCATGTGCCTGTGTATATCACAGATAATATGGTTGGACATAAATTGGGTGAGTTCTCTATAACTCGTACGTTCAAAGGTCACTCTGGCGACAGAAAGACTAAAGGTAAGTAGAGGCAACTGATGGAAGTTACAGCAAAGTTAAGTAATGCGCCATTGTCTGCGCAAAAAGGCCGGTTGGTTGCAGACATGATTCGCCAAGTGAATGTTTCAACAGCGATAGGCATTCTTCGATTCACCCCGAAAAAAGGGGCTGTGATGATGCTCAAGCTGCTTGAGTCTGCAATCGCAAATGCTGAACATAACTTTGGGGCTGATGTTGATGCTTTAAAGGTTGGTGTTGTTTTTGTTGATGAGGCACGTACCTTAAAACGAATTAGCGCACGGGCGAAAGGCCGGGCGAATCGAATTTGTAAGCGTACCTGCCACATAACACTTAAAGTATCTGACGGGGAATAGCTCATGGGACAAAAAGTAAATCCGATTGGTATACGTCTTGGTATTGTTAAAACCTGGAATTCGAACTGGTTTGCAACAAAACGAGATTATGCAAAGTTTTTAAATCAAGATATTAGTTTGAGGAAAGAGCTTAAACGTAAGCTGGCTTCAGCTGCCGTTAGTCGCATACAAATTGACCGCCCAGCTAAAAATGCCGTAATTACAATACATACCGCAAGGCCTGGTGTCTTGATTGGTAAGAAAGGCGGTGGGATCGAAGCGCTTCGTGCTGAGATTGCTAAAAAGTTAGGTGTTCCGGTTCATTTGAATATCCAGGAAATTCGTAAGCCTGAGCTTGATGCTACTTTAGTCGCAGAAGGTGTAGCTCAACAGTTAGAGCAGCGCGTTATGTTCCGACGTGCGATGAAGCGTGTTGTGAATGCTGCAATGAAATCTGGTGCTAAAGGTATCAAAATCACTGTCGGTGGACGATTAGGTGGTGCTGAAATTGCACGTAGCGAAACGTACAGAGAAGGCCGCGTGCCTTTGCATACATTCCGTGCCGATATTGATTACGGAACCGCTGAATCTAAAACAGCTTACGGTATCATCGGTGTCAAAGTCTGGATTTTTAAAGGTGAAAGTACGCCTCAAAAAAATCGTCAAGACGATGGTAGTAAGTAAATGAGGATGTGCCACTATGTTACAACCAAAAAGAACAAAATTTAGAAAGCAAATGAAAGGTCGAAACCGTGGACTTGCTCAACGGGGATCTGATGTAAGCTTTGGTCAATTTGGACTGAAAGCCGTAGGGCGGGGCCGTTTGACTGCTCGGCAATTAGAGTCTGCACGACGTGCCATAACGCGCCAAATTAAGCGAGGTGGTAAAGTTTGGATTCGTGTGTTTCCTGATAAGCCGATTACTGAAAAACCTCTCCAGGTCAGAATGGGAGGAGGAAAAGGCAGTGTTGAGTATTGGATAGCCCAAATTCAACCAGGCAGAATGTTATTTGAAGTCGAAGGGGTTTCACGAGAGCTAGCTCTCGAAGCTTTTGAACTTGCTAAAGCAAAGCTTCCTTTTAAAGTAACCTTTGCAGAACGTAGGGTAATGTAATGAGTAAATTAGCCGAAAACAAACAAAAGCTAAAGGCAATGAGCCTCGATGAATTAAAAGCAGAGCTTCTTTCTCTCAGGAAACAGCAGTTTATTCTTCGGTTGAAGAGGAAAACTGAAGGGGCCTTAGAGAAAACTCATCATGTGACCGAGATTAGAAAGCAAATTGCTCGGATTAAGACGATGATGGTTAAAAATGTAGGTGAATCTGATGGTAACTGAAGAGAAAAGAGTGCCAACCTTAATTGGTAAGGTAGTAAGCAATAAAATGAATAAGACCGCGGTGGTGTCTGTAGAGCGTACGGTGAAACATCCAAAGTACGGGAAAATCCTACGGCGTCAAACTAAACTGCATGTGCATGATGAACAGCAAGTCTGTCAAGTGGGTAACACTGTAAAAATTCGTGAGTCCAGACCCATTTCTAAGCTTAAAACGTGGGTCCTTGTTGAAGTGATTTCATAAATCTATCAATTAAGACTAATTGACTTTCAAAATACCCAGAGGGCTGGTATAATAGCGAGCCCTTTTCTGGACGACTGTTAGAGCTGGAGAATGAAATGATACAAATGCAATCAGTACTCGATGTCGCCGATAATAGTGGCGCACGTAAAGTCATGTGCATCAAAGTATTAGGTGGTTCACATCGCCGTTATGCACGGGTTGGTGATGTGATTAAAGTAAGCGTGAGAGATGCGATTCCACGAAGTAAGGTCAAAAAAGGTGTTGTAATGAATGCGGTTGTTGTTCGTACAGCCTCACCTGTTCGTCGTAATGATGGTTCAGTGATTCGATTTGATGGGAACGCAGCTGTTTTGTTGAATAATCAACACGATCCCGTTGGGACACGTATTTTTGGCCCTGTGACACGTGAATTGAGGGAGCGGTTTATGAAAATCATTTCCTTGGCTCCTGAAGTCTTGTAAAGAAGGGAAATGTCATGAAACGCATTAGAAAAAATGATACGGCAATTGTAACGACCGGAAAAAGTAAAGGTCATGTCGGGAAGGTTCTGCGTGTGCTCGGTGATAAGCTTTTAATTGAAGGCGCAAACTTGGTAAAAAAACACGTGAAAGCGAATCCTCAAAAAGAACAGAAAGGTGAGATTCGAACACAAGAGGCGTTGTTGCAAATATCCAACGTCGCTTTGTATAATCCGAATACGAAAAAAGCAGACAAGGTTGGATTTAGATTTGTTGATAAAGATGGCGTTCCGCACAAAGAGCGTTACTTCAAGTCTAGTCAAGATGCTGTCGACCAGGAGTAATTGAAATGGCTAGGTTAAAAGAATTGTATAAAACCGAGATTGTAGCTTCGTTGATGAAAAGCTTTGACTACAGTAACGTCATGCAAGTGCCTAAGCTTCAAAAAATAACGCTGAACATGGGTGTTGGTGAAGCTGTGAATGATAAGAAAGTCATGGGGCACGCAGTAGATGATATGTCTCGTATCGCTGGTCAAAAACCTGTGGTATGTCTTGCGAAGCGCTCTTTGGCGGGTTTCAAGATTAGAGAAGCATGGCCTATTGGTTGTAAGGTTACGTTGCGCGGTGAGCGAATGTATGAGTTTCTTGACCGCTTAATTTCGATTACATTGCCCCGAGTTCGTGATTTTCGAGGCTTAAATAACCGTTCTTTTGATGGCACCGGAAATTATTCAATGGGCATTAAAGAGCAAATCGTGTTTCCTGAAATTGATTTTGACAAGATTGATTGTATTCGAGGTCTTGATATTTGCATTACAACAAGTGCAAAAACAGATAAAGAAGCACGTGCTTTGTTAGAAGCTTTCAAATTACCATTGAAAAAAGATAACGAAAAATAACGAAAAGGTGTCATTGTGGCTAGAAAAGCAATTGTTGAACGTGAAGCAGGAAAAGCAGCTTTGGTTGAAAAATACCGGGATGAGCGCATTGCGTTAAAAAAGACAATTAAGTCTTCTACAGATATGGAAGCGGTTCGAGCGGCTCAAGAAGCGTTGCACAAGTTGCCGCTTAACTCGAGTCCTTCACGACTTTCAACACGCTGCCAACAGTGCGGCAGACAGCATGCGGTGTATCGCAAGTTTGGACTGTGCAGGATTTGTTTGCGTGAGAATTTAATGGTCGGTAATGTCACCGGCGGTCGAAAATCAAGCTGGTAATACGAGCGACTGGAGAACAACCATGAGTATGCAAGATCCCATAGCGGATATGTTAACAAGAATTCGTAATGGACAACAAGCCAATCACCAACAGGTTATAATGGTTTCGTCCAATCTTAAAGAAGAGATTGCGCGAGTCTTAAAAGAAGAAGGCTATATTGGCGACTACACAGTCGAGCCATCTGAAAGCAACATGAAGTCATTGACTTTGAAGCTGAAGTATTACCACGGACGCCCGGTTATTGATCGTATTAAGCGTATCAGCCGACCCGGACTGCGTGTGTATAAAGCGGTTAAAGATTTGTCTTCTATTCCTGGCTTTGGTGTGGCGATTTTGTCAACATCGCAAGGTGTGATGAGCCACGTGGTTGCCCGGCAAAAGGGTATGGGTGGTGAAGTCATTTGTGAAGTGGCTTAATACTAACGAGGATAGACATGTCAAGAATAGCCAAACAACCTGTGTTTTTACCTTCAACCGTTGAGTTGATTGTTGAACCAGGTATTGTGACTGTAAAAGGGCCTAAGGGTAGTGTGATAACACACTGTCATCCATTGGTTTCAGTCACTCGCTCAGAAGACGAGCCAAATAAAATTTCATTTGCTCCACAATCGGCGGATCCTAAAGCTTGGTCGCAAGCAGGTACCGTGCGGTCATTAGTGAATAATGCTGTCCACGGTGTGACTGAAGGTTTTGCTGTAACATTAGAGCTTGTTGGTGTGGGCTACAGGGCTCAAGCAAGTGGGAGCTTGATAAATTTATCTCTTGGCTTCTCTCATCCAACTGAATATCTTCTTCCAGAAGATGTTACGGCTGAAATTCCAAACAACACGACCATTATCCTTAAAAGTGCGAATAAACAACGTGCTGGACAAGTGGCTGCTGAAATTCGTGCGATAAGACCACCTGAGCCTTATAAAGGTAAAGGTATACGCCGAGTTGGCGAGGTGATTGTTTCCAAAGAAGCGAAGAAAAAATAGGGTATGACTGATGGCAACTAAACAGCAAGCTCGAATCCGTCGTGGTTCAAAAACAAAAGTAGTGATTAGCCGTTCTGGTCGACCTCGTTTGGTTGTTCAACGTAGTGCTTCTCAAATTTATGCGCAAATTATGGTTTCAGAGCCAAAAGGTGATCGCGTATTAGTATCTTGTTCTAGTCTTGAAAAAGCCGTGAGAGATACGTTGAGTGGAACAAAGACAGAGCGTGCTTTTCAGGTCGGTCAATTGATCGGTCAACGTGCTAAAGAGCAAGGTATTTCACAAGTTGCTTTCGACCGTTCGGGTTATAAATACCATGGTCGAGTGGCATCTTTAGCAAAAGGTGCTCGTGAGGCATTGGATTTTTAAGGAACAGTTATGGCATTTGATGATTCAGCAAAAACAGACGGTTACCAAGAAAAACTCGTTTCTGTTGCACGTACAGCTAAAGTAGTTAAAGGCGGACGTGTGTTTGGTTTTGCAGCCCTCGTGGTTGTGGGTGATGGTAAGGGCAAAATTGGTTACGGTCGTGGTAAAGCACGCGAAGTACCTATTGCAATTCAAAAGGCAATGGACCAAGCTCGCAAAAATATGGTTTATATTCCGCTTTCTGGGAAAACAATTTACCATACGATTACATGGACTTTTGGAGCTTCAAAAGTTTTCATGAAACCAGCTAGTGAAGGTACTGGTGTTATTGCCGGCGGTGCAATGCGAGCCGTTCTCGATGTGCTTGGTGTACAGGACATTCTGGCGAAAAGCATGGGGTCAACGAATCCAACAAACGTGATTCGTGCAACCATTGGTGCTTTGATGCGTATTGGCACGCCCGATTATGTGGCTGCTAAGCGTGGTAAAACTGTTGCAGAAGTGGTGGCTGAGTAATCATGGATAAACAAATTAAAATTACCTTAGTGAAAAGTCTTATTGGTCGTTTGCCAAAGCATGTTCTCATTGCAAAACAACTTGGCCTCAAACGAATGAATAGTACAGTTGTTCACCGTGATATCCCAGCTATTCGTGGCTTGGTGAATCAAGTGAGCTATCTGTTAAGTATTGAGGAGAGCATCTAATGAAGCTTAATACATTAGCTCCAACCCCAGGCTCTAAACCTGACGCAACCCGTGTTGGTCGTGGTATTGGATCTGGTTTAGGTAAAACTTGTGGTCGCGGTCATAAAGGTCAAAAATCACGTTCAGGTGGATATCATAAGATCCAGTTTGAGGGTGGACAAATGCCTATTCAACGACGCTTACCAAAGCTGGGTTTTACCTCGCGTGTGGGTCGTACCGTTGATGAAATTACCTTGTCAGAGCTTTCTAAAGTAACTGCTGATGTCGTTGATTTGCAAGCGCTTCGTGACGCTGGCTTGATTAATAATACGATTCGAGATGTGAAAATTATTTTATCAGGTGAATTAACCAAGAAAGTTATTGTTAAAGGTTTGAGAGTGACGAAAGGTGCTCGAGAAGCAATTGAAGCTCTGGGTGGAAGCATTGACGCATGAGTAATAAGCATCAAAAGCGTTCAGGAAGTAGTGCTAGCGGAGGGTTAGCTGAGTTAAAAATTCGGCTTCTCTTCGTTTTAGTGGCTATTTTGGTTTACCGTTTAGGTGCGCATATTCCTGTGCCTGGGCTTGATCCGCAGAAGCTAGCCAACTTTTTTTCTGAACAGCAGAACACGATCTTTGGTTTGTTTAATATGTTTTCGGGTGGAGCACTTTCACGCGTAACCGTCTTTGCTATTGGTATAATGCCGTACATAACTGCATCGATTGTGATGCAGCTTTTTTCTATGGTGCTTCCTGCGCTTGAGCAATTGAAGAAAGAGGGCGAGTCAGGACGGCGGAAAATAAATCAATATACGCGTTATTTTACACTCGTGCTATCTATATTTCAGTCATTTGGTATGGCGCGTTGGTTAGCCGGACAGCATATTGCTTTGGCAGCCGATCTTCCCTTTTACTTGACCGCGGTTATAACGCTTGTTACGGGAACCATGTTTTTGATGTGGCTTGGTGAGCAAATAACCGAGAAAGGTGTTGGGAACGGTATTTCCCTTATTATATTTTCAGGAATCGTTTCGAATATTCCTAACGCGATAGCTTCCGTATTTCAGCAAGTTCGTGAAGGCCAAATGCAACCTCTCACTTTGATATTAATCGCAGTTATCGTTGCTGTAGTCACCGGGTTTGTTGTTTTCGTTGAGCGCGGCCAACGAAGAATACGAGTTAATTATGCTCAGCGGACACAGGGCAAAAAAGTTTATGCTGCACAAACCAGTCATTTACCACTTAAAATGAACATGGCGGGTGTTATACCACCCATTTTTGCATCAAGCATTATTCTTATTCCTGCGACTGTTGCTCAATTTTTTGCACGAGGCAAGGGAATGGATTGGTTAGCCGATATTGGTATGGCGCTTTCTCCAGGCCAACCGTTATATCTAATTGTATATGCGGCTGCTATTTTGTTTTTTGCATTTTTCTATACCGCACTTGTCTTTAATCCTAAGGATACAGCGGACAATCTTAAGAAGTCAGGTGCTTATATTCCAGGTATTCGTCCTGGAGAGCAGACAACGCGTTATATTGATGCTATTATGACGCGCCTGACTTTAGTAGGGGCACTTTATTTGGTGTTAGTTTGTTTGTTACCACAGCTTTTAATGTACGCATGGCATGTACCTTTTTATTTTGGTGGTACATCGCTATTAATCATTGTGGTGGTTATCATGGATTTTGTGGCGCAAGTTCAGGCTCATTTGATGGCAGGGCAGTATGATTCTTTGATGAAAAAAAATAATATCAAAGGAACAAAAATGCCTGGCCTGTTGTGATTAATGTCGGAGTAAGTAATGAAAGTAAGAGCATCAGTGAAACCCATGTGTCGTAATTGCAAAGTTATTAAGCGGCATGGTGCCGTTAGGGTGATTTGTAAAGAAGCACGACATAAACAAAGACAAGGTTGAGCACGACTTGATTTTAGTGTGTGAAACAAGTATCTTCTGTCTATTTTTAGCAGAAACGTAATAGCGTTCGGAGAGATGAATGGCACGTATAGCAGGTGTGAACATTGCAGATCACAAACATGTGGTGATTGCACTAACTTCAGTTTATGGAGTTGGAAACTCAAGCTCAAGAAAGCTCTGTCAGCAGCTTAATATAGAGCCTTCAACAAAGGTATCTCAGTTGACTGATGCTGAACTTGATTTATTGCGGACAGAACTTGGTAATATGACCGTTGAAGGCGATCTTCGCCGTATGGTTACCATAAACATCAAGCGATTGATGGATCTTGGTTGTTATCGAGGCCTTCGGCATCGGCGTGGTTTGCCGCTTCGTGGACAGCGAACAAAAACCAATGCACGCACACGAAAAGGGCGTCGTAAATAGAGAACTATTTTTTGAATATTCAAGTAGGAACTTATAATGGCTACTAATAAGTCAAAACAACAAAAGGGTCGGAAAAAAACGAAACGCGTTGTTTCAGACGGGATTGTTCATGTACATGCCTCGTTTAATAACACGATTGTTACGTTTACCGATCGTCAAGGTAATGCTTTGTGTTGGGCGACTTCCGGTGGTTCTGGTTTTCGTGGTTCACGTAAAAGCACACCTTATGCAGCTCAAATTGCAACGGAGCGAGCTTCGACTGTTGCTAAAGAGTATGGCATGAAGTCTGTTGCTGTTTTTGTCCATGGTCCAGGGCCGGGTCGTGAATCAACGATTCGAGAACTGATTTCCCAGGAATTTAAAATTGTAGAAATTACTGACGTAACGGGTATACCTCATAACGGCTGTAAGCCCCCTAAAAAACGTCGCGTGTAAGGTTCGGAGTAATTTATGGCAAGATATCTTGGTCCAAAAAGTAGGCTCTCTCGCCGAGAAGGTGTTGATTTACTTCTCAAAAGTGGTGTGAGAGATCATAAGTCTAAATGTAAGTCTGAAAAACAGCCAGGCCAACATGGGGATAAACGTCCTCGTTTGTCAAACTACGGCATACAGTTACGTGAAAAGCAAAAAATAAGGCGCTATTATGGCGTGCTTGAAAAGCAATTCCGTAATTATTATAAGCTTGCGGCTCATCAAAAAGGATCAACAGGTGAAAACCTGATGTCTCTTTTAGAGCGTCGTCTTGATAATGTGGTTTTCCGTATGGGCTTCGCAAGTACACGAGCAGAAGCTCGTCAATTGGTTTCTCATAAAGCAATCATGGTTAACGACCAAGTTGTTAATATTGCTTCTTTCTTAGTGAAAGCTGGTGATGTTGTTGCTGTTCGTCAGAAATCACGTGCGCAAGGTCGTATTCAGGCTGCTTTAGGTTTGTCTGAGCAACGTGCCCCATGTACTTGGATTGCGGTGGAGTCAGCGACGTTCAAAGGTACGTTTGTTACCTTACCAACAATAAGTGACTTGCCGGCTGATTTTAATATTAGCTTGGTAGTTGAACTTTACTCCAAGTAACTGGGAGGCATAGAGCCTAATGTATATAGACATTAACGACATGTTGACTCCAAAAGCACTCAAAGTGCAGTTTGATGCCCCCAATCATAGCCGGATTGTTCTCGAGCCGCTAGAACGTGGCTTTGGGCATACGCTAGGTAATGCGCTGCGGCGCATCCTGATTTCGTCTATGCCGGGAGCTGCCATCACTGAAGTTACAATTGATGGTGTTTTGCATGAGTACAGTACGCTTGAAGGTGTTAAAGAAGATGTGATCAACATTCTTTTAAATTTAAAAGATGTTGCTTTACGTATGGATGTTGGCGACGAAGCGGTACTTACCTTAAGTAAGAAAGGCCCTTGCCAAGTTACAGCCGGTGATATTCAAGTTAGTCACGGAATGGAAGTGGTTAATCCTGATCATGTTATTGCTCATGTTAATGAACATGGTTCACTTAACATGACGTTGACGGTTCATAAAGGCATTGGGTTCCATACATCAGATGCTGTTGTTTCGTATCTTGACGATGAAATGCCTGAGAAAGCCGTAGGTAAACTTAAAATCGAGAATACATATTCGCCTGTCAAAAAAGTGGCATACTCTGTTGACAATGCGCGTGTTGAAAATCGAACTGATTTAGATAAGTTAACCATTGAATTGCAAACGAATGGAACGTTAGACCCTGAAGAAGCAATTCGGTTGTCGGCAAATATATTGCAACGACAACTTAACGCCTTTGTTGATATTAACCTTGAAGAAGCAATTGTTGATCCAAACGAGCAGCATGGTTTTGATCCAATTTTACTTCGTCCTGTTGATGACTTAGAGCTTACGGTTCGTTCAGCAAATTGCTTAAAAGCAGAAAATATTTATTTCATTGGCGATCTGGTTCAAAAGAGCGAAAATGAATTATTAAAAACCCCGAACTTAGGTAAAAAATCCCTCACGGAAATTAAAGACGTGTTGGCTTCTCGAACCTTATCCTTGGGGATTAATTTAGAGAACTGGCCGCCTGAAAACCTCGGCGAGAGTAATTAGTAGGAGTTGTCATCATGCGTCACCGTCATACTGGACGTGGTTTTGGACGAACGAGCAGTCATAGAAAAGCTATGTTTTCAAACATGTGTAATTCTTTGGTTGAACATGAGTTAATCAAAACAACGCTACCTAAAGCAAAAGAATTACGTCGTTACATTGAACCATTGATTACAGCAAGCAAATCTGATTCAGTTGCTTCACGTCGTTATGTGTTTGATAGACTTCGTTCTAAAGTTTCTGTTGGTAAATTATTCAACGAACTAGGCCCGCGCTATCAAGAGCGTCCAGGTGGATATGTTCGTGTACTTAAATGTGGCTTTCGCCATGGTGATAATGCACCGATGGCTATCATCGAGTTAATGGATAGACCAGATGCTTCTGATGAAGAAGATTTTGTTGAAGAAGTGAAAGCTCCTAAAGCAAAAAAAGTAGAGCCTAAAGAAGCTGCTGAATAATCGTGTCTTTCGACTATTTGCTTCAAAACTTAACGCGCATCATGTTTTTATAATATGAGCGCGTTAGTTTTATGAATCGTATTAATCGTCGTCATTTCTTTGATCGACTTTCAAAACAAAATCCTCATCCTACTACCGAACTAAATTACAGCTCAGATTTTGAATTATTAATTGCGGTAATTTTATCGGCACAAACAACGGATGTTCGTGTAAATATTGCTACACCGGCTTTATTCGCTGTAGCTAATACGCCGAAAGCTATATATAACTTAGGTGAAGAGCAACTTAAGTATTATATTAAAACAATAGGTTTATTTAACAGTAAAGCCTCGAATATTATTAAAACCTGTGCGCTTTTAGATAAATACCATAACGGCGAAGTTCCACGTACACGTGAAGCTTTAGAGGCACTCCCAGGCGTTGGCCGAAAAACAGCGAACGTCGTGCTTAATACAGCGTTTGGTGAGCCTACGATGGCGGTAGATACGCATATCTTCCGTGTTGCCAATCGTACGGGTTTGGCTAAAGGTAAAACACCGCTTGCTGTAGAGCTCGGCTTGCTTAAAAACATTCCCATTGAATTTCTTAAAGATGCACATCATTGGTTGATTTTACACGGACGTTATATCTGTACTGCTCGTAAACCTAAGTGTGCTGAATGCTCTGTACGTGATTTGTGTGATTATCCCGATAAGATGCTCTGAAGTTCGCATTTAAAGCTTATGGGTGTTAGATTAATTTATCTAGTGAAAAAATTTTTATTTAAAAACATACGTTAGGCTAGTTTTTAATGAAAAAACTCATACAAATAGCGCTTCAACGACCATATACTTTTGTTGTTCTTGCTATATTAATCCTGATTATGGGATTACGTTCGATTTATACTTCATCGACTGATGTTTTTCCAGATATTAAAATACCTGTTGTTGCTGTGGTTTGGTCTTATTCTGGATTATTACCAAGCGATGTTTCAGGTCGTATTACTTTTTTGCATGAGCGTGCAATCACCCGAACGGTGGAAGGTGTTAAATCCATCGAAAGCCAGTCGTATTATGGCATCAGTATTATCAAAGTCTTTTTACAGCCGGGTGTAGATGTTGCGAAGGCCGAAGCTGAGATTACCGCAATATCGCAAACCGTTGTGAAGATTTTACCTCCAGATATATCGCCGCCTATGGTTTTGAAATTATCTGCATCGTCCGTTCCTGTTGCGATGCTTGAGGTTGCCTCCGATAAATTATCGCATGCCGAGTTATATAATATAGCGACCACTAAAATAAGACCTCAGCTTGTGACGATTCGAGGTGCTATTTTACCGTTGCCCTATGGTGGCACCACGCAGCAGGTGATGGTCTCACTTGATCCTAAAAAATTATATGCAAAAAACATGACGGCGCTGGATGTGCTGACCAAGTTGCAAAAACAAAATTTAATTTTACCGGCCGGTTCAGAAAAAATTGATACGATACAATGGATGGTAAAAAACAATGCGGCACCGCTTAAAGTTGAAGATTTTAATAAATTGCCGATCAAAACCGTCAACGGCGCAACGGTTTTTTTAAGAGACGTGGGGGATGCCTCGCTGTCGGGTGCGCCACAGCAAAATTCTGTATTGGTGGATGGCAAACAGGCCATCATGCTGGTTGTCATGAAAAGCAGTGGGGTTTCAACGCTCTCGGTCGTTGATGGCGTGAAAAAAGCCATTCCTAAAATAGAGCAGACCCTGCCCAGCGATGTAAAAATAAGTATTATCAACGATGCGTCTAAATTCGTAAAGGATTCGATTAGTAACGTCGCCGAAGAAATGTTAACGGCGACCTTTCTAACCGGCCTTGTGGTTTTATTATTTATTGGCTCATGGCGATCAACCCTGATTATATCCGTATCGATACCTCTATCTATTTTGACAGCTATTATAGGCTTGCAGTTAGCACACGAAACGATCAATGTGATGACTTTAGGAGGGTTGGCATTGGCTGTCGGCATCCTGGTCGATAATGCAACGGTCATGATCGAAAATATTCATTCGCATTTGGCTCTGAACAAACCCATCAAAGACGCAATTCTTGATGCTGCCAATCAAATTATTGTTCCGATGTTTGTTGCAACGTTATGCATTACTTTGGCTTGGATGCCGCTGTTTGGAATCACCGGTATTTCGGGTTGGTTATTTAGACCGATGGCATTATCTATTATGTTTGCCATGGCCGCCTCGTTTATCTTATCCGTGACGCTCGTGCCGACGATGGCTGATTATTTATTAGAAAAGCATGATACTTCAGAAAAATCTGTATCATCTTATAAAATCTTAGCGGCGCTTCAACAGTTTCAGGTTAAGTTTGAGCATAAATTCGAGCATTTTAGAGATGCTTATCAAGTACTTTTAAAAAAGCTTATACAACATCGTCGTGCATTCATGACCTATTTCTTAGTTTTTTGTGCGCTCGCATCGACACTTTTGTTCATTAACGGCCGAGATTTTTTTCCGGAAATTAAATCCGGAACCTTGCAAATGCATATGCGAGCGCCTTTGGGTACGCGAGTGGGCACGGCTGGAGAAATTGCTTCGTATGTATCACGAGATATTCGGAAATTATTACCTGGCCAAGTTGAAAAAATTATTAGTAACTGTGGCTTGCCCGTAGGGCCCCATAATTTAGCTTTTATTCCCACCCCAACCATTGGTTCACAAGATTGTGATTTAACCATTACACTGCATAATAAAGAATCGCCGGTATGGACGTATCGAGCGATCTTGCGAAAAGGCTTAAAGGCTAGCTACCCGGGTACAACTTTTACCTTCCAGCCGGCAGATTTAACTTCAAAAATTATTAATTTTGGCTCACCCGCGCCGATTGATGTTCATGTTGTTGGCTACAATATGGAAGAAAATTATGAATATGCAAAAATGCTTGCAGAGAAATTTCGGACTATACCTGGCGCCACAGATGTTTCGGTCCAACAAACGTTAACCACACCCACGTTGTTAACCAGCGCAGATAGAACGTTTGGTTTGAACGTCGGTTTAACTGAAAAAGACGTGGCGTACAACATGATTTTGGCGACGGCCGGTAGCCAGCAGTTTTTTCAGCAATACTGGTTGAATCATACTTCAGGTATTGCTTATCGATTTAACGTATATACACCGCAATTTATTATGCACAGCGTTGATAAATTATTATCAATCCCAGTAAGAAAAACATTGGCCGATTCTAACTTAGAGAGCATTCAGCTCGCAGGAAATATTGTTAATATCAAAACCGTCGGTACGCCTGGCGTCATTTCTCATCAAGATGTGATGCCATTATTTAATATTTATGTTTCGGCCGAGGGGCGGGCTTTAGGTAGTGTACTCAAAGACGTTTCAGCCGTTATTTCCAAAAATATGAGTAAAAAGCCTCAAAAAGCGAGCGTAGCTGTTCATGGTCAATCCGTAGCCATGAAAGGTGCTTACACAGAGCTTATGGTTGGCTTTGTGTTTGCGATTGTTTTAATTTATTTACTCATCGTTGTTAATTTTCAGTCATGGCTCGATCCTTTTATTATTATCACGGGCTTGGTCGGTGCTGTTGCAGGAACATCGCTATTTTTGTTTTTAACGAGAACGAATTTATCCGTGCCTGCACTCACGGGACTCATTATGGCCTTAGGTACGGGGACAGCCAATTCGATTCTTGTGGTGGCGCATGCGCGTGAGTGTATGGACACGCACGGGGATCCGATTAAAGCGGCGATAGAGTCGGGGTACGCTCGAATACGGCCGGTTCTGATGACCGCTGCGGCCATGATCATCGGAATGGCGCCTATGTCACTCAGTAATACAACCAATGCGCCGCTGGGTAAAGCCGTGATTGGAGGGTTAATTCTGGCGACGTTTACAACGTTATTTTTTGTGCCGTGTGTTTATACCGTGGTGTACGGCAAGCGCAAAGCTTAATAATATTTAATCATATGCAATAAGGATGTTTATGGTGTTCGCTAAGCAATATAAGCAGCTCAAAGCACGTATCAAGATGTATAAGCCTGTGCTTGGATCGTTGGTTAAACAACATAAAATACCAGCTGTAGCTTGCTTGGTGTTATTTGTTTGGTTGCTGCTCGTGTTTGTTTTTCGTGGTGTTGATTTTTATCGTTTAAAAAAAGCAGCATCGCAAGAAGATGTATTTTCTGTTTCTATTATTCATCCTAAACAAAATCAAGCGCTTGAGACCATTGAATTGCCAGGCAATATTATGGCGTGGAATCAGTCTTATATTTATTCACGCGTGGATGGATATATTAAAGCATGGTATACCGATTATGGTGCTCGGGTTGAGAAAGGCCAAATCATGGCTCGCATTAATACGCCGATGCTTAATGCGCGATACGGTCAGGCAAAAGCAGACTTAGAAGCCGTGAACGCCAAATATAAATTGGCAATATTAACCGCGGATAGATATATTGCGATGAAAGAATCCAGAGCTGTTTCTATTCAGTCGATTTCGGTGAAAGAAGCCATGCTGAAATTTGAAAAAGGAAAGTATGACGCTGCTGCTTATCGTGTTAAAACGTTGAAAGAACGACTTAAGTTCAAGAAAATTATCGCGCCGTTTTCAGGTATTGTTATCTCTCGAAACATAAATTTAGGTGATTATGTGACCGAGCAAGGGAGTGTGGCCGAACAAAACCCTAAAGCAACGCATCTTTTTATTGTAGCTGATATTAAAAAAGTACGTTTATTTGTTTCGATTCCAGAACGGTTTGGGCGATTTTTAAAGCCTGGATTTAAAACCGATGTTGTGTTTCCTCAATATCCGAACAGGCATTATTCAGCCAAATTTTTAAGCTCAGCAACGGCGTTTGATCCAGAAACACGAACCGTTGTCACCGAATTTGAAATCGATAATCAAGACGAATCTATCTGGCCGGGTTCTTATGCAACCGTGACCGTATCTGCTGATACAAAAGCTAATCTATTGTCGATACCCACAACAGCCATGATTTTTGATGCTCATGGTACACGCGTAGCAACCATAGATGAACATCATCGCGTACATTTTAAAGATATTAAAGTCGATCAATTAAAGGCACGAACGGTAGATGTTCTTGAAGGACTATCGGTAACGGATCAGGTGATTAATGCCCCAAACTTAGGGTTATTGGAAGGCAGTAAAGTCAATATCGCAACGCTTGCGAAAGGTTATCTTGAATAATTTTAATAAGAAGCACGTGATGATTAAATTACATACTAACAAGCATCGACTAAAACTAAGCAGGCTTGCTTATATGCTTGTTATGGTTTTCTTACTATCTTCTTGTGGGGCTAAACGCGATATTATTGATTTATCACCTGAATATAATCCTGAAAAACTTATTGTTCCCCGTGATTTTCGAGGTCACAGTCCATTCAAAATCGCCACGCCTTCAGAAAATACGTACAGCGGCGAATGGTGGAAGCTATTTAACGACCCTGAGTTAAATCAACTACAAGAAAAGCTTCATCAAAGTAACCCAACGTTACAAGCTGCAGGGGAGCGCTTTGTCCAGTCTCGCTATGAAATGATGAAGGCGCGCTCGATGTATTTGCCTCATCTAGGTATCAAAGGTTTTTATGATCAAAACCAGCGTTCAAGTGATGATTTGATGCATGGGCAGGTCAATGAACTTGCTTTAGGCAATACGTCATCGTTTATGGGGCCTTTATCTTGGGAGCCGGATATTTGGTCTAAATACAGAAATGCAACCAACATACGCGTCTTTCAAGCGCAGGCATCTGCGGCGAATTATGGCGCAATTCGGTTATTGCTTCAGGCTGAGCTCTCGGCTAATTATTATACCTTGCGAGCATTGGATGCAAAAAACAGTGTGTATTTTCAATCCATTGCTTATTATAAAAAAGCGCTAGAAATGGTCACCATCCAATTTAACGGTAATTTAGCATCAAACCTGGATGTCGCCCGAGCAAAATTTTTATTAGCCAGCACGGAGTCTAAGCAACTCGATGTTGAAGCCGAACGCCAGGTTGTTGAGCAGTCTATTGCGGCTTTGGTTAATGTATCGCCTTCTACGTTTAGAATAAAGCCGGTGAACACGTTTAATATTCCCAAAATGACCATACCCAAAGTTTTACCGGCCGAGCTTTTGGAGCGACGTCCTGATATCGCTGCTTTAGAGCGAAAAATGGCGCAAGCCAATAAATCCATCGGTATCGCTCGCGCGGCTTTTTTCCCTGATATTAATTTAAACGGAAGCAGTAGCTTATTTCTTATTGCAAAAATATCGAACCCTGTGTGGGCCTTTGGAAGTATTCTTGATTATAATATTTTTGAATCGGGATATCGGCGCGCACAACTTCAACGTACATGGTCTGTTTATCGCGAAACCCTGAATGAGTACCGTGAAGGGGTGCTTAATGCTTTCAAAGAAGTTGAGCATGGACTCAGTAAAACAAATCTTATTGATAAATCGCTAGGGCGTCAAAAAGAAGCCGTGGCGGCAGCATTTCATATGCAAGAGCTCACGATGGATTTATTTCGAGGCAAATTAGCTTCATCACTTGATTTACTTTACGCCGAACTCAAAACACTGGAAGCACGCATTCATGAAGTAGAAATCAAAATGAATCTTATGGTGTCCACCGTGCATCTTGTCAAAGCTTTAGGGGGCGGATGGGAGCAGAAAAATCAAATGCCAAAAGACCAGCAAATTCCAGCATTTGGTTTATTTCAATACACCAAGCTGGGTGAAATAGAACCCGTGGTTGATATTGGAAAATCAACACCCGAAAATCAAGTTAATCTTATCGGTGGGTATTAAATTAAACTCAGTCTGGTAAGATAGCATGCTATTTTAAAACGCGATATTCTTATGCCAAAATTAACAGATGAGCAGATTAAACAACAAACGATAGCTTGGATAAAATCATTTATTATTGAATATAATATCTGTCCGTTTGCAAAACATACCGTTAAGCAAGAAACGATCGTCATCGACATTGCTCAGCCGGATAATGTAGAACAAGCGCTTGAAACCATGATGTCAACGATTGTACGCATGGATGAAAATGCTGATATAGAAACCTTTTTATTAGTCTTTCCCGATTTGTTTTCAAATTTTGATGATTATTTGGATGGTGTTGCTTTAGCCGAAGAGCTTTTATCGTTGAGTGGTTATGACGGTGTTTATCAGCTCGCCACATTTCATCCTGATTATTGCTTTGCTGATGTTTCGGCCACCGATGTATCTAATTATACCAATCGTAGTCCTTACCCTATGCTGCATATTTTGCGAGAAAGTAGCATTGAAAAGGCGATTGATTATTACGGTGACACCAGTAAAATCCCAGATAATAATATTGAAACGATGCATCAATTAGGCCTCGACAAGGTTAAGTCGCTATTAAAAAATCTACGTTCGTGAAACAAAAATAAAGTCATGTAATGTTTATTATCGCGATTTTTACGTTATAATCTCTTTCCAATCGATCGCATCATGGAGTATTAAAATGGCACGTGGCGTAAATAAAGTTACTTTAATCGGAAATATCGGCGTAGATCCTGATCTGAGATACATGCCGAATGGTAATGCAGCAACAACCCTTTCGTTAGCAACCAGTGAATCCTGGAAAGATAAACAAACCGGTGAGCGTCAAGAACGTACTGAATGGCACCGTGTGGTTTGTTTTAACCGCTTGGGCGAGATTGCAGGTGAGTACGTGAAAAAAGGCTCTAAGCTTTATGTTGAAGGAAGCATTCGTACGCGTAAGTGGAAAGATCAGCAAGGCGCCGATCGTTACACAATCGAAATTGTTGCTTCAGATATTCAAATGCTTGATTCAAAAGGTTCTGTACCGGGTGATTATGCAGAGATGGACCAATCAGCAGGACGCGCACAACCTGCAGGGCAAGCCAAATCTAAAGCAGCACCGCAAGAATCATTTGAAGCTTTGGACGATGATATCCCGTTCTAAGCCCATCAGTCCGTCATGCTTACGCATCCTGCCGTCTGTTTGTAGGATGCGTTTCATTTATTAAGGCTGTTTGATGTATTCAACATCCATGTTTCAATCGCCCCCGAATGAGCAGTTTTTTGTTTGTGACGATCATACCTCACAATTAACACAGGCTTACGCTCGTACGAACGAAACAACGACTGCACTTACTTTTTCTTGTTCGGGTGCGTTGAATGCCGAAGTTTGGGCTTGCCTTATGAGCCAGGAACTACCGTTATTCCACAAGTCAGCTCATGGAATATCTATTATGGCGGCTTTCGAACGGATGGATACGATTATTGCCGTGTTAGGCACGTTAAGTAACCGAGGCTTTATTTCAGCTGAGTTTGCTCAGAAAATCGTTGATCATTATCCGCGTCCACCTGCTCCAACAATCTCACTCGCAGCCATTGAGGCAGAAGCCCCATTCGGCTCTTTAGGAGATAGCGATCCAGGGACCGAGCTGTGCATGGACATCAGTTATTTCACAGATGAAGACGAAACGCCTGAGCCCGATGTTAAACGTTTGCGATATAATAGCTAATTTAATTAATAGCAGGTTGTTTGGTTGTTGATTTTTTCTTCATCGATGTCGCAATACCCAGCCAGACCGCAGCAACCAATGCGTTGGTTATATAAACGCCTGAGTTGCCGTAATGTTGATACAGTAATCCAGCCACACTCCCGCCTGCAAAAATTCCTAAAAATTGACTGCTGGAGTACACGCCCATGGCCGTGCCTTTGTTTTTAGGATTCGTACGTTTAGATACTAACGAAGGTAGCATGGCTTCTAATGCATTGAATGCTAGAAAGTACACAAACATGAGACTACAAAATCCTACCCAGGGTAGCGCGTGTTGTGCGAGCAGTGCTTGTGCCACGCTCATAAGTCCAACGGAAACTAAAAGAACTCGCTTTGTTTGACCCCGTTTTTCTGCAACTAAAATTAACGGTACAGCCGCAAGAAAAGAAATTACAAGCATTGGAAGATAAAAATGCCATAAGGCGGTAATTTGTTGCGCTTCCATGGCTGCATTAAGACGAAGTGGCAATACAAAAAAAGTCGCTGTCAGCATGGCGTGTTGACAAAAAATTCCAAAATTTAAACGCTGAAGTTCTGTTTGTTTAAACACTTCATATAGACGCGTCCTGTAAGGGGCTGAATTTAGAGCGGGCATGGTTTGAGGCTTGGGAACCACAAAATGTATTAAGACGAGCCCCAAGCATGCCAGCACAATCGTTACTATAAATAATCCTGATAGCCCGGTGTGTTGCGCAAGCGGTGGGCTAATAATAAAAGCTAAATTAAACGATAAACCAATGCTACCACCAATAATAGCCATGGAAGCTGTGCGCTTTGATTCAGGGGTTAAGTCGGCCATGAGTGCCATAAGTACGCTTCCAATTGCACCCATACCTTGCATGGTTCGTGCAATCATCATGCCTGTAATCGAGTGCGTGGTAGCACCCAGCATACTGCCTAAGGCGAGTAAAAGAAGACCCGCGATGATCAACGGCTTTCGACCGTAGCGGTCTGATAGTAGTCCAAAAGGAATTTGCAGTAAGCCTTGGCTTAAGCCGTAGCAGCCCAGGGCCAGGCCGATTAAAGCCGGTGTTGCGCCGGTTAAGCTACTTGCATACAGCGAGAAGACGGGAATCAACAAAAATAAACCTAACATGCGACAGGAAAAGATAGCTGCAATGGGAAGTACGATGCGTAACCACGTTGATTTCATAAAAATATAGGCGCTAGGTCGTAAAACGATGCGCAGATGGTACAAAGAACGAGCTCTAATGTAAAGCTTATTCTAGAAGATAAGCATGGATATGACATTGACATCTTAGGTTTGGTCACGGTAGCCTTGGGCCATTTTTATGCTAGGAGATAAGCATGTCGGGATTATTGTTGGCGGACCGTGTAGCACTGATAACAGGAGGCGCGCGGGGTATTGGTCGAGCAACCGCACTTAAATTGGCACGTGCTGGGGCTGATATTGCGATTGTTTATTTTAATAGTTCAGACGAAGCTGAAATTGTTGTCAAAGAAATCGAAGCACTTGGACGTCGCGCTGTAGCATTTCAAGCCAACGTTGCTGATCATGCTTCGGTGAAAGATTTGTTTAAAGATTTTAAAAAGCATTTTGATAGTCTTGATATCTTAGTCAGTAATGCTGCAAGCGGTGTATTAAAGCCGGCACTCAAAATGTCGACCAAACACTGGCGTTGGTGTATGGAAACCAATGCACTTGCTTTGAATCATCTTGTTACCGAAGCGCGACCGCTGATGCCACAAGGTTCAAGTGTTGTGGCTTTATCAAGTTTGGGTGCTTCACGCGCCATTCCTAATTATGCCTTTATTGGTGCATCTAAAGCTGCCCTTGAAGCGCTGGTGCGTTCGCTCAGCCTTGAGCTTGCGCCGGATGGTATTCGAATTAATACCTTATCTGCAGGTGTGGTTGATACCGATGCATTAAAACACTTTCCAAACCGTGAAGAATTGTTGGAGCAAGCTGAAGCACGTTCACTCATTGGGCGCACCATGACACCGGACGATGTGGCGGATGGTGTTTATTTATTGTGCTTGCCTGAGGCCCGTCTTTTGATGGGGCAAACGCTGTTTCTTGATGCGGGTTTCTCGGTGACGGGATAAGCCGATAATTATCATGCCATGCTGGAAAAACTTGTGCTACAATTCGGAGCTTTCTAAACCTGTTGATGCGTAAAGGATCGTGATGATGAATGTAGAAAATGTTTACCCGAAAGTTCAAGAAATTATTGCGGATGTATTGGTCATTGATGCAGTTGATGTGAGCTTGGATTCTCGCTTGATTGCTGATTTAGGCGCTGAGTCGATTGATTTTCTTGATTTGGTTTTCCAGCTGGAAAAAGAATTTTCCATTAAAATTCCACGTGGTCAGCTTGAGAAAAATGCGCGTGGTGCGTTAAGTGAAGAAGAGTTTGAATCAGGCGGTGTTTTAACAGCCGATGGTATGGTTGCTTTAAAAAATTATCTTAATGAAGTGCCAGAAGAGCATTTTACACCGAACCTCAAAGTCAACGAGATTCCTATGCTCTTTACGGTGGAAACCTTTTGCAAGTTGATTATTGCTGCAAAAGCGACGCAACCCGAAGAAGCTGCAACGGCCTAAATCATGTATTTTTTATTTGTCGATCGTATTCTTGCGTTAACCCCTGGAGGGGTGACGCAAGGCATTAAGCACGTAACCCCCGATGATTACTATGTGTGCCTTGATGAGCAGAACCGGCGTTATTTTGTTCCTTCGTTAGTCGGGGAGACCGTCGGGCAATTGGCCGCCTGGAACGTGATGCTGAGTAATGATTTTACTAAGCGACCGGTGGCTGGTATTGCTGAGCGTGCCACGCTGCATCGACCGGTGTATGTGGGTGAGACGCTCCTGCTTGAAGCAACGCTCGATGCGTTAGATGATTCGGCTGTGCAGTACCACGGTACGGCTCGCGTGGGTGATGAGGTTGTGTTTGAGTTAACCGGTGCGCTTGGCCCGCTTTTACCGATGGGTGATTTTATTGATGCCGATGTGGTTCGCGCACAATTTGATCAGATTAATTTGGGTCGACCAGGCGAGTTATCTGATGAGCAGCTTCTGCGTGCGCCATTGAACGAGTCTTCGAGTGATAAACTGCATCATGTAAATGCCCTAGTGCATTTTGATCGAATTATTGAGCATGAGCCTGGTGTGAGCATTACGGCAGAGAAATGCATTACACGAGCCGCGCCATATTTTCCTGACCATTTTCCTAAAAAACCAGTCTTACCTATGACGGTCTTGTTAGAATGCGTCATGAATCTTGGGCGGTATTTTGTCGAGCAGTTAGTTTTTGATAAAGCGTACCGTGTACAATGCATGCAGCGTATCAAGATGAGTGATTTTGTGTCGCCGGGCACGGTGTTAAGTGCTGCCATGAAGCTCAAATCTCAACAAAACGGTGAGCTTGTGCTTTCGTGTCGTGTGAGTAGCTTTGGTAAGCGGGTATGTGTCTTGGAATTGGTTATGGTTGAAGTCAGGGAGATAGCATGAATCAGCGGCGTGTTGCCATTACGGGTATTGGCGTGGTGTCTCCTTTGGGGCATGACGCACGGAGTACATGGCAGGGACTCATGGCTGGCAACTCAGGTATGGGCGCTATTCAGCAATTTGATGCTTCAGGTTTTCCTGTGCATTTTGCGGCTGAAGTAACAAATTATACGCCGCGCGCGGTTCATTCGGGTAAGCATCATCGTTTTGCTATGCCGTTTACACAATTTGCGTTAGACGCGGCAACTGAAGCGCTTGAAGACGCCGGTATTCATCCTAAAACCATGATAGATAATCCTCGTTTTGGGCTTGTGGCCGGTAGTGGCATGATGACCGGTGATTTTGATCATCTGACGCGATTCCAGCAAGTTGCAGCACCTGAGGGGGCGGTGGATTGGCATGCATTACAGCAACAAGGCGATGCGTTTTATCGTTTGAACGATTTTGGACGAACGGCTTCCAACAGCGGTTTGTCTTTGCTTATCCAAGAGTTTGGTATTACCGGTTATGCGAACTCTGTGCATACGGCATGCGCCTCCGGAGGCCAGGCGCTTGGGCTTGCCATGCAGGTGATTCGCCGAGGTGAAGCCGATTATATGCTGGCCGGTGGATTTGACTCCATGATTAATCCGTTGGGCGTTTCAAGTTTTTGCCTGCTCGGCGCTTTATCTTCTTATAATGAAACACCTGAGACGGCGAGTCGCCCTTTTGATGGCTCACGTAATGGGTTTGTTTTGGGTGAGGGCTCGGCATTTTTAGTGCTTGAGTCGTGGGACAAAGCGAAGGCACGTGGCGCAAAAATTTATGCTGAACTCGCCGGCGAAGGCAATACCTTGAGTTCCTATCGTATCACGGATTCGCACCCTGATGGTGATGGTGCAAATCAGGCGATTGCCGGCGCGCTTTCTGATGCGGGTGTTCAACCTTCCGATGTGGATTATATTAATGCTCATGGCACATCCACTAAAATGAATGATTTAAGTGAAACCAACGCGATTAAAGCGGTGTTTGGTGAGCGTGCGTACAAGCTTCCCGTGAGTTCAACCAAGAGTCAAACAGGGCATTTGATTGCTGCCGCAGGTGCTATCGAGGCTGCCATCTCGGTGCTTGCGATTCAACATGCAACGGTTCCCATGACGAAAAATCAAACCACGCCCGATCCGGCATGTGATTTAGATTATGTTGCCGAAGGCACGCGTGAGAAAGCGCTCGGTGTGGTGCTGTCGAATTCGTTCGGATTTGGAGGGACAAACAGTTGTTTGGTGTTTAAGCATCCTGAATTTGAGAGGGGGCGAACATGAGTGATTTAACACGTGTGATGGTCACCGGTGTCGGTGCTGTGAGTGCATCGGGCATGAATATAGATGCGATGTGGCAAGCCATGCTTGCTGGGAATACCGGCATTGACGAAATAAAAAATGAAGACATATCAACGTGGTCGCATCGGTTGGGGGGGGAGCTTAAAGAGTATAAGCCCGCGAAGATGTTGCCCGATCGAAAATTATTAAAGGCCATCTCACGCCAAGATGTTTTGGGTATTTCGGCGGCCATGCAGGCCATCGAGGACAGCCAAATACTGCCGTACCGTGATGGTTTAGATAACCCTACAGCCTTCAATGAAAAAACAGGGGTATTTGTTGGCTCCCCAGGTAATAAATATTACCAGCAATATGATTTTTTACCGCTGATGGCCAAAACTCAAAATAATATGCAGGCGTTTGGTTCAGAGTTGATGAGCGAAGTGCATCCTATGTGGCTGTTGCGTATTTTACCTAATAATGTTTTAGCTTATACCGGTATTACCTATGGCTTTAAAGGTGCGAATCATAACGTTGTGAATCATGCGACCGGTGGTATGCAAGCGTTGCTTGAGGCTTATCACGCCATTCAATCAGGCCAGGCCGACCGCGTTGTTGTGGTCGCTTACGATGTTGGAACAGACGTGCAAGCCTCGTTTTATTACGAGCGTCTTGGGCTTTTAAGTGCACAGCATTTAAAGCCGTTTGATACAGCTCATGACGGGACGATTCTAGCGGAAGGTGCGGCAGCACTCGTGCTTGAGTCTGAAGCAAGTGCTAAAGCACGCGGCGCGACGACCTATGCCGAAATAACTGGCGGATTTGCGCGAACCGAAGGCTCGGGTTTATTCTCAATTGAAGCTTCAGGTGATGCACTCTCCGATGTGTTGCGTCAAACGCTTGATGCTCAAAAAATTACGTCGGATGATTTGGCATTTATTGTTGCACACGGTAACGGCAATCCTAAATCAGATATCAGTGAGGCGCATGCAATCAACTGTATTCAGAGTGACGCATGTGTACCTGTGACCGGGTTTAAGTGGGCGATGGGGCATACGTTATGCACCTCGGGCCTTATGGACGCTGTGTTAGCTGCCAAAGCACTTAAAACACGTACGTTACCCGGCATTGCGAATTTAGATACCCCTGCAAAGGCGTGTGAGGGCTTAAATCTTATCACCAAACCACAAGCACTGGATGGTAAAGCAAAACATGCCTTATTAATTAACCGCGGCTTTGGTAGCATGAATGTAGCCATTTCGATGAAAGCTTGTGACGATGCTTAGTCAGCAGATTGATGCCCTGTCTGTTTCAAAAACAGGGCGTTTTCTCAACCGATTTTTGCCTTACCGTAAACAGGTTATTTTAAGTAATATTGACCATGTTTTTGGTGAGCAGCTAAGTCAGCCTCAAAAAATACATTTGGTCAAAGCGTTTTATTCACATTTGGCACGCTCGATCAAAGAAACGATTCAATTACGTTTTATGAGTGAGCGTGAGTTATGTTCGCGCGTCGAGGTGCGGGGGCATGAGCGCTTGCTCGAAGTTGCGGCTCAAAACAAAGGTGTGTTGGTCCTGACGGGGCACTTTGGGAGTTGGGAATTTGCGCCATTGGGTGGTATTGCAAATTTCAAGCAGTTCCAAGGTCAGTTTCATTTTATTCGCCGCTTGATTGGTAATAAAATGCTTGAGAAAATTTTATTTCGCCGCTACTACCAAGCCGGCCTAAACGTCATCACGAAAGCCAATGCACTGCAGCATGTCACCGAAGCTTTAGATAAAAATCACGCGGTGGTGTTTGTCTTAGATCAACATGCTTCGCTTGCCAATCGAGATGGTATTGCTGCTGAGTTTTTTGGGAAAAAAGCAGGAACCTATCGTAGTCTCGCCACATTCTCACGTAATACCGGTGTGCCGGTTGTGCCTGCCGCGAGCTATCGCTTGCCCAACGGCCGTCATGTGCTTGAATTTCATGATGCCATTGCCTGGGAAGATAAGCCGGGCAATCAAGCAGCACTTTATCATAATACCTGCGCTTATAACCGCGCACTCGAGAAAATCATTCTTGCCCATCCTGAGCAATGGTGGTGGCTGCATCGGCGTTGGAAGTTAAGTTGAATTAATCGTCATGTAGTGTACAATAAAAACTCATATTAAGTGTGGAGTTTGTTGTGCCGTCTTTTAATACGCAATCATCGATTTTGCTCGAAGGATATACAGATGCGTCGATCAAATATGGCATACGAACCCATCAATATGACAGGATCAAATATAGCTTTATTGAAACAGACTTGATTTTTTCACTGGCTCAGCTTTTTAGGACATTACGTCGGCTTGCCTTGATTTGTCTTTGGTCTGCTCATTTAGGGCTTTCTTTTGCCTGTATGAATATTTTTTTCTCTTATTTGTTTCTGCGTGTAATGGCCCAGTTATTTTTCACAATAGGCTCTGACTTTTTTTTGATAGCTTTAGATCGCGGCTTGAAGCTGTTTATTCCTTGGCTTTTAAGTACACCTGGATTGTATTTTTTTGCTGGGGCTGTGGTTATTGTTAGTGTTGCTTTTTTGTTTGCTATATTTATCAAAGACAGTAACCTAAGATACGATCTTTATGCAGCACCAGCTTGCCTTTATCATATTGCAATATTTCCTTTTGTCACGGCGTTCAATTTTTTATCTTTGGTCAATAATACAGTTTATTCCAGCGCATATTATCTCACGAATTGTTTTGATACGCGGCCAGCACCTGAATGCTTGGACGAATATTTAAACGAACATTTTGAGATTAAACATATTTGTTTGGATTTGAAGCTAGAAAATACATTAGATTTAAAGCAACTGCGTAATCTTATGGATTCGATACCACCTTCGGTGAAAAAAATAGAGCTTCGTACCCCCTTTGGGCAATCTTATTCTGAAGAGGCATACACGGTTTTGTTTAAAGCGCTCAACTCCGTGAATCGAGAAAAAATAATGTTTAATAGGCCTGAGCTCACCGACAAGTGGGAGTCGTGGCAAAATGCCCATACGTTTTATACGCTCGAGCAAACGAGTGTGCCATCGGGTCGCCCACGATTAAATCAAGATGTGATTAGGTTTGGTATTTTTTCATATCTAGAACCATCAGACATGCATACGATGTTTGATGTGTTGTCTCTTTCTACTCCTCGTGCTGATCTGGTCTAATTGAACCGCACACATTGATAAAGGATAATAACGTAACTTATCAAGGTTATAGCGTTACCGAAGCTGCTAATTCTTTAGGCGTAACCACCAAGGTTATTTATAATTGGAAGCAAAAAATTGAAGCTCAGAAATCAGGTGAATTACTTTCTGATGACGAGCGGACAGAGTTAATCAAGCTTCGTAAAGAAAATAAACGACTTCTTATGGAGCGAGAAATATTAAAAAAGGCTTCAATATTGGCCGTTATAAAGTTATGAGCATAATGAGGCAGTTAGATTTATACGTTAAGTAGAGAGCGGTCTATAAAGTAACAACCAAGCCAAGGCGTCTTATTTCATAGAGACAGAGGCTCTCAATATACAAGCAATAATTTTCAACGTTTATTAAAAAACAACGGTGTAATCGCATCAATGAGCGGGAAAGGCGCTTGTTTGGATAATGCGGTGGTTGAAAGGTTTTTTGGTGGTTTGAAAAATGAATGGCTTTTTAATATTTATCATTTAAAACGGGATGGTATGAAAAAAGATGTTGAGTCTTATATCCGTTATTACAATGGTGTTAGGCTGCATACAACGATTGGAGATGTTTCGCCAATTGAGTTTGAAAATTCTAAAGTAAATGTGTGCGGTTTAGCTTGACCCGATCAAATTAAAATCCAGGGCGGGGGGCATCAGGATTCATCACTTCATCACGTGTTAAGCCTTGTCGGATTTGCTTAGCTTGACGATTAGTTAACCCCTCAATTTCTGCTAAAGCTTCGGGCACGGTGAAATGACGTTCTGTAATAAGATTGATCAATGCATATGAATGAGCCGGGAAGAATTCATAATCATTATGTGTTAACAGCATATGTGCTGTAAGACCCTGCGGAGCAAGTTCTTTCAATGCGTGGATATGCCAGTAATTCGTTAAATTGATGACATCCGAACGGGTTAATCCGTTCTTGATTCCTTCAGCCTGATGATGCGTTAACCCCTCAATTTCTGCTAAAGCTTGGGGTACGGTGAAATGACGTGCTGTCACGAGAGTGGTCAATGCATCGGAATGCTTCGAGTAGAATGTATGACCATGATCATGGCGTGTTAACAGCATCGCTTCTGTAAGACCGTGTGAAGCAAGTTCTCTCAATGCTTCTCTTTGCCAATAATTTAATCCGTCTTCTTGCATGCTCGCTTGTTGGCGGCGTGGCTGTGGTCTGGTGGAACGGTTTTGGTAAACCCTTGTATAAGTATTCGTTCGTGGATCGAACATACGAACAGAATCTCCCACTAAAGCAGGGGTTGGACGTGCTCCGAGTCCTCGCTCTAATCTCGCTCTTCGTCTATCATGTCGATGAGTTCCATGAGCTACCCCAGGCCCAAACGTATGTTTTTTTATGGTTTCATGGGGTTGTGTGGGGTCGAACCGAGGAGTGAATCTAAACGCGGCATTTAATGCTTCCAAGGTTTTAAACGGTTCGCTACGAAGTTTATCGTCAGGAAATAGTATCGACATATCAGCATGATTCAAGGTTTCTCGATTCACCAGCCAGCATTCTTTGATGCGTGTTTCTGGATCAAATCTGCTTTCGGGGGAATTAAGATTTTGTGTGCTGCCAACAACCTTAAATCCTGCATTGTTTGGAAGAACAAGCAGATAAAAGACCGCGCTCTCATCATGAATATCAATATCTTCTAATGTAATAGGATCAAAAAAAGTTCGTGTTTTATCGAGCTCTGGCATAACATGCAACTATGTAAATATATATGTATTTATTATAGGCATAAAGCGATGTGTTTTTCAACACACATTGCGTTAATTTTTTACGACGTAGAGTTTAATTTTCCTTCATAAACAAACTCTGCTGGGCCCGTGAGCTTAAGCGAATCGGTTGTGCCATGCCAATCCACCCATAAATCACCTCCAGGCACGCTTACCCGAATGTTTGCATCTAGACCATAAAAACGTCGGGCAACAGCGGCGGCCGCCGCGGCACCGCTGCCGCATGCTCGTGTCTCACCTGTGCCACGTTCGTGCACGCGAAGTAAAATATGATCCGATGTATCGATTTCTAAAAAACCTACGTTTGTATGTTCTGGAAACAGCGGATGTGTTTCAATTTGAGGGCCTAAACTATCAACAGGCGCTTGGTCTATATTATCGACGATCATAATCGCATGAGGGTTACCGAGGGCTACGGTATGAATACGCACGCGTGCATGTTGCTCAAACGTAAGCGCATAGCTGTCTGCCTCGGTTTGTGCTGTGAACGGAATATGCTCTGGCTCCCAAACAGGACAGCCCATATCAACGGTTACGGTATTATCCGGGTTGATGTGTAGGGTAAGTTCAGTTGTTGTGGTGGCGACACGTAGCGTTGTTTTAGATGAGAGTTCGTAATGCTGGATAAACCGCGCGAGGCAGCGTGCGCCGTTTCCGCATTGGCCTACGGGTGTACCGTTGGCATTAAAAATACGGTAAAAAAAATCAATGTCAGGCTGCGGGCTGGGCTCAACAAGTAGGCATTGGTCAAAACCAACCCCGGTATCACGACGACTTAATGCTTGAATGAGAGCAGGTGTTAATGGAACCGTATGACGCGTGGCGTCAATCACCATAAAATCATTGCCCAGCCCGTGCATTTTTGTAAATTTTAGACTCATGGGATTGCTCCTGCTTGTTATTTTTGTCAGATACAGTATCAGGTAAATAAAGCGGTCCTTTTTGTCCACAGGCGCTTAAGCTCAAAATAACTAAGCTTGCATATAGCCACGATGTTCGCGATTTCATGTTGTTTTCTCATCTAGATTTTGAATTTTTAATTTTAAATAGTATAGCGCGAAGCGCATCTAGCTTAAACCTACGGCAATAGTTGCCATAGCGCGATGCATTCGCGATAATCTACTTCTTTTTTTATGTGGGCGGAGAGAACGTATGAGTGCCGTGGTAATACAATCGAAGCAAAAAGCGGAAGCCTGCGTGATTTGGATGCATGGTCTCGGTGCAAGTGCCGATGATATGGTGGGCTTGGCAAAGCAATTGCCACTGAAGGTACCCATGCGACATGTGTCTTTGAATGCGCCTATCCGACCGGTCACGTTGAATCAGCACATGCCGATGCCTGCGTGGTACGACATTGTCGGTATGAAGCTTACAGACCGAGAAGATCGCATCGGTATTTTAGAATCGGAGCAGATTATACTTAAAGCTATCGAGCAGCAAGTTGCGAATGGATTTTCACACCAGCAGATTTTTTTAGCAGGCTTTTCGCAAGGTGGGGCAATGGCGCTTTTTGCCGCTTTACATGCCATGCCGATCCTAGGTGGCGTGATTTCTTTGTCGGCTTATTTACCGCTTGCTTCTGACTGTGAAGTTAAACTTGATGTAAAAACACCGATATTTATTGGCTCAGGCCGGCTTGATCCCGTGGTTCTTCCTGCATGGACGGCCGCAAGCGTTACATGGTTAAAAAACAAAGGATTTGAACATCTCACCGTGCATGACTATCCTATGGAGCATTCCGTGTGTATTGAAGAAATGCGAGATATTGCTGTGTGGCTTGAGATGTATGCGGTATTAAATAAAGGAGAAATATCATGACGGTAGTTAAACGTGCACGTGAGGTGAGCTTTTCGTGTCAACAAATGTATAACCTTGTGGATGATATTGAAAATTATCATGAGTTTTTGCCGTATTTTGAAAAAAGCGTGGTGCATCATCGAGATGCCGATGAAGTGCAAGCAACACTTGTGATTGCAGCAGGTGGCATGAATAAATCGTTTACGACACGTAACCGCTTGCAAGCCGATAAAATGATTGAGTTGCGCTTGGTCGATGGGCCGTTTAGTCATCTGGAAGGCTTTTGGCGATTTGATCCGACCGATACCGGTTCGATGATCACGTTTGATCTGGAATTTGAGTTTTCAGGACGTATGCTTTCAATGTTATTAGGTCCTGTGTTTGAGCAAGTGACGGATAAAATGGTGGATGCTTTTTGTGAGCGTGCCGAGGCACTGTATGTTACCGGTTGAGGTTGTGTATGCGCCTGAAGGGGCGTGTACCATGCAAACAACGCATGCATTTCATACAGGTATGACGGTGACTGATGCGCTAGCAGCGTCACATGTGTTTGAGCACTATCCTGAAGCTAAACATTTCGTCGTTGGCATTTTTTCTCAGAAAGTTACACGCGATACGCTTATTAAGCCGGGTGACCGGGTTGAGGTGTATCGGCCGCTTATCAGTGATCCCAAAGAAAAGCGGCGCAAGCGGGTCAAGCAGGTGAAAAAGACTTAGGTTTGAATACGGATCACACGATTATTTGAAAAATACAGACTCAAATGTCGGACTTGGTCGGAGTGGCTGCCTTTGCGCCACGTGTAGGCGTAATCCCAGCGGTTGTTATTGAAGGTTGGGCTAAGTAGGCTTGTGCCCATGAAGATAGCAACTTCTTCTTTGGTCATGCCGGGTTTGAGCTGTTTGATTTTTTTCTCGGGTAGTAAGTTGCCTTGTTGCACAACGCGGCGTGAAAAATCATACGAAGCGCAATGCGTGAGTGAAAGTATAATCAAGGCTGTACATATGAGCCGAGAGAGTATTTGTATCCGTTTGTTCGTCATGAATAAATTCGCCATAATGCAGTAAGATTTTGGATTGTATTACATGCATTAAACCTTGTCCAAACAAGAGATCCAAACGAGGGGAAGGAATGTGGAAGAAAGTCAGCAGTTAAAAGACGTGGGATTAAAAATTACGTTGCCCCGCCTCAAAGTCCTTCAAATTTTAGAGCAATCTAAAACACGGCACTTGAGTGCAGAAGATATTTATCGTGCACTGATAGATTTGGGCGAAGACGTGAGCTTGGCCACCGTGTATCGCGTATTAACACAGTTTGAAGCGGCGGGGCTTGTTCATCGTCATCATTTTGAAGGTGGGCACTCGGTGTTTGAATTGAGTGAAGGTGAGCATCATGATCATCTGATTTGTATTAAGTGCCGAAAAGTTTTTGAATTTGTGGATGAATTAATCGAGGCACGTCAACATGTGATTGCTGAGCGTGCTCAATTTAAAATGACGGATCATGCTCTCACGATTTATGGCTGGTGCATTGATTGCCAAGAGCCGTCAGAAACGTGAGTTGTTATTCTTTTTCTTTAATTAAGCATAGCAACGCAAATGAAATCAAGATCATCAGCGGCAAGATTGAAAGCGAATACATATAGTTAGATGTGGAGTATGCTTTTATGCCATGCTCCATATGGCCATGCCACGTGAAGTTGAGTAAGAAGCCAACCAAAGGTAATCCAATCGCACCACCGATCATATTGGCTGTGTTCATGAACCCAAGAGCTGCACCCGAGTGTGCTTCATCATGTATTTCTTTGATAAGCGAGAAGGCAGGTAGCAAGCAGCTGGATGCGAGACCAAACGTGAATATAAAAAAGCCAAGCATAGCCAGTGGAAGGTGTGGCACGTAGAGAATGAATACGAGTGAAACAAGTGCTCCGAGTGAGCCTGCCAGCATGATGGGGCGTTTTGTTTTAAATTGGCCCGCCAAAAAACCGGTTAACGGGCCGCCAATCACCCAACCTAAAAATAAAAGTGACACAAGGCTTGCGGCCGTTGGTTTATCGACCATGTAGGCTCGCATGATAAACGGAACACCCCAAAGTCCACCAAAAATAGAGGTGGGTGCAAACATCAGTCCGCCATAACCGGCCACAATCCAGCTGCTTTTACAGGACATCACTTGTTTTAATCCATGCAGGATATGCGTTTTTTCACGTTCAATTTCTGTTTTTTTTGTATTATGAGGTTGTTTTATTTGTACTAACCAGACCACAAATATAGCGAGAATAAGCCCTAACACGGCGAGGGCATAGAGTGTGACGCGCCAGCCGATGTTATCCACCATGATAGCAAGTGGGCCGCCACCCATGATGCTTCCTGTCATACCTAACGTGACCATCAGCCCAACAAAAAAAGGAAAGCGTCGGGCTGGGAAAAGTAGTGTGGCGAGTTTCATCGAACAAATGGCAGCAAAGCCAGAACCTAATCCAATGAGTAAGCGGCCGCATGAGGCTTGCCACATGTTATGACTTGTCGCAAAAAGGGCGCAACCTAAGGTGCAAAAAAGAATGGCCGCGACGAGCAGCGTTCGTACGCTATAATGGTCGGCAAGTACGCCGGCTGGAATCTGAATTGGTGCGTAGGTATAAAAAAAGAAGCCGGCTAAAATGCCGAGTTGGCCTGCATCCATGGATAGATCGCGCATGAGGTCATGAACCATGACGCCAGGAGAGACTTGGATTAGATTTTCATAAAAATAGAAAAAGGCGCCCAAGAACCAAATCAACCAGGGGAGGTAGGTTGTTTTATAGCGTGTGTAAGATGTTTCTGTATTGTTTACATTGTGCACGGTTTTTCATCCATGGGAAGATTAAATCAGCATAAGTGTTTATCCTACCTGAGTGATGCTGATTTATCTAGGATGTTGTGCGTTATGACGCTTCTTTTGATACATGTAAATGACAAACAACTTGTTTTACACCATGCACGGTTAAGATACGTTTAATCAGAGGCGCAATAGAAGCATTATTTTTTACAGCACCTGATAACGTGACCACACCGTTGTTTGTGTTCGCATTGATGCCGACCAAGGGGATAGATTCATCATCGAGTACTTTAGCTTTGAGTACGGCTGCTTCAACCTTTGCCGTGATGTACGCGTCGGTGATGGATGTATTCACATCATTAATATTTAAATTGTCGGTATCAATCGATTCAACGCCTTGGGTTGCCTTAACCAGGCGAAGTGCTTCGACAAATGCTTCTCTATTCTTAACATGTCCGTTTAATATGACGTTGCCGTGATCGGTTGAGACCGTAATTTTTAAAGGATTTAAATTTTTGTTTTCAGTAATTTTACTTGTGATTATTGTTGTAATCATTGAATCACTGAGTTCGTGCTCAAGCGTTTTGATGTCGTTTGCATGAAGTGATGTCATGGTAAACATAAGGCCAATTGCAAAAACAAAATGGAGTAATGCTCGCATGTGTGTCTCCTAATATGCGTTTGATCGTTTTGTAAATTTTATACAGCTTAACATAACTTGGGTTATTTTTAAAGATTTTGTTTTATATCAATACTTGTTGTTTGTGTTTTGTTGGGAAGATATCTCGAGGGCGCGCGTGCTAGACTAGGTTTTATTTTTCTAGTCAAGCTGACCCAAGGTGCGTGTATGAGCTCAATTCAAATTCGTGGGGCACGAACCCATAATCTTCAAAATATTACCGTTAATTTACCGAGAAATAAACTTTCTGTGATCACAGGGCTTTCGGGTTCGGGCAAATCATCGCTGGCTTTTGATACGCTTTATGCGGAAGGTCAGCGTCGCTATGTGGAATCGTTATCATCGTATGCTCGACAATTTTTATCGATCATGGATAAGCCTGAGATGGATTCCATCGATGGTTTGTCGCCAGCGATTGCTATCGAGCAAAAAGTCACGTCACATAACCCACGTTCTACCGTAGGTACAACAACAGAAATTTATGATTATCTACGTCTACTTTATGCACGCGTAGGTATTCCGCATTGCCCCAAGCATCAGCTTGCCTTGCAGGCACAAACCGTGAGCCAAATGGTGGATCATGCTTTAAATCTCCCCGAAGAAAGCAAAGTCATGGTGTTAGCACCGGTGATTCGAGGTAAAAAAGGGGAGCATGAGCAAATTTTCAAGCGTTTACAGGCCTTGGGTTATGTACGTGTCCGGGTAGACGGTGAGCTCTATGATTTGGACATGCCACCTGAGCTTGAGCGCTATAAAAAACATACGATAGAAGTCGTGGTCGATAGGCTTAAAATACGTCAAGACGCGGCAACGCGACTCAGTGAGTCGTTTGAAAATGCGTTGCATGTCGGCGAAGGTATTGCGCTGATTTCATCCATGGACGGTGCATTTAAAGATATGACCTATTCTTCGCTCTTTGCGTGCTCTGAATGCGGGTATAGTCTTGAAGAACTTGAGCCTCGATTGTTCTCGTTTAATAGCCCGGCAGGCGCGTGTACGGCGTGCGATGGGCTAGGTACAGAAAGACGAACAGCCAAAATAAAACTAGAATTGGAAGAAAATCCTGAGTTGATACTTAAGCCTTGTATACGTTGCGAAGGCACGCGGCTACGTCCGGGTGCGCGGCATGTGTTGGTTGACGGGAGGCGCTTGACCGATGTGGTGTCGTATTCGATTGCAGAGGCGTATCAATTTTTTAAAGATTTAGTTTTACCTGGCGCGCGCGGTGAAATTGCTGCAAAAATTAACAGAGAAATTATTGCGAGACTTGGTTTTTTAGTTGAGGTGGGCTTAGATTATTTGTCGCTTGAGCGACGTTCAGAAACATTATCTGGAGGCGAGGCGCAGCGGATTCGTTTAGCCAGCCAAATTGGTTCGGGTCTTGTGGGAGTGATGTATGTGCTCGATGAGCCATCCATTGGTTTACATCAGCGTGATAACGCCCGGCTACTCAAAACCTTGATTCAATTACGCGATTTAGGTAACACGATTATTGTGGTTGAGCATGATGAAGACGCGATTAGGTCAGCTGATTATGTGCTGGACATGGGGCCTGGTGCAGGTATTCACGGTGGACATGTGGTGGCCTCGGGTACGCCTGAAGATATCATGGCGTGTAAAGATTCGCTGACCGGGCGTTATTTGGTCGGGACCGCAAAAATTGACGTGCCTGATGTACGGGTGCCTTACAATCCAGAACGCGTGATTCGCCTGGAAGGAGTCACCTGTCATAATTTAGATGACGTGACCGTCAGCATTCCCGTAGGACTTATGACGTGTGTGACCGGCGTGTCGGGCTCCGGTAAATCGAGTCTCATCAACGATACGCTCTATCCACTTGCTCGCTCGCGTTTTTATCGCAGCCAAGTGTCGATGGTGGGGCAAGTTCGTGAGGTGGAGGGGTTGGACTGGTGTGACAAGGTGATTGATATCGATCAAAGTCCGATTGGACGCACGCCGCGCTCTAATCCGGCAACATATACAGGTCTATTTACACCGATTCGAGAACTATTTGCAGGCACACCTGAAGGGCGCGCTCGTGGGTATCGTGCAGGACGTTTTAGTTTTAATGTGAAGGGCGGTCGATGTGAGGCGTGCCAAGGTGATGGCTTAGTTAAAGTTGAAATGCATTTCTTACCCGATACGTATGTACTGTGCGATGTCTGTCGCGGTAAACGTTATAATCGAGAAACGTTAGACGTACAGTACAAAGGTAAAAATATTCATGAAGTGCTTAACCTAACGATTGAAGAGGCGCGAGATTTTTTTGATGCTGTGCCGGTGCTTGCTCGTAAATGCCAAACGTTGATCGATGTCGGTTTATCCTACGTGCATTTAGGCCAAAGTGCGACAACCCTATCAGGGGGCGAGGCGCAGCGCATGAAGCTTGCGCGCGAGCTCTCGAAGCGTGATACCGGCGAGACGTTGTATATTTTAGATGAGCCAACAACCGGGTTGCATTTTCATGATACCAAGCAACTTTTACAGGTTTTATTTAGATTACGGGATCAGGGCAATACAATTGTTGTTATTGAGCATAATTTAGACGTGATCAAAACAGCGGATTGGATTATTGATTTAGGTCCTGAAGGCGGTAATCGTGGAGGTGAAGTGTTAGTCGAAGGCACGCCCGAGACGGTTGCGGCATGCGCGCATTCATATACAGGGCAGTTTTTAGGCGAGCTTTTGTAATTTTAGAGGGGCGGCGTATTCTAATAAAAACAAGATGATGCTTATTGAGCAAGGATCTTTATTGCATTAAGATTGCCTTCTGTTGTAGCTTAATGCAAATCGTTATTTATTTTTGTAAAAAATGATTGAAACATATGATCTGCTTTGGAGTTAAATATTCATGCCCATTTGATAATTATCAAAATAAGTCTCATTAATTTTAATTGCTCGAGATATGTGACCTTCAATATGAAATCCTAAGTTTTTATATAAATTTAGAGCCGCATGATGATCTGTCCTGACATCAAGATTTAGTTTTGTGACACCGGATAATTTTGCCCAATCTAGAGCAAATAAGATCATGTGCTTACCAATACCTTGTTGCCAGTATTGCTTGCTAACAGAAACACCAAGATGTCCAATATGTGAAAGTCGAGGTTGATTCGAACGGTCAATAAATAATTGGGAAACGATGGCTTGGTCTATTTTACCAACAGCAATCAGGTATTGATTGCTGTTGATGCAGGTAGCAATCATCTCTTTTTCTTCACTAATGGATAAGGGGAACTCATTGAGCCCAAATGTGAGAAAGTCAGTTTCGCCTCCAATTTGGTTCAAAAATGGAACTATATTTTCAGCGTCATTTAAGGAAGCTTTTGATATCATAAGCTCAAGTTTATTTTTCAAGCAGATGTGTTTTATGATATTCAATCTTGTTACTCCAATATTAGAAGATTACACATGCTTCCGTTATCCAGTGTCACTGTCAAGCCTTGACCTATAAATCCAGCTTTTTGAACGGTCAGTGCATGCGTCCAAAATAAACGCTCATACTCAGGCCTAGTAATTGTTGTATCGAGAGTTACATTAAAATTATTTAAATGCCCGATTGTATCTATAAAATCCTTTTTGTAAATATTATGGCGTTCTGTGTTGTGTGGAATAAAAGGAGCGCTGACAGACGTGCTTTATTAATACTGAACTTTGATTACACCCTACCACCCTCGTATACAGGGCAATTTTTAGGCGAGCTTTTGAGAACTTAATTTAAGTGATGCTGTTTAATACGTTTCAAAGTAG
This sequence comes from uncultured Legionella sp., assembly GCA_963974485.1. Taxonomy (GTDB): domain Bacteria; phylum Pseudomonadota; class Gammaproteobacteria; order Legionellales; family Legionellaceae; genus JAALKW01. The sequence goes on from CAXBBS010000005.1 coordinate 57,041, forward strand.
ACATAAAGTATTGTATACTTCGCTGCCCTGCTTGCATCAAGAAGGGAGAACTTCGCCTGGTCGCAAGGCGAGGGGTTTAATTTTTTGGAGATTATTATGTCAACAACCATGACCTTAGAAGCCGAAACACGCGTATGTATCGGGAAAGGTGCGAGCCGCCGCCTACGTCGTCTTGATGAAAAAGTACCAGGTGTCGTGTATGGTGGAAAAAAGCCACCTCAAGCGGTTCAATTTTTACAACGTCACGTGGCAAAATTTTTGGAATCTGAGAGTGTTTATTCCAGCGTATTTGAAATTATTCTTGATGGTAAGAAAGAGCGTGTTATTTTAAAAGATTTACAACACCATCCTTTCAAAAACATGATTTTACACATGGACTTTCAACGCGTTTCAGCCAAAGATGTTTTGGTTAAAATTGTACCGTTGCATTTCATCAATGAAGAAAATGCTCCTGGCGTTAAAGAAGGCGGCGTTGTTAATCATACGATGACACAAGTTGAAATTCGTTGTGAAGCACGTGCTTTACCTGAATTCATCGAAGTTGATTTGGCTAATTTGGCGATGAATGAAACCATTCATTTATCTCAAATTGCGATGCCAAAAGGCGTTGAGTTAGCCGTTGACCCAACCACAGGTGATCACGATCATCCGGTTGTGAGTGCGCATAAACCACGTGTTGAAGTAGATCCTGAGCCAGAAGAAGCTGTTGAAGATGATGCTGAAGGCGAAAGTGCTTCTGACGCAGAAGCGTCAGCTGCTGACGAAAAACCTGCTGAGTAATGGTTTTTTGGTTTAGCGTGTTATGACCATTAAGCTCATTGTTGGGTTACAAAATCCTGGTGCCTCGTACGAGCCAACACGTCACAATGCTGGCGGTTGGTTTGTTCGAGCACTTGCGGATACGTGCGGCGCGGAATTTCGTGCGCATAAGTCATTTCATGGTGATGTAGCGTCAATCAATCTTGATGGGCATGCATGCCATCTTTTACTTCCGACCACATGGATGAATCAATGCGGTCGTTCTGTTCGAGCCTTGTGTCAATTTTATCGTATTGCCCCTGAAAATGTATTGATTGCCCATGATGAGTTAGATTTATCGGTGGGTGTTGTACGTTTTAAAACAGGTGGTGGTCATGGTGGACATAATGGTTTGCGTGATTTAATCGCCAATTTACAAGGTCCTGGTTTTCAGCGCTTGCGTATTGGCATTGGGCATCCCGGTTCGAAAGATCTCGTGTTAGATTATGTACTCGGAAAGCCATCATCCTCCGATAAGCACGCAATCAATCAGGCCATACTGTGCGCGATTGATGTTACGCCTAAACTTTTAGGCGGACAGTTCTCGTCGGCGATGAATATTTTGCATACCGACAAAAAAAATTAATCAAAAAAATTTAATCTTTATTGAGGAATAATCCATGGGCGTACAATGCGGAATCGTAGGCTTGCCAAACGTTGGTAAATCAACTTTATTTAATGCAGTCACGAAAGCTGGAATCGAAGCTTCAAATTACCCGTTTTGCACGATTGACCCACACGTCGGCATGGTGACGGTGCCTGATAAACGGATGGATGCGATTTCTAAAATTGTATCACCTCAGCGTGTGGTACCTGCGGTGATGGAGTTTGTTGATATCGCGGGCTTGGTTGAAGGCGCGTCACGTGGTGAAGGTTTAGGAAATAAGTTTTTAGCTAATATTCGAGAAACAGATGCAATATTGCACGTCGTGCGTTGTTTTGAAGAAGATAATATTGTTCACGTTAAAGGCCAAATTAACCCAGCTGATGATATTGATACGATTAATACTGAACTTGCATTGGCCGATCTTGAAACGGTTGAGAAAGCGATTCAAAAGATAGCAAAAAACAGTCGAAGCGGTGATAAAGAAGCTTTAGCAGAAAAAGAAGATTTAGAACGTATTAAAGCTCACTTGGATGCAGGCGAGCAGGTGCGAAGCTTGCCAAACTTGGCTGATGTGATGTATTTATGCAAACGCTTTGGTTTATTAACCTCAAAGCCTTTGCTTTATGTTGCGAACGTTGATGATGATGCCGCGTCAGGTTCTGAGGCGCTCGAGCAAGTTCGAGCCATTGCTGCACGGGAAGGGGCAGCGGTATTGCCTTTGTCGCTTGCAACAGAAGCTGATTTGTCTGAGATGACGGAAGAAGATCAAGCTGAATTTATGGCCGAGTTAGGCTTAGAAGAGCCAGGATTGAATCAAGTTATTCGTGGGGCCTATGCTCTGCTTGGTTTAGAAACGTATTTTACGGCTGGCGTGAAAGAAGTACGTGCTTGGACGATTCATGCGGGTGCCACCGCCCCAGAAGCCGCGGGTGTGATTCATACGGATTTCGAAAAAGGCTTTATTCGCGCAGAAGTGACCGCTTATAGTGATTTTATTGCACATCAAGGCGAGCAAGGCGCAAAAGCGGCGGGTAAATTACGGCTTGAAGGTAAAACCTATATTATGAAAGATGGTGATGTGGTGCATTTCTTGTTTAATGTTTAGTTATTACTGATTGGGATAGGAGTTGTGTATGAATCATTCAGAACAAAAGATCAGTTGTCCCATGTGTCATAAGCCCAACACGTGGAACCCTGAGAATGCATTCAGGCCTTTCTGTTCCGACCGGTGCAAGCTGATTGATTTGGGCGAATGGGCGAGTGAAACACGAAAAATACCAGGCACGCATGTTGAATTTGATGTTGATTCTGACGTTGATTCGGATTGATTCAACAAGCATGCTTAGCTAGATATTTAGATTAATATTGCTCGAGCAAATAACCCAGTAAATCTTTAGATGTAACTAATCCAACCAGTTCATGTTCTGAATTCACAATTGGCAAGCTATTGAAGCTGCTTGTTGTGAGGATTTCAACAGCGCTTCTTGACGCGACAGAGAGCACTGCGTTACCTCAAATAAGTGAGATTCAGCAAGACCGTATTGACGTAGAGGTGATTAAGAAACGGGGCTGCGTTGGTTGCTTGACCCGGCGCCGATGCTAAACCACTTTTACCCCAGTCAAAAAACTCATACCCAAGGCCTACGTGGGTATGCTGATTAATTTCTTTTTGAAGGCCCACACCGACTGAATAATTAAAAGCCGTGACTGTTTTGTCTTTGAAGTTCGGATTAGCGACGATGTCAGAATTTCTAGCAGAATTTTGAAAACTAAACGAATGGTTAAAGCCCGCGGCAATACTGGCCGTCATGTACGGTTTAAATTTCTCAGTGAAGGCGTATTGATCGAGCAGCCATTTGGTACGAAGCCCGGTTCTAATTTGATTGATATTATAGCTATAACTTAGATTATTAAACTCTGGGTCGGCTAGCTGCCAAACGTCGCCTTTTATTCGCGCCATGCCTGCAGCACTCACAAGTACGCCCCATTGAGTCTGTATCGGCGCTGTGAACAATCGTGTTTGAAACCCTAGGAGCAATTCTCCCATGCCCAGTGTTTGTGTTTTGGAGCGATTATTATAGGTATTAGGACCATCTGATTCTAACGTAAGGGTTTGAGTTTCTCCTGGAGAACTCCACCCAGGACCACCACTGACCATGATAAGCGGTTGTTTGACCTGTTTTTGGGGGAGCATGGGAGGCATTGGATGGTTGCTTAATGCGGTTGTTGAGGGTTGTTTTCCTAATAATGCACGACTTGTTGCTACGACGCTTTTTGCATCTGTAAATGGCCCCATAAAAACAATATAAGGCACATTTTTTTCGGGGTGATAAACAAAGTGCACCGTTTTTCCGATACGTTCTTGCATACGAGCTTGGTATTCTAATGCATTTTGTTTATTTTTAAATGCACCCAGGTTCAGCGTATAGTGCGTATCTTGATTTAAGTGAGATTGCTCGCTCTGTTGAGCGCCTTGTTCTGGACCATAAACTTGAATGTCCCGAATGCTCGAAGCCTCTGTTGCGCTTATAAAACAGCAAGAGCCCAGCAATACGCATGTAAATAATATATGGTCACGTTTCATCAAGCATTCTCCGTTAACGTGTAATAAATGTCATATTTCCTGCGGGAGCAACAAAACCTGAGCCGGTAGACTCACACGTGGTAACATCAAGGCCATTAACGGGGCATTTTTCAACGACGCCATCTGCGCTATTGATATATAAATAATCATTTAAGACAGCAACGCCGGTATTGAAGTTAGATGTGTAAAGATTGGTGTTGTTGACACAATTCGACAGAGTACCGTTAATGGCAACGTCACAGGCTATAACATTAGGAGTATTAAGGCCTATGATGTACGCATAACTGCCTGAAACCTCGACGCCAGAAACACTAGCTATAAAAAAACCTGGATTGAAATTTGAGCAGAGGCTAAGTGTTCCATCTCCAGGGTCCACGGAACAAATTGCGACCGTATTGTTACCTGAGTTGGGGATGTAGGCATATCCATTCGCAATGGCCATACTACCTAGCGGATTGTTAAAACCGGTCCCCGTTGATGCGCAACTAGATATAAGACCGTTTATAGGATTTATGTCACATTTTATAACTTGATTGTTATCGCCACTAATGACGTAAAAATAATTGTTATGAATGTACACGGTACGCGGTCCAGCTAAACTGCCAGCACTATTCGCTTCACAATCAAGTGCATTTTCATCGAGCGAGCAAATAGGGATTAAGTTTTCACCATTACCATTCGCGGTATATATATATTGACTGGTCGAGACAGCAACACCATAAGCTTTGCCTATGAGACCATCACTCAGGGATTGACAGTTTTCTAATGCCCCTGAGTCGGAAATAAGGCAATCAGAGATAAAACCGAAATAAGAAGAGCCATCAAAAAGACCATTGTTAGCAATTAAAATATGATCCTCGGTGGGGGCTGGACTTGTGATTTCGATATTAAGACGGTTTTCTAGTTTAGGTAGAGAACAAAAGAAAGATGAGTTTGTTTTGCAAATCTCAGGGCCTATGACTGATTGTGATGCAGCAATTTTACTTCCATCAATTAACAGCGATAAAAGGCAGGATGCGTTTGGAGCAAGCGTGAACGGATTGTCACAGAATCCAGGTTGCACTGTTTGTGTGATACCAAAATGATTTTGTAAGCTTAAGTTCTGTGTTTGTCGTGTTTGGTTTTGTACGCGATAGTTTATAGTAGCGGTAGAATTTAGCGGTACCTGAATAGTCGAAGATGTTTCTGGGGTAATGGAATACAAGGCTTTTGAAGCAAAAGCGCCTTGACTAAGTAGGAGTAGAATCAAGCCAAGCTTTGGTATGAGTTTCATTTTATATCCATATGTATGATATTTAAATACATTGAAGGTTACTACGCTAGAATAAAACACAAGGGTTGTCAATGACTAATAACTTGGTGAGCCTTAGAAGCCTCTAAAATTTAAATTCTGGAGAGTTATTTGATGGCTCTGCCCCAAGTTTTATGTTATCGAGTTGTTGTTTAAATATTTTATATTTATCCGTTGAGCCGGTGTTGATGATTGCAAACATCATGTGCTCAAAAAAATCAGCGCGTTTTTCGATTTCTTCACGGTATATTTGCGCGACTAGTTTTGGGTTGTTTTTAAATACGCCGCAACCCCAGGCACCTAAGACCACATGGGTTTTTTCTTCAAGGATTAATGTATCCAGTTGAGATGCAATGCGTTGCCGTAGATTGGTTTGATAGGCATCAAAGGCTTTTTGAGCAAACGTATGCCCTTCAGACGGTAGTATTGGGGCCGCCGATCTCAATTCATAGAATGGAAAAATTTCTTCTGGGGGAAGAAAAGAATAACTCCGATTTTCATCGGGACGCTCTGAAGCCAAAGCCGCATGCTCAACAAAAAGGCTAGGGTTTGATGTGAGAGAAAGTTTCACTTCAGGCCCCCTGAAGCATACTCTAGGATCGCGACTCAAAAATGCCTTATATGCGATGGGGCCGGTTGCGGCGTAGGTTTTTTTTAATTTTGCGTGCTCTTCGTCGGACATTTGTACTTGTCCTTCGAGTAAACGGCTTGCGGTGTCGTGGTAACAGAAGGTTTGAGCGGCTTCATCAAACTGAACAATGTCGTCTAGCAGTGATGTGGCACAGGTGCTTCGGTGCCACATGTTCTCTTCCTGAGCATTTAGCCCTTCTAACACACCACCGCCAGGAAACGTTGAATTGGCCATATTGAGCACGGTGTAAGGCTTGCCATGCTTTTTGGTTGCTTCAAATGTTGCAAGTCCCCAATCTTTATTCACGACTTCGACGAACTGGGGTGAGGGGCGCTTATTTTGGGACCACTTAGATAAGTTAACATACGCCTGTTTTTGCAACTGCATTAATTTGACATCATCCGTAATAACATCCAGTGTTTTTCCCATGCTTTGATATCGCCATTTCGTGTTTTGAAAGGAGCCTAATAAAAAATTAGGTTTTTGTGCGGCGTATACATTCTTTATTGAAGCCGATGGTTTGGTTAATGCTGGGCCAAAGAACCTCTTCGAAAACATGTGAATATCCTTGTTTATACAGATTTATATAGCTAACAAACGTTGTGTTCCATTGTAGCACAAAATAAAACAATAATAACCTTAGTAGCTTTAATAAACTCTAAAAGATTATTGATAAGTCATGATTTTAAACGCTAATCATGATGTAAGCATTAGCGCGGTCCAAAAGAGGGGGTGTCAGGTTCTGGATTAGAAAAGGTGCTTAATTGTTTTTTGAGGTACGATACGACGTCATGCCCGTGCATGTCTTGCGGCAGGGACGTCAGCGTAATCGGGCCGTTGGGTCCCGCGGGGTTGGTGAGGTAATGGTGTAGGTCTTCGTCACTCATAATTAAGGCCGCATCATCCGGTGTCAGTAGCCGTTGACCTTCTTGCATCCGACCGTTGTTACACATTTGTTGCGCAAGAATTTCGAGGTGCTCTGGGTTTGTGGTGAGTGTTATCTCACAGCTGAGTGCGCGTGGAGCATAGTTAGGATTGATATAGTTTTCGACAACACATGTTTCGCAGTCGACAACCATGCCACGTCCACTCCCGAATACATGTAAAATACTGTGTACGCTCATGTTGACATCCAGGAGATTACCAAAGTCGACGCCGTTATGTCGTCCCACGACGGCGGCCACTTCGTCAACACCTATCGTCAGCGCAACGACGTCGGGTGCACTCGCCGACTGATTATCAGTGAATGGACTGGAAGGAACCAACATTAAGCTTTTTGTGTAATCATCGCATAATTGCGGGCATAAACGTACGTGCTCACTGATGGAAACATAAAATGCAGGCATGCCCACCGTGATGATCGCACCATCTGAGGGTACAAAGCTGCGATTGGCGCCGTACATATTCGCGGTTAGGTAACTATTCGACATGGATAGTAGTGCTCCTTGGCCTTGGATGCTCTGTTCTCCGTAGTCACATTGCCCTAGATCCTTATCTGTCGATTTCGTAAATGTTGGGATTTGTCCGGAAGCGAGCATTTTGTCGAGCTCTACGCGTGTTATGCCTCGGCATAAGGTATTCTCGGGCTTTTGCAACGAACTTATGTTCCAGCCACGTTTGCTGGTGACAGAGAAAAACCCTTGTTTGAGCGCGGCCGATGGCGAACGGATCTGGCTGGCAACAAATTGGCTGTATTTTTGCATGATATCTCCATTTCAGGCGTTGGAATGTATTTGAGTTGGTTCTAATAAAGATCTTGTAGTTTAAATATTAGTCCATTCGTTCGGTTTGTCAAACAGCTCCAGACAAGCGAGTATGGTGTTACTTCAGGTGTGTATTTCTTACGTTTTCTTATGCAGAAGGTTCGGCAACACGTGCTGAAAAACAAGCAAACATGATACCTAAACAGGCCTTGTTAAAATTAAAAGCGGGTAATCAACGATTTTAATCGGGTAAAATGCAGACCCAAGATTATTTAGCGCAAGTGAAGCAGGGCGCATCAGGTCAATATCCTTGAGCCGTTATTTTAAACTGTATGGATTCACGCAGCGTACCTGAGTTTTTCTTTAATCAAGGCCTCACGGACTTTTTTAGCTTACGTGGCGCCGTCACAGCGGCTCGTCAAAATGACAAATTTGGCCATGTCGGTTCTTTTTCGCATAAAGCATAAAATTGATGTTGTTGCCGGTATTCATAATGTTGAGACTGGAGCCGTCACTTTTTCAGAGGAAGGTCGGTTAATGCTTTCGGATGATGTTGCTGCTGAATAAATACCAAGATTCGACACGTGATGTTTTGGAGAGCCTTTGTATTGCATTAAGCTAACCACATAGCTATTTCTAGATCGTTCCCATTCAGGAAGTGCATGAATGCATTGTGATAATTTAGGCAATAAATGCAATGCTTTAAATTGATGTAAGCATTGGGTCTCTTCGGGTGTGGCAAACATCAAGTCAAGTTGCTGGCAAAGTTTACCTGGGTTCATTGACATAAAAATATTATTTCTTTCGTCAACAAAAATAGTGTGAATCGCTGCAAGGCATTCAGGTGAAAACGTAAAGTTTTCTAGTGCACACAAACGTATACCACGAAAAATTGAGCTGGGATCACGTTTAAAACTTACATAGGGATCATCAATCGTACGTAGTGTTTTATCATTCAGATCGGTTAACGACGAAAAGCCTTTCATGCAATACATTTTGCTTGTTCGCAGGGAGTAATACAGAGCTCCAATGGTATAGTCTAAGCGTTTAGCGTGTTCAATAAAGTCGCCTGCTTCGATGATTAAGTCCGTTTTCCAGTCTTGCCATGTAAGAGGGATCACGTAACGATTCGGTTTTTTATAGCCTAATTCACCGGTTATTTTATCCCTTAATGCAACACCACCTTGCGACTCAATCATCTGAATCAACTGCATGAGACGTTCTTTACCAGCATCCGTGCTTATATTCGGGATCAATATATCGAAATCACCAGGGTTTTGCTTATAATTACTGCTTCCAAAGACATAACCATCGATATTACAAGTAATAAAAGCGCTTGAAAATTGCTCGAGTAAAGCTCTCAAACGAGGGTTTGTTTCGTAGCATTTGGGTAAGCAACGGATTTCATGGGTTTCTTGTTTTCTTTTTTTTAATCGCTTGCGTCCAATAAGGCGTTGATTATCATCATCTACCGTGGCCTTCTCATCGCTGGTGTTGTCTTGCGTGATAGGAAGGCTAGGAGGGGTGGGTTGGATAACAACTTGGGAAGACATGTCTGATTCATCTTTCTCTTCATTTTTATCTTCAATTTCAATAGCCGCAGGCTGTGCTTTATTTTTTTGTATTTTGAGAGCGTGTTTAAGCTCTTGCAAACTCTGCGTTGGGTTCGGTAGGTTTTTATTGGTTTTGTAGTATTTTGTGGTGCGATAATTTCGTACAAAAACGTCAGCTTTGTTGATTAATTCAGCAACTTTCTCGAGCTTATTTTGTTTAAGCGCTAGTTTTGCATGGGTTATGCAAGCTAAAAATAATACACGGTCAAGCTCAAAAAAAATGCGATGCTCTTTAAATTTACAACCTTGAACTTGTCGGAAAAATTCATGAACGCAGCGTTCAGCCTCTTGGATTGAAAACTCAATATCATCGCCTGACATGGTTGATGGCTGGCATGCGGACGTCTGCTCAACATCAAATATCTCAATATACGCAAGTGCCAAATCTAAATGAGCGGAGGCAAATTTCATGGTCGATACCAGCATGTTTTGTAAGATATTATTGCATTGAGGTTTGTTATTCCTAAAAAGAACATGGAAATAGGTCCAGGCTACAAGATTAAAAAAACTACTTAATTCACAGGCAATAACAACGGCTAAGGCATTGGCGTAAGGTGTTTCTGTAATCGATTGATAAAGTACAAGCTGTTCGGGGGGGTATTGAAGAATAAAATCAAGCGTTTTTTGTGCTTCTATAACGCCTGCATCTAACGACATGGATTTAAAGCAATCAATTAATGCGACTTCCATGTTATGAATAAGTCGATGGCGCGTTGATGTATCCATTGGTGATTGGAGGTGTTGCTGGAAGGCATCACGACAGGCCTGCATTTTTTGAGCGTAATTGATGTGTGGTTCGGTGAATAGGATGTCTTGAATCGAAAGTAGTTCTATATCTATAGGAGTTAAGTTTGGTATTCGTAGAGGTTGAACCTGTTGTGGTACAAAATCTAAAGGCACGATGTTTAAATTGTTTTCTCGAGGAGAGAATAACGTCGACGTTTTTTTGTTTTTTTCTTTAAAGTGACGTACGGACATCATAATTAAAATCATCTGATTATTTTGCAGCAAAGCAGTATACTACCACTGCGTGATCATGTCTATATTAAGGGCTATGTGGCTTTTTTTGGAGTAAGCTAAATACCTATATCTTCCTGCCATAAGGTTGGATGTTGATGAATAAAATTGGTCATTAAATCGATACATATTTTATCTTGGAGCACTTGAAGCGTTACACCACGAGATATAAGCAGAGCTTCGTCACCCATAAAATTTTTATTTTCCCCAATAATCACACGGGGAATCTGGTACAGAAGAATAGCGCCCGAGCACATGGAGCAAGGTGATAACGTGGTGTATAACGTGCACGCCTGGTAAATATGCGCAGGTAGTCGGCCAGCTTGTTCAAGCGCATCCATTTCGGCGTGTAACGTGACGCTTTTTTTCTGAATACGTTGATTGTGTCCACGCCCGATGATTTTATTCTGGTGCACTAAAACCGATCCAATAGGGATCCCTGATGAGGCGAGTCCTTTTTGTGCTTCTTTAATTGCTTCTTCCATAAATAACGGATTAAACATGAAACATGGGCTCCCTTTAAATTTATGTTTTAGATAATAGAATAACACGAACATCAAAATAAACATGCCCACATTAATTTTGTGCTCTATATTTACACACGAGTGGCTTTCCTGTACAATTGGTCAATTGACTTTTCATACTGATCAATACCACGAGGTTCATGATGTATTATCACCTAAGTCTCGAGACTTACGCTTCAGCTGATGAAGCCTTTGCAAGTATTCCAGAAAACACGACCACGCTTAGCTTGAGCGGAAATAATTTGCACGAAAAAACAAGTGCTGAATTGTACGCTGTGCTCGCACGCACTCCTGCACACGTAACTCAGCTTCGTTTAGGCGATAATAGTTTATGGAGAAAAACAGGAGCTAACTTAGCGCAGGCCTTTTCTGGTATTCCAGCGAACGTTACGTCGCTTGATTTGAGCGAAAACACATTAAGTAAACTAACAGGCGAAGGCTTAAGACAAGCCTTTTCTGGTATTCCAACGAACGTTACGTCGCTTGATTTGAGTGATAATCAACTCCGCTTCAAAACGAACGAGCAGCTAGTAGATGCTTTTTCAGGTATTCCATTAAGCGTACAGGTGCTTGATTTGAGCGGGAACCGCTTATGTGAGCAAGAATTTCCAATCTTCGCAATTCCTTTTGATATAGAGGGCGACGCTTTCGTGAACGTCGATTTCGAGGACGTCATTCCTGAAGTGCCGGTTTTTTCGGGTATTCCTGGAAGCGTAACCACGCTTATTTTACGAGATAAAGGTCTGTATGAAATAACTGCTGAGCAAATAGCGTGGGCTCTTTCGAGCATCCCCCTCACCATAAATGTGCTTGATTTGTCCAGTTGTGGTTTGTGGCAATATAGCGGCTCCCAATTCATGCACCCTTTGGTTCTCCCAGAGACTGAAGAGAGATATTTTCATGAGTTAGCACAGGCTTTTGCGGACATTCCAGCCGGCGTGACCTCGCTTCTTTTACAGGATAACGAGCTATGTAGAATTCCTGCTGATGATTTAATAGCAGCTTTTGTGGGAATCCCGGAAACTGTGACTTCGATTGACTTGAAATACAATCGATTATTTTATAACAAATCACCTGATTATATTGATAATTTTTTAGTTGAGCTCGGAGATGTGGATGCTCGGTTAAGATATGACTTAAGAAATAATCATGCGCCAGCATGTGCACGCACATTTGCACAAGCAGTTGTCCCGTTGATTCAAATGGAGACTTCGGGTGTTAATGAGGGCCAGAGGTCGATTCCACTGGATGTTATAACAAACATTGCTTCTTGTATTTCGGGCTTATCGGCACTCAACATGTTTCAAAAAATGGCGCCGCATACCGTTGCTGTGAGCGCGAGGAAGGATCGTGAATGGCATGACAATAACCAACCTTAATGATCGCGCGCTATTGTATATCGAGCAAGTTCTTCGAGTGCTTGTTTGTACTCAGAGTTAGGTAGAACCTGTAGGGCTGCAATAGCCTGTTCAACTTCTTGTGCGGCCAGTGTTCGGGTGTATTCAATGGCACCCGTTTCTTTAAGTGCATCAAGGATTTCAGGTAAGCTATCAAGTGAGCCTTGGGTTAAGCTTTGCTTAATTTTTTCTTGTTGTGCTGGCGTGCCTTGTTGCAGCGCATACAGCAAGGGCATGGTCGCTTTACCATCGGCTAAATCATCACCTATATTTTTACCCATGGTTTCTGCATCAGAGCAATAATCCAAGGCGTCATCAATGAGTTGAAAAGCATTGCCAAGATGCAAGCCATAAGCATTTAAGCCTTCTTCAATTGCGTCATCGGCGTGACCTACGAGTGCGCCTAGGCGAGATGAAGCGGCAAACAGCAGCGATGTTTTGGCCTGTATCACTTCATAATAATCATCCATGGCCAACGACGGATTATGTCGGTTGGCAAGTTGTTTGATTTCGCCACAGCCTATTTGATGCGTCATGTCGGTTAATACTTGCATGATTTTCAAATTGCCGACACTTATCATTAATTGCATGTATTGCGTAAATAAATAATCACCGACCAAAATACTGGCTTTACTTCCCCAAATCGAATGCGCGGTCTTGCGCCCTCGACGTAGCGTCGACTCATCGATCACATCATCATGTAATAACGTTGCTGTGTGAAAAAACTCAATCATCGCCGCAAGTTTAATGTGGTCTTTACCCTGATAGCCGCAGGCGTGGCTGGCGAGTAGTAGTAGTAACGGGCGCAGATGCTTTCCGCCACTTTTGATAATATGGTTAGCGAGCTCATCAAGTAAGCTAATCTCAGACTGAATCTTTGTAACGATGAGGGCATTAACTGCGTCAAAATCATCACGTACCAGTGCATGCAAGCGGTGAATCATGAAGGTGTTTCCAGAAGCGCGTGGCTTGATTAAATCAGGAGTCTGGATCCTAAGGTGGGGGTGCTTTGATGTCAAGCTAAGCTCCCAATTCACATCGACGTTTGCCGTGATGGAACCGGTGGCAAAACGAGATTATTGCATGAGCGTGATGTATCTATCATTTTTTTGACTTTGAATAACCCATGATGCCTTAAGGCTTCGTGATTTTTTTCTGTATGACTGGGGCTACTAGGGGTTATGCATGGGTCACATGATTTTATGCCTTTGAGACGCGGTAATTTTTTGACGCTTTTTTCCTGCTTGATGGCTTTGTTTAAACAAGGATAATGGCCTGATGAGGCGGTCTCCGTGAGTATCTGGATGATGTTTGTTTGATGCGTTTTCCGTGCTTTTCTATAACCCTGGGTAATCACAGCATCACAGGGCGGCAAGGGGCATAACAGTAAAGCTTTGACGCAATCGGTTCGACCTTCTTCGACAGCAAAATTAAAACATTTTTTAACCATGCTTAGACGAGGTGTTTGCTTACCATCCCAAAGTGGATGAATCGCTTCATAAGCATTTTGTTCTACGGCTAATTTAAGTAGTTTATCAACTAAAGGTTGATGAATCGTGGATGTTTGATGAAGATAGGTCACCAGAGGCCAATGGCCTAAGCATGCGGCCTCATGTGTTATTTGTTCAGATGATTCAGGCTGTTTGACGTGTTGCTCTCTAAGCCACATGACCAGCGGAAGATTCCCGTGATGTGCTGCGTGCATGTAGAGTGAGTTATCATTTATTTTTATATTGTACCAAGGGCGTGCTTGGGGAGTATGCGTGTCTAAGCGGTGAATAATATCGGAGCGCAGGTTTGCATCATCAACACTGACCAGCATTTCGATCAGAAGGCGTTCATAGGGCGTTACCTCATCTTCATGAACGTTAGGCTCTATGCCAAGCTGTTCTATAAAATCATCAAGAGCATAATCTTGATCAAATCGTGGTAATAAAACTTTAAGAAGACAGCACTGTAATTGATACTTATCTTTGGGGAAATTATTTGGAATATCCTCAATCGCTTGGATTGTATCGAGTTTGGTGTGGATTTCACGCCACATATCTTCGATAGCAATGTAATCAAAGGCCTCTACCGACGCGCTTGTGTGTGTCTGAACACATGTCTGGAAGCTACGTTCTAGCCAAGCGCTGTGTGTTATCAAGTGTGATTTTGTGGGTTCAAAATGACGGAGCTGGCGTAGCAAGTGTTCGTCATCCAAGACTTCGGGATGGTCTAGAATCATTTCAAAAAGATGAGTAAAGGCTAGTAGTGCATGAGATTTGCTACGTGTTTCAAATCGATGTAATAAAGCTGATAGATCAGCAATTAAATCTAAATCTGATGTACTGGCTTGTTTGATATCGTGAATGTAAGTTGAAAAATTATCTTCCCGACATATTTTTTGTGTTAAATAATCTGAATATAAAATAAGGCTTGGAATACCACTGATACGTGCTTCGATGAGTTCATCCATGGTTGTGTTCTGGATTAGCCCTGCCAGTGTTTTCTTTAAATATTCATGCTCCCGAAGATGTTGTAACAGCAAACTAAAATCTTGATGTGTGATATGAACGCCGTTAAACAGAGCGTTTAGGATAGATGGCCGAATGTTGTTACGCTTGCTGTGATTGTCATAGAACCATTGTAATACGCCCATCAAAAACGGTACACCGAAAACGCGATGCAACGCTTTGAGATTACTTTCTGTTTGTGTGATTTCAATCGCGGGTATCTTGAGCGATGGGTTATTTAGTTTTTTTATGGCTGGGTCATGAATGCTGCCATCCAGCGCATAACTTGCGAGGCCTTCTTCAGGGCAGCGTGTTTGCATGGCTTTTTTAACAAGTGCTTTTGTATCACCGTGATGATTTAACAGCGCGTAGAGCTTCTCAATTGGATTGCCTGGCGTGCTTAAGCTGTATAGATGATATCTAAAATAATCTTGCAGAATATGCGCCTGTAATATTTCATCAGGACTTACATGGTGTTGAATGAGCCATTGAATAAAAGCAGTAAACGCTTTGGGTTGGTCAATATAACATCGCCCTAATGCTAGAATACTGAGCGCGTTTGTTTGCTCATGTAGATGAAGATTAAACAGCGTTAAAATCGTTTGGATGTGCGTATCTGTTTCATCGGGAGATGCGGTGAGATCTGCCAAGTAATCAATCATCAGCGGTAGCATGGCCGTGCTACTTTGGGTGCCTAACGTATCATGGCAGTGCGCCAAAAAAGCATCGTAGGCCTCACGACGCGCAGGCGCTTCGCGATAAGCGGCCGTTATTTTTTTATATGCGAAGGCAAGATCTTCAAGAGTGAGCATCTGACTGGATAGCTGTTCAAGGTCCGTTTCCGTGATTAATGTCATGGGTGCTTGAGTATGAAGTCGTAAAAATAGATTGAAAAGTAGCATGGGCGTTCTCCTGAATAATCCATGAACAGCTATTTTCTTTACTCTTATTTTACAAATAAAACAATTTCACCTAAAAAGCAAATTTATACGGTCGCATGACGTTCTATGGGGCTTACTTGAGATAAATCACTGACTTTTTGGTTGGGGGATTTTTGTTTGTGATTAAATCCAAATAATTTCAGTTGCCTTAAGTATAATGCACGCTCTTCTTGGGGTAATTTTTGCTGTGCGTCGCTGGGTCTTGGCAACGCCTTATTTTTTTCATGCGTGTGGAGTTCACCCAGTGGTATGCCACGCGTTTGCTCTGAATCGGTCGTTAAAGCGCTATGCCACGAAGCAAAATCATGCTCTTCCAGCGCTAAATCCAAGGATAACCTAAGTCCTTGTGGGTCGATGTCATCAAATTCAATCGGAGGAATGAGCTCAGCCTCAAGTAATGCTTTGATGGGTGGGTGAAGTGTTTCTTGTGGAAAGCTAAAAAGTAAAACGCGCCAGAATGCCATATGAGCTAAAAACCCATCGATTTGTTTGTAAATAGGAAAAGTCAAAACGCTTTTGAAATCATTGCGTAAATAAGGTGGAAGTTTTTGGTAGTTGAAAAACATGATTGCTGCGAGCTGAACCATTAATAACGAACTGTAGATCCCCCAAAAAACAGGCCTTTTAGCTTGAGAGGCGATAAGCAAATACCTAAATATATGGGAGCATTGTGATATCAAATGATAAGATTGATCAACTTTCGTGACGATCAACGCCAAGGGCGTTGTCGGCCAATCCATGATAACCGGCTTTAATGTTAGCCGCCAAAAATATAAAAAAGGCGCTTCAGACCAGCTTCGTACGCGCTGTCCCCATAGATTCCCCCCTTTTCCGAAATAACTTTCAGGTACGTTTGTTTTAAAATGACACGTCATATCAACTCGAAATTTTAATGCGCCTGCTGTGTCATACATATTGCGTAACCGATCTCCGACTTCTTTATCTTCTCCTTTAAATAAGCCGGTGTGACGTTCAAAAATTTTTTCAGCGGTATTGATTTCTAATACCATGCAGGCACCATGAGGGGCAACGGCGCTTTGAGTTACATCTGCCGCGGCAAGTGCAATGTCACTGATATGATACTCAAGATCTTGCCACTGGATGAGTAGGGAATCATGGCCTGCGGCGGACGTTGCGCTGATGGGGTAGATAAGGCCTCGTACCGTTGGATCTTCAAAAAAAACGCGTTTTAATTTAAAACTTTCAGGAATTTCAACATCATCATCGGTGAATAAGCCATATTTTATTTTCTCGCCATGGATATGCCGTGCCATTTTAAGACCAACATAGAGTGCCGTTGTTTTATTAGGGTTGGCATAATATTTGTAATGGATGCTTGGATGGATTGCTTTCACGACCTGGCGCGTGGGATCGGGCGCTGTTTTGGCTGAACCATTATCAATAATAAAAATATGTGATGCTGGAAAATGTTTTAATCCAGCGTGTAAAATGCGTTGTAAACTCTGTATATCGGTTGGACTTGATGCACTTAAATGACAAGGAATAATCAGGACAGCATCCTGGTTTTCATCTGTGTTATCTTGTAAAGCTGGCGTTGAACTATTCGGATCAAAATAAGGATATTTAGCTAAAATCATATATAACAATAATATGCCGGGCTCCAAGCCGTAGGTGAGAAATGTTAAAATATCAATTTGCTTTTGTAACCCATCCATGAGATTTTTCGAAAAAGTGGTTTCTTTATCTAAAAAATAAAAGCCGGATGCTAAGGCAAGGTATACGCACCATGTCATGACTTTGCGACGAGTCATGGGGTAGACCAGCGGTGTTAGATCAACTATCGTTTTAATAAATTCCCAATCTATATCAGACGTTGCTTGATTGTCTTTCTGGCTATTAACATCAAGCGCAGTATCAGCCATCATGTTTCTCTCCATAAAAAATCATGCGCTTCTACTATACCCATTGCACTTGAATTAGCGCAACAAAAGACGTATCAAGCATCGTAAGGTTTTATCGAGCCTTACTTGGCTCTTGGATCGATGTTGGCCATGACGGGGGTTGTTTGCCGCATGACTTGGAATGGCTCGTCTTGAAGGGCGCTGTCTGTTTGTGTTTTTCGCCATGCGAAAAGAACGGCGGTGAGCCCAAAAATAATAATGAAATAAATAAAAATATGGGTTTCGTTCAGATCATGCATGAACAGTGGTGCAATCAGAGGGCCGAGCATGGATCCAATACTATAAGAAAGCAATAAGCCTTGAATGCCTGCGACGATGTTTTTGGTGTCGAGGGTATCGCATGCGTAACTAATGCACACGGGGTATATTGTGGTAGCCAATCCTCCAAATAGTGTGATGAGCACGAGTGATAAATAATAAGATTTAATATAATACATGAGTAACACAGAGCAAATAATCGCGAATAAACAAACAATAATCACCGTAAGCCGTCGGTCGATACGGTCAGAAAATTGCCCGACAGGATATTGAAGTAGCATGCCACCCATAATAAAACAAAACATAAACACAGATACGCTGGACGTGTCGTGATAAATTTCGGAGCATAAAATAGGGAGCAGTGCATACGTTGCACTTAAAATCATGCCTGCAAAAAAGCATCCGAACACACTCGATGTTGTTTGTTTACATAGTGTAACTAAGTTCATGCTTGAAGCTTCGGTTAATTCAGGTGTTGGGGTGCGGGTCATGGATAACGGTATCACCGACAGCGAACAGAGCATTGCGGCAATGCTATACAGTAGCAAGGTATTGCCTGTGCCTAGGTTGATTAAGAGTTGTCCTAAAGCTTCTGCCGCATAAAACGTGATCATATAAAGAGATATCATACGGCCGCGTACGGCCGCCATGGAGCCGCATAAAAACCAGCTTTCTATCACAACAAAAATGCCCGCAGTACCAAATCCGGTGATAAAGCGGAGCACAAACCACAGGGGCATGTTATAAAAGATACCATGCAATAAACTGATGACAGCAAGCAACGAGGCAAACGTTGAAAATGCTCGAATATGTCCAACACGCATAATAAACGATTCAATTCGGAATGAACCACACACAAGCCCTGCATAAAATATTCCGGTCATGGCGCCAATCATTAACGGTGATTCATCATGAGCGTTCATGGCTAGTGATAAAAACGTCAAAAAAAATCCGCTACAAAGCGCAAAAATAAATAAACTCAGTAGCGGTGACATGATGGTTTTTAAGGCTTCTCGCATCATATAATATTGATTAAGATAAACAATGGTGCTTTAAGTAATAGTATGCAATAGGCCTATGATCAATATTCCGGCGCTAAGAAAGCTAAACTTTATGAGTGAGACCGATGAATATTAAAACTATTTGGCGGCTGGCTTGGCCTGTTATGCTTTCAAATATCACCATTCCATTGCTGGGCATGATTGATATTGCTGTGGTCGGGCATGATTACCCCGCATATGTTTTAGGCGCCGTTGCGATTGGCAGCATGGTGTTTGATGTGTTGTTTTTAGCATTTGGTTTTTTGCGTATGAGTACGACAGGATTGGTTGCTCAAAATCCTACAGATCTCAATATTTTGTATCGAGCCTTGCTTACAGCATGTTTGATTGCGTTGATTTTAATTGCGTCACAATATGTTTTATTTTTATTGGTTTGTTGGGTTATGGAGCCGACATTAGCGGTTCAGTATGCACTGGGGAATTATTTTTATTTAAGAATTTATGCAAGCCCAGCGACGCTCGGAAATTTTGTTATTCTAGGATATTTTTTTGGACGTCAAAATACAAAAATACCGCTATGTTTGCTCATGCTTATTAATCTTAGCGCGATAAGCTTAGATTTTATTTTTGTAAGTTATCTCGGCTGGGGTGTTCAGGGGCTAGCTGTTGCAAATATCTGCGCTCAAACACTGGGTTTTGTGATGGGTTTGAAATTAATTTATATCAAATTCATAAAACAAACACCCCGTGCCTTAGCGCTATTTGATTTAAATGCCATCAAGCGCTTATTTCATCTTAATAAAGATATTTTTATACGTACGCTTTGTTTGATGGCGACGTTTACGTATTTTACTTCAGCAGGCAGTCGCTTAGGAACAAGCGTTGTTGCAGCGAATGCTATTTTATTAAGTATGCAGCAATTTATGGCCTGTGGTTTGGATGGTTTTGCGATAGCCTGCGAGGTGATGGTTGGGCGTGCCATCGGCATGAATAATCACAAATATTTTATTGATTCGGTTAAAGCATGCGGTTATCTTTCGTTGTTACTTGCCGTGCTATTTTCAGTGGTTTATATGCTTTTTGGACAATCTATTATTGAAGGGATGACGTCTTTGCCCGATGTGATTGCAACGGCACATACGTATCTTATCTGGATGGTTATATTGCCTGTTGTATCCGTAGGTGGTTTTTTATTGGATGGTGTTTTTATCGGTGCGACGTGGTCTAAACCGATGCGTAATACCATGTTGTTCGCCACGGGATTCGTTTATTTTCCCAGCGTGTTTTTATTTAAGAATTTAGGTAACACCGGGCTTTGGATGGCCTTTTCTTTGTTTATGTTGAGCCGCGGTTTATTCTTACTACTTGCGTGTCGGAGAAGGCTTTGTAAAATCGGAGCTCGCGTCTGAGAAGGGAGGAGGTGTGTCTGAAAAAAAGCTTGCTCTTGGGCTGCTTGGGGCTGGTATAAACATGCCATCATGTGAAAGTACACGTGGCTTCGTGAGTGCGGGACTACCATAACGTGTGCTCAATCGTTCGTTTGATGTAGAGCTATCATCACTGAGGCTTCGTAGGGCTGGCGTTAATCTTCCGCCCCATGGACTTTTACGTAGTTTGGGGTGAGGTGAATTAGGATTTGAGGTGAATTTTTTAATAGGAACGAAGCTGAAGTCGGTTGAATCGCTGAGTTCTATCGCAATAAGACCGCGGTTAAAGCGATCGTTCATGGTGCTGACAACACCGGTGAAACCTAATTTTATTAATAGATAATTGATAGGCATGGGAACAATCTCATGCATTTTGCTATCGGCATGAATAGAAAATTCTTCAACGGCTTCTAATAAAAGTGTGTACATCATGTTGACTGACGTCTCGATGTTTTTAAAATTACAGAAGACCTCGGCTAAAGACGCTAAGTTTTGTTGATTGCGAGCGTCTTCAAAAAATGCATGGACTACGTCACCTCGTGATGCATAGATAGATTTCGTGGCAAAACGTAATTTTTTAATTTCATCACAAGTACGTTGTAAATGCTTAGATACTTCGGTGTACCGATCTGATTCTTGAACGCTGGTATTATCAACCAGCCTCAACGGATGTTCTATTTCAACAATTTTAAAATTAGATTTGTTGTTAAGTTCTCGAATGATTTGATCTTCGTCCAGGGCTGCGAGACCATAAACGCCTGATCCTAAGCCGTGATTTGTTTTATCAAAC
This sequence comes from uncultured Legionella sp., assembly GCA_963974485.1. Taxonomy (GTDB): domain Bacteria; phylum Pseudomonadota; class Gammaproteobacteria; order Legionellales; family Legionellaceae; genus JAALKW01. Next base: position 78,040 of record CAXBBS010000005.1, read on the forward strand.
GATATGGTGCGATCGGCTTCATCATCCGAATCGTACGGGTCTAAATATTCGGCTGCACGAGGAGCAACAGGCTGGTACCCTCTGTCGGAAGAAACCGTGCTTTCATAGAAGTTAATCATGTGTGCCGGTCCGCTTTCTTGGTTAATTTCAGACACACATTGTTTTGAATGCAATGCAAGCGAAACCTTCGTAAGGCTATTATATAAATGATGGTTAGAAGAGCTTCCTTTTTCACGGAGCCGAGTTGCACACTGAGACAGAAGCCAGGTAAAAGCGCATATGAACTGACTCAGTTCGTCAGGAGAGCAATGGGATTCTAATCCTTGTTGAAACGTCTGCAAACTTATTCCAGTCAAATGCGGTAGAGCTCGACGATCGCCATATATAAGTAAATCAAAAGACAACAAATTCTGAAGTAAGGTATTGATATAACGCGTATCTTTGATTCCATTGATTTGTAATAACAATAATTCTCTCTCAACTTTAAGGGTTAAAACGCATAAACGTGTTTCTTCTGCTGTAAGCACAGCGTCACTTTTTTGAATCATGGTTGTAAAGATTTGACGAGCTTCAGGTGAAGCGTGCAGTAAAGCGTAGCTAGGTAAAGGACGTGTGGCTGTTTTTAGAAGAATTTCTTCAGATAATTGTTCAACCATATGTTGAGGATTGGCCACCCTGAGGTGAGCGTCCAGAGCTTCATGGCATACTAAGAGCAACGTTTGGAGTTCGTTATGGGTTATCATAGGGCATGTTCCTCGCGTCGAGCACCGTCCAGTTCAGAGCCGCAGTCGTCATCATCAGAAAAAAGTGCCCTAGCTGTTTTTGATGTATCGTGCCATAGAATCAATCGTGTGAGCTCACTTAGAAAGGCAGGTTTTGCTTTAAAAAATTTTGAGCTAGGAAAGTGGGCGTTTATTTCAGGCGAAGCAAGTGCATCTTCGAGTATGTTGTGCCCGAAATTAGGGTTACTTATGAGTTGATCATGTAGGTTTATTAGATATTCTTTTTTAGGATTGTGTGCTTTGATACAAAGCGAATTTATTTCTTTTCTTATGAGGTTTAATGCTAGATAGATCAACTCTTCTTGTGTGGTGATTTTGAAAAAGGGGGCAATCATTTTTTTGAGTACGGGATGTGTTGTGAGCGTATTAAACACAGGCATCAGGGTGTTCATCAGTGGCTTGGGGGGCACAGATAATGTGCTATTAAACACGTTACAAAACGTATCATAATTGCCACCAAGTTGTCGTTGTGTCACGGCAAATGCGATGGAATCAAAGCAGCCAACAAACTCGAGCTCATGGATTGAAGAGCGGTAAATTTGGGCGATAAAGTCTGGCTGATTGCCAAATGCACCGCAACCAAAAGCCCCAAGCACAAGATGGCGTTGATTGTGCGCTTTGGCTGTACGGAGTTGATTAACAATTTTTAACACGGTACCTGCTAAATACAGTTCTTGATCGAGCGCTTCGCCTAAATCAAATAGGTTATATGCGGCCGATGAAATAATATTAATTTGGAAGGGATGCGTGAGTGGTTCTTGGAGCGTTTTATCTAAATGGCTTACCGTAATATCAGGCGAATACAGGCAGGTAAATTCGCCAAATCCGAGCTGCTGATCGGTTGGATCAAATCCAAGGCAATCGGCGAGCGCGTATTGATAGGGGTTGGATGGATTTTGAGTTAAATGAACGCCTTCTAAGTCAATAAGAGCATCGAGTAAATTCGTTCGTTTAATCAGGGATTCTTCTTGAGCCAGCGCGCATAAGGTGAGGTAATCGCCGCCAACATGCATTTGGTTTGCCATGTTGAGCACACAGACCGAGTTATGTTCTGCTTGAACGGAGCGTGCAACAGCAAGGCAATCTTCTTTTTTGATGCTGATCGTAAGATCACATGCTTCTTGATGAGGTGTACGTTCAATGTATTGATATGCAATGGTTTTATCAGGCATTACGTTTATTTCCTAATCAAGATTAAGGTGGTTTTTAGATAAGAATGACTATTATACAGGATGATATGGTTTTTTAAAATCTATTTTGACCTAAAATTAAGCTTTCTCGATCAGCTTTGTCATCTGAATCAATCGGCCTAAACATGGAGCTATGCGTCACTGTAGTTAAATTTGCTGCTGCATGGGCTTCATCTTTGGTATCGATAGGCGTTACAGTTAAATCTGGGGATGATTCTCGGGACGCGTCTAAGAGCCCATATTGTTTAGAAAAATCATATTCCTGCCTTGCCATTTTTTTTTCATAGGGGGGCAGCTCTCTTAATTCCACAAGACCTAAATCAAGCAGCATCAATTCGGCTAGCCGCATGGCATCCGGGCTTTGTTTTCTTACGGACAAATTTTCAGCATCCCAAACAAACAGCTCATAACTACCTGGGCATGCTGTTTCGCACCATGTTTGAAAAAGCTTATGTAACTTGCCTTGAAGTATGTCGTGGACCAGTTGTTCGCTGTTGTAATAGTCAGAGAAGAAAGGGCGGCTTAAGCCACGCATCAATTCTTGATTAGAAAGCAGATATTGTAAGCCGTATTCTCCGATGATTTTGAATACATTTCTTGTTGTTTGCTGTAAAGCGGGATTTCTTAAATAATAAGAACTGCCTGCGAAGCTAACAAAAATTTCATAAGAATGGTAATCATGGATATCTTGAAATGTCCATTTGAGACCGGTATGTTTTTTTTGCAAATGTGGTATAACTTTATAATAATAGTTTCGAAACTGCTCCTCTCGTAGGGATTGGGCCATCAGTATCACCCGTTCCCTGAGTGTTAAATCAGCTTGTTCAAAACCGTAATTATGGCTTAATTCAGAAAAAGTATCCATATAAGCACCGTTGCAGTGTGAGCCTGTGCGCACAGCGAGTGATAAAAGAATATTTTCTTTTTGATATGAGTTACGCGTGTTTTTGATAAACGATAAGACATAAGCGGCCTGTCCTAGCATGGTGGCCATCGCTTCAGGTGTTAAATCTCGGTGTGATGGTGTAACTAAACGTGAAACAAGATAAGTCATTTCACGTGTGAGCCAAGCGGCTTGTATATCCGGAATCGCTGTGCTCAGAGGCAGTTTTAAATCAAGGCGATGCTCTTCATGAGATTTTTCAGCGTATTTCTCATGATCGGCCATTTCATTGATGAGGTTTTCGCGAAATGATGGTGAAGAAATATATAATGGTTTAAATAGTGTGAGATATTCACGGAAGTTAACCGAGGGAGCCTTGGCTAATAATTTATTCGAAACCGTGTAGGCTTCTTCGAAATGATCGAACGTTACCCTAGTTTTGCGATCTTTCATCTCGTTTAAGCGTGATTTGAGTGCGTGTGTTGTTTGTGGCGTTTCTATTTGCTCGTACGCTGCTGAGGTGAGTGGAAACTGAGTGGGTGCAGGCCGAACTTTATAAATATGACGCTGAGCATAGTCCCAGATGAGGATGTGGATGTTGGCTAAACTGAAGATAATTGCAGCGGTACTACGCAGCAGTGCATTAAAAAACAGTATATTTGTCATCAACGCGTAGAAGGGTTCAAATATCCTGGGGAACCGACCCTGTCGAAAACTTTGGTCGAGCAAAATCATGGCGACAGCGGCAGCTGTAAATAAATACATGCCAGAAAGTGCGCAAGCGGCCAGGCTCATAAAATAAAAAATACCCATGATAGACGTTATATGACGGGAGAGAAAAAATATGCCTTGTGAAAATCGTGGCTGAAGATGTAAATCAAACGGTAGTGTTTTGAGCTTACCATTGAGAGCACCATTGGTTATGACTTGATTCATATGACATAGGGAGGCGACGTAATTGAATACTCCGAGAAGTGCGACGCAACCGTAAAAGCTTAGGGCTATACCGGATGATGCCGTGGGCATTAATAAGCTTAAAGGCGAGAAAGCAACCATCAGCAGTAAAGTCTGAGAGAGAAAAAGCCAGAAACGGTTGCTTGCACCACCGTCAGCAATGGCATGTGTCTTGGATAAATAATAGGACACAACATAGGCGCTGGAGCATGCTGATAGAACAATCATCAAAAAAGGCATGTCATCTTCAATAAAGAATGGTTATATCTGTGGTATTGTACACCAAAAGCCCTTTAAGGCAAAATATAAGTCACTTTAGCGGTTGGCAAGTAAGGCGGTTGCGACTTTAGATTGATTCTTGCGTCCTAAGTGCTTGCAGATGGTATCACCTGCTGCAACGACTTTGAAAATATCAACGCCTGTTTCAATACCAAGACCATGCATCAAATACAACACGTCTTCAGTTGCAACGTTTCCACTCGCACCTTGTGCATACGGGCATCCGCCGAGTCCTGCGATGGCACTGTCAAAGCGATGGATGCCTGCCGTTAAGGCGGTATATACGTTAGCAATGGCTTGCCCGTAGGTATCGTGAAAGTGCATGGCAAGTTTATCAAGCGGGAGGAGCGGTTTAACTGCATCAAGCAGAGCAAGTGTTTGTTTGGGTGTGCCGACACCGATGGTGTCGCCTAAGCTGATTTCATCGACACCTAACGTTAAGAGCTGCTCAACAACAGTGACAACCTGTGTTGGCGTGATACTGCCTTCATATGGACAGCCAAGAACGCATGAAATATAGGCGCGAATATGCATTTTATGTGCTTTTGCTTCATAAATGACGGGTTTAAAACGAGCGATGCTCTCTGCAATCGAGCAGTTGATGTTGCGCTGGTTAAACGATTCACTTGCGGCCGTAAATAAAGCAATATTTTTAAGACCGGCCTTGATGGCGTCTTGCATGCCACGTTCGTTGGGAACAAGTGCTGAATAATGAATGTGTTTAGGTTTGTTTATTGCATTGAAGACATCAAGATTATCAGCCAGCTGGGGTACGGCTTTCGCTGAAACAAAACTGGTGACTTCGATGTGGGTGAGGCCCGATTGACTGAGTTGGTTGATGAGCTCAATCTTTTGTTTGCTCGGCACAAACACGGGCTCATTTTGTAAGCCATCGCGGGGTCCAACTTCAATGAGGGTGACGCGTTCAGGAATAGGCATACTAAGCTTCGGCTTCCTTGTCGTGGGATTTATCTAATTTATCTAAAGGGTTGATAGCAACCAGCGTCACGCCTTCGTTGACTTGTGATCCTATAGCATAAAAAATATCGCTCACGTAGCCGTCTTCGGGCGCGCGAATGGTGTGCTCCATTTTCATGGCTTCAAGCACCAGTAAATCATCGCCTGCTTTAACCTGATCACCGATTGCTCTCAATACGGCAACAACGGTCGCGGGCATCGGCGCGGTTAACGCATGGTTGGCTGCATGGCTTTGTGTTGCACGGATGGGATTACTCAGACGTGTTGTAGCACCATGGCCACACGGTGTGTAGAAGATACGTTGTGCGTCCTGAGACTCAACCCAGGCAACGCGTTTTTGTGTGCCGTCATCGATGATGAGTTTGTCGCCTATGCGTTCAGCATACACGGCCAAATACGCGCCGCCATGCTCCCATATAAAGCTGTGTGTTGTGATGGGGGTGAGGTGCACGGTGTGCACGCCATCGCTAGATTCATAATAGAGGGGCCAGGTGAGGTTTTCATGGGATTGCCAAGAAAGCGTATCTTTAAATATGGGCTCGTCTTGAATATTTGCTGCCATAAAATCATGGCTTGCGGCAAATAATAAAGCATGCTGGGTGGATAGCTTGCTTGGTTTGATGGTGGTTTGATCTAGGAAATCGGTGTTAAACGTCACGGCTTTAAACGCTTGATGTGTGAGCAGCGCTTGCAGAAACGAGAGGTTGGTTTTAACACCACCTAGATGATAATGTGTGAGTGCTTGTTGCATGCGTTTCAGTGCTTCATCACGGGTTTCGCCCCAGACAATCAATTTGCTCAGCATCGGGTCGTAAAAACGTGTGATGGTGTTCTGATCGACAAAACCTGTATCTATACGTATCACAGGACCCGTGGGCTCTTCGAATACACGCAATACTCCGGTTGAGGGGAGTCCGCCTTGCTCAGCATCTTCGGCATACACACGGCACTCAATCGCATGGCCATGAGATTTGATGTTTTTTTGTTGCAGAGGAAGTGGTTCGCCTGCAGCAATACGGAGTTGCCAAAGCACGAGATCAAGCCCGGTTATCATCTCGGTTACGGGATGCTCGACTTGCAGGCGTGTGTTCATTTCCATGAAGTAAAACTGCTCATCCTGTGTGACTAAAAATTCAACCGTACCCGCACCTTGATAATGAATGGTTTGGGCGACGGTTACAGCGGCGTCTGCAAGCGCCGCGCGAAGATTTTCAGGTAAGTTTGGTGCAGGTGCTTCTTCAATAATTTTTTGATGGCGGCGTTGAATGGAGCAATCGCGATCAAACAGATGCACGGTGTTCCCATGGTTGTCGCTCATGATTTGAACTTCGACATGGCGTGGGTTGATGATTTGTTTTTCGATGAGCATGATGTCATCACCAAAACTTGCCTGTGCTTCACGCTTGGCTGATGCGAGTGCGTTTTTAAACTGCGTTTCATCTGAAACGCTGCGCATGCCTTTCCCACCGCCACCCGAGGCGGCTTTTAAAAACACAGGAAAGCCTATGTCACGTGCGGCTTGAAGCAAGTCGGCTTCATCTTGGCTCTCACCATGGTAGCCCGGTGTGAGCGGTACCGAGGTGTTCTCGAGGCATTGTTTTGCCCGTTGTTTGGAGGCCATGAGCTCCATGGCGGCTACAGGCGGGCCGACAAAAATAAGATCATGTGCTGCACATGCACGCGCAAACTCTGGATTTTCCGATAAAAAACCGTAACCGGGATGAATAGCCTCGGCACCCGAGGTGGTTGCCGCGTTGATAATAGCATCGATATTCAAATAACTTTGTGTGGCTTCTGCAGCACCGATGTATACAGCTTCATCAGCCATCTGAACATGCAAGCTGTTACGATCAGCTGCTGAATAAACAGCGATGGTTCGTATACCAAATTTTTGTGCTGTTCGTATAATACGGCAGGCAATTTCGCCGCGATTAGCGATTAAAAGAGTTGAAAACATAGTGTACTTAATCCCAAGTGACGGTTTCTTTGTTCAAAAAAGCCTGCAGGCCTTTTTGTCCTTCAGCAGATACGCGTTGTTTTGCAATTAAACCTGCGGTGAGATCTTCCAGTTGTTGATTGATCGGGTGCGTGGCGACTTGCTGGACTAATTTTTTGGATGCACGAACGGCTCCAGGAGGAAGCGCTGCGAGTCGGCGTGCATATAGGTGCGCATGCGATGGCAGTTCTTCTTCTGGCACGCAGTGATGTATCAAGCCTAGATTGAGCGCGCATGGTGCATCTATCCGTTCAGCACTCATAAAGAGCCATGTCGCTACGCGTTCGCCTACGGCGCGTACCACGTACGGGCTAATCACGGCAGGAATTAAACCTAATTTAACTTCAGAAAAACAAAACGTTGCGGTGTCTGCCACGATGGCGATATCACACGCGGCTACAAGGCCTGCACCACCGCCAAAAGCGCCACCTTGGACCGCTGCAAGCGTGGGTTTCGCGCTATGATACAAGCTCGCCATGACACGGGCCAGAACTTTGGCATCAGCAACATTTTCAGCTTCGGTGAACTTAGCCATGCGCTGCATCCAGTTGAGATCGGCGCCTGCTGAAAAATGTTGGCCATTGGCACGTAACATAATGACACGAACATCAGGGTTTGTTTCAGCCATGTCGAGTTGCTTTTGGAGGGCATGCAATAGCGTGTCATCAAAAGCATTGTGTTTGCTCAAACGGTTAAGCGTGAGAATTAAAACATGCCCGTCCAGTTCACTGAGTAAATCTTGCATGATTTTTTGCTCCATTACATTCGAAAAACACCAAACGATGAGGGTTGACTGGGTGCGTGAAGTGCTGCGTTCAAACTCAAACCTAAGACTTTACGTGTATCACGTGGCGCGATGACGCCATCGTCCCATAAGCGGGCACTGGCATAATACGGATGGCCTTGGTGTTCATACTGCTCCCGCAACGAGGTTTTGAACGCTTCTTCATCGTCTGCTGACCAAGTATTGCCTTGTTTCGCATATTTCTCGCGGTTGACTTGAGCTAATACGTTGGCGGCCTGTTCACCACCCATGACGGAAATGCGTGCGTTAGGCCACGTCCATAAAAAACGTGGATCGTAAGCGCGCCCGCACATGGCGTAGTTGCCCGCACCAAAGCTGCCGCCGATAATCACCGTGAATTTGGGAGCGGCCGTGTTGGCGACTGCCATCACTAGTTTTGCACCGTGTTTAGCAATACCTTCGCTTTCGTATTTGCTGCCGACCATGAACCCTGTGATGTTTTGTAAAAAAATCAGGGGAATATTACGCTGCGAGCAAAGCTCAATAAAATGGGTGCCTTTGAGTGCGCTTTCAGAAAATAAAATGCCGTTGTTTGCAATAATACCGACAGGATGGCCGTATATATGCGCAAAACCACACACCAGGGTTGAGCCATATAATGCTTTAAATTCATCAAATATCGAGCCATCAACCACGCGCGCGATCACTTCGCGAACATCAAACGGTTTGCGTGCATCGGTCGGAATCACGCCGTGCAATTCATCGACTGGGTATTGCGGTTCTTGGTTTTTAATGCGATTGGGAGCGTGGATTTTAGGGCGGTTCAGATGACGAACAATCGTTCGTGCCGTGTTTAGAGCATCGATATCGTTCTCGGCATAATGGTCTGCTGTACCTGATTCGCGACAATGCACCTCGGCACCACCTAAGGCTTCGGCTGAAATCACTTCGCCCGTTGCAGCTTTGACGAGTGGCGGGCCACCCAAAAAAATGGTGGCTTGCTCGCGAACCATCACCGATTCGTCCGCCATGGCCGGTACATAAGCACCGCCTGCGGTGCACGAGCCCATCACCACGGCAATCTGAGGAATATTTTTGGCTGAAAGCCGGGCTTGGTTAAAAAATATGCGTCCAAAATGCTCTTTATCGGGAAACACATCATCTTGCATCGGTAAAAATGCACCGCCCGAATCAACCAAATAAAGACAAGGCAGATGATTCGCTTCGGCAATCGCTTGTGCTCGCAGGTGTTTTTTCACGGTCAAAGGATAATACGTCCCGCCTTTGACCGTCGCGTCGTTGATCACAATCATGCATGTTTCGCCACTGACTTGACCTATGCCTGTAATTAATCCTGCTGCAGGAACATCATCCTCATACACCTCATAGGCGGCAAGCAATGAAAGCTCTAAAAAAAAGCTGCCGGGATCAAGTAAATGCTGTAAACGTGCGCGAGGTAGTAATTTTCCATGTTTTTGGTGCCGCTCGCGTGCGCGTGCATTGCCGCCTTCAGCAAGTTTTTTGTGGGTGTGGTTTAAATTTTCAACCAGCGCGTCCATGTGAGCTTGGTTAGCTTTAAACGATGCGCTGGCAGCATTTAATCCGGTGGTGAGTGTGGTCATCAACAAGCCTCAAATTAGTGAATAAGGTAACTGCTCATGGCAATAATTAACCATAAGACCCAGGTAAGTTCAATAAAATAAGGCATGTGTTTGCGTTTGATAAGCTTGTAAACCAGCGCAGGAATTGCAGCAATAACAAGCGGCACCAGCACTAAGGTAAATACATTACGAAAAACTTCCCCGACAAAGCCCGAGCCAAAGAGTGGCGCAAGCAAGGTGTTGATGTAAGTATAAAAAATATCGGTGTAAAGCACAAAAAGCTTGGCATATTTCGCGAACATAATCACCAGCATGCTAAGCAGAAGGTAGAGTAAACTTTGTTTAAGCATATTTATATCCTTATATATCAAATATCAAATACTTAAAAACACTCAAGAGCAATTGCGGTGGCTTCACCACCACCGATGCATAAGGCTGCAACGCCTTTATGGGCATTTTTTTGTTTTAAGGCATGGATTAACGTGACGAGAATACGCGCACCCGAGGCGCCAATCGGATGGCCCAGTGCACAAGCCCCGCCATGAATATTAACCCGATTGATATCAAGTTTGAGGGCTTGAATGGCCAGAAGCGTGACCATGGCAAAGGCTTCGTTGATTTCATATAAATCCACCTCGTTGGCTTGCCATCCAGCTTTATCTAAAACTTTTTGAATCGCACCGATAGGGGCCGTTGTAAAATATTCGGGTGGGCCTGCGTGGGTGGCGTGCGCTTTAATGCGTGCAAGCGGTTTAATGCCGTGGTGCTCGGCCATGGCCGCGGTCATGAGCATCAAGCTTGAAGCGCCATCGGCGATTGAACTGGCGTTGCCGGCCGTGACGGTGCCATCAGGACTAAAGGCTGCTCGTAGGCGACCCAATTTTTCGAGTTTACTTGCATCAGGCCCTTCATCTGTGTCAACCGTATGACTGCCTTTACGGGTTGTGATGGTGACCGGTGCAATCTCGTGATTAAAAGCACCTTGAGCGTGCGCATCCAGTGCACGCTGCATCGAGCGCGCGGCAAACTCATCTTGTTCCTCGCGCGTGATGCCAAACTCTTTGGCGGTGCGATCGGCAAAAACCCCCATGAGTTGACCTGGTTCGTAGGCGTCTTCAAGACCATCAAAACATAGGTGGTCAAGCAGTTCCCCGTGACCTAAGCGGTAGCCGCCTCGTGCTTTGGGCACTAAATAAGGTGCGCGACTCATGTTTTCCATGCCACCGGCCAGCACGCAGCGTGCCGTTTCAGCTTTAATCAAATCATGGGCAAGCATCACGGCTTTCATGCCCGAGCCACACATTTTATTGAGCGTCGTCGCACCTACGGCATTGGGTATGCCCGCTTTTAAAGCAGCTTGACGTGCAGGCGCTTGCCCGAGTCCTGCTTGCAACACACAGCCCATCAAAACCTCGTTGATAAGTTCTGGAGCAATATTTGTATGCTTCAGTGCTGCTTTAAGAGCTACAGATCCCAGTTCAGGTGCCGTAAGAGTTGATAGGCTCCCGAGCAAATTGCCAGAAGGTGTGCGACAAGCCGCAACAATTACCACGTCTTTATCTTTATTATTATCATCATGATGATTAGGCTTCATGAGCGCGTCCTTCTTCAAATAATTCACGTCCAATTAACATACGACGAATCTCAGAGGTACCGGCTCCAATTTCATAGAGTTTGGCGTCACGTAGCAATCTACCTGCAGGATACTCGTTGATGTAGCCGTTACCGCCTAAAATTTGAATGGTTTGCAGGGCCATTTGTGTGGCGCGTTCGGATGTATACAAAATCACGCTAGCCGAATCTTTCCGGGTCACAAGGCCCGCATCACAAGCACGTGCAACGGCGTATAAATAACTGCGGGCTGCGTTTAAATCCGTGTACATATCCGCCAGTTTACCTTGCATGAGTTGAAAGGTACCGATAGGCTGATTAAATTGCTTGCGTTGATGTACGTAAGGTAGCACTAAATCAAGGCAAGCTTGCATGATACCAAGCGGACCTGCGGCGAGTACCGTGCGCTCGTAATCCAAGCCACGCATCAGTACACCCACACCGCGGTTAACTTCACCGAGTACGTTTGCTTCAGGTACTTCGCATTGGTCAAACACCAGTTCACATGTATTTGAGCCACGCATGCCTAATTTATCGAGTTTTTGTGCGGTTTTAAAACCAGGAAAGTTTTTTTCGATAATAAAAGCCGTAATGCCTTTACTGCCGGCGCTTTTATCGGTTTTAGCATAGACCACCAAAACATCGGCTTCAGGCCCGTTGGTGATCCACATTTTGGTGCCGTTCAGAATAAAACGCCCGCCTTCGTGTCGCGCGGTGAGTTGCATGCTCACAACATCAGAGCCTGAGCCGGCTTCACTCATCGCAAGTGCGCCGACGTGGGTGCCTTGAATTAATTGGGGTAAATATTTTTGTTTTTGCGTATCTGTACCATGAAGATTAATTTGGTTAACACATAAATTAGAATGTGCGCCGTAGCTCAAACCAACGGAGGCGGAGGCACGTGATATTTCTTCCATGGCAAGCACATGGGCGAGATAGCCCATATGTGCACCGCCGACGGATTCATCGGCCGTGATACCAAGTAAGCCGAGCTCTCCTAATTTTTGCCATAAAGGGTAAGGAAAAGCATTGTCTTCATCAATTTGGGCGGCAAGCGGGACAATTTCGTGCATAGCGAAGCGATACACACTTTCACGAAGTGCGTCGTAGGTTTCGCCAAGAAGCTGGGGTAGGCCGTGGTGCATGATGACATCCGATTTCTTCATTAAGACAGGCTAGACTATACCTCGCAGGCGGTAGGTTGTGAAGGGCTATCATTGGCTTGTATTCGCATCTTGTAGGCTTACTTTTAGATTGATTCATGAAATAGGCTAGGCTATATTTCGTAGATGTTTGGATGGATTGAAATACTGAAATATTTTCTTGATGGAGTGTTGGTTATGAGAAAACGTGTTCTGTGGGGGCATCATGTGTCTGAATACAAAGAGATGTTTGATGTGTCGGACGCAGCGCTTCAAGTTCATCTTCTTGAATATGGTTGTGGTGCAAGTGCCGTGAATACGGAGCTGCATCAAGAAGGCACGACGGTAGTGAGTGTTGATCCCTTGTTTGTTTTAAGTAAGCCGGAGTTGGTCCAACAAGTCACCGAGGATTTTGATGAACGTGTACAGCAAGTTCTGGCCGATCAGGCGCAATTTAATGTAGAAACTTACGGGAGTATGGAGGCGTTTTTAGCGAGTCGACGTGCCGGAATGGATGTTTTTTTTGCGGATTATAATGCAGGTGTTGAAGAAGGACGTTATAAGGCTTTAGTTGATGGGGCATTGCCGTTTGAAAATTTTTCTTTTGATTTGGCGCTCAGTTCACATTATTTATTTGCCAATGCGGCGAATGACGCCGTAGCTTATCATTTGGAAACGATTCAAGATCTGGCTCGGGTTGCCAAAGAGGTGCGTATTTTTCCACTGATAGAACGCGCAGGTACGCCATCTGAGATTTTAGGTCCCGTGTTGCTTGGTTTGCAACAAGCAAATTTTGGCACAGAAGTGCGCGAAGTACGTTGTGCATTGTACCCCGAAGGCAATGCCATGCTACGTGTGTGGGCTCTGGAATGTAACGTGCAGCGGTAAGCCATTGGTGCTTTTTGTTGGGACGCGATACAATACATCACATGGGTCCAGCTGAGCGATAGAAAAAGTCGAATGAAACAACAAAAATCTTACGGGAGCGCGCGCGCGCTTTATCGTCGTTTATTGACGTATGTTAAACCTTTTTGGCCAATTTTATTGATTGGTTTATTTGCCAATATTTTATCTGCAGGTATTGATGCCGGTTTTACCTACATGATGAGACCTTTTCTAGACAAAGGTTTGATTGCGTTGGATGCTAACTTTGTCAAAACCATACCGGTGATTATTTTAGTTGGGATTATTTTTCGTGGGATCGTGAGCGCGTTTGGTGGTTATTGTATGACCTCAGTTGCGCGATCAGTTGTCACTGTGCTGCGACAATCGGTGTTTGCACACATCGTGCGTTTGCCCGCAGATTATTATGACGAAGCACCGTCGGGTCAGCTTTTATCTAAGATTTTATATGATGTTGAGCAAGTGGCCCAGGTGAGTGCCAATGCGCTGACGGATTTGGTTCAAAATATTTGTCTCGTGACAGGGCTTTTGACCGTGATGATGGTGATTAGTTGGCAATTGTCGATGATGTTTTTGCTGACCATACCGTTTGTGGGAATCTTGGTTAATTTTACGAATAAACGTGTTCGACGTATTAGTCACAATGTCCAGCAATCCATGGGGAATGTGACCAGCACGGCCAGTGAGGCCATCGAAGGCTACCGCGAAGTGCGGTTGTTTGATGGTGAAGCGCACGAAGTTAACAAGTTTAATCAAGCCACGCACCGTTCACGTCAACAAGACATGAAAGTTGCGGTGAGTAAGGCGATTAATGTATCCGGTGTGCAGACGATTATTGCGATTGGTATTGCCGGTATTATTTTTGCGGCGATTCAGCTTTCATCGGTGATTACTGTCTCCGCTGGTTCTTTTCTGGCTATTATTGCGGCGATGTTGCAATTGATTAAACCCATGAAAACGTTGACGACACTTAATACTGTGTTTCAGCGTGGACTTGCCGGTGCTGAAAGTGTCTTTCGTGTGATGAATGAATCAGCAGAGCCTGTTGGGGGCGAGGTTTTATCCGAGCGCGCCACAGGTGAGCTGGTGTTTAATCATGTGTCTTATGCCTATCGACAAGGCAAGCGCGTATTGCATGATGTAAGCTTTACGGCCAAAGCCGGTGAAACGGTGGCGTTGGTCGGGCATTCAGGCAGCGGTAAAACAACGGTTGCGAGTTTAATCCCCCGTTTTTATGACGTCAATCAAGGCGAAATCTTACTGGATGGTGTGCCTATTCAATCACTGGAGCTCGCAAGTCTTCGAGCGCAGCTTGCTTTGGTTGGGCAGCATGTCACGTTGTTTGATGACACGCTGGCGAATAATATTGCTTACGGACGTTTTGATGTGAGTCGCGAGGCTATTATTGACGCAGCTAAATGTGCGTATGCTGATGAATTTATCACGAAATTACCCCAGGGTTATGATACCCCAGTGGGGGAAAACGGTGTGCTGCTTTCAGGCGGGCAACGCCAGCGTTTGGCCATTGCACGGGCGATTTTAAAAGATGCACCTATTTTGATTTTAGATGAAGCCACGTCTGCTCTTGATACGGAATCAGAGCGATATATTCAATCAGCGCTGGTGCAGGTGATGAAAAACAGAACCACGCTTGTCATCGCACATCGTCTTTCGACGATTCAACATGCAGATAAAATTGTAGTGATGCATCAAGGGCGTGTGGTTGAGGTGGGAAAGCACGAGCAGTTACTTGCCGAAAACGGGCATTACGCACGTTTGTATCAAGCACAAAAACTTGGCGCGGTTGAGCCTGAACCTGAAGCAATTGTGGCATAGACGTATGATGTTAGATTCGGTGTTGAATTCACTGTGGTACGGCTGTCATCCGCTGCGTTGGGTACTTTATCCTTTCTCACTGTTATATCGCGGCGTAGTTGCATTACGGCGTGCGTATTTAAAGCAATTTAAACAAGCACACGTTTCGGTGCCTGTGATTGTGGTGGGTAATCTAACGGTCGGTGGCGTGGGCAAAACACCGTTGGTTATTGCCATCGCTCAACACTTTACGACGCGTGGTTTTCGCGTTGGGCTGGTCAGTCGTGGTTATGGCGCCAAAATCAAACATTTTCCTCATGACGTGCGTGTGGATGACACCGCAGATGAGGTGGGTGATGAGCCGTTATTATTGGCCAAAAAAACACAGGTTCCTGTGATAATTGCACCGAATCGTATGGACGCCGTCAATTATTTAATTAAACAACATCAGGTTGATTTGATTATCAGTGATGATGGTTTGCAGCATTATAAAATGGGGCGAAGCATTGAAATTGCGGTAATTGATGGTAAACGAGGGTTGGGTAATCGCTTATGTTTGCCTGCAGGGCCGCTTCGCGAGCATCCTACGCGCTTAAAGCAGGTGGATATCGTCGTGGTGAACGGGGCCGATTGGCCTGGCGCGTACCGGTTTGATTTGGTCCCTGGAGCGGTGACGCAGCTTTTAAGTGGCGATGAGGTTGGTGTGAATTGGGCTGGTAGCGAGCAGATTGCCGCTGTGGCGGGCATTGGACATCCCGAGCGGTTTTTTGATACGTTAACAGAGTTAGGTCTAACATATAAACCTTATGTTTTTCCTGATCATCATCGTTTTGTTTCAGCTGATTTCGATCTGCCTGAGCACATGTGTGTGATGACAGAAAAAGACGCAGTCAAATGCCATGCATTTGCTGATGAACGCATGTATGTTTTACCAGTACAGGTAAGCATCCATCATGAGTTTTGGGATAGGTTGGAAACACATGAAAATTTGCAAAAATAAAGCATGGGTTTATTTGATTTGGATGGTGAGTTGTTGCATACATGCTGAAGTTCCGAAGGTGTCACCTCATTTTGTCCCATCTACCTCAGCTGAGGCGCATTGGGTCTTTTCTGGTGTGGTCGAGGGAGAAGGCGGCGAGCAATACGGTTATTTTTTTCAAATGGGGCGTAAAAAAAATACGTTCCATAGTCGAGCAGCGTTATTTGATGTTCAAACAAAAGCGGTGCTCATTCAAGATGATAGTGAGGCTGAAATAGCCGATCCTTCGACGTACCTTTGGCACGTCGGCAACGCCTTTTTACGATTTAATCCGATCACTGATAGTTGGTTTTTTGGATTCAAGCAAGCTAATAAAGCAGGCTTTAATTTTAAAGTCGATATGCAAAAAACCTCTGAAGCGTTGCCAGAACCACAAAATTTACGCTCGGGAATTTCGGTGTTTGTCAGTCAGACGAATTCACTGAATGGACATATTCATTCAAGCGATGGTCAAAAAGAGCATTTTGTGACAGCAGGACAAGCCTGGTTTCGCCAAACGTCTGTCACAACGCCTCAATCTAACACGCATGCAGTCAAAGGGGTGTTGTGTCGATTTGATGACGGTAGCGGATTTTATTCGGTTAATCTGCCGGAAGAAGATGCGCTTCGAGGGGCCATTACCGGTCGATTTGACGCCAAAGGTTTGGCGGAGCCGATGTCTCAATTTATTCATGTGGAGGTACGTACGGATGGCAAGTGGGGCGTTCATGTGCCATCGCCCGAGCAGAATGTGCTGGTCTCAGCCTTTATGCAGCAGGATGCAGTTATCGCAGGTATTGCTGAAGTGGGTGAGCAAGCGGGCTTTTGTTTTTTAAGTGAAGATACCTTAGGGCACCAGGACGAATCAACAACGGTTTAGGACAATGCTAAGGATGAGCATGCCAGAACAACATACATTAGAAAAAGAAAAAAAAGATGCGATAGAACTTCATGTGAAGCGATTAAGTGTCGCATTTGAAACCAAGCAGACCTCGATTATGGCGGTCGATGACGTCAATTTTTATTTGGAAGCTGGCGAAACCGTCGCTTTGGTTGGCGAATCAGGCTGCGGTAAATCATTGACGGCGTCCGCTCTTATACGTCTTTTACCTGCCTATGCGCGATATGGCCAACACAGTGAAGTCGTTTGGTCAGGAACGGATGTGTTAACCCTTTCGGAATCGGTCATGCGGAGGTTTCGAGGTAAACGTTTAGCCATGATTTTTCAAGATCCCATGACGGCATTGAATCCGGTGCTCACGATTGGCGAGCAATTAGCTGAAGCGCTAGGGCACCGGCATACGTGGGCTGGTTTAACACGCCGTAAGCACATGGCTGCATTGTTGCGCGAAGTTGAAATTGAAGAGCCTGAACGGCGTCTAAAGCAGTATCCGCATCAATTGTCAGGAGGGCAAAAGCAACGCGTGGTGATTGCGATTGCTTTGGCCGGGCAACCCGATGTGCTGATTGCTGATGAGCCAACAACCGCACTTGATGTAACCACGCAAGCACAAATTTTAGCGCTCTTAAAACGTATTCAACAGCAGCGCAACATGAGTTTATTGCTGATTACACATGACTTGAGTTTGGTTCAAGCCGTGGCTTGTCGTGTGTATGTGATGTACGCAGGCCAAATTGTTGAGTCGGCTCGTGTGTCTGATTTTTTTAAGCAACCGTTGCATCCGTATACTCAGCATTTACTTGCGGCGTTGCCTAATTTTGACAAAAGAACACAGCGTTTAAGTGCCATTCCAGGACGAGTTCCTTCACCTGATGATAGGCCGAGTGGCTGTCGGTTTCATCCGCGCTGTACACATGCGTTTTCGCCCTGCGCCCAACAAGAGCCTGGATTACAGGTTGTGACGAAGACAGAGCAAGCATCACGCGCGGTGCGTTGCCATTTGTATCCCGAGCATCCGTCACCTCCTGCTTTGGTTCATGCCGAAGAGGGTTGGAATAATAAAAAAGAGGTAGGGCTTGTTTTATTTTCTGTGCGTGATTTAGGTGTGTATTTTCCAATTAAGCGTGGTTTTTTAGGGCGACCAGCTCACGTTCATAAAGCCGTCGATGGTTTATCGTTTGATCTAAAACAGGGTCAAACTTTGGCGTTGGTCGGGGAGTCTGGCTCGGGTAAAAGTACTGCATGTCGCGTGCTGCTTGGTTTACAAAAAATCAGCTGTGGTGATGTGATGTTTCGTGATCAAGCTGTGTGTGATTTGCGAGGGCGCGCCCTTAAGCAATTTCGAAAGCAAGTTCAAATTATCTTTCAAGATCCTTATTCATCCATGAACCCACGCATGACCGTCGGTCAAATTTTAGCTGAAGGCATGGAGGCTCAAAATAACAAACCCGCGTGGATTCATAAACGTCAGCATGAGTTGCTTGATCAAGTTAATTTACCTAAACGAAGTTTGGAGCGTTACCCACATCAATTCTCAGGTGGGCAACGTCAACGTTTGTGTATTGCGCGTGCGTTAGCCTGCTCGCCGAACGTACTGATTTGTGATGAGCCAACGAGTGCACTCGATGTATCGGTTCAAGCCCAAGTTTTAAATTTATTGAAAGATTTACAGCAAGAGCTGAATCTTACGTACTTGTTTGTGACGCATAACATGGCGGTGGTTTCGTATTTAGCCGATGATGTGCTCGTGATGCGCGACGGTCGTATGGTCGAGCAAGGTACGTGTGAGCAGTTGTTGCGTGCCCCCGCCCACGCTTACACGCAGCAGTTGTTGGCGGGGGTGAGTGCTATTGAGCCCGTTGAGAGCAGTGCTTAACAAGAAAAGCCTGAATCTCATCCACAGGAATAGGCTTCGCCTCGGTACCACATCGTGCTTTGTATTCCACCGTGCCCTCATCAAGGCCTCGTTCACCGATAACAACGCGATGTGGGATGCCAATCAAGTCATGGTCTGCAAATAAGACACCTGGACGCTCTTTTCTGTCGTCTAAAAGAACATCAAAGCCTTGAGCTAATAAAGTTTGATACAGCTCCTCTGCGGCGTTTTTTACGCGTTCTGAACGGTGGCCGTTAATCGGAATAATACCGATTTGGAACGGTGCTAAAGCTTCAGGTAGACACATGCCCCGTTCGTCATGGTGTTGCTCAATGGCTGCAGCAACCATACGAGAAATTCCAATACCGTAACAGCCCATGACTAAGGTTTGTGCTTTACCGTTAGAATTAAGCACCGTGGCTTTCATGAGCTCTGCATATTTTGATCCGAGTTGGAAAATATGACCCACTTCAATACCACGACACATCTGCAAATTACCTTGGCCATCAGGGCTTGGATCGCCAGCTTTTACTTCACGTAAATCAAAGCATTCAGAAGCTTTAACATCGCGATCCCAAACCGCGTCGACATAATGCACATCAGCGGTGTTTGCGCCGCACACAAAGCTATTTAAAGCACGTGCATGGTGATCAATAATGACAGGAATATCAAGACCCACTGGGCCAATGGAGCCAAACGGAGCTTGGAGTGTTTCAACCACAAGCGCTTCATTGGCAAATTGTACGGGCGATTTAACGAGCGGGTGTTTAGCGGCACGTGTGGCATTCAGCGTATCATCGCCGCGCAAAACTAAAGCAATTAATGGAGCTTCTTCGTTACAGCCCTCAACGATTAATGTTTTAACGGTGTTTTTTGGATCAAGATCAAGAAACGCTGCGACGTCTGCAATGGTTTTAATATTAGGTGTATCAACACGTGTGATAGGTTTATCAGAAGGCTTGTCTGATGGAGCAGGTGTGAGGCTTGTGGCCTGTTCGATATTGGCGGCATAATCACTGCCATCACTGTAGACCAGGCAGTCTTCACCAGCGTCGGCAAGTACTTGAAACTCGTGAGATACTGCCCCACCAATGGCGCCGGTGTCAGCTTCCACGGCACGATATTTAAAGCCAAGCTTATCAAAAATACGGCTGTAAGCTTGATGCATGGCTTGATACGTGCGCTCGAGGCATTCGGTATCAAGATGAAACGAGTAGGCATCTTTCATTAAGAACTCACGTGATCGCATCACACCAAAACGAGGCCGTATTTCATCTCGAAATTTGGTTTGAATTTGATAGACATTGAGTGGAAGCTGTTTATACGATTGTAATTCACGACGCATTAAATCCGTGATTACTTCTTCGTGAGTTGGACCAAAGCAGTAGTCTCGACCGTTATTATCCGTGATACGCAGTAATTGCCCACCAAAGGTATCCCAACGATCGGTTTCTTGCCAAAGCTCGGCCGGTTGTACTGCAGGCATGAGTAGCTCAAGCGCTCCAATTTTATTGAGTTCATCACGTACGACGTGCTCTATTTTACGCAGAACTTTGAGCCCTAACGGGAGCCACGTGTAGAGCCCTGAACCCAGCGGGCGAATAAAACCTGCTCGAAGCATCAGTTGGTGTGATGGTGTTTCCGCTTCATGAGGTGATTCTTTGAGGGTTGAGATAAGCCAGGGTGACGCACGCATGCTGAGTCCTTGATGTTTAAAATTAAGGTTTGAATAAAGTAAGAATCGTATCAGGTCTGAGTGATTTCGACCAGGTCAAACATGATATTTTGTTCTATACTAAAGCAAAGTGTGTTATCAAGGTGATTGGCGTGGGAGAATTGGATCAATTACAGCAAGGGTATCGGGATAATATTGATGCGCTGCGTGCCGCAAGTGATGCCGAGTTTGGTATTGTATCAAGGCGCGTCATGACTTCTGAAGGTGATACGTGGTCACGTGATGCAACCCGGGCCTATGCATTAGGTGATCCCAAACGCCCACCTCATGATGCGGCAATGATTGAAGCGAATAATACTTTGCTTCGTATGTTGGCACGTCTTCGACCGATTGATTATATGCTTTCGAAGCATGAAGATGAGTTTCTGGATGATAACAAGCGACAAGAATTAAGAAATAATCTCAAAAGTATGTTTGAAGCAGAAAAAATACGTATTTTAGATAGAGCGGAAGACTTGCCGTTAGAAAAAAATGCACGAACCACGAAAGCCATGCATAAGATAGAAAAAGAATTTAATACTTTTTTAATTAAAACCTTACACAAAGCCAATTTAACCAAAGGATGCTCGACTCAGCACGATGCCGAAGCACTTTTATCGCATTATAAAATATTATACAGCGTGCTTGACCCAGCCATGCCGTTGGTCACGCTGACGTATGATAAAGACGCTGGAATACTTCAACGTGAAACCCAATATCCTGTGACAGAAAAAACGGAATTCCAGAAAGGTTACGAAGATACGTTAAAAACCGTCATACCTTATCCTGTAGGGGCGGAAGTTAATGCGCATACCGAACATAACGAAGCAGAGCAGCTGGCGGATAAGTGTTTTGCTGATCTGCTGGTAGCGGATGATCGTATGCTCACCTCACAAGCACGTAAAAGTCACCTGGTGGGCGTGAAAAATGCTTTTATTGTGAAAGTTGAAACCCAGGGATGTGCATATGGCTTTGAGTTGGAGAGGGATAAAGAAGAAATCGAAGATCCAGCTCCCCTTTGGCTGGGTCGTATGGGGGTGCCGGTTTACGTTGGTCCAGGTGAAAAATACACGAATGCGCATGTTAAGGCGAATTTAGAGCAGTTACAGCATGCGGCTAAAAAATATATGCGCAAGCATGATCGTGAGTTGAATATCCATCTGACAACACTTAATACAGATACAAGTATTGATGGTGAAAAACAAGATGTCATGATTGATGGTTTGCATAAAGCTATGAAGGGCACAACACATGATATATCCGTGGTTCCAACCAACGATATGGGTATGCTTTACACGCCTCAAGTGGCTGACCCAATTAAGCTCTTGATGGAAAAAGAGGGTAAGGCTCAACCCGGTCAAAAAGCGGATCGACTCGATTTAGCCGTGGATGTGGTACTTAAAGCAAAGGGTCAGGATAACACCATAAGTTTTGTTAATTGCGCCAGTGGGATTGATCGTACCGGTACCGTGATTGAAGCGGCGATTCAACAGCATACCGTAACAAAATTGGAGGCTGATAAGTCTGCCGTTGAAAACATGCGTGCCAGGGGATTTAATTCAGCTGAAATGACACACCATATGGTGCCGGGCACACCGGGTATGAAACCATGTTCACAAGCAAACAATTGGTTTGGTTGGGGAAGAAAAACATTTAATGATTTAGTTGGGGGTGAATTTTATCTCAAAACAGCTCTGCTCAATAAAAAAAATAAAGTTAAAAACGTAGAGTGCTTGAAAAGACCGAGCACTTTATTATTTGATGAATTTACACGCAATGAGCAAAAACTTAAGCAGCTGTTGTTGTCGGTATCAGAATCAAACAAAACAGATCATTTGTGTGCTGACATGATCAAGGCAGCAAAGAAAATTTTAGTGAAAGCAAGTAATCGGTCAGCGTTTAAAACAAAGGACTATGAGCAAATTAATCAGGTTTATGTGCTGGTTTCGCACGTCTTAGAGCAAGCCGGCACGACACCTATGAACGCAAAATCACTTAATGATGTGGGTTTGGGCTTGAAACGAATCAATAACATCATGCAGGAGCTTCCTAATGCGCGATCACTCAAAAAGAAAATCCAAAATTTTGTATTTACAACGGTTGTCGTGCTTGCCACAGCAGCTTTATTAACCGTACCTTGGTTTAATGCAATCTTTGTCGTTGCGAGTGCGCTGGTTATGTTGAGTAGTGCAAAAGTAGGGGCTACTTTGGGTATATATGGCGTACTTGCTAAAAAAGCACTTGTCTTCTCGTTGCCTGGTGCTGATGAATTGTTAGCGGATCCTAGCGTTCGGGATAAAACAAAATCGTTTACTCAGGCAGGTCAGACTTTTTTTGACCAGCATAACAAAACACTTCAAGATAAGCTTAAGCCTGACCCTGACGCAGAGCTAGACCATGATGTCATCCCAAATAAAATCTGAATTTTTTCATGATTCTCGTCGAGTTACTTACTTGGTTATTTTTGTTAGGTAATACGTATATAGTTCTTTAAATACTCCATCACTTTGTTATGATAGATACTATCTCGTAGGGCGTAGGGATTGGCTATGAGTTTTCAGTTTGGCGAAGTTGTTGCCTAATCTCACGTATACATATTAGGGATCTCTTCATGAAAACAGATTCTTTTATTGCACGCTTACTCAGTGGCGTTGTCGCTTTATGCTTATTAAATGCGGTACAGGCGGCGGGCCCTGTCTGGACACTTACACCACTCACAGCAACCACACGTTCGGTTCCATCAAACGACACGGCGATTGTGCAATATCAAGTAACCAATCAATCCAAAATAGCACGTACACTCACGATGCAATCGATTCCCGGAGTTACGCAATTAACGACGGGGTTGGGTGTGTGCGGCCGCTCGTTCGCACTCACGGGGAAGGCCTCATGCACGCTTTCGTTGCAAATCGACGGTAGTTTATTAACACGGCCTATTGATGATGGACCGGTTGTTTGTACCAACGGCTCGGAGTTTCTGTGCTATCGCCCGGCATCTGACAATGTTCTTCGTATCACACAAGCCTCACCGATTACCGATGCAACGATTTCTGTCACCGGCTCGCCCTTGACGTTAGTCGCCACGGGAGTAAGTGGGACATTGACGATTAATAATCTATCTTTGATTGTTACGGCGACAAACATAGCATCTGATTTTACAGGTACGGCGCTGGAAGGAGAGGTAACCGAAACAGATAATACATGTGCCAGTGTGCCTCCATTAGGCAGTTGCACGTTGACCTATACACCAGGAGATACGGAACTTACGTTGACGAATTTTCCAATTCAAGGCGACAATACGAATGCGTTGATAGCGGCGATTGATGTTGATTCAGGGATTACTGTGTCCGGAGTGAGCCCTGCTTCAGGCCCGGCTTCGGGGGGTACGGGGGTGGTTGTGAGCGGTTCCGGATTTACCGGCGTTACGAGTGTGACATTTGGAGGCGTGGTGGCGACCAGCATCAATGTTGTAGATTCAACAACGATTACGGCTGTCATACCTGTGCATGCAGTTGGAGCTGTTGATGTGGTGGTTACCGGTCCTACGGGTAGCGAGACGGATACGAACGGTTACACCTACGAGACCACAGCCGTGGGGCAATCAGCTTATGGTGGTAAAATTGCTTGCCTTAATGGGGATAAAGCTAATTTAATTGCGTCGACAGCGGATAATGGTTCGGATATTGAGTGGGGCGGGCTTGACATACAAACGTTTGCGAGAAGCACCACCGATGGTGCAGCAAATACTGCGACGATAGTAAGTGTCTTAGGAGCAGGTGTTTATGCGGCCCAAGTATGCGATGATTATCAAGTAGACTCACAAGGCAACACCCCTTGTGAAGCAGGGAACACCTGTTACGATGATTGGTTTTTGCCTGCGGGCTTTAATTTGAGCGACTCAGGTCAGCTTAATTGTTTGTATGTTAACCGAACGGCTATTGGCGGGTTCACAACTTTATTATACTGGAGCTCTACTGAATCTGGTGAGTCGAACGCGTGGTCTCAATATTTTCTTGACGGTCAGCAGTACGACAGTATTCCAAAAAATTCTTCAAATCCAAACACACGTTGTGTACGGGCGTTTACGCCTTAGCCTGGCGTAAAATATTTAAGGGAGCTCTTCATGAAATCAAATTATTTTATTGCCCGCTTGTTCAGTGGCGTCGTAGCTTTATGTTTTTTGAGTGCGGCACAGGCGGCTAGTCCAGTCTGGACGCTTACACCACTCACAGCAACCACATTCGCAGTTCCATCCAACGACACAGCGATCGTTCAATATCAAGTGAAGAATCAATCCACGACAGTACGCACACTTGCGATGCAATCTATTCCTGGGGTCACGCAATTAACGACGGGGCTGGGAGTCTGCGGCAATCCGTTTGTACTCACGGGAAAAGCTTCTTGCACACTTTCGTTGCAAATCGACGGTAGCCAATTAACTCGTCCTATTGATGATGGGCCGGTTGTTTGTGCAAATGACTCAGAATTTTTGTGTTATCGCCCGGCTCGTCGTAATAACCTCCATATTACACAAGCTCCACTACCTGACACCGGTGTAAGCCCTGCTTCCGGTGCGGCGTCTGGTGGTACCGGTGTGACACTCAAGGGTGTAGACTTTACCGGTGCTACGGATGTTATGTTTGGAAGTGTTGTGGCAACCAGTGTGAATGTGGTGGATTCAACAACGATAACGGCCGTTACACCGGCTCATGCAATAGGGCCTGTAGATGTGATGATTACGACGCCCAATGGCCCTGAGACGTATACCGATGGCTACACCTATGAGACCACAGCTGTTGGACAACCGGCTTTTGGGGGAACAATTGCTTGTCTTAATGGAGGTCTGAACGATTTGATTGCTGCGCGTGCTGATAATAGTCCGGGTATACCATGGGGCGTGCAGAAATATATAGAGGCGATAAGTACGAGCGATGGAGCGGCGAACACGGTAAAAATTGTTGATTGTTTAACGAATAGCATCGGTTGCACTAACCCTCCTACTCCAATAGGGATAGATACTTATGCGGCAGGTATTTGTAGTACGTATGAAGTTGATTCACAAGGTAACACCCCGTGTAAACCAGAAAATGCTTGTTACGACGATTGGTTTTTGCCGGCTGTCTCGGCATTTGGCGCTCCAACTCAACTCAATTGTTTGTATGCAAATCAAGCTGAAATTGGTGGATTCACCACCAGTGAAGATTACTGGAGTTCTACTGAGTTTGGTGGTGATGAGGCATATATTCAAGGCTTTGGTAGCGGTCTTATTTTTGAACAAAATAAGCTTGTATCTGAACACACACGTTGTGTGAGTGTGTTTACGCCTTAGGGTCACGTTGCTTCGTCTATCGTGATCTTGCCCGATTAAGTTCGGGTTACCCGGTGTTTTCTTGACTACGTTTCATTTTGTATTCTTTCCAGTCATTATCCGAGTTAAAAATATACTTACAAGCCTGCTCTATAAAATAGTCTCTATATTTGATATCAGCCCATTCACAATATTGTTCAACTTCGTTTAAGACGGTATTGCTAATGCGTACGCGTAATTGTGTTTTTTCATCATTAGGTTGGGGCATGATCAGCATGGTTAGAACTCCATTAAAATATATTTATATTTAATTGATTATAAATAAATGACAAAAAAAAACAATAACCCGACTTATTTTAATGCCATTATTAGACTCATTATTTTTGACATATAATATTATCTAGTGTTACGGTGTAATCACATTATTTTTTATTTCAAGTGACATATTGGTATTTAATAAATGTGCCGCTTAAGTTCTTAAGGATGTTTGTGTTGTTTAACGAGAGCTGGAGGTAAAGATGTCAGTAGGTATGCATGCGGATAAAGATATTAATAAAATCATTGCTAAAAGTTTTGATTTATTGAGATTTAGACCTATTTTTAAAGACTATGATGAGTATCGCTCACAAAGCAGAGAGTATCTCGATGTTATTTTACATACAAACGAACTACAGCAATTAAGAGAAAATGTTTATTACAAACAAACAACAGATAATCTTAAAACTCATTATGCAGATATTTTTGATGGTATCGCCGAAATTACGCTGACTTTAAAAGGTAATCAAAATAAAACAAGCAAAGTTTATGAGCTAAAAGAAAAAGTTTCTGAACTGGATTTTAGTCCGCCTTATCTTCAAGAAAAAGTGTTTGATCTTAATTCAAAATGCAGCAGCACGGCTATGAGACAAGCACAAAAAAATCGTTCTCACTATCAGTTCATTCTTGCGAAAGCACGGGTTAAAGTTGCAATTAAGCAATACTTGCATGAACCCCAATACATGATGGATATCTGCTAAACATTCTCTGGCTATGCTTGACGACGCGCCCGACCTAAATTTTTCTAGGGCGCGTTATGATTGAATCTAGAGCTTTGGAGAAAAAATAAATGATGTTATCAATATTAAATAATCATAATCCACATGAAGATAAAGGGGTGTTTGAGCAAAAGGTCGAAGAAATATCTTCGACATTGCATCATTTTATTGATGCCCAACTTTTTACCAGTGCATTATTATTTATTTGTATTTTTATTGCAGTTTTTATGAGTAATATTGATGCGGCCCATCGTAGTTATCAGACGTTGATTAACATGCCGTTTGGTCTTCATTTCAATGGATATATCATTAATACAACATTACGCCATTTTGTCAATGATCTCCTATTAACCATATTTTTTTTCGTGCTGGGCCTTGAGGTTAAACGAGAATTTGTTATTGGGGAGTTATCAGAGCTTTCGAAATCGATGTATGTCGTGCTTTGCGCCATAGGAGGTGCATTATTGCCGATCGCTTCATATTGCTTCATTAATTATAACAATCCTGAAACAATAAACGGTTGGGCCATACCTATGGCAACCGATACGGCTTTAGCAATAGGTGTGATGTATTTATTTAAAAACAAAATATCGAAAAAAGCATTTACTTTAGTGGCTTCACTCGCTGTTATTGATGATATTTTGATTATTATTGTTATCGCCTTGTTTTATTCTCCTCAATTTAATTTAACGATGTTTTTAGGTGCCTCGGTTGTCTTTTTGAGCCTTGTGATGATGAATGTATGTGGTTTTCGTCACCCATTAATATATATCATTTTGGGTTTATTTCTTTGGTTTTGTATCGAACAGGCAGGTATTCATGGGACAATTTCAGGGATTTTAGTTGCTATGTGCATTCCTGCACGTCCAAAGAAAAAACCGAAAGTCGCCGTAAAAAAAATCCGTAAACTTTTGAATAAATTTGAAGATGAATACAGTGAAGAAAAGCATTTGCTAGAAGAAGGGATGCCGCATGACTTATTAGAAGGCGTGACGGATGTGTCATTAGAAGCTACAACACCGCTCAAACGCTGGGAAAATCGATTAGAAATACCGGTTTTAGTTTTGGTCTTACCGTTATTTGCACTCACCAATGGGGGCTTTCATATTGATTTTTCACACTTGAGTCATACGTTATCGAGCACACTTTTTTGGGGGATTTTTATTAGTCTCGTTTTTGCTAAGCCGGCAGGGTTATTGTTGACTTCATGGGTTGTGCAAAAACTAGGTATCGCCTCACGGCCTAAAGGTATTGAATATTATGACTTTGTTGTGATTTCTTTTTTAGCAGGTATTGGATATACCATGTCAATATTTACCTCTGAATTGTCTTTTTCTTCACATATCTTGTCGGATATGGCTAAGCTCTCAATCTTGATTAGCGCGCTTGTTTCAGCGCTGATTGCCATGAGCTTGATGAGGATCAAACAAATAGATGCTGCTGTCGGCGAGCGTGCCAAGTCAAGATCGAATGATTAAATAAGGTCATCGAGTTGTTGTATCAGGGCTTTATTAGGTTTCTTGTGGAGCTCAGCGGCACGCTCACCAAAGCTCTTAAACTCCACTTCGCCCGTGGCTACATTATATACTGCACCAACCATACCGAGGTCATTGTTTTCAACTTGCTTACGTAAAATAGGGCTGCCTTCATAAATGCCTTGCAACGTATGGGCAATGTTGAGCTCGGTGACATGCTCAACAAAGGTATCGTTTGTGCTGGTTCGGTTTGATACGGTACTTGTTTCTGCGTTGATGGCGGGTTTTATTTTAGCCAATAATTGGGTGATATGGCCTTCTTTGACATCATCACAGGCGGCTGCAATAGCGCCGCATCGTGTGTGTCCGAGGACCACCAGGAGTTTGACGCCAAGTACATAGCAGGCATATTCAATGCTTGCCAAAACATCGTTATTGACCACGTTTCCGGCCACACGCACGCAGAACAAATCGCCAAAGCTCATGTCAAAAACGGTTTCAACAGGCACACGTGAATCGATGCAGCCCAGCACGACGGCAAGGGGATGCTGCGTGGCGGATGTGTATTTGATATCAATGCTTAAGCTGCGATGGATGCGCGTATCTTGAAGAAAGCGCTGGTTTCCTTCACGTAAAATACTTAAAACTTGTTTGGGTGAAAGTGAGGCTTGCACATCATAGGTGGTCACGTTAATAAAATTAATATGATCGTGAATCGCATAATCCGATTTAAAGCCAATTAGATTAAGCGATATGTTTTTTTGAGGGGCTTGTTCGAGCTGAAATTCTTTGATGAGCTGAATAATTTCTTTATCGATATACGTAGAATAACGGGCGTCGATGATCAGTTGTGATTTTTTTGGAATACCATCGAGCTCTTCGACCAGCGATGCTTTATTTAAAAACGTTGTTTGCTGGGGAAGAATCAAGCGTTGTGTCACGCCGTTGGGGTAGAATTCTTGGATAATATCAAAACGAACTTGGCTGTTTGATTTTAAGATAAAAAACAAGCTGGTCATAAGGCCGATGATAATACCCGTGAGTAAATTCAGCGTTACGATGCCGATGACGGTGACTAAAAAAGGAATAAAACGGTCGAGGCCTTGGTTGTAGATGGTTTTATAGATGCTCGGGCATGTGAGTTTATAGCCTGTATAAATAAGAATGGCGGCGAGTGAGCAAAGCGGTATTTTATTTAATAATGTAGGAATGAGCATGATGGCAAAGAGAATAAAAAAGCCATGCAATATGGTGGACGCTTTTGTTTTCGAGCCCGCTTGGATATTAACGGAGGTACGTACGATAACGGACGTGACGGGTATGCCACCCAAAAGACCTGCCGTCATGTTACCAAACCCTTGGGCCAATAATTCACGATCTTTTGAACAGCGACGACGTTTTGTATCGAGTTTTTCACCCGCTTTGACATTGAGCAGGCTTTCAAGTGAGGCGACCGTAGCAAGGATACCGGCATAGATATAAACATTCGGATTTGACCACGCGGACCAGTTGGGGAACATGAATTGGTCTACCCAATCAATCAGGCCGTTGTTATGAGGAATGTTCACGAGCTGGAGGTTGTGTTGTGCTAAGTACGAATGTGTGGACACAAAGAATTCATTTGCAGCGACACCAAAAATAACGACGATAATGGTGCCAGGAATAGGTTTGAGCCAAGCTATACGTGTTTTATCAAAGAATATAAGCATACCAAGGGAGATAATCGATAAAATTAGGGCACCACTGTTGATGTGGTATGAAATATTCAGGAGTGGTTGTATATGAAAACCTTCGGCTGCATCGAGTAAATGCATTTTGAGTTCCGTCATGCTGGATGAAAGTGTGAAGGCTAGAGGTAGCTGTTTAACAATTAATAAAATTCCCACGGCGCTCAGCAAGCCTTGAATCACGTTCGAGGGGACGTATTCGGCAAAAAAACCAGCGCGTAGCGTGCCTATTATGATTTGAAGAAAGCCTGCAAGAACAAGTGCCAGCAAAAAAGTATTAAAATCGCCGAGTTGCCCTATGGCCGTCAGCACAACCGCGGCCATACCAGCGGCAGGACCGCTGACACTGATGTGCGAAGAGCTTAAGCTTCCAACAATAATGCCGCCGATGATACCACTGATGATGCCTGAAAGAAGGGGGGCGCCGGAAGCGAGCGCAATACCCAGGCATAGCGGTATTGCCACGAGAAAAACAACAACAGAAGAAATCAAATCAAACCGAAGCTGGCGCTTACGGTAAACGCGGACCTGTCGAGTGAAGGTGCTAAAACGATTCATCATGTTCTGTGTGCTCCGATGTTACTAAATTATGCTCGAGATTTTCAAAATCCCACAAATTTTTATCCATGAGCTGGCTTGGTTTGACGGCTTGTAAAGCATGCAAAAGATTACTTGGAATTTTGGGGTTTTCTTGGGTCAGTTGGTTGATTAAGTTACCCACTTTTTTACGTACAAGATTATCTTGCGAGCCGCATAAAGTGCAGGGAATAATAGGAAAATCTTGTTCTTTTGAATATTCAATAATATCGCTTTCATGCGCATAGCACAAAGGACGGATAACCATATGTTTTTTGTTATCACTTAAGAGCTTAGGTGGCATAGAGCGCACTTCGCCATTGTAAAGCATCGACATTAAGAGGGTGCGAATTAAATCATCCCGATGGTGTCCCAGGGCTACTTTTGTGAAACCATGTTTCTCGGCGTATCCATAAATAATGCCACGACGCAGGCGCGAACATAAGGAACAATAGGTTTTTCCTTCAGGAATTTTTTCTTTTACAATACTGTAAGTATCGCGTGTAAGAATTTTATGCGGAATATCGCGATCATCGAGCCAGTTCCGTAATTTGCTATCATCCCAGCCGGGTTGGGCTTGATCTAATGTAAACGAAAATAATTCAAAATTGATTTTTGCGCGCCGGCGTAGGCGATCAAGCAGCGTGAGCAGGGTAAACGAGTCTTTTCCGCCTGACAGACAAACCATCACGCGGTCGTTGGCTTGAATCATGTTGTAATCGGCAATGGCTTTACCGGTGTGATGGAGAAGTTTTTTTTCGATGCTGGATGAAGTATACGTCATGGTTAGATATCTACATTAAGTTTTAAACTGAAGCGCGTGCACTTACTGTGGCGCATTGAGTTGTGGTGGGCGACTATTGATTCGTTCCGTTGATAGCCAACTGTTAATTTCTTCAAGGTCGGTGACATTAAGTGTTCCGGCCAGATATTTGAGTTTGAGCATGAACTTAATCAGCCCGTATTGATCGGATGCTAATTCTTTTTGGGCGAGGAAAAGGCGTTCTTGGGCCCCCACGACATCAACCATGTTGCGTGTCCCAACAAAAAAACCAGCCTCAGTACTTTCGAGCGATGCGGTTTGTGTGAACAGGGTTTTGCGATCGGCTTTGACTTTGGCTATGCCGTTGTTAATGGTGTTAAATGCAATACGGCTGTCGACGGTAACATCACGATAGGCCTGCTCGAGTGCTTGGCTTGCTGATTGAAAGTCAAATTGTGCTTGTTTTGTTTCAGCCAAAACTAAGCCACCTTGAAGAATAGGGTAGTCGAACGTAAGGGCGACGGAAGAAATTTGTTGTGTAGCTGGGATAAAGAAATTGGGATCTTGAGATTGGTTACGTGTGCGAGTCAGGTTAGCTTTGACTGCGAGAATAGGCCAGTTCCCTGAGGATTTAACTTTGACTTTTTCTCGTTTTTCTTCCATCGAATATTTTGCAGCGAAAAGTTTATAGTTTTGTTTGAGTCCCGTTGCAACCCAATCATCGATGTTATCTGGCTCTGGCCGAATCAGCGGAATTTTGTTATTTCTGAGTGGTGCAAGCTTGTCGTAGATATGATTGGTCAATTTACGGAGTTCTTCGCCGGTGTTAATCACGTTATTTTCGGCTTCAATGACTTGTGACACAGAATAGTCATAGGCGGCTTGTGCGTCATATACCGATGTGATCGCATCAAGGCCGACGTTGAAGCGCTGGGTTGCTTGATCAAACTGCCGTTTATTCGCGCGTTTCTTTGCTTGCGTGAACGTAAGAAAATCATATGAAAAAAGTACATCAAGATAAGCCGCTGTCACTCGTAAAAGTAAATTTTGCGACGCATCGTTAAATAAAGCATTGGCTGCTTTCACCGAGGCTTTGGCTTGTTGTACTTCAGCCCACGCTTTAAAATTATAAATCGCTTGAGAGGCCGAAAATTGCCATTGCATGGTTTGGTAGCTTTCATCAACAATAAAATTTTCACCATCCACAAGAAGCCCTGCATTTACGTTTTGTTGGCTGGAACTTGTGAGTGCATTTACGGTGAATTGAGGAAGCAAAGGTGCGCGTGCCCTGGGGACATTTTGGCTGTCCGACATAAAGGTACTGTAGGCAATTTTAAACGCAGGATCGTTATCGAGCGCCTGAAGGTAAATATCTAAAAGATCAGCGGCATGAAGCGGCGGTATGCAAGCGAAGCTTATAAGTAAGATTGAACCGAGCTGTTTTAGCTTATTCATGCCTTATGATTCCTAAAAGGTAAATGCTTTAGGTGGTGACGGATTAATTAATTGAGGTAGCAGGGTGTCAAAAAGTAAGTTTGCGTGCCATGTCTCATGGTGATCAAGGTAATGAAGCTGTCCTTGCATACAAGGTGTGTCGCCGACGATAGCAAACAGCTTACCACCGGGTAGTACTTGCAAGCGATGCATGTCGTCGAGCGCCTGCAATGCCCCGGTATAAATCACCACGTCAAAGGGGGCTTTGTCTAACCAACCATGGTAGGCATTGCCTGTGTGCAGAGTGACATTATCACAGCGATATTGTGTGAGTTTTTTACGTGCGTTTTCTGTAAAATCAGCATGATAGTCAATGCTGGTCACATGTTGGCAACGACGACTGAGTAAAGCTGTAAAAAAGCCAGATCCGGTTCCTATTTCAAGAACATTTTCATAACCTTCGAGTGCCAGTGCTTGTAAAATGGTGGCTTCTTCAAGCGGTGTCATCATGCATTCGTTATGGGGCAGCGGGAGTTGTAAATCGCTGTAAGCATACTTATGCAAGCTTTCTGGAACAAAAGCATCTCTCGGCAGCTCATCATATAATGAAAGGATATTCTCGCTGAGAACATTACCGGTTCTGAGCTGCTGTGTGATCATATTAATGCGGGCATTGTGATTATTCATGGTACGGCCTTTTGTACGTGACGACTTAGAGTAAAACGTTGCGAAGATTTTAGCAAGAATTCCTAGCGTCTGCGAGTTAAGACTTACATTTACACGTATTGTCAATTAAGGTTGTGGAGTTAAGCCGGAGATCGCGGGACTGCCGGTTAGATCTTCTTTGAGTGAATTGAAATAGTGCTCTACTAGGCTTACATAGCAAGCTGTTAGAGCTGTAATACAGCCAACATAAAACCAAAACTCGAAATTATATAAGGTCTGTTGCGTTGAATCCGCATGTGCCGAAGCCGGATAGAACGCGCGGAATTTCGATTTACTACGCATCCGTTGTTCATCTGCTGTTCTCAACACGATGGAGCGATGTCTTGCTTCCTGTGTGCGTAGCTCAGAAAGTGCGTCAGTGGTGATCGTGCGTTGCTCTGTTGCTTGATAAGTTGTCATATACTGAGTGATTTGGGTATATTCGCAATCATCATCAATGAGGAAAGGATAAGATTGAAGAGCAGGATGTGCGAGAATCCATTGTTGCCAGTTATTTTTAGACGTGGGAGCTGATAACGGAAAAAAAGCAGTTGCACACGAAGATAACAATGAAATGCGCTTGAAGCTCTCGTTTAATACCATATCGTTATATTCTTTGGAACGCTTGTCAGAACACGCTGATTCCAGGCCAATAGCCAATAATAAATGGGTATATGAATCTAGTTTTTTACCAAACCGTTTGGCCGCGAGCATACGTTCACACTCAAAATAAACAAAATTTACCATATTGAGCATTAACTCAGTGTACTCGGGATTTTTTGTTTGTTTAGACAGGGTTACTAGCAAGTCATTCATCAATAACGCAAGATGGTCATACAGCGAAGCATACTCATCCGTTCCTAAACGCATCCACTTTTTCGTCTGGATATCCTCGAGTAATTGGTATTTTAATTGGTGGATGCGTTCTTGCTGTGACTCCTTGATACCAAGCAACTCACGGCGATTTTCATAGATAATACTCTCGAGCTGACTACCGACTATAGCCATGCAATAGATTACACTGTGGCCATTGTTATGACGGGATTGATTGGGATCACGAAAAATAATATCAAATATTTCACCCAGCGTTCTGCCATTTGTATAAATGGCACAAACCCGAGACTTCTTGTCCTCGCTCCAACCTTCATAATATTGTCGAAATCTGACAATCGCTTCATTCGCTGCGGCACCCGCATTCATCTCCTCACCATCATGATCGACATCACCATCTCTTAAACCATTGCGTAAATTGACCAGCTCATCAAATAGATTGCTTCGCATCACTCGCGCAAGAAAGCTTCTGTCATTAAGTTGATGGCGAATTTTTTCCAATCGATGGTAAACCGTCCCTAGGCGCTGTATTTCAGTATTACTTAGATTACGTGATTGCCCTTCAGCCGTTGTCGTGAGATAAATATTGGCTTCAATACCAACACTTCGAGTAAAAGCCGTGTCGACAATATCACACAGATTAATAAACGATAATTTATCATCGGTTAGAATAAACTGCCCTAAGTTCAATTCATCAAAATTATTACCGTAAATATCTTCTTTCCTGACCCCAGGCATAAGGAGCGAATTTTGATGTTGCGGATCACAAAGCCTAGCCAGCGTTACACACAGATCGTTTACAGGTAAGTCCGTATGGAATGTATAGCAAAATGGTCCATTTAAAATTTTTTCGGCACGTTGTTGTAAAAATTCAGTAGCCATGACTTTCCAGGATAGACTACGTGGTACCTCGAAATACTCATTAAGAATTGCTTCGACACGACTCACTGAAAAAAGAATATCGCACATTTCGAGTAGTGACAGCGACACGGCAGTCACAGGTTTCCTGTCTGTCCTGATGGCATTAAGTCGGGCCTGAAGTTCTGTAATCACATGTGCTTGATCGGCAACAGGGGGGGATGGTGACAGGCAAATAGAGGCCCGATCCAAAAAATAAGTGAGCCATTGGTTGTAGACATCGAATACTAATCCAAGCATTTATTCTTTTCCGGTTAATTATTGAGTTAATATTAACCCCGGAGAAGTCTATAAGTTCGTAACACATCTGACAAGTTTTTGGGTTCTTCTATGAGAAGCTAAAAGGGAAGTTCCCTTGGTATTCTGGTTAATGTGTTCGCAGCTTGTTATGATGCATGCTGATATTTATTTTATAGATTTTTGCTCTAAGCCGGAGATTAACATGCGGGACAGATTTGAGACACATTTTCAAAAAGAATTAGGTGTGCTTAAACAAGAAGGGTTATTTAAGCCTGAGCGCGTGATTCAAAATCAACAGCAAGCCATGGTGAGCCTTGGCGGGCATGACGTGATTAATCTTTGCGCCAATAATTATTTAGGACTCGCAAATCATCCAGCATTGGTTGCGGCAGGAAAGGCGGCTTTAGATAAATACGGATACGGTATGGCGTCGGTGCGTTTTATATGTGGAACGCAGGCACCGCATAAAGCCTTAGAGAGAAAAATAAGTGATTTTTTAGGTAAAGCCGATACGATTTTGTATCCTTCGTGTTTTGATGCAAACGCGGGTTTGTTCGAAACATTATTAGGGCCTGAAGATGCGATTATTAGTGATGCCTTAAATCACGCCAGTATTATTGATGGTGTGCGATTATGTAAAGCCAAGCGATATCGTTATGCCAATAATGATATGCAAGATTTAGAAAAGCAGCTTCAAGCCGCCAGTGATGCGCGTTTTCGTTTGATTGCAACGGACGGTGTGTTTTCGATGGATGGTATTTTGGCTAATTTACCTGCTATTTGTGATTTAGCCGATAAGTACGGTGCTTTAGTGATGGTGGATGACTCGCATGCAGTAGGTTTTGTCGGTGAAACCGGTCGAGGGACGCCTGAGCATTTTGGCGTGTCCGATCGCATTGATATTGTGACGGGAACGTTAGGTAAAGCGCTTGGTGGTGCATCCGGTGGTTTTACGGCCGCGAGTGAAGCTGTTGTTGCCTGGTTGAGACAGCGTTCACGGCCTTATTTATTTTCAAATACGCTCGCACCTATGATCACGGAAACGTCGATTGCAGCGTTAGATTTGGTCATAAACAATCAAGATTTAATTCAGAAAGTGCAGCATAACGGGCGTTATTTTCGTGCTGGTTTAGAGCGGCTTGGGTTTAATTTGGTGCCCGGTGACCATGCGATTGTGCCTGTGATGCTCGGGGACGCGGTGCTTGCTGGAAAAATGGCGGAGCGTTTGCTCGATGAAGGCATTTATGTGGTTGGCTTCTCGTTTCCGGTTGTACCCAAAGGTCAGGCTCGTATTCGAACACAAATGTCAGCCGCGCATACCGAAGCACATCTTGATAAGGCGTTGGACGCATTTGGGCGCGTAGGTCGTGAACTGGGTGTTATATAAGTTATTTTGTAAGTTATTTTGAGGGAACAGATGAAGTCACTGATTAAAGCAAAACGTGAGCCTGGTATTTGGATGGATGATGCGCCCATGCCGACGTTTAATGCAAATGAAGTGTTAATTAAAATTCATAAAACTGCGATTTGCGGCACAGACATTCATATTTATTCTTGGGATGATTGGGCGCAAGCGACGATACCTGTACCGATGATTGTTGGGCATGAGTTTTTTGGTGAAATTGCTGACGTCGGCCGTGAAGTTAAAGGTTTAACGGTCGGGCAGCGCGTGTCAGGTGAGGGGCATATTACCTGCGGTATCTGCCGTAATTGTCGTGCAGGTCGGCAGCACTTATGTCGGAAAACGCAAGGTGTGGGTGTCAATCGTCCCGGTTGTTTTGCTGAATATTTGGTGCTTCCTGCCAGTAATGTCTTGCCTTTGCCTGATAATATTACAGGCGATCAGGCGGCGATTTTAGATCCGTTTGGAAATGCAACGCATTGTGCGCTTTCGTTTAATTTAATCGGTGAAGATGTTTTAATCACCGGTGCAGGACCCATTGGAATGATGGCCGTAGCGATTGCACGTCATGCCGGTGCCAGGCATGTGGTGATTACCGATGTGAATGATCACCGCCTTGCCTTAGCTAAAAAAATGGGTGCTTCGCGTGCGATTAATATTAAATATCATACCCTTCAAGACACCATGGATGAGTTGGGGATGCGTGAAGGTTTTGATGTCGGTTTGGAAATGTCGGGTAATCCGATGGCCTTAAACGACATGGTCAAAACCATGAACCATGGTGGGAAAATGGCACTTTTAGGTATTCCACCGGAAGCAACACCGATAGACTGGACCCAAGTGATCTTCAAAGGCCTCGAGCTTAAAGGTATTTATGGGCGAGAAATGTATGAAACATGGTACAAAATGATTGCCATGCTTCAAAGTGGCTTGGATTTATCACCGGTGATGACACATCATTTTCCGGTGGATGATTTTCAAGATGCTTTTCAGATTATGGCCTCAGGCCAATCGGGTAAAGTGATTTTAGATTGGACTTAATTATTTAAATTTATTTAAATCAGTATGAATTGGAGTAGTTTTTATGGCGCAGTATATTTTTACCATGAACCACGTGAGTAAAGTGGTTGAGAATCAACGCACAATTTTGAAAGATATTTCACTTAGTTTTTACCCTGGAGCAAAAATTGGGGTGCTTGGACTGAACGGTTCGGGTAAATCAACGCTGCTTCGTATCATGGCAGGTGTGGATAAAAACTTTGAAGGTGAAGCACGTCCTCAGGCAGGCATTCGTATTGGTTATCTTCCTCAAGAGCCTCAAATGAACCCTAAACAAACGGTTCGTGAGGTGGTGGAAGAAGCTGTTGCGGATATGAAAGGTTTACTGACTAAATTTGATGAGATCAGTGCTAAATTTTGTGAGCCTATGAGTGATGATGCCATGACCGCCCTGCTTGAAGAGCAAGGTGATTTGCAGCAAGCCATTGAAGCCGGTGGTGGTTGGGATTTAGACCGACGACTTGAAATTGCTTGTAATGCTTTACGCCTACCTGATGGTGATGCGTTGATCGGCGTGTTGTCGGGTGGTGAGTGTCGTCGCGTTGCTTTATGTCGATTACTGCTATCAAACCCAGATATGCTCTTACTGGATGAGCCAACCAATCACTTGGATGCCGAAAGTGTTGCATGGCTTGAACGTTATTTAGAAGAATTTACAGGAACGGTTGTCGCGATTACCCATGATCGGTATTTCTTGGATAATGCAGCGCAGTGGATTCTCGAGCTCGATCGCGGTGAGGGTATCCCATATGAAGGTAATTATACGACATGGCTTGAGCAAAAAACCACGCGCTTAGCCCAAGAACAAAAACAAGAATCAGCGCACGATCGCGCACTGAAAGCTGAGCTTGAATGGGCTCGCAGTTCGCCCAAAGGTCGTCGCGTTAAAAACAAGGCACGTTTAGCGCGCGTTGAAGAAATGAGCTCTCGTGAATTTCAAAAACGTCAAGAAACCAATGACTTATATATCCCACCCGGTGAGCGTTTAGGTGACTTGGTGATTGAAGGCGAGAATTTGTCCAAAGCCTTTGGTGATCGTGTTTTATTTGAAAATTTGAATTTCAGATTACCGAAAGGCGGTATTTTAGGAATTGTTGGGCCCAACGGTGCCGGAAAATCAACGTTCTTGAAAATGTTGACGCAGCAAATCACACCGGACAAAGGTGAAATCCGTATCGGAAAAACAGTCGATTTGGCATACGTTGACCAATCACGTGATAGCCTGGATGACCGTAAGACGGCTTGGGAGATGATTTCTGGTGGTCACGATATTATCCAAGTGGGTGCATTTCAGATGTCATCACGTGCCTACGCGGGACGTTTTAATTTTAAAGGATCTGATCAACAAAAACGTGTTGGAGATTTATCGGGTGGTGAACGTAATCGTGTGCATTTGGCCTGCTTGTTAAAGCGTGGTGCAAATGTACTGCTGCTCGATGAGCCGAGTAATGATTTAGATGTTGAAACCTTACGAGCCTTAGAAGAAGCCATGTTGAACTTCCCGGGATGTGCTATTGTTGTCTCACATGACCGCTGGTTTCTCAATCGAATTTGCACGCATTTATTGGCATTTGAAGGGGATTCTAAAGTCGTATTTATTGATGGAAACTATCAAGATTATGAAGAAGATCGTAAGCGTCGCTTGGGTGATGCAGCAAATAATCCATCTAAGACAAAATACCGTCGTCTTCATGAAGATTAAGAGCATGAAGTACGCTTGGTTGCCGTTGGTGTTGTGTTTGAACCTGACGGCATGCCTTGATGTTGATGAAGCTACGGTGGTTACGGATGATTACGGTGAGGAGCATTACATGCCTCATCATTTGAAAGATACACATGGACGCAATCATTTTCCTTTGCAAATCAAACCGCGTGGTCGGAAACTTTTTGTGTTCGACCCTAAGGTGTCTGCTTGGGCTGCATACAACGAGGAAGGGGAGCGGGTACAAACAGGCATGGGTTCAGGTGGCGCTGACTTTTGTGATGATACAAACGAACCGTGCCGTACAGTCACAGGAAACTTCCGCATTTATTACAAACGCGGGAAAGATTGTAAGTCAAAAGCGTATCCAGTTGATACTGGCGGTGGCGCTAAAATGCCGTACTGCATGTATTTTTATCGAGGATTTACCATTCATTCGGGGTATGAGAAGCTGACAACCAATGCAAGTCATGGATGCATCCGCGTACTTCCCAGTGCTGCAAAATGGCTGAACGAAGAGTTTGTCAAAGTCGGGAGTACGGAAGTCGTGATTTTATCGTATAAAGATGAAGATGGTGATGGCAGCTGGTTGCGTGATGCGATGATGTAATCATCCCGACATGCTTGTTCGGGTTGGTTTGGTTTGAGGCACGAGGGCAATACCCTTATTCCCAAAGAATTTTTCACTCTACCCACAACGTTATCCACAGATAATGGGGATAACGTTGTGGGGTGTTATTAACATAAAAAAACGTTATTTTTCAATATAGTTATGTGGTTATAGATGTGGCTTTGCGAAGGGTTTTTAGCCGGTGGATGAGAATGATTTTATATTTATCCACATTTATGAATGGGTGCAATAGAACAAGACCGGCTCGTATTATAATCCAGTATTTTTTTTAAAAACAGTCTTGACAGCCATGTTTTTGAATTTTTTTTATGTCATGATTAATTATTATGTATTTGAGCAGAGCTTTGGAGAGCGCGTGTGAATCGAATCATGACATTTTCTGCAGGATTAATCAGCGTGACGTTGATTGGTTACTTATTGATGACCGGGCGTAGTTTTTTATTGCCTTGGGTGATTGCGTTGTTTGTTTGGAATTTATTAAATACATTGAATCGCTCGATACAACACCTGCCAGGGCTGGGTAAATATTTGCCTGAAAAAGTCAGTATGCTGTTGTCTTTCGTTGTTGTCGTTGGATGTGTGTGGGAATTGGTCCATATTGTCTCTGACAATGTGAACGAGGTGATTAACGCTTCAGCCCGCTATAAAGAAAGCTTTAGGCATTTGACGGGCCAGCTTAATCAACAATTGCTGGCTAAGTCGATGACTTATGTCGAGCGAATGAGTGATGAGCTTGATGTTCAAAAAATCTTAATTAATGTGTACGCTGGCTTTACTACCGTCGCAAGCTCAGCATTTTTAATCGCGATTTATATTATGTTTTTATTTGTAGAGCAAGCTGTTTTTGCAACAAAAATCAAACGCTTGGTTCCCTCTGAAAAACAGCGTCAAGTTATGAGCGAATTAATGACTCGCACCCTGCGCGATATACAAACGTATTTGGGATTAAAAACATTGATGGGGTTATTAACTGCGTTTGCGAGCTGGGGCATTATGACCTGGATTGGACTTGACTTTGCAGAATTTTGGGCGCTTCTTATCTTTTTCTTAAACTACATTCCAAATATTGGCTCGATTATCGCGACGTTGTTTCCTGCACTATTAGCTTTAATTCAATTTCAAACGTGGTTCCCGTTTGTTGCGATGACATCGGGCCTTGTTGCTGTTCAGTTTGTGATTGGTACGTTGCTTGAACCACGCTACCTTGGGCGTTCGTTGAACTTGAGTCCTTTGGTTATTTTGTTTGCTTTGGGTTTATGGGGTGTGATTTGGGGCGTGGTTGGGATGTTCTTGGCGGTACCAATTACGGTGATGATGATGATTGTCCTGGCGCATTTTCCGGCAACCCGTCCTTTCGCGATTATGCTCTCAAAAGACGGGCTGATTGAAACGAAGTAGTGTTGGGCTTAATATTATTTGATAATAATTGTGGCATGGTGTATATTATTGAATCTTTATGATTTAGGGTCCGTTACTTATGCCAATAACAACTGATGAGATTGCAATTCTAGTAGATACAACATACTCGGACATCAAGAATAATTTTATTGCATTAATGCCACCGGTGGATGAGCGAAAAATTTTCATGGCTTGTGATAATCCCATTCGATCGGCATTTAAGGCCGCTAAATCTGGCGCTGAAGGGGAGTCTAACAAAAAAAAGTTATACTATAAGCTTTCGAGCAAGTTTCACCAAGATAAATTGTCATCACGTGATCATGAGCTAACGGTGCAGTTAGACCGTTTATCATTAAACAAGGAAGACGTGAAACTAAAATTTATTCCTATTCCTCAACAGATTATCAATAGTGCTTATTATAACAATGATGATTTTTCTGAAGTTATGACGAGCATGGCGAGTAAGCCGTCTCAGACCATGAATCAGCTTTATAAGCAAATCATCGAAGCAGTTACACCTAT
Source organism: uncultured Legionella sp. (assembly GCA_963974485.1). Classification (GTDB taxonomy): domain Bacteria; phylum Pseudomonadota; class Gammaproteobacteria; order Legionellales; family Legionellaceae; genus JAALKW01. Next base: position 120,153 of record CAXBBS010000005.1, read on the forward strand.
TTATAATGAATATATGCGCTACCCCGAACCTATCCGAAGTATTGTTAAATATACTCGACTCATGATTTTTGCAGGGATTGCTATTACAAGCTTGCTGGGAAGTCTTTATGTTGCGGATCTTTTTCTTGGCGAACTTGTTCTCGCGCTCATGACGTCTCATGATCTCGGTAACAGATTGACCGATGTACGCCTATTAAATTTTATAACCAACGATCAATATGGCAATGAGCTTGATAAAAACATCACACGTGAAAGGATGGCTGGCTTCGCCAGAGAGAAACTCATTATTTTACATGGTATCGATGCTTATGAGGAAACGGACGAAGCGGCGATAACGCTTTATATCGACAAATGTATTAATTTATATCAAAGAGCAAACGACACTTTAATTAAGTCTTATCAGAGCACGCTAGATTCTTGTAATAATTACCTTAATCAACCCGATATAAATAACACACAACGTCAGGCTAACGAAAAAATTCGACAAGAAACAGGGCAGAAACTTGCTACCTATCGTGCTGAACTTAAATCTCAAAATGAAGAAAAACTTAAACATAAAATAAAAGAAGATGTGACGGGCATGGAATGCTTATACGCCACGTTGAATGCGTTTATACATGAAATTACAAAACCGTTTTCTGGTGATTTATCAAGTAACTTAATATCGGGGGCTGTACGCGTACTTCTGGCTTTATTGCTCCTTCCGTGCTTAATGATACAAGCCGTGCAGCAAATATTAAACCCTGTTGTCTCGGCTCTGTTTCTTGTAACCGCAGCAATTGCAGCAGTCCCTTGCCTTGCGGTTCTTTTTGTTTCAAATATACCATTGTATATTTATGATGCGGTTACTGAGGTGTCACCACATATGAACGCTTTTTTCCAACCATCAAATCATGCCTCATCAGTTGATGCGTGTGTTGGCTTGAGATGCGATGGGCCGTGTTAGGGTCGAATGATGAATAAACCAATACACCGCGGCAATAAAAACACCACCGAGTAACGTAGCAAAAGCCCAGGTAGGCGCCGCAACTAATGCCGGGCGTTGACCCATTTTCTGCAGTTGCCCTGCATCTTTTGCAACAGCGCCTGCAAAAAGAATATGAATAAAAGCATTCACGATAAGAATTAATAAATAAAACGTCTGAATGGAATGGTTGTATTGCTGAGCAAGTTCTTGAAGCATAAATATCTCTTTTATAATAAGTAATTATCTTAATCATAACAGAAATAATAAAAGGTTCACCTTATGTTGCTGAATCTTGGATTAACCATGTTCGGGTAGGTGATGTCGTGCTCGTTTTTATCCAAAGCAGAGAGGGCGTTGCGTCATGTTTTTTAAGTGCGGTATGGCTATGTAAGGCAACTGAAAAAGGATATTTTTTATTCACGCTTTGTAAAGCTGACCAAACAGCATGCGCATCGTCTGATTGATCGTCTATCAATAGGTGGTCGTCTCGATAAATAACCGCAACAGGTTTGCCTTTGAGCGCACGCTTTAAGGCAAGTTCAATATGACGCCATTTTTTGGCATGTTCTCGTGTTGTTTCTATTTTGACGGGATGTTCTTGAAAGGCGATACGATCGTGCGCATGTAGAGCGTGTTTTTGAGTATCGTTGCTGGGGGTTTGCTTTAAGAAAAAAGAGCATAATTTATCAACCAGTGAGGCATAATGCCAGGTGATTTTAGTTTTGGTTGTGGGGCCTTTGTTGATGTAAATAGCAAAGGCCAAGGTGTGTCCATTGGTGGTATACATGTAGCCAGAGAGGCTGGTAATGCCCGACATTGTGCCTGTTTTTGCACGAATAAAGCCTTGTTCGGAAGGTTTTTGTAAACGTTTACTGAGCGTACCGTCACGTCCTGCTACGGGAAGCGCTGAAATATATTCATACGCAAGCGGAAAGCGAGCATGAAGAAATTTCAGTAATCCGACCGTTTGTTTTGGGGTGAGTTGGTCGAGTCGTGATAACCCGGATCCATCCCGAAGGACCGCTGTTTTCATGGATATATTGGTTTCTTGTTCGATAAAATTTTTAATAATGGGCTCGGCTTTTCTCCAATTCACAGGTGAGCCATGTAACACTTCTGCTGTGTGTAAATACAGACTTTCGGCATATAAGTTATCCGATGTTTTTAAGGTTGTTTCTAAAAGACCGGCGATAGATTTTGATTGATGTGTACCTAAAAGCAGAGCTGTTTTGGGCTTTTTTCCAAATTTAATTTTGCCGTTTAATATAATATCCATTTTTTTAAAATCCGATATTATATGAGCTTTTGCATAGCGGGTTGGATTTTTTATGGCGAGTTTTTGCTGACCAGACCATTGACTGAGTCCAATGCATCCACGGATGGTGAGTTGATTTTTTTTATCCATAACATAGCTTAGGCCACAGCCTTTTGCGGTCGTTTTAGTGATGACATCATTACGTAACGTTATGCCAGCGTTGGTGGTATTGAGCTCGATGCGCGCGTTTTGACCGGCGCGAGCAGCGGGATTCACGGTAACAATCAGCCGGTTTTCATCTAAAATAAGGGGTGCCAGTGGAGCACCGTAACCATGTGTTAAGTCTTTTTCTGACCAACCCGGTCCGTAGGGATCGATACCATGACGCGCGCTGACAAGAATAATATTGCCATCAATACGCTTAACACCCCAGGTTTTTAGCGTAGCGAGTAAGTCTGTTAGGTCTTCATTTTTAAAGGATGGATCGCCGGGTAAATAAAGATATACAGAGCCTTTTAAAACACCCTCTTCTAAGCGTGTCGCATCGGTACTTAATTCATTTTTAAATTGATAGTTGGGTCCTAAGGCGAGTAGGGCGGCCGCATCTGAAAATAATTTCATGTTACTTGCAGGAATAAACGTTTTGGACGCATTGCGTGAGTACAGTGTTTCACCTGTGTTGAGATCGACCACCAGCGCGCCGAGATTAATCGCAGGATCGACTTGTTTAAGGATGTTCTCCACATCAATAGGCACCGGTGTCGCCCATGAGGTGAGACTCAGCATGAATAGCGTAAAGCTTGGGAAAATCCTTTTCATAAGCAATCAACCTTTTTATGTGATCTAAATTTATGTGACCCACATAAAAATAATAGCCTAAAAAAAGAAACTTTGTTTATTCGTACTTATTCGTATTCAGGAAGCGGCTTTTGGTTAGGAAAAATATCGGCCAGTGAAACAGAAAATCCATCTTCACGAACAATACGCGCATGAGCGCGCTGTAATTGACGAGGTTCATCCACACCGCACGAATGACAAAGCGTGTTAACTTCAGACGCCATGTTGTTAGCATAATTAAAAACACGCTCAGCTTTATCTTCAATAACCAGGCCACGTTGTAGACGAGGATTATGCGTGGTAATGCCGGTTGGACAGGTGTTTTGATGGCATTTCATGGATTGGATACACCCCAAGGCAAAAAGAAATCCTCGGGCTGAATTAATCAAGTCGGCACCTGCACATAAAGCCCAGGTTACGTCGGCTGGCGTAATCAGTTTGCCGCTGACAATAATTTTAATACGCTCACGAAGGTTATAGAGTACTAAAATATCAACAAGCTTAGGAAGCGATTCAGAGACAGGAATACCCATGTAGTCCATCAAGCCTTGAGGAGAGGCTCCTGTGCCACCATCGGCGCTATCAAGCGTAATAAAGTCAGGTGCAGATGCTATGCCGCGTTGATGAATCGCTAGACATAAATCATGAAGCCATTCATAACTCCCCAAGACAAATTTACACCCGACCGGTTTTCCCGTAATGTCTCGGATGTGTTGAGTCATGTTTAAGAGTTCATCAACATTGCCAATATCAGGGTGCCGGTTTGGACTGATTGAATCTTGGTGAGCCGGTATTCCTCGAATGTCAGCAACTTCTTGTGTGACTTTGATCGCCGGAAGAATACCGCCTTTACCTGGTTTTGCGCCTTGGCTTAATTTGATCTCGAACATCTTGACCTGTGATTTTTTTGCGAGTTCACCTAATTTTTTGTCTGATAGATTGCCGTGTTGATCGCGTACACCGTATTTAGCCGTACCAATTTGAACAACCAAATCACAACCACCTTCCAGGTGATAGGGTGACACCCCACCTTCACCGGTATTGAGCCAGCAGCCTGCTTTTTTTGCGCCTTGGGCCAGTGCGAGTATTGCTGGTTTCGATATGGATCCATAACTCATACCGGAAATATGAAACAGGTGCTTGGATAGGTAGGGTATTTTACAATAAGGGCCTAATGTTAGGGGTTCGATATTGACACTGCTTGAAGATAACACGGGAAAAGGGGCGCTCACAAAATACATGGTTCCTGTACGATTAAGCGGGCGTGTTGAACCGAAGCCGATGGTGGTATCCACGTGCTTTGCGGCGCGATAAACCCAATTACGTTCAGCGCGGTTAAAGGGGAGTTCTTCTCGGTCATTGGTAAAAAAATATTGACGAAAAAATTCACCCAAATATTCACTCCAATAACGAAAATGTCCAATCAGAGGAAAGTTACGAAGAATCGCATGCTTTTTTTGATACCTATCCCGAACAACAATCACCAGGATGATCAGCAGTAAGCTAAAAAATAGAATACGTGAGATGAGCTGATCGGCAATCATGGATAGCATCAGTAAAGGGTATTTTTCATCTGAAAGGCTGGATAGTAAGGGGACCACAAACGCTCCTTCGCTCGAAAGTGAGTTTTATCATACTAAGACGTAAGGTACGGAGCAAGCAAAGTGAGATATGTTGTATACTATGTTTCTCAATGCACGGTATTTATTTCTGAGGAATAGAGCAAAATGTTCAGACGCACGTTATCCGCCCCAAAATTATTAAGTGATCACATGCCTTTTTTAGCAGAAAGCGATGGTATGTGTGTAATGAGTTGGAATATTTTGTGCCAAATGAAGTTTAATAGCATCTGGGAATATTTTAATAATGGATTTACTTGTCGTGATGAATCGGATGAGGAGTATCGTCATCGTTTAAGCCATATCGCTGCCCAATTAAGCGCAATCAACGAAGATGATAGACGTTCAGTGATATGTTTACAGGAATGTCCAGAAACACCAGAGTTACGTGAGCAATTGATTGCCGATATTACAAAGCAACCAGCTTTCTCGGGTTACCGTGCTCGGTTATTTAACAACACAGAGGATGAGTATTACTTGATCACCATGTATGACGGTAACATGTATCATGAAGATGAAGCACGAACTAATCAAATACAAGCCGTGGTATTGAAGCAAGGATTAGTCGGTCGAATTCTACCGTTGGTCCTCGTCAATCGCGTGTCTGGTGACATGACTGTTGTGATTAATGTACATGCGAATTTCTCTCAGGCGATCACGCAAGATATTATTTGCTTGGAAAAGCAAATAAAATGTTTAGGTATCACGAATATCCTGCTGATCGGTGATTTTAATCGCGATTTAGTTTCGCAGTCGGATGATTATTCTCAGCACGATGTTTCGTTAGCCTTGGATGCTTCTCGATTATTCGGTGATACTCTCCAGGTGCAAGCCTCAAATTCTGCTTCGTTTTGTTCCACATATGACAGAACAACCTCAAGCTGTGGTCAACGGCTTGAAACACGTGATGGCGTCATGTCTTCTTTCGAGGTCAAGCTCGTACCGATGTATGCTATGAATGCGCCAAAAAACGCGTTGAGTTTTGCTCATCCAGTATCAAAGGCATTAAGCTTTATTCCCGAACGTTTTTGCAATCTTGAGGTAGCTGAATTACCAGATATAATCGATGTATCGGCATCCACGTTAAACTTATGATTCGGAGTACATCATGGTTCAGAGGGCATGGCTGGGTGTCATGGCGAACCATGATAATTCATCTATACTTTAAGTGAGTTTGAATTAAATACATGAGTTTAGGAGGTCTTCATGGGCGCACCGTTAGCACTCAGAAACCATTTATTGGCAGCCATGCCGTCGCTGCACGGTACACCGTTTGAGCGTAGTGTGATTTATGTGTGTGAACATCAACCGGAAGGTGCGGTTGGGCTTATGATTAATCGGCCTCTTGAATACCCGATGAGCTTTATGTTTGATCAACTGCAGATTGAATCCGACAGTTCAGAACAAAATAATAAACCGCTGTTATTTGGTGGGCCTATGCAGCCTGAACGGGGTTTTGTGATTCATCGTCCGTTGGGCGCGTGGCGCTCCAGCTTACTTCTTGACGATGACGTGACCATCACGACCTCGAATGATATCATCCGCGCCATTGCTGAAAATAATGGTCCTAAAGATGTTTTGGTGGCTTTAGGATTTGTTGCGTGGGGGGGCGGTCAGTTGGATAAAGAAATTGAAGAACAATGGCTGGTTTGTCCGTATGAACCCGAGTTGCTTTATGAGGTACCTTTTGACGAACGCTGGGAAAAAACAGCCGAGACCATCGGTGTGAATGTCATGCAAATCATGCCAGGAGCAGGCCATGCCTGATCCCGTCTACTTGGGATTCGATTTCGGATATAAACGTATAGGTGTCGCGGTAGGACAGCGCTTAACGTGTACAGCAACCCCGTTATCTACATTAAAAGCCACCGACGGCGCACCAAACTGGGATATCATCGCCGAGCTGATTCAGCAGTGGCGACCGACCGCTTTGATTGTCGGTTTTCCAACACGGGCAGACGATGGCCCTTTGTATGTCACCAAACCAGCTAAACGTTTTGCTGATAGACTTCACGGACGATTTCAGCTACCTGTGTATTTAGAGGATGAGCGCTTGTCTACGATTGAAGCGCGTGCCTTATTATTTGAAAAAGGTGGGTACCGTAAGATTAAAAACTCAGAAGTGGATAGTCTTGCAGCCTGTGTTATTCTGGAGCAATGGCTTCAGCAAGCGGAGTAATTATACGTGAAACATTTTCTTGATGTGGATCAATTATCGTCTAATAATGTGTTGAAGCTTATCGAACGCGCTCTTTTTTTTAAATTATCGTCGCGTCAAGATGTTCCGAATTATCCAACGTATCCAGGTGTTGTGCTGCTGCATGTTTTTTATGAAAACAGTACGCGTACACAGCTTAGTTTTGACTTGGCCGCCAAGCATCTTGGTTTAACGGTATTGAATCTTGATCCCAAGCGCTCGTCTGAAAGCAAAGGCGAAGCCATGCAGGATATGTGTCAAACGTTTGCGGCGATGGGGGTGCGTTTGATGGTGATACGACATCCTGAGGATGGGGCGTTGCAGGCGTTGTCGCGTGTGGTTCCAAAATCGTTACAATTAGTGAATGCTGGCGACGGGATGCATGCGCATCCAACGCAAGCAATGCTCGACATCATGACCATCATGGAGCACCAGCTCAAACCCCAGGATATTAAAATTGCGTTGGTCGGTAATATTCGACATTCACGTGTTGCCCAATCGCTACAGCGTTTGTGTCGAGTGCTTGATGTGGGTAAATTAACTTTGGTGGGTCCTGAAGCGTGGCTCCCTAAAAATATTATTTATGGTGAGGCGACGTCGTCACTTCAAGAAGGATTAAACAATGCTGATGTGGTGATGACACTGCGTGTTCAGCACGAACGTTTTTCAGCAGATGATAAAGATGCATGTGATTTGGCAACGTATCGAGAAAATTATGCCATTACTTCGAGCACGCTTAGATATGCAAAACAGAATGCGCTTGTGATGCACCCAGGTCCCATGAATCGAGGAGTCGAAATCGACAGTGATGTGGCTGATGGTGCTCAATCATGTATTCTTCAGCAAGTTCAAAACGGTGTGTTTATGCGTATGGCGATTTTGGAGTGGTTGATTCAGTCGGCTTCTTTTTAGTTTTTATTTGCTTGTTTTATGGTCGAACGTAACGTTGCCATCGTTTATTGAAGTCGCAAATTGCGACTTCAATAACATCTAGAGTCCTTGCAATGATTCAAATTTTAGTTTGCAGCGTTTGTTTATAAGATAAAGCCTGCTTTAAGTCTTTGCAGCTTACGGCTTCTCGGCTATCTATATCAGCAATGGTGCGTGCAATTTTAAGTAAGCGATGGAACGCACGAGCTGAAAGCTTGAGCTGGCTTAGTATTTTATTGAGTAAATTTTTTTCATCGGTACCGAACGCACAATGCGTTTCGCATGTTTTAGGATTTAAAAATGCATTCAGCATGCCTTGACGGTTGATTTGACGCGCCCGAATATTCGTTATATTGGCACGAATACGGCCACTTTCATCGGCGGGAGCCTCGTTAGGCTTTAAGAGTTCATCTTTTGTGAGTGCTTGGACCACAATATGCATATCAATACGGTCAAGTAGGGGGCCCGATAGCTTGGATAAGTAACGGTTAATGCGGTCAGGCGTGCACAGACAGGTCATGTTGGCATTGCCTGCGTGGCCGCAAGGGCAGGGATTCATGGCAGCAATGAGTTGGAACTTTGCAGGAAACTCAGCTTGAGCTGCCGCGCGTGAAATACAAACAGAGCCTGATTCCAGAGGCTCGCGTAGCGTTTCGAGGACACGGCGATTAAACTCAGGAAGTTCATCTAAAAATAATACGCCATGATGTGCAAGTGAGATTTCACCGGGCTTGGGAGGATTGCCTCCCCCCACAAGGGCAACGGGTGAGGCTGTGTGGTGGGGGGAGCGAAAAGGAGGCTCGTGCCAGCGATGTGTGCTTGGGAGCCTGCCACGTGTTGAATGAATGGCCGCTGATTCAAGCGTTTGGGTTTCGTCAAGTTCGGGGAGCAGAGTTGTGAAGCGCTTGGCAAGCATGGTTTTTCCACTGCCGGGAGGGCCTGAGAGCAATAAGCTATGGCCGCCGCTTGCTGCAATTTCAAACGCGCGTTTTGCATGGTGCTGGCCTTTCACATCAGACCAGTCCAGTAAGGCATCACTTGATTTGACGGGGGTGTATTCAGGAAGTGCTTGGAGTGCTTCCCCGTGGCAAATATAATTGCAGAGTTCACGTAGATTTTTGGCGCTAAACACGGCGTCATACTGTGCAATGCTTGCTTCGGCAGCATTGGCTTCAGCAATAATCAGCATTTTTTGTTCACGTCGCGCAGCCAGCACAACAGGAATAATAGAAGTAATACCACGCAACTCACCGTTTAGGGCGAGCTCACCTATAAATTCATGGCATGTGAGTGGTCCGAGAGGTATTTGGCCTGAGGCGGCTAAAATACCGAGGGCGATAGGCACATCAAAGCCACTGCCTGTTTTGGGTAAATCAGCTGGGGCTAAATTGACGGTAATACGACGGTTAGGAAATTCAAACTGACTGTTTAAAATTGCGCTGCGAACGCGGTCTTTGCTTTCACGGACGGCTGTTTCTGCAAGGCCTACAATGGTAAACGAGGGTAATCCATTCGATAAATGGACTTCAACAGCAACCGACTGGGCGTGTATGCCGAGCGTGCTGCGTGTTTGGGTGACGGCGAGGTTCATGGGCGCACTCATTATTTAATTAAGTTAAGTTGGACAAAAACATCCCAAATTCCGTAGGGATGTTCGAGTACAATAGCCGAATTTAATGAGGTGCGCTATGAGTTTTAAGTGCAAATTAAGCTGTTTTTGTATTCGTGTTCACGTATTCATCAAGCTGCTTCTGAAGTGTTTCAACTTTTTCACGTGTACGTGCTAGAACTTTGACTTGGGCATCAAATTCTTCGCGTGTGACAACATCCAGTTGTGCAAAGCCTGTCTGTAAAATCGATTTAAACGTCGCTTGCATATCGGCTTCGATGGTATGTAGGCTGGAAGGCATGGCGGCGTATAATTTTGTTGCAATATCGTCGAGTTGGCTGGGGTTGAACATACGTAAAAATCTCCAATAATAATGATTATATGCTGAGGTTTGAAATAAACGCCCATTCATCTGGGCTTACTGGTAAAATAGATAAGCGATTGCCTTTTTGTAATAAACGCATGTCGTCGAGTTCTGGGTGAGTTTTAAGTGATGAAAGTGAAATGATATCTGAAAATTTTTGCTTAAAGCGTACATCGACCATAAACCAGCGAGGATTTTCGGGCGTGCTTTTCGGATCGGGATGATCGCTTGTGGGATCAAACGCGGTGTCATCCGGGTAGGCCTGACTCACAATTTCGATGGTGCCGACGATGCCTGGGGTTGCACAGCTGGAATGATAAAAAAAAGCTTGGTCGCCGATTTGCATTTCTTTACACATAAAATTGCGAGCTTGGTAGTTTCGAATACCATCCCAAGGCGAGGTTTGATGAGGCATATTTTGCAAATCCTCGATGCTAAAGCACGAAGGTTCAGATTTTAAAAGCCAGTAGCGGATCATGATGTACTCCAATAAATAGTGTTTTCGGTTACCACGCCGTCTAAAGGAACATCCCAAGGTTCGGGTGGCAAAAATTCATGGTGTTGAAATTCGTAGGCAACACCTAATAAGCAAGATGGTTTGGTATGTTCAAGCGTACGGTCATAATAACCCGCACCACGGCCGAGGCGCGTGCCATGGCTATCAAATGCCACCAACGGCATGAGCATCAAGTCAAGATTATCGAGCGGGGCGGCATCGGTATGTGCTGTTTGAGGCTCGGCTATATGATAGGCATTGGTTTGCTGGGTTGTTTTATGTGTTGTGGGTAAAAAAAGTAATGTTTTTGTTTGTGTGTTCATAACGGGCATATAACATGTTTTGCCGGCGCTTTCTGCAAGAACCCAAAGGGGATGAAGGTCGATTTCACCATCGATGGCTTGATAGAGTGCAATGCGCGTGGCGTTCTGGTAAACAGGAAGTGCTTGAATCTGCGCGCATAACGCCTGCGACGCTTCAGTACGGATATGCTCCGGCAGAGCTTTACGTTGGGCTTGGGTCGCGCTTCGAATGGTTTTTTTATCTATCACGGTGTCATCGTCGCGAATTTAATAGGTTGAATGTGCATGATTATGGCGCGGATGCATCGGAACATCAAATATTCTGAATTGCATTCGAACCTGTCTCCAAGATATACTTTTATGATGATGAGCAGATAAAAAGCGAGGCCATGATGGCAAATGATTTTTCTCCGGGGGCGCATTGGCGCGATTCTGCGAGGAGTGCACGTTTTTTTATGGTGGATGCTCGCGCAGCTTTTCCCATTTTTTTCTTTTTGATGCATATCCGTGTTTGGACGGGTATGCTCGTCTTGGTCTCAGCATTCTTTTTTGGTGTGCTCGAGCATTATGGCTTTAGTATCCCTGTTTTTCTTCGTTGGATACGTACGTTTTTTGCGGGGCATATTAAATTATCTCGACCATGGTGGACGTAATATGGCACTTGAAATCTCTAAAGGTATGGTATTAGTGGCCTCAAAAATGAAAGCGAACTTCTTTTTGAATAATCATCCGATTAAGCATGAGGATGTATTTTCAGTGACTGGGCTTTTACCGGCGATTGTCCGTCGAGCCGATCAATTGGCCTCGTTATGTTTAGGATATGGTCTTGGTGCGTCGTTTGAAGATGCGGAAGATGCGTTACTTGGCACGCGTGTCTTATTTGATGAAGTCACACCCAATGCGCTTCGATTGTTATGCATGACGGATGTTCTCAATGAGATTGTTCAAGGTGGTCCAAGCAAAGATCATACCCCGCTGGATGAATTAATGTATGATTAGTCGTGATGAGTATTTGGTTGTGTAAAGAATTCGAAAAGAGATGCCTTTTTAAGCTTCCTTTAAGCTATCTTTTGTACGCTTAATATTATGCGTTGCTCTTTATTTGGGCGCGCTGCTTTTAATAGGGGCTTTGGCTATGAAGTTTTTTGTTGATGTAAACGTTAATGATGGTGTTTATCGTGCGGACATTCTAGAGGCTCTCGATGCTCTGGATAAAACGATTGCTCCTCTTGAAACATTGTGCAGCTCACCTCGTAAGAGCGAAGATAATGATAAAGCCTTAGAGATGATTGTGAATACACGCCGTTGTCTTGCTGATGTGCTTGCCGAGTGTGAGTTAACCGATGAAAATACAGATGATGTTGGGCAGCACCTTCGTCTTTGATCCGGGCTTTGTAGCGATATAGGCGGTAGCATATTTCTTATGAAGAAAAATAAATTATCAGAAAAGCAAGTTCATGCTATTTTGGCCTCGTTACGCGACTTATTGGAGCGGGGGCCTTGGAATAAGTCAGCCTTTTTGCGTGTGCTTGGGAAAAAAATACAAAAAAGCTATGATGATCTGGCTGAACGTGCGGGACGTGCGGAACAGGCTAAATTTCATAAGGCAACGGAACACAAGAAAATACAAGAACCTTCGGAGACGCAGCGAGAAGTCTTTGTTGCTTTGTATGCATCGGATGGTGGGAACCTAGAATCTTGGGAAAAGATTTTGATGAATCTGCCAAGGCAGGCGATATCGCGACCTGTCTACGCAGAGAAACAAGCGATCCAGAACGTATTTAAAGAAAGAAGAAACCACCTCAATGAGGCGTACGTTGTGATGTATGTTATGCGTGATGCTATTTTACCGATGGCTAGCGATAAAACACCGAAAGATCGTTTTGGGACCGAGCTATTAACCTTGAAAAATAAAGCATTACTGCATGAAAATATTATTCGCTTTGTTCATGCTACCGGTGTTTACATGTATAAAAAAGGACGACTCATCAAAATGCCTGATGCGAATCTTGATGGATAGTCGCATCTAAGCAAAAGTGTGTATATACTGAATTTATCATATGGATTTATAACATAACGGCAAGCGTATGGCCCAACAGCAACAATCAGGTGGTGGTGATAACTCCTTAGCTCCCGTTTGGATTACCATCCTTCTATTTTTGACCGTTTATTTTATTTGGTTTCTTGCGCATCGCTATATTGTGGTGGCGCTTTTTGCTGTGAATCTTGTGCAAGCTAAATTAGTGCATCTTATTTTAGGTGGTTCTGTTCTGGCTGAAGAGATTGATCTGATGCAGACGGTCGATCCTAATTTTGTTCAATGGAGTGATCTCGTCGAAATCATGAGTCGCGTGGGCTCATACATGCGCTATCCCTTTGTGGTTTTATTGTGTGGCCTGGCCGTCATGCTTTATCGCTCGAATACGGCGTTAAGGTATCGAAAAACTTACAGCATGAATTCTCTTCGTGAGCAGGAGCAAGCGAATTGGGCCTGTATCTCACCTGTTGTGAAAGAAGACCTGATTAGTATTGATATTAATACAGGGCCTTGGGCCATGGCTTTATCACCGCTTGAATTTGCTCGTCAACATAAATTACTCAAACGAGAAGATCCATTAATCGATATGCCGGTTCCTGGACAGGAACTGACGGCCGGAATACGTCGCGGTGACACAAAACGTATATTTACCTTGCAACTAGGGGCTGCCTGGGAAGGATTTGATCGTTGCACGCCCCATGCGAAGGCACTTGCCGCGGTTTTTATGGCACGTATGTGCCGTGACCGTAAGGCGGCCGAGCTTATTTTAACGGCGTTAGATAAATCAAGTGCAGCTGGCAAGCCCGATTATACGGTGGCATACCCAACACTAGATAAATATAAAAACTCCGAATTAGTACAAGAAGTGGTGGTTCGCCATGCTTATGTTTTGACAGTCATGGCGGCTTTAATCATGGCCGCACGTAACGATGGCGTGGTGCCTACGTCAGAATTTTTGTGGTTAAAAACGGTTGATCGGCGTTTGTGGTATATGCTGAACAGCGCGGGAAGGCAAACGCCTTATTCTGAAGTAGCTGGTGCGTTCGCACATTGGAGGGCAGAGCAGGTCATGAAGCGACGTTCGTTAACGCCGATGATTGATGAGTCGATTAAAGCGCTTGAAATAGCGATTAAAGAAATTAAATTATCACCGAAAGAGTTTGAAGGATTGGAAACATGAGACGAGGCGTTGAAGCACATCATGAAATGGATCCTACCCAGCTTTTACGGGATACGCGGACTTTAAGTCGACGCATTAAAGATTTTTTTGCTGATTCGACCAACATCACCGTTTTGATTTGCGCGATAGCTATTGTGGGCTACGCTGTGCCAGAAATCGCGTTATTGGGTTTGGTTATCGGTGTTCTAGCCTATTGGTATGCGGTAACACGAAAGCAGGTTTTACCTTTTCGAATGCCGATGGTTGCGCATACGAAAGATTACAATGATCTCATTCCCGGGATAAAAAAACCCTACATGTCACGAGGCATTGCATTTTTTGGTAACGATAATAAAACAAGTGAAGAATTATGGTTTGCCAATGATGATATGCGAACTCATGTTTTAATTTTTGGTTCAACCGGAAGTGGTAAAACAGAAGCACTGTTGTCCATTGCTTACAATGCTTTGGTTCAAGGCAGTGGGTTTATTTATGTGGATGGAAAAGGCGATAACTCACTGTACGCAAAAGTGTTCTCAATGGTCCGTAGTATGGGGCGAGACGATGACTTGTTATTAATTAATTTCATGACAGGTGCACGTGATATTATTGGTCCTCAAGAAAAGCGCTTGTCGAATACGTTAAACCCATTTTGCCAAGGATCGTCCAGTATGTTAACTCAGTTAGTGGTTAACTTGATGGGAAGTTCAGGCAACGATGGGGACATGTGGAAAGGGCGAGCAATTGCCTTTGTGGAAGCTTTGATGCGTTTACTTGTGTACATGCGAGATGAAGGCGCTATTTTATTGGATGCGAATAGCATCCGGAACTATTTTGACTTGCAGCGTCTTGAGTCGATGGTGATTGATAAAGTGTTTCCTCGAGATGATCAAGAGAGTGTAAATATTGAGTCGGTTCCCAAGCTTGTGACCGATCCACTTCGTAACTATTTGAAAACATTGCCAGGTTATAATCCTGAGAAAAAAGGAAAACAAGTTTCTCAAGTACTCGAGCAACATGGTTTTATCACCATGCAGTTAGTTCGAAGCTTTTCGTCGTTAGCGGATACGTACGGGCATATTATTCGAACTAACTTAGCCGAAGTTGATTTCAAAGATGTGATTTTAAATCGTCGTATTCTTGTTGTGCTTTTACCTGCGCTTGAGAAAGCACCGGATGAATTAGCAAACTTGGGTAAAGTGATTGTAGCTTCGTTAAAAGCGATGATGGCCGCGGGTTTAGGTGAGGATGTTGAAGGGGATTATCGCGATGTGATCGAGCGAAAACCAACCAATGCGCCGACACCTTATATGTGTATCTTAGATGAATATGGATATTATGCGGTTGAGGGTTTTGCCGTGGTTCCAGCACAGGCACGGTCGCTGGGGTTTTCGGCTATTTTTGCAGGACAGGACTTGCCGGCCTTTCAAAAAACTTCTAAAGAAGAAGCTGCATCGATTGGAGCCAACACGAATATTAAAATTTGTATGAAGCTTGAGGATCCAACCGAGACATGGGATTTT
This sequence comes from uncultured Legionella sp., assembly GCA_963974485.1. GTDB lineage: Bacteria > Pseudomonadota > Gammaproteobacteria > Legionellales > Legionellaceae > JAALKW01. The sequence goes on from CAXBBS010000005.1 coordinate 135,449, forward strand.
TTCACAAAAACGGCCGGTGAAGCGTATGTTACGAAGGTGGATTCGTTTCAAACGGAAGAAAGTGGTATTTCAAACACATATAAAGATACAAAAAGCTCTTCGTTTGAACGACGCGCACGTATTGATTTATTAGATCTTAAAGATCAATCCGAAGGGGAAGCACACATATTTTTCAAATCAAAAATTATTCGCGCACGTATGTTTTATGCCAATCCAAAGCCCGTAGCGCGCTTGAAAGTCAATCAATTCTTAAAAGTAGAGCCACCGTCGGATGTGTATTTAAAGAAACTGATGTCGCAAGCTAAGAGTTTTCAAGATGCTTTGGCCGGAGGTGATTTAACCATACGTGCGGCACTCAAAGATGATGAAGTACCGCATATAGCTCATTTTCTTCGAGAAGCTGATGTGGGTGATCCTATGGAGCGTGGCGTTGCTGCTTTACTGGCCTTTCATAAGCGAAATGAACCGGAAGAAGTTGAGGCATTGTTTGATGAAACGCCTTCTGAAAATCTCACCATCTTTAGTGAGTTGCGTGAGGCACCCGAAGGAAGTCCTGCGGTCAAAGCTCCAGACGTTAAGGCCTTTTCAAAAGCATTATTGCCTATTCAAGAAGCACGCGATTATTTGATTAATATCGGACGTTTGTGTGGCGAGAAAGATAAATTAGCGGGTGCTGTTGCCAATGAAATTGTCAAAGATCTGCAAATGGCGACGGCATATCCTCCCGAACATCGTGTATTAATGGATGCGGATGTGCTCGCTGAGTCGGTGAGAGCATTAGTCAAACGTGTTGATGATACACGCAAAGCGGTAAAAGACAGTCAATAAACAAATAATTAGAACTTGTCTCATTCTGAGTTCTGTGTTGTTATGATATGTATATGAAAATAAGTAAGGGTTTGAATTTGTGTCTAGTCAATTATTTTCTGATCCGCGTGTTACACCATCATTATTATTGAAGGCATGCCTTATGGTCGTCTTGATGTGTCTTGCTGCATGTCGGTCACACCTTCCTCCCGACCTGATTCAAAATGAGCCTCAATTGCCACACAACGTGGCGTTAGGTGATCCTGAAATAATAAAATTAGAAAAAAGTTTAGCCGGGCAAGGCGTTCAAATTACCTCGATAGGGCAAGATTCGCTTTTAAGCATTCCCGCGCACTTGCTCTTTAGGGATCAATCACCACGTTTAACGCGGGAATCGTATCAGCAATTGAACGAAATTGCGTGTTATATTCGGCAATTTAGAACGGTTGGATTGAACGTGGCGGCCTATACGAGTGAGTATATTTCATCTAAACGAGAACATGCGCTGTCATTAGCCCGGGCGCATAAGGTGGCAAATTATCTTTGGTCGCAAGGCGTTGATTCGCGTCTGCTCTTTACACAAGGGATGGGGAGTGATAAACCTATTGTAACAACGGCTCGGTCGAATGATAAATCACCGAATGCGCGGGTAGAAATTACGTTTAGACGAACGATTGCATGATGTATGATGTATTGTATTAAGGAGACAGCATGCGGCGAGATCTGTGGCGCGTAATAAGACGTTCTAAAAGCTTTTATGCGACGACCTACCGGTTATCAGGTAGTGTCTTGGTTTTCTCGTTGTTTGTTAATGTCGTTTTAGGGCTCATGATATGGCAGACTTATTTGAACAAGCCAAAACGTCATTTTTATATTACAAATGGTGTGGTGCCACCCTCTGAGCTGTTTCCGATGGATGCCGCGAATGAAGCTTCGACGCCATTGCTTGCCAATGATCCTGATGCGGCGGATGATGAACATATATTAAATTTGAAATAAAGAGAGAGGACGCCATGGCAAATGATGCCTTGACTGCGGTGACATTAAGAAACGATTTCTATCGTGATGGGCAACGAAAGATGATGGTCATGCTGTTGTTGTCTTTTATATCAAATGTTCTGATGGCTTTGCTTTTGGCGTATCTTATGACACATCCGCCGGCACCTAAATATTTTGCAACCAGCATCAATGGTCGTATCACACCGTTGTTTGCTTTAAACGAACCGAATCAGTCAGATTCGGCAGTATTGCAATGGGCCAATCAGGCAGCTGTGGCAGCATTCACGTATAATTTTGTGAATTATCGAACAGAGCTCCAAGCGTCATCTGGTTTTTTTACATCCGAAGGTTGGACGCAATTTTTAACAGCTTTAGAAGAGTCGAATAATTTAGATGCGGTTAGGGTGAAAAAATTAATTGTTTCTGCAGTTGCGACCAGCGCGCCGATTATTCTGCAAAAAGGTGTCTTGAATGGGCGCTATTCGTGGCGTATTCAAATGCCCATGTTGGTTACGTATCAAAGTGCAAGTGAGTTTTCACAACAGCGAAATGTTGTGACGATTCTTATTTCGCGTATATCAACCCTTAATTCACCACGAGGGATTGGTATTTCTCAATTCGTTGTGGGACCTGAAGGGTCCGGAGCAGCTGTGCGATGAGAATAAAGATAAAATCCAGCCTTATTTTGTGTGTATTGATTGCCAGCTTAGGGTTGGGTGATCTGGCGTGGTGTGCTGACAAAAATGATTCAGCTGACCAGGCTTTAGAGCAGTTGCGCATGCTACAGAAACGACTAGGCACGCAATCCTCCGAGGAGGCATCAGCAACATCTTCCGCACCGTCAACACCGCCTGCACGAACAACGCGAGTTAGGAGAGGTCGAGCTGCGAGCGAAGACAATGTTGCAGCAAGTACACCGTCTTCAAAAGATGCAATTATTGACGATCTGGCTTTCCGTGAAGTTAGAAAAAAAATGTTTCCTTTATCACCTGACCAAACGATCGAAGTAAAAAAGTGGTATGAAAGCGACGAATATGCGAAAGCATCGTCAGCCAGTACGCCACCTAAGCCAACGGCCACTTCACAAATGGTTGATTTGTCGCCAGGTTCAACGCCACCGGTTATTCGTCTGTCACAAGGTTTTGTTTCTTCATTGGTTTTTCTTGATTCAACCGGTGCGCCTTGGCCGATTGCTGCGTATGATTTAGGGGATCCCAATGCGTTTAATATTCAATGGGATAGAGTCAGCAATACGTTAATGATTCAAGCAAGTAAGCTGTATACGTACGGTAATTTAGCTGTTCGACTTCGCGGTTTGAATACGCCGGTCATGTTAACCTTGATTCCTGGGCAACAAGCTGTGGATTATCGTGTTGATTTACGTGTGAATGGCAACGGGCCTAATGCTAAACAAATACCGATGGATGTCAGCCTTCCCTCTTCAACCAACGATGTTTTATTACATGTGCTTGATGGCGTTCCTCCAAGCGGAAGCTCACGTTTAACCGTAAGTGGTGGTGATGCACAAGCTTGGATATTGAATGGTAAGATGTTTGTCAGAACAAGTTTAACCATCTTGTCCCCAGGGTGGCTAGGAAGCATGACCAGTGCGGATGGCACACATGCCTATGAAATGCATAAATCGCCCGTGCTACTTGTTTCATGGCATGGAAAAGTGATGCAGCTTAAGGTGGAAGGGTTATAAAACCATGGCCGGAAAAAAAGATAATATAAAAGCACTTTTTTCAAACACGCGCACACGTGTGATTATTTTATTTACTGTAATCTTGCTGTGCACAACCGTGATTATTGGATTTGTAAAATTTGGTGGTATCACGAAACAAAGGCTTTCAGAAGCAGGCGCTAATGTTAAGCGTGTTTCTCCACGTATTCGTTCGATTCCTGGTGCGTTGGATCCAACCGCTCAGTATGCCGGCTTGCAGGAGCAACAAAATATCAACCAAGCCGAAACTGCGGCCACCAAAGGTGGAAGCGCTATACCAACCTTGATTAAGACGCAACGATTTGGAGACGGGGTTGAGCTTATCGGTGGGGAATCGGGAGAGGGGAGCTTAGGTTTTACCTCGTTATCTAAAGCAAATCTTGATGGCTCACAAAAAGGCTTATGGATTCAAACACTCAATAACGACAACTGCAGTCGTAATGCCATGAAAAAAATTGTAGAGCAGGGTGGATCCATTAAGGTGCTTCATGAGGCATGCTCGTGTGCGATTTTAAGAGATTATGGTTACACACTACCGGATTTGGTCACAGCATGTTCATGTCCGGAATTAAAAGCGATAGCGTTCACAGCAAGCGAGTTAAAAGCTGTCGGTTATACTGCAGATCAGCTCAAGCGTTGTGGTTTTTCTGCTTGCGAAACACGCGGCGCTGAATTTAGTGCGGAAGCCATGCGAGAAGGTGGTTTTTCTGACGGTGAATTAAGAGGGGCAGGTTTCTCAGCCATTGAAGTTGCGCAGGCCAGTGGTTTACCTGATGGCATGTCGCTGGAAGATATTTCTGATGCTAATTGTGAGGTTGATACGTTAACAAAATTGCGAGAAGCCGGTGTGAGTGCGGCTGTGATACAGCGCAGTCTTGCATGCCCACCTGCTAATTTGAAGGCGGCAGGTTTCAGTGCAGCAGAATTAAAGCGTGCAGGCATGAGCGCTGCAGCATTACTTGCGAATGGATTCGGCGTGGCCGAACTAAAGCAAGCCGGTTACGATGCACGGGATCTGTTAAAAGCCGGCCTTGCGGAAAAAAATCTAATCGATGCAGGATTTACGCAAGATGATATTAAAGTAGCGCAGCGTGGCTTACCACCGCTTCCCGCCAGTGTTCTAGCATTACGTAATAGCGGAGAGCGAGACAGTGTAGGCGGATTAAAAGTTGCACGCGCCGCAGGTGTTTCGGCACGTGTGATTCGAGATGCGCTCGGTTCGTCAGCTGCAGCGATGAAAGCGGCGGGCTATACAGCTCAAGAGCTGAAAGACGCTGGGTATAATGCAGCAGAACTTGATAAGGCTGGTTTTTCTTTAAAAGAACTAAAAGACGCAGGTTATTCAGTATCTGATTTGCGCGCCATGGGCTACGATCCGAAAGAGCTTAAAGCCGCGGGCTTTCGTGCTTCGGATTTGATTAGTGCTGGTTTTTCCGCTGAAGGACTTAAGAAATTCGGTTACAGCGCACAGGATTTAAAAAAGCTTGGCTATGATGCTGCCGCACTCATCAAAGCTGGATATTCTGCTGAAGATCTTAAAAACGCAGGCTATTCTGCAGCGGATTTAAAAAATGCGGGAATGTCTGTTGAGGCTCTTAAAAATGCAGGCTTTTCTGCTAATGATTTAAAAGGGTTTGGTTACGACGCTACGGCACTGATTAAAGCGGGTTATTCTGCTGAAGCTTTGGAAAAAGCCGGTTTTGCGGCGGCGGATCTAAAACGTGCGGGTTTGTCAGCGGATGCGCTTAAAAACGCAGGATTTTCTGCTACTGATTTAAAAAAGCTAGGTTATGATGCAGTTGCGCTTATCAAAGCTGGCTTTTCTCCCAGCGATCTCACGTCAGCTGGTTTCACTGTTTCCGATTTAAAACGCATCGGTTTTTCAATTGAAGAGCTTAAAAAAGCAGGATTTTCTGCTTCTGATTTGAAAAAAATGGGTTATGATGCAGCGGCACTCATCAAGGCCGGTTTTTCTCCCCGTGAACTGAGTACGGCAGGTTTTCGGGCTTCTGAGCTTAATAGCATGGGTTTTTCTGCTCAAGCGCTGAAACAAGCTGGTTTTTCTGCTTCTGAATTGAAAAAATTGGGTTATGACGCTTCGGAGTTAATCAAAGCAGGTTTTTCTCCCAGCGAGCTGAGTGCAGCAGGGTTTCGTGTGGCTGATCTACAAAATATGAAGATGTCTGCATCCGAGCTCAAAAAATTCGGTTATGATGCTTCAGCGCTGATGAAAGCAGGGTTTTCAGTTGAAGATCTTAAAAAATCAGGTTTTGTAGCGTCTGATTTAAAAACGCTTGGTTATGATGCAGCGGCGCTTCTTAAGGCTGGTTTTTCACCTAGAGATCTTATTGCTGCGGGCTTTCGTGTTGCAGATTTAAAACGCGCAGGTTTTTCAGTCGAAGATCTTAAAAAAGCAGGATTTTCTGCCTCTGATTTAAAAAAATTGGGTTACGATGCTTTAGCTCTCACTGAAGCCGGATTTACAGCGGGTGAGCTCCTGACGGCAGGTTTTTCCTCAGAAGCGATGATGGCGGCAACCAAAGCTGCAAAAAACACGAAGCAGCCGATTCCTGAAAGCTTACGGTCAATGGCCTCGGATATTAATAACGTGAATGGATTGCGTGCAGCGCGAGCTTCAGGTGTATCAGCCGGTGTTATTCGTGATGCTTTGGGTTCTTCGGCGGAGGCGATGAAAGCGGCAGGCTTTACATTAGAGGAATTAAAAGCGGCAGGTTATACGGCTGACGAATTAAAAGCTTTAGGGAATACAGCTGCGCAATTAAAGGCGTTAGGTTATACAGCTGAACAACTTAAAGATGCTGGATTTAGTGCACAACAGCTTAAAGCAACGGGATATACGGCGCAGCAATTACAAGCTGCAGGTTACCCGGCAAAAGACTTGAAAGCTTTAGGTTATACGGCGGAGCAATTAAAAGCTGCGGGTTATCAAGCGGAAGATTTAAAGGCTATAGGCTATACAGCAGAGCAATTAAAGGCCTTAGGTTATCCCGCCGAGCAACTGAAAGAGGCCGGATTTAACCGACAAGAGTTAGAAGCGGCTGGCTATACGGTCAAGCAATTGCAAACCGCAGGTTATACGGCAAAAGATCTGAAAGCCTTGGGCTATACAGCGGGGCAGTTAAAGGACTTGGGCTATACAGCCGCGCAACTCAAAGAGGCCGGTTTTAGTGCCGAGGAATTAAAATCAGTGGGGTATACTGCGAACCAATTACAGACCTCAGGTTATACGGCAGAAGATTTGAAAGCCCTAGGTTATACATCGGGCCAACTTAAAGAGGCTGGGTTTAGTCGGCAGCAGTTGGAATCTGCGGGCTTTACTTCAGAAGAATTAAAAGCTGCAGGTTATGCTGCGCAAGACTTGAAGGCTTTAGGCTATACAGCCGCTCAATTAAAAGAACTCGGCTATACAGCGGAGCAGCTTAAAAATGCTGGATTTAACAGGCAGCAATTAGAAGCTGCAGGTTATAGCGCAAAAGATTTAGAAACGCTAGGGTATACAGCCGAGCAATTGAAAGCTGCAGGTTATACAACTCAGCAGTTAAAAGCTGCAGGTTATACCGCGCAGCAATTACAAGCTTTAGGTAATACAGCTGAGCAGCTGAAGGCTGCAGGATATACGGCTGAGCAGTTAAAAGCAGCAGGTTATACAGCCGAGCAATTGAAAGTTGCAGGTTATACAACCCAGCAATTAAAAACCGCAGGTTATAACGCGCAGCAATTGCAAGCTTTAGGGAATACTGCGGAGCAGTTGAAGGCCGCAGGTTATACAGTTCAGGAATTAAAAACCGCAGGGTATACGACACAGCAGCTAAAAACAGCAGGTCATACAGCCGAGCAACTTAAAAACGCTGGATATAGTGCGCAGCAGCTTAAAGCCGCCGGTTATTCAGCCGCACAGTTGGAGGCCGCCGGTTTTACGGGCGAACAACTCAAAGAGGCGGGTTATACTGCTAAACAATTAAAAGCATTAGGTGCGACCGTGAAGCAGTTGAAAGCTTTGGGCTATACAGCGGCACAATTGGAAGCAGCAGGATTCAGTGATGAGGCTTTAACTCGTGATGCGTTATCGCTTGATAATATTGGGGACCCTTCGCGTAAACAACAAGGGGCTAAATCTGAAGCTAAAGAGTTGCAAGCACTGATGGCGCGTCAGCAAGTCAACATGTCGGATCAACGCAACAAAGAACAAATGAAGCGCTCAACGGATCGCATGATTTCGGCGGCCGAAAATGCTATGAAAGGTTGGACAAAAGTTGCGACACAAGTCTTCATCGAAGGCAGTGCAAAAGATTATGAAGACACGCAGAAACAAGCTGGACTGCTAGGGAATGCTGTAGCTGCAAATCCTAACCAACGGCCTGATTCAAATGATATGAACGCATCCTCTTCGCCAGGTGTGTTTATTAAAACGGGTGATATTTTATTTGCAGTCTTAGATACGTCGGTCAATACCGATGAGCCCGGTCCTATTCTTGCAACCATTGTTTCGGGCAAGTTAAAAGGATCAAAAATTATCGGGAGCTTTACCTTGCCCGCGAATGCTAGCAAAATGGTTCTTACGTTTAATACCTTATCGATGCTCGGTTCAGATAAGACCATATCAATTAGCTCCTATGCCATTGACCCAAGCACAGCTCGCACAGCATTGGCTGGCCGAGTGAACCATCATTATCTGATGCGTTACGGCTCGCTGTTTGCATCGACGTTTCTAGCCGGATTTAGTAGTGCGATTCAATCGGCAGATACAACAATATCCATTGGAGGAACGGGAGGAACGACCGATACGACCGTTCAAAATGGTATCGACCGTTCGTTACTTGAAAATGCATTGATTGGTTTAGGTGAAGTGGGTAAAGCATGGTCTGAAACGGCTCAACAATTGATGAATCGACCCACCACAGTGGAATTGTATTCTGGCACGGGGATGGGGATCTTGTTTACGCAAGATGTTCAACTGGCATAAAATTTAGGTAAGTAGGTGAACCATGGCTGATAAAGATACACGCGTTGAAGACATTGGGGATAACGATGAATATCAGTTTGCTGATCTTGATGGATTAGGAACGGAGTCGATGGATGCAGTCTTGGATGCTGATGAAGTTGATGAAGCCGAATTCGAAGAGACCGGAGAAGGTGTGTCTTCACCGCCAGGACGAGGACGACTCGATCCTCATATGATAAAAATTATAAAAAATGGTGCGCTCGTGGTCGGCGGACTGATCCTATTTTTACTGGCTTATAAAGTCGTTATGTCTTTTATGGCGGCGTCTCCTAAAGTTATCAATAAAAATATACCGGTCGTTGTGAGGCAAACCGCTCAGGTTCAATCCCAGACACCTAAAGTGTCTATGCCCGCGCCTAGACCCGTCGCCCAAGTCTCCAATGAAGCCTTGGATAATGCCGATAAGAAAATAACCGCGCTTGAGCAAGAACGAGGCCGTTTACAGACCGATGTGTTTGCGATGCAAAAGCAAATTCGCGATGTCACACAAACAGTCGGTAGCATGACGGCAAGTCTGAATGACATCAAGCAGAGCATGGAGCAAATCAACGAAAAAATGGAGCAGCAATCACAGCAAATGGTGCGTTTGCAGTCGATCAAGCGTACGAAGCGTCGTGCATCCACACCCAGTGTTAAAAAAGTAACGCCAAAAGTTGAGCAGACGCAGTATTATATACAGGCGATTATTCCTGGTCGTGCGTGGCTTATGTCAACAAAAGGTGCCATGCTTACGGTGAGTCGTGGCTCGGCCGTTCCTGGCTACGGTGATGTACGGTTAATTAATCCAAAGCTCGGACGTATTTTTATGAGCTCTGGCCGCGTTATTCAGTTTAGTCAAGCAGACAGCTGAGGAAACTATGATTGACACGAGTCAAACAAGTGTCTTAATTAATCTCGCTAAATCACTTATTCCCGTTCAGAAGTTGATTACGGGAGCAGCGTATTTATTGGGTATCGCTTTTGCGTTAAAAGCCTTGTATAGCCTTAAGATTTATGGGGAAGCGAAGACCATGCAGTCTTCGAGCACCAGTATTAAAGAGCCGCTTTTTAATTTAATGATTGCTGGTTTTTTGGTGTTTTTTCCTACCGGTTTTGATCTCATGATGAATACGACATTTGGATATTCAAACATCCTGGCGTATAGTGATAGTAGTCTTACGGACTCGCTTTTTGGAGGCAATGGTCAGTTAGGTAATGCGGTGGTGATTATCTTTCAAACCATTGGGTTGTATGCATTTACCCGAGGGTGGGTTTTGATTGCTCGAGCAGCAGGACAGGGGCAGCAACCCGGTGGTACGGGTAAAGGCTTGATGCATATTTTTGGCGGGATCTTGGCTGTAAACATTGTTGGAACGGTTGAGGTGCTAAGGAATACGCTGTTTGGTTAATCTTGTGAGTTTTATTGAGGTTGTTTAAATAGGAGATAAAGGATGAAAAATAAAAATAAAAAATTAAGTCGGGCGCAAAGTACCTTAGGATTTGCTGCATTGAGCTTGTTGATGTTCTCAACCGGTGCAATGGCTTCAGATTTGACGTTAGGCGGTATGGCGAGTCAGGTGACCAGTTCGTTTGGTAGCCTTACCAAGCTGATTACAGCAGCATCGTATTTGGCCGGGTTAGGTTTTGCAATTGGGGCTATCATGAAGTTTAAAGCTCACAAAGATAACCCAACACAAATTACAGTCGGTACGCCGATTGCATTGGTATTTATTGCTGCAGCTTTGCTATTCCTGCCGTCTATATTGGATGTTGCTGGTTCAACCATGTTTGGATCCGAGAAAACAGTTTCAGGTTCTTCCGGTACAGAGTACGGTGGTTAATGCAGGTATAGGAGGTGATAAGGTATGCAACGTCCATCTGAATCACCTCTGATTCGTTTAAAGGCTTCTGCAGGTGCCTGGCGGTTGTATTCCGCCAGGCAAGCAGATCCTCGTTTTAAAGCGTTTGAAAAGAAAGTTTTCGAGCGTGATAACTACACCTGTAAATTTTGTGGTTTTCAAGCGCGAAGTTTACAAGAAGTGGTGAATCTTGATGGTAATTACACGCATAACAAGCTTGCAAACTTAGCGACGGCTTGTTGTTTTTGTGCTCAATGTTTTTTTATTGAGTCGGTTGGTGTGGGTGGTTACGGTGGTGGGACACTGATATATTTGCCGGAACTTTCACAAGTTGAATTGAACAGCCTGTGTCACGTTTTGTTTTGTGCAATTACCAATGATACGGGGTACAAGAGTACCGCGCAGAGTATTTATCGAAGTTTTAAGTTTAGAGCGCAACCGGTTGAAGAAAAATTTGGTGAAGGAACGAGCGATCCATCGATTATGGGACGACTTCTGATTGACTCCGATACCAATGCTGAAAAAAGCGACCAATTATTCCAAGATATTCGACTTTTGCCGTCACGTGCAAAATTTCGTCGGCAAATCGAACGTTGGGCAGCAGGTGCCCTCGAAGAAATGTCAGGAAAGTCTTCTGACTAAATGTTATTTGGAGATAGAGCATGGCGAACTTGGCTGAATCGTTTTTTGAAGGGGTTGATACGTTTTTTGCCTGGCTAAGTGCGTCGTTAAAACAAACCACCGAGTCTTATTGTGAGTTAGAAACAGCTGATTCACCTACGGTCCTTGTGAACCATGATGGTTCTTTATTATCGGTTATACGTGTTGACGGTATTACGACTTTACTTGGGAACGAAGAGTTTCAGCGCTTGATTGAAGGTGTGACGAATGCGTTTAGTTCTCCCATGAGCCGACCCGGCCATGCAATCCAAGTTTATTTTGAGCACGACCAAGAGCAAGTTAAGCACCTAATTCATGATATTTATGCACCTGCATTAGCAACGAGTAAGCGAGTAGGGCTGAATTTAGATGATTTATTTAACGAGCGTGAAGATTTTTTAAGTGATTATTGTGCGGCAGAAAAAGTCTATTTTGTGCTGTACACGCGCCCTTTTAGTTTATCTTCTGAGCAATTAAAGCTTGCGAATGCCGCAAAAATGAAGATGCTCAAAGAAAAAAAAGCGCCGCCCTTTAAATCAGCTCAAACGGTGTATGCCGCCATCCCTGAATTACGTGATACACACGATGCGTTTGTTCGTTCGATTTTAAATGATTTTGAAGCACTGAACATTGTTTCACGTGTGTTGGAAGTACATGAAGCTTTGTATGCTGTGCGCATGACGGCCGATCCCGATTATACGGCGGCTGATTGGCGTCCGAGCTTGCCCGGCGATAAGCTCGCGGTGCGTGAAACAAATGCTTTTGAAGGTGATGCGTCAGATTTACTTTGGCCCTCCCTTGCTAAGCAAGTGATTCCACGCGATGCTGAAGTTATAGACAGGCGTACGGTGCTTGTGGGTAATCGTTTGTACACCAGTTCGTACATTGATTTGTTTCCTAAAGATGTTCGTTCGTTTGTCTCGTTGTTTTCACGTATATTGCCAACCCATATTCCTTGGAGAATTTCTTTTTTAGGCGAAAGTGAAGGGCTGAGTACGATTCGCTTAAAAGGTCTATTGGCCTCAATTTTAACGTTTTCTTCGGGAGAGAATCGACTTATCAGTGACTCGGTAAACTTACTGAAATATTTACAGCTCAATACCGACGAATCAATCATTCGTTTGCGTGTTATCGCAACTACATGGGCTCCCGAGGGGCAGCTTACTCTGTTGCGCCGCCGCGGTTCTGAGCTAGCCAAAGCGATTCAAGGTTGGGGTTTAACCGAAACCTCAGAGATATGTGGCGATCCTTTTGCAGGCTTTGCTTCGAGTATGTTGGCGCTTACCACCATGAACCCAGCCGTTGCTTCGATTGCACCGCTTTCGGATGTGGTGACCATGTTGCCCATTACACGCCCTGCATCGCCTTGGGATACCGGTGCTTTATTATTTCGGTCGCCTGATGGCAAACCGTGGCCCTTTCAGCCTGGTTCGAATCAGCAAACCACATGGATTGATTTGGTGTATGCGCGTCCTGGCTCGGGTAAGTCCGTGTTATCAAACGCACTCAATTTAGCGTTGTGTATGTCGGGTGGTCTCACCCGCCTACCTCGTATTGCGATCATCGATATTGGCCCCTCCAGTAGCGGGCTTATTTCTTTATTACGTGAAGCGCTGCCTGAAAAAGATCGTCATCTTGTGGCTTATCATCGTTTACAGATGTTACCTGAATATTCGATTAATCCTTTTGATACGCAATTAGGCTCACGTTATTTAACGCCTTCAGAACGTTCGTTCATCGTTAATTTTTTGACGCTTTTAACCACGCCGTTAGGTGCAGATAGGCCTTATGATGGTATGCCTGATTTGGCGGGTATGGTTGTGGATGAATTATACAAAGGGCTGGCGGATGAATATAATCCAACTGCGTACTCACCAGGTTTAGAAGAACTGGTTGATGGGCTTTTAGAAGAAATTGGCTTTGTCCGTGATTCAAAATCCACGTGGTGGGAAGTGACCGATGCGTTGTTTTCTGCGGGCTTTATCCATGAAGCGATGTTGGCCCAACGCTATGCCATGCCGTTGCTTGCTGATGCGGCGTCGATTTGTCGTACACCGGCCATTGAAGATTTGTATGAAAAAATTAAAGCACCTACCGGTGAGTCGTTGATCAGTGCTTTTTCTCGCATGGTCTCCAGCGCCGTACGCGAATACCCTATTCTTTCACGCGTCACAGCGTTTGATATTGGTGATGCACGTGTGGTCTCACTCGATTTAGATGAAGTGGCCAAGAGCGGTGGGGAGGCAGCCGATCGTCGAACTGCCGTGATGTATATGCTCGCACGTTATGTATTAGCACGTCATTATTACCTCACCGAAGAAAGTGTGGCCCAAGTGCTTGAGCAGTATCATGCTTATCATTTGGAACGGATCCGTGAAATTCGAGAAGATCCCAAGCGGATTGTTTACGATGAGTTTCATCGAACTTCACGTTCTTCTGCTGTACGCGATCAGGTGATCATCGACATGAGGGAAGGACGGAAATGGAACGTACAAATTTCATTGTTATCACAATCGTTGGATGATTTTGATCCCGTGATGATTGAGTTTGCAACGTCTGTTTTTATTATGGATGCAGGACCTGCTCAAACCATTGCAAAAACGGTGAAAATTTTTGGATTAACCGAAACGGCTAAAGTCGCCTTACGTACGCGTGTGCACGGCCCGCGTCAAGGTGGGGCAACCTTCCTTGCACAATTTGCAACAAAGCAAGGAATCATGGTCCAATTATTGACGTTAACACTCGGGCCTATTGAGCTCTGGGCGTTTAGCACCACGGCAGAGGATGCCATTCTCCGAAACCGCTTGTATAAGCATTTAGGGCCTGCTGAGGCACGTCGTTTCCTCGCGTTGTTGTTCCCCAATGGCTCAATAACAAAAGAGCTGACTGGGCGTTTAGCGAAGATTAAAGAAAACGTAGGTTTTATTGAAGAAGAAAATAAAACGAGCGCGATGGAGCAACTCATGGAGGATATTCTGTGGACACACTCACGCAATCCAAACAGCAAGCATTTAGAAACGCGTGAGGGTTAAGGATTCACAATTGTGGTTGATGAGGGTGTGGGTGGGTTTGAATTGTTGTTGAAAGCGGCGTCTAATTCATCGCGTCCTGATTGCAAGGCATTTTTTAACGATGCTTGTTGTGTTTTAATTTCTTCTCCGTGTTTCGCTTTGACGGCGGCGCGACCTTGACTTGCGATACCTTGAAGTTTTTCAGCACGCTGTTTTTTTGCCATATATTTACTGGGATCTGGTTTAGATTGTTGATCGCTATCTTGGTATAACTTATCTGCGGTCATTTCTTGACCATTCATAAAAATAGTAATTTTGTCTTTATCGAAACCTACTTCCAGTGTTGCTTCGTAAGCTTCTTGTGCAAGCCTTAGTGCCATTTTAGGATTATCGCATTTTATCGTTACTGTGATTTTTTCTGCACCGGTGGCTTTAATAAGCTCCACCATACTCAGTAAATCACCTTTGGTGTTGTGTTGGGAGCTTGTGTAATAGCCGGGGTCAAACATAGGACGAGGAAAGTGCATGCTAAAGCCCAGGCCCTGCTCGCTTGCCGTCACCGTAATTTTTTTACCTGAGAGTGCGGTCAGGCCCGGATTATACCCGAACAGTTCCCAAGCACTACCGCCGTTCATCATGGCCGCAGCTTGTTGTATCTGTTGAGGGGATGTATGTTGATTGAGTTTTTTTATGGTTTCTTCATGGTCTTTTTTCTCTTGTGTATACTGATCTATTTTATCTTGGTCGTTATCTTCCGTTGCTTTTTTTAATCGCGTCTCAGTTTGGTCTAGGTTTTTTTTTGCTTCTTTGAGTGCTTCTTGATCTTGGCCTGGTAGGTCGAGCAGACGCATGGCCGCACGTAGGTTATCGACACCCGCTTGGTCATCGCCGGTGACAAGCACGCTTGGGGGGTTAGCTTTTTTTTGTTTAAACAACCTAGCCGGGTTAGGGAGTCTGCCAATCGTACGTGTAAAGAGCTGCTGCTTGCGCTTATTGGCCTGGAGTGTCGCGAAGACAGGAATACGGTCGCGTTCGAGTTGTGCAGCACGTTGCATGTCGGTGATGGTACCTGTGAGTTTTTTTTCGAGTTTATCAAGTTCTGGGGTGCTGGGTGGTGGGGTGCTGAGATTATTAAGTATATTTTGAGCGGCTTGCCCAGAGAGTATATTAGGTGTTGTTCCTGGGGCAGGATTACTTGTGGCCGTGGTACCTACGCCAGTACCAGCTCCTGCGCCACCTGCGTTTGTAGTGCCGGGTGTTGTTGTGTTGGCTGGATTGGTTGAGTTTGTGGTGTTAGGTGTTGTCAGGCCGCTGGTAAACGCCTCTGTTTGCTGATTTAAAAGTTTAAGCTTATCGAGAATTCTTCTCTTTTCTTCGGTTGCTTCATTGGCTAATGCCTCAGCATGCGTATTGGAGGGAAGGTTCGTAATTTTACCGGTAAAATTCTCGAGTTGTGTTCTGAGCGCTGCTTTTAAAGTTTCTAATTGAGCATAGGTGTTGTTTTGTGCTTGTGATAGTTGTGTTGGGTCACCTATTTTTGTATTCAGGACTGCATCTTGATCTTTGAGGTATTGATTTACATGTTCTTGAAACGTACCGGGTTTAGGTATACCCAAGGTGCTGTTATAGGAGTTAATCATCACCTCTTTATGCGCCGGGGACATTTGTTCAAGACGTGATTCGTTATACCGGTAGTCTCCCGTAAGCCGGAAAGCATTCAGGGAGTTAAACGGATTAATAGAATTGGTGTATGACGCAATCCCACCCAGCACGGCTCCAGGAAAACTGAGGGTTGTTTGCAATTTTTCCATATCTACCGCATTATGTAACCAGCTCATAATTAAATCTCTGTAATTATATATTACTTATTGTAGCATAAAATTACCAAGCTATGATGGCGGCATGGCCAAATAGCTGTTGGGCTTTGGCTTTGACGGCGTCGGAATGAAGCGCTTCGACCAAATGTTCAAGCTGAGCACGTTTCTTCGTGTTGCTTTGAATCACGATAAGGTTTGCGTACGGGGAGTCTTTTGATTCGCTAATGAGCGCATCGCGTGAGGGCTTAAGTCCGGCAGGAATCGCAAAGGTTGTGTTAATCACTGCGGCATCCACATCAGGAAGAATACGGGGGAGTTGGGCCGCATCCAAGCTTTTAATGCGAATGTTTTTAGGATTAGAAATAATATCTTGAACGCTAGGCGTTGGGCTTTCGTTGAGTGTAATCAACTTGGCCTCGGCTAATAGACGCAAGGCACGGGCCTCATTACTAGGATCGTTGGGAATGGCAATGCGCGCTTTATTCGGTATGGCTTGGAGTGATTTAAATTTTTTGGAATATAAGCCCGCTGGAAATAAAAAAGTACGTCCAATGGGTTCCAGCAAATAATGATGTGCTTTAACCGATGCCTCGAGGTAAGGTAGATGTTGGTAAACATTGGCATCGATGCTGCCGTCCTCAAGTGCCGCGTTGGGGAGGTTGTAATCACTGAATTCCACCACACGAATATTTAAATCATATTGCTCGCGAGCCACGGTTTTTGCTGCGCGAACCAGATCACTTTCAGGACCTGCAATGGTGCCAATGGTTAATGTATTCGGTGAAGTCTGTTGCTGGCATGCGATAAGAAAGCAGGATGCAAGTAGGGGTAAAATTAACGATCGCATGAAACGCATTTAAATAATTCCTCGTGAAAGATGATGAGATAATTTGTCGCCCAGCATTTGGATAAACTGAACGATGAGAACTAAAATGAAGACGGTGGATATCATAACGGTTAAATCAAAACGCTGGTAGCCATAACGAATGGCTAAATCACCCAGTCCACCACCGCCGACCGTACCGGCCATCGCTGAGTAGTTGACTAAGGTTGTTGCGGTTACGGTGAGCGCTTGAATCAGTGCGGGACGTGCTTCGGGTAATAAAACATGCCGGATGATTTGTCCGGTGGTGGCTCCCATGGCGTCTGCTGCATCAAAAAGCCCGCTTGGCAGGGTTTGGTAGGCATTATCGACGAGCCGTGCAAAAAATGGTGCGGCACCGAGCGTTAGTGGCACCATGGCGGCATGCAATCCAATAGACGTGCCTATTAATAAACGCGTGAACGGTATGAGGGCGACCAGCAGGATAATAAACGGAACCGAACGGCTAAAATTAATCACCCCACTCACGGTACGATGAATCAGACGATGCGGTCTAATATCACGACTCACAAACAGCAGTGTACCCAAAGGCAAACCGAGCAATGCTGCAAAACAGGTGCTGATAAGCACCATATATAACGTCTCACCCGTGGCGAGCAGTATGTCATACAGCATGGTCGGTGACATATCCGAGGATCTCCGTAGTTATATTGAACGCTTCGCAGCGTTCAAAAAAGGTATCTAAGTTATTTTTATGCGTATGAATCTCTACCACTAAGACACCACAGGTGATGTGATTTAAGCGCTCAACATTGGCCAGTAAAATATTAATATCGAGATGAAGCTCACGGCTAATTTGGCTTATCAGCGGTCCAGTGACGGCGTCGCCTTTGAAAAATAAACGCAGTAGAGGGCGGTCATTTTTTTCGTGCGTGATATTTTCTAAAAGACAGGCGGGTAATTCAGGGCTCAAATGCGCACATAATAATTGTTTTGCAGGGCTTGTGGGCTGTACAAACAGCTCGTCGAGGGCAATCACATCCACAAGCTTGCCGTGCTCCATCAACGCCACGCGGTGTGCGAGTTGTTTAATCACATCCATTTCGTGTGTGATCAGTACAATCGTGATGTTATACAGCGCATTAATTTTTTTGAGTAAGTTTAAAATAGACGTGGTGGTTTCGGGGTCGAGTGCGGATGTTGCTTCGTCACATAACAAAACTTGAGGCGAGCTGCTGAGTGCGCGAGCAATGGCAACACGCTGTTTTTGACCACCGCTCAAATCATGTGGTTTAGCATGCATTTTATCGCGGAGCTCAACCAAGTCGAGCAGCTCAAGCACACGTATTTTAATATCTGGTTCAGGTATATGTTGAATACGAAGCGGTAAAGCAATGTTGTCATAGACTGATTTTGCGTGCAGCAAATTAAAATGCTGAAAAATCATACCAATATGATGGCGTGCATGACGCAAAGCTTCAGGGGTGAGTTCTGTGAGGGATTGATGGTTGACTAAAACCGTTCCACTGTCGGGGTGCTCAAGTAAATTAAGGCAACGCAGCAGGGTGGATTTCCCCGCGCCACTTTTACCGATGATGCCAAAAATCTCGCCTTCTTGAATGCTTAAATTAATATTTTTTAAGACATGATGCGAGCCATAGTGTTTGTTAAGATCTGTGAGTTTAATCATGTGTATAACTTATCACCTAAAAAGAGCTTGTCCAGTATAACCAAGTTCAGGTACTTTCGGTAGCGTCAGCATCTTACGATTGAAAAATACTGCATCCGTGATTAGCTGCATATCAGCTCTTGTCGATTTTTAAAATATTCAAGCGCTTCGGGGTTGGCAAGCGATCCAATATTCTCGACGGTCTCACCATGGACGCATTGTCGTACGGCGATTTCAACAATTTTTCCGCTGATGGTGCGGGGAATATCAGGTACCGCTAAAATTTTTGCAGGAACATGGCGCGGCGAGGCTTCGCTACGAATGGTTTGTTTAATCTTAAGCTTAAGGGCTTCATCTAATATGCTGTGTTCTCGAAGTTTCACAAATAAAATAATACGAACGTCATCCAGCCATGTTTGTCCGATGACGATGCTTTCAAGAACTTCAGGGATATTATTCAACGGCCTGTAAATTTCAGCGGTACCTATGCGAACGCCACCGGGATTTAATACGGCATCCGAACGTCCATAAATCACAAGCCCACCGTGCTGGGTTATTTGTGCGATGTCGCCGTGTGCCCAAACATCGGGAAAGCGTTCAAAATAAGCATGCCTGTATTTGTTGCGATCGGGATCGTTCCAAAAGCCAAGTGGCATCGACGGAAAGGCTTGTATGCAAACCAATTCACCGGGTGTGTTTTGAGTCGCTAAGCCATGTTCGTTAAAAATTTGAACATCCATGCCCAGGCCTAGGCATTGGAGTTCGCCTTTATAGACGGGACTGATGGGATTACCTAAAGCAAAACACGAGATAATATCCGTGCCACCTGAAATTGAACTGAGTTGAGCATCGTGTTTGATATGCTCTCGAACAAAATCATATTGCTGCGGCAGAAGCGGTGATCCGGTGGATAAGATACTTCGAAGTGCTGTAAATTTAAATGCTGAATTTGGGTAAATTTCTTGTTTTTCTATGGCGGCTAAAAAACGTGCTCCGGTACCAAATACTGTGACGGCTTCGTTATTTATAATTTCAAACATGCGATCCGGTGTTGAATACGTTGGGGAGCCGTCGTAGAGCACTAACGTGCACCCCAACGCGAGCCCTGAAACCATCCAGTTCCACATCATCCATCCGCAGGTCGTATGAAAAAATAACGTGTCATTGTTATCTAAATCCGTATGTAAGCCGAGTTCTTTGAGGTGCTGCAATAACGTGCCGCCGGTGCTGTGCGTGATACATTTGGGCTTACCGGTGGTACCTGATGAAAATAAAATAACCCAAGGATGGTTGAAAGCAAAAGCTTGATTGGGCAGGGCGGCACCTGGGCACAGCAACGCATCCCAGCTTAAGCTGTTGGGCCAGGTATTTTGCTTGTGTGTTGGGTCTACTGGGCACACAATAAGCTGCTGAATGGATGGGACAGCAGCACAAATCGCTTCGGCTTTGTTTTGAAGATCATAGGTTTTACCATGATATTGATAACCGTCAGCGATAAACAATAATTTAGGTGTAATTTGGCTTAGGCGATCAACGGCGGCCGCCACCCCAAAATCAGGTGAGCAGGACGACCATATGGCGCCTATGGATGCCGTTGCGAGCATGGCAATCACGGCAAATTTGTTGTTGGGCAGCATGGCGGCAATGCGATCGCCGGCTTGAACGCCTTGTGCTTTAAGACCCTCAGCACATGCGGCAACCTGGTATGTTAATTCTTGATAGCTTAAAGCTTCCCGATGGCCTTGTTCGTTGATGCAAATTAATGCTGTATGCGTATGATGAGCATGATCATCGTTGAGACCGAGCAAGTTTTGCGTAATATTAAGCGTAGCCCCTTCAAACCACGTGGCATCCATCATGTGCTTGCCTTGTTGGAGAATATGTTTAGGGGGTATTTGAAAACTTATTTCAAAAAAAAGAGCGATTTCTTCCCAAAAAAGTGCGGTATGTTGAATCGACCAGGTATGCAGGGCTGCATAATCAGGTAGTGTGCACGTGTGTTTTTTTTCTATCCGGCGCAAAAAGCGCATCATCTGAGTTTTTTCGGTCTTTTCCGAATTTTTTTGCATCCAAACAGGGTGATTCATGGTGTCCTACCTTTGCGGCTACGGGGGAGGTATGTGATAATCAAGACCCTACCTCTTTTAAGCTATTTTATACAGGTGAACGAATGGAAGACAACAAGCAAAAAGCCTTAAGTGCAGCACTTTCGCAAATTGAACGTCAATTTGGTAAAGGTTCGGTGATGCGTATGGGTGATGGCACGGCGCTGCCTGATGTTGAAGCAATTTCAACCGGTTCGCTCGGTTTGGATATTGCGCTTGGTATAGGTGGTTTACCGAAAGGCCGCGTGGTTGAAATCTACGGACCCGAGTCTTCCGGTAAAACCACGTTAACCTTGCAAGTGATTGCTGAATGTCAAAAACACGGCGGTACAGCTGCGTTTGTTGATGCGGAGCATGCATTAGATCCAAGCTATGCGAAACGTTTGGGCGTGGATGTTGATAGTCTTTTAATTTCACAGCCTGATACCGGTGAGCAAGCACTTGAAATCACAGATATGCTTGTACGTTCAGCCGCTGTTGATGTGATCGTGGTGGATTCGGTCGCAGCCCTCACGCCTAAAGCTGAGATTGAAGGCGACATGGGTGATTCTCATGTAGGTTTACATGCACGATTGATGTCGCAAGCACTTCGCAAATTAACCGCGAATATTAAGCGTTCGAACACACTCGTTATTTTTATTAACCAAATTCGCATGAAAATTGGTGTGATGTTTGGTAGTCCTGAAACAACAACGGGCGGAAATGCGCTTAAATTCTACGCTTCGGTTCGTTTGGATATTCGTCGTATCGGTGCGATTAAAAAAGGCGATGATATTTTAGGAAACGAAACACGTGTCAAAGTGGTTAAAAACAAAGTAGCGCCACCGTTCAAGAAAACCGAGTTTGAAATTTTTTATAACGAAGGTATTTCTCGTGAAGGTGAAATTATTACGTTGGCAACGGAGCTTGGTTTTATCGAAAAAGCAGGCGCATGGTACAGTTACAATAAAAATAAAATTGGGCAAGGTAAAGAAAACGTTCGCGCATTCTTGAAAGAAAACCCAGATATTGCAGCAGATTTAGAAGCGCGCATTCGGGCCGTGTATTTTGAAAAGAAGGATGCTGAAGTACCATCAAAAGCTAAGGCAAAAGAACCTGAATTGATGGATGCGTAAAGCGATTGAGGTTGCTGTGGGCTTGCTCGCCAGGCGTGAGCACAGTGTACAGCAACTGAATCAAAAACTAGCCAAACGAGGCTTCGATGAGCCGGCGATTACGTCGGCGCTCGCGTCCTGCCAGCGTCTTAATTTACAAAGTGACACGCGCTTTGCTGAAGCGACGTGTAGGTCGCGTATTGGTCGAGGCTACGGGCCTTTAATGATTAAGCAGCTGCTGCAGCATGAAGGGGTTGCGTCAGATATTATTGAGCGTGTTTTTGAGGAATTTAATCAAGATATTGATTGGGTGGCTGAAGTATCAAGCGTTTGGGTGAAAAAATATCGTGTTTATGATCCAGAAGATAAAGCACGACAAAAACAATGGCAATTTTTACGTTATCGAGGGTTTGACGACGCAACGATTCGTGCGATGTTTCAAACACTCGAAGCAGAGAGTCATAATTATTAGGTATTATTTTTAGGTATCATGATGAACAGTGCAGCAATACGACAAGCTTTTTTAGATTATTTTAAACATCATCAGCATGAAGAGGTGCCGTCGGCTTCACTGATTCCTGACAACGATCCTACGCTCTTGTTTGTGAATGCGGGCATGGTTCCGTTTAAAAATACATTTTTAGGGCTTGAGTCACGCCCATATTCACGTGCGGTGAGCGTGCAACGCTGTGTGCGCGCCGGTGGTAAACATAATGATTTAGATCAGGTGGGTTATACCGCACGTCATCATACGTTTTTTGAAATGCTAGGCAATTTTAGTTTTGGTGATTATTTTAAACGTGAAGCGATTCATTACGCGTGGGATTTCTTAACTAATATTTTAAAACTCCCGGAAGAGCGCTTGTGGATCACGGTTTACGAAAAAGATGATGAAGCCGCGGATATCTGGCATAAAGAAATAGGTGTGTCGCCCGCACGTTTTTCACGTTGCGGTGATGATGATAATTTCTGGTCGATGGGTGACACAGGGCCGTGCGGACCATGCACTGAAATTTTTTATGATCATGGCCCAGAGGTCGCCGGTGGACCACCGGGCTCGCCCGATGCCGATGGTGATCGTTATGTTGAAATTTGGAACCTGGTGTTCATGCAATACAATCGTGATGTTGATGGTGTGTTGCATGCACTTGAAAAACCTTCGATTGATACGGGCATGGGGCTTGAGCGCCTTGCGGCCGTGATGCAACATGTACAAAGTAATTATGATACCGATACGTTTAAGCATTTAAAACAAGCGATTCAAGCACTATCAGCATCACAAAAACCTATTCCATTGGAGCATACGTCGTTAAACGTAATTGCTGATCATATTCGCGCTACGGCTTTTTTGATGATTGATGGCGTGACACCAAGCAACGAAGGCCCAGGTTATGTTCTGCGACGTATCATTCGTCGAGCCGTGCGTCACGGGCATCGATTAGAGCTACCTACGCCTTTCTTGACTTTGTTAGTCGATGCGTTGATTGAGCAGATGGGGGCTGCCTATCCGGTGCTGGTCAAGCAAGCTGATATGGTCAAAAAAACGTTGTTACGAGAAGAAGAGCAATTTGCTAAAACACTGGAGCATGGCTTGCGTTTATTACAAGAGGCCATGCCTAAGATTCTGAATAAAACCCTTTCAGGCGACGTGGCGTTCAAGCTGTATGATACGTACGGTTTTCCACTGGATTTAACACAAGATATTTTACGAGAGCAGGGTATTCAAGTCGACCAAGCCGGCTTTGAAATCTGCATGAAACGTCAGCGTGAATTGTCACAATCGGCAAGCAGCTTTCGTGTGGATTATAACGAGATGGTACCGTTTACTGAAGTTTCGGTGTTTGAGGGCTATACCCAAAATACGGGTGAGAGCGCGGTGCTGGCTTTACGTGTTGATGGCCAAGTGGTATCACATATCATAGCAGGAACACGTGCATCGGTTGTCTTAGAAGCCACACCGTTTTATGCCGAGAGTGGCGGTCAAGTCGGCGACCAAGGTGAGTTGCGCATACCGTCCAGCAATATGTTATTTCAGGTGGAGAGTACGCAGCGTGTGGGCCAGGCGGTGCTTCATGAAGGTGAGTTAGTTCAGGGTGAACTTAAGCTTCACGATGTGGTTGTGACGGAAATTAACCCTACGCGCCGCGCGGCCATACGGCTTAATCATACCGCGACGCATTTACTTCATGCGGCGTTAAAGCAAGTATTAGGTGATGGCGTCTCACAAAAAGGCTCACTGGTAGATGCTGAACGCGCACGGTTTGATTTTGCTTATGATGCGGCATTAACGTCTCAGCAGTTGGCCGAAGTTGAAGCACGCGTGAATACCGAAATTCGTAAAAATGCCGACGTTGATACCCGCGTGATGTCGATGGATGATGCGATAGAAGACGGTGCTGTGGCCCTTTTTGGTGAGAAATATGGCGATGATGTGCGTGTACTCACCATGGGTGATTTTTCGAAAGAGCTATGTGGTGGCACGCATGCCAAGCGTACGGGCGATCTCGGTCTTTTCAAAATAACGGCAGAATATGGTGTGGCACGTGGCGTGCGTCGTGTAGATTTTGTCACCGGCTCGTATGCGCTAGCTTGGACTAATCAGCAACTCGATTGTTTAAAAAACATGGCGAATTTATTAAAAACCACGCCAGACGAAGCGCCTCAAAAACTGCAACAAGCACTTGATGCATCCAAGCAACAAACGCGGGATCTCAATAGCTTAAAGCAGCAAGCTGCGGCTGATTCAGGTCGTGCGCTATTAGCTGAGTTTAAACATATTCAAGATGTTCCTGTGTTGATTAAACGCCTTGACGACGTGAATCCAGCAGACTTAAGGAGCATGCTTGAACAACTTTCATCAAGTAAAAAAGAAGCGATACTGATCTTAATCGGTGTATTACACGACAAAATGCATGTCATCGCCAGTGTGAGCAAGCCTTTGCTTGAAAAAGGCCTACCTAAAGCGGGGGTGTTTGTGAAAGCCTTGTGTGGTCGCGGCGGTGGTCGTGATGAGCTGGCTCAAGGTGGCGGCCCAGTTCCTGATGATTTGGATGCACGCATGCAGCAGGTGTTGGCATTGATTGAAGGTGCGTAGCCATAGTAACGAGCAGGACGCTGTCCTGCTTTTATTTATCTTTATTCCAGGGCATATTGTCTTGATCAAATTTGATATGCACGTCTTGCTGCGGAAAGGCGATAGAAATATTATTTTTTCGAAACGCTTGGTCAATGGCTAAATTTAACTCACTTGTAACGACATATTTCCTGTTAACGTCTTTTATTAAACACCATAGTTCAAATAATAAAGCACTGTCACCAAAAGAGCGGAACAAGACCACAGGTTTGTTCAATGGTGTATTCACGACCTCAGGATGAGCGATCGCGACCTCCATTAAGGCCTCACATACCTTGTCGGTATCACTGCCATAAGCCACACCAATGGGGCAGTTGACCCTCCAATATTTGTCAGAAAACATGTAATTAGTCACGTGATGAGTAATTAAATCAGAGTTAGGAATGATAATATCTTCCTTGGATGGCGTGATGATTTGTGTTGAGCGAATACTCACTTTCTTAACAAAGCCTTCAATACCATCAATCTTAATTCTGTCCCCAGGTTTTATTGGTTGTTCGATTAAAAGAATAAGACCTGATAAAAAATTATTAACAATCGACTGTAACCCTAAGCCTATACCCACAGACAGGGCGCCTGCGATGATAGCAAGGCTCGTGAAATTAAAGCCGGCTAATAATAAGCCAAAAATAATGGCGATGGCAAAACCAACATACATGATGATTGACGCCAGGGCGACTTGTTTTTCTTCTGCTTCTTCAAACTGCTGGTTTCTACTGATGTTAGCTGCAATATAGCGTGAAAAAAGCGATAAAAAACAAAATCCTAATAACCCAACCAGCCACTGAGCCGGTACAATAATCATGCCTCCCGCTTTAAAGCCATAATAAAATTTATCTAAAACATTATCTAAAAAGTAGCTGGCCTCCCCGATTAAGTGGGCAAACAAAAAAGTCATGCCAACGGTCACAATAATTTGACCGATGATTTTAAGTAAACTAAATTCAATCAGTGGTTTTTTTTTGGAATAACCTAATAATTTTTTTAAATAAGAATGAGCATGTTGCCTATTATCGAGTATCCCGTAAGCTTTGCTTATGAATATAAATAATATCGTACCCAATGCGCTTGTCAGCAAAAAGGAAAATAAAACGTAAGATGTTGTGAGCGCTAAAACAGAATACCCAAGAAAATCAAGCATCAGTAAACAAACAATACTCGAACCTAAGATTTTATACACGAAGATTCGATTAATATGTTTTTCTAAAGATAATGTAAAATACATAAGGGTTATCAACGAAGCGATTAATATAGCTTCTTTGAATAATTGCATTAAATTTTGAGAGGCAGAAAAGAGCGATAATAAGTCCAATCCGATGATATGAACAAAATAAAGAGTTGAAATAACTAAGCCTAATTTTTTTAAAACCGTCAAGTCAAAATCTTTCCAGGCCAATGATCTAGGTAGCCATTTTAGATCAAAAACAAACAGGTAGATGAATAAAAAAGTTAAATATGCCCACGAAGCGAGCATTGCCTCTTGAAAAATAATATTATTTTCAGCTTCGATAAAAGGTTTTACTGTTAAGACTAACAAAGCGGAGATGCAGAAAATAAAAAAAACGAGTCCAATATTGAGTATAAATCGCACGATGCTTGTTCGATATTTATGATGCATGAAAGGTTTTAATCGCCAATTAAACACGAGTGCTAAGAGTAAGAGAGGCGCTGCATATAAAGCATAATCAACCATATTTTCTAACGACATTGCGTTCAATAGTGGTATGGTTAGTTTTTTTAGATCTATGGGTAGCTGATGTAGCTTAGTCATAAGATGCTCACCCTTTGTAAATGTCATCTTTTTTTGAGTCGATATAAGTGTATTACGATAAGCCTTGATGGCCTCACCTGAACGAATAGAAAATAACCGACAATTTGCTTGTGTTTGCTTTAACTCAGCATGTTTGTGCTCCAGATACTTCGTATCAACATGAGCCAACGTTTTTTTGCCAGCAGCTGTGCCGGTGATGGTCTGGATTTGAAGGTTTAATGTCGTGATTTCATCTTCAGTTTTTTGAACACAAACGTCGGCTTCGCTCGCTAGTTTGCTTAAACGCTCGATGGCCTGGCTCAACGTTTCAATATGGATGTTTTTGGTTGCTAAGTGTAATGAAATATCATCAAACTGTTGATTTGCCTGGATTACGTTAAAAAATTTGGGGGTTGAAGCGTCTGCCACGGTATTAGAGTATGTCAACATGGGCACGAATAATAAAAATAAAAAACTTAACAGCACACGCAATGGCTTCTGCATCATCATAAAGTCCTTTTTTATAAAATTATTATAGCAGTCAACTTAATTATTTTTTGATGGTCATAAATTCTTGCTTTAATGCATCATTTAGCTTGGGATATTTAAATTGATACCCAACGTCAATCAAACGTGTAGGTAGCACACGCTGGCCTTTGAGAAGTAAATAATCACCCATTTCACCGAATAATAGTTTTACAATAAAACTCGGCATGGTCAAAAACAAAGGACGGTGCATTGCTTTTGCGAGCGTTTGAGCAAAGGCCGCTTGGCTGAGGGGGTGGGGCGAGGTGAGATTAAAGGGGCCGGTTAACTCAGGATGCTCTAAAAGAAAAACGATGCCACCCACCACATCATCAATATGAACCCACGATAAGCATTGCTTGCCATCACCCACAAGACTTCCTAATCCCATGAAAAAACTGGGGAACAGTTTTTTAAGCATGCCTTGTTGTTTTTTCAAGACCACACCAAAACGTGTTGTGGTGACAGGGATGCCGTTATCGATTGCGGGCTTTAGTGCTTCCTCCCATTTGACGCAGATCTCAGTCAGAAAATCGGCAGGGTTATGTGTATTTATGGACGTGTTTTCATCCAGCGATGTTGCGTCGTCAGAAGCTTGAACACCATAAATACCGATCGCATTAGCACAAATAAAATGAGGCTTCGCGTTTTGGCTGATACACCAGTTGATGAGCTTCTCACTTGTTTTAACACGCGAGGCGATAAGTTTTTTTTTGACCGACTCGCTCCAGCGTGCATTAGCAATGTTTTCACCACAAAGATTGATGATGGCATCATAATCGTTTGCATTTAAATTATCGAGTTCATGCCAATCATGGCAAGCAGATATTTTAGAGAATTTTTGAAGCAAGGTTTGTTTATTACGCCCTAAAACCGTGATTTTATGGTTTAATTGTAAGTTGTTCACCAGCTCATGCCCGATAAAACCCGAGGCGCCTGCAATCAGAATATTCATAAATACTTCCTTGATAATTTTATATTTCTTTCCATCTATTTTCATCTATAGTAAGGCGAGCGCTTTCTATGGTCAAGAAAAAACCATGGATGTTTGTTTATTTTTTAATTCAAAGTATGATAAGGTGTTTCTAATATTCATATGAATAGAAATCTAAATCAGGACGTATTAACCGTGAATTTTTCAATCGTGAACACAACATTATTTAATCAGGCATGGCGCTGGCGTTAATCGCTTGTTCTATTGATTGATTTTTTGTTGTTGTATAACGCATTGAGAATAACCACATGACCGAACTATATTTGATTAGCATTCATCTTAAATTTTTAACTTCACACCTCTTACTATCTTTGCTCTGGAATTGGCCCTTGGGTCAAATTTAATACGCGTGTTTTTTATAATCCAGTATATTTTTTAGCAATGATCAATAGAGGTGTTTCTTATGAACACAAAAAAAATCACTACGCTCATGATCCTCATGTTAAGTATTTTTATGGTGAGTATGATGACGTTATTTCCTCGTACATCAAAAACAAATCTGCCGCTTGTGGCTATTGCTAATTATGGTCCTCATTCGTCACTTGAAGACTCGATTCAGGGCATGAAAGATGAGTTAAGCAACCAAGGATTTATCGACAATAAAACCATACGTTATGAAATGGTAGATGTAGGGTTTGAGCCTTCTTTGATTCCGCAAATGGTCATGAATCTTAAGAGCCATCATCCAAACGTGCTTGTTGTGACAACAACACCTGTTGCTCAATATGCAAAAGGTACGGTGAAAGATATTCCTCTGGTTTATAACGTGATTACCGATCCGGTGGCTGCCGGTTTGCTGGATGAAAAAAATAAATCACAGGGCAATATGACGGGCAGTTCAGATAAACAAGATGTGAGGTTGCTTTTTGATTTTGCCAGACGGCTTTTACCTCATGCTGCAAACGTGGGTGTTTTATATTCGACGGCCGAGGCAAATGATATCGCTTTGATTGCCATGATGAAACAAGCGGCTAAAAACTCACGTATGCATGTGCTCGCTATTCCCATTGATCAGGCACGTGATATTTCTGTATCGATGCAGAAGTTTAAACACCATGTTGATTTTATTTATGTTGGAGCAAGTGGGGCGATTCAACCCGCACTTCCGGTTATTGCCGCAGAAAGTAAAAAAATGGGCATTCCTGTGTTTAATCTCAATGACGAAGCTGTTCGCTTAGGCTTGGTCTTAGCAAGTTTTGGTGTGGATTATCATCGTGTTGGTATGAATACAGGCCAATTAGTCGCACGTAGTTTACGCGGGGAGTCTATTAAAACCATTCAACCCCTGTACCCAACAAACGATGATCATCATGGCTTGGTGAGCCAACAAAATGCGGCGAGCTTAGGATTGATTTTATCAGACGGAGACAATCATGTTGCAGCTGCTTGATGTGAATAAATCATTTTTAAACGGTGCTCGTCCTGTGATAAAGCAGATGAATCTGCATTTAAATCCCGGCGATTTTTGTGTTGTCATTGGGAGCAATGGATCCGGAAAATCAACGTTGATGAAGCTGATTTCGGGGGAATATATACCCACTCAAGGACAGATTATGATGCAGGGAAAAAGCATCACAAGCCATGATATTGCTTCTGTGATTCAAGATGTAAATAAAGGCACAATTGTGGAGATGACACTGCTTGAAAATATAGCGTTTAGTTTGTCCCGCGTTAAAAAACGAGGATTTTCACTGTATTCACGCCAAAAAAATACGGTGATTCAGCAACTCAAAGCTTTAAATATTGGCCTGGAACAGTATATCAATACCCCTTTGCGCCATGTGTCCGGTGGTCAGCGTCAAATGGTTGCAACCATGATGGCGCTTATCTCTCAGCCCAAGTTATTACTTCTTGATGAGCATACGTCAGCGATCGATCCAAGCATGCAAAAAACATTGATGGCCTATACACAGCGTTCCATTCAGCAACAAAACCTGACAAGCTTGATGATCACACATCATTTAGATGATGCTATTCAATACGGAAATCGTTTGATCATGTTACACAAAGGCGCAATTGTTTTAGACGTGGCGCATCAAGAAAAAGCAGCTTTAAGTGTAACCAAGCTTTTGGATTTGTTTCATTATCATGAGCATTTAGATTTGGTTGGGGGTGTATGATGACGCTGGATTTTTTCTATACAGGTTTACTGCAAAGCTTAATTTTAGCACTCGTTGCTTATGCCATCATGATTCCTTTTAGGCTGCTTAATTTTTCGGATTTAACGGCGGAAGGCGCTTATCCATTAGGGGGTGCTGTGTGTACGACGTTACTGTTGCTAAACATGCATCCGATATTAGCCTTATTGATTGCAAGTGTTGCATCGGGTCTTATGGGTGTTGCAACAAGCCTGATTCACCTTCGTCTTAAAGTAAATACATTATTAGCCGGCATTATTTTAAGCACGATGATGTATAGCGTGAATTTACGCTTGATGGGTAAGCCTAATATTGCACTGTTTAATACGTTATCGGTGTTTAGCCAAACCAATATTTTATATAATATTGGTTTGTTGGTATGTGTGCTTTTATTTTTGATCTTAGTTTTATCTTTATTTTTACGCACTGAGTTTGGATTAAAACTACGGGCGGTTGGATTAAATCCAGCGTTTGCATATCAGCAAAATATTTCGGTGGTCCAATACACCATGCTCGGGATGTTTTTTGCGGGGTGTTGTACCGGTATGGCGGGTGGACTGATCGTACAGCTTCAGCATTACATGGATGTGGGCATGGGGGTTGGGATTGTGATTCATGCGCTTGCAGCGCTCATGATGGGTGAAGCGATGATTGGAAATACTACCCTGAACCAGCAAATCATAGCGCCATGCATCGGTGCCTTGGTCTATCAGCAAATTCAGGGCGTTGTTCTATCGATAGGCCTTGCTCCATCGGATTTGAAGTTTTTTACTGGCGCGCTTGTTTTGGTTGTTATTGCTACGCAACGCAAGCGGCAGCTTGAACTATGATTCTTAAACATTTCCTATAAAATACGTATTTTTTGAGTTGAGTTAAGATAAGGCGTGTATATGATGCATCAAGAAGTCACGAATGACATTCAGCAAAGCATCCATGATGCGCTCAACTTATTCACCCAAGAATTTTTTCACTATGAACCGAGCATCATGATTTTTATTCAAGCTGTATGGCGCGATTTCGAAGAAAGTATACATACTTGGTTTTATCAAAATAAATCTCAACACCAACCCCCTGTAACACGTGAGTTGGTGGAGCTGGAAGAAACACAAAACGCAAGAAAATTAGATGCATTCAAAGATAAAGATAAAGAAATAGATATTGATGAACGCTTTCTTTGTGGTATTACGCATGAGGTGATGACGCATCCTATGTATGATAAAAATAATCCACATCAAAAAATGGATTGCAGGGCACTTTTGAAGTGGCTTGGAGAAAGTGAAACGCATCCGTTTAATCGAAGTGAGTTACATCGCTCTGATTTAGAATACGATGAAAAGCTCAAGGTTGAGATTGATCAGTTTGTGACGGATACGATCGATGCGTCAGAAGCGCCGCGACGACAACATCGTTGTTGATCCAGCCCTTCCTAAATAGAAATTACGTGTTAGTATGGATGAAAAGGGACGTTTTAATTTGCTAACTCATGATGTTAAAAAAATTTGCTGTATTAGCATGCTTATTTCTAACGGCGTGTATGGTAGGTCCCGATTATAAAGAACCCAAGATTAATACGCCCAAGCATTGGGCAAAAAAAGATAGCTCGGTCAAAGAAAAAGAATTCAAACAAGACAAATGGTGGGATGTTTTTGAGGATCCCAATCTTACAGCGCTGATTTATCATGGCTATCATAATAACTTAACGCTTCACATGACCGGTATGCGGATTTTACAAGCGCGTGCGCAGTTAGCTAAATCGGTCGGTGGACTTTACCCCCAGTTACAAACCATGAACGGTAATTATTTAAATTATCGTATTGGAGGATCGTATTTACAAGATGTGCTTCCTAGCGGTTTTGATGCGGCACTTCTTGGTTTTTCGGCGAATTGGGAAACTGATTTTTGGGGGAAATTTCGTCGCTCGGTGCGTTCGCGTGATGCAAGCTTTTTATCGTCGGTTGCCGCGTACGATCAAGCGTTGGTGACACTCACATCTGATATTGCACATACCTACGTAGGTTTTCGTGGCAACGAATCGCTGATTCGCATTACACAACAAAATATTACGTTACAGGAAACAAGCTTAGCGTTAACCATGTCACGTTATAAGGCTGGGGCTGTGAGTTTACGTGATGTTGAAGAGGCCAAAACGCAACTCGCTGAAACAAGAGCCAGGTTGCCCGAACTGGTCAGTCAACAACAAATACAAAAAGATGCGCTGGCTGTGTTGTTGGGTATGGTGCCGAATGATATTGATGCGCTGCTTCATAAACACCATGGTATTCCTAAAGCACCCGACACGATCGAGGTCGGTATTCCGCGTGAAATGCTCAATAGGCGGCCAGATGTTCGGCAGGCGCGTTTTGAGGCCATTACGCACTCGGAAACCATCGGTGCGACGAAAGCTGAACTTTTTCCTGCTTTTTCATTAAGCGGGAGCTTTTATTTTGCGGGAAATACTATCAGTGGTGCGACGTTGTCCGAGATGTTTAATTGGTCAAACCGTAACACAACCGTAGGTCCTGGGCTTAACTGGCCCATACTTAATTACGGTCAAATCACCAACATGGTACGTACACAAGATGCTATATTTCAAGAAAAATTATTAAATTACCAAAACGTTATTTTAATCGCGCAACAAGAAGTTCAAGATAACATGACGCGTTACACCGAAACAAAAAAAGCGGTCAGGCATTATGAAGAAGCGGTGCGTGCGGCCATGAAGGCAACACAATTAACGTTGATTCAATACAAAGAAGGTGAAACAGGTTATACCTCCGTCCTGTATGCGCAGCAACAGCAATTATATACGCAGACCGCTTTAGTGAATGCCCATGCTGAGCTGCCTAAATCGCTGGTGAGTTTGTACCGTGCGCTTGGGGGCGGCTGGCAAATTCGGGATAACCATGACTATATTCCTGATACGATTAAACGTGAAATGGCGAAAAGAACCAACTGGGGCGGCTTGATGCTACAAAAAAATCATGACGTGCCCGAAACAAAATACGCACAATTTAAAGCACTTTATTTTCCTACATGGTGATAACGATGGATTCAGCCAAAGCAGAAAAGTTTAAACGAATAACACGCATTACACTGATTATTTTATTGGTTATTAATATAATTAATTACTACAACGCCAAATATCGAACGGTCAAAATCCCGTTACCTACGGTTCAAACCCAACTGCCTATTTCAAAATCGATGTCGGAGTATGTGATTCAAACAGGAAATACGGTTGCATTTAATGCGGTTGATTTGGTCGCGCGTGTCGAGGGTTTTCTCGATAAAATTAATTTTGTTGATGGTACGTTTGTCGAGCAAGGGGACGTATTATTCTTGATTGAACCCGAGCCTTATCGTGCCAAAGTAAAAGAAGCCGAAGCCGAGCTGGCTTCGAAAAAAGCAACCCATACGTACGATGCCTTAGAATATGTGCGTCAACAACGCATGTATAAACAAAATGCCACATCCAAGAGTAATGTTGAAAAATGGTTAGCTAAAAGTGAGGCATCAACGGCCGATGTCACCAAAGCAGAAGAGAATTTAATTCTTGCTCAAATTAATCAAAGTTATACACGGGTAAAAGCACCGTTTAGTGGTCGCGTTGGGC
Source organism: uncultured Legionella sp. (assembly GCA_963974485.1). Lineage (GTDB taxonomy): Bacteria > Pseudomonadota > Gammaproteobacteria > Legionellales > Legionellaceae > JAALKW01. Next base: position 169,168 of record CAXBBS010000005.1, read on the forward strand.
GGCACTTAGTGGATAAGTCAAATTTAGTGGGACACGGTGCAGCGACTATTTTGGCAACGCTTGAACAGCTGGATCCTATCTATGTTTATTTTAATTTGAACGAAATTGATTTGATTCGTCTAAGAGCGGCGATGAAAGAGCAAAATATTGATGAAAAAGTGATTCGACAAGTACCTGTTGAAATTAATCTACCCTCGGGCAAGGAGTATAAATTTAAAGGTAAGATTGATTTTATTAACACCGGTCTTAATGCATCGACCGGAACATTAGAGTTTAGAGCCTTATTGCCGAACACGGAGTATGCTTTGATTCCGGGTTCGTTTGTTCAAATCAAGATTGCGGTTGATTCACCTGTGCCTAGGCTTACCGTGCCTGACACGGCGCTGCAATATGATCAAGTTGGGCCTTATGTGTTAGCGGTTGATAAAAACAATCGTGTGGTACTTAAGCGTGTCGTGCTTGGACCGCTTGAAAACGGTATACATGCTATATCCCGTGGTATTCAAGCCACCGACCATATTATTGTCAAAGGGCTTCAGCGTGCATCCGATGGCAAGTTAGTGAATCCCATATTTGATAATCAGAAGAAGACAACCGCATGATTTCTAAGTTTTTTATTGAGCGTCCGATATTATCTAACGTGATTGCGATTGTGATTGTTTTTTTAGGTCTGATTGCGATAAAAATCTTACCTATATCACAGTATCCCGAAATTGTGCCACCAACCATTCAGGTGACCACAAGCTACCCAGGTGCTGACTCAAAAACGCTGATTAAGACCGTTGCTCTGCCGATAGAAAAGCAGGTGAATGGCGTTGAAGATATGTTGTATATGCAGTCAAACAGCACAAATGGTGGTAATTACACCCTGGTTATCACGTTTAAAATTGGAACCGACATGAATTTTGCACAGGTGCTCGTGCAAAGTCGCGTGCAAGCGGCCATGGCGCAATTACCCGATCCAGTGCAAAAACAAGGGGTTGTCGTTCAAAAAAAATCCACAGCAATTTTACAATTTGTGACGTTGACGGCTAAAAACAATGAATTTGATGGTTTGTTTCTCAATAATTATGCAACGATTAATATGCAAAATGAGCTTGCACGTTTACCGGGTGTTGGAAATGTTGCGGTATTCGGTGCAGGTAACTATGCCATGCGCGTATGGCTTGATCCTAAAAAAATGTATGCCTACTCACTGAATCCAAGTGATGTGCTGGATGCAATTAAAAATCAAAATAAACAAATTTCGGCAGGGCAAGTCGGAGGCAACCCAACGACAGGCGATCAGGCCTTTCAATTTACGGTGAACGTACCGGGTCAAATTGAAGACCCCAATAAGTTTGCGGATATTATTGTCCGAAGCGACGCAACCAATCCCAATCAAACAGAAAAATTGACCAATAGTAAAATTAACCGCAGCGCTAAGACGATTCGTATACGTGATGTAGGACGAGTTGAATTAGGTGCTTCGAGTTACAATCAGTTTGCGACGTTAAATAATAAAGCCACAGCGGCGATTGCGATTTATCAATTGCCAGAAGCCAATGCATTAACCGTGGCCGAAGATGTTCGAAAAACGGTGGCGAAGATGGCAAAAAAATTCCCTGAAGGCATTGAATATGCGATTCCATTTGATACCACAATGTTCGTTAACGCGTCCATTCATGAGGTTTATCATACGCTTTTTGAGGCTGGATTTTTGGTGTTGTTGGTTATCTTGTTATTTTTACAAAATGCACGAGCCACATTAATTCCAGCTACAACCGTGCCGGTGACGATTATTGGTGCTTTTTTTGCCATGCTTGTTTTAAGTTATTCGATTAATTTATTAACGTTGTTTGCGCTGGTGCTTGCCATCGGGATTGTGATTGATGATGCGATTGTGATTGTTGAGGGCGTGACGCAAAAAATAGAGCAGAAGCATTCGCCTAAAAAAGCATCCATTTTAGCCATGTCAGAACTTATGGGGCCTATTATTGGTATTACGTTGGTTTTGATGGCTGTGTTTGTGCCAGCAGGCTTTATTCCGGGATTAACAGGTGCTATGTATGCGCAATTTGCCTTGGTGATTGCAGCCACGGCATTTATCAGTGCGATTAATGCCGTGAGCTTGAAACCCGCGCAGTGTGCCATGTGGTTGCAGCCGACGGTTCTGTCTGACAAGCCTAAGAATCTTGTTTTTCGTACATTTGATAATATCTATAATCCATTAGAAAAACGTTACTCAGATTACATCGAACACGTGGTTCATCATAGCGGAAAAGTGTGTCTGATTGGAGGAGGGCTGGTCCTACTTGCTATTATAGGGCTGACGCGGATCCCGACGGGCTTTGTTCCGATTGAAGATCAAGGTTACATGATGCTTAATGTTCAATTGCCTGATGGTGCATCGTTAGAGCGAACAAAATCGTTAATTAAGCAATTAACGCGTGAGGCAAAAAAGATTGAAGCAGTCGAAAACGTGATTGGTATCGACGGTATTTCATTACTGGATAATAACGCAACACTTGCCAATGGAGGTGCTGTTTATATTATTTTTAAAGACTGGGCCAAACGTGGCAAAAACGGCGACCTCAAAACGCTCTATGAAAAATTAAACGAGATTGCAGCACAAACGTTAGATGCCGGCGTTTTGGTTCTGGTACCGCCTCCCATTCAAGGGCTTGGGTTATCGGGGGGCTTTCAGATGCAAATTGAATTGCAAGACGGAAGCTTTGATTATCAGAAACTACAAAGTGCAACGGACGAATTATTAGACTATGCACGAAAGCAGCCTGAGCTTAAAAATTTGATGACGTCGTTTAGAGCCAGTGCGCCGCAACTTATAGCCCCAATCGATAGACAAAAATCTGAGTCATTAGGCGTGAGTGTCGGAGATGCAACGGGTGTGTTAGAAACCTATTTAGGCTCTTCGTTTGTGAATCTTTTTGCTAAATTTGGTCAAGTATTTCAAGTGTATGTGCAGGCTGATGCCAGCTCACGTATGACTATTGATGACGTACGAAATTATTATGTACGAAATAATAAACAAGAAATGGTGCCTTTAGGTACGCTCACCAATATGTATCCGGCCGTTGGGCCTTCGATTATTTCGCTTTATAATTTATACCCATCAAGTAATATCTATGGCATGGCTGGCACAGGTTATAGTTCGGGACAGGCGATTGATGTACTCGAGAAATTAGCAAAACAAATTTTACCCAAAGGCATGTCGTTTGAGTGGACGGGTACCGCGTATCAAGAAAAATTATCTGGAAATATGAGTTATTATATTTTTCTGCTTTCCTTGGTGCTTGTGTACTTAATTTTGGCTGGTCAATATGAAAATTGGATTACCTCGTTAGCGGTTATATTCAGTGTGCCACTCGCATTGATTGGAACCGTTGCGGTGCTACTGCTCTTAAAAATATCTAATAATATGTACACTCAAATCGGTATTTTATTATTAATTGCGCTTGCTGCTAAAAATGCAATTTTGATTGTGGAAGTCGCCCGAGAAGAACGCGAAATTCATAAAAAATCGATTATTGATGCAGCGCTTATTGGAGCTAAAAAACGCTTCCGTCCAATTTTGATGACATCGTTTGCGTTTATTCTAGGGATGATGCCGCTGGTGTTTGCAAGCGGCGCGGGTGCCAATGCACGCCGCTCGATTGGTATTGCTGTGAGTAGTGGGATGCTTGCCTCTACTTGTTTAGCTGTTGTTTTTGTACCGTCGTTTTATGTGATGCTACAAACCTGGCAAGAACAAATGAGGGCTAAAAAGCAGTCTTGACTTCATGACACACAGGACAAAATCCTTGGTTAAATTTATCGCTTTAAATCCCGATAAAAATTTTCATGCATACCAAGGGCAACTAAAATCCTTTCGCCAGGATCCCATTCATATGCCAATAACACTTCCTGTCTGTTTATTTTGAATTTATATACATAAACACCCGCTAAATCTCCTTTCTTTTGTTCTCCAATTTCAGGATCAGAAACAATCAGCTTTATTGTGTTATTTACAATATTTTTATGTGCTTGATGAAGTTTTTTGTAAGATTTTTTAAATGCTGGCATTTGGCTAATGATAATATCAGACATCACTCATCCTCGTCCTCGTCAAAACAAAATGGCTCGGCTAGCGATTTATCCATATTTTTCGACACCAACAAGTCTTTCACAAATTCAATAGGTAGATCGGGATTATCTAAAGCGCAACGCCCTATTTTTGCCCAGAACTCAATTTGTCCAGGAACGGAACGACATTCTGCTTTTGCGACTTTTTTTGCGTCACTATAAATTTCATCATCTATTCGTATAGGAATACCCATAACTCACCCCTTTGTGTTCAAACGCTACATTTGTAGTATAGCACAACAAAACATAACAGCTGACACCATGCTTTTGCTCTGGGACCTCATAAGTACTGCAGGAGCGTCACCGTACTGACAATAACACCGAGTATTGCCAACCATCTCACCCACACATAACGCAGTGCTACTTGAAAGCCTTCACTCGCCATGCTTCTGATGTGCTCTAGTTTGTCGCGTCTTCTGTTGATGTTGAATTGAGTATGAATCACGCGTCCATGATGATTGAAGTATATCGGCTCTATTCTTCCAAAATAAGGGAGGGAATAATCGGTAAAAATCTGTTCTCCTGGAAGGATATCTTTTGTTGTAATAAAATCAATAAATTCAATGCCGTTTAAGCAATGTCGCTTATTTTGGGTGTTAGCAATCCTATGTTTTTTATTTTTTGTGGTGGTTGGAGCATGATTAATAAAACGTGTGAGGTTACCTTGTTGTTTGGCATTCGTGCTTAAATTAAGCATGTCCAATTTTTTCTCAAATAAAAAAACAAGTGAGCTGGATGGTTTAAGCGTTTTAATACCTGCATAAATGCTCATGGATGTATCTTTTTTGATAAGCGTTCGGGCGAAAACGCCGAACCCAATCACAGGGTCGATATAACGTAGTTCATAACACGTTAAATCGACGGGTGTGTTGAGGGCTTGGATAGCTTCCGGTGTTGCCTCGAACAAACAATCAGCATCAACGTTGACAGGTAGTTTATCGAGCGTGATGTTACTTTCATGAATTATCAGATCGTTAGAAAAAAAGAAAGGTAGACCTAAGTGTTTACTCGTAAAACGGTTCAGTTCTTCTAGGGTAATCGTACTGTTTGATGTTTTACGATAGTTTAATGATAAATAAAGGTTGTCTATAGCGCGTGATTGTTTAAATTGAGCAGACGGTTTGATCGAAAACTGACATGCCAAGGGGGCGTCCGTATGGATGAGGGCAGCGTACACAAAAATCGCGCTGTAAAATAATCCATTGAGATCATCATAGGTGTAATCAAACTGATGATTGGGTTTGGGTGTGTAGGGCTCAAGTAAGAGGGGGTGCGTGAACGGTTCATGGTCAAGGGCGTGTATGTTGTTTAGTTGACGTCCGTCTGAAAGTGTAACAAGGCCCGTTAGGATATCAATCGTTACATGTTTCAGTGCGGTATCTTCGGTATGATTCGTGAGGGTAATATTAACCAAGGCGTATCTCTCAGGTTTATTTTAATCGTGTTTAGTTTGTGCTGATATTTAAGACCAATAGGTGTAATTCCCTTGGTATAGCTCGGTTTGAGGCGTTGTGGTGTGTGGAGGAGCAAACATGCTTAAATCTACGCGTCGTGCGGCTTGAATCTTGTTATCTATATTTGCAATCAAAGGCGTTATATCACATGTACGTGTAGTATTTATCACAAGCTCGGCTGAAGCTTTACATGGCTCTACAAACGCATCAAACATGGGTTTTACGTGTTGCATATATTGAGTCAATATATCTTCCATATCTCTTCCACGTTCAGTGATGTCGCGTCTCAGACGTCGCACCAAGCATACATCAGTATCCGCATCCACAAAGACTTTGGTGTCATATAAGCGTGTAAGGCATGCTGGATGTAAAATCAAAATACCCTCGATAATAATCATAGATTTAGGTGATACACGCACGGTCTGTTCTTGACGGGCATGCGTTGCAAAATCATAGGTGGGCATATCAATGCTTTCACCTTGTTTGAGTAATTGGATGTGCTGCGCTAAAAGTTCAAAATCAATGCTGTCAGGATGGTCGAAATTAATCGCATCTCGTTCTGCTTGTGATAAGTGACGCAAGTCATTGTAATAATTATCGGAAGATAGGGTGAGGCATTGGTCCTCGCCATAATGTTGGTGAAGTTTGCGTGCGATGGTGGTTTTACCTGAGCCTGATGCGCCGGCTACAGCAATCAGCATTGTTTTCATGTTTATACGTCCTTGTAAAATAAAATGCGTCTAAAGTCGTGTGTTGACTAACATAGATAGATGTGTCCAAAATAACAAGCTATTTTAAGCTCTTTTGTGTTCAAGGGAAAAGGCAAATGCCAAGCAAAAAGATAGCTTCCAAGCCTTCGGTTAAAAAAAAATCAAAAAACTCCGTTAAGCCGCCATACGTGATTGCCATTGGTGCTTCAGCCGGTGGCTTAGAAGCCATTCAGGATTATTTCGATCAAATGCCCACTAATACGGGCGCTGCTTTTGTGGTAATTCAGCATTTATCACCGGACTTTAAAAGTCTCATGGATCAGCTGCTTGCACGTAACACGGATATGAATATCTTTCCGGTCAAAGATGGTATGCGTGTTGAATCCAATACGATTTATCTGATTCCGCCAAAGCAAAACATGCATATCCAAGATGGTCATTTAAGATTGACGGAGCAACAACGAGGCCACAGTCTTAACTTGCCGATTGATATCTTCTTTGCTTCATTGGCGCGTGAATATACAAAAAAAGCGATTGCGATTATTCTATCAGGTACAGGAAGTGATGGTTCTAAAGGTATCATGGAAGTTGCAAAGGCGGGTGGCCTTATCATCGTTCAAAACCCGGATACGTCACAATTTGATGGTATGCCACGCAATGCAATTACCACGAAATGTGTGGATATTATTTTAGATGTTGCTGATATGCCGGGCACCGTCGTCAAATTCATGAAAAATCCAAGCAAACAACATCTGATTCAACCGGATACGGCACTCGATCCAACGTCACCGATTGCCAAAATATTTAGCCTATTGAAAGCGGCACATAAGGTTGACTTCAGCTTATACAAAACCGCGACTATTTCGAGGCGACTTGAGCGTCGCTTGCAAGCGGTGGAGTTACACGATTTAAACGCATATAAAGACCTGTTACTCCATGATACTCAAGAAGTAGATTTTCTTTATAAAGACTTATTAATTGGTGTCACCAGTTTTTTTAGGGATGAGGCGGCCTTTGATTTGCTGAAGGAAAAAGTGGTTCCTCAGATTGTTGAGCAGCATCATCAAAATAATCAGGAAATACGAGTATGGATTACGGCTTGCTCCACAGGCGAGGAGGTGTATTCCTTGGGGATGCTTTTTTTAGAATACATGGAGGAAAAAAACTTACGCGCTACATTAAAAATTTTTGGTACCGATTTAAATAAAAGCTCGATCGATTTTGCCAGTGCGGCAATCTATGATGAACGACAAATCGAAGGTGTTTCTGAGGAGCGATTGAAAAAGTTTTTTACAGTAACCCATGATGGCAGGTATCAAATTAATTCCATGCTTCGTAATCAGGTGGTTTTTTCACAACATAATTTAATTACGAACCCACCGCTGACACGTATGGCCTTGATCAGTTGCCGCAATTTTTTAATTTATATTCAACCGCAGACGCAGCAAAAAATTCTTGGTTTTTTACGTTTCTCATTGAATGTTGAAGGGTATTTGTTTTTAGGTTCAAGCGAAACTATCGCTGATATTGGTATTGATTTATGTATTGTTAATACGAATTGGAAGATTTTCAAAAAAATTGAGCATGTGAGTCAGGCCCTTTCTTTGTCAACGAGGAATATACTTCACGATTCATCCAGTAAAAATAGTTTCCCTTCGCACGCTTCCAATATGCTAGCGTCTTCACCGCGTGGAGAGCTACCCAATTACGCCTACGATTTATTACTTGAACAAACCTATCAGAACGCTTTGTTGATCGATAACAAACGTAATTTAATGCATATTTTTGGTCAGGCAAAACGTTTTCTTTCGGTGGATAGTGGACGCATGAGTACAGATATTGTTCATATGATTCTTCCTCAATTAAAGCCGTTATTAAGCACGGCGCTTCATCGCGTGAATATTGATAAAAAAGAGTTAGATTATGTGGGTTTAGAAATTAAAGTCGCAGAGGAAGTGCTAGCTATTTGTATGGTTGTTAAACCTATTTTTGATCAGAAATCACAAGTTATTTTTGTTTTGATACAATTTAAAGAGCACAAAGTAAGTCACAAGAAAAAAAATGTTTACATCAGAAAAGCACATGAAGCTTCAGATCAAATGCTGAGTGAGTTAGAAAGGGAGCTGGCAAGTACCAAAGAATCTTTGCAAGCAACCATTGAGGAAGTGGGCACAACCAACGAAGAGTTACAGTCGACCAATGAAGAGCTTTTAGCCTCCAACGAGGAATTGCAATCAACCAATGAAGAGCTGCACTCGGTGAATGAAGAGCTGTATACGGTTAATGCGGAGCATCAGAAGAAGATTATAGTGGACCCCATCGATGAGACAGCAAAACCTTAAATCTTAGATAGTGTCCA
>CAXBBS010000006.1:0-131684 GCA_963974485.1 uncultured Legionella sp.
CCGAAATCATGGCTTGTACGTTATTAGGTGTAAGCTCCATGAGACGCTCCATCACCGCAAGGTGACCGTGGCCAGCGGCCTCTCGAAAAGCACCATAACCCCATCTCGAAATCATGGCTTGTACGTTAGCAGGGGCAAGCTCCTTCAGCTTATCGATGAGACGCTCCATCACCACAAGGTGACCGTGGCCAGCGGCCTCTCGAAAAGCATCATAATCCCCAGCCGAAATCATGGCTTGTACGTTATTAGGCGCAAGCTCCATGAGTCGCTCCATCACCGCAAGGTGACCGTGGCCAGCGGCCTCTCGAAAAGCTTTATAACTCCCTGCTTCAATCAACATTTGAAGCTGGCTTGGATTGGTTTCAATCAGTTTATCTACAAAATTTAAATGTCCAAGAATTGCCGAACACACAAAAATATCTTTGGTCGAGAGGCCCAATCGAGAAGCATAGACAATCAGTTCTGCATCAGCCACATCTGGATGACTGCAAACCAGCGCGAGCCACGTAGTTATCTTTTCCTTGGTTGTGCCAAGCGATTGGAGAACTCCTCTATCCAATGACTCCAAATAAACACCAAGCTCGCTTGTTGGGGCCTGCATGAGCGCAAGTTGAAAATCCGAAAGCTCATTACCAAAGAGCCACCACACATCCAAAGGTATCAATCGCGCCTGTGGGTGCTCCATTCGCTCAGCTTCAGAATCAAATCGCATGCTTGCTCGCCAACAGTAAATAGTTAGTTAATTGTTTAATGTCGCTTATTTGTGAACAAGCGCAATAACTACGTGTTTTGCTTGCCAATGCAGTTAAAAGGCATTTCTTTAAGACTGAATATGTGATATTATAACCAATGTGATTAAATTTAATTCTATTAAGGGGCTTCTATGAATCGCTACAATCTTGTTGATTACATCAATCAAGCTCCTGGCTTGATTTGCATTAAAGACAAACAGTCGGTGATACAAGCCTGTTCACCTCAATTCGCTCATTTAGTGGGATATAAAAGCCCAGAGGAAACACAGGGCATGACAGACTTTGATATGCGTTGTGACGCGGTCAATGGCGCGGATAAATTTATTGCTCAAGACAAAGATGCTTTCATTCGAGGGCAAAATAAGTCCATTAACATTTATACCTATGCCGATGGAAAGAAAGTCGTGATGTACGGCGAAAAAACGCCTTTGATATTTGATAACGAAGTTGTGGGTTTAAATATCACCGCTCAAGATTTAACGCATCTAGGCAATCTTGCAAATAAGTTTATTTTACTACTCAAAAGTGACGGTCATTTTTTATCTATTGATGAAAGAAAAGCAGCTACCTATATTTTTCACGACAGCTACCCTGGTGATTTACTTACCAAGAAAGAATCCATGTGCTTGTTTTATATTGTCCGCGGTAAAAGCAATAAGGAAATTTCTCAAATATTAAACTTATCTTGCCGGACCGTAGAAGGAAAAGTCGTCGCAATCAAGCAAAAGATGCACTGTGATTCTAGACATCAGCTCATCGAACATGCGTTACAAAAAGGGTATTTGGATATTATTATTAACCAAATACTTTTTTGCGATGATATCTCGTTGAATTTGAATTAAGGGCGTTTCTCCTGCACCTCCGCAAACTGAGGAACGGAGTTAAGCTGTTCGTAAGGCAGCGCTGTGATCTGCTCAACTAAAGCCTCAGCGCTAAGTTTACTTTCTTCGTAGCTAAAACTAAAATTCCATCCTCCGCCATTCATTGGATGAATTTCTGAGCGATTGATACAAGTAAATCCGAGTATAGTTAATGCTTCTGTTATTTTCTTAAAGGCACCCGAAAGAATATACAAATCAACATCTTCTTCAATACCAATACAACGCTTTGGATTATTAGCAGGATACCGTATTAATTCCTGAACTACTTTATCTTTAATTTGCTCGTATTTATTTTTTATAGCTTGCTGTTCTGCGTGAGTTTGCGTCGGCAACTTTTCCGTTATCATTGCTCTCACGCTCGCGACTCGAGTATTGCGGTTGTTTGACCCAAAAATACCACAAGACAGAAGAGTAGAATCATCCAGTGATTCTATATATTCAATTCGTAATGCATCCACAATTTTTCCAGCATATCCAACATCACCGTGATTATGATCATACTGAGTTGAATCGAAACTAGATCCAGTCAAGTGAGCTTTTATTGGTTTTGACCCAGCCCCTAAATCAATATAATCAATATAACCTTGCCTATTTTTTAGAGCCTCATCAATGATAAACTTTGAATCTTTATAGGAAACAGGCCTGAATAATCGTTGAGTCATAACAGGCGATGAGTTAAATCCCTTCCCAGCAAATTTTGCATGGTTATACAAAGCTAAAAGAACCAAAGGTTTGGGTAACTTTCCGAAAAAAACATGCATACTAAACATTATCTTAATGATGATTAGTATGCATGTTATCAATCAAATGATGTGACACCAAGCGTAATAACTACCTGTTAAGAGATAGATGACATCTCGTTGAGTTTGAATTAAGGGCTTTTGCACGTATCACGCAACTTTTTAAGTTTTTCAGCGATTTTAATTTCTAACCCGCGTTCAACCGGTTGATACCAATGCGGTTCCGTCATACCATCAGGAAAATATTGCTCACCTGCTGCAAAACCACCCGGTTCATCATGTGCATAACGATAATTTTTGCCATGCCCTAATTTTTTCATGAGATGCGTCGGAGCATTACGTAAATGCATCGGTACATCACGTGACTTATCACGTTTCACAAACGCCTTGGCTTGATTATAAGCCAGATACCCCGCATTGCTCTTAGGTGCCACAGCTAAATAAATCACCGCTTGTGCTAACGCCAACTCACCTTCGGGCGAACCCAAACGCTCATAGGTTTGTGCAGCCTCATTCACGATCTGCATCGCACGTGGATCGGCAAGGCCGATATCTTCCCAAGCTATTCGCACAATACGCCTCACCAAATAGCTTGGATCAACACCCCCATCTAACATGCGACATAACCAATACACGGCAGCGTCAGGATTTGATCCACGCACAGATTTATGCAAAGCCGAAATTTGATCGTAAAAAAAATCGCCCGATTTATCAAAACGTCGTGTTGTTGTACTTAATATTTCTCCTAGATTCTCAGCAGTAAACACATAGATTTCTTGATGCGTTGCAAACACATCGATTTGTTCTAAGCTATTCAGCAAGCGCCGGGCATCACCATCGGCATGGTTTATTAATAGTTTTTTTGCTTCATCATCAAAATTTAAATGCCCGAGTTTTTTTTGTTGTGCGCGTTCTAATAAAAGCTTCAGTTCATCATGACTCAGCGACTGTAAAACATGGGTCTGTATTCGTGATAATAACGCGTTATTCACTTCAAACGAGGGGTTTTCAGTTGTGGCGCCTATCAGCGTCACTAACCCTGATTCGGTGTAAGGCAGTAAGGCATCTTGCTGAGATTTATTAAAGCGATGGATTTCATCAATAAATAAGATGGTTCTGAGCTGAAGCGCTTGGTTATTTTTAGCTAAATCCATCGCCGCACGAATATCTTTAACGCCAGAAAACACGGCGGATAATGCTATCCATTCGCACCCAAAGGCTTTTGCGGTCAAGCTTGCAAGCGTAGTTTTACCGACACCGGGTGGCCCCCATAAAATCATGGAATGCAATTTCCCGCTTTCAAACGCGATGTTTAACGGCTTGCCTGGACCTAATAAGTGCTTTTGTCCAATCACCTCAGAGATATCTTGAGGTCTTAATAACTCGGCTAGCGGCGTGCTATTTTCTTCGAGTTCTATCATCTTAGGTTGATTCACGTGAATTATTTAATTGATTTGAGCTTAATGTTTGAGTAAAACGTAGTAAGTAACCATCGGGATCTAAAACAATAAACTGCCGATTATGCAACTCGGTATCATCCATGCGATAACATTTATCTTCTATCGACATTAAGATATTAGCTCCACATTGCTGAACGTGCGCGTAGAGTGCATTAATTTGAGTCGTTCTTATCTCAAAATTGATTCCGCGTCCAAAGGGCTTTTCCAACGGCGCCTCAAGCCATATTCGTTTTTGTCCCGCGTCGCTGAGTTCATCTAACATGATGCGTGCACCTTGACGACGAAGCATAGCAAACCCCTCTTCTTCACGTTGATATTGGATTTCGAAGCCCAACACCTCCGTATAAAAAACAAGGCTTGTTTTAATATTCGAACAATATAATTCCGGTGTGAGTGGTGTGATCAACGCGTTATTTGTCATACGTTTTAAGCTCTTGAGATATCAAACGCCATACTTTCTTGGATATTGCTATGCCCAAGCGCTAAGGCAATGACACGATCAACTCCAAGTGCGACACCCGATGATACCGGTAAACCATGTTTTAATGCGTCCAACAGATAAAAATCAGGTTCGGGTATGGTAAGACCGCGTGCTTGACGTGTTTGTATATCGTTATCAAATCGCGCGGCTTGAATGCCTGCATCCGTGAGTTCATGAAACCCGTTCGCAAGCTCAACACCACCGTAATACACTTCAAAGCGCTCGGCAACACCGTTGTTCACACAAGCCAAAGCCGCTTGGGATACTGGAAAATCAATCACACCGACAGGCCCTGAATAGTTCGCTAAATAAGGCTCAACCACATGGCTCATCAATAAAAATAAATATTGGTCCCGATCCGTTTCGTCATGGGGCAAAACTTGATCTAAATCAAAACGCTGCAAGCATGTTTGTAGCTCAGCACATGAGGTATCAAATGGGTCTAACTGACAGGCTTTCAAAAACGCCTCTTGATAACTAAGTATATTCAGCGGCTCGCAATCTAAAATTACCTGCAAAAAATCACCTACTTCGGCCAATAATTCATGGTGATTAAAACCTGGGCGATACCATTCAAGCATCGTAAACTCAGGGTTATGCCAACGCCCGCGTTCATCATCTCGAAAGGCACGTGCAAGTTGAAATATTGGCCCACTACCGGCTGCAAGCAGACGCTTCATGTGATATTCAGGTGAGGTTTGTAACGCATAATTTTTGCCAGAACAACGCGCGTGTATCACCTCAAGATAAACATCAGTCACACCATGCGAAGCCATCACAGGCGTTTCGACTTCGAGGTAATCACGTGCATTAAAAAAGGCGCGTAGTTGCGCCATAATACCTGCACGCTGCTGGAGCGCTTGAATAGAAGCTGAGGGTTTCCAAAGGCTCGCTAAAGAAGACTCGGCATGCATTAATAAAACATCCCCAACTCAAGCCGTGCGGCTTCACTCATACGATCATTTGTCCAAGGTGGCTCCCAGATGAGCTCAACCGTACACTCACGCACGCCTTCGACGGGAAGCACGGATTGCTCAACCGTACCTGGAAATGTTTGTGCCACAGGGCAGCCAGGCGATGTGAGCGTCATTTGAATATGAACGTGTTGCGTCTCATCAATCGCCACATCATAAATTAAACCTAAGTCATAAATATTAACCGGAATTTCAGGATCAAACACTGTTTTTAATGCAGTAATAATCGCCTCTTTGAGTGCCGCCTGTTCTTTTTTTTGCTTGTTAAATCCTAACATACCGCTACTCCGTGCTTACCAAGTTTGTATTAACATCTTTATTTAACGCAGCATCTAATGCATGCCATGCAAGCGTTGCGCATTTAACCCGAGCCGGGAACGCACGAACACCTTCAAACACCGTAAGTTTGCCCAATGCCGCGCCTGGCGCTGCATCATCTTGTGTTAATAACGCATGAAACTGCTCAAACAACGCATGTGCTTCTGCTTCTGTTTTGCCTTTTAAAGCTTCGGTCATCAGCGACGCGGACGCTTGAGAAATAGCACAACCTTCGCCGACAAAGCTCACGTCTTGCATCACGCCTGCTTCCAGTTTGATATACACCATCAGCTGGTCACCGCACAAAGGATTCACGCCGCGTGCTTCACACGTAGCGCACGGCATCGCATGATGATTACGTGGGGTTCGGTTGTGATCGAGAATCACTTCTTGATAAAGCGCTTGTAAATCCATGGTTAGGCAAACATCCTATTGATTTGTTGCAAGCCCTCAATGCAGCGATCGATTTCTTGCGCAGTATTATAAAAAGATAAAGACAATCGCGTGGTCGCAGGCACACCAAAAAAGTCCATCAACGGCATGGCACAATGATGCCCACTACGTAACGCAAGGCCCAAGCTATCTAAAATCGTGCCAATATCATGCGAATGAATACGTTCGTGAACAAACGAAATAATCGGTAATTTGTTCTCAACATGCCCAATAATACGAAAGCCCGGTAATTGCTCAATTGCTTGCGTCGCATAGATTAATAAGGCTGATTCATAAGTTTTGACGGCGGTGTTATCTAATGCACTTAAATAATCTAAAGCCGCGCCCCAACCAATCACCCCTGATATATTAGGCGTACCCGCTTCAAATTTACCCGGCAACGGTGCGTAGGTGCTATGACTGATGTGCACGGTTTCAATCATGTCCCCGCCCCCCTGATAAGGCGGCATTGCATCAAGCAAAGCTTTGCGTCCCCACAGCACACCTACGCCCGTAGGCCCGTACATCTTATGCGCTGAAAAAACATAAAAATCACACCCTAAATCCTGCACATCAACCGGCAAATGCGCGACAGCTTGCGCGCCGTCAACCAAAACCGTTGCGTTATAGGCTTTAGCCGCTTGCACCATCTGCTTAATCGGGTTAATGACCCCTATTGCATTGGACGCATGGGTAATTGCGACCAAGCGTGTTTTATTCGATAACTTTTCTTCGAATGCTTGAAGCGAAATATCACCATGCACGTTCATCGGCACTGCACGGAGGGTTGCCCCCACCGCGTCACACGCCATCTGCCACGGCACAATATTAGCGTGATGCTCCATGTAGGTAATTAAAACTTCATCGCCTTCACGTAAATTCACGCGCGCAAAGCTGTTAGCTACCAAATTAATCGCTTCAGTCGCGCCACGCACAAAAATGCATTCAACCACGGACGCTGCGTTAATCAACGCACGAATTTTTTCGCGAACGGCTTCATACTGATTTGTCGCACGAACACTTAAGGCATGCACGCCTCGATGTACGTTGGCGTTATCATGCGCATAATAATGCGTGATGGCATCAATCACTGCACGTGGTTTTTGCGTGGTCGCCGCATTATCTAAATACGCCAGTGGGTGGCCATGGACAACTTGATCCAAAACAGGAAAATCGCGTCGAATCTGCTCCACATCAAACCCTACCGGTGTATTACTCATGCATCTTGCTCCACGTGTTGCACCAAAAGACTCGCCACCCGCTCACGAACACAAGCCGGTGCAATACTGCGAATATTTTCTGTTAGAAAGGCTTGAACCAAATAATGCTTCGCAAGCTCAGCTTCAATACCGCGTGTCGCCAAATAAAACAACGCATCTTCATCCAATTGCCCAACCGTTGCACCATGGGCGCACACCACATCATCGGCAAAAATTTCCATTTGCGGTTTGGTGTCGACTTCGGCTTTCGACGATAATAAAATATTTTTATTATACTGCTTCGCTTCTGTTTTTTGAGCGCCATGAGAGACCTGCACTTTACCGTTAAACACAGCGCGTGCACGACCGTTTAAAATACCTTTGTAATCTTGCTCACTGGTGCAGTTCGGCACGGTGTGTTTGACGATGGTGTGATGGTCCACATGCTGACTATCAGTCGGTGTATACAAACCGTTCATCAAACATGATGCGCCCGGCTCACATAATTTAATCACCGTATCACTTCGCGTCCACTGCCCGCCTAAGCTTACGCTATGGCTTTCAAATCGGCTGTCTGCTGCCTGTTCAACAGCAACTTCGCCTACATGAAACGCTTGGTCACCTTCACGCTGAATTTTACAATGCGTGACTTTGGCGTGAGCCGCAAGCTTAATTTCGGTGTTCACACTAGTGTAATATGGCGCGTCATGAACCTCACTGCCGTAATCCTCAACCAACACCAAGCTGCTACGGGCCTCAGCAACAACTAAATGCCTTAAACAGCGTGTTACGCCGGCTTCTGTTTGTGTATACAACAAACGTATCGGCTCATCGACTTGTACACCTTCAGGAACATAAACAAACATACCGTCTTGAAAATTAGCCGTATTGAACGCATGAAAACCATGCGTCTGCGGCATGATGTGGTTCAAATAAGGCTTGATTTTATCGGCATGCTGAACACACGCGTCAAGCAGTGGCAATACAAGCACACCGGCTGGATAAGCATGCGTTGCGTCTAATACCAAACTTGAAGTACTCGCCTTCGGCAGCGCGTGCTTTGCAAATACATCGGTCGCTGAATATTTCCAGTCTTCATCCGTACGCGTTGGAAAGCCCAGCTTTTCTAAGTCCGATGCGGCCTCTTTTTTTAAATCAACCAACCATGCGTCAGAACTCATGCTTGCTCCATTTTTTCGAGCCAGCTATAGCCTTTATCTTCTAACACTAACGCAAGCGACTTATCACCTGATTTAATAATTTTTCCATCGGCAAGCACATGAATATAATCAGGCTCAACATAGTTCAGTAAACGCTGATAATGCGTGACCATAATAATACCGCGCTCCGGTGAACGCATAGCATTAATCCCGCCCGCAATCACACCCAAGGCATCAATATCTAAGCCCGAATCGGTTTCATCTAAGATCGCAAGTTTTGGCTCGAGTGCAAACAATTGCAAGATCTCATTCCGTTTTTTCTCGCCGCCAGAAAAGCCTTCGTTGACGTTGCGGTATAAAAAGCTTTCGTCAATTTCAAGCTGCTTGCATTTTTCACGGATAAAGCCTAAAAAGTCCATGGCATCCATCGGTGTTTTGCCTTGAGCTTTACGAATCGAATTAACCGAAGCTTTTAAGAAGCTTACGTTGGCAACACCGGGTATTTCAACCGGGTACTGAAACGACAAAAACACACCCGCTTGCGCACGTTCAGCCGGTGATAACGGCGTGATGTCTTCACCCAAATAGGTGATGCTTCCGCCGGTAACTTCATAAGCCGGATGACCCGCAAGGATTTTAGATAACGTACTTTTACCCGAGCCGTTAGGCCCCATGATGGCATGTATTTCACCGGGCTTAATCTCTAAATCAATCCCTTTTAAAACCGATGTACCGTTGATTGATGCCTGTAAATTTTTAATTAATAACATATTATCCTACTGCCCCCTCTAAACTAATACCGAGTAATTTCGTTGCTTCAACCGCAAACTCCATCGGCAATTCTTTAAGTACCTGTTTACAAAATCCGCTGACAATCATAGATACAGCTTCCTCAGGATCAATCCCGCGCTGCTCACAATAAAACAATTGATCTTCACTGATTTTCGACGTCGTTGCTTCATGTTCTATTTGGCTTTGTGCTTGCTTAGATTCTATATACGGAAACGTATGTGCAGAACAATCACTGCCCATCAACATCGAATCGCACTGCGTGTAATTACGTGCACCCACAGCCATCGGCGTGATACGAACCAAACCACGATACGCATTATGCGAACGTCCAGCACTGATCCCTTTGGAGATAATCGTTGAGCGTGTGTTCTTGCCCAAATGAATCATTTTACTGCCGGTATCCGCTTGCTGGTGATTATTCGTGACCGCTACAGAATAAAACTCACCGACCGAATCATCCCCTTTGAGAATCACACTCGGGTATTTCCAGGTGATTGCAGATCCGGTTTCAACTTGTGTCCACGAAATTTTAGAGCGCTTACCACGGCATGCGCCTCGCTTGGTAACAAAATTATAAATGCCGCCTTTGCCGTCTTTATCTCCTGGGTACCAATTTTGAACGGTTGAATATTTTATTGTCGCGTTATCCAATGCAACCAACTCGACCACCGCGGCATGCAATTGATTTTCATCACGCTGAGGTGCGGTACAGCCTTCTAAATAAGATACATAGCTATCATCGTCAGCAACAATTAACGTCCGTTCGAACTGCCCTGTGGAGGCCGCGTTAATTCGAAAGTACGTCGACAACTCCATCGGGCAACGCACGCCTTTAGGAATATAAACAAACGAACCATCGGTAAAGACAGCTGAGTTCAACGCAGCATAAAAATTATCACGATACGGTACGACAGAGCCTAAATATTGCTTAATCAGCTCAGGATGGTCGTGTACAGCTTCTGAAAACGAACAAAAAATCACGCCTTTTTCAGCAAGCTTTGCTTTAAACGTGGTAGCAACCGAAACACTATCAAACACGGCATCAACCGCAACGCCCGCGAGCATTTCTTGCTCACGCAGTGGGATACCTAATTTTTCATACGTTTTTAATAATTCCGGATCAACTTCGTCTAAGCTTTTAGGTCTATCTGCCATGCTTTTGGGCGCGGAATAATACGAGATATCCTGAAAATCTATTTTCGGATAATGCACGCTCGACCATTCGGGTGTTGGCATCGTTTTCCAGTACTCAAACGCTTTGAGACGCCACTCCAATAAAAATTCAGGTTCGTTTTTCATCGCAGATATACGACGAATCACATCTTCATCAAGCCCTGGATCAAACGTTTCTGATTCAACGTCCGTAAAAAACCCGTGCTGATAATCACCATCTAACAACGCACTGAGCGGTTCATGCTCTTTTGACACGATTAACTCCCATCACAACCTGTTTCATATATTCAAGATCACTCGCAGGAATAACCGGCTTTGCCAACGCATCTAAGCTCACACTCTCGAGTGCGGCTTCAATCGATTGACTGATTAATCGCCAATTATCCTGCACATGGCACACATGATGAAGTGCACAGGCATCGGGTTCTGAATTGCATGCTGTCAGACCCCGGGTTTCATCAAATGCATATAAAATTTGGCCTACTGAAATCTCAGCTGCCGGACGTTTTAAACGATAGCCCCCGGCGGTTCCGCGCGTCGAAACAAGCAAGCCCGCGACGGTGAGTCGCTTCAATAACTTACTGACGGTTGGCAAGCTCACGTGCGTATGCTGGGCAATATCACGCGCACTGGACAAACCTGTGCATCCGGCTAAAAACACCATGACCACCGTTCCATAATCCGCTAATTTACTGATACGCAGCATTTATTTATCCGTCACTTCTTGTAAGAGCTTGTTATAACTTATTTATTATATAGGACTAGTTCAGTTCCATATTGAAAACAATGGCCCGTATCATACACGGACCTGAGTATTTTGTACAATCTAAAGACGGAAAATATAAAGTACAAAAACAGCTACCTTGTAATAAAATTCAGGTTACAGCATAATTTTTAGAAGGGTATTTAGGGGAGTCACTATGCGTGGTCACAATCAAGCGGTTAAATTTTCTGAAGACGAACCATTAAAATGCAGGCACGTAGACATCCCTTTTGGCCCAGGTCAGCAACTTAGCCTATCCATTGAAGCAACACTTGAAGAGTTAGATACGCTGTTTCATATCATCACCCAACTTAAACGCCTATCCATCCGATTAAGAGCTTTATCCACAAATACGATTGAACAATTGATAGAACAAACCCAACAACTGCTTACGCTTAACTGTATGGCACCTCACCAAGCATACATTCATACGAGCATACGTCATGCTTTTTTTCATGTCATTCATCTAAAACCATCCCTTCCAAAGACGCAAGACATTGAAAGCCTGGATGTGAAGATTGCACTCATCAATCTTGAATTAAACCACATAGGCGCGATCAACACGTATTCGGAATTTACACGTCCAAAACGGTGTAAACCTTATGCTCTTTACCTCATTCAGCTACCTCAAACATTACCTGAGTTTATACGTAGCATCGATATAACCCTGCCCGAACGCTTATCTACATGGGAAGGGCATTTGAGTACGCTTCCAATCGACGCGTTACGCTCGTATCTTGCAAACGTCACCGCATCCGTCCAACAACTGACGGATGAGCATGAAGTCAGTTCGATCCTAGGTAAACTCAATCAATTTGTGACTTATTTAAATAAAGGCGGTCATCGCATCCAACATGACATGTTCGCAGAGGTAGCGATTCATGGTAATCGCAGCCCCTTACGCAGCCCTCATGCAACCCATGAAAAAATCCTAAAGCATCAATTAAATAAACTTTTAGCTTCCGATAAAACCACCTTCCATCATGATTTTCTCGCATTTCGTCAAGCACTATCCAAAGCGAACGGCACACCATATGTTCAGCTGAATAAACTGATGAGATCGTTACATTTTCATGTGTTAGCAACATTGGATGAAAGCAGCTTACCTCGAACAGCACACACCAACATCGTAGAGCGCTATATGTATCGCTGCTTTAGCCGTACAAAAAATCCATTACCCGAGCATCTGCAATCAGAACTTGACCATCTGTTATGGGTCTATAACGCACATAACGGCCCAGCTTCATTGCGTGATCGCTATAAACTTGAATTTTTAAATCGGTTGTCTCATACCATTCATCTGTACCCTGAAAAAACGTATGCTGAATGCTACCGCTCGACAATAGCCTCATCAAACATTGAAATTCAAATATTAATGACTGAAAAATCATGCTCTTTCTTTGCGAAACACCGTTTTAAACATTTTATTACTGGGCTTCTCAGTGAAGAACCCGATTATGAACGACCTGCCCTCAGTCAAAACGCATATTTAAATAACCCATCATACGACGGCGCGAGCCGTTTTTTATGCTAAATCACACGCAGTATTTTACTATTTCACCGTGTTTTTATACCATCACGTATAGCATCTAGATTGCATCAAACAGGGATAAGTTAGACCTCGGTGGCTTTATATGATACACTTGGGGCTGTGTAAAAACCTCCCCTTTGTAGAGAACAACATGAATATGCATCACATCATCCAATCATTCACGTTGTTTTCGCAGCATCCAGGTATATCAGAAATCATAAGCGATTTAAAAGCCTTAAACGCAAGCACTTCTAATTTTTTACACCAAATTGGCCTGTTTAAACGAACGACTCAAACCAACCACGTGGACTTATTAAGAAGCAAATTACTCATCGCGTTAAACAACCCTCACAATACATCAGAAGTTCAATATGGCGTATATTTAACAGATGCGATTTACGATGCTCTCTTAGCGCTTGCTGAGCTCGCTCCTCTTAATACAGAAGACCCCGTAAGCATGCAGTGCATTCCCAAAAACAAAGCTGTTTTTATATCAACAGGGCATCAGTTTAATATCGATATCCTCATTGATTATCACAATGCTAGAACATCCAGACAAGAGCTCAGGGAAGAACGTGATAATTATAAGCGACTATTAAATCCGTTAACCAACGCACCTTTCTCTTACCAAGATTCTGCTCATATTCAAAACGTTGCAAAACAACATAGACACGTTATTCAATGGCTTGTAAACGAGAATTCTCCTGAATTAAGCGTCCGATTTATGGCTGAACAAAAGAAAAAGCACCTCGATAATAATGCTATATCAATCGATGAGCTAGCCGAATCAATGAGTCTAGCTCATCATCGTGCATCCGAGGGAACACCCCCCATAGTCACTGATTTTAGAGCTGAGATTATCCGATTACGTCGTGAACAGCTTCATGCTTTATTGAATAACATCCGACAATGCCGTGATGAAGCCTATAATACTCAAGCAGATCTAATAACTACCAAGACTGAAATACATGATGTATTCAAAGAAATTTTTTATAACGCGATACGCCACGTCGGAAAACTAGCTCTTTCGGGTTTATTTTTAGATTGGTTAACCGCTATGTTTTTAACCCATCATACAACTCAAGCTTCAAGCGATATAGAACCTAATTTTGAACAAGACTATCTTTTCACGAAGCTTGGGGCAGTGCTCGGATTCGTGTTTGCATTACGTATTCAAGCACCCGCACTTGCACGAATCTACGCCTTAAAAAGAAACAATTCAAATCATCTGGCTGAGATAGATAACCAGCTGGCTTCCTCGGACGATAATGAACATCGCGCATTAGAAGAATACAGCTATTACCACCATCCATAAGTACAAGGGAGAAAATGCGCCCACCTTGCAATAAATTTCAGGTTACAGCATAATTTTTCGAATGCCACTTATAAAGAGAGCGATCATGAGAAGTACATACAAGCCGACAATTGCTAAATCTGTGCTCATTCCCTTTGGCAAAATGCCCCCAGTCAAGCTCAAGATTAGGGCAACACCAGAAGAGCAAAGAACCCTGGCTCAAATCATTCGGCAACTCGAAATTTTGGCCCCTCAACTAAATTTACACACACTACACAAACATACGATTCAGCAATTTGTAGAACAAATCAAACATTTGCTTGAACTCGACTGCATGCTCATTCACCAAGCGTCGCTCAGAAACAACACGCGTACTCTTTTCGTTCAACTCATTCATCAAATACCCGATGGCTCCATTCAAGCGCGTTATTGGAGGCACATGGATCACAAGAAGGCACGCGCATGCCTAGACATCAAAATCAAAACCATCAATGATGAACTAAGCAACATCGGTGCTATCTCATTGGATAGTAACAGCGCCCAGCGTAATAACAGGCCATTAATCAGCCCGCATGCCACCTACAAAACAAACCTAAAAGATGAATTACACCAACTATTAACGATAAAGCTGTCGAGCTTTTCTCATGATTTCGCCGTATTTCGTGAACATCTTTCAAAAGCCAAAAACACAACTTACGTGCAATTTGATAGACTGATTGAATATCTAAATCATGACTTACAAGATATCTTAAAAAATAACTTCAACAATAATACATCGCCACAAACAAACACCCTACGCCACTACCTAGAACAATGCCAAACTCGCATCACGCAACCTTTACCCAATCATCTGCAATCACAGCTTGATAGGCTGCTAGTATGCTATGACAACGAACACAATGTGGCATTATCTCGACGCATAAACCGTAAGTTTGAATTTTTAACGGCGTTATCTGACGCCATCCAAGATAATCCTGAAAAAAATTATGCTGAATGCTATCACTTAGTGGAAGCGTCATCCAGAGCCACCATTCAGGCCCTCGTGTCAGAAAAATCCCGAACACTGTTTGCGAAACATCGTTTTAAAAATTTTATTACCGAACTCTTAGCCGCAGATACGCATGATGAACTGCTATACACTCTCCCCAACACCGATTTAAATAACCCATCACACGACGACGCAGGCCGTTTCTCATGTTAAACTAGATGCCATAGCCTAGAGGAAACCACTGATTATGTCTGAACAATACACAGCTGAAGCCATCGAAGTATTAAGCGGACTTGACCCCGTGCGCCGCCGCCCGGGAATGTATACCGACACCACACGCCCCAATCATTTAGCCCAAGAAATTATAGATAACAGTGTCGATGAAGTGCTTGCAGGCTTTGCTGATAAAGTCACCGTGACGTTACATGAAGATGGCTCGATCGAAGTCGAAGACAACGGTCGTGGTATGCCGGTCGATTTGCATCCCAAACTTAACGTCAGCGGTGTTGAAGTTATCATGACCAAATTGCATGCCGGCGGAAAATTCTCCAATAAAAACTATACGTTTGCTGGTGGCCTTCACGGCGTAGGTGTTTCGGTTGTTAATGCCTTGTCCCACCAACTCGATGTCAATATTAAACGTGACGGCGTTCATTATCATATGCGTTTTGCCAACGGTCACAAAGCATCCGAGCTCGAAGAAATAGGCACCGCTAAAAAACGTGATACCGGTACAACGATTCGTTTTACACCTGACGAAAGTTATTTTGATACCACGCGTGTGGCCATCAAACCACTCAGTCATTTATTACGTGCAAAAGCGGTTTTATGTCCTGGATTATCGATTACGCTGATCAACCATCTCAATAACGAAACCACCACCTGGTGTTTCGAGCATGGACTCCGTGATTATTTATCACAGACATTAAATAGTGAAGCGCATCTTCCTCGCGAGCCGTTCACCGGTGAATTTAACTCAAAAGAAACCATCGTTGAATGGGCGCTGGTTTGGGAAGCCTCCCCCGTGACGCCCTTGACGGAAAGTTATGTCAATCTCATTCCAACCATTCAAGGTGGAACACACGTCAACGGCCTGCGTTCGGGTTTATTTGATGCGTTATCTGATTTTTGCACGCTACGTAATTTACTCCCTCGAGGCGTCAAACTCACGGCAGACGATCTCTGGGAACCGTGTCAATACGTTTTATCGCTTAAAATGCAAGAGGCCCAATTTGCAGGCCAAACCAAAGAACGTCTCACCTCACGTACGGTGGCATCACTCGTCAATAACGTCGTCAAAGACGCGTTTGCGCTATGGCTCAACCAACACCGTAGTACCGGGGAAGAAATTGCAGCACTCGCGATTGAGCGTGCACAAAAACGCCTACGTCAATCCAAACAAGTTACCCGAAAGCGCTTAACACAAGGCCCGGCTCTCCCAGGAAAGCTCGCCGACTGCTTGCAACAAGATCTAGCTCAAGCCGAATTATTTCTAGTTGAAGGAGATTCGGCTGGTGGCTCTGCAAAACAAGCGCGAAGCAAAGATTTTCAAGCGATCCTTCCACTCCGCGGTAAAATTTTAAATTCATGGGAAGTTGATTCATCCCAAGTACTTGCTTCACAAGAAATTCACGACATTGCCGTTGCCATGGGTATCGATCCCGGTTCTGATGATTTAAGTGGACTACGTTACGGTAAGATTTGTATTCTAGCCGATGCCGACTCCGACGGTGCTCACATCGCTACGCTCATTTGTGCGTTATTTCTGAAGCATTTTAAGCCGTTAGTTAAAGCGGGTCATGTCTACGTTGCCATGCCTCCACTTTACCGTATTGATGCAGGTAATCTTGTGCATTACGCCTTAGATAACGACGAAAAAGACAGTATTATTAAAATACTTAACAAAAAAGGTCGAACCAAAATTAACGTGCAGCGCTTTAAAGGTCTGGGTGAGATGAACCCCATTCAACTACGTGAAACAACGATGGACCCCAATACCCGTCGTCTGGTACAACTAACGCTCGATAATGAACCCGATGCCATGGCCATTATGGACATGTTGCTCGCTAAAAAACGCGCATCCGATCGCAAGGCCTGGCTCGAAGACAAAGGGAATCTTGCTGTTATTTAAACCCTCATCCGCCCTCGCGGGCGGGAGAAGGAAAATCAAGGACCACTTAGATGCTATCGATCATAGTTTCTATATTTAACGAAGAGAAAAATCCATATTTACAGCAAATTTTAACGCAAGTTGAAAACGAACCAGGTTTTGAATTAATTTGTGTGGACGGTGGCTCCACCGACAACACTCAAGCGCTTGTGCGCAAGCACAATGCTGCATTACATATTTTAGAGCATTCAACCCGTGCGGCACGTTTAAATTTCGGCATACAGCACGCAACCCATTCTCATGTTTTACTGTATCATCCGCGATCGCTACTTTCACCTGAGGCCTTCGAATTTTTAAAAAACCAACCCGTCTTACCCGATTGGGCAGCGTTCACCCATGAATTTGATTATGCACACTTTTTTTTGAAATATATTTCTTGGTATTCAAATCACGTGCGTGTTCTCAAAAAAAATATTGTGTATTTGGATCATTGCATGGTGATTAACAAAGCATATTTAAATGCAGAGCCTATGCCTGATATAGCTATTTTTGAAGACACAGCACTTTCGCATTTATTACAAGCGCACTGTACGCCTCGATTACTACCCCATATTGCAACCACATCAGCGATTCGATTCTTAGATAGGGGTATTTTTAAGCAATTTTTTCTAAACCAGCTGATCAAAGGCTTATATCGCTTGGGACGTGATCCCCAAAAAATTAATAAACTTTATGAGCAGCATCTTAATTTAAACCAACATAATTAGGCGTAGAACCCATGACCGATACTTTACAACGATTTCTTTTTCAAGATACCTGTGTTCGAGGTGAAATCATCCGACTGGATAACACCCTCGACGTGATTCTTAAACAAAATAATTTTCCACCTGAGCTGTGTGAATTACTCAGTCAAACCCTCTGTGCAACCAGTTTACTATCGGGCATACTCAAATATGACGGTCAGCTCACGCTGCAATTCCAGGGTACGGGTCCAATTAAAATGCTTGTTGCTAAATGTGATCATCAATATCGTATGCGCGCTACGGCCCAGTGGGATGAAGAAAGCCTTCCGAGCAAACTGCACACTGATTTTGAGCGCGGAAATTTGGTGATTACGATTCAAAATAATCAAACAAACCAAAATTACCAAAGCATCGTCGCCATAAACCACGCATCGATTGCACAGTCATTGGAAAATTATTTTATTCAATCCGAGCAGCTAGAAACACGATTATGGCTTGCTTACGATCATACAACTCAGCAAGCTGCCGGCTTACTGCTTCAAAAATTACCTACAGAAGATCAAGAGTCAAACAACACATGGCAGCACATTCAAACACTGGCCAACACCCTCACGAATGAAGAGCTTTTAAATTGGGATAATAACACGCTGCTTCATAACTTATTCTGTGAAGAAACCATTCAACTGTTTGAGCCACACCCGGTCAAATTTCATTGCCCGTGTAATGCAGATAAAATGCTAGGTTCTATTACGCTTCTTGGCGAAAAAGAAGCGCTAGAAGTCCTGGAGACCCATCGTTTTATTGAGGTGACGTGTGAATATTGCAAGAACCAATTTCAATTCAATCGCGATGAAATTGAGCCCATGTTTAGGAAACACTAATGATACATTAAGAACCCATCAACCATGAAAAAAATCACTCAAATTTTTGCATTGATAATACTCATCGCCATGGCCTGGACATTTCATGCCAAGCTCACCATGATGATTTTTTGGGTGCAAAGTTTGGGTTGGCTGGCACCCATCTTGTTTGTCTTACTTTTTAGTTTGACGACGTTACTTTTTTTACCCGCGGCACCTTTAGTTTTAGCGGGCGGTGCTATTTTTGGACCGGTTTGGGGAACGGTACTCAATCTGTTCAGTGCAACCATTGCAGCCGTCAGTGCTTTTTTGATTAGTCGTTATTTTGGCACAGACTGGTTGTCTCCTAAAAAAAGCGCCGCACTCCAACGACTGAGCCATCGTATTGAGCATCACGGCTGGAAATCTGTGGCTGTGATGCGTTTAACCCCCGCCCCTTTTAGCTTGGTTAATTATGGCTTTGGACTCACACAAATCAACCTACGTCTTTATGCCTTAACTACCTTTCTTTTTTTGATACCGTATAAAATCATCGCCACGTATTTTGGGTATTTTAGTATGATGACAACGAGTTGATTCGCTGATGATGTATTTTAGATTTATGGACACGCAAATAATCCAAGACCCCCTTTTTTGAGCTATCCCAACAAATCATGACCAGAAAGCCTTTAACCTCACCAATGTGCGCTTGATAAAAACCACGGCAAAAAAACAACCAAAGCTCAGAGGATATAATAGACAAGAATTAATCACTTCATGTATAATAAGCCCAAATTAAAGTCGCTGGAGTCACAAAATGATCTACTCAACTGAAGAATTAAACAAAGCATTCTATCCAACCTACACAAATTCTGAAGGTTGTGAAGTTAAAGACACAACTCGACTCACACAAATTAAACGCACAAGCATTAATTTTCTGTTTGCTTATGAAAAAATGCCTCTTGGTGAGGACGTCGGTCTTTTAGAGCCATTTCAAAACTCTGATGACGTGCTTAACGAGTTTCGCGGGATCTTGATTAAGCCTTTTTTATGTAGCTACCTTACGGCAAAACATACCTTAGACTTTTCTCTTGAATTGGGCCTGATGTTAATTAATGGTCTCACACCATCGGGGAAACTAGGTGAGTCACTCGTCAATATTTTTGTTGAAGCATGCTATATTATTGGCTACGCTTTGAACACTGTTGTGACAACGGCTACGGTTATTCCTATCTTTGCCTTACGTTGCGTAACAACGCTTCTGAGTGAAGCGATACGCTTTTTTACACCATCAGAAAATTATAACGCCATCTATGAGAATTATAATAATAATGTAATATTTCCAAGCCCTTCTGCACCACCTCTAGCTCATGCAGTGCCTATAGAAAACCCTGACGCAACTTTCGGCTTATAGAACACCTCAAAGAACCCCGTGGTCAATACCGCGGGGTTTCAAAAACCGCTTTTACAACCCCAAATTATCCCGCTTAAACACCCGATCCGCACGATAGCTTGAACGCACCAACGGTCCAGAAGCGACTTCGAAAAAACCTTTTTCTAAACCAATCTGCCTAAAATTATCAAACGCTTCAGGCGTGACGTAGCGCTCAACCGGCAAATGATTTTTGGTTGGCTGCAAATATTGACCCAGCGTCAAAATATCGACGTTATGAGCAATAAGATCATCCATGGTTTTAATAATTTCTTCGTCGGTTTCACCGAGCCCCAGCATCAAACTTGTTTTAGTATAGACGTTAGGATTATGTTTTTTAGCCTGGGCTAATACTTCGAGCGTTTGCCAATACCCTGCACGATTATCACGAACCGGATGGGTTAAGCGCTCCACCGTTTCAACGTTTTGTGCAAATACATCAAGGCCTGTATCCAGTAATACAGCAACATCAGAATGTCGACCTTGAAAATCGGGCGTGAGTACTTCGATACGCGTTTTAGGTGATGCTTGCTTGATAGCAAGCACCGCTTCGGCATAATGACGTGCACCACCATCCGGTAAATCATCACGATTCACCGACGTCAGCACCACGTAATCTAAATTCATCAAGGCAACCGTACGTGCGGTGTTCTGGGGCTCATCTTTATCGAGCCAGCCTTGTGGGTTGCCTGTATCCACAGCGCAAAAACGACAAGCGCGCGTGCATACCGCCCCCATCAACATGATCGTCGCGGTACCATGCGACCAACACTCAGCGATATTCGGACACTTGGCCTCTTCACATACTGTCGCTAAATGATGCTTTTTCACTTCGGATTTAACCGCCGCATAAGCTGGCGTGGTTTTGTTTTTAATCCGGAGCCAATCGGGTTTGGGCAAACGCGTATGTTCCGCGCCTTTATTTTTAACCCCATCTTTAATCGCCACAAAACCATGATCGGTTGTGTATTTACGACCACTTTCAATCACCACAGGAATATCGTTTAATTTACTCATAAAATTTAACCATGAATCTCTTCTATAAATGTTGGCGCATAACGCTGTAATACACGCTGCAGAACCCACACTTCAATTAAAGCCAGATAAGCAGCGGTCATCACATCGCTAACATAATGCTGAAGCAACAAGATCCGCGAGATACCTACGGCAACGCCCAAACATAAAAATAACACGCGATAACGCGGTAAAATAATGCATAAACCAAACACGAAACCCATGATGGTTGTGGTATGCCCCGAAGGAAACGAATGATACACATGACCGTGTTTAAGCCACTGAAAACCATACAGCTGCTCTTGAAATAATAACTCAGGCCGCGCACGCCCGAATATATATTTAAGCCCGACAGCAATCAAATCAGGAACAAACACACAAAGCCATAAAAACCATGTTCGAAAAGCCCATTTAATATGTTTAAAAACATAATGCAATACAAGAGCTAAAACAGGAAGACCAATCAAATAAGCTTTTGATAATCCGATCCAGCTTAAGGCCTTCAATACAATAACTCCCTGCCCAAAATCCAATGCATGCACAGCTTCTGTAATTGGCTTATCCCAATAGATAAACGAGAGGACGGTTAACACAAGATAACTACTCATAACCCAAGGCCGGGTCATGTTTTGAAAAATACGCTCGAACGGTGTTTTCAACACAAGTTCCTTATAAAATTAAGTATGGACTTGATGATAATCATCCGCTATAGCAAAGTCCAGCACAGCGGCAAGCGTGTTATCAACAAAAATAAGCGGAATCTTATCACGTTCCCAAGGTGGCACACCCCAGGTTTGAAATAAGGCTTTTAATCGCTTGGTTTGGCCATGTAATTTCAACACCTCACCGCCCGTACGAAAACGCATGTCAACCTGCGCCCCTTCGGGTATATATAAAGCAGCAGGCAAGGGCGGCATGTCTAGCGTTTTAGGTTGCTCATCATCTCGGACCATGTACAAAACATCGCGATAGCGGCGTATGGTAAGCTTGCCGAGACGCATCTGTGGACGTGCATCTGGATTTGCATTAATAATTTCTTGTATTAAAACATCAAGCTGTACTGCTGAAAGCGCTTTGATATTTTGGTTTTTAAACCACACGCGCAAGACGTGCTTCAGCCGCCTTACAGGCAAGATTTGTAATGCTGTTAGCGTGAGCTTTTGAGAATTCAAGGCAAGTTCAGGGCAATCTAAATAGGCTAAATCATCTAGATTCGCTTGCGCCTCTTGGCAATGCGAAGCACAAGCGCTTAGGCTTTCGATCGCACGTGGCCATGTTTTTTGCAAGCGTGGAATAATGTCATGCCTGAGGTAATTACGTGAGAATCTAAGTTCTTGATTGCTTTCGTCATCCACCCACACCAAGGCATGTTTTTTAGCATAGGCTAGAAGCTGAAGCTTACGTGTACCTAAGAGCGGCCTGGCTAAATAACCGTGACCCAACGGTCGATACGCCTGCATCGCCCCCAAACCATCAACGCCTGAACCACGAAGCAAACGCAATAAAAGTGTTTCAGCTTGATCGTCTTGGTGATGCGCTAAAACCAAACAATCGTTAGGTTGGATGCACGCCTCAAAAGTATCAAAGCGCGCATCACGCGCCGCTTCTTCGAGATTTGCTTGGTTTTTGTTGAGTTGTACGCGCTGAATTTCTAACGGAATACCACGTGCTGCGCAAGCATCTTCACAATGCGCCTGCCAGGCATCAGCCTGGGAACTTAAACCATGATGTACATGTATCGCATGAAGTTTTGATGCAAGTGCCGCTTCACATGACAAGGCATGCAAGAGCACCATAGAATCAAGGCCACCACTCAGGCCAATCCATAAGCGCGTGTGGCTTGCTAGCTGTTCTGAATCAACGCGCTTAAACAAATTAAGCACAAGCCCCTATCGCCATAAACTTATTGTATCGATCAGCTAAGAGTTGCTCTAGAGGCAAAGCACGCAGTGTTTTAAGATCATGAGCAATCACGCCTTCAAGACGTGCCATGACTTCGGCAGGATTACGATGCGCACCGCCCAAAGGCTCTTCGATTAAGTCATCGACCAAACCGTTTTTATATACAATCTCAGCGGTCACACCCATCGCACGCGCTGCTTCAGATGCCTTCGCTGCATCTTTCCACAAAATAGAAGCGCAACCCTCGGGAGAAATCACGGCATACACGGAATATTGCAGCATGATCACGCGATCGCCCACACCAATAGCCAACGCACCACCTGAACCGGCTTCACCGGTCACAATACAAATCACCGGCGTTTTAAGTTTTGACATTTCAAATAAATTACGCGCAATCGCTTCCGACTGATTACGTTCTTCGGCACCAATACCTGGATATGCACCTGCTGTATCGATAAATGTAATCACCGGTAAATTAAATTTTTCGGCCATCTGCATCAAGCGCAGAGCACGTCGGTATTCTTCAGGGCGCGCCATACCGAAATTACGGTGTACTTTTTCTTTGGTACGCTTACCTTTTTGATGCCCAATCACCACCACCGGATCGCCTTGAAAGCGTGCTAAACCGGCAATAATCGCGGGCGCCGAAGATTCGTGTCGATCACCGTGTAATTCTTGAAAGTTGGTGAACATGCCTTCAAGATAATCGCTGGTCTGCGGACGAAGCGGGTGCCTGGCCATTTGTACCACTTGCCAAGGCTCGAGTTTCGAAAAAATTTGCTTGGTTAATTCAAGTTTTTTGAGTTCAAGTCGTGCAATCTCTTCACTGAGATTAACCGAGTTATCCTCACCCACCATACGGAGGGCCTGAATTTTCTGATTTAACTCTTCGATCGGTTGTTCAAAATCCAAAAATTGTCGGCTCATAATACATACTCATTAGGTCAGCACATGTTCGTGCGTTATACTGAACGCGTCCAAATTAACGCTAATTTTGCAATTATACCACAATGAAACCTATTCAACATAAAAAAGCCATGTTCAAACGAGCCTCTGAAGCAGATCAGCCATACGACTTAAAAACCACGCGTATTGATATCTGGTCATTTGCACTGGATACGCCGTTGCCTTTAGCCGGTGCAACCCTGCTTAATGCCGAAGAACAGGCACGTGCAGCGCGCTTTCACTTTGCGCATCATCAACATCATTTTACGCGGGCCCGTATGATGCTTCGCATCATGCTTGCGCGTTATCTCAAGACACCAGCAGAGCATCTGGTGTTTGATTATACCGAGCACGGCAAACCGTTTTTGCCGTACCATCCCGAGCTCCAGTTTAATTTAAGCCACTCAGGCAACCAGGGCTTACTCGCAATAGGCAAAACACATCCGCTAGGCATTGATATCGAAAAATATGCTGATAGACCGTATGAAGGCATTGGAAGCCATGTGTTTTCAGACGAAGAAAATGCCACGCTTAAAACCATAAGGTCCAGCTTAAAGCCGATGGTATTTTTTAATTTCTGGGCGCAAAAAGAAGCATTTATCAAAATGCTCGGCCTGGGTTTATCCTACCCAACCACACGCCTCACCGTCCCGACGTATCCTAGCACGCACAACACCGTGTTTGATCCCGTTTATTTAGGTACATCAAAAATTTTAGCTTTTATGCCAAGGCTCGCATACTGCGCGGCCTTATGCCACCATCCAAGCATTCTGGATATCACCTACACCGAGTTAACCATTTAAGCATATGACCATGACAGCCTATATCCCACTCAATGAGCACACGATTCGCAGCCAACTCACGCACAACTTAAACCAGGCTTTACACCTGCAGATCTTAGCGTCAGTTGATTCAACCCATCGTTTTCTAAAAAATCAAAACCTAAAACCAGGTCTCACGCTATGCGTTGCTGAAACACAAACCAGCGGACGCGGACGATTTGCTCGACCTTGGCATTCACCGTTGGGGGAAAATATTTATTGCTCCCTGGCGTGGCGCTTTGAAGGCCGTCCCTCCCAACTATCCGGCTTAAGCCTGGTGGTGAGCCTCGCGGTGCATGCCGCCATCCAACAGCTGATTCAAGAACAGCACCTAAATCATGTAAATCCCAATATTGCCATAAAATGGCCCAATGACCTGCTATGGGATAACAAAAAACTTGCAGGGATCTTAATAGAACTCGCAGGCGAAGGCCGCAATGATACACATGTAATCATCAGTATTGGCTTAAACGTGAATGCTAACACCAACAAAAACACACCCATCGACCAACCGTGGTGTGCGTTACGTGATATTGTAAAACAACAGATTGATCGCAACACACTGCTTGCGTTACTTATCACCCACCTGGATCAACACCTTCAGGGCTTTTCAAAATACGGATTTGAAGCGTATCAAGCATCATGGCAAGCACTCGACTACTTATTGGATCGTAGCATTACCGTATCAACATCGCAGGGAACACGCACCGGCAAAGCACACGGCGTAGATATCGCAGGTCATTTACAACTCATCGATGAGCACGGCGTTACACATACATTATTATCTGGGGATGCATCATTGGCCCAGAAGAGCTCCTAGGCCGATAAGAACGAACAGCTTAAAACTTATTGGTTATGAATTACCGACGTTATCATCCGCCTCATCTTCACCATCTTCACGGCTTGTACCGTTTTTTTCTTGCTGAATGCGTAAATAAATTTCTTCACGGTGAACAGAAACATCTTTAGGGGCATTAATACCTAAACGTACTTGATTTCCTTTAACGCCTAAAACAGTGATATTGACATCGTCACCGATGATTAACGTCTCACCGATTCTTCGAGTTAAAATTAACATATTGATGATCTCCCTCATCTAACTGACCACTTCGTCCTTAGTATTATTATTTTTAAGACAAAATGAACTTTATAAAAACAAAAAACAACCTACTTCGCTTAATTGTACTACATTATGCTTAAGAAAACCTTAAGCGCGCACGATTTTTTCACACCGTCCGCCCAGCTTTAAAGATAAAAGCTAACACTATCAAGGGGATATAAGCTATCAGCAACCCCAAAAAACCTTGTAAATATCCAAGCCCCACACTCGCAGCCACTGGAAAAAGCCACATCATATTCATCAATAACACACCGAGAGTGACCGGCTGATGACATCCAAACCGACGGGATGCATGCTGATAAGCATGTGTATCATGTGCCTGATAAATTTTTTCACCGCGCACGCCACGCCCTATCAGGGTGACACTTGCGTCCACAATAAACACCCCTAAAAGTATCAACCAACACCAAAAAAATGTAGGACTTACATGTGCCGCTTGAATCGATAACACACCAAAAATAAACCCTAAAAAACCACTCCCAGCGTCACCCATAAAAATACGCGCCACAGGAAAGTTCCAGCATAAAAATCCAAGCACACTCGAGGCTAAAACCAAAGGCAAGACCATCAAGCCTGAGTTCCCCGTAAACCAATACAAACCCGCCATGCCCACACAAACACTCACCGCCTCCATGCCCGCGAGCCCATCAATGCCATCCATAAAGTTATATAAATTCAGCAACCAAACCAAATAAAAAAGCGCAAGGCCCTGGCTCAACACACCCGGATTCAGCGTCCAGCCCAGTACTTCGAGCGATGGAAGCCCCCCCACCCAATAAAGCGCCAAGGCAGCCGCCACCGCATGTCCCAACAAACGCCACGCCGTGCCTACATGCCCGTGATCGTCTAAAAAACCAAGGCTTGCAATAAACACGCTCGCACACACCAGCGCAATGCTGCCACTTGGCACAAGAAAACCAAGGTAACCCAAATAAGGCACCGCAATCAGTACCGCTGCCACAAAACCAAGACCACCCCCACGCGGTGTGGGCTCGGTATGCGCGCTACGGCTATTCGGAATATCTAAAACATCCCTAGCTAAAGCATAACGGCGTAAGCCCCAGGTCAAAACCCAAGTTAAAATAAATACCGCCAACAAAGAAAAGGCCATATTGAGCGCCACAAAATCTCCAAACATAGGATAAAAAAAAGACGTGCGTATCATGCGGTTTTTCTACACAAGGGTCAATCAAAATATCAATCAAAAAAAAGCGGCCTTCCATACAAAAAAGCCGCCCAGTATCACACGGATTATATTAAGCTATTTTTTTTCAACGTCTTTTTTGGGCTTGGCTTTAGCTTTAGGCTTCACTTTTGCTTCAGGCTTACTCACAACCTCCCCCCCCGCTTCTGTATGACAATGGCCATGCATATGACAGCAAGGACACTTCATCATTTTATGCCGACACAACATAATCCCCACAAAAAACATACCTAAAATGCCTAAACCATTCATGGTAAGCAGGGTCAAAATGGTTGCGGCTACAATAAACACAGCCCCCACCACGCCGGTACAGCATTTAACATCACCTTCAGCATCACATTTTTTCATATTAAAACGTTTCATTTTATTCTCCCTTAAACCTTCGATACACAACCGAGGATTTAATAACCATTAAGATTATTGCACTACTATTACAATATTAGACTAATAACACAAAAACTCAAACATAATGACTAAGATAATTTAAAATTTTAGTTATGATTTATATATTTACAATGAAACGTGAAGATCTATAAAATATTGCAAAAATATTGCAGCAAACTTTTTGATACCTGCTACGCTTTTAATTATACAATTTAAGTTTACTAAGGACACACCATGCCACGATTCAAACCAACCGCCCTCTGCGTGCTGTTATCTTCGCTATTTTTTAACCCATGCTTCGCTCAAAACGTAGCCAAAACACCCGAAACACCACCTACCCGAGAAATAGCGATCACACTCGACGATCTCCCGTTTGTTGGCTCAGCAAACCACAAAGAATCGGCACTTAAACGAGAACATGATCGTTTTATGAGAATTTTAGATACATTAGTAGAAAATCAGGTTCCCGCCACAGGCTTCGTGATTGCAGGCTCTATCGAACAAGGGCAATGGGAATTACTGCAAGCGTTTCATGATGCGGGATTTACCATAGGCAACCATACCTACTCTCACTTAAATTTGAACCACACCAGCAGCGAATCATACATTGATAATGTCGCACATGCCGATAAAATTTTATTACCGCTCATGTCTCACCCCCGCTATTTTAGATATCCTTACTTAGCCGAAGGGCATGGTGAGCGTAAAACAGAGGTGCAAAATTATCTTGCCAATCATGATTATATTGTTGCGCCGGTGACCATCGATACCAAAGACTTTAAATTCAACGAACAACTCTACCGTGTTGCTTACCGTGCACGTCCTAAATATTTGCCCCAACTCAAACGACGCTACCTCGATTATATGTGGAAACAAACCTTACGCGCTGAAAAACACGCCAAAGGCAAACCTGTCAAACAAATTTTGTTATTGCATGCTAATTTGCTTAACAGCCATTTTATAGGTGACATCATCAGCATGTACCGTGAACACGGCTATCGCTTTATTACGCTCAGTGAAGCGCTAGAAAAGCCAGCAACTAACAACGCTGATGCAACGCAAGAGCATGCAAAAGCTCAAGCCGCTGCTCCTTCTGGGGTTTGACGGGACTCATAACTCTAAATCTACGACCTGCGGCTATATGATTACCTATATAAGTCTACTTTCGAGGCTACCTTATCTAACGAAGGCATATACGAAGCCTTTTAAATAAAACCGTCTTTCGGAAGAATTACCCTATGCTCTACTTTGTAGATAATATTTATATCAATAGGCACTATATAAAACCACTCCGATGTAAAATTCGGTTTCCACGCCCGAATTTTACATCAACAAATCTTGCAAAAAGCGCTCGGCACGTACAACCTTAATCGCATCAACCGCGCGATCATAGCGTAATTTATAAACAATTTGGATGGCTGGGTAATGATACCTCTGATGAAAAGCATGCAATGATTTACTGATGGTTTGGTCGGCATATTTTACTTCGATGATTTGCTCTATCATCTTATTTTTGACTAAGGCAAAATCCACTTCTTGTCCATCTTTGGTTCGAAGATAATGCAAGGCATAATCTTCTGCCAAATAATCAATTTTTGCATACACATGCTTGAGTAAACACACAGCGACCAGGTTTTCTAAGCGCGCACCCTCGTCACCATCCACAAGACCTGTATCAAAAAAATATATTTTGGGTTCTTTCAACAAACTCCGCGCTATATTTTTTGAATATGGCGTCACGCGAAATACAATAAATAACGCCTCTAAAATTTCGATGTATCGCTTAACCGTGCCATGAGACACAGCCGCATCTCGTGCAAGTGATTGATAAGACACAGGCGAGCCAACATGACGACGCAACAAATCAAAAATAACCCTCATGGCTTTTAAATTATGGACCACTTCAAAATCAAACACATCCGTCGAAAGCATGCTGTTACTGTATTGCATGCGCCAGCGATTTGCCTCAATCAAGTTTTCAGCCAAGTAAGGCTCAGGAAACCCACCTCGAAACATTAAAGCATCCATATCGATAGGCTGACCAAGCTGCTTTAATTCAGACGGTGATAGAGGGAGCAAACGATGCAAGAAATAACGCCCGGCCAGAGAATCACCCACGTGATTGAAAATATCCAAGCGCGCACTACCCGTCACAAGAATAGATAAATGCTCAGGCTTGGTGTCATAAATACCTTTAAGATAATTTTTCCACTCGGGCATTTTATGCAACTCATCAAGCACGAGAAGATCAACATCATCAAGCCAGGACAACGATTGAATTATTTTTCTATCGTCTAAATTATCATAATTTAAATACAATGCATTTTGATATTTTTCAGCAATAAGCTTCGCGACAAAGGTTTTCCCCACTTGTCGAGGGCCCGCTAACAACACCATTTTTTTTGATAAGTCGCTCATAATGCGACGATCTTGAATTCTTTTCATAAAGACTATATTAGACTCAAATCAAAAATAGTCAAGACTATCTTCGATTCAAATCAAAAATAGTCGGGATATATACACGGCGAACTGGCTGCAAACTTATTATTCTAACAAAATAAAACAGAACAAAATAAAACTAAGATAATCTTATACTGCCTTATAAAAAACATGTGGGCTATCCCATTTGCCAAATTATGGTCGTAGCCCAATTAATTAACAAAATTATCTGAACGGTGTAAAATTTTGCGTATGCTCTTGCTCTTGCTCTTGATTTTGCAGCTTGATGTCATATTCATGTCTCGCTGGCATAAAGTCACCACGCTTGCTCGTAAATTTATTTTTTAGATCTTTCCGCTCAGCTTGTGTCTTCGCAATATTCTGCTCCACAACCTGAATAGAGAGATCTACGTGCGCTTCAAGTTGATGTAAAACCTTCTTCACAGACGCAGGAATCTTATGATCGTAACTATTGAGATGGTTAATTTTTATTTTCAGCTCTTTTAATATAGCTAAATGCTCTTGCGGAGATAAAGGTGCGTCGGGTGTGGGTGTTGATGGCGGTGTTGCTGCCGCAGGACTCTCAACGGGTGATATGACCGATATCGGCATATTCTCCCGTTGCACAGCATCCAGCATATTCTTCTGAATAATTTTAAAAGCATCTTCATGTTGTGCTAAACGATCTAAAACACGCATCATGTCTTCAAGAGCAGCGATCACTGCTGAATCATAAACGGGCTTGCTTTCCGCTTGTGGTGGCCGTGGATTCTCGGATGCGGCACCTCCTGGTCTGGGAACAGGTCGTGGGCTTAGTATATTTAAAAAAGCATTCTGAAATGCTTGCGGCATGTATTGTACGCCTATGCTCGCATCATCAAGCCATGTTATATCTTCTTCAGATACCGTGTAGTTACAAATCAAATTTCGGGGTCCAAACGCATCAAACGTCTCGCCCTCTTGATAATAGACCTCGCCATTATTAGCTCTTTGGATGAAATAGGTAGGTCCGTCCTGAACTGCCAACACTCGAACTTCACCGACAAACGCGGTAGCGACCTGGGGTTCCACTGAATTCGGCATCATGATCTCCTCATATAAGCTTTTAAATAATGTATGTATTATTGAGCTGGATTGTACACGATTGTCGACTAAATGTACAAACAAAAGTTTTATCAGCTCCATTCTTTATTTTGTTATACTCTGGATTAGATCATGAGGTTTATGAAATAAATTTATAAAAATAAAAAGGAATAGATATGCAAGAGGTGAACGTTGAGTGGGCTATTATCGGCGCAGGTCCTGCCGGGATTGCTGCAGTCGGCAAACTGCTCGACCAGGGTATTCATCCTCAAAAAATTGCATGGATTGATCCCGAATTTAGTGTGGGTGATTTTGGTACACGATGGCGCAATGTTTCAAGTAATACGCGCGTTGGCTTATTTACTCAGTTTCTCGAACGCTGCGCTTCGTTTAACTATGCCTCTGCGCCTGATTTTGAAATCAATCATATTCATCCCGATCACACCTGTTTATTGGCTTTAGCCGCTGAACCCTTGCAATGGATTTCAGATCATTTGAAACAAACCGTGCATGCGCTCCAACACCACGTACAGCGCTTAGCATTACATGACCGACGCTGGCATATTCAACTGGAATCTCAAAGCCTTCAGGCCAAAAATATTATTTTGGCTACAGGTGCTAATCCCAAAACTTTATCTTATCCAGGCGTACAAACCATACCTTTAGATACTGCTTTAAATCCCGATGCCTTAGCATCAACGTGTCATAAAAATAACACGGTTGCGGTATTTGGTGCATCGCACTCTGCTATTCTTATTATACAATCGTTGTTAGAACGCTGTGATGTGAAACGCGTGATCAACTTTTATTTATCGCCGTTGCGCTATGCCGTGTATTTAGACGATTGGATTTTGTTTGATAATACAGGCCTAAAAGGCAATACAGCGATTTGGGCACGAGCGCATATTGATGGAAAATTACCACATAAATTAACACGACTGATTTCAAACGAAGAAAATATTCAAGAACATTTACCGCAGTGCTCACACGCGATTTATGCAACGGGTTTCCAGCAACGTCAGATTCCTATCGAAGGCATGCGCAACTTAGATTACAACGATCGCAGTGGTATTATAGCACCGGGCTTATTTGGCTTTGGCATTGGCTTTCCTGAGGCCAAAGTCGACCGCTTTGGCACACTGGAATATCGCGTAGGACTATGGAAGTTTATGGAGTATCTTGAGCGTGTTTTACCCGTTTGGTTGAAATATGGCTGCTAATAAGGGTTTTATGCAGCCTGTGATTTATCCTGCTCAATCAGAGAAAGCAAAAAATCTTGATTAGACTCCAATAGCTTGATAGCTTCTCTTTAGTATGACAAAAAGGCACACTATAAAATTCCATCTGCAGGGAGATAAAATGAGTTTATTAGATTTGAGCGCACTGAAGAGAGCAATCGATGCATTTTCCCGTACTTGCCATGCAGTGACTGATCAAAGCAAAATAAGTCAGCTTTCTCCTGATCTTCAGGATGCACTCAAAGCGGGTGTGATTCAAAACTTTGAGTTTTCGTATGAAATAGCTTGGAAGTTTATTAAGCGCTGGCTTGAAAAAAATTATAGCAGTAGTTATGTTGATGGAATCACACGGCGAGAGCTGTTCCGTTTGGCTGCTGAAAGTCACTTGATTGATAATGTGGAAACCTGGATGACGTATCATCAGGCACGTAACCAAACATCCCACACATATGATCAAAAGATTGCTTTAGAAGTCTATCATATTTCTCTAAGTTTTTTAGATGTTGTTGAAACACTTTATCAGCAATTACAGAAAAAAAATGATGAGTAATAAATCATGATTGATATACAAAATAAGCATTTAGACCTTGTGAAAAAAATTCTAGAGGAACATATTCCTGGTGTTCCCGTCTGGATTTTTGGATCGCGCATCAAAGGTACTGCAAAAACTTATTCAGATCTGGATTTAGTCATTGTTGACCAGCATAAAATGCCCATAGAAAACTATTTTAAAATCAAGGATGCATTTGAAGAATCAACGCTGCCATACAGAGTTGATGTTTTGGATTGGCATCGCATTAGTCCTTCATTCAGGCAACTCATTCAACAAGATTATGTTTCAATACCTACGGCATGAACCCAGTGGGGCTTATTATGCAGCCTGCGATTTATCCTGCTCAATCGTTAATTTAAAGCCGAGCCCTTTAAGAACGATCCCAAATGTATCTAAACGCGGGTTACCTTTTTTAGACAAAATACTATAGAGGTTTTGTCGATTTAAATGCGTTTTACGAGCGAGTTCGGTCATACCGCCTTGTGCATCTGCAATATTACGTAATGCAACAAGCAATGCTTCTGCGTCATTATCTAGCTGATATTCTTCGATAGCTACTTGCAAGTATCCATACGCCTCATTAGGATCTTTTAATGAAGCAATAAGATAATCATGGTAGCTTGCTGTATTTTTAATTAAACTAGCTTCATTCATGATTTCTCTCCAACAATTCCTGCCAATAAATTTTGGCCGTCTTAATGTCTTTTACTTGACTGCTTTTATCTCCGCCACACAACAAAATGACAATCACATCACCTTCTTCTACAAAATAAAGACGATACCCCGGCCCGAAATCAAACCTTAACTCGAAGATCCCTTCACCAACAGACCTATGGTCTCCAAAATTACCTTTTTCCACCCTATCTAATCTTGTTTGTATTCGATGTCGCGTTACGGGATCTTTAAGTCCACTTAGCCACGCTTCAAACGGAACGGCACCGGATGGTGTAATATAGTTTCGTAAAATACGATGTTTTATTTCCTTCATACTTAATTGTCGTCTATAAACGACAAAAAGTCAACTTTTCAAGCTCACTCAACAAGTCAAATAGTAAAAACTATGCATCGTCTACTTTACTCCATTGGATTGAATGTAGAACTGTTATCATCATCCGACGGCGTATCATCGGGCACCTGTGTTGTAGCAGCTCCTGTAATTCAGCTTGAACATCAACTCATACTTTAATATTTTCTTCTATATTCAGAGGTTTACTTAAATTATCTTGAGCAGGTTCGGTAACTTCCTGTGTCTTAGATATAGGCTCCACATCAATAATAGGGCCTCGCCACCTGCTTTCACCATAGCCTTGTTTGATGAGCTCAGCAAGCTCTATTCACGTGCTCCGCCACCCAAATTTTAATCAGCGACGTTCTCGTAACACCAATTTTAGCAGCCTCAAGATCAACCTCATGGTGTAAACACAAGAGTGTATCTTATTACCAATATAACCAATGTTTGTAAACCTTGCCTCATCTGCAATCAACTCCTATATTCTCAATCGATATTATTCTAACGGAACGTGCCGGGTGAGGTAGGCGTAGAACTATCCTCTTCTTCGTCAGCAGGAGGATTCAGGGGCGACGTAAATATCCTTTGTCCGTCAGCTCTACCTTCCTGCACCGCTTTTTTGTTCTTCAGGGTCTTTAATGCTTTGTCAGCCTCATAAATCGAGTCATCCACAGCACTGTGAAGAGCGCTTAAAGCATCAGACAAAGGTAGGCCTAACTTATCCTGGGGGTCTATTAATAATGCATTTATTTTATCTCTAACCTGGATTAATACCCCAATATTTTTTTCTAGTTTATCAATCGGACTTAATTTATCATCCTCATCCTCAGGTTCGGTGACGACCGGTGAACCAGATATAGGAGCCGTACCAATATCTGCAGCAGGCGCGACGACCGTAGGCGCAGGTGCAGGAGCGCTTAATGGCGTACCTGTTATGCCTGTTTCTGTCATAGCAAACTCTAATGCCTTACGAACATCCGCAAGCTGAGGTTCACTGCCTTTTAATCCAGCCAAAAGCGTAACAATCATTTGAAGTTCAGCATAGATTGCTTGTTTGTGAGCGTTATCTGAGTTGGGTACTGAACCATGATCAGATTCAAAAACAGATTCATCGTTCGGTGGTGGAACTTCTGGCCAAGTATTAGCCGTTAAATCTGATACAAACGATTCTTCATCTTCGTCTCGTATAGATTCTTCAAACTGAGAAAATTTCCCCGTAAAGCTAGATAAACCATCATGTCTCGCTCGTACAGTAGAGGAACTCGATTGCCCGTCCTGATTTTGAACAAAAGTTGGGCTAGAAGATGACGGTAGTTGCACCCATCCATCGTCATGTCTAGATGATGCGGTAGAGGCACTCGATGATACCCTTGAAGCAGCCTGCGATGACTGACGGGGGACGTCCTGCTTTTTATCAGGAATTGAGCCTGACGTTGTCTCTGTTCCATCAAGAGTGCTATCGTCGTCCAACTCATCTTCGGGGCCTACAACAAAGGCTTGATGACTTGGTGATAATTCAGCAAGATTAACACTCTCGGGCACTTTGTTTCTTTTACTCGTCACAGGACGCAAGAGCTTATTCGCAGCTTGTACCGTCACCGCCGCCTTCCTTGCAGTCATTGCTTCAAAATTAGTCGTAATCCTTTCCCTCCGCTCCTTACTCTTTACATTGATATCTTCCGCAAGTTTCTCCCCAA
Source organism: uncultured Legionella sp. (assembly GCA_963974485.1). Taxonomy (GTDB): domain Bacteria; phylum Pseudomonadota; class Gammaproteobacteria; order Legionellales; family Legionellaceae; genus JAALKW01. The sequence goes on from CAXBBS010000006.1 coordinate 35,472, forward strand.
AACCCGATGGGGTGTCATCTGCTTTAGTTTTAGAAGAATTTTGTAGCCATGTCATATCCGCTGGAGAGAACGTATCAAGCTTTACATGCCTTGGGTTCTCTATTCGAGCGTTAAAGTAATAAATAGCATCATTGTCATCATAGACGCCATAGGAGTACTGTTGACCTCCAACATCAACCTGAACTTCTTTGGCATTTGCTAAGCTCATCTTATCACCTCAAACGTTCAATATACGTACTTACTATAAATTATAGGATACTTACGCCATTATGCACATAAAATGAAAAACATGACTATTAACTTGCGAGAAATATTCCCTTTATTTATCATTATCAGGAAATAACAGGCAAAAAAAAACGGGACTAAATCTAGTCCCGTTCAAAGTCACAAACTTATTGATTAAAGATCTAAACTGTTGCCTTTGCTAGCTTCCTGTTTCAGTCCTTTCAATGTTTCAAGCTCAGCCTTGTAATCATCACGTAATTCTTCGTTCTGAGGCTGCTCTCTGGAAACTTGGTGCGCGGTTTCCACTAACTTCTCCTGTGCAGTAATCTTATCCTCAAGTGACACCTCATGCGCTGGGTCAAGCTCTCGCACGTCGGTAGCAGCCTTTTTATAGCCCACGAACTTCGCAACACGGTCCGCAGCACTGCTCGCAGCATGAGACACCCTATCGAGCACACTTTCCTCTTTAGCTGTAGGGTGTATTTCTGCAGCTTTATCCCTGTCCTCATCGCTGAGTAGAGGAGATTCATCCTCAGTGTCAGCAAATCGTAACCTAGGCCCATCACCAGAATGGTCGTGGATAGAACTATCTGTGCTATCTAGCGTCACATAAGCATGCTCACTTTTCTTAAACAAAGATGATGCCCATTCAGAAAGTCCCCCAGCTTTAATCCATTGGACTAAGTTTTGTTTCTCTTCTTCTTTTGGTTTTGCCGCTTCTGCTGCTTGCTGCTTAATAATTATATCAAGGTTATCTTCGAGGGCTTTGAGCTCTATATAAAGACGCCCCCGCTCTTCCATTAGCTCAGGAGTCTCATCATTCCCTAGGATATAATCCTCAAGCTCATCGATATCATTTACAACCTTCTGAATCACGTCATTTTTTGTATAAAGGACCAACTCATCATCAATTTCCATATTCACGGCATCATAAGCAAGTTCCGATTCTCCAAGAGTCTCCAACTTACAGATGAGCGTTCTTCGCTGCATATTAAGGTGTCTTCTAGCAGCAGCATCAACTTCATCATTACCATAGCTATCTTCTAGCTCTTCATTGACCCTAGCAAACTCAGCCTTCGTCTTTGTTCTATCAGACTCAAATATACTTTTGAAAGACTGGTAGAAACTTGAAGCCGCAGCGCTCGCCGACGCACTCATGCTTGGAGCATCTGCTTGGGCTTGTTTAATTGCTTCTTGTTCCTTGGTTAATTTATCAATATCAGCTTGAAGCATAAGAACATCGTCGTTATGTTCTCCTGTTTGGTTCTTAAGCAGATCAGCCATACGAGCCGTTTTTTCTTTTAAGAGCTTAGCAACCACTTGTGGTCGTTCGGCTACTGCTTTGGCTGCTGCTTTGACTGCTTGAGCCTCTGCTTTGACGGCTGCTTTAGCATCTTGACGCTGTTTTTTAATATTGCCTTGAACTTTATCTAATACCTCATCTGCTTGTTGCACGATCGCTACGGCATGCTCATACGTAACTGTGGACATATGATGTTTTTTCCCTTTCCTAAACTGTTGTTTCACCGCTGAAACCACTTCAGCTTGAGCATTGTATAAATCAGCTTTCAACTTGTTTGAATTAATCTCACCTGAGTTACGCAATGCTTGTTTATCAACCTTATCAAGATGTGCGATTGACTCTCTATTATCAGGTTCGGCTACACGTTGAAATGTAGGTTCTCGGCCAATCATCTCTGCGATTCTTGCTTTAACTTTTGGAATAATTTCAGTCTGTTCATACAACTCGTGTCCCTTAGGTCCAGCATAAGCTTTCAATTTATCATTGAATTTTTTACCGAATGCCGTAGCAGTATTATTGCCTTCAAGACCTTGAACCTTAAGAGCAATGATTGTTTTCAGATGTTCAGGATTGATTTCGTTTGCCCTTGAGTCTGTGCACTCATAAACCTCGCTTAGTATCAATGCTTCTTCTAATTTAGCGGCAAGTTCCAAAGCTTCTTGGGGAGTAAGATTGTCCTCCTCCTCCTCAGTCCTATAAGATACTAAAAAGTCGCCAAGTACTTGGCCTTTAGACTGCATGCGATCAATAGCTTGCATTTGCCCTCTGACGACCCCGCCGACAGCTGAACCGAATTTACTCAAAGCGGCAGGCGTCGCACGAATGTAGTTCATAACCTCATGCCCAGCTTCTCTTGCTTTATCCGCAACAGGCAACTCCTTCCACCATTTTCCGATGGCTTCGCCATAATGCTTATTGATATATTGATAAGCTTTGACCGCAAGTATTGTCGCACCTATACCAGCAGCAACCCAACCAATAATTGGAATCGGACCAGCAGCTATCATGGAACCAGCCGCCACATTACCCGCTGCCCCACTAAAGAATCCGGCGATGTTACCCCACGCTATACCAAAACCACCCTGTAACGTGGCACTACCAGCAGTACCTGTAAAGTATGATGCCAACCCAGCCTGAAACGCGGGTTGGGAAATTCCCCAAGCAGCAAGACCAGCCGCTGCAGCGGTAGCTAAACTCGTTAACCCTGCGCTTATGTTATCCAAGCGTTTTGCTGTAGAAGACCGTGGGTCTTTTAAAGCTTTAACCGTTTTATCAAGTGCTTCATGCAGTGGCTCTAAAATCAATAACTGTGCTTTATATGCTTCAATTTCTTTTGCCTCAGCACTACCTTCAGTAGGCCCCAAAGGCGAAAGCTCATTTAATTTATCAATTTCTGCCTTAAGCCAATCAATATCTTTTTTCAATTCTTTTGGAGCATCCTTCATAGCTATGTCTCTCATCTCGCCATCACCATCACGTGCTGGGATTTGCGAAACGCTGTTCAAGAGCTCTTCTCTCATCTTAGGAGACATGATTTCATCCATCGCTTTTTGATGTTTTTTCCATGTCCTTGGCGATAGTTTAGACAAGAAGTCAGCGCTTTCTGCAAGATAACTACTACCTGTGTATTTCTTTATACGGCCGCCATCATGAAGCATGGCTTCTTTATTTACACCTACGATACGATCGTTTAGTTGAGTTAATGCAGTTAAGATAGAAGTCACATCGTCTGCACTACCAAAACTCATTGGAGGAATGGTGTTAGGATTATCAGCAGACCCATATTTCGCCTGGAAATGCTCTGATATTTTAGTGAGTAACTGCTCTTCAGTTAAATCTGTTGCTAACTCGATGTCTTCGCTCTCAAGACCAGGAACATATACGTTTATTTTGTCGCTGCCTTCTATTGGCGTCATAACAATCATATCAGTCGTTAACATCCTGGTATTAATGCCATGTGCAAGTTTTGCTTTAGCTTTATTCTCTACAGCATCTGCTGCTTTAGCCGCCTTATCATCTTTCGCTTGATTTGTAGCTCTCATATCTTCAAATTTTTCATCCAGCGTAGGTGAAAAATACCGTCGACGCTTTTCATTTAGACCTTTTAGATTTTTAACAACACCTAGATCAGGAACGCTGAATGATCCTATTGCCGCAATCTCATCTTCAAACTCCGGGGAAAGAGGGGAATCTCTTAAATCTGGTGCTGTATCTTCCGTAGCAAAATTTTTGCCAGCATGCATTGGATTGAGTACATCACCGTTTTCATCTATTGCGTCATTTTTATCGTCGCTCATTTCATTCTCCTCAGAAATATCGATAGTGTCTTCAGAATCAGTACGTCCTTCAAAACCTAAAACATTTGCTTCTTTTATCTTCAAATCCTTTTCAATCACTCCGGCAAGATGAGGTCTCATGTCATCAGCAACTAAAGCAGCATCATCAAAAGTAGGACTGTTGCTTTTCATTGAGTTGAAGCGTTCTAGAACCGCTTTCGCTGCAACCGCTTCTAATTGATAACTCTTCTCATCATCCGATTGCTTATAAGAAACTTGTTCATCGTCAATAGTGACGGTGTATTCCTTGTCACCAACCTTAGTCGTAAATATTTGACCCACGACATCCTCCTTAAAAATTTGATCGTCAGAATAAGTATAGACCATATTCACAAAAGTCAAATTATCATGTTAACGTTTAATTTTTTACCTAATTGATGGGTTGCTATTTTTAAGATGAAGGGGTATGTGTGGGCTGGCGACATGCTGATGACAGAACGTTTTTTATTGCTTCTGGCGTTACAATAATTTTAGGCGTAAAATAACTTACGATGTGCCTGTTTTTGCTCGCTATGTTATTCTAAAACAGCCAACAGAATACGCAACCTATACATTACATAATCATGGATGAATGATAAAACGGCACAAGCTACAATTAATTTTAAAAGGTTACCGATTTTTCTTCTTCAGTATGGAGGGAGATGAACCGCCTCATATTCATATCGAACATGGGGATAAAGTTGGTAAATTCTGGCTAAATCCCACAACTTTAGCAAGCTCTTATGGTTTTAGAAGTCATGAATTAAGTAAACTTAGGTTGCTGGTACTTGAGCATAAAGAACTATTTTTGGAGAAATGGTATGAACACTTTAGCAATTAAATTTGATGACCATGCAGTAGACGTTGATTTTACCGAAACATCCGTGCATTTTGTGTTAGCGGATGGCCGAGAGATATCCGCCCCTCTCGAATGGTTTCCGCGACTGCGTGATGCAACGGATGCTGAGCGACAAGATTGGCGTGTTATTGGTAATGGGATTGGTGTACATTGGTCTAAGGTTGATGAAGATATTTCAGCTAAAACGCTCATGCGTGGAATTGATTAAAAATAGTTTAATAAGAAATTCCAACGAGAATGCCTGTCAGCGGATATTATCTATAGGTGACTTCTTTAACGGCGTTAATGACCCAAGTATTTAAACTTACACCATCGTGTCTTGCTGCTATATAAAATTGCCTTTTTATGCCGTCATTGCGAGCGAAGCGCGGCAACCCAGTTTTTATTTTAACATTTTAACCCCTGCTAATTTACGCTGGGATCAAATCGGCTCTTGACATATTATGCCTCCGGAACCTACTATTGCAATACAGGTTGCAGCAACGGACATTGCTTAACATGAAATTTTACAACAGAGAACCAGAACTAAAAACGTTACGCGAAACACAAAGTAGAGCGCGACATCATGCACAGATGACGTTTATTGTAGGACGGCGTCGTATTGGAAAAACAGCGCTTGTTTTAGAATGCTTCCCCCAAAATTTAGTTTATTTTTTTGTTTCTAAAAAATCAGAGCCCCTCTTATGCCAAGAGTTTATTTTGCAACTCCAAAGAAGTTTAAATATTAAAGTGCTTGGTGAATTCAACCAATTTTCACGCTTATTTGAATACATCCTCGAGCTCTCTAAAACACAGCATTTTACCTTAGCGATAGATGAATTTCAGGAGTTTTTCTCACTCAATCCCGCTATTTACTCTGATATACAACACCTTTGGGATCGCTACAAAGATCAATCAAAATTGAATCTTGTTCTCTCTGGGTCTATTTACTCATTGATGTCTAAAATTTTTGAGCATGCGAAAGAGCCCCTCTACGGTCGTGCTGATAAAAAAATGATCTTAAAACCTTTTAGCATCTCGACGCTATATAGCATTTACTACGATCATCAAGCTACCCCCTCTCCTCGAGCCATGCTTGCCTTTTATACTTTAACCGGAGGTGTTGCAAAATATGTTGATATTTTAGTAAATCATCAGGCCTTTGAGCTGGATACCATGCTTGACGTTTTTTTTGACAACGGCTCACTTTTTATTCATGAAGGGCGAGATATTTTAATCGAAGAGTTTGGTAAAGACTACACCGTCTATTTTTCTATACTTTCATTAATTGCTAGCTCAAAAACATCACGCTCAGAACTTGAATCCATTTTACAAAAAAGTACCGGCGGATATTTAGAGCGCTTAGAGCACGACTTTAATATTATTAAACGTATAAAACCAATTTTTGCAAAACCAAACACAAAAACTCAAAAATATGAAATTACAGATAATTTTTTAAAATTCTGGTTTCGCTTTGTTTATAAATACCAAAGCGCCATTGAAATTGAAAATTTTGATTATGTCAAAGATATTATAAGATCTGACTTTGATACCTACTCTGGGAGCATGCTAGAAAATTATTTTATTGAAAAACTTAAAGCATCCAAACAATTCAATCAAATTGGACGTTATTGGGAACGAGGAAACCAGAACGAGATTGATATTGTCGCCGTGAATGAGCGAAAAAAAATTGCCCTTATTGCCGAAGTAAAACTATCGAAAAAACGTATTCAACTCAGCGTTCTCAAAGAAAAAGCGCATGCCCTAACTAAGCAACTTGAAGGTTACCAAATTCACTACGAGGGTTTTTCACTGGATGATCTATTCACGCCTGTTGTTGATTATGAAACTAAAATTCCTTCTTGAGAAAAAGTACATTATTTTAAAGGTGATGATGGTTATGCCTATGAAGGCCGGTAACCCATGATAAGATTTCAAATATTCCGAAAATGCGCTGTATATACCCATCATCAATGAAGTTGCCTTTTTTATGCCGTCGTTGCGAGCGAAGCGCGGCAACCCAGTGACCTTGAAAGATGCTAGATTGCTTCCTGCCACGCTGCGCTCGCAGTCGCAACGACGACGTGTGTAAACAGACCTCGTATTTTAAATGATATTGGGTATATTGCTCCAGTAAAGAGCGAATCATGGTTTGATAAAAACTTTTTATTGCATAACACCACATTTAGTCTTGCTATTTAATAACATATACCGCAAATAGTTTGATTATGTTTAAGCGAGCATTAAAATTAGATCGACCCAAAAAACAATCCTTTTTCCTCTGGGCAGCTCGCCAGACGGGGAAATCATCTTATCTAAAAGAATATTTTAAGCAATCGGTTTATTACGACTTACTGAGCGACAAGAAAAAACTACGCGGCTTGTTGTTTAATTTCTTGATCAATAATACTCCAAGAACGCTCATATTCCCGCTTTAAATCATACGACGTTTGCAAGTTAATCCAAAACTCGGCCGTCGTACCAAATAATTTTGACAACCGCAAAGCAGTTTCCGGTGTAATCGCGCGCTTACCATTCAAAATAGAGGTAATGCGATTTGCAGGAACATGTAACTTCATGGCAAATTGATTAGCCGACAAGCCCAAAGCATCCAGCTCATCTCTGAGTATTTCACCCGGGTGTATTGCTCGCATTTTATTCGACATAAAACCTCCAACTCAATGATAATCAACGATCTCAACATGATAGGGCTCGTTGCCAATCCACTCAAAACAAACTCGCCACTGCATATTAACCCTAATACTATTCACCTTTTCTATCACCACCTAAAACTTCAAACCGATTGCTAGGTAAATGCATTAAATCTTCCATACAGGTTGCATGATCCAAAACCTCAAGCCGTCTTTCAGCTTGCTGAATAAAACCGTGCCATTTTTTTACGCGCTCCCCCTGATAGAGTTGACGCGTTTCTTTGTTCTTAAATGATCGTATCATAATAACAAGACATGCTACGTAATATGTATAGTGTAGCATGCGTGCTTATTTTTACAAACATAGCGGTGGAGAAGGGCTCATGCACCTGATATCCGGCGAGGTAGAAATAAGGGGATGGTGGTTAAACATTCAGTCCATAGCGCATACACGTACCAAATTTTCTTCCTTTAATATAGGAAAGAATAGATTTAAATTGAGTCATCGCCTTACGCACGGATGCTATACGGGCTGCAGCAATTGGCATTGCTTAATATGAAATTTTAAAACGTTTCCCATGGATTTATTATTTCAATAGGCGTGTGAATAAAATCCTTGGTGTTCCGTGTAACCAGTGTAAAAGAATGAGCATGAGCCGTTGCAGCGAGCAATCCATCTATCGCAGGCAAAACATACCCCTTGATATTACCTTGTAAACGCCCCCACATATCAGCAACTTTTGTGTCAATCGTTACAATGCGCCCTTCAAAATATGCCGGTAGCTCAACCTCCAACCAATGAGAAATTTTTTCTTGCCGCTCTAGGCTATGAATCCCAGAGATCCCTTTTCTAATTTCACTGAGTGTAATAACACTTATATATAATTTTTCATCATCCATGCTATCGATCCATTTTACAACGGATGGATGAGGTGTTTTTTTTACTAGCTCAGATATAATATTAGTATCAAGTAAATAACTCATAACTCAATATCTCTCATGAGATTGTTGTCACGTTCTAATTCAAGCTCTACACCCGCCAAAGGTGATTGCCTTAAAAAAGACGTAAGTTTTTGCTTGGGTTTTTTTAGTTTTTTATATTGTTGTGTCGATAAAACAACAACGGCAGGCTTACCTCTTAAGGTTATTTCTTGAGGTGCGCCAGAAGAAGCCTTTTTCACCAATTCGCTTAAATGAGCTTTAGCATCTTGTAATTGCCAAGTCTTCATCGTTCATCTCCTTAACCAGTCTAACCAGTCTAACTAGTTGTATTATAGACCCGCAACACAATGAAAGCAAAACGCCTCACTCGTCCGCACAGTACGTTCGAAATACTTTGGCTGTTTTCTCAGCGATACCATGCAAAATATGCTCGCTTTCAGCAATACCATCCAGCCACCTCGTAATTCGGCCTTTATAATCTTTAATAGCAGGTGATTGATAACGCATGCAAAGATGAATCGCGCTGATAAGATTGAGTTGCATTTGCATCGTTTCAGTATGCTTGGCGAGCTTCAACAAGCCTTGGATTAAATGATGCTCACTTATCATCGTATCCGCCTGCTGTGCTGCTCGGTGTAAGGTAAGATGTTGGGAGCTCAACATAAGATAATGCTGCTGATGCTGTTCCGGTATCGCTTGGAAACCTCGCTTGTGTTTTTGAAAACCCGCATCAAATTTTATGTCTGCGTGCTCAAAAACAAAGGTTTCCAGGTGCGAAAGTGTGTTCTCCGGTTGATTAAAATCAAACGGCAAGGTTTCATGCGCTTCTGTATCGGCAGCCAAATCCCAGTAGGTCATCTTAAGCTTATTTGATGTAATCACACCGGTTACAACACCGTCGTAACCTTGATCGGCCAAGGCCAGGATTTGCGTGCGTGGTGGTGGAGCGCTATATAAAACATACGCTTCGGTTTTACCTTCACTCACAGGAAAAATAACGCTCGATGAAGCGTTCGTGCCGTAATAAATAGCTTCGAGTAAATAAAGCGGTATGGCCCGGGCTAACCTTCCTTCGGTATCCTCAAGATCACGGACAAGCGGTGCTGATGATTTTTCTGATGCTTCTGATTGACATGAAAACTGTACAATCGCAATTTTTTTTCCGGATTGTGACGTATCAAAACCGTGTTTGATATTCCAACCATAACACCACAGCGGATAATGAATAAACTCAAACTTAATCTTTAGATTTTCTTCAGAAAGCTGCGCGATCGGTTGTTCTAAATTTAAAAATTTGATTTTATATCCATCTAAATGCTCGGCAACATCAAGCCGATTGAGCGCATAAAGCTCGTGTAATAATTGCTGACCTTCAGATACTTGTTTTAATTCAAGATAAACTTGTAAAAGATTAAGTCCCGTTTCAATATCATGCTGCTCGGGGATGTAGCGCGGTACAATAAGCTCAAGCGCTTCATCAAAAAAACCGTATTGACCCAAATCAGATGAAATACGGGTGAGTACATGCGGTGCGTATGCCTGCGCTAAAATTTCTTCATAATACGTACGGGCCGTGTCGATGTTATTGTTTACAATATAATATTCACCTAACCATGCTTTAGCTATCCAGCCACCAAAACGTTTGTTAAGCTCTTTGTAGGCCGCTAAGTTAGGTGGCTCATGTGTAAGACCTTCTGATGCAAGCTGTTCTATTCGAATCTCCAGCCACCACGTGAGCGCATTGTCTTGATTAGGATCGGCCATAAGCGACTCTTCGAGCGTGATGAGTGCTTCAGTTTTTTTATCGAGTCCCACTTGCGCTTTCGCTAAATTAGCTAATACATATGGATGTCTTGAATGATGGTTTAAATAATCTAAAAATAAAATTTCAGCTTCAGCACATCGATTGGTGTTGAATAAAACGGCTCCGTACAAACAAACAGCCCGATCAGGTATCGTATCGATATCCATCAGACGCTTCGCCGCATCTTCAAGCTGCGCATAAAATTCATCATTGAGCGCCATCATGATGGTCGACGCCAGCTCATCAGGCTTATCCCAATGCTGCTGGATCATGTCGGGTAATATTGTCTTGATGTATTCTGAACGAGGGATATAAATTTTTTTCCCCGCTTCATCCAGCATTTCAATCATTGCATCTTTATTCATAAACGTTGACACCTTCATCGACTATATGTGTATTATGGAAGTATAACATGACCTATACTAGCAAGAATCTATTTGGCAACATAAAAAACATTATGGACTTTAATAAAATAACCAACAAACAGTTTTATACACAACTCACAGCATTGCCTTTTGTTGAAAAGCTTATTTTATATGGATCGCGCGCGCGTGGTGATTTTCAACCACGTTCTGATATTGATTTAGCCATATACTGTCCTCATGCGAGTATTCGTGACTGGCAACAAATATTTTGTTGATGAAGCTGATACTTTTACGATACGTTAGCTCTCGACAATCCACTCAAACAAGCAATCGATCACGATGGAATCATGCTTTATGAAAAAAATATCACATCATGAAAAGCTTACCTTATCGTTTCAACAAGTAGAGCAAGCACTCGTTGCACTCAAGCAAATGGTTGATAAACCCATGCAATCCGATCGCAGTAATATTGATGCGTGTATCCAGCGCTTTGAATTTACGGTTGAGTTATTCTGGAAGTTATTAAAACGTATTATTGAATCTCGTGGAGGCACCCCCACCTATCCCAAAGATGTTTTACGTGAGGCTTATCAAGGCCAACTCATCCATGATGAATCCATATGGCTGCGTATGCTCCAAGATCGAAATTTAACATCACAAACGTACAATCAAGATTTAGCCGATGAAATTTATCAGCGCATCAAAACCTATTATCCCGTGATTCGCGAAACCTACGAGCAACTAAAAATTTATCAAGCCTAACGCGGCGCCATACGTAACGCGCCATCGAGGCGAATTGTTTCGCCGTTGATCAGGCTGTTTTCAATGATATGTGCAGCAAGTGCTGCAAATTCACCAGGCCTGCCAAGGCGCTTAGGAAACGGTACTGACTCAGCCAAACTGGCCTGAACCTCTTCAGGCATATTGAGTAACAAAGGTGTCGCGATAAGCCCAGGCGCAATCGTATTCACCCGTATACCACTCGCGGCTAACTCACGGGCTGCAGGCAAGGTAAGAGCAACAATACCGCCTTTGGATGCACTGTACGCAGTTTGTCCTATTTGACCTTCATAGGCAGCAATCGACGCGGTATTGATAATGACGCCTTGCTCCTCGCCGTCTAACGCCTCGGGCGCTTGTATAATGGCCTCAGCAAATACGCGCATGACATTGAACGTGCCGACCAAATTAATATCAATCACATGTTTGAATGCATCCAGCGGCATAGCACCCTGCTTGCTAACCATACGCCCTGCGGGCGCAATACCTGCACATTGAATACAAATGCGTGGTAAGCCTATACGCTTTATCGTTTCAGCCAACGCGGCTTCGACCGCCTCATCTGAGCGTACATCACACGCGATAGCATGCGTATCATTCGCATCCGCGTGCACGTCCCACACCATAACCTCTGCACCGCGCGCACGAAAATATTCAGCACACGCACGCCCCATACCCGAGGCCCCACCGGTGACAACCACACGTTGTTGTTCTAAATTCATAATCATCACATCCTGTTAGATCAAAATAAAATTTATTAAAAAAACTGCATGATTAAAAATGCGCAAGCAATACCCAGCATCACGGATAAAAACCAACGACCACCGGGTAAAATATGATGATCAGACAATCGATGTTTATAACGCCCACTGTAAAGCATGAGTAACGGTAAAATCATCAGTAAAATAATGCACCAAACGCCCGCATAAGCTAATGCTGTAATAAAAATACCGGGCTTAATTAAGACAATCAATAACGGTGGTACAAAACATAGCGCATGAATCAATACGCTGTCTTTGCCTTGTTTGGTTTTACTCAAACCATCGGCAATAAAATCAGCCAAACTAATTGAAACAGACAAAAACGATGTCAACACATAGACAGACACAAACATACTCGCGATGTACTTCATCCAATGATTATTTGCTGCATGTGTAATCGCGAGCATAAGGCTTGAACTTGAGTTGCTCGATTCTGCCATGGCAATTAAACCGTGCTCTCCCCCGCGTGGAAGCACACCTTGGACAATACAAAGCCAAAGCAAAAAAATCGCAAACGGCACTAAGCTACCGGCTAATACAATAAATTTTAACGCCTTTCTATCTGAATGCAGGTATTCACGCAGCGTAGGCAAGATCGTCGCGTAACCAAACGAGGTGACCATGACGATAAAGGCACTGTTGCGTATGGAAAAATCGCCTTCATATAATTTTTCTATGCGAATTTGAGGAGCAAGCGCTACAGCAATAAAAATAAAAATCGTCAGCTTAATTCCCATAAACAAACGGTTGGCCATATCAACCGCCCCCATGCCACGGCAAACAATGCTACCCAGCAAAAGCAGCGTGATGATCGTCGCAAACGCCCGCGGAACATGCCAATCAACCGCCTTAAAAATCGTTTGAAGCACCCCACTCGCACTCGCAAGATACGCGCAAATCAAACTGTACATCAGTAACAAATAAAGCAAGCTCGTGACGGTTTTACCCCAAGCGCCCAACGTACTTTCAGCCATGGTAATTAAGTTACTTCCGGGTTTGAACCATAAATTAACTTCAAGCACAGCAAACGCGCCAATGGTCATACACAACCAAGCGACGGTTAAAAGTAACGCACTGAAACGAAAGGATTCATGTGCACTGACAATAGGAATAGCGAGCATGCCGGCACCAATACAGGTACCTAAAATCATGAGCATGCCGCCGATTATATTTTTTGATTGCATTCAAATTATCTTAAAATTTCTAGGGAACATGAGTGTAACACGAAGCACCAACTGCACTCCTAATTCTCTGTTAAATAACTTCTAACGATTTTTTTACGCTTCATGCATTTTAGGACCCCATCAAAACAATGATCGTTACAAATCGATATGGTAGAATGCGCCACATCTATTTTTCCAACCGAGATTTTATCGTGGAAAAGACGTACTCGCCAAAAGATATTGAACACTCATGTTATGAAGCCTGGGAAAGCCGCGACTATTTTAGTCCACAAGGTTCCAATAAACCTTATTGCATGATGCTACCGCCCCCAAACGTTACGGGAACGCTGCACATGGGCCATGGTTTTCAAGACACGCTCATGGACGCCATGGCACGTTACCAACGCATGTGTGGCAAGCGCACCTTGTGGCAACCCGGTGTTGACCATGCGGGCATCTCAACACAACTCGTGGTCGAGAAAAAACTGCAACAAGAAAACCTATCGCGTAAAGAAATGGGACGCGATGCGTTTTTAGACCGTGTATGGCAATGGAAAGAAGAGTCCGGCGATACCATCATGAGTCAAATGCGCCGTATGGGTTGCTCAACCGATTGGTCACGTACACGCTTTACGATGGACGAAGGCTTTTCTAAAGCCGTCAATAAAGTATTTGTTCAGCTTTATGACGAAGGTTTGTTATATCGCGGCAACCGTCTTGTCAATTGGGATCCAAAGCTTGGCACCGCAGTTTCAGATCTCGAAGTCATCACCGAAACCGAAGACGGGCATTTATGGCATATTCGTTATCCGTTGGTTGATTCTTCTGATGAGGTTGTGATTATTGCAACAACGCGTCCCGAAACACTGCTCGGCGACGCCGCCATTGCCGTTCACCCTGATGACACACGCTACCAAGCATTGATTGGAAAACACGTGCATTTGCCCCTGTGCAATCGTACGATTCCAATCATTGCTGATGATTATGTAGACCCTGAATTTGGTAGTGGTTGCGTTAAAATTACGCCCGCCCATGATTTTAATGATTATGACGTCGGCAAACGTCATAACTTACCCATGACCACCATTTTAACTAAAAAAGGCTGCATCAATAAGCACGCGCCCCTTGCCTACCAAGGCATGGATCGCTTTGTTGCCCGTGAACAGATTATTAAAGATTTGGATCAAGCCGGTCTTCTTGAAAAAATTGAGCCACATCAGCTCAACATTCCTCGTGGCGAAAAATCAAATACGATTATTGAGCCGCTGCTCACCGACCAATGGTATATTCAGATGGAACCGCTGGCAAAACCAGCACTCGATGTTGTTCGTCAAGGGCAAGTCCGTTTTGTTCCTGATAATTGGACAAAGACGTATGAACACTGGATGGAAAACATTCAAGACTGGTGCATTAGCCGTCAACTTTGGTGGGGACATCGCATACCCGCTTGGTATGACATCCACGGAAAAGTATACGTTGGATACACCGAAAAAGACGTTCGTTTTAAATACAAACTCGATGATGAGCTGGTATTAAAACAAGATGAAGATGTTTTAGATACCTGGTTTTCTTCTTCGCTTTGGCCTTTTGTTGCGCTGGGCTGGCCTGAGAAAACCCCTGATTTCGAAGATTTCTTTCCAACATCGGCCTTGTTTACCGGATTTGATATTCTCTTTTTCTGGGTGGCTCGTATGATCATGATGAGCCTCAAATTCACCGGTAAAATTCCGTTTCCTGAAGTTTTTGTCACGGGCTTGGTCTGTGACCAAGACGGCAAAAAAATGTCTAAATCCAAAGGCAACGTACTGGATCCGATGGATATTATTGACGGCATTAGTCTCGAAGCTCTACTTGAAAAACGCGCTGCAAATCACGTACTGGGATCCACCCAAAAGAAAATTATCGCCAGTACAAAAAAAGAATTTCCAGAGGGCATTGAGGCATTTGGAACCGATGCGCTTCGCTTTTCTTTTTGTGCAATTGCCTCCAACGCACGCGCCATGCGCTTTGATATGGCGCGCGTCGAAGGCTACCGTAATTTCTGCAATAAACTGTGGAATGCCGCACGCTATGTTCTCATGCACACCGAAGAAGAAAGCGTTGATTTAGGCGACGGCGCATTTCAATACAGCGATGCTGACCGCTGGATATATTCACGTTTGCAGCACACCATCGAGCGTACCCATCAACATTATGGGCAATATCGTTTTGATTTATTAGCGAATAATTTGTATGAATTTGTATGGCATGAATATTGCGACTGGTACCTCGAACTATCCAAACCCGTGCTCTATGACACCCAAGCGTTAGGTGCTATGAAACGTGGCACACGCCGAACGTTAATCTCGGTATTATTTCATATTGTGAAACTGCTTCATCCGATAATGCCGTTCATCACCGAAACGATCTTCCAACGCTTGAATAAACTTACAAGTGAAGGTGGTGAAACGTTGATGCTCAGTTCATTTCCTGAAGTCCAGACAAGAAGCATTGATTTAGAGCTTGAAGCTGAAATCGCCTGGCTACAAACCGTGGTGCAGTCTATTCGTACGATTCGAAGTGAAATGGGTATCAGCCCGTCAGTTTATATTCCGCTCTACCTCCGGCACATCACGCCTGAAGTCGAAGACAAACTTGAAAAGCACATGCCTCTGCTCATGACGCTGACCAAAGTCGAGAAAATTCATCGACTCACAGAAAGCGATGCAGTACCTGTGTCCGCTTCTTCAGTGGTCGGTGAGTTGGAGCTGCTCATCCCTATGGCCGGTCTTATTAAAAAAGATGATGAACTCGCACGTCTTGAAAAAACGCTGAAAAAGCTTGATAAAGACATCGCAATGGCCACGGGAAAACTCAACAACCCTCGCTTCACCGACAAAGCACCTGAAGATGTCGTCATCAAAGAGCGTGAAAAACTTGAGCAAGCCGAACGCGCACGTGAAAAAACGCTGCATCACCAAGCAAAAATTGAAGCTTTATAGCAGCCGCATAGAAGTATTGTAATAAAAGCGTAATTCAGGATGGCGTTTATCTGAATTACGCTTTATAATCACGTTTCTAGTAGGGCCCATAGCTCAGTTGGTTAGAGCAGCGGACTCATAATCCGTTGGTCCAAGGTTCAAGTCCTTGTGGGCCCACCAAATTAAATCTTTAAAATCAACAAGTTACAGTTAATTCTTCCAGCCCCATAAAATTCATTGTGGGGATTTTGTGGGGCACAATCGGGCTCTCTTGCGCATCTGTAGGTAGTATAACGCAGGCCACATCGGGGTTATAATGCAACCCCTAAAACAAAGATGTCGCGTAAATCATGAGCCAAATCACCCTTCCTTTAAAGGCATAGGGGTCAAATCTATTTATAATGCGCATTCAAAGGTTTGATCAATTAAAAACCTATCATAGAAACGCGCCCATATTCTCACAAGAACAACTGTTTATTAAATGACCCTACTAACACCTTTATGAGCTTTGCATATAATGCCTATCACTTAAGATTTCGTATATTAATCATTGTCGAGGTGCATTTAATGATAACACAGGAATAGTTTAATGAAATTATAGACTTATTGGGTGACGTAGCCATCGCCCGTTTAGCTCTTGAAACATTACCTTATATGGGGTCTTCTATAGATCGTAGTCAATTTCAAACAGACGTTGATCATGCTTCATCCGTCTATACTCAAGCTGTTACCGTACTCTATCAACCGGAAACAACCCCTGAAGTTTACAGCTTAGCTTATCACCCCAAAAATCATAGTAGTTCCTCTAGATATAATGGTGAGAAAATAAAAATTCAAGAAACTCAGACGATCAATATTGCCCCAGTGATAAAACAGTTAAACCAGGATTTTGTATTGTGTGATTGTACAGATGAGGAAATTTATACTCCTTTGTCATATACAGGCCGTCATAAGGGCCCTAACCGAAATCAGATTGAATTAACGGCTACATTTGAGCAAAATCCTGAACCAGGATTCTTTCCGATTATCATTCCAAGTTTTTGGATGGACGTTCTGTCACACTTTTTAACACTTATACTCTCTTCAGTTTTAATCGGTGCCGGTGCCACGGTAATAGCCTCGGGTCTAGGAGCAATCCTTGGTACCTGCATGATAGTAGCTGGGGCGCGGGGTATTATGGTACTAAGTTGGGTTTATTCTCTGGTCCACAAGAAAGAACAACGCCTCTTTCATCTACATCTCCTGAACAGAATGACATGAATCACGGCAGCGAGACACCCGATAATAATCTATAAATTAAAGTATGAAGGGAGCACGTCACTGCAGCTGCTTTACCTGCTGTGACGCGGTTCAAAAATCTCTTCCGCATGATTATAGAGCGCAGACAAATGCGCCTCCTCTTCAAAAAAGCGTAACCTGGCATTGGGCAATCTATCTCTAAAAATTTCTGCGTGTGATACAGGCACTTGGCTATCTAATTTTCCTTGAAAAACGCTAATTGGAACATCAATATTTTCTAAATTAAAGCCCCAAGGTTTGACCACCAACCTCATCTCTTGTGCCGGTCCAGATGCACCTTGTTTAAAAGCTTCTGTTGTCGTCGCTATCAGTGAATTAAAACAAGCCGGATCTTCGAAAATGATTTGGTCTGGCTCAGGAAGATGCTTTAAATTTTTTTTCAATAGCTCAGGTGTCACAAATACTTGCTGCAACTTCATCATGAGCCATGCAAAGCCTGGAATATTTCTCATCAAACTATTCATAATAATGAATCCCCTCGCCATCCCTCGTTTTGATTCAGGTAAATTCGTTGGGGCTAGTCCTGAAACAATGGCAACCTCGATTACACAATCTGGAATTGCATAAGCACACGCTAAAGCAAAGGACGCGCCACCCGAATGAGCAATGATTGAAAATTGCTTGATATCAAGTGCATCAGCTAACTCGCTGATATCATTCGCCCAATTAAGAATCGTGTGACGCGTATTAAAAGAAGATAACCCCATCCCTGGCCGATCAACGGATAGCAATCGATAATGCTGTACGCATGCCAATGCATGAAAATCCGCTGCTTGTAATCTTGAGCCAGGAGAGCCCTGAAAGTAAAAGACCGGATGACCTGCAGAATCTCCATATTCTGCATAGCCTAACTGCCTACCATCCGATAATTGCATCATCAAATGATCGTTTCTCATCATAATCACCTCAGAATTATGTTAAACGCTGGTTTGCATAATATTCCATGGCATCCACCAAGAAATTGAGCAATTGTTCATCGTAAAGCGCGCAAAACTTTTTAAAATTATCATCATGACGATAAGCGTTTGATAAATTTAAATAGCTTGATTGATTAAATGACCATAACGGTTTAACCAAAAGATAATGCTTATGAACCAGCTCTTGTACTTCCAAAGTATCGGGGTTCAAGCCTGTATCGATTGCCTCGGTCATTTTTTGATAAAAAACATCGCCCTTACTTTTGAATTGATCCCAGTCTGCTTGGGTCCAAGATTTAACTTTTTCCCAGGACGCATCTAATTCTTCTTGTGTTAAAATACCATGCTTAACCATATAGTTATCGTATTCTTTTTGAATTTTTGTGTCGCGCATCCGAATAGGATCAAAAAATTCTTCTACTTGCATCGTTATTTCCCCTCTTACATGACGTATGGTGTTATCAATGGTTTTAAGCATGCCTTGAATGCTTTGCAATTTTCTTTGCAGCATCACTTTTTGTGATTGCAAAGATGCAATTTTATCAAAAGCATCACAGCTTAAAATTTGTTGAATATCATCCAGAGAAAAATCAAGCTCCCGATAAAACAAGATCTGCTGCAGTAACAACAACTGCGCTTCTTCGTAATAACGGTAGTGATTTTCTCCAACATAAGCTGGTTTCAATAACCCCGTTTCATCATAGAACCGCAGTGTACGTGTGCTCACACCCGAAAGCGCGGCAAGTTGTTTTATCGTATAAGCCATGTCATTTCTCCTGAAGGACAAAAACATCATAAAGGTTGACGTAACGAGAAGGTCAAATATTATTTTAACTTAATTTTGATCCAAAAACGAACAGATGGCGTATGCAGAATATTTTTAGCATTTATTTGTTTCTAGAAAAGCTTCGTGCGATCATCTTTATTATTTTTAATTCAGACGATGAATTAGAGCAAACACTCACATACACATACAGCAAGGCAACTATCGATGCTCCAGAAAACTGATACATTATGATGAACTCGTTTACATGGGCTAAAGATATCTTAAGTGCGCGTAATATAAAAATACATGGCGAATTCGAGCCAGTTCGCCTGATGCCTTGGTCTAACGTATATCGAGTTAAGACGCAATGTGGCTTTATATTTTTAAAAGTCGTTACCCCGCCTTTTGATATTGAACTTAAGCTCCTACCCTATCTTACAGAGCATTTTCCTGAAGCTGTCCCTTATGTTATTGCCAGTTCGCGAGAATATTTTAGTCTTTTAATGCAAGATGCCGGCACACCCCTTCGCCCTGTTATGCAAAAAAATTACCAACTTAATTTAGCAATTCAAACGCTCAAAACTTATGCCAATATACAACAGCAATTATCCCACAAAATAGATTTACTTTTAAGGCTGGGTGTACCGGATTGGCGCTTAAACACCCTGCCCTCGCATTTTGTATCCCTACTGGAAAAAGAAGCCTTTTTAAAAAATGATGGGCTTTCAAGTAGCGATATAACAAAGTTACACGCTTTAAATAATCAAATACATACGCTATGTGATCGGATTTTATCCTATGCAATACCCGAAACCATCGAGCACGGCGACATGCATGACAATAATATTTTAATTAACTCACAGAACAGGCTTATTATTCATGACTGGGGTGATACTGTACTTACACACCCCTTTTTCTCATTGTGTGGTTTTTTGCATAGCGCAGTGAAACAACATCATATTAGACAAGAACGAGCTCATTTAGAGCAAGCTTATTGTAATATGTGGCTCCAGCACGAAACAAAAGAAAAGCTCCAATCTGTCTTGTCTTTAATTAATCAACTGCGTGAAATCAAGTTTGTTTTAAGCTTTTCACGTATTGCTGAATGCCCAGGCATGCATGATTTAGGCGAATATAAAGGCACGATAGCAAATGCTTTAAAAGCATTTATTCAAAAAATGCATCAATGACACAAGCAAAACCACCAACAGCCCCTAATATACATCGCTCCTTTACTCAGCCGACATCATCGGATTTAACACGCCCCTAAATATCCGTTCGCAGGCAAAATGTGATAAAATACCGAGCATATAATTTGTTATGTAATCTTCACCTCAGGTATTTAGCCCTATGCACACCGATAGAATCATATTATGTTTGGATATTGATCAAACGATCATGAACTCGAACGCACCAGAACATCTCATAGATATCAACGGCTCAGATTATTTTGATGATGCCAGTGCCTGGGTTAATTTTCTCACCGAGATGAAAACATACTGTGAACGTCGTGATGTTCAATTTATTGTTCAAATCGTCACAGCGAAAGATCGCGTTGATACCCTAACTGAGCACGTTTTTAATGCGCTCCATCCTTTTTTGATCCCGCTCAATCAAAACGCCGAGGTCGTCGACACAGAACGCGCGATGCAATTGATTGATCCAACCGCCGGGTATGTCCCTACGCAACTTCATTACGCACAACACCAAGGTGAACGGCATCAACGTATCACATCCACAACGCGTTATGATTTTGATGAAACAACGGAAGAAGCCCTACTTTCACCGATTCATATCTGCGGACCCACCTCAAAAGCTGCGGCCATGAAATATATTGCAGAATATTTTCATGAGGTAACGCCGGCTGAAAATATGTTTCTTCTCGATGACCAAGTATGGAATATTGAAGATGTTAGACAGAGCGCGTATGGCTTTCAAGGTATCTTATGTGACGCACTGCGTCACTTAGAATCCAGTACAAAAGAAGAACGTACAGTGGCATGCCATGAAATACTCGCAACGCTCAAAAACAAAATAGAAACGCGTGTGGATGCTATTTCAGCCCTTGAACCGTTAGATATAAAATTACACGCACGTGTGGAGCACGAACAACAAGACAATCACGATGGCATACACCTTGCTTCAAAACTAGGTAATATAGAACGCGTCCAAGAACTTATCGCTCACGACCCAGAGCTTGTGCATGCAGTCGATGCATTTAATCAAACGCCGTTGGTATGGGCGGCATCCAAAGGTCATCACGATATCGTTACCCTACTGATAGCTCACGGCGCTGATATCAATCAAGCAACGCAGTTACCCATCACAGATACGTCCCCGCGAACCCATCATCTAAACACACCGTTAGATTGGGCCATTGAAGGTCGGCATATTGCAACGGTTGATACGCTTTATCAAGCGCAGGCCGTGAGTCATAACCATCATGATGTGGACATACTCAATGATTTGATACGCGCTGAAAATCAAACGCATGTTCAATTTTTGATATTAAAAAATCAACTCGCACTCAATCAACGAGACATGGAAGGTTATGCAGCGCTCCATGTCGCAGTAATATACAATCAAATCGATGTATTGCGTGATTTAATTGCGAAGGGTGCTGATATCAACACACGTACATCAGACGCGACAGGACAATATCAATACATTGAACACCCACATCAAACCGCCATGGATTTAGCATGCGCCTTAGATGATGAGGAGATGGTGTCTATTTTATTTGAAGCAGGCGCCATCATCACCCCAACCCACGCATACGAACTTCAACCGATTCATATCTTTGCAAAAAATGGCTTAATAACCCCTGTTAGAATCCTCATTGAACAGAATCTAGGTTTCGTTCACGCCAAAGATAGCATGAACCAGACCCCGCTTTTATGGGCTGCCGCGAACGGGCATTATGAAATCATCACGCTGCTTATTGAGCACGGCGCTGATGTTGATATGCCGACTCAACTGCCAACCGATCATGAAGGTTACGCGACAGAAAATCATATGTCTCCTTTAGACTGGGCCCTCAAAGGCGAACATGTCGCCGCGATTCTAACGCTGGTTTCCGCTGGTGGAACGCCGTACCATCCTCACACAGATTTTGATATGAACTTAATTATCAGGCCTCTCACTGCACTTTCTATTTTTAGGGCTGAAGCCACACGTTCTGAGACACCGTCTTTATCCTCAGAGGAAGATACTGTAAGCTCTGAAAAAAGCTATACAGGATAAATAAATGATAAACCCAGGCGATAACGTACCTCCCATGCAGTTTAAAGCAACCAACGGTTTAACCACCACATGTGAGCATTACCGAGGGAGCTGGCTGATTCTTTATTTTTACCCCAAAGATGCTACCCCAGGTTGCACCACAGAAGGTTGTGATTTTCGTGACAACGAAAAAGCCTTCTCGCTGATGAATGCAACTATATTTGGGATTTCACGCGATAGCCTCGCTTCACATGAAAAATTTAAAACAAAACAAGATTTTTCGTTTGAACTCATCAGCGATCCTGATGAAACACTTTGCCAGGCATTCGATGTGATTCGGATGAAATCCATGTACGGTAAACAAGTCCGAGGCATTGAGCGAAGTACGTTTCTGATCGATCCCCAAGGCATCGTACGTCATACTTGGAGAAAGGTTCGTGTCAAAGATCATGTCACGGACGTTTTGCAAGTACTACGATCGTTGCAACCTTAAAAATATGGAGTAAAAATGAAGCAGGATGCTCGTCAGGCATATGAATTTGGAGGGCCTATAGGCGCGTTGTGTATTATTATTTTTTCCCATCTTCTTGTTTATTACCTTTGGGGTTCTTTAACCTTTTTTCAAGGCCAATTGTTTTGGCTAAACCATATTTCAGATATTCTTTTTTATTTATCACAGGCAGCACCTACATTATTCGCGGTTAAATTTTATTTAAGTTTTATTGGGATCCAGATATTTTTAGCTTATGTTTTACCTGGCTTAAACATCAAAGGTCTTCCCATTGCATCCCAAAGCAATCAACAGCTTGAGTATATTTGTAATGCTATACCCTGTTGGTACGCAACACTTGCGATTGCTGCAGTTTTACATCTAACTGGTTTATTTCCTCTTTATTTTCTGGCCGATCATATGGGTAGCATCATGACGGTGGGTGTAATCACCGCCGATATGTTTGCGCTCTACTTATTAATATTCAAACGTATCACGAAGAGCGCAGATACTCCGACGGGAAATATTTTATATGATTTTTTTATGGGTATTAGTTTAAATCCTCGTATTAAAAAACTTGATCTTAAATTCTTTTCAGAAATACGTATTCCTTGGGTGCTTTTATTTTTTCTGACACTTTCAGCGGCCGCCAAGCAGTATCAACTTACGGGTCATCTTACCTATCCCATGATGTTTATGATCCTAGCTCATGGGCTTTATGTGAATGCTTGCATGAAAGGAGAAGAATGTATTCCAACCACGTGGGATATTTTTCATGAAAAATTTGGATGGATGTTGATTTTTTGGAATTATGTCGGTGTACCTTTTGTTTATTGTTTTCAGTCGTTTTATATTTTAAAAAATAATGTTCAGCTCCCCCTGATATATATGATTCCGCTTTTAATTATCTTGCTGTTTGCTTACTACGTATGGGATACCGCGAATAGTCAGAAAAACCGATTCCGTATGCAGCAGCGAGGCACGTTTGTTCAGCGCAAGGCTTTTCCTCAGCTACCCTGGGGAACACTTAAAAATCCAACATACATCAAAACCGCTTCAGGTAGCATGCTATTAACCGACGGCTGGTACCGCTTTGGTAGAAAAATACATTACACAGCAGATATCTTCATGGCGATGACATGGGCGCTAAGCTGTGGATTTTCTTCGTTTTTACCCTATTTATACCCTCTTTTTTTTATAAGTATGATTAGCCATCGTTACACTCGAGACATGGAACGATGCGCTCAAAAATACGGTGCCGATTGGGATGTATACTGCAAAACCGTCAAGTACACGTTTATCCCGTATATTTATTAGTCAAAAATAGCCCCGCTGGGCCTGTATTGATTTATTTTTAACTAGACCCTACACTACGAACTCGCCTTAACTTATATGGATATAACGACGATGAAATTACTCAAAGCAATTAATACAGCAGATCTACCCGAAATAACCACGATTCTCAAAAATCCCGAAACATCTGTCACAGAGTCACATTTGCTTGCAGCAATTACGAATCCTGCTGTTGATAAAGCACATTGCAAACAATTATTTGATGCATTCAAAACACCCGAGAATATTATTCCCGCGAGCTGTATTATTACAGCGCTTGAACAATCTCGCATCGATATTTTTCTAAGCATTATACGTATTAACAACCCTAAAGCTCTTGCAGAAACATCAACCGCAAGACTACAAAGAACACTATCATCCAGGCGCATGACACAGGACAACGAAGCAAAATATGAGCAACATAAAACATCGTTTATCGACATCATTCAGCGGACATTTAATACTGAAGAGAAAAGCCAATTACATGCGGTTCTTACCACAGAAGACCATCCTATACTGGCTATGATCGGAGAAGAAGACTTGGGTGGTTTATTAGCAATCACAATGCCTGATAGCAAAGTAGACGCGTCTATAGAACATGCTGATGCAATGAGCACGGGTACACCTCCTCCACAACAAGAATACACATTATTGAGACAAGACACACTTGACTCATTAAATTCCGAAGATCTTAATGCACGGTCTACGCAATCTGACGAACTCAATGCGTTATTAGAGCCTTCTGATGAACCAGAAATAGAAGAAAAAAAAGAAATAAACGAAGTCTTAAAAAATAACTCAGATCTCGATGCAAAACTTAAAGAAATATCTGACGCAAGTACGAGTGAAAGAGAGCAAGAAGAACAAAAAGCCGCCCAAGAAGAAACAGCAAGGCTTCAAGCAATAGAAAAAGCAAAGCAACACGTCATGCCTCACTTAGACAGATTGCGAGAAGAACTATCAGTAGGTTTAGGGGAGCAAGCTTATAAAAAAGTTCAACCGTACCTTGATAACTTCATGGACATGATCCAGGACCTAGCACTTAACGCTCATCGCACACAAGAAGAAATGACAGCATTTAGAGAGCAAGTTAAAACGAAGATTATTCCCGAAGGCCGAGCGGCATTACTTGAAAACGAATCGTATGCTAGCTTGTTTTGTCGCAAAATGATGGATGCAATGCATGTGATTTTTAATCTGTTAGCACCCATATTTCCTAGCACAAAAAATTCGTTTTTCCAAACGGCACCGTCCATATTGGCAGAGCGAATTGAAGCCTCTGAACAAGCGATTTCTGCGAGCTATGGCTCATAGCTAAGCCTCAAAAAAAGGGTCAAATTCTATTGTTCATAGCATTCGAATAGATAGATTTGACCCTTACTTTTATTTTTGCTTTTTAGTACAATTCCAACTTTACTCTTGCGACTGAGTTCCTAATAGGACCCTCACATGACCAAACCCGTTCAATTTGAAAAATCAATTACTGCACTCGAACAGGTCGTAAATTCTCTTGAGAAAGGCGATTTATCGCTTGATAACGCACTCAAAGCATTTGAAAAAGGTATAGGCCTCACCCGAACCTGCCAAACACTGCTGACGGATGCTGAACAGAAAGTTGAGCAACTTCTTAATCAAACACCTCCTGATGAGAGCAGCACGGATGCCTAACACAGCCTATATAACACGCCATGAGCAATATTTGCGTGATTTACTTGAAACCACCCCTATTCCAGCACCTGCGATTCGAGACGCCATGTTGTATGCTCTCTTTCCTGGAGGAAAGCGCGTACGTCCTTTACTCGTATATCTATCAGGCGAGCTTTTAGGTGTGCCTCTGGCAACGTTAGATATTATTGCTGTTGCGATTGAACTCATCCATGCTTATTCATTGGTTCATGATGACCTACCGGCCATGGATGACGATGATATGCGTCGTGGCAAGCCCAGTTGTCATCGCGCATTTGATGAAGCCACAGCTATTTTAGTCGGTGACGGACTGCAATCACTCGCGATCGACGTATTATTAAATCAGCTACCACAAACACTTCCCCTGCCTAACGTGCTTGATGTAACCCACGAGCTTGTGAAAGCCAGTGGACCTGCTGGCATGGTGAGTGGACAAAGTTTAGATTTCTCCGAACTCGCACGCCCCGATATTAACGAAGCAACACTTGCCAACATCCATGATTTAAAAACTGGTCGGCTGATGCTGGCTTGCATAAACATGACGTTAGCTGCCGCCGAACCTAGCGCCGCAACCGTGCTTGCGCTCCGTCAATTTGCCACACACTTGGGTCTAGCCTTTCAGATGCAAGATGATTATTTAGATAGCTACGATACACAAAGCCTTGGCAAAGGCCGTGCTTCAGACCAAGCCAATCACAAAACAACGTTTGCAACCTATTACACCGAAGAAGCTTTAAGAAAAGCAATACAGACCCACTTTTCAAAAACAGAACAAGCACTTTCGATTTTTTCTGAGCGTGCAGTGCCTCTGAATAATTTTTTACATGACTTGCTCGAGCGCTCGCATCATTTGATCTTGCACGAACAAAAGTAAGCATATGATAAGTCTAAATCCAACAACGCTCGGAAATATCACGCTCAATATAGCGTTCGTGCTGTATCTTATCGTCTATGTGCCTCAAATACGACACAACAAAAATAAACATCATTTAGCCGAGTTAAGCATCAGCTTACATATGATCATCATGACAAGTTTTGTTTTAGATTTACTCTACGGCTTATTAAAACCCCTGCCCTGGCAATACCGTGCAGTTTCTATCGTAGCACTCGGCACGCTTTGCATACAGCAACTGCAACTCATGCGCCTTGCACAGCAACGCGGTCAAATCCTATTGTTTTCAACACTGGGGATGTTTTATTTAAGCTTAATTTTAATCTTAATACTCACGAGCGTATTTTATTTTGATGCTTTATCTAGCTCAAGCAATACCATACTTTTGATTGGCTGGGTTTCGCGCATTGGATTTTTAAGTTATATCGTGCCGCAGATCATAAAAAATTATCGTATGAATTCGGCTAAAGCCCTCAACACAACGTTTCTTGCGTTAAGCTTATTTCTTTCGCTGCTCGATCTGACTTCCGCCTGGTGCCTGGACTGGGGATGGCCTAATAAATTAGGTACGCCGCTCACCATCACACTCACACTCATGCTGCTTTGGCAGAAAAAGCGTTATACCCCCCAATTTAGAACCTGAACAGCATACTTTGCTATTCCTAGATCTTGAGGTGCAATACCCGTCAAATCAGTGATTATAGTACAGGCATTTTGATTTATTCCAGACATAAGAACACAGCCTACTTCACGTAAGGCTGATGCATGCATGTATTTGTGTTTGTGTTTAATGGCCATAGCGCAATCACCAAAAAGCACGGCTTGTTCCTGGCTATCAACCATCACTTCATCGGCGATTGTAAAAATACTTGATTCAATTTCTTGCTTGTTCGCTTGATCGGCGCCGAGCGCAATAAGATGTATTTTTTTATTGATATCACAGGCATAAATCAAAGGCGTTTGACTTGCAGTTGTTGTGATCACCACCCCTCCTTGGCTTACCAATGCTGATAAATTATCTTCACGCTGAACAAAAGGATAGTCACGTTGAATCTGATCAACATGGCTGCTATTTCTACCCCAAAGATAAATTTTTGCGTTAGGATATTGCTGATGCATGGTGGCAATCACAAGCCGTGCCAAAGCTCCTGTACCAATAATGCTAATTTTTTTAATGGCCCATGGTGTTAACTTCGCTACAATACAGGCGGTAACGGCGGTTCTCAATGTGGTTAGATAGCCAGCATCACATAACGCGGCTTGAATGGCCCCTGTTTTTTTACAGCACACCAGCATAAGCCCATCACCTGCAGGTAAGCCCAAAGCAGCATTTGCGTAAAACCCCGTCGCAATTTTTATAACAAATATTTTATCTTGTCGATTGTAACCTGCTTTAACATGGCACTCACCACGAGATTCTGGAAAACTTAAATGCAAAGGCATCGGTACAACGCTCTCACGGTTTGAATAGCAAATTAATTCATCACTGATAGCCTGCATCATCAAAGGCAAATGCTGCTTGATATTAAGCGCTTGTTTAATTTGCTCTAAATTATAAATCATCATGAGGTCATAACTGCTTCAAAAAGAGAAAGCACGTCGGGCATATTCCGTCGACCAAAACCAATACGAAAAGAATTACTCGGGTCGTCATACACCGAGGCAGGCATTAATAAGATGCCGTGCTCTTGGACTAATCTATGACAGAATAAATCGCTGGATTCATCAGAAAGATAGTTCACATAGCCAACGCAACCACCTTGTGGCTTAACCCACTGAAATAAATTTGAATACCGTGAAAAAAAGTTTTCTAACAGCATAAGATTATGTTTAACAATACGATTATTACGCGTTAAAACATGGTTTTTATTACGGAGGGCAATTAGACTTAAAATCTCAGAGGGCGCACTGTTACAAATGGACGTATAGTCTTTCATGCGCTTGATATCATGCAATAAAGACGTGTTTTGACATGCGATCCATCCAACCCGTAACCCCGGCATCCCAAAAGCCTTACTCATAACACCTAATGATATTGCTTTATCATACCTATCAGCTGCAGGACTTGCCCAGGGTTCATCGGGAGTCCCCAGGTGTCGATAAACTTCATCAGAAAAAAGCCAAATCCCATGCTTATCAAGTAATAAAACCAGATCATCTAACGCATGCTGTGAAATAACTTGGCCGGATGGGTTATGAGGAAAATTCATCACAAAACATTTTGTATTGGGTCGTATGGCTTGTTTGATATCATCAAGACAAATATTCCAATTATTTTCTTTTTTTAAATTAAGTTCTGTTACCTCACACCCGTTCATCGCCGGAATTTCTTTCAAAGATTGATAACAAGGCGTTAAAACAATCGCGTGATCGCCCTGCTCGCACAAAACGGACAAAGCACAATAAATCCCTTCTTCAGCCCCTGAAAAACATAAAATATTGTCTGCATGCATGTGTTCGTACATGGTTTTTGATATACGATGCCGCAATGCCGGATACCCAAACGGTTCTGTATATTTAAGCTCTAAGTTATCCCATAGATTTTTTTCTTCTGTGTTAGCTAAAGCAATGACTTCTGACATTGAAAAACTTTCCGCATCAGAACAACAAAGCAAATGAGGTGAACTAAATTCGTATTGAGTCAGATACTCTTCTAATTTGAAAGATTTAATGCTCATGAGCTAGCCCTCCACGATTTTAAGTACTTGAACATGGTGGCACGTCCTAATTTTAAAACACGCGCAATATAATCAGCTGCATTTTTTTCCACAAAGGCTCCTTGTTGAAACAAATAATGAGCCACGTCTTTTTTTTGCTTTAGCGTTAATCCCTCAAAACTCCATGATTTTTCATTCAGATAAGCATGAATACTGCAATGTAATTTTTCCTGCCAGTCTTGTTTAAATAAACTATGGGGTATATCCGCTTGTCGGGGTTTAATAAAAGCCTCAGAAAATTGCTGCATCTGATTAAAAATTGAGATATCACAATTGATACAAATTAACAATTTATCATCCACCGGGACAGATATAGATTTAATTAATCGGCCGTCAAAATTTAATTTTGGATACGTGATGTGATCTAAGCTCTCTTCCAGCTCTTTAGCATCAAGCAACGAAGCATCGCCCACACGACGTTTTGATAATTGCCCTGCAATAAAACAAATGCTGTCAGATTCTAAATCGTGAACAACAATTTCAAGTAAAGGCTCCATAAGCAAAGCTATTGCATTTAAGATAGGAACATAAGATAAAAGGCTCATACAAATACCTTTGAGTATATTTTATGGATTATTATATACCAAAAAGTATTGTTGTGGAATATCTATCTTCCACGCACTCAAATCCCTTACGCTTAAACAATGTATCTATCACCAGAAAAAACGTTATGCCTGAAAATAAGACGTTTTTTTATGATTAAATCTGCAAATACCCTTGACAATCAAGGCCTATATCTCGTAAACTTGCGTTCGGAATTTGGGGTTATAGCTCAGTTGGTAGAGCGATTGCATGGCATGCAATAGGTCGGCGGTTCGATTCCGCCTAACTCCACCAGCATCAGCAATTTATGCTGGTGCTGACTAAAATTTCACACTGGGTCCCCATCGTCTAGAGGCCTAGGACACCGCCCTTTCACGGCGGTAACAGGGGTTCGACTCCCCTTGGGGACGCCACCATAACCCATCGGTTATGGTGTATCATCAGCATCTACTCTTACAAACGCTCAAATATTGTTCTTGTATTAAACCCAAATAAACGCTCATGCATGCGATAAGCATATTCATCCGTCATATTCGCAATAATATCACATACCACGCGCTTTCCAGCCGCTTCATCTTCCGCTTCGTCAAAACATACACGATCTTTTAAACTAAGTAATCCCATCGGATTAGAGCTCAAGGCGTCAAATAAACGCAACACCACCGTTTGGCCACCGTATTCAAACGTGCGTGACTCTTGCGAGTCAATCACATGCTTATAAATAGCCGCAATCAAGGCGTCAATCAAGCGTTTAGCTTCAGGATGAAGTACGGCATTATATTTTAATAAATCACAGCCAAACGCTTGGTTGCTCACTTGAATGCTTGTCGCCGTCACAAAATAATTAACCATTTCACCTATAGCCTGCTTTCTTACGTGAAGCGCCTCATCAAATAACGCGTCCAATAACGGTAGTGAACGCTTGTTTAATGGCGTATTGTTCAGTAAGGCTCTAAAATCAGGCGTATCTAATTGGGCACGTGTGATCAAACGCAATTGAATTGCATCTTCTAAATCATGTACGCCATACGCAATATCATCAGCAATATCCATGATTGAACAATCTAAACTACGATATTTGGACGTCCCATGATGATGAGCATCAGGTTGCTTAGCAAGGCTTTGAAATAATTCGCGATCATCGTCTGTGAGCACTTGAAGCAACCAATCCACTTCAGGTTGCTCACTTTCAAAATAAGCTTTAGGGGGTAACCAATCGTTGACACAAATGGCTTGATGTCGTGCATCTGGAATGGCTGGCATCTCCGTGGCCACCACACGCTTGTAATTGACCGGATACTTTAATATACCGAGCAACGCCCGTCGGGTGAGATCTAACCCAAAGGCACCGTAACTGTTTTCTAATTTAGTGAGTAAGCGAAGCGTCTGGCCGTTCCCTTCAAAGCCTCCATGATGACGCATCATATAGTTCAAAGCGACCTCGCCCCCATGACCAAACGGTGGATGGCCTATATCATGAAGCAAACACATAACACTGATTAAATCTTCATCTGGTAATAAATCATAAAACATACTGGATTCGGTGTTGGTGGATAAACGTCGAACTAAACTGCATCCAATCGAAGAAACTTCTAACGAATGTGTAAGACGTGTTCGATGAAAATCCCCTTCGTCTGTACCTAAAATTTGGGTTTTACGTTGTAAGCGACGAAAAGAAGGGCAATGAATCACACGTGTTCTATCACGCTCATAAGGGCCTCGCTTATCCTGCTCGCCACGTTGATGAGTTTTTCCCGAACGGCGATCGGTCCACATACATCATGCTCCTAAAAATTAAAGTTTTGTAAAGTATTGCAGATAACCTCTACAGAAAGACATAAAAAATATAAAAAAATATTATTAATTAAAGAAAAGGGCCATATCATGATAATAAAAACGAAACATATTGGACTTTTACTTTGTACGGCCACACTTTCAGCATGCGGTGTCATGAATTCAAGCAGTCAAGCTGACTATTATGCTCCGTACAGCTTTGGACAAACACAAAGCACCACAACGGCACCGCTTTATCCTGACGGATATGATACATCAGGTGGAGCTTATCGGGATGGCGCTGTTCAAGATAATGGCAACGGTGCCTATGTTCCAGGATCGCGAAAAACTGTCACGGTACCGGAAGGCTATCATGTCGGCTCAGAGCACTCACCTGCATCGTTTAACGATCGTGAAAAATCCTGGGTAGATCGCCAAAGTCCACAAAACTACACGATTCAACTGGACGATAATGAAAAAGCGTCTCAAGTCGCTTCAACCTTACAAAAAGCACCCAAAGACGCACGTAAAGCTGAAATTAAATATAATCGTGGCGGAAAAAAACACTACAAAGGTGTGTATGGAACATATTCAAGTTACGGAGCGGCACAACAGGCATTGAATGCACTTCCTGAAGACTTAAGGAAAAATGCAGGGGTCAAAACGTGGGGAAGTGTTCAAAATTCATCAGGGTATTAATAGGGTATTATTGACTGTATGTGTGACAAGGTCTTTAAAAAGCATGAAGGTGTTCGTTAGATTATAATGGATTGATTCGAATAAATCGATTGAATCCCATTACGGTCCTACATAACACCTTCATCCAAGACTTATTAAACCACTTCGACTTCTTCAGCCTGTGGTCCTTTTTGGCCTTTTCCTGCTTTGAACATAACGCTTTGACCTTCGGTCAGTGTTTTAAAACCACCACCTTGGATTGCGCTGAAATGTACAAAATAATCTGTACCTTCGCTTTCAATGAAACCAAAACCTTTACCTTCATTGAACCACTTTACTGTTCCACTTACTTTATCTGTCATGTTAAATTCCTCAATGTATACCCGAGCCATTCTAACACTTTTTGGAATATTTTCTAGTCAAATACAAAAAATATTAAAAATTTATGAGTTTTATTTATAAATTCATGGGTTCAAAGCAAGAATAACAGTCCATTTCACCAGTCCGCGCGTATCGGTACGATCCATATAGAACTCTTTGATGGTTATATTATATTTTTTACTTATCGACGCAAGCCACGTTAAACCGGCTTTGTAAGGCACTTTATCAAACGACAATTGCAATTCATCCTGGTTTAATTGCTGTAATTGGTAGGCAAACGCATGTAAAGACGCCGTTTTTAATTCTCGAGACAAGACCGTTAACCCCTTGGATTTATCGAGATTTTCTGAACCGGTATGTTTCGATGATAATTGTGCTTCAGCTTGCTTTATCCAAGCCAGCGTTTCTTTTTTTTCAGATAGGCGCTGCGTGCTTGCCATAACCGCATCAGTCAATGACGCATACGCCACATACGCAAAATACAAACCAAGAAACACGGCCCCCCACAGCAATAAAGAACGCTCGCGATGATTAAGCGACTGCCATAATTGCAACACATACGCTTTCATAGCCTTCATAAACGAAGCTCCAATATCGCCGTTACTTGATTATCTCGTGTTTTAGCTTGCGTTTGTTTAACACGCACCTGTAATTTTTGAAGCTTTTGTTCGAACGCATCCAAGAATGCAAAGTCTTGAGCGACCACACTCACCCACAGCGTTTGGTCACGAAAACGAAGGTTTTCTATATCTAATGGGTTTAATGCGACAACGTTTGCAAGCGCATCAAACAACATCCAAAAAGAATCATGTGGCGCAGCACCTGTTTGATTTAATAAACGCTCAATTCTAAAACGCGGGCTTATCACCTGTTTTGCGTCAGGAAAAAACACGTGATAATGCTTTGCAATCTGCTGATCAAGTCCTGCTTGCTTGGTCTCTAAACGATGCAAGGCAACGGCATTCATACCGAGCACGCTTACAAACCACGCCGCGAGCAGCCCCCCGCATATTCCGTACCACAAAGAGCCAACTTTATCATGCGTTCGGTGCTGAAAAGCACCTTGGCATAGATTAATATAACGCCCTGCGAGTAAACGCTTTGCCACAAAAAAACGATAGGATCCCTCGTGTGCGGACAGCCCCAGCTGCTGCAAAGAGGCTTCACTATCATCAAACGTAAATCCTGTGCGGGCTTCGGGATGCACCGTCAAATACTGCGTTACAAGCAATGGGCTTAATGCGCCGATGAACGTGTCTTGATGAACTAATAGATCCGTCGCCGTTGCGCATGTTTCCCCGGACTGAACAGCAAACCAATCCAACGTGATCGCATCATACGCGAGCTCCAATACATCCAGTTCATGCATCCATGCACGCAAGCGTAATCGATTGATAATCACCACGCGATAGTGGCTATCCCTTTGTGTGTCGCGATCAAACGCCACATGAAGATCTCCCACAGGTTCTGCGAGTTCTTCTTCAAGCGCATATGGAATAGCTTCACGTGCTTTACGTGTACTTAACTTCGGTAGATCCAAACGATGCAGGCTCGCAACCGATGCGGGTAACACCGCAATCGTATGACACCCCATCTGCATGTTTTTAATTTCTTCGATTGGATACCATGCAAGAGGAAGATCCACGTCACCCGCATCATCGAGTCGTACGGCCCAAAGGTGCTCTTGAGGGACCGTATTCGTCTCGATGGAAGATTCAAGAAATAAAAAACATGTCGTCACAAAATTACCTTGTTGATGATGATGTTAATATTATTTAAGCATGTGGATTTTTCTTATGCTGCGCATCCCAGCGCTGCTGAAGCTGTTCAGATAACAAGTGCACAACCAGCGCATACTGCGGACTCGTGTTATAACGCGTAATAACATAAAAATTAGGGTAAGCAAGCCAGTATGCATAGGCATCACCGTGGGTATTCAACTCAATCAACCCAGCCTTTTGAGGAGGATTTTTTAACGGCGTGACAGGCACTACACCCGATTGAAGTAAATGCTTGTAAGCATAATCAGGACGTCGGCTGTTGGTTCTTAATGCTTTGTATTTTGACCCTTTGACCAACGCTGGGTTTGTTACTTCGCCGTTGGTCTCCCAACCATGACGTTTAAAATAATTCGCCACACTAAAAATCACGTCTTTCTTTTCGTTGATTAAATCTGGATGGTCTTTGCCGGAAAAATCAACCGCATACACACGATAATTACTTGGCATAAACTGCGGTTGCCCCATGGCACCTGCATAAGAACCGACATATTGACTCACAGGAACGCCTTGCTCTCGGCATAACAACATATACTCTTCAAGTTCTCGAGTAAAATACGATGCGCGTTTAGGGTAGTAAAATGCAAGCGTACTCACCGCATCTAACACACGATACGTGCCCTGGTATTTACCATACTTGGTCTCAACACCTAAAATTGACACAATAACCGAGGCTGGCACACCAAATTTCTTCTCGGCTTGCGTCAATGTTTCTTGATTATCGCGCCAAAAATCCAAGCCACCTTGAAGGCGTTCTGGTGTTAAGAATATCGTACTGTACTTATCCCAGTTTTTCTTTTCGTACGGACGCTCCATGAGCTCAATAATACGCGGCTGAAATTTAACCTGCTTAAGAACTGAAACAACGTCTGCTCGTTTAAAATGATGTTTATCCACCATGGTTTGAATGAACGCTTGTGCGTCTTTTTGCTTAACGAGTGCCGCATCGGCAAAAGAAAATCCGGCATAACACACCGTTGATATGATCATGACAAGACGAGTAAATTGCTTCATAAAAATCCATCCTAAACGAAATTAAGTATCCTTAAGATGGAGATCATCGCTTGATTTAGAGTTTTTTGCAATGCGCTTGTTTTTATTCTAAATTTTTTCTAAAAATTAGTTTTATATCCAGCGACACATAAGGTAAACCCAAATCCAGCAGCCTCTGGGTCTTCACTTGCATTTATTTCGTCGTTTGTATTGATGTAAATAACCTGCCCCAACACATACAATAACGCAGCGCCAACTGATGCTGCGACCACCATCTGAGCGACAGGAAGTGAGCACACTAAAGCACCGATACTCGCAGCAGAGATAGATGCGATGCAATCCAAAGGAAAAAACATAGAACTATCCCCAATAGATAAACCAACGCACACTTGCAAGACGATACCGAAAGGCCACAAAATAACCCCGCCTAAACAACACACACCCATGGTGGTCGCTAAACTTGCTCCGCCCGCAGCCCCAGCAAAAAAACCCAGAGCCCCAGTCACCGCTGATGTTGCCGGTAAAAAAGACATAAAACCTTTTTGTTTCTTCAAATTGCGTTAGTCTAACGCATCCTGCTCACTAAGTCAGGCTCCTAATCTTATTTAACCAAAATTTATTTAACCAAAATCTTTCGCACAATCATTACTAAAACTAAGATTCACCCCTCCACTATCTGAACGCTAAGAAATAAGCTAAAATAGTGGCATTTATATATGAGTATTTTGTGTGACCGACCTAACGTTAATTCGCAACTTTTCGATTATTGCCCACATCGACCACGGTAAATCAACGATTGCCGACCGTTTTATTCAGCATTGTGGCGGCCTATCTGAACGCGAGATGAGCTCGCAAGTGCTTGACTCTATGGATATAGAGCGTGAGCGCGGCATCACAATTAAAGCCCAAAGCGTATCGCTTCATTACACGGCTTTAGATGGTAAAACATATTTGCTCAACTTTATTGATACACCAGGACACGTTGATTTTAGCTACGAAGTCTCACGCTCACTTGCAGCCTGTGAAGGCGCACTCTTGGTCGTTGATGCAGCTCAAGGCGTCGAGGCTCAAACGGTAGCGGTGTGCTATACCGCGATTGAGCAATCGCTTGAAGTATTACCTGTTTTAAATAAAATTGACCTGCCCCAAGCTGATCCCGATGCCGTATGTGCTGAAATTGAAGATATTATCGGTATTGATGCCACCGGCGCTATTCATGTTAGTGCAAAAACAGGTATGGGCATACAAGATGTATTAGAAGCCTTAGTCACCTCGATCCCTGCACCCAAAGGCGATATCGATGCACCACTTGAGGCGCTGATTATTGATTCTTGGTTTGACCCTTATTTAGGTGTGGTCTCGCTGGTTAGGATTATTAACGGGACCCTGACTAAAGGCCAAAAAATGCGTGTCATGTCGACAGGCCGCAGTCATGAAGTTGACCAAATTGGTATTTTTACACCGAAACGCACACCCACAGGTACGCTGCATGCCGGAGAAGTTGGCTATGTTGTTGCTGGCATCAAAGAAATTCTTGGTGCACCGGTGGGTGACACGCTCACCCTTGAAAAAAACCCTGCTCTCGCACCACTACCTGGCTTCAAACGTGTAAAACCTCAAGTTTATGCCGGCTTATTCCCCATTCAAGCCGAGGATTTTGAGGCCTTTCGTGATGCGTTAGCTAAACTGAGCTTAAACGATGCCTCCCTCTTTTATGAGCCTGAGTCATCCGATGCACTCGGGTTTGGATTTCGTTGTGGTTTTCTTGGCATGTTACACATGGAAATTATCCAGGAACGTCTTGAACGCGAATATGACTTAGATCTTATTTCAACAGCACCCACGGTTATTTATCAAATACACACCACCAAAGGTGAAGTTTTGATGATTGATAACCCATCACGTCTTCCACCGGCTCAGCACATCGACAAACTCATGGAACCGATTGTACGGGCTAATATTTTAGTTCCCCAAGAATATTTAGGCCCAATTATTACCTTATGTGTCGAACGACGTGGCGTTCAAGTCAACATGACTTACAGCGGTCGACAAATCGCTTTAACCTATGATTTACCGATGAGTGAAGTGGTCTCCGACTTTTTTGACCGCATCAAATCGGCAAGTCGTGGATACGCTTCGTTGGATTATAATTTCATACGCTTCGAAGAAGCCAAGCTTGTCCGTATGGATGTGCTGATTAACAGTGAACCGGTCGATGCCTTAGCGCTGATTGTGCATCGTGACAACGCTCAATCTCGCGGACGTAGCTTAACCGAACGTATGCGTGAAGTGATTCCCCGCCAACAATTTGATGTCGCAATTCAAGCTGCCATTGGCGGGCAAATCATTGCCCGACAATCCGTCAAAGCCTTACGTAAAAACGTGACAGCTAAATGCTACGGTGGTGATATTTCACGTAAGAAAAAATTACTTGAAAAACAAAAAGCCGGTAAAAAACGTATGAAACAAATTGGCCATGTGGAAGTACCACAAGAAGCCTTTATGGCCGTGTTCCGGGATGAACGAAAAAAATAAGTATAGGAGTTGTTAAGCATGAACTTTACGTTACTACTGGTTATTTTATCCGCGTTAAGTGGGTTGATTGTTTTAATCGACAAAATATTATGGCAAAAAAAACGTGGCGCAACTCAAAAAGAGCCCATAATAATAGAGCATGCCCGCGCTTTTTTTCCCGTGTTTCTTGCTGTACTCGCCCTGCGATCGTTTATTATTGAACCGTTTCGCATTCCTTCTGGATCGCTCGAGCCGACGTTAAATGTCGGTGATTTTGTGGCCGTAAGTAAATTTTCTTACGGGGTACGCCTGCCTTTGTTAGAGAAAAAAATAATCAAAGTAAGTTCGCCTAAAACAGGGCAAATTGCTGTGTTTCGCTGGCCACCCGATCCATCGTTTGATTATATTAAACGCGTGATTGGCGTTCCTGGAGATGTGGTTTCTTATCACGACAAACGTCTCACCATCAACGGAAAACTTGCCAAACAAGCGTTTGTAGAATACACCACGGACGAAAGTTCTGGCCAGGCTGTTGCGCGCTACAAAGAAAATCTAAACGGCACCATTCATGATATTTATGTTAATCCAAACGATCCAGCCGTTGATTTTGACGTGACTGTCCCCGAAGGCGCTTATTTTATGATGGGTGATAACCGTGATGACAGTGCCGACAGTCGATTTTGGGGATTTGTCGCCGAAGAAAACTTACGTGGCCGTGCCTTTTTAGTTTGGATGAGCTGGAACGGTAAAAAAGATACGATTAGATGGAAAAATATTGGTCATATTATACATTAATACAACATCTATTTTTGTGAGGCGATTGATTCTATGCACAACAAACATCATCAGCATCTCGCGCAACAATTAGGTTATACCTTTAAATCGCAGGCCTATTTACAACAAGCGCTCACCCACCGTAGCGCTGGCATCCCTCATAACGAACGTCTTGAATATTTAGGCGATTCTATTTTAAATTTCGTGATCTCACATGATTTATTCAAACGCTACCCTGAGCTCACCGAAGGTGAATTAAGCCGATTGCGCGCACATCTTGTCAAAGGAGAAACCCTGGCAAGCATCGCACGTGAATTATCGCTTGGAAACATGCTTTCTCTAGGAGCTGGCGAAGTAAAGAACAAAGGCGCTGAACGCAAATCAACGTTAGCCGATGCTCTGGAAGCTATTTTTGGTGCGGTTTTTCTCGATGCGGGGTTTACCACGTGTGAACAGGTGATTCTGCGCGTTTTTCAAAAATGCCTGACGCAGCACACACCAGAAACCAATATAAAAGATCCGAAAACAGCACTGCAAGAATACATGCAAGCTCAGAAAATGCTGCTGCCAACCTACACACTCACCCATACCGAAGGTGAAGACCACAGCAAGTTATTTTATATTTCGTGTACAGCTCGTTCGTTAAATCTAACAGAGCAAGGCGTAAGCAAAACACGCCGAGGGGCCGAGCAAATTGCAGCGTTAGCGCTGCTTGACAAACTAAACAAAAATAAAAAAGTCGGTCGATAAGCCGGGTTCTGTCGCGGACAATCATTCATCTGGAACATGCGTCACCGCATGTCCTCAAGCAACCTACCCAGATCGCGCGCGAGTCACGCGTTGCAGCCTTGCGACCACGTCGATCTCTATTTGGTCTTGCTCCGAGTGGGGTTTTCCCTGCCACGCCTGTTGCCAGGACGCGCGGTGCGCTCTTACCGCACCATTTCACCCTTACTCATATCTTCCGAAGAAGAAACAAGCGGTATATTTTCTGTGGCACTTTCCATAGGCTCACGCCTCCCAGGTGTTACCTGGCACTCTACTCTACGGAGCCCGGACTTTCCTCCCCTTACTTACGCAAGGAGCGATTGCCTGACCGACTTCGCCCGGATGATAACCGAATCATGCAGGCGTGTCGAGTGTTGCAGTGAGGCCCCACAATATTCATACCGATGTTTTATCGCATGCTTGGTACGATAGCAGGCTCAGGCTCAATGGATGACGCTATGATCTGCAATATTTCACTCATGGAGTTCACACGTTTATCAAGTAAAATAAGCTCTCGAACCGTTGCATCATGTCGTTTAATCTTGTCTAAATACTCACGACAAATGCCTTCTTCATGCTCGATGCTCACCGGTAAAAAACAAACAACATGATGACCTTGCTGTTTGAGTTGATTCGCAACGTCGTAGTGAGATAAGCCTAAAATTGCTACGACCCCGCTTTGGGCATTCAGCTCCATCAAATTATGAATCATGGCTTTTTCCCGATCGACTTGCATACTGCGCGCCGCAAGTAATTGCTGATGAGGCAGCAACGTACGAATTTCTCCAAGGTTTAAATCAAAACCTTCAATTTTGATAGGCTCTTCCATTAATTTAGCTCTTAAAATCAACCCCAATTCAGCTTTTCTAGCAGGAAGATAGGATATATTTTGCTGAAACTCATCTCTTCGTTCAATAGAAACTGAACCGAGTATTTTGTCTTTCTCTTCAATCGATAATGAATTCATTTTCGACCATAGTTTACAATAGTGTAATAAAGCAGCTTGATGGCTTTCAATGGAGGTATCTCTATCAATTTCTAATCCTATAGTATTGACTTGAAACGCTTGTAAAGCCGAAAGAATTTGACTCAAGATCTCTTTAGCAATCGGATCGCGATGATCTTCAAAAAACAAAATAATAGGTTTCATCAGTATATAATCCTTACGATATAACAATATATAAACATATACACGCTTCACATGCTTAAATTCACAGCATAGTTTTAAAAGTATTCACTTATCCAACAACACAGCTCAGCATTTACTATGAGACAAACACTGTTTTTTAGAGCTCGAGCAGCTATCTTCAGAATCAATAGAATCAATCACTGGAAAAAAAGGGCTGTCAGAACGTTTTCTAATTAAGCCTGAAAGTGAAGCCGCACGGCTTGTTGGTTGTTTTGACGCGGCTAATTGCTTTTCTAAAGCTAAAATTTTCTGAGCTTGGCTTCGGATCTCTCCAGTAAAATAATTAATGCGTTCGTAACTATTCGCTGGTAAAGGCATCGATGTATCGGTGATTACTTTGCCACTCAAACCGCCTATAATATAATTTGATAGCACATTGTCTTGAGCATTATCAGCATGTTTTAAGGCGCGAATTAACATCGCTCGATATTCCACACCATCCCTTTGCTCACGACCAGCAACAAAGATTAATAACGAGGCAATTTCAAACTGAGCATGCTTATAGTTTTCCATACAATCACGGGTTTGTTTTCCAAATTGCTCAATCACCTTATCGAGATCATCATCCATATTGATCACAAACCTATCTCGATAAAGATTAGCTATCTCAAATTGAAGCTTAGAACGTTCAAGTTTGACTTTGTTTAAATCTTCTTTAGTTGCATAACGTATCTCTTTCAACACATGTAAGGCTTCTGATTTTAAGTTAAGTTTAGCGTTATAATTATCGACCTTATCCTCGAGCAACCTATCTTGAGCGGTATAGATTTCATGGCTTTTAAAGACTAATATATTGATCTGATTTTCAAGATCTTCATCATATTTGCCTGCCTGCCTATCATAGTGCCCTTGCTCGTTATACTTTAATTTAACCATGGTGATGGCTGTTTGATTTTGTTTGTTTTTCATTGCCGGATTTGCACCCGCCTGTAGAAGCAGCTCAATCAATTCGTCAGTAAACTCATTAAATTCACGATCACAATCATTATTTTCATAAACCATAATGAGCGGTGTATTGCCTGTTTCAGGGCACGGCTGGTTGACCCTTTCTGGCGTAATCAGCAATTTCATGGTGTTAATATCATAACCGTTTTCAATGGCATGAATGAGTATGGGCACGCCATCCAAATCATCAAAAACTCTATCAAAATGATATTCTATGAGGTAATTGAGTAAGTCAGCATTTCCATGATTATTTTGCATGTAAGCAAAGGAGCATACATTAGCACGATTGTTGGCTGTTGCTTTTATATTGGCCCCACGCTCAACCAGTCGTTTAAAAAGGTCTAAATATTCTAGTTTTGCGGCCAGGAGTAAAGCCGTTTCTCCATTCACAGTTACTTCTTCGAGTGATGCACCAGCCGTTATTAAGTGCTCCATCAGCTTGATATCATCATTTAAAACACCTCTCATTAAAGGCGTATACCCACCCGCATTTTTTTTATTGATATGAATATTTATTTGATGAAGATGAATAAAGGCAAAAAAAACATCGATATACTGCGTTGCGCTGTGATTATCGAGCATGTGTTCTAATAAAAACTCACAATCGATATTGGATGCCGAGTTTATTTCACAGCAACTTAATAAAAATTCAAACATATCTCGATCATCTTGATCGACGGCTTGTTTTAATAAACTCTGTTGAACACCATAAATAATATGAACAGGAAATCCGTAGCCAAACAGATCCATGATAAATTTTTTTCGCTCATCTAACGAAGGAGGAACATGCATATCCCATCCCTTAAGCTCTATCGCTAAAAGTGTTTCAATATTAGCTTTTAAATAGCAATTATCTTCAGATAAAAAATCAAACGAAATGGCTTTTTTGGGGCACTGGAATATTTCAGCGCTTAAATAAGTTCTAAGTTGCCAAAGATCAATAGGGGAGGTTGTTTCAAAAGAATTATAGGCTGTGATTTGCGTATTCATTATTATACTTCAGCAGATTATATTGTCCCACACATACATAACAACAGAGCCCGGAAGCCAGGTCTATTCTTGGTCAAGAATAAAACGTGATCTACGGGCTCTGTTAATCTATAAGTTCTTACACATGAATTGTGTTGATATAAAACCAATCAATCAAGCATGTAGCAAGACTTATTCGTCGCGTGTACCGATGAATTCTTCATCAAAATAACGCTTCAACTTCGTACGTAATGTTCCACGGCTCACACCCAAAACACGCGCAGCACGTGATTGATTGTAACGGGTCATCTCCATCACGGTACGGAAAAGTGGTGCTTCCACTTCTTCAATAATTAACTGATACAAATTTAAGCTTGCATCTTTGCTGCTGGTTGTTGAAAGATAAGTTTTGACCGCACGTGTTACATGCTCAGCTAACCCATCCTGTTGAAGGCGAACTTCTTCAGATACCACACTCATTTTTCTTCTCCAAAAATAATAAATACATATGTAAAAACATGTCACACATTAAGAATTTAGGCCTAATTGATGTAAACCAAACTTCGTGGGCTTTATAGTACCAGATATCTCAAAGACTGTAAACATTGATTCAATCATATCCAAGGATATTTTGATGCAATTAAAACGTATATTTATCTAAGCAACTGTAAAACTCTCGCCACAACCGCATTGCCCTGTTTGATTAGGGTTACTAAACACAAATTGATAATTCAAACCTTGCTTCACATAATCAACTTCAATGCCGCGTAAAAACGGATAACTTTTTTTGTCCAGGCAAATCAAGTAGTTTTCATTTAGAGGTAAAACAATATCATCTGGGCTTGGTGCATCTACATAATCAATCACATAAGATAAACCTGAACATCCTGTTTTTTTGACTGAAAAACGAATGCCTTTGCTTTCTTGTTTTTTTGCTAAATATGCAAGCACATGAGCCGTTGCTGCTTCGGTAAAACGAACGGCAGGCTCTTCTTTTGAAGGGGTATAATACGATACTTCACTCATAACTTAACCTTAAAAATATAAACGACGATGCATCACACTGAACATTGTACCGAAATAAAGTCTATTTGTTAACCAAGTTCTAAATTATTTTCCTCTTCTGTATCTGGCTCATGAATTTTCGCTGGTGGAAGATCAGAAAAACCCATCCAAACATCAGAACTTGATACAAGTGTCGATATAACATGAAGCACAATAGGTACGAAGATCACAATCAACGCTAGATTTAACGGCATAAGAGGTAGTATACAAGCAAACACAAGCCCTAGCGCCGCCAAGGCAAAACAATGATCGAATGCATAACGCAGTGCCGGCCGTATCAAATAATGGTAGGGCAAAACCAGCAAATAATACACAGCGCCTCGCACCAAGTTATATAATAGAAAATTTCGTACGCGACGTGACTCATTATCTTGTTCGGCATCGCACAGATTAAATTCGCTATCAGCATGCCCTGCATAGTTTCGCGCATGATCAAATACCGATATAGATGCAGGTTTTGAAGGAATCACGTGTAATATCATCCAATCGTTTTTCCATACTCCTAAACTTGAAACAAAATCATGCCCTTGTTTTTGAATCACAACATCGGGTTTATCTTGCTCATCTACATCATCCCAACGATCAAACTCACTTTTTCTCCACGAATTATCCAGTCCTGCTGGATTCAACGCATCCACACGCGATAATCGCTCACCCTGATGAATCGCTAAAAGTAACGCGAGAGAGCCACCCAAGCTGGTACCACATACATGCGTTTTATTAGCTTGTTTATTAAGCCAAGCCGTAATTTTTTCATGCCCTGTACGATATAAACGGTTTCCTACCGTCAATCGTTCCAGATCTGTCGTTACCCCTGGTTCAAATCCTTGGCCTGCTGGGTATGTTGTTCCCATAAAAATCAAATGAGGTTTAGCATGAGCACATCCAACCGGTTCTAAACCATAAGCAAACACACGATCGTGATCATGAATAAACAAGGTTTCAAAGCCGCGCGTAGGTGTTAACTCAATGGGTTCAACTCGATAACCAACACGTTGCCACGCACCATTAATCAATTGCGGTATATAAAAAATATTTCCTGGTTTTAAATCAGCAAAAGGCAGTATACACAAGCAATT
This sequence comes from uncultured Legionella sp., assembly GCA_963974485.1. Taxonomy (GTDB): domain Bacteria; phylum Pseudomonadota; class Gammaproteobacteria; order Legionellales; family Legionellaceae; genus JAALKW01. The sequence goes on from CAXBBS010000006.1 coordinate 80,349, forward strand.
ACTGATAAATAGATGAGCTTGATGAATTTTCTTAGCACTTAAATCATGTGCTTGTGAACTTAATTGCTCCCAAACATGATCAAATCCTTCTTGAAATGCTTGCCGCATACCACACAAGAGCGTAGGGCTTCGTTTGATAAATACGGCTTTTAAAAATTTATATGAAAGCATCTCAGACGGATTACCCTCGTATTTCATCATCAAGAAACGCAGCATATTACGCGCAATACTACGGGAATTTTCGGCTGGATTTTCTCGCTGCTCTTGCTCAAGTTCGCGTGATTCAAAAAAGTTTATATCCAAACCACCGGCTTCAAAATCACGCACAAAACACTCCGAAAGAACCTATTTTTTTCTATGTGCGTTTATTTTAACACAAACAGGATGAATATTAAATTTAGGGTGAATCAATGTGAAACGTCGATACTGAATAACAAGCTCACGTTTTAAGGCCTTATAAAGCGGTGGTGAAAAACATCGAATTTTGTTCTGCATCTCGTTGATTGAAAGTTCAGGCTTATGTAAAAATCGCCGTTCTTGAGCACAACCAGCCATCACGGATGATAAAAAACGTAATTGCTGAAGAATATCGTTTCTAAAGGCCTTTTTATCTGGAGGACAAATCACATGAATATGAATATGAGGTACGGTCATGCCTGATTGCGCATGTTTTTGCATATACATACCTATATTATTAGGCGAATACTCTCTCCCAAGCGTTGCCGTTGCACGCAACAAGGCTTCTAGCTCAAACAAGTGCTCAGGCATCGCCATACTCAAATCCGCCTGGTGATGATGAGGAATAATCATCACATGAAACGGTGTATCTCCAATTGGACGATAGTTAAGCGCTACAAAAAAATGCTCAAAACTAGATACCACTTGTTTTTGAAGAAAATAAGGTTTATCAAACGGACAAGGTTCACTCCCCAATGCTGGAGCTACCCACGCATGCTCATGATGCTTCAATCGATGATAGTGCGCATCGAATTCCAACCAATCATGCCCACGAGCGTCAATCCATTGATAAGCTTCGTGAAGCCCTCGCCACTCAACGCCATGGCTAAAAAGCACATGATCAAGCAAAGCAATATGCCTCGGCTTATTTTGGGATAACTCATGCAGAAAATCATCAAAATCAAAAAACTCATAACCTTTTAAAGGTTTGTCATAAAAGAGCCGATAGAGTCGCTTTACCTTCTCTTTCATATTAAGATAAGCCCGTGCCGCCATGCGTGTATTTTTTACTTTGGGATATTGACTGTTGATTTCAATATCAAACCGCCCGTAACGATTCAAAATAAAGTGAATGGCATAGCTTTTTAAATTTTGAAGCTCGAGCTGTGTTAGTAGCCGTGGGAGTTCATGCAGCGGCGATTCATACGTCCTTTCGGAAACCACACGGAAATGTAACGCGCGAATAAACCCGTTATTTATTTTTTTTTTGATGAGCTGAACCTTCATGAATCACCGCCAATAAAAATTTACTATCTATATACATATTAGACCATATTTAACCATATACGTTTAAGTATGACGTCTTCTCTTCGTGTTGCGTAACACGCGTAAATCCGATAATAATAGAATATAATTACTATTATTTTATTTTTGTTACAAAAAGGAATCATCATGCTCTCTCGAGTAGCTCTTAAACGCGCCCTATGCTTTGTTTTAATCTCCGGCATACTCACGGGCTGTTTTAATTCCTCACATCACAAACCTAAATCAATCGTATTTAATACGAATCTATGTGAAAAACCACTCATGTACAGCCGCGCTGAAAAGGCGCATGTGGCCAGAAGAATAACCAAAGATTTGGGTGCTCAGTCCATTCAGTTTATTCAACGTGGTGATCGTATCACCTTAATTATCCCCACGGATCGTTATTATATTTTTAATAGCCCAAATTTAGACGATCTAAAATATCCAATCTTAGATAAAGTAGCAGAACTCGTGAATCTTTTTCCATGCAGCCGCGTTACCGTCGCAAGTTTTTCAGATAATGTCGGCAAGCGTATTATTCGAGAAAAACTTACCCAAGCTCGTGCGCAATCCATGCTCAGCTTTCTTTGGGCCAAAGGCGTTCCTGCGCAGCTATTAACGGCCGAAAGTTTTGGTTCTCACTTTGCTGTCGGAGATAATCAAATAACACACGGTAGTGCTTACAATCGCCGTATCGAAATCCAATGGTGGACCAGCAAAAATCCCCCTGCCCCAGCGCCTAAATATGATCGCATGGATATGAAGATGAGGTAATTATGATTTCTATGATGGCAGGATGGTTGATATAACTTGTATCTTCCTATGATTTTTTGCTTGATACATTAAGTCATCCGCCTGATTTATTAGCTCCAATGCACATAATTTTGTCGGCCCACACAGAAGCACCCCGGCACTAAAGCTAGCTACGAGTTTTTTACGCTTAGATGCATGAGCATGCATCTCATCTTGGATTTTTTTAACAAGCCCAACAGCTTCTTCTTGATTAATATCTAGCAATAAAAGAACAAATTCATCTCCACCTATACGCCCAGCAACATCTGTTTGTCGGATGTTTTTTTGAAGTAATATCGCAACGTGTTTGAGCGCCCTATCGCCGTGTCGATGCCCATAAACATCATTGATCATTTTAAATTGATTAAGATCGATAAGCACCAAAGCAAACGCATGCTTATAGCGGTTGGTCCTATCTATTTCTTGCTGAATAAAACTTAAAATCCCACGCCGATTATACAATCCGGTAAGCGCATCTTTCTGAGCTAACATGCCAACTGCATTCATCTCATGATGCGTACGAGAAACAAGGTAGGCGACGAGACTAAAAATACCCCATCGCATCATCGTATTCCATAACATGGCGTATTGGTGTTCGTAAGGATGGCCTTGGTAATAATCCACAAAGAACCATAAACCAGCAGCAATGCATGAAAAAAAGAGCCCTAACTTTTGCCCCGAATACCAAGACACATATAGGATAGGGATAATATAGAACAGTGCAAAGCCAAATTCATAGCTTAATAACATATCAAAATAGGCAATCAATGCAAGGATCAAGATACCGGTTAATAAAACAAAACTAAATTTCATGTTACACTCGTCACCCTCTGTAAATGATCAATATTAAACCTAATATACTTAAGCATAGTCTATTTTTTGAAATATTCTTATGGGACGACACGGGCTCTAAAACAAGGCGCGACATGAAATCTAAACTTATCGGCAGTATTCTTTTGATTGTTGGCACCTCTATCGGCGGCGGCATGCTCGCCCTGCCCATGGCCAATGCTGCCTCAGGCCTTATCCCCTCTTCTGTAGCGCTCATACTATGCTGGTTGCTGATGACACTTGGAGCGCTCTTAATTCTCGAAGTGAATCTGTACTTACCGCCTGGAAAACACATGGTTTCTATGGCACAAAAAACATTAGGCTTGCCTGGCGCAATCATAACCTGGATTAGCTATTTATTATTGCTGTATACCTTGCTTGCCGCCTATATCTCGGGAGGAAGCGATGTTTTAAGTGGCATACTCAGTCCACTGCATGTGGACTTAAACAATGGGCAAAGTACCGCGTTATTTACGTTAATTTTTGGCGCGATTGTCTACGGTGGCATCAACCGCGTTGATTACGCCAATCGAGCTTTAATGTTTATGAAGCTGGGTATCTACGTGCTTCTCGTTGTTTTTATCGCGCCGTTTGTTCAGTTAGAACATTGGACGCAAAGCAACCCCGCCGCAGTCCCAGGCTCGCTCATGATTTTAATCACGTCGTTTGGTTTTGCTATTATTATTCCTAATTTACGTGATTATTTCGAGCATGATTTATCGAGTTTAAAACGCGTGATTATTATCGGCTCGTTGATTCCTCTGGTGTGTTATTTCGCGTGGGATGCGGTTATCATGGGAGCGCTCGAGACCCAGGGCGCTCACGGGCTTATTTCACTGACCCATGACATGCACCCCACAACGAGCCTTGCCAACCAATTGGCAAATGTTATACATAACAAATATATGGACGCTTTTTTTCGCACATTCACCTCGATTTGCATGCTCACAGCCTTTCTTGGCGTTGCCCTGTGTCTCATGAGCTTTCTCAGTGATGGTTTAAATTTAACGCGCCAAGGAAAAGAAGGATTTTTACTGGCCTTACTTACGTTTCTTCCGCCTTTTTTGTTAGTTTTATATTTTCCAGGAGCCTACCTTTCAGCGCTAAGCTATGCGGGTATATTATGTGTTATTTTACTACTCATACTCCCAGCACTTATGGCACTGGCAGGTAGAAAGCGTTATGCACGTGCTTTTGTGGTACCAGGTGGACGATGGACGCCTGTGTTTATTTTGGTAAGCTCGGTAGGCTTATTGTACCTCAGCGCTTAAAATCTAAAATTAAGACAAAGCTTACTATCGCACGCAAACTCATGTTAAAATTTGCTCTTTCATCTTAGTCAATCAATAGGAAATGTAATGGTTTTAATTAGCACATCAAAAGGCGATATTCGTATCAAGCTCGATGAGAAAAATACGCCAAAAACAGCTGCAAATTTTCTCTCGTACGTACGCAATGATTTTTATAAAGATACATTATTTCATCGCGTTATCCCTGGATTTATGATTCAAGGCGGCGGATTAGACGCTAAAATGGATACCAAAAGTACGGATAATCCAATCGAAAATGAAGCTAAAGCCGGCAAGAAAAATACACGCGGTAGTATTGCTATGGCCCGAACATCCGATCCACATTCAGCCACAGCTCAGTTTTTTATTAATTTAGCTGACAATGCTTTTTTAAACTTCACAGCTGAAAATGCACAAGGTTACGGTTACTGTGTGTTTGGTGAAGTCATCGAAGGCATGGATATCGTTGACGCGATTGCAAAAGTAAAAACAGGTCAACGCGCAGGTCATGGCGACGTTCCAGCAGAAGATATTATGATTCATAGCATCACCGAAGAAGTCGAAGCCTGATGCGCTTAGAACACGATATGATTGCTTGTCGTCGCATCGTGTTCTACCTAACCCAATAGGCTATCATGGAACGCGTCAAACCTTTTCTCAAGTGGGCTGGTGGAAAATACCGTTGTATGCACCACGTGCTTCATGCGCTCCCAAAGGCCGAACGTCTCGTGGAACCGTTTACCGGCTCAGGCGCTGTGTTTTTAAATGCTCCGCACACCGACTATTTACTCGGCGAGGTTAACGCAGATCTTGTCTCACTTTACGAGCATGTAAAACACCACGGTCAAGTATTTATTGATGACTGTGAGCGTCTTTTTTGTGATATAAACAATCAAGAAAAGCAATACTATAAATTTAGAGTTGAATTTAACCACACACCCCTCAACACACAGCGACGCGCAGTTTTATTTTTATATCTCAATCGCCACGGCTACAACGGCTTATGCCGATACAATTTGGCCGGAGGCTACAACGTCCCCTTTGGGCGTTATAAAAAACCTTATTTTCCCAGAAAAGAACTGCTGTTTTTTCATCAAAAAAGCCAGAACACCCACTTTATTCAAGCAGATTTTAGACAAACGTTTTTACACAGCAAGCCCGGTGATATTATCTATTGCGATCCACCTTATGTGCCGCTCTCTAAAACCAGTCAGTTTACAGCATACACCCGCCAAAAATTTGGTGACGCCGAGCAAATTGCCTTAACAGATCTTGCCATGCAAACGTCTAAAAACGGGATTCCCGTGATTATATCTAACCACGATACGCCTTTTACCCGTGAATTATACCACACAGCTAATATTACGTCGTTTCCCGTACGTCGCAATATTAGCTGCAAAGGTCGAGCGCGCATGTCAGTTCGTGAATTAATTGCTATTTTTACTTAAAAAATACGTGTGTTACATAATACGACAGCTAGAAACTTCTTCTTTCGGCGTCACTGGTATTTCCGTTAGTTTAGCTTTCATCTGGGATGGTAGGAACATACGGTGAGAATGATCGTGTCTCAGCGTCGCAGCTGTTGCTTCAGCTTTCGAATGAATCTCGCTTGTATTTTTTTCTTTAGCAAACATAGCCCCTGGAACAGAGAAGGCTGAGTTTTTACTAGGTATAAGGCTTAACATATAACGTACTCCTTAAAAAAATTACTGCAGGGTATTATTTTTTGCATGCGCATGCGTTTCTTTTAAGAAAAAGGTTAAAATTGCAGCAATAAAAATACCTATAGGAATCACAGCCATCGCAACTTGGTAGTCTGCTGCCGTATATAAGGCTCTGATTTGGTTTGAGTCTAACATATTCGTAGCTATATTGTTACCATGTCGTTTAACAACGCACCAGTCTAAGACCCAACCCACCAAGGGTTGTAAAACAATCGCGCCAAGCATCACACACATATTGGTCATTGCAATGGCTGTACCACCGGCTTCTCGCGGACTCAGCTCACGGCCCACAGCAAAAACAATCGCTTGCACACTATAAAGGCAGCCTAGCGCAAACATCAGGGCATATAACATTGAGATACTGAGATGAGGTGAATATAAAATAACGAGCATAACAATACACGCACCGAAAGCACCAATACGCATGGGCAACTTACGTTGCCTTAACCGATCCGATAAATAGCCCCATAACGGCGCACCCACAGTGCAGCCCATAAATAAAATTGAATTTGAAAATTCGGCCGATGCCAGCGACATGCCATGCGCATGTGATAAATACGGTATACCCCAGAGCTCAGCAAAGACTGTGGTTGGCAAATAAATCAAACAACCATAGCCCCCATTAATCCAAATTTGTTGATTGGTTAATATAATTTTAAAATCAACAAACAACTGACTAAAATTAGATACAGTACCGCCATCGGTCCCTACATCTTTCTTTTTGTCTCGAATTCCAAACCATAAGACAACCAGCAAGGCAATCCCAAAGAGCGCTGTTAAATTCACAGCATGCTGCCAACCCACCTGTTCAACCATCGCCCCGAGTATATTATCGCCCAACATTGCACCGATGGTTCCAAGCGCTGACGCCAAGCCTGCAACCAAAGCCAATCTATCTTCAGGTAACCAAATCGTTGCAAGTTTTAACACACCGACAAAAGCAAACGCCGAACCAAACCCTGTCAAAAATCGTCCGGCGGCAGCCAGGCTTACGAGATCGGTTGCTGCAAAAAACCACATGCCTAACACAGATACAGCGCAGGCCATGGTTAATAACCGCCGAGGACCCCAACGATCCATTAAGACGCCGACAGGCAACTGCATGGGAACATAAGAATAATAATAAAACGACGAAAAAACACCAAACCCCATCGCTGATAAACTAAAGTGCTGGCGCAAAGCAGGCTCCATCACGCTTGGGGTGATACGTAAAAAATACTCATACGAATAAAACAAAGCGCCAATCATGCAAATAAGCCAAGGAATCACGACGCTTTTTTTGAGCTTAACCACCTTATCTTCTCCTTCGAGTTGCTAAGATTTTTCTGGCTCTGGATCTTTTAAGAAAAAACCAATCACCATCACTAATACAAGTGATAAGGGTAGCACGAGAAGTGCTCGTTGATAATCAGAGATATGATACATCATCGCACCAGCTGACTCAGCTTGCGTAGTAGAGTAATCTAGTAAAAACCCAACCAAAGGCTGAAAAATCACCGCGCCAAGGGTCACAATCATATTCACAGCAGCAAAGACAGTCCCGGATAGCTCAGCCCCACTACGTTCTTTTGCCATCACAAAAACAATGATTTCTGTTCCACTAAACACACCGTATAAAAACAGCAACACCAGTAAACTTGTGTATGACAGATGAGGTACATACAACACAGCTGCAATACACAGTAAAGCACAAAACGCCCCAAGGACAAGTGGTCGTGTGCGCCGCCCAGTTCGATCAGACCAATACCCACTTAATGGCGCACCAACGGCCCACCCCAGAAACATGGCTGAGACAACTTTAGCGGCTTCCATTTTGGTTAAATGATGTGCTTGCTCGAGGTATGATTTTCCCCATAACTCCCCAAAAACAGAAAGCGAAGTATATAACGATGCCCCAACCAAACCAATCAACCAAACTTCGCGCGAAATTAAAACACGCCAAACCTGATTCAAAAAACATTTGAGCGATTTTTTACATTCATGTTCACGTCCAGGAGCGTCACGCACAATGAGTAAGATCAAGACCGTTAAAACAGCACCTGCAATCACGGTGAGCATTAAGACTTTATCGAGCGCCATCGTTGCAGCGAACTCAGTAAGCTTAACACCACCGTACATCAATCCAAACATGCCAAGCGCCGTCATAAGCCCTGTTGCTAATGAAAAATAACGCTTAGGAAGCCAGTGTGTCAGTAAGGTTAAAACCCCAACAAAAGCAAATGACGAACCAAATCCAACGAGAAAACGTCCAATTCCTGCAATATATAGCGACGAAAAATTCATAAATAAATATGAACCAAACGTGCAACATAAACAAGCAAATGACAGTAATTTACGTGGACCAAAGCGATCGATCAGCATGCCAACCGGAAGCTGCATCGGTGAATAGGCAAAGTAATAGAGTACAGCTAATTGCCCAAAGGTTGTGGCTGAAATATGACCGAAAGCTTCACTTAGCTCGCCCTGCAACGTTCCTGGTAAGATACGAAGTAAAAACTCGTAACAATAAAAGAACGCTGCAATAAGACAAACAGTAATACCAAAGATTAAGTGCTTACGACTCTTTAGGATTACATCCTGCATGTGCGTGAGTCTCCTTCAAAAAGAATGTTAGAATAGCCGCACAAAATACACCGATAGGAATCACAGCCATCGCTAACTGATAATCACTGGCTGTGTACAGTTCTCGTAGTTGGTCGCTGGTTAATGCATGTAAGGCCACGTCCCCTACGTGACGCGCGCGTACGCTCCAATCAAGTAAGTGACCGATTAAAGGTTGTAACAGCATCGCACCAAGCATCACAAACATATTCGTGGTTGCAATCGCAGTACCGCCGGCTTCTTGTGGGCTTAATTCTCGACCGACAGCAAACACAACCGCTTGCACACTATAAAAAAGCCCCAAAATAAACATGGCAATATTGAGCGAGTGACCGCTTAAGCCTGGCAGATACAAAATCACGGTCATAAGAACACCTGCTCCTACAGCACCGATAAACATCGGTAAGCGTCGTTGCTTGATTTTGTCAGAAAAATAACCCCAAAGTGGCGCACCTACGGTGAAGCCCATAAACACAAGTGAGTTAGAAAATTGTGCTGCGGCAGGATCCATGCCATGGGCATGCGCTAAATAAGGTATACCCCATAATTCAGCAAACACCGTGGTTGGTAAATAAATCAAGCAACCAAACCCACCGTTAATCCAAATTTGCTTATTTTTAAGAATAATTTTGAGATCAAAAAAACCACGGTCTAACGTTTCAACGGTCCCGCCATCTTGGTCCAATTTGTCTTTATTATCGTGAATACCAAACCATAGTACGGCAATCACTCCCAAACCAAAAATAGCGGTGTAATTAACAGCGCTTTGCCATCCCAGCTGTTCAACCATCGCACCTAATAGGTTATCGCCAATCATAGCTCCTACTGTTCCAAGCGCTGCTGCAAGTCCCGCAACCAAAGCTAACCTATCTTCAGGAAGCCAGATTGTCGCCAATTTCAAGACGCCAACAAACGCAAAAGCCGAACCAAAACCGGTTAGAAAACGACCCGCGGTTGCAATATTTACAACCTGGGTACTACCTAATAGCCACATACCGAGTACAGACAACGTACATGCAAGGGTTAATAATCGTCGTGGTCCATAACGGTCCATTAACACGCCGACCGGTAGTTGCATCGGTACGTAGGCATAATAATAAAACGCAGAAAACAAACCAAAACCTGTCGCAGAAAGCCCAAAGTGCTGGCGAAGCGGCATTTCCATGACGCTCGGTGTAATACGTAGGATATACTCATAGGAATAGAATAATGCTCCAAGAGCACAAATCAACCAAGGTATTAAACTCGCTTTCTTATTACGTAACAACATAAATTCTCCTTAATTTAAATACGTTCTTGATTGAGCGTACCTACACCACTTGCTACGGCAGCGTCAGCTACCGCTTTGGGTACGCACGTTCTCAAGCGTGGGTCGATCGGTTTAGGTAGAATATATTCTGGCCCAAACTCCCAGTGCTTCACACCAGGATAGTTACGTTTAACTTCTTCAGGCACAGGTTCGTGTACCAGGTTCCGAATGGCTTCAACCGCGGCCATTTGCATGGCCTGGTTAATACATGTGGCGCGTGCATCAAGTGCACCTCTAAAAATATACGGGAAACACAACACATTGTTTACTTGATTTGGATAATCACTTCGCCCCGTTGCTAAGATCAAATCAGAACGTACTTCTCGCGCAAGCTCTGGACGAATCTCAGGGTTAGGATTTGATAAAGCAAATAAAATGGCTTTCGGTGCCATACAATTTAACAGTGCCGGCGTTAACAAATCAGGTTTTGCAACACCAATAAACACATCGGCATCAACCAAAGCTTCTTCTAACGTTCGCGCCTCAGACGTGGTCGCAAAAGCAAATTTGTAAGCATTCAAATCTTCTCGACCGACATGAATCACACCTTTGCTGTCTAATAACAGCATGTTTGCTTTGTTGGCCCCTAAAGCCACTAATAAGCGCATGGAAGCAATACCAGCAGCCCCGGCACCAATGCAAACAATTTTAGCGTTTTCTAATGTCTTGCCTTGGACTTCAAGCGCATTTAATAACCCCGCTGCAACCACAATCGCTGTACCGTGTTGATCATCATGAAACACGGGGATATTAAGCTGTTCAATTAACGCTTGTTCTATCTCAAAACATTCAGGCGCTTTGATATCTTCAAGATTGATTGCCCCAAACGTAGGAGCAATGCATTTTGCAGCGGCAATAAATGCTTGGGGATCAGCGGCATCCATTTCGATATCAAATACGTCTACATCAGCAAACTGCTTAAACAAAACAGCTTTACCTTCCATTACAGGCTTACTTGCCAAGGGTCCTGTATCACCTAAACCAAGCACAGCCGTTCCATTAGTCATCACCGCGACCAAGTTTCCTTTAGCCGTATACCGATAAGCATCTTCTGGATTGGCTTGGATTGCTAAAACAGGTTGAGCAACACCAGGCGTATAAGCCAAAGATAAATCATCCTGGGAGTCTGTTGGTTTTGTAACCTTGATCGAGAGTTTTCCAGGCGTAGGAAAGGCATGATAGTGTAAGGCGCGTTGCTTTAATAAGTCATCATTCAAAATAGCTTCTCGCTTCTCGTTAATTAAACATGCAAAGTATAAAAACCACGCATAAAAATAAGGCGCTTATCCTTTGCGCCTATATTTTATATATACTACGTGATTGACTACATCATTTTTTAGCTGCTTATTACTTAGAAGCAGATTTGATATTATAACGATCTTGGAAACGCTTAACACGTCCTCCAGTATCTGTTACTCGTTGCTGTCCTGTATAGAACGGATGACATTGAGAACAAACTTCAACGTTTAAATCTTCACATAACGTAGATCTTGTTTCAAAGGTATGCCCACAACTGCAAAGCACTTTAATCACTTCATAATCTGGATGAATCGACATTGCTAAAACTCTCTTAATAATATAGTTATCACTAAACAGGCACTAAGCGTGGCATTCTACCATGCACACAAAAAAAATCAATGCCACTCTTTTTCTTCCTCCCATAAACAACGCGTTTAAACGTTAATTACTTGGGTTTATCAATACAAAACTCACTTTACCATCAGAAAAACGACGTTTTGCCGAGGCTATTAATATTTCATTGGTGGGATCGTCGAGTCCCAAGGTTAAATTTTGTGTTGGCTCATCGAAAGCAATCAAAAACAAGCCCGCTTTTGAGAGCCAGCGCATATGCTTCTTTGATATCAACATTTTACACGCCTCTCTGGCCTTTTCAAGCTGGCTACGAGGGAAGAGTTGCAATGCATATTGCTTACCTAGCCATGGGAATAAATCATGTTGTGTAATCATACCAAGCCGTACCAAAGCGTCACCTAGCCGCTCCCCTGTTTTTTTATGTTGAAGCAAAGCCTCATGCAACTGAGTCTCGGTGATTAATCCATCTTCCAGTAATAAATCACCGATGCGTCGCTTGAACGGTACGAGAATATGCCTACCAGGAAATTGATGCTCTGTTTTATCCCACGCCACGGGCTTCGCTTGTTTACGAGGATTGATCGAGACAAAATATAATCGATACGCACGAATCAAGGCATGTAAATTCAATAAATTACCATACGCTGCACGTAGAAGCGTTAAACTTGCAGCAACGTTTCCATAGACACGACGTGTAGCAATAATGCGCTGAAGCAAGCGCATACACATCATAAACGTACCGATTAAAATTAGCTTCCATACCCAAGAATGCATATTAAACTGCTCTTGTAAGACTGGATAGCTTGGATGATTAACCGTCCCCACTTCATACACAAGCCAAAATATCAATAAAAAATAAGCAGCTCCATTAATAAAATGCGTAATAAATGCTTTTCTATCATGTATCAATGAATAACGAAGACGCCATGACTTGGGCCAAGCCGAATGCTCCCATTCTTGAAAAACAATCCCAATGATCCAACGTGATTTTTGACGAACCGCTTGAAAATAATTCTGAGGAAACATCGCACGTGTAGCTACATGCTCTTTCACTTTTTTTTGTATATATTTTTTTTTAAAAAAACCTCGTTTCACCCATTTTGTTCTTAGAATATATTGCGTTAAAAAAATAGGCTTAAAACCCAAGGCTCGTATTTTAAACGAGGTTCGATAATCCTCTGTTAGCGAGTTTTCTTCAAACGGGCAATCACCCGACTCTGCACCCAAAGCAGTGATTGCACGACGTGAAAAAGCGGTGCCAACACCGGCTGATGGCACATGCAATTTAAGGGCCTCACGAACAATAATATTTTTGGTATGCGCCTCTGCAAACTCATCGGCATAGAGCCAATGCGTAAAGTTTCTATGCGAAACTTCCAGAGGAAACACAGGTATTTGAATCATATCTTTACGTGGGATTAAATAATTATATAACTTAAACGATAGAGGATGGATCACATCTTCCGAATCATGAAATAGAATAATATCAAACATCTGGCCACACTCATCTTCACGTTGTTTGACCGCTCGATACAACTGATTCAAATTGGCTGCTTTATTTGTCGGACCAGGGGCATCACCTATCACGCAATGTACATGTTTATCATGTGTGGCAACCGCTTCAACCTCAGCAATGGTCTGCGGATCATTCGGATACAACCCAACAAACATAACATAATTATCATAATCAATTGAGCTGCAATTATGTCGTAACATATTGCCAATAATATTGGCTTCATGCCAACAAGGCACAAGGACAGCAATTGATTTTTCTGGCGAAGATAACAATTGCTCATAGGTTAACGGCTGATAAGAGCGCTGCTTCCACAAACGATATGGCCATCGAATCCAATAAAAAACATCAAAAAATAAATCATCTAAACCAGAAATAATAAACAATATTGCCAGAGCAATTAGCATGAACCACATAAATAAATAAAGCGTTAGTATCATATCATGCATCGTGTATATCCTTATTATACCTTCACATAAAATTGCAAAAGTGCGCGTTTATTACTGTAATATTTATTATAAGGATTATGTTGCAGCCCTCCCACAGGCAGATACATGCCGTTGATATAATCCAAATGAATTTCGAAATTGTAACGGTTGGAAGGAATAATCGCGAGGCCCGGGCCAAGCTCTGCGAAGTTATTATAAAAGTCTCGACGCGTATCCTCAATCACACGCCCTCGAGCAAATAGATTAATCATACTGCTTTTATACTGAAACAATCGAATCCCTTGATGTGTTCTAACCGACGCAATCACATTATTATCATAGCGTGAAAAATACGTCATTTCGGCATACCAAATAGCATAATAATTCGTACTGTACGTGGGCTCAGTAAAATAGGTTGGGCGTGCGCCTACCTCCTGATAATACATAAATCCTGCTCGTAAATCAGGGCGCCATCGCTCACGTGTACGGTCAAATAAATCAAATGCACCGCCTGCTTCAACATACACAAACAGCGGCAGTTGCTTGAATGGAAAAATTTGCCCACCTACACCCGTTACCCAAACGTTATCTTCATACAATTGTGTCAATTCACCCAGATTATTCGAGCGATTATCTTGTGTACGTCGTGTAAACGTATAAACGCGTGGTCGCATAGGAAGATCTAACTCCACGCCAAGCCGGCCAATAAACTGAGAAACCGTTATTCCAAAACGATTTTGAGTGAACGGCATCGTAAAAAACTCACCATAATACGGACTAGGAAAAGCTTTGGTTTGTTGGCCTGCAGAACGGGTCATGGCATCTTGAGCTAACCATGAAATTTTGGGATTTTGGCTCGCAGTCGCCTGATTAAAATAATGATAGGCTTTTTTATTCTGAGCAAGACCGCTGTATAAATAACCGATTTGCATCGCTTCAGCAGGATCATGTGTCATCGCATACACACGCGTAAAGATCTCGACAGCATCATCAATACGCCCTTCTTCTATGGCTAAAAAACCCGCCTCTTTCAGCGCTTGTGCATGCATGGGGTGTGTGTGATTCATGGCTTCAATATAAACACGTGCAGCAGTATGATCTTTTTTTCGTAACCGATAGAACGTATCCAGCTCATCCTCTTCGGCCTCACTGCCCTCTGAAGACCACGCAGGATAAAAAAACTGTGCATTCACCCAATCTTTGTAATTAGGTATATAAGACATCATGCCTCGTAACGCTACCTGGGCAGGTCGAGACCACGAACTCAAGGGATCTGCAGCAAGCGTTAAAAAAAGCGGTTTTGCACGCTCCCACACACCGGCTTTATAGTAAAGATAAGCCAGTTGAAACGTGTATTTTTTATTATTAGGTAATTGTTGATGCAGTCGCTCGACCAAGGGCTGCGCCCCGATGAAATCTTTTTCTTGCACCAGCCATTGGCTCAACTCAACTAAAGCCAACGTGTGATTTTTATCCTGCTTCAAAATAAGTTCAAGTGCTTGGCGTGCAATTTTAGGATCTGAAACCTTTTTTTGATAATAAAGGTTCATTAAAACCAAGGGATCGCGCTTGATAATGCCTATCTGCATATAGGCAACAAAAACAAGTAATAACACGAGTAGCGCAATCAAGCCGCTAACAATGCGCATATGTCGTTTAAAAAGCATTTCGTCCTAACTTAAAGCTATTGTAACATGTTTGCGTGCATCATTCTTTCAGAAAAAATAGCTTCTGCCAAGAAAAGATAAACATTACTTGTTGTTTCCAATTTTTTTATATAAAACTAATGGAGGCATGCTGTTAATTATTATTAAAAATCAAAGGAGCTTTACATGAACCTGTTGAAACGGCCCCGTATTTTAGCCATAAGCATCGCTTTTGTTGCTGGCTTATTTACCATGAATACTTATGCAGCAACCAACGCTGAACTTGCAGACAAATGCCGTGAATTAGCTTTAAAAATTGATTGGTTGAGCCGCTACCAAGATCGTCCTACATGCACACAAAATTTAGATGGTACATCTGTTTATTTTGCAGGACATTATCTTGATAAAACAAACAAAATCAAAGCCCAAGAGTTATTAGAAGAAGCTTTAGTTAAATTAAATTTTTCTTTTGAGGTTGGGTGTTATGGGCAAAATGATATAAAATCTTTGAGTTCTGACATTAAAGTACTCCTACAAGCCATCAATGCGAGCTAAGCTTCACAGGCCAGTAAGCATGTACCTACCTTCGCGCTTACTGGTTCCACCAAGCTCTTGCTGAGCGATCTTGTGCTTGCTCAGCATCTTCTGAATAAAAACCTGCTGGATAATACAGTTTTTGTTTGAGACCTTCATGTCGTACAAATTTAACGCGTTCAACATGACCAGAATTTGGTTTTTCTTCTGCAGTGGCGTTAGATGACGTTGTTGCACAAGCCGTTAAACACACAAGCGTGAAAAAAATAATCATGCATTTCATATAAGCATCCGATCATGAGTTAGTGACTACATAATCGGCAATGTGTTCTAAAACTTAAATTTAAAATATAAAAAAAGCCTGTCAAAGACAGGCTCTTAATATCATGCTTTTTATCCGTACTGATTACTCAGTAGGCGCAGGCGCAGTATTATCTTGTATTTGTTCTTCTGTTTCAGGCACTTCAGGCGTAACTGGGTTACTGTTAAAAAAGCCGAGTGTTCGGGCAAGTGCTACACCACTCGCGGCTGTAGCTACAATGCCTACACCCAAGAGAACAGGGTTTGCCGTCATGACAGCTGCAATACTCAGGGCGATACTTGCCACAAGAGCTACACTTAAACCAACTTTCAACCAAAAAGACAAATCCAGACCTTCAACAAATTGCTCGGCTTGCGGAGCATTATCGTCCTGGGTATCAACTGATTCGCTCAGCCATTTTGGTGCGTGAATATTTATGGTTTCGCTGGTAACTGATACATCATCTTGACTTTCAGAGTCGACAACGGGTGCAGGTGAGATGGTAGCTGGTTCTAAAACAACTGGAGACTCAACAGCTGGAGACTCAACAACAAGCTCAGCCTTTAAGCCTTCCCGTATGTCATCTTGAAGATTTTTAAATAATTTAGTTTTATAAGTGTCTTCAAATTTATCAAACATGGTATCCTTTGGTCTAACTTTACGATTAAACTCAATTTTGACGCTCGATTCTAAATGTTTTTGTGCTTTATCAAAAGCCTCTAAAGTGGTCTTTGGATTAGCAATTGCTTTTAATGCCTCCAATAGTTCGGGAATAAACTTAAAAGGAGTTGAGTTAGACACTGCATCGAGCCCTGTTAAGCCGTTCTGGACTAAATCCAAGTCTTTGTTATAGTTGTCAAGTAAAGTACTTGCTGCAGTTTGTGTCATTGGCATAATCGTCACCTTTTAGTTATGAGTATAAAAATCGCCTTGGTGACCGATATTAACACACATTGTGATCAATTAAAATACCTTGTTTGGTTTGTTTAATCATATTTTTTAATCTACGAGAGGATTACGGCGCAAGCATAACCCACACTGGGGCGTGATCAGACGGACGTTCTGCTGCACGCGGTTCTGCGTCGATATAACTCTCAAAACAACGTGCTTTAAGTGACTCACTAAGAAGCAATAAATCAATACGTAACCCATGATTTTGCCTAAAGCCTGCCCCTCGATAATCCCACCAGCTGAATGTATCACGAGGCTGGTCAAACAAACGAAAGCTATCAAATAAACCCAGCGCTAATAATTGTTGATAAGCTTCACGCTCAGGTAGACTCACCAACACCGAGCCTTCCCAGCGTGCTGGATTGTGTACATCACGATCATCCGGTGCGATATTAAAATCGCCCACCACAACGAGATTGGGGTAACGCACAAGTTCTTCTTGAATAAACGCGGTGACATGCTGAAGCCAGGTGAGTTTATACTCATATTTATCAGAACCCACCTCGGATCCGTTCGGAACATATAAATCAATTAAGCGCACGCCGGCCACGGTACACGCCATAAAACGCCGTTGAGGGTCGTCAAATCCTGGAATATCCATCACCACATCTTCGAGCGGGGTACGGCTAATAATCGCGACACCGTTGTATGTTTTTTGCCCCGAAAAAGCCACGTGATACCCGCGCTCTAAAAAAGCTTCAAGCGGAAATTTTTCATCGGGAACTTTGGTTTCTTGCAGCGCTAATACATCCGTATTGGATGCATCTAACCACGCTAAAACAGACTCAAGCCGTACATTCAACGAGTTAACATTCCAACTGGCTACTTTAAGCATGGCTTACCTTATTTATCTTGTATATTACAAATTATAATCAATCATCAACGGCGCATGGTCAGAAAAAAACGGTTCGCGGTCAATACGTACGTCGACAATGCAATCAGCTAAACCCGGTGTCACCACTTGATAGTCAATGCGCCATCCAACGTTATTAGCGCGTGCCTGACCTCGATTAGACCACCACGTGTATTGCTCCGATTCTTGAT
The DNA here is from genome assembly GCA_963974485.1 of uncultured Legionella sp. Taxonomy (GTDB): domain Bacteria; phylum Pseudomonadota; class Gammaproteobacteria; order Legionellales; family Legionellaceae; genus JAALKW01. The sequence continues at coordinate 98,387 of CAXBBS010000006.1, forward strand.
TTTTAACCCGAAACGCATCCACAAACCCAAGCGGCCCAAACACGGTATCTAACCATGCACGCTCTTCGGGCAAACACCCCGAGTTTTTTTGATTGGCACGCCAGTTTTTAATATCAATCTCTTTGTGCACAATATTATAATCACCGCAGATAATGCATTCTCGACCTTGTGCTTTTAATTCACGTAAATGCGCTTCAAATTTTTCTAAAAAATCAAATTTAACCGTTTGTCGTACATCTCCCGTAGTCCCCGAAGGTAAATACAACGAAACAACACTCAAGTTTTCATAATCAAAGCGTACATAACGCCCTTCGTTATCTGCAGTATCAAACCCAAGGCTTGTTGTGATCGCCATCGGTTTTTGGCGCGAATATATCGCCACGCCACTGTAGCCTTTTTTTACGGCATCAACATATTCACACGTGTAACCTTCAGGAAAGAACGTAGGATCTTGTTCTAATTGCTCACGCTGCGCCTTGGTTTCTTGAATACATAAAAAATCGATATTTTGCTGATGAAACCACTCAAAAAAACCTTTTCTAGCCGCCGAACGTATACCGTTGGCATTAAAACTCATGACCCGCATCACATCACTCCTAGGCCATTAACTTTAAGGCAATCCGCGCTACACGTGCGCCTTGAGATTTGGCCAACGTGATTTCATCAGGCGTAAGTGGGTGATCACCCGAAGCACCCGTCACATGTGTCGCACCGTACGGTGTACCACCACGTTCGGTTGAGCTTAACGCAGGTTCTGTATAAGGCAACCCAAGCAATACCATACCTTGATGAATCAACGGCAACATCATGCTTAACAACGTACTTTCTTGCCCACCATGCATCGATGACGTTGATGAGAACACAGAAGCCGGTTTACCGACAAGCTCGCCTGATAGCCACACAGGTGATGTACTATCTAAAAAATATTTTACAGGAGCTGCCATATTTCCAAAACGTGTAGGGCTTCCTAAAACCAAACCCGAACAACCACGTAGATCATCCAATGAAACGTACGGCGCACCGTCGTCTGGGACAACAGGGTCGACCGCTTCACACGTTGTTGAAACAGGAGGTACCGTTCTTAATCGCGCTTCGATACCATCCACCTGAGACACGCCACGTGCGATGTGCTGAGCAAGTGCTGCAACGGCACCGTTACGAGAATAGTACAGCACCAAAATATACGGTTGTGTCATCATAAGCTCCTTAGGCTTAAATTTAGGCTTAGGCTTAGGCTTAGACTAACCTATTAAATCTATTTTTTCTGCTGAACGCACGGCCGAAGGTTTTCCTCCGTACGTTTTCGCATACACATTTAAGGCATCATCAGCGGCCTGGGTAAGATTTAAAGCTTTATTTGCATGATAGAGCACGCCGAGTGCTTCTTTTGTACTGGCGGCTTGTGGATAGGTTTGAATCACATAGTTTGCACGTTCAGCAGAAGCCACAAACCGTCGTCGTTCATAATAATATTTAGCTACGTTCAACTCGGTATTCGCGAACATATTACGTAAATAAATCATATGTTGCTGTGCATTCGCTTTGTATTGACTTCGAGGAAACTGTTGAATCAACGTTGCAAAATCAGAATACGCTTGTGACTGTGTACCCGGATCACGCCAAGACTGATCCATCGGCAACAGCGTTGCGACAGGCCCACGCGATTGATGAAAATTAGACATCGCCTTAATGTAATATGCATAATCCACACGTTTCGCACGTGGATAAAGATGAATAAAACGCTCCGATGCAGCCGCAGCTGCAGGATATTCTTCTTTTAGATAATAAGCATAAATCAGCTCAAGCTCAGCGGCTTCGGCGTCATCATGAAATGGATACATGATTTCCATGGCTTCCAGACGCTTGATAGCCCCTGTATAATCTTTTTTATTGAGTGCCGTTCGCGCGTCTTGATACAACTGCTTTGCAGACAAGCCTTTATAAGGCCCCTCTCCCTCGTCTTTTTCTTCATTGGAACCAAAAAAACTTTTGCAACCTACAAGTGCTATCAAAAGCCCCAGTACCACAAGGTATTTTATTGCTTTCATCGAACGTCTCATCCCTAACTTAAGCATTTCATCAGAACAACCTAATAACCGGGCTTATTATACCCACTGGTGAACTTTTTGCGAATCTAAACACACAAAGACAAATAAAGCCAAGTTTTAAAGCAAAACCCTGTTGCAACGCTTGGAAGTTTACGCTAATATTCTGGGCCTCGGAGAGATGGCAGAGTGGTCGATTGCGATGGTCTTGAAAACCATTGAAGGGCAACCTTCCCAGGGTTCGAATCCCTGTCTCTCCGCATTTATTTCAACGTCACCTCAAAATCATCTAAAAATGACGCACAATCTTATCAATATCCTGTACTGATTGTTCTTGTTTTATGTGGCTATGACATTGCTTTATTATGGATAAAACCGCTTTTTGTACTTGTGCAAGAATATGCGATATATCTAGCGAAAAAGAGAGTAATCGCGTATTTTTCTGACTGGCTTTAAATAATTTGTGGGTATGCAACCCAGTATCAAACTCAAGCTTGTTTCCTGCTAACGTTGATTTATGCTTCTCATACTGTTTCGTAAAAGCCGGTATTTTATCATCACTATGGGTGGATTTATCGGTTAAAATCGCCAGTAACTTATTTATTTCATGTAATTTTTTATGTTTTATATTTGTGTAGGGTGCGTTTATTTGACAAAGTTCACGTTTGTAGTTTTCACAGACCGACGTCAACCGTGCAACTTCCCAGTGATGTAATGCCATCGTAGGATTAGGCTCATAATCCTCCCCTAATAGATAATTAACTAAAATATTTTGAATGGCAGAAAATTTTTGATCATACTCACCTCGAGCATACCGCTCTTCGTCACTGGCTGTTGCCGTCAATAGTGGTCTAGCGAGCGTAAGATCAAGCTCCTCTGAGGCTTTATACATCAGCCCAATTTTATCTACGTTAAAATCAGAATAAGATAATTCATGCACGAGAAGGGGTTTTAGTTCTTCGGCAATGTCATCTGCACCGATAATTTTAACACCTCGAGCAACAACGCGAGCATAAGCCTTGTCGTGTAGTTCAAGAAAATACTGATCCCGTTTTGAAGACGGTTTTTGCATCAGATAATTGTGTAATCGCCCCATGTTTACGTCCCATCATAATACTTAATCACTTTAAATATAGACCATGGTGAAAAAAAACACACAATAGCGTTTAATTTTCTCATGAAAAAATGCACCGTATAGTTTTACATAACGGTTGACGACCCAAAATACTCATGATAATTTTAAATCTAAAATTTTCTAAAATCTAAGGGACTGATCGAATGAAACGGACACATATTATTAACACTCTTGCACTGCTAACCCTATCAAATACGGTAGCTTATGCGGGTACCATGAGTTCTGAAAAAGCAATGGAACCGACCGGTAAAGTCTACCTTGGCGCATTTGGTGGAGGCGGTACGATTTCGAGTGTACCTGTTGGCCAAAAAGGGACCGCTTATTTTTCTGATACTTCGGGTGGCCCTTTAGCCGTCAATTCAAAAGGATCCTTAGATAAAACCTCGGGGTGGGTGGCTGGCGGACATATTGGGTATCAAGGAGCAACGAGAACGTTAAATCATGTTGATTCACACTGGTCCCTTGCCCCCTCCATTGAATTAGAAGGGTTTTATATTGGAGATGTTACATTGAAGGGGCATGAAATCAATAATGATACTGCTCGACTTACAGAGCATGATTTTTTGATCACGCTTCCGATGAAAACGGGTGTTTACCTTACTAATTTTGTACTTCAACTTAACACTCCCTTCAGTGAAAAAGTCCACCCTTACCTTGGCCTTGGCGCAGGTGCAGCCGTTGTCTCAATTACAAATGCTACATCTATACAAACCGCTCCTGAAGAACCCTTTAATCACTTTAATTCGGATACGAATGATACCGGCCTTTCTTTTGCGGCACAGCCTAAAATTGGAATATCCGTCAATCTAAAAAATTCAATGCATCTGTTTGCTGAATATCGATTTCTTTATATCTCGGCTAGCGATTATACGTTTGGTTCCACGGTATATCCTGGGCAACATGTTGCTACAAGTAATTGGAATATAAAAGTCCATTCGAAATTTTATAACTTCGGAACGATCGGTCTTCAGTATGATTTATAACAAGTAACTACTTCAATGGCACTAAGTTAAGAAACTTTGTGCCATTGACAACTACCCTAGCTCACCATGCTTCTTAAACACCGCATCTATAGCCATCAACTGTTCGATCAACGGCTTCATTTGGTCTAATGGCCAGCTGTTCGGGCCATCACTGAGTGCTTTTGATGGATCGGGATGGGTTTCCATAAACAAACCTGAAATACCCGTAGCAACGGCCGCGCGTGCCAAGGCTGGAATAAATTCACGTTGACCACCCGAAGAGCTGCCCTGCCCACCGGGTAATTGGACCGAATGCGTAGCGTCATACACCACGGGGCAACCCGTTTCACGCATAATATGCAATGAACGCATATCCGAGACTAAATTATTGTAACCAAAACTCGCGCCACGTTCACACACCATAATCGAATCGTTGCCGGTTGCTTTGGCTTTAGCAACCACGTGTTTCATATCCCAAGGAGATAAAAACTGACCTTTTTTGATATTCACAGGTTTGTTGGTTGCCGCAACGTTTTGAATAAAATTGGTCTGTCGGCATAAAAACGCAGGGGTTTGTAACACATCCACCATATCTAACTCATGTAATGGTGTATCTTCATGTACATCCGTCAGAATAGGCACGCCAACATCACGCTTCACTTTTTCTAAAATTGCCAAGCCTTTTTCCAAACCAGGACCACGATAGCTCGTGCCTGATGAACGATTGGCTTTATCAAACGACGATTTATAAATAAACGAGATACCTAAATCAGCACACAGCTCCTTTAGATACCCGGCAGTTTCTATGGCTAAAGCCTCGCTTTCAATCACGCAAGGCCCTGCAATTAAAAACAACGGGGCATTCAGCCCTGCTTCAAAGCCACACAGTTTCATGCCTGTTCCTTTTGGTTTTTATCCTGATGATAAGCGCGAGCGGCCATAATAAACGATTGAAATAAAGGATGACCATCACGTGGGGTTGACGTAAACTCTGGATGAAATTGACATGCTAAAAACCAAGGATGATTTGGTAGTTCAACCATTTCAACCAACTCACCATCTGCCGAGCGTCCCCCAATCACCATGCCGTGCTCAAGTAAAGCGTCGACAAAGTGGTTATTCACTTCATAACGGTGGCGATGACGCTCAACGACGCGTGGAGCACCGTAGGCCATACTTGCAAGCGAATCATCGGTCAGCTCTGCCATTTGCGCGCCAAGCCGCATGGTGCCACCTAAATCACTGTTTTCATCGCGTAAATTAACCTGTCCCGCTTCATCCAGCCATTCAGTGATCAAGCCCACCACTGGATACGATGTGTTTTTATTGAATTCGGTTGAGTTGGCATCTTTAAGGCCGACAATATGCCGTGCAAATTCAATCACGGCGGTTTGCATACCTAAACAAATACCTAAAAACGGCCGGTTGTTTTCTCGAGCATACTGAACAGCCTGAATTTTACCTTCGACTCCGCGTGAACCAAATCCGCCCGGAATCAAAATAGCATCGACCGCATCTAAAAGTGAGGGGCCATGTTTTTCAATAAGTTCGGCATCGATGTAAACAATTTCAACACGCGTTTTTGTATGAATACCGGCATGCAACAAGGCTTCGTTTAATGATTTATAAGCATCGCTCAGTTCCAAGTATTTACCGACCATGCCGACTTTAACCGTCATGTCTTGCGAAGCTTGTGCATCGAGTACCGCTTGCCATTCGTGTAAATCAGCAGGTTTTAATGGTCCTAAGTTTAATTTTTTCACCAACAGTTCATCAACGCCTTGCTTATGAAGAATCATAGGGATTTGATAAATGCTCTTAGCATCTTCCAAGGTAATCACACCTTCTTTTTCAACGTTGGTAAACAAAGCTATTTTATTACGATCTTGTTGTGTCAACGGTTTTTCTGAACGACAAATCAGGAGATCAGGCTGAATACCAATGGAGCGTAATTCTTTCACCGAGTGCTGTGTAGGCTTGGTTTTTGTTTCACCAGCTGTTGCAATATAAGGCACCAACGTCAAATGAGCAAAGAGCGCGCGAGCACTTCCAAGCTCAATGCGCATTTGCCTAATCGCCTCAAGAAACGGCAATGATTCGATATCACCCACGGTTCCACCAATTTCGATCATCGCCACATCGTACCCTTCGGCACCCAAGCGAATACGACGTTTGATTTCATTGGTAATATGAGGAATAACTTGTACCGTTCCACCTAAATAATCACCGCGACGCTCTTTTTTAATCACGCTTTCGTACACTTTGCCTGACGTGAAATTATTAAGTTTGGTCATTGCCGTACGAACAAAACGTTCATAATGCCCTAAGTCTAAATCGGTCTCGGCACCGTCACGTGTCACAAACACTTCACCATGTTGAAACGGGCTCATGGTACCTGGATCGACATTAATATATGGGTCAAGTTTAATCAACGTAACACGAAGACCCCGCGCCTCAAGAATAGCAGCAAGCGACGCGGCCGTGATGCCTTTTCCTAAGGAAGAAACCACACCACCTGTGATAAATACAAATTTTGTCATTATTTATTGTCCTAACCCGTTATCGTGTTCTAATGTTTGCAATATGTGATGCATGCTGAGCGCGCACGCCACAGCGTCATGCCCTTTATGTCCATGCGCACCTCCGAGCCTGTCCCAAGCTTGCGCTTCGTTTTCTGTGGTCAAAACACCAAAAACAACCGGTACGTCATACGCCAACGTTATCTGCTGGCAACCGGTGCTTACTTGCTCGCACACGTAATCATAGTGCGTGGTCTCACCTCGAACAACCGCGCCTAAAGCAAGAATAGCGCCAAATTTATGTTGCTTAGCCAGCTGCTTGGCCACTAAAGGAATTTCAACCGCTCCCGGCACTTCAACCAAGGTAATATGCTCAGGTAAAAAACCAGCTAATTTGAGCGCTTCAAGCGCGCCATCTTGTAATGCTTGTGTGATCGGACGATTGAATAAACTCACCACAATTGCAATGGGAAACACCGTCTTATGTTCAGGCGTAGCTTTGATATATTTCATGGCTTCATATCCAAAAGATGTCCTAGTTTTTCACGCTTCGTTTTTAAGTATGTTCGATTTTCACAACTCGCTTCCACATGTAGCGGCAAACGCTCAACGACGTTGATGCCGTATTGTTCCAGCGCTTCGATTTTACGCGGATTATTAGTCAGAAGCCTTACTTTATCTAAACCTAAGGCTTGCAGCATTTGAAAAGCAACTCCGTAATCACGTCCATCAACCGGCAAACCTAAATGTTGATTAGCCTCGACCGTATCCATGCCTGTTTCTTGAAGTGCATACGCTTTAAGCTTATTGGAGAGACCAATGCCTCGACCTTCTTGTCTTAAATAAATCAACACCCCACCTTCTTTGGCAATTTTAGCCAGGGATTGATCGAGCTGCTCGCCACAATCACATTTGGTTGATCCAAATAAATCACCGGTGATGCATTCAGAATGAATCCGCACCAACGGTGCTTGATCTGAATTATCTAGGCTAGATTCTGGGTTGATGACTGCTTTTTCTAAAGAAAAGTGTTCGGACGCATCCATCTGATTATGAAAAAGCGTCATCGTGAAATCACCGTGTTCTCGGAGCGGTATACGACTGATCGCAACTTTTTCCACGAGTACTTCGTGACGAATACGATGCTCCATCACATCACGCACGCTAATAATAGGAATACCGTGTTCTTTTGAAAATTTGATCAAGTCATCTTGACGACTCATGGTCCCATCTTCATTGATAAGCTCACAAATCACCGCCGCAGGCTTCAGCCCAGCAAGTCGCATCAGATCCACACTGCCTTCGGTTTGTCCTTGACGTTCGAATACCCCACCGTCCCGAGCTCGAAGTGGAAACACGTGTCCTGGCGAAATAATATCTTCTGGCGTAGCGCTCGCATCAATCGCCACGTGAATAGTATGTGCGCGATCTTTTGCTGAAATACCCGTTGTTACACCTGAAAAGGCTTCGATCGATACTGTAAACCCCGTGCCATAAGGCGAACGATTACGACTTGCCATCATCGGTAGCCCAAGCTTGTCAATCAACGCGCCGGTCATCGGCAAACAAATGAGCCCTCGACCAAAACGCGACATAAAATTAATCGCTTCGGGGGTCACATGTTCGGCGGCGAAGACTAAATCACCTTCATTTTCACGCTGCTCGTCGTCAACTAAAATAACCATACGGCCGGCACGAAGTTCAGCAAGTGCATGCTGCATTGATGAAACAGAGCTTGTCATAAAGGAACCTCGATACCCTTATTGGGCTTATCAAAAAGCGGTATTATAGTCGAATCTGACAAAGAACCCAATTGGTGAACCAACACGCGCGCAATATAATCAAACTCAACATTGATGCGTTGCCCAACAAACCACGTTGAAAGTGTTGTTTTTAGTAACGTATGCGGGATAAGCATCACAGTTATCGCATCATCCGTTACGGCATTAATCGTCAAACTCACACCATCCAGCGTTACACTGCCTTTAGGGCATAAATAGCGCCGGTCGCTGGCATTAAAGCCAGCAACCGTCACCTCAGTATATTCGCCTTGTTGTGTTATACACTGTATTTCAGCAGCTCTATCCACGTGCCCCGTAACATAATGCCCTCCAAGCCTGTCAGAAGCGCGTAACGCACGCTCAAGATGCACACCATCACCCAACGCTAGCGCCCCCAAACTCGTTGCACGCAAGGTTTCAGGCGATACATCAAAGGCAAGCTGTCCTGTTGGTGCTGGCAATAAGGTAAGACACACGCCATTGACAGCAATACTTTCACCGATCACTAAGCTGTCAAATCGCGCCTCAAGTATTAAACGCGTTCCAGAGTCATGCTTTTCTTGACTGACTACAGTACCGCATTTTTCAACTAATCCAGTGAACATGTTGATTCCTCGATAAAATTATCTTGAGCATTCGCTTGCCAATCAAGCGTAACTTTGAGGTTATCCCCCATTGCGTCCCATGCTATATGCTTTGCCTTAGCTAAAATATTTTCTTGTGTATCTTGTGAATATAACGATAGCGCTCGCGTGCCCAGAATTTTGGGCACCAAATATAAATACGTGCGTTGCACTAAGTTTTGCTGATGCAGGTGATTAAATAATTCAGCTCCGGCTTCAACCCACACATCGTGGTAACCAATACGACCCAAATCATCAAGTATTGCGTGTAGATCCAATTGCTTCTCGTCAGGTTTACCATGATAAAGATGCAATGGCTTGGCTGTTTGATGAATATTGGCCGACGCCGCTAAGCTGCGTGTACGATCTAGCACAGCAATAGGTTTCGCCACAACATCATCTCCCACGCGTGCATTAAGCAATGGATTATCTGCTTGAATAGTTTTAGCGGTTGTTAAAATCACATCCGTGTGCAAGCGCTCTTGATGCGTGAAATCAGCGCATACGGCATTGGATAACATCGCGCGGGCACCACCTTCCCCTGCAATCTTGCCGTCGAACGTTTGCGCCATTTTCACCGTGACCCAAGGTCGGCCTGTTTTAAACCAAAACGTATAGCTTTCATAAAATTTATTAATCACCGTCATTGGATAATGCAATACATCAATGCCATGTGCTTTCAGTAACGCGGGTGTATTATTTTCAGCAACAACAGGATTTGGATCGGCATACGCATACACCACTTGTTTGACACGTCGAGCAATCAACGCGTCCACGCAGGGTGGTGTTCGCCCCCAGTGATTACAGGGCTCAAGCGTCACATAAATCGTAATCGACGAACAATCTTCAGGCAGAGCTTGGAGCAGTAACTGCTCGGCATGTAGATGACCCACACCTGGATGCGCAGCTTGTGCTATAATATTTTCAGCGCACACCGCAACCGCCCCAACAGAAGGATTTGGTGCTGTTGAACCACGTCGAAGACGTGCTTGCTTAAGTGCTGCTAGCAGAAATTGCTCGTGCATATTTCAGTCACTGTGGAAAAAGTATGTGTATGATAACAAATTATTCAATTTTTGAGTAGCCTCATGCCCAGATCAGCACAAAGAACAGGTTTACCCCATCGCATCAAATCATGCATGCTTGCTCTGGTTATTATATCTCTGCTTTTGAATAATACCGCATTTGCTTTTTCCGCTTATTCAAATAGCGAACTGGATGAGCTCGAAAAAGAATTTGTCGCAGAAATCAACCAATCCAACAGCGTGCTGCGTGATCCGCTGAGCAATCAGTATCTTACACGACTCGGGCAAAAACTTGCTACCCATAGCGATCAAGTCCCGCCCTCTTTTTTTATTGTAAAATCAGATGAAATCAATGCTTTTGCAGGACCGGGTGGACATATTGGTATCAACAGTGAACTTTTTTTATTAAGCGAACATGAAAGCGAGCTTGCCGCTGTACTTGCTCATGAAATCGCACACGTTCGCCAACACCATCTTTATCGCATGCTTGAACATCAGCATCGTATGAAAGTACCGATGCTTGCCTCGATGCTCGCAGCCATAGCCCTTGGAGCTATTATCCCAGGGATTGGAAGTGGCGCCATGATGGCGGCCCTCGGAGGCTTTGCCCAAGACAGCATTAACTTCATTCGCTCCAACGAAAAAGAAGCGGACCGCATTGGTATCGACATGCTGAAACGCGCGGGATTTGATCCTCGCGGTATGATTCATTTTTTTCAACGCATGCGAGAAAATTCACGTTATTACTCAGGCAATGTTCCCACTATTTTACGGACACACCCGATGGATGATGACCGAATTGTTGAAGCAGAACATCGAACCAACCTTTTGTCATCCAAAGACGTCCCTGATACCCTGGCGTACCAACTTACGAAAGAACGTATTCGCGTTCTTACTGCACAACATAATAAAAAATTATTAGATTACTACGCCAATCGTTGCCCGCAATCAGAAACCAACGATAATGCTTGCCTGTATGGCCGTGCACTTGCGTTACTCAAAGCAAACCAGCATCAAGCTGCCTATACACAACTCCAGATCCTTGCTACTGAAGACCATGAAAACTTTTATTACGCACTCGCCATCAGTGAAGCTGGGGCTGGCATAGGCCGCGCGGATGAGGCCATTGCTCGTCTACATGCCCTTCATGCTAATTATCCTGGAAACTACCCTGTTATTATGACGCTCGCAAAGATCTTATCTGCGACCAACCATCCTGATGAAGCATCCACGGTGTTGCTTCAAGCAAGCCGAGCATTTCCAACCGATTTACCAGTATGCCATGCCCTTGCGCGCGCGCAATCCAACAATCACCTTAAAGCGTATGCTTATTTTACTTATGCGCAGTGCCATCTACTCCAAGGGCAAAGAAAAGAAGCAAAACGGCTGTTTAAGCTGTCTAAAACGCTGGTTAAAAAAGATCGTTATCTTGAAGCTCGTATCGATGCAAAACTCGATGAAATTAAAAACGATATCAACGCTGATAAATAACATAAGCATTCTTTTTCTTTTGTTTTTTTGCTGAATACATGGCCTCATCAGCATGCTTCAAAAGAAGATCCGCAGCTTGTCCAGATTCAGGATAAACCGCGACGCCAATGCTTACCGTAATCATTATTTTATGCTTTTCAAAATAAATAGGCATGGAAACAGCTTCAAATATTTTATCTAACGCCGTTTGAATCGCATCTTCAGACGATGTACCGTCTAAAACTAAACAAAACTCATCTCCCGCGAAACGCGCGAAAAGATCATTGCGGCGAATCACTTGAGACACGGATTTAGCGAGATGTTTTAAAACTAAATCACCGACATGATGACCATACTTATCGTTAATATTCTTAAATTTATCACAATCTAAAAAACACACGGAGAAATGATCAGAGCCCCGATTGGATCGCTCGATCATGGTATTTAAATAATCCAAACAATACCGACGATTGGGTAATTCAGTCAGACCATCATACTGCGCCAATCGTTTTAACTGATTCACATAACGCGAATTCAACGGTATTAACTTCCAACGAAAGGTTAAAAACCAAAGACAAAACAAACTTACAAAACCACCAAGCGTCGTACAAAAAATAATATATGCACGCTTCACACATGCTTCAACATATGCCTTACTTGGATAGATATTAATATCCCACTCAGCACCTAAAACTTGAAAAAATTCTCGATGAATCAAAGGAAAAGTCCAATTAGGGGACACAATTTCAGGCGTGATTTTATCTGATAAGGCTAGAAAGTATCCTTTCATGATCTCCTGCTTTAAATCTTCATCAAGAATTGTTTTTAAATTAAAGATAGCTAGCATATGAGAGTGTGTATCATAAACACAAAGCGAACCATCTAAAGCAATCACCTGCATATCTTGATACATTCGGATTAGCTCAGGATGTGATTGCAACAGCGTGTCACATTGCTTTTGGGATGTTAATACCCCTGTTTGCGTGACGTGAGGATTAAATAAAGCAACCGACCCTTTTGAACCTACAGCAGGAAATATCATGGCTTCAAGGCCATGATTATGTTCAAACTGAAAATTTACATCTTCTACAACATCTGAATAGGCTCGATAATCGTGATGATCCATGCGTGAAAAGATTTTTTTTACCGCATTTAAATGCTGATTGACTTGTGATGAGAACGCCACGCGAAGCTGTTGCGCAGTTGCTACCGACGCACGCTGCAGGCGTTTCATTTCATAGGGCTTGATCATCAAGTGCCAACTGAGCAAAATAACCAAAGCCCCCAGGGAGGCAACAAGCCATGCTCTTGCTTTCCAGGCTATCGAGGGATACACCATTGGGCAGCACTCCTTGTCTGCATACTCATGTGATTACAGTTTACTTTCTTTAGGTCATCATAACAACTTTTAGATTAATTTAAGTTCATACCTGTTGTTTTTTATAAACTAATTTCTTTTGAAAGCCAGGCTTCAGCCTGTTTAAGGTCATCCAACGTATTAATATCTTGCCGTGGCGCCACGCATGCTTCATCCACTTGAATGGCGTATCCTGACCATAACACACGCAATTGTTCCAGTGCTTCTACCGCTTCTAAAGCACAAACAGGCCATGCCACCATCTTCACTAAAAAATCTTTTCTATACGCATACAGGCCAATATGTCGAAACACATGCTGTAATAAAATACCCCCATCTCTGAAAGCAGGAATGGGACTTCTTGAAAAATAAAGCGCTTGATTGTGAGCATTCCGAATCACTTTGACAATATTTGGATTGACATATTCTTCTTCAGAACAAATCGGTGCACACAGTGTCGCCATCGATGTATTTTTTGAAGCAACCAAACTCATGGCTACTTGCCGAATCAGTGCAGGAGGCATAAGCGGTTCATCGCCCTGAACATTCACAATCACCGCATCAGAAGGCAAACCTAAGGCATCCACGGCTTCGGCCACACGATCGGTGCCGCTAGGATGTCCATCTGAGGTCATCACAACCTGTGCGCCAAAGCGCGTGGCTTCTTCTGCAATCGCGGCATGGTCGGTTGCAATCGTAATACTTGCCGCCCCTGCTTGTTTTGCCTGTCCATACACACGCGCTAATACCGTTTGTCCGCCAAGCGACATTAAGAGCTTTCCTGGGCAACGATGGGAGGCGTAACGCGCCGGAATAACCACATGAAAATCGGTATTCACAACGCTTCCTTTTCATCTAGCGTAATCGAGCGCGCTTCTTGTTCAAGCATCACAGGAATACCATCCCGAATTGGATAAGCAAGCCTATCAAAACGACACACCAGCTCATTTTTTTTAAATAATAATGCCCCTTTACATAAGGGACAGACCATCATAGCAAGCAATTTTTTATCCACGTATTTAACCTCCGGTGACCTGTTGACGAACATACGCAGGCATAGCAGCATCAGCTGTGACTGACGGAATACAACCTGTTTTCACCACCCGAATCATGGCATCTGCGCGCGGAAAGATTTCGCGCGTACATACAATCGCATCGTGTATCTCAGATGGTAGCGTATCAAGATATGCCTCATAACCAACACCCACAAGGCTTAAAGGCGTATTAGGAGGCACACAGACATCTTTCGCGGCACTTACGCATGGCAGCTGCTCTGATGATTCGGGATCAAACATCCAATACACTTGGTTCATGCGTGCGTCCATCATTGCGAGTAGGCGCGTGTTGGGCGGCAACTCTTCCGCTTGGGCCGCGATTGCATGTAAACTGCCGACGGGGTACAACGGCAAGTCATATGCATAAGCCAGCCCCTTGGCTACACTGCAGGCAATACGCAGCCCCGTGAAGCTACCAGGACCTTCGCCAAACACAATACCGTCAAGATATTTAAGCTCTGTTTTTGCTGATAATAATACACGCTCCACCATGGAAAGCAGCACACGAGCATGCTCACGTATCTCCAACACCTCTTCAATAAACAAAATGCCGTTAAATTCTAAGGCAACGGATGCCCGAGATGTCGAGGTATCTATCGCAAGCAAGTTCATTTTTTAGGCCATACTCGTTCTAACAAGTCCAGTTTACCGTCTTTTCCTTCCCAGCTTTTAGCATCCGGTGGTCCATCTTTTTGTACGGTAATGTTAGGCCAGACTTGTGCAAGCTCGGCATTAAGGGCGAGAAACGGTTTTTGATCTTCGGTCATGTCATCTTCAGATATAATCGCATCTACCGGACATTCAGGCTCACATAAAGCGCAATCGATGCACTCATCCGGATCGATCACTAAAAAATTAGGGCCTTCATAAAAACAATCTACAGGACATACTTCAACACAATCGGTGTATTTACATTTGATGCACTGCTCTGTAACAAGAAACGTCATGACTCCCTCACCTCAACATGGTTTATATGATCGATATGGTCAAAAAATATAAGGGCGATTAAATCATATTCCATGGTTTCATGCTAGATATATATGAGAGATTAAGCAGATGAAGTATGGTGCCCAGGGCCGGAGTCGAACCGGCACGAGATTGCTCTCGAGGGATTTTAAGTCCCTTGCGTCTACCTGTTTCGCCACCTGGGCATACATCATGTTCTGGAGGCTGAGGCCGGAATCGAACCGGCGTACGCGGCTTTGCAGGCCGCTGCATGACCACTCTGCCACACAGCCAAGTAAAAAAAAAGCGACGGTGCGTCGCGTTTTTTTTGGAGCGGGAAACGAGGTTCGAACTCGCGACCCCAACCTTGGCAAGGTTGTGCTCTACCACTGAGCTATTCCCGCACTTGAACGAGATGAATTTTACCGGAAATCACGTTCCTGTCAACACTTTTTAACACATTCAAGCTATTTATTTAGACTCTTTTTTCGTTAATTCAGGCCAAGCCACAATCAAATAAGCAATCATAGACCAAATCGTTAGGATAGCGGCTACATAAAGCAAAATCACACCGAGCACACCGAGCGCACCCCACCAAGACATCGCAGGTTTAAACGCCAATAATAAAATAACGGCCGTCATTTGCATCGCTGTTTTAATCTTACCGACATAATTCACCGCAACGCTGGCTCGGCTACCCACTTCAGCCATCCATTCTCGCAATGCCGAAATAATAATTTCACGCCCTACAATAATAATCGCTGGAATCGCAATGTAACCTCGATCGCCTGCCGCCACGAGCAAGATCAAACTCGAAGCCACCAATAATTTATCAGCGACGGGATCCAGAAAAGCTCCAAACGAAGACGTTTGTTTAAGTTTACGGGCAAAATAACCATCCAACCCATCCGTGATGCTTGCAAGCACAAAGATAGCCGCCGCAGCCGTTTGCCCCCATGACCACGGTAAGTAAAACACTATAATAAACACAGGAATCAAAGCAACCCGCGCCAACGTCAAAGAATTAGGTAAGGTTGTTAATGTGCTTGTGTTCGTACTCATACTCATAACAAAACCTCTTTAATTTAATTTAGGCGGGTAACCCAAGATAATCTCCCAGGGTAGCAAAATCATCAAACACCTGAAGCGCACCGGCGACTTTAAGATCATCACCCTGCTGATAATAAAAATCAACGCCAATGCTTGCAACATCCAGAGCAGAGGCCATTTCGATATCTGAAATAGCATCACCAATCATTAACGTCTGGTCTGCGGATACGCCTGTTAGCTCTAAAATTTCTTCGAGCATTTGTGGGCAAGGCTTGGCAGGCGCTTGATCAGCGGAACGCGTCACGGGAAAATATATCTCTAATTCACTCACGTGCAAGGCGCGTTGTAAGGCTTGCGAGCCTCGATTGGTTGCAATAGCCATGTCAATACCTGCATGACGAAGTTGTTGCAGCAAATGCTTCACGCCAGGAAAAAGATACACAGCCCCGTGATTCGAAACCAAGGCTTGCTGTACACCAGCTAATAAGCGTTCGTATTGATACAACGCTAAATCAGGAAAAATTTTCCGTACGGCTTTATCTAAGCCAAGCGCAACATATCGTCTTGCGCGTTGCACATCATACGGCCCGAGGCCGAGCGCTTCGGACTCGGTCTTAAGTACCTCATGAATATGACCTAAAGGATCGCCTAGGGTCCCTTCCCAATCAAAAACCACGAGTTGATAAGGCATGCTCATGAGCGGATGTGTCGCTTACATGGCACGGAGCATTTGCAATGCATGATCAAATTGAGCATCTAAGTCAGCCTGAAAACTATAGTGTTTTTCTTGAAGGTTAAATTGAATTGCTCTTGCATGCAAATAAAGCCGTTGTTTTAATATTTTTTTAAGCTCTGATTGAATATTCGGCGAACAGGCTTCTCCATATTTTTCATCACCAAAAATAGGATGCCCTATATGCGCTGTATGCACGCGAATTTGGTGTGTTCTCCCTGTTTTTGGCTTGGCTTCGAGCCAGCATGCTTCCGCATAGTTTTCCAGTAACCGTACTTTTGTTTGCGAAGCTTTGCCTTCGGGATCTACGCGTACAACTCGCTCACCTGAACGGAGCGTATTTTTTTGGAGAGCAACATCAATGCGCGTACTTTGCTTGCCCTGCCATGCATTCGACGACAAGGTCCAATAGGTTTTATCTACCTCACGCGCTTCAAATAATGCCTGAACTGCGCGAAGCATACTTCTTTTTTTTGCAATTAATAAACATCCTGACGTTTCTCGATCAATACGATGGATAAGCTCCAAATAGTTTGCTTCAGGACGCATATGCCTCAACGCCTCAATCACACCAAAACTCAAGCCACTGCCACCATGAACCGCCATGCCTGTCGGCTTATTTATCACGAGTAAACTATCATCTTCGTGTAAAATACTCGCGTTCAGCCGCGCAATCACCGCATCGCTTAACCTTATCTCACCTGGCTCATCAGACGTACGAACGGGGGGAATACGTACCATATCGCTTTCTTCTAGTCGCGAGCTTGCCTTCGCGCGTTTTTTGTTAACACGCACTTCACCCCCACGAATTAAACGGTATATATGGCTTTTAGGCACACCTTTAAGAATACGAAGAAGATAGTTATCCAAACGCTGGCCATCTTCTTCTGATGTTACTGTTGTGTAGTACACCCCTTTCATCATACTTTTGTTCCCCAAACCATATTTTTTTGGTATCCTGTTAATAGAGCGGATTAATCCGCAACAGAATTATAACGCATAAGCGAGTGAATGGCTTGAAAAAGCTGTTTTTATACAAACAATGCGCGCTTTCCTTGAGTCAATGATACTTAGATAAAGGCAACTTAAACCAAGGCCAATGTTATGTTGAAACGTAACCTAGCTAACCTATTCAGATAACCACACCCTCATCAAAAAAGGGCGTGTTCAATCTATATTTTTGAGGTCCTAGGCTACGAAAACAACCGTGAGCTACCAACAAGTCACGGTGATTTCCTTGATAATTTATTATCAATATGAAAAAAACGGCCATCTTGCCTTTATCCTCGTTTCAACTCAAGGCGACCGCGCCCTTGAATTAGAGGTCCCGATGTCCATTTCCACCGTGGAAAAAATGCTCATCAATGCCACGCAACCTGAAGAAGTACGTGTCGCCTTGATAAAAAACAACCGTCTTTATGATTTAGATATTGAATGCCCTGCAGAGGCGAAGAAAAAAGGTAATATTTATAAAGCAACCGTGACGCGACGTGAACCCAGTCTCGATGCCGTTTTTGTTGAATACGGCTCCAAACGTCAAGGCTTTTTACCTCTCAAAGAAATCTCCCCTGAATATTTTAACAAAACACCTGCTGAAGACGAAAAACTCCCCATAACCACGTTGATTCGCGAAGGCCAAGAACTACTGATTCAAGTGGATAAAGAAGAGCGTGGCACCAAAGGTGCAGCACTCACGACGTTTATCACCCTCGCCGGTTGCTACTTGGTTCTGATGCCAAACAGTCCGCACTCCGGTGGTATTTCGCGCCGCATCGAAGGCGAAGAACGCGATGAGCTCAAAGAAATTCTGCAAGGCTTAACCTTAAGCGATGATATGGGTGTTATCATTCGCACCGCGGGCGTGGGTAAAAATCCAGATGAACTTCAAGCCGATTTAGACATGTTGTGCAACCAATGGCATGCGATTAAACACGCTCAATCAACCGAGCTTTCGCCCTCGCTTATCCACCAAGAGGGCGATGTTATCACGCGCTCGATTCGTGATAATCTTCGTAAATCCATCGATGAGATAATCATCGATGATGCTGCAACGTACGTGAAGGCAAAACAATACATCGAGCAAGTTAAACCGGAATTCTTGCCGCATCTCAAGCTTTATAATAACCCAACGCCCTTATTTACGTTGTATCAACTCGAAGGTCAAATTGAGACAGCGCATCAACGCCAAGTGGTCTTACCCTCCGGTGGCTCACTGGTCATTGACCGTACTGAAGCGCTTGTTTCAATCGATATTAACTCCGCTAAATCAACCGGTGGGGCTGATATTGAAACCACCGCGTTCCATACGAATCTTGAAGCATCTGATGAAATTGCGCGTCAATTGAGACTTCGTGACTTAGGTGGCTTAGTTGTCATTGATTTTATTGATATGAGCAGCAGTAAACATCAACGTGATGTTGAAAGCCGCCTCAAAGAAGCCCTTAAAATGGATCGCGCGCGCATCCAGGTCGGTCGTATATCACGTTTTGGCTTGCTCGAGATGTCACGTCAACGCCTACGTCTTTCCTTAGGTGAAGCCGCACAAGAAAGCTGCCCAAGATGTGAAGGCCGAGGGCATGTTCGAAGCTTACAGTCCCATGCGCTTGCCCTTGTTCGCCTGATGGAAGAAGAAGCCCTCAAAGAAAAAGTGTCTGAACTTCAAGTGCAACTGCCTGTTGAAATGGCTACGTTCATTATGAATGAAAAACGTACCGCAATTACAAGCATTGAGAAACGACATCAGGTACATGTGGTGATTGTTGCCAACCCTTACATGCAGTCACCGCAATATCAAATGACACGCATCAAGGACGACGGAACGGGCAAAAATAAAAAACCCAGTTACACGCTTGCCGAGCAACCCATCGTTGAGCTCGTACGCACCAAGCCTGCGGTCTTATCTGAAAAACCTGTCGTAAAAGCCTACAGCGGCCAGTCACTTTTACGACCGGATGAAATCAACGTGCTCACACGTCTTTGGCGCTCGCTTTTTGGCGCACCCAAGCCGGTTGCCAAGCCAGCGAAACCCGCACCGGTGAGACAAACACAAAGACGTACAACATCACACAAAAAATCCAACCCCACATCAGGTAATCGCCAGCGCGCGTCGTCAGACAAGCGTGCATCAGGCAACACGGCATCACCGACTGCGCGCAAACAACCTCGCGCACAATCAGGTGGCAATCAAACAAAAAACACGAACTCACGTAAACCATCCGGCAACACGAAGCCACAACAGAAAAAACAAGCGGTAAAACAACCTTCAGAATAGCCCTTTGGGCACTTTCTTCTCCCGCGAGCGGGAGAAGAAACATCTCATCCCGCTTGAAGCATATAGCCCTTAATCGTATTTCTTAATTCAATGGGTTTATATTTACTTTTAATCCGCTCAGCATACGGTAAATCTTGGAAAATAGCGTGATAACATCCTTGATTAAACTTATCTTGAAACAAATTAAACGTACTCGGCACAATACCTAGTCCATCTTTTTTTCGATAATCATTGAATAGGTTTCCAGGCGTATGCTGCGCTAAATACTCTCGTATCAAATAGCGCCCACGCCCATCATGGCGTTTGTAGGCGGTCGGCACACGCATCATAAACTCAAGCAATTTCGGATACAATAACGGATATCGGTACTCGAAGCCCATGTTTTTACTCACAAGACTGCTGTATTCAATGCGCATACGTACCTCATGGCTATCGACACCTTGTAATAAAGCACATTCCGCTGCTCGCACGTTGGTGTAATACATGGTTTCATACGGGTGAACTCCTGGCACTTGATGCTTAGAGCGTTTTTTGGCTTTTTTTAATTTTAAAGCCTGATCATACAGTTTCGGATGGGCGTATTTAGCTAAATTCAATACTTTTTTTATATTATTAGAGCCTTTAAGCTCATGCCAAGCCTGTTGATACTGGCCTTGATGTATCATCTCCGGTACAACAAAATTCATGGGCAATTGTCCTGAGACACATTGATCACCACCAAAACCAGACAATAAAATAGGATGCTTTCCACCGGCCACTGCTTTGTGGATCGGGTTCGCAAACATAAAAAACAAATAAGGCGCAGGCCCTGAAAACCAAGCGGCATATTGATCAAATACCTCAATCGGATCAAAATCATCGGCTCCAATACGCTGAATATCATGCAATTTAAAATGCTCAATAAACTTCTCTTCATAATATTTTACGTATGGATAATTTGATGGTGTGGGAGCATCAGCATGCATATAAAGTTTGGGATAAATCTCGCGATGAGCTGCAGCACAATAGACCGCACTCGAATCAAGCCCCGCACTAAATTCAGCGGCTATATTGCTTTGATTATGTGTAGCATTACGAATACTTTCATCCATCAAGCTTGAAAAATGCGCCACATAATCTTGTGTGTCCGTATATTCCAACAACGGCCCATCGGGGTTCAGCTCCCAATACGCTTTTTTTACAACGCTGCCATTCGATTTAAAATGCATAATATAACCAGGCTCAACCCGATAAATTCCTTGATAGAGCGTTTCATCTGAATAATATTTATTCTCAGAAAAGAGCATATCGATTTGAGACTCAAGCAACGGCGGCGTACTCGGTAATTGCTTTAATATTTCTGGAATGGATTGCGCAACAATCAGATTTTTGCCTAAATAATTACAGTAATAAAGCGGTTCCAGTCCAATATGATCGCGCACGAGCACCACATCATGGGTATTTGAATCTTTGCACATGACGGCAAACGGCTGATAATGCTCACGCCATAATGATGCATCAAGGCAGGCTCTATAAGAGGCTATCGCAGATATAGGCGGGCTACCAAAATAAGAAAGTTCGCTTCCGTCTTGTAA
Source organism: uncultured Legionella sp. (assembly GCA_963974485.1). GTDB lineage: Bacteria > Pseudomonadota > Gammaproteobacteria > Legionellales > Legionellaceae > JAALKW01. The sequence goes on from CAXBBS010000006.1 coordinate 119,932, forward strand.
TCGCAGGGTGTTGGCATGCTCATGATTCAAGCATACCACCGGTGTTTTCATTAAAATTTGTTACATTACCCGTCTCAGGGTCTACCTCATTGAGGGGTATGAGTTGTGGTGCTTGATACAGGCCTCGCGGTAAAGCATCACCCGGCTCAGGTAGGTCTGTTTGATTTGTTCGATTCATGGATATCTTCCTGGTTAGAATGAGAGCGTTGTTGAACTAAAATTCGCCCATGATGTGGGAGTACGGGTTGCATCACACACCACGTTCACGCAATTTCCAGGGTTTGAAGATATCTGACCAGTGGATACTGCTTGAATCTGAAAAACCTCGAATGAACACGTCGCACTGGCACACGCTGGAGCGCTATTACAAACCGCCTGAGGTAAACTATTTGCGGCGACGTTATAACAAAGCTGAAATGAACTAGATCCTGCTGCTAGATTCAAAGTGCCTGTAGTTCCAATTGCTGTACCAGAGTACGTCCCACAGTTTGCGTCTACGTATATATTATAATTTATCTGCTGCAAGGTATCCGCTGCCGCGAGGCCATCGTAATTTTGCGTAATACCACTATTACACACCATCAACTCTATAGGTGATATAGAGTCTGCATTTGCTCCTGATACTCCCAGCATTAAACCTGCCACCATCATTAAACCTGTTCGTCTTTTCACGCTCACTCCCTGTTTCGTGGATTACTGAACATCATATATTAGAGCATTTAAATTATAGGATTATGAAAAAAACGTCAAGGCTTCAAAAAATCAAGAATGAATAAGTCATACTATGTCTTTTGCCCACCCGCGTCCCCGCTTAGCGGTGTCGCAATCGGCGTAATCCCTACATTAGGATTAATGCCGCAATCATCTAAAATCTTAAGAAGATTATTGCCTTTTTTTGTTAGGCTTTTGACACAATATACTTCTAGATAGCTATCTAAAATATATTTGTAATCAGGAATAACCAAAATTTTTAGAATTTTTTCGGCGCGAGCCAAATGATGAGGCAACGCCGCATCACAGGTTTGAAACAACACCACGCCTAAAATAGCGGCAAGACTTGCGCGTCGCGCCGTGTCGGCTAAATAAAAACGCTGCACGCATTCATCAATCGCGCGATCTTTATCCCAAGCAACCCATGTGTGATACATCTCCATGGCTTCTTCTTCTGAAAATGGATGCAACACGCCAAGCTGTTGCATGGCATACGCCACGGGCACTAAACCCTGCATATTTGCCCAAGAGCAATTACCGGTGATTTGAGCTGTGAGTGGCATGGTAAGCACGGGCTCTAAACCCAACAGCTTATTAATAACTTGATGAAAATAGTGTCTAGGTTGGCGTTTATATAAAAAATTTAATATAAACTCCAGCGTTAAAGCTTCGGGATGCTTCATGCGGTAGATATTCACCGTGCCTTCTTTTTTACTGTTTTCACCTCGGTCAATTTTAGCCCACCACTGACCGTAACGTACAAAACAAAGCGCGTGCCCGCGACTTGCTGCCGGTAAAATCAGTAATGGCGCTTGAATGAGTTTCGCTATACGCGCATGATGTTCATGATTCAGTTCAGGCTGACGTTGCAAACGAAGGAGATCTTCTGCGATGTCGAGGCCATCCATTATGGTATGAAGCAATGGAAATTGACGACGCAAATGGCGTGTTGAATAGCTGCTAGTAAAACGCATCAACGAATCACGAAGAACAGCGACAGTAAATTCTAAAATAAAGCCTTCGTAATTAATTTCAATAAATGCATCATAGCCATTGAATACATCCGCATCGCCTTTTAGCTCAAACCGATGGCCTATGAGTTTGGCCGCAATAAAATCTAAGGCAAAATCAAGCTTAGCTCCGTATTGATACAGTAAATGCTTAATTTCATGCTGGGCCCGCAACACAGGATAAACTAAAACCGAAAGCCCAGCGCGTGTGTAGGCATTCGGATCAGCGCCGGCAGCAAGCAAACTTTTGGTTAAAGCAACATCGTCATTATCAACAGCCCAGTGCAACGCTGTCCGACCCGTCACATCCGGTTTATTAATATTCACACCTCGTTCAATCAGTGCACTCGCAATGCCTGCTTGACGCGCAATGGCTGTCTCAATCAGCGGTGTGAAACCATATTCATCGATATCATCCAGCGACTCACCCTGACGAAGATAATACTCAAAATCTGGCATACGCCCTTGAATAATATCTTTTGCGATCGTCATATTTTACTCCTATGGCCCTGGCGGCTTAGGTGCTGTGTTCATTTTTGGTGCCATGCCTAATTTCAGTTGTTTTTGTAACTGCTGTTCGTTGCGTGCATTATCATGTTCACGACGTGCTTCTGCATCACTTAAAGGTGGTGCCGGATTTACGCTTGCATCAATGCCATCAAACTGCTGCTTATCGAGCAGCGGATGCTCTTCGATCCCGGTACTCATCTGCTGCTCTAACCCATGCTCAGCTGACTCGGTCGGTACTTCACGCTCGTGGCCTTTAACCGACATACCCGACAAACGCCTCAATCCCGCTTGTTCGAGAGGACGTCGCTGATTCTCACGCTCAATCGTGTCGTCGGCCAAATATGTATCTAAATCTGTCGGCTTTCTGATTCTATTTGTCATAATACTTACCAGTATAGTCTACAAATAGTCACGCTGCAGGATTTCGGCAATTTGAACCGCATTGGTCGCCGCGCCTTTTCGTACGTTATCCGCAACAATCCACAAATTAAGCCCTGTAGGATGCGAGATATCTTGTCGAATACGTCCAACAAACACATCATCTTCACCAACTGCGTCTTCAAGCGGTGTTGGGTATTTTTCTTTGGTTGATGTACCCATGACCTTAATGCCGGGTGATTTTTTCAAAAGCTTGCGAGCCTCAGCCGCCGTCATGGGTGCGCCCAGCTCCACATGCACAGCTTCAGAGTGGCCATATAACACAGGCACACGCACCGCGGTTGGGTTGACTAGCACGCGCTTGTCACCCAAAATCTTTTGAGTTTCCCACACCATTTTCATCTCTTCGCGGGTGTACCCATTGTCTTGAAACTCATCAATATGGGGCAGTACGTTGAATGCAATTTGTTGCGGGTATACCGTGGGCTTTTTGATGGCGCGGCCGTTTAATAACTCTCCCACTTGCTCAACTAATTCGGTAATCGCTTCTTTGCCTGTTCCTGACACCGCTTGATAGGTCGCAACGTTAACACGCGTGATACCGACCGCATCATAAAGCGGTTTTAACACCACAACCATTTGGATGGTCGAGCAATTTGGATTCGCAATAATCCCATGCTTTTTATAATCAGCAATACGTTCTGGATTAACCTCAGGTACCACCAAAGGTATATTATCGTCGTAACGAAAGCATGAGGTGTTATCAATCACCACACAACCAGCGGCTGCAGCCTCTGGGGCATATTTTTCCGAAACATCACTTCCTGCTGAAAAAAATGCAATGTCTGCGTCTCTAAAATCAAACTTAGCAACATCTTCCACATCTAACTGCTTTTTCTTAAAGCTCACGGTTTTACCCGCTGAACGTTCGCTCGCCAAAGGATAAAGGGTTGCGACTGAAAATTCTCGCTCTTCCAATAGATTTAAAAGCGCCTCACCGACCACGCCGGTTGCCCCTACAATGGCTATATTTAATGCTCGCATCTTGATTACCCCTCTTTTACATCTCATTTTGCGCTTTATGGCGCAGTACATGGTCCATCAAAACCAAGGCCATCATGGCGCGAGCGACAGGAACCGCTCGCATGCCGACGCATGGGTCGTGCCGGCCTTTGGTTACGACTTCAATTTCTTCATCCTGAGTATTCAAACTTCGTCCGGGTATCACAATGCTCGAGGTTGGCTTCAACGCCAAGCTTAATTTTAGATTTTGCCCCGTGCTAATACCCCCTAAAATACCACCTGCGTGGTTACTTAAAAAGCCTTGTGCATTCATTTCATCTCGATGCTCATGGCCTTTTTGTATCACTGCATCAAAACCAGCGCCAATTTCAACGCCTTTGACCGCATTAATCGACATCATGGCATGTGCAAGCGTTGCATCCAGTTTATCAAACACCGGATCGCCAAGACCGATGGGCATACCGCGCGCCATCACGCCCACACGCGCTCCTACCGAACTCCCCTCGCGACGTAACGCATCAATGCACGCTTCAAGTGCGGGTACTTGTTTGATATTAGGACAAAAAAACGGATTATGCTCAATCTCAGCTTCTGATTCAAAATCAAGCTTGATATCTCCCATTTGTTCTAAATAAGCAATAAGTTCAATGCCGTAATGCTCGTGTAAGTACAACTCAGCAATAGCACCTGCGGCCACACGTGCAGCCGTTTCACGTGCAGAAGAACGCCCGCCCCCTCGAGGGTCACGATGCCCATATTTATGATGATAAGTAAAATCGGCATGCCCTGGCCGAAACACATCATGCAACGCATCATAATCAGCCGACCGCTGATGAATATTCTCAATCAAAAGCAAAATAGGTGTGCCCGTCGTCAAGCCTTGATACACACCCGACATGATTTTTATCTTATCCGGCTCGCGCCGTTGACTTGTGTAGCGTGAACTACCTGGCCTTCGTTTATCTAAGAACGGTTGAATTAACGCTTCATCCAGCTTCATGCGTGGCGGACAACCGTCCACCACACAACCGACCACAGGCCCATGGCTCTCACCAAATGACGTGACCGTAAATAAGGTACCGAACGTATTACCACTCATGCGGTAAAATACGCCTTCATTTGCTCAGCTGTCAGTAAAAATACACCCGAACCACCCTCTTCAAACTCAAGCCAGGTAAACGGTACATGGGGGTATGCCTCAATCAAAGCTTCGTCGCTGTTACCCACTTCCATCACCAACACACCATGGTCACTTAAATACGGCGCGGCTGAAAAAAGCATTTTCTCGACAATGGCCAAACCATTGTTGGGCGCCTCAAGTGCGAGTTCTGGTTCATGACGATATTCTTCTGGCAATGTTTGCATTTCATCTCGCCCAACATACGGTGGGTTACTCACGATTAAATCGTATTTTGCAAACGGTACGGCATCAAAACAATCGGATTGAATGAGATTAAGCTGCTCGTGCAACTCATGATGTGTACGATTAATCTCAGCCACTTCCAGTGCTGCTTCCGAAACATCGACCGCGTCGACCATCGCATCGGGAAACGCATAACAACACGCAATTGCAATGCAACCACTACCCGTACCTAAATCTAAAATACGGGTCACGTGCTCAGCATCCAGCCAAGGCGAAAACTGTGTTGCAAGCCCTTCCGCAAACGGTGAGCGAGGAATCAACACGCGTTCATCCACATAAAAAGGCAAATCAAAAAAATACGCCTCTTGCGTTAAGTACGGGACGGGAACATGCTCCACAATGCGTCGTCTTAGCTGTTCAGCAAGATATTTTTTTTCATCCCGCGTTAAACGTGCTTGCAATAACAAAGGATCGACATCATACGGTAAATTTAAACTACCGAGCACCAGAGAAAAAATATCATCCCGAGCATTGTCTGTACCGTGCCCGTAATACAACGACGCTTGATTAGCACATGACAAACCAAATCGTATAAAATCAAGGGCCGTTTCAAACGAAGCCGTTTGTTTAAGATAGGATTTCACACAGATACTCCCAAATGCTTTATTATACGCTAATAACCGCCTAAAGAGCAGACCCCTATGTCCCCTTGCGACAAACATCTTTTTCGACAAGCTGTTAATGATGTGACCCCCCTACGTCCATCAAAAAAACACACGTCACGCCCCCCACATGTACCGCGGATACACAAGTCCAAACCTCATCATCAAGACAGCGATGAGGCCCGCACAACCCATACAACAAACCCGACTCACGCACTAAGCCACCCATGGGATCCATCTAATATTCATGCAGAAACAAATTTAAGCTACGGCGAACACCAACTTCAGCGTCAACAATTTCGTGATTTAAAACAAGGAAAAATACGGTGTGAAGCACAGCTGGATTTGCATGGGTTTCGGATTGAACCCGCAGCGGATGCGCTTGTGCAGTTTATTACGCATGCTCGTCGACAAAACCAACGATGTGTACGTGTTATTCATGGAAAAGGGGGCCGTTATGGCGAGGCCCCCGTTTTAAAAACCCATGTCAATCACTGGTTAAAGCAATTGCCCGAGGTTCTTGCCTTTCACAGTGCATGCGCACGTGATGGCGGGTGTGGTGCGCTTTATGTGTTACTTAAGCGCTAGCAAAGGCTGGTATAGCTGCTTGAACGCCCTTTTTAGCTGCATCAAATCGCTCTTCCATTTTATCATCGATGCTAAACACACACTTCGCAATAAACGATCCGCATTGCGCGTAAAACTCAATATTTGCAACGATAGGATAAACAATGAGCTTAACCAGGCTTTCAGCTGCATCTACGGCCGCGTCGGCTGCATTTGCTAAATCTTGCTCCGGTATTATCAAGGCAGTAGGATTGCGATTAAACAGGTTAAGCTTTGAAAGCATAGGGTATTTAGACTCTTCGGGCTCTTGGGGAATCATTTCAATCAATGCTGTTAATAAATGAGCCAAGACTTCCAAAAGCTTTAATACAAACCTAACACCATGATATCCTGCTTCAAACGTTAGTAAGGCCGGTTTGATAATAAGTGCTTTCAAATCATCTTTAAATTCATTTTTTGATGCAAAGCCTTTGGTTATATGAGAAGCCGCATAACGCGCTTCTACGTCAAAAAACTCAGCTTCGCTTCTATTATAACTATGTGGTTCTGCTATACCGATATACTGATTTGTTAAATTGCGCGGTGTAGCTTCGAATTTACTTATAGCTCTTCTTTTAGCGTTGTACTGAATCGTATCTAAACTTGACATAATTTATTCCTCGGGTGATGTTAAAGCAACAGCAAGAGGTCGGTATTGTACATAAGAGCCAATATTAGATCAACATAAACGCATAATAAACATTTGGATACTTGAATTCTGCGTGAAAACCTCGTACCATCTGTTCAAATTTTTTTTAGTTCAAGTCCATGACCCAGCATAATATAATATTAGGTATCACAGGCCCCTCCGCGTCAGGTAAAAGTTTGCTCGCCAACACCATCGTCAATGGCTTAGGCTCTGACCAAGTGGTGGTTATTTCTGAAGATTCTTACTACAAAGACAACAGTCATATGTCGTTTGAAGACCGTGAAAATATTAATTATGACCATCCCGATGCGTTTGACCATGCACTCTTAGCTGAGCACTTAAAACGCTTAAAGCGTGGTGAATATGTCGAAGTTCCTATTTATTCACACTCAAAGCATGTGCGCCTACCCGAAACACGTTCCGTCGGCGGGCATTCGATTATTGTGGTTGAAGGTATCTTGCTGTTTAGTGAAGAAAAACTACGCTCCATGATGGATATTCGCATTTTTATGTCAGCACCGCTGGATGTATGCCTCATGCGTCGCCTAACACGTGATGTGGTTGAACGTCATCGTTCGGTTGAATCGGTATTACATCAATATGAAACAACCGTTCGTCCGATGTATTTGCAATTCATTGAGCCTTCAAGCCGCTATGCCGATTTGATTGTACCTCGTGGTGGTGAAAATCATATTGCTATTGATACCATTCAAGCAAAAATACGTGAATTATTATCCAACGCATCGGCATAATTAATTATGCATAACAAGGAGAAGTCTGTGGGAATTCTAAGTGGTAAGAAAGCTCTCATCGTTGGAGTCGCCAGTACGCGCTCCATTGCTTACGGTATTGCTAAGTCATTTCATGAACAAGGCGCTTCACTTGCGTTTACGTATCAAAACGACAAACTTAAATCACGCGTCGAAAAAATGGCGGCCGAGTTTGGTTCGAATTTAGTGTTTCCTTGTGATGTTGCGCATGACGATGCGATTACCGATACCATGACACAACTTCAAAAGTGCTGGCCAACCCTGGATACCCTGGTACATTCGGTTGCTTTTGCGCCGGCTGACCAAATTGCGGGTGACTTTATTGATAATGCCACCCGAGAAGGTTTTCGCATTGCACATGACATCAGTGTTTATAGCTTGATTGCTTTAGCTAAAGCAGCGCTTCCTATGATGGAAGGTACCCGAGGCTCAGTGTTAACGCTTAGCTACTTTGGTGCCGAGAAAGCCGTACCTAATTACAACGTGATGGGTGCTGCTAAAGCGAGCCTCGAAGCAACCGTTCGCTACCTAGCTGCAAGTCTTGGTCCACGTGGGTTACGTGCGAACGCCATTTCAGCAGGTCCTATTAAAACATTGGCGGCAGCGGGTATTAAAGATTTTAGAAAAATTCAAAGTGCTTACGCCAATGCTGTTCCTCTGCAACGTAATGTCTCTGCCGAAGAAGTCGGAAACGCTGCCTCGTTTTTATGCTCCAGCATGGCTTCAGGTGTGACCGGTGAAGTACTTCATGTGGACGCGGGTTATCACGCTGTTTCTGGTTGTAATTTAAACGAGGCTTAATAGCCCCCCATCAGCGCTATTAGCTCACGCTTGGGCTAATAGCGTCACATTTACGTTTATTATTATCTGCATGTGATGCGCCAACATCCCAATCCTCGGCTGCAAGCCCATGCGTTTCTATTTCTTCAAACACCGTTTGCTTAACAGGTACTTCGGCATAAACCAACGCTCTCATGCTAGCGAGCACTTCAGGTGTTATGCCTATATCATTGAGTAACGTGCGCACGGCTGTTGGGTTTGAAGCCACGCATTCAGAGGTATCTATATTGACTTCATGCCTAAAAAACGTCATTTTAGCCAGTGTTTTTAAAGACGGTACAGCCCTATTATTTTCTGACCCTTCAAGTTTAAACAACATTTTTTTACGTATAACCAGTTCATCGACCTGACGACGTAACATTAAAGCCGGTGCGTCGTATTCATCCTCATACAGTAAAGCATCCAAATCACGTAACGCGTCATCATAATTTTCTTGTGCAACATAAATTTCACTTCGACGGTATAACCCTCGTCGAGAGTAGCTATGCACATTGCCATAAGGTTCATGGCAGAAATACTCCTGATTATAAGAAAACGGTGGGGCTAATAAAGCCTTTAAATCGTCGAGCTCTTCTTCAAGTTGACCTTGAGCTTTAAACATTTTGCTTCGTGTGTTCAACGCTTTATAATAATAGCTTAATAAATATTCTTGCTCGGACGAAGGCTCCACTTGCTCAATAATATAATCTAAATCAGGCCGAGCTAAATCAAATAATTCTTGCTTAATATATAACTCACTACGCCAAGAACGCATACGAATTTGTTTATCAACCATATCCGGATCTGAAAGAAATGATTGTAAATTTAATAAACGATGCACATCAGCGAGCAATACTTCATCCTGCTGTGCTTTATGGGCGATGGATACACTTAGGATTAAAGCATCAATATACGTGGGGTCTTGCGATAAAACAAACGTAATATCCGTACGCGCAAGCTCAAATTTATCTTGCTCAAAATAAATTTGAGCTCGACGTAAAAAGAGCGCTTGATTTTGAGGAAATAAATTTAATAATAAATCTAAAGCCTTTTCGACATCAACTTCATGACAATATGAATAGTTTGAATCGATCCATAGATTATAATCAACGAGCGCCTCGTGCTCTTCTAACGATAACGCTCGTTCATCTATGCTTAAATCGCTTTGCGATAGTTTCATTTCTATCATTGTGATCTAACCCTGATAATTAATTAAACCACATGATAACATAAAAGACACTAAAAAGCTCAATGCTTCACAACATGAGCTTGCTCTAAAAGATGACGGGTATAGATATCATAATCTACCGCCCCGTAATTTGCGGCAAGTTGCTGTGCGATACTCTGCTTTTGTTCATGATCCAGCATGTCCAACGAGCCAGGCGTGACAAGGTTAAGTTCAACCACAACATAACCGGCTTGATTACCTAAGCTCTGTCCCCCACGGCTTCCTGCACGTGGCACAGTAAACGCTAAGTCATTGATGTCGGCTGGCGCTAAACTCGAGTCACGTGTGGCCTGTGTGGCCACTTTCCATGTCAAATGATGTTTCAATAACATGGCTTCATCCATGAATGCACCTTGTTTGTTGCTCTGCAACGATTGACCTAATGCCTCGGCACGTGCTTGTGCTTTATTATGAATCAATATATCTTTAATCTGTGACTTCACTTCTGATAGTGTTTTTTCTCGCTGGGCAATATGCTTTCCAACACGCACCACCACAATACGATCATCATCGAGCTGAATGGGCGCGCTATTATTCCCTAAGACCAAAACATCATGGTTAAACGCAGCCTTAAGCACCCGTGGAGAGCTTGTCAGGAGATCTTGACCACCATCATGTGAAAACAGTCCTGTTTTTTCAATTGGAAGCTTTAACGCCTCAGCAACCGGCGTGAGTGAATCTGGCATTTGATAGCTGTTATCCGAAAGCTCTTCTTGTAGGCGGGCATACTCAGCCTGAGCGCGCTCAGCCAACCAATGCTCACGTACCGTCGCATGAACTGCATCAAATGACCTCACTTCTGCAGGTACATACGCTTGTAATTGAAAAAGTTCATACCCAGCTTCGGTTTTTAGTGGTGGTAAAACCTGCCCGACGGTCGTCAACTCAATCAAATCAGCATCGAGGGGTGATTCACCCGCAACAATCCAAGGTAAAACACCTACTTTGATATTTTTTTGCTTGGTATTTAATACGTGCTTGCTTTTGGCCACAAAGGTATCCGGAGCAGCTTTCACTTGATTGTATAACGCATCTACGCGTACTTTTAAGGCTTGAAGATCGGCATCAGAAACATCGGCAGGTACTTCAAACAGTATATGACGTACTTGCCATTTAGCCGGCGCCATATAACTCGCTTGGTTATTCTCATAATACGTTTTCAGTTCGGCTTCCGAAGGATTTAACTTGGCACGTACAGCAGCCATCGAGAGCGTGACAAAATCGAGGCTCACCTGCAGAGGCGCAATAAAATCATGGGTATGCTGCGCGTAATAGGCTTTGATTTCAGCATCCGATGCGCTGACGTCGTTTAAGAAAGCACCGGTAGGAATTTGAAGGTAACGATAATCACGGGTTTGACCGTATAATTTAACAAAATTTTCGACCTCATTGGGTAGGGCAAACGCTGTACCAAGAAAAGCAAAGTGCTGCTGATTTAACAACATACCTCGATAGATTTCTTCTTGGAATGATTGAGGTGTAAACAAGGCAGCACTTAATACTTGCTCATAACGTTCTGGCGAAAATTGACCGTCTTGTTGAAGTTGAGGAACTTGAAGAATAGACGCTTTAACTTGCTCATTATTAAGAAAAAAACCATTATTCAGCGCCGCATTCATATTTATTTTTGACGCAATCATCTTATCTAAAATTTGCTCTTTTAATTGCTTTTCAGTACCTGCTGTTTTAGCCGACATGTCAAGTTCATGACGCACCCGACGGTACCGAAGCTCTAGAGCTTGTTTTGAAATAGGTTTTCCATTCACTTCTGCTTCAACCGATGAGGTATGGCGAGCTTGAATGTAAGAGTCAATGCCAAACAAAGCAAACGTCAGTGCAATCACGCTTACCACAACCCAAGCCACAACGCCTTGAATTTTCTCATTTAATTTTTGCAGCATGTCTGGATATCCATATTAAAAAAAACGCGCCCTGAGGCGCGTAAATAATGTTGGCGGAGTGGACGGGGTTCGAACCCGCGACCCCCGGCGTGACAGGCCGGTATTCTAACCAACTGAACTACC
>CAXBBS010000007.1:0-98638 GCA_963974485.1 uncultured Legionella sp.
ATGATTTCAGAGAAGCCATCATTAGGCAAGTAATTTAAGATGCGTTTGCCCTGATCTGGTGTTGCGCTGGTGGGCTTAACATCATACTCTTCAAATACCACTCGATAATACTTTGTCAAAATAGACTCTAACCAGTTTCAATTAAAAGCTATAATGGACGTAATACCGCCCAATGCCAACCATAAACATTACACTTACGTTGTGTATTTAACGTTTTGTCCTTTGTTCTGAAGCAAATCAGCAAAATGTCGCATTGCTGAGAACAAGAAAGCAATTTTCTTTTTATGATGCTTAACATAGGTCGCCTCATCCCATACCTCACACATCAAAATTATATTGGTTTCAAGCTCATAGCCTCTTAGGCTCGAGATAGATTCTGACAATTGATCGCCTAAAATAAGCCGTAAAGTACTCATGGCAAAATGCTACCCCCATCCCAAGCAAAACATTGGCCCGTTTGCTCTGGTGTTAGATGCTCTAAAACATCTAATAACTTTCGCGTGGAATATTCGGGGGTAAAGAGTTTCTTACCTGGCACACGATTTTGAAATGGTTTTGATAAAGAACTATCAACAGTCCCCGGATGCAAGCCGACGATGATGGCTTGCTTATTCTGCCTACCAATTTCAATCGCGGCATTTTTAATAATCATATTGAGTGCTGATTTTGAGGCCCGATAAGCATACCAACCTCCCAGTTGATTATCCGATATGCTTCCAACACGCGCAGACAGTGCCGCAAATATTGATGACTTTTCTTTATTAAGTTTTGGTAAAAAATATTTGGCTATGAGAGCTGGGGCTATGGTGTTCACTTCAAATACATGATGAAAATTTTCTGAAGATAATTCTTTGAGCGATTTTTCCGGCATCATGTTGCCGTCATGTAAAATACCATTAGCAATAATAACTAAATCTAATGGTAGATATTTTGATGCCAATTCTGCTGCAGCAGCAATAGATTCCTCGCTGGAATAATCAATAGGATGAATGCCATACTGAGCCTTTCTAGAAAATGCGTAGAGACTGGCGTTTGGATATTTTTTTGATACGAGTGTTACAAAGGCGCTTCCAATCGCTCCAGAAGCACCAATAATTGCGATATTTTGTGGATTTAAACTCATAAAATACTCACGTTCATTGCATTTAAAATATTATAAGCAGAGATGGGCTTGATTGCAGCACTAAATGCAAAATGTGTGCGGGTTAATTACACCCTAGTTGAAAATGACGCACCAGCGTTTGACAGATCCTTTCGTGTCGAATTAAAATACACAAAAACTAAATTATGGTCTTGTTCAAGATGTTTTTAAAAAATCTCCTCAATAAATCTATCTATAATGGATTATCACAAACCCTGATGCGGCAAAGGGGGATTTTACGAAATACTGAAACGATTTCAGATGCATTCAGTCGAGTAATTAACGCAATATCTGAAGTTGATCAAAAATTATATGAGAAAAATAATTCTTTAAAATTCCAAAAAAAATTAACCGACTTGGTCTACAACGGAACCATCGTCTTAGGCACACCGATTTTGACCAATGCGGGTCGCCCAGCTCAAGTGACTTCTGCATGCACTGTTTTACCCATTCATGTGACTCAAGGCCAAGCAGATTACACACGTTTTGAAGCAGAATCACTCCAGATGTTAGGCCACGGACTGGGGACAGGCTACGATTTATCTCATGTACATGATCCGGTTGGTGCACTGAATACGCTAAACGATATCTTAAACAAAATGAACGCTCAGTTTATCGCGGATAAAAAGAGACCGGTTGCAAGCATGGCAACCTTACGTGCGGATCACCCCCATATTTTAGCGTTTATTCGTGCCAAAAAACATGCCGATTTTTCAACGTGGCGCTTTAATATTTCCGTTTTTTTAGATGACGCGTTAATGGTCGCTGCGGAGCAACAAAAACCTTGGCACTTAAAAGATCATGATGGCAACATCGTTGGTGAAATTAATGCGGCTCTCTTACTGCGAGAAGTTGCTGAAATTGCACATTATTGTGGTGAACCCGGTATTTTATTTAGAGATCGCCTTGAATACGATAATCCCACACCTAACTGGCGTTACCAAAGCACAGCTCCCTGTGCAGAGCTCGCAATGGCACCGGGCGATGCATGTCAATTTAGCTATTTAAACCTCTCGCATTTTGTACACTTAGGGTTGTTTGATCGCGCTAAATTTGCTGAATCGATTCAAATTTTAACGCGATTATTGGATAACTCCGTTGAATATACCTTAATGCAACAAAATGATGCCGAGGTTCATTTGCCTTTAGTTCGTGAAAAACGTCGTATTGGTGTGAGTATAACGGGATTTGCTGACTTGCTTATCAAACTAAATATACCTTACGATCATCCGCAAGCCATTATTTTAGCGCATCAAATATCAGAATTGCTGGACTTTAACTCTAAAAAAGCCTCGGTTACATTGGCTAAGTCGCATGGTCCATTCCCCTGTTTTAGTGAGAGTCGTTATCAAGACCATGATTGGGTCCGTCGAAAATCGTCCAAAACAACAGGTATTGTTTCAGCGAATGATTGGGAGCAACTGTATCAGGATATGGAACAACAAGGGCTTAGAAATGCCACCACAACGTCAATACCTCCCTCAGGTACGAGCAGTACCATCGCTAATATTTCGAAAAGTTTAGAGCCTCATTTTTCATTCAAAGGATTCAATGGCAAGGTGATTCCATTGATAGAAACAATTATTCAACATCATTTTCAAGGAAAAGAGCAAGCAGAACTGATGGCGCACGTCGCAGAACATGGGAATTTCCCTGAGCAAATATGTTTGGCATGGCCTTACCTGAAGACATCGTGTCAGATCAATCCATCGGCACATCTTGATATTCAACAAGCGTTTCAATGCTTTCTGGATGATTCCGTTTCTAAAACAATCAACATGCACAATAAAACCAAGGCTGATGATATCGAGGACATTATTTGGAGTTCGTATAAAAAAGGCCTTAAAGGTGTGGCAATATTCAGAGATAACTGCTTAGCAGAACGTCAAATACCACAACGTGCAAAACGATTTTTTGATCAAACATCTACGCCGCGTGATGACAAACATGATCATGATGAGGTTAAATTTACGACATAAAAATAAATTTGGCGGGCCAAGTTTTTTAGTGCCGCAGTTTTAAAACTGCTCCCAGGCGTGGAAACACCGTTTTTTTATCATGCTTCGATTACACCTGATTTAACGGTATTTTAATGTATTGAATTCCGGTAGAAGAAGGCGTTCCCAACCAACCCGCTCGCAAGTTCACCTGAATAGAAGGCAATAATAATCGAGGAAGCGGTTTATTCTCATCTTTTTTATTTCGCGCTAAAACATAATCCGCTCGACTCACCGCATCATGAATCATTTGATTTGTTTTCTTCTGCTCACCCACGGTTGATAAACATGCGGGCGCTTTTCCTTCGGGTGGATAATCATGACAGGTAAAAATTCTTGTCTCATGAGGTAGAGCGAGTATTTTTTGAATCGAATCATAGAGTTGCGCAGCACTTCCTCCAGGAAAATCTGCTCTCGCCGTGCCTACGTAAGGCATAAAAATCACATCACCTACAAAAACAGCATCCTCAATACAATAACAAACACAGGATGGGGTATGCCCCGGGGTCAACATCACACGAACGGATAGCTTGCCTAGATTAAATTCCTCGTTATCAGCAAACAAACCATCAAACTGACTTCCATCAACCGGCGTATCGTCTGATGTATCAAACAGAGGAACCCAATGATCGAGCACATGCTTTATGTTTTCCCCAACCCCTGTCTTTCCACCCAGGATTTTTTTCAAATAAGACGACGCGGTCAAATGATCCGCATGAACATGGGTTTCGAGTATCCACTCAACGGTTAGGTTATGCTTTTGAACGTAGGCTATTAACGCATCAGCTGATTGCGTGCTGGTTCTTCCTGTATTAGGTTCATAATTTAAAACCGGATCGATAATGGCGCAATGCTTTGTGTCAGAATCACTGACAATATACGTAAACGTCGCGGTTTCTTGATCAAAAAAATGTTGAATATCCATATTTTTCTATATCTCTTCGCGTTGATGCATGATGTGAACACCAAGATACAATTCTTAGTGCTTCAACACAATGACCCCAGCCTAATTGATGAACACAACTTTTAGATACGCCCCCTTTTATGTAAAATCGACGAAAATTATACATAGGCAAAACCAACATGAATATTCAACGTACGTTTGGTGTTGACGAGCTTGATGCACTCGTACAAAAGCATCGTATCGATGAGAAAAGTCCTGATGTAATCAATCATTCTGAAGATGATCGCCTAGAAACTGAACTTCAAAAACGCATCGAGCAGCTTAATATAAAAGCTGTTGCTCAAACAGAACGCTTCAAAACATGCCAAGAACGTTTACGATTCTATCAATCCACGCCAGATCAACACCTACCTGAGCAATCTTCTCAGCAATGCTCAAACACAAAGTTGCATCAATAAACCATACGTGTGATGATTTACTTAGTTTGTTTTGATTTGTTTGGATATAATAATCTCATAAAGGATAGTATTCATGAAAAACACATCTGAAGACACAACCCTCGACCGAGCAGAACTTAACGCGCGTTTACTCAACACCCCACTTGCGCACGAAACCAAATTAAATCTATTAAAAGAAGCGCTCGAAACAAACACCTATCGCATCAACAGCAACCGTATAGCTGAAGGCCTTTTAGAATACGCAAAAGAGCCATTTAAAATAGAAGAAATCGAGTTTGCTTAACGTAACAAAAAAACCTAAGTTATTGACTTTAATATAAATTTACTATATTAATCTTACGATATATTTTACAAAAATATTAAAGCTTGAATGAACGAACAACAAAAACAAGACTTTGTCGACGCCATCACCCTGAATAAATTACCTGACCTTCAAATCATTATTGATGAAAATAACGATTACCTGGAATGCATCCTCAATGACGCAGGATCGAATGCCCTTCATATGGCTGTTTATGATAATAATTTAGACATTATTCGATTATTACTGAATGCTTACGATTCAAACGCTTCAAACGCTTCAAACGCTTCAAACGCTTTTTATTTATCATCAGCGTATAACCAACGCAATGCATTCGGATACACCCCCCTCACGTTAGCCTTGCTATGCGAGCATTATGACGCAGCCAACCTCATCATTCATAAAGCACTCAACGACGACAATCACGATGCCGTCTTCGAGGTGATTACTTCTGCTGAACAAGCACTGGAGCTCATGGTATTAGACCCAAACATTGCAAAGCATATGCTAAACAATCCTAGATTAAAGCAGCTTATCTCAGGCATAAGCCATCATAATACAACGAACCCCACGGGTTTTTATAAATTTTCAGAACGACGACCTTCGTTTTATGCTGAAATTAATCAAGATACGGGCGAAGCTGATTTATTCCGGGAGCAACGTGTTCTAGGTCGAGGTATGCACGCGCATGTTCGCCTGTTTACCAACACACACGGAGCTTCTTTGGCTGTTAAAACGCCCCACACCCAAGCCCTAGGAACCTCTGAAGATTCTATTGTCGGTGCTATTATGGATTATCATCAAGAACATACCATTATGCGGCGTGCCTACAATAATCCAAGCGCAGGCAAGCTTTTTTATTTTGCAGAACGCAATACACGGAACGAGCTCGATGCCGAACTACGTAGTTTGATGCCTCACATCCATGGAGAGCAAGCTCAAACCTACCTACCACGCGTTGAGTCATCGCAGGAACTTGCGCGCATGATTTTAGCGATGACCGAAGCGCTCATGAGGCTTCATCAAAACAACATTATTCATGGGGACATCAAACTCGATAACATCATGATTGCCACATCGTCGGAGCCTACTGTCACGCTGGTTGATTTCGGACTCTCCTATTTACTGACCGATGCAGTCGCAACATGCTTCACACAAGAGAAAAGGATTCGATACATCGCACCCGAACGCTTTCATTACCCCCGGGAGCCCGCGCCCCATACCAACCAAGATGTGTATTCTTTTTCTTATAATTTAAAATATTATATTATGAACACACATCCCAAAGGTGCTGAGCTTAAAGAGTTATACCCTAGCATCGATGATTTTACGAGATATGGCCATAATAAAAACCCAGAGCTTAGACCAAGCCTTACATCATTACATGAAGCCCTATCACGCGACATACAATGGCATTGTGACGATGGTATTACAGTGCTGACAACGAGGATATAAGCAACTGAACGCGTTCACGATTGCGGAATACATTAATATCTAATTTGTAGGCCACATGCACGCGCCGCACACGTTTATTGGGCCAGGTCGCGAGGTCAATATTAAAAGCAATCGCGTCCAGTGCTTCACCCCCGCTTTCATGCATCAGCTGAAGTTTCAAGTGATTTTTACCGACGAGGCGCTGATCTAAAATCTCAAAAACATCATCAAATACAGGCTCAGGGAACAATTGCCCCCATGGTCCACCTTGTTGTAATTCTTTTGCGAAACTCAAGCCAAACGCATCTTTATCCAGTGATCCGTCACTGAGCACCGAGCCTTCGAGGGAAACACCCGCCAACTGCTTGTTCATTTCTTGCGTTAAACAATCTCGAAATAACTCAAAATTTGACGGCGACATACTCAAACCTGCAGCCATCGCATGTCCACCAAACTTAGTGATTAAGCCCGGGTTAGCCCGATCGATCGACGCCAAAACATCTCGAATATTCACACTGGGAATGGAGCGCGCAGAACCTTTAATTTCATCAGCACTCACGCACGCAAACGTAATCACAGGACGGTGATAACGTTCTTTGAGACGCCCCGCTAAAATACCAATCACGCCTTGGTGCCATGCTTTGTCCATTAAACACAATGCGACAGGCAGGGTCTCTTCGTGATATTTACCTAAATTTGATAATTTTTCGAGGGCTGCTAAAGCTTGAACCTGCATCTCGCCTTCAATTTTTCGACGTTCGACATTGAGCTCATCCAACTGCTGTGCAAGCTCACGCGCTTTCTCATCGGTTTCAGCTAACAAGCATTCAATACCACGCGACATATCATCTAGGCGCCCCGCAGCGTTAAGCCTAGGTGCCACGGCAAAACCTAAATCACTTTCACGTAAATAATGAATATCTCGCTTGGCAACTTCAGCCAAGGCACGAATACCTGGACGACACGCGCCGCTCCGTATCCGTCGCAAACCTTGCTCGACCATAATACGATTGTTTTGATCTAACCCCACCACATCGGCCACGGTGCCAAGTGCAACTAAATCAAGAAATTGCGCCATGTTGGGTTCAGGCACACCGCGTTCTTCAAACCATCCCGTACTGCGTAAATGCTGGCGTAAGGCAAGCATCACGTAAAAAATAACGCCAACACCGGCAATTGATTTACTTGGAAAATTATCACTCGGCTGATTGGGATTCACAATCGCAACCGCTTCAGGCAGTGTTTCTGCTGCCAAGTGATGATCCGTGACTAAAACATCGATGCCTGCGTCTCTTGCAGCTAAAACACCATCAAAACTCGCAATACCGTTATCGACCGTAATAATAAGATTCGGTTTACTTTTTGCAGCAACACCCACAAGTCCCGGTGTTAATCCGTACCCAAACGCAAAACGATTCGGCACAAGAAACGAAACATGTAGAGCGCCCATGGCACGCAAGGCAGACACAGCCAAAGCACTGGAGGTGGCACCATCGGCATCAAAATCACCGACAATTAAAATACGTTCTTGGTGACGCAACGCTTGTTCTAAACGTACAACCGCTTTGTCCATGCCGAGCAGAGAATCAAACGGCAACATGCCTTTGAGCTGTTTATCGAGTTCCGATTTTTGTTTGATACCACGGGACGCATAAATGCGCTGAAGCACCGGAGAGAATACAGCTAAATCATTAGGGATTTCTGGAATAGGCCGTCGTTTGATATTCATGATATATTCATACTTTTTTCTTGCTCCAAGGCCAAAAATTAGACCACATTCGTTTAGGTTTCGCAGCAGGCCATACCCATACACCGTTGACAGGATAATCCGCGCCCTCTTGCTTTCGACCACTAAAAAACATTTGGCTCTCGGTCATAAAACGTAACCAATATGGTGTGCTTTTTAAGCTTGCGAGCAAGGCGTGCATCGAACATTGTAGTACGCTATCTAAGGCTTCGGTTTGGGGAGGCTTCTGATGTTCACACAACAACAACCAGGTACCTGCATTGTAGTAATGCATCAGCATGTTATCTTCTGCTAAAAATTTTGCATACGCATCAAATAACTTTCGAGAAACTTCTTCTGTTAGATTAAGCGCATCACCACCGGCGACAATCGCCGCATTATTATGCGTCGCCTCCCAATGCACCGGAGACACCACAAGCCAGGCGCCAGGAAAATCGTTGGGTAAATTTTCATGCTTTTTTAATGCTTTTAAAACCGGATCCACACGCGCCACCTTCAATTTAATTTTAATCAAAAAAATATTTTTTTATTCCAACATCCCAAGGATAAACACGAATATCGTCAATGTTTTTTATGTATTGATCTCTACTGAAGCAAATGGCTTCACACGCCCCAAAATCATGCGCAAGTGTTTTTAATGTGGATAAATGACGCCGCTCCACCATGAGCGCGCTTTTTATTTCAATAAATAGCGTTTTTTTCCCGGGGCGCTCAACGACTAAATCAATTTCAGCATCATCTTTCGTTGCTAAATAAGAAAAACGATAATTGCGATGGCGGTAACTGGCTAATTGTATGCATTGGTTAATGATAAAGTGCTCAAAAGCTTCGCCAAAGGCTGATGTACTTTCCATCAGAGGGATTTCGACTAACCCCATCAATGCCCTTACCACCCCCGTATCAAAGAAATAAAATTTTGGCTTTTTGCTGAGACGTTTCCGAAATGAATGCTGGAATGGATGTAAATAATAACCGATTAACGTATCTTCCAAAATCGAAAAATAGTCTTGTACCGTATAAGAAGAAACACCGACATCCTGTGCTATGTTCGAAACATTCATCTTCTTGCCATTGCACTGTGCCGCCACTTCTAAAAAATGACGAAAGGGAGCTAAGTCACGAACATATTTTTCTGCCCACACCTCTTCTTTTAAATACAAGTTAACATAAGCTTCTAGAAAAAGTTGTTTTTCAAGATCACTGGTCAACTCAAATAATTTTGGCAACATCCCATATTGCAGAGCATGAGCAAGATTAAATTGCTCCCCAACCTCCAAGTACGTGAATGGGTAAAGATGATAAAGAAGAGCCCTTCCCGCCAATAAATTAGCACCTCCATGCCTTAATTTCTTAGCACTGGAACCGGTGAGAATAAATATTTTATCTGTCGTTTCTATTAAATCATGAACAATATCCAATAACTTCGGTAATTTTTGAATTTCATCAATAATCACATAACGCTGGCTATCTGGGAGTGCTCTCACAATTTCACCCAAAGCATCTGGATTCCGTGCAAAATGATTTTCACTTTTAGCTTCTAGTAAATTAATCATAAGCGCATGTTGAAGCCAAGGCAGCGATTTCAGTAAGGTTGTCTTTCCCACCCCACGCGCACCAAATAAAAAGGCGCTCTGTTTTTCGCTGAGTTGTATCAATCTTTCAAGCATAAACCACGCCATTTTCCTGGATGTTTTAATAAATTGTACGCCATTTTCTAAAATTATCAATAAAAATGGCGTTATATAGCGCTCACCAAATATCTTATGTTAATATCACACATTAAAATTTTCTGAATCATACAGGCAATCAAGCCCCATGGAAATTCAATTAGAAGCACGTGAACCCCATACCATCCAATCGTACAGTGACACAGCGGTTACTTTAAATCACGAGATATATGATAAGAGTATAATTATTAATCGCAACACGCTCATCACCGACTGGCCGGTCACTCAAGCTTCAGATTTGAATGCCCAATCACTTGATGCGCTGATTACATTAAAACCTGAGATTATTATCTTGGGCTCTCATGACCCCGATGCATTACGACGCCTGGATAATATTAGGCAACTTTGTGAACAAAAAATTGGTGTGGAATGCATGGATATTGGCGCTGCTTGCCGAACATTCAATGTCTTACTTAGCGAAGAACGTGATGTGGTTGTAGGCCTGATATTCTAAATAGATTAAACATAAAATACACAATAATTGCTTGCCAAATACCAACCTTGGTTTTATTATGCCCGAAGGAAAATATTTTTTAGCATTTTAATCTCAATGGAAATCACATCATGAAAAAAATTATCGCTGCAACCCTCGTTTCTATAGCCATCACGACTTTACCCTCTTGCGCTGTTGTTCAGGCAACCAAACAACCTGAAAAGAAAGACATGTCCGTCGTTCGAGTAGGCGCACATCGTTCAACCCTGATTGCTGAACTCGGAAAACCCGTTCATACAGAAATTCGAGGCAATGAAACCGTCGATGTTTTCAAGTTCGTTCAAGGCTACTCTAAACTCACCAAAGCCGCTCGAGCAGTCGGTCATGGAATTGCTGACGTCTCTACACTCTTTATCTGGGAAGCCGTTGGCACCCCGATCGAAGGCATGGCTAACGGCGAAGAAAACCAGCTCGAAGTACACTATAAAAATAACCGAGCCACCAAATTTATACCTCTTCGTGGAAAAGCTGTTCGCGCGGTAGGATAAAAAACTGTCAGGCCCACTTGCTAAAATGTGGGCTTGATTTTATTATGCGCGCAGGAAAATATTTTAAACATCACGTTTTATCACAAGGAAAATCCATGGACAGGAAAAAAACTGCACTTGCTCACGCACTCACTTTATTGATGTGCGCTTCATCAAACGCAATGCATGCTCATTCAATTACTATAAACTCAGCTAAGCTCAATGCGCTCTCTGCAAGCCTTGGGCAAAACAGAACCCTCATAGGCTCAGGCTACCTTGCAAATGCACGCTACCCGATGCAGCACTGCCTCAAAGATAGCGATGTGATTTTATCCAACATGCAAGCCGAGCTGTCCATCCAACAAACAACCAATATGGATGATTTGTCGAAACAACTCGATGTGGATATGTCGTCCAGTATTGGCTGGGGAAAATTTTCGGCGAGTGCCGCCGCAAAATATATTCGGGCGCTTCAAAATAATACTCACGCCCTTCATTTTACTTACTTGAACACCATCTCCACCGATGCAGAATTTAATTTTGGTGAGCTGTATGGCGAAGATGCACTCAATCCGACCGGCCTTGCCTTGTTTCGCCAAGGCGTTGATGAGTTTATTGCGACCTGCGGTGACACCTACGTCGATAAAACCCGGCTCGGAGCAACCCTTGCCGTCACCCTTCAAGTGAACTTTAAGACCCAACTTCAGAAAAGCCAATTTGAAGCATCCTTCAAAGGTAAAATTGATAACCTTTCAGAAACTTACATCAGTCTCAACCGTGCACTTCAAGAGAGTGGCTCATCGGCTTCTATTGAGATTCTAGCGTTTCAAATGGGTGGACAACCGATGTACCTCAACTCCGTCCTCGGAGCAAACAAAGACGGGCATCACGTTGTACACTGCACAACCAGCCAAAATGATCATTGCATCAATATCTTAGACGATATCACCGCTTACGCTCAAGCGTCTGGCGCATGGGAAAAAACGGGTTTTACAAAACAGATTCAATTAGATGAGACAACCTTACGTGCCGAAAGTCTTCACCCCATCGAATCGTCCTATGCACGATTATCCTCTTATCGTAACTTCGGCATTCCAATCCCAAAAAAAACGATTTCATCAGAAGCGATTGATGCTCGAAAAAAATTAAATGATTTATACGATCAAAATGAAGAGAATCTTTCATTTTCAGAAGCAATTTTACACGCAGCGCCTTTCCAAATGCTTGAGCATTCAACTCAACTTGAATTAAAAAAAATCTCATCCATGCTGAAAGCTGACACCAATACCATTCAATCGCCCGAAGCGATCGAGTGCTTTTTACCCGAAACTCAAGAGAGTTGCCCTCACATCGTCGGTAATATTGAAAAACGACTCCACACGCCAGATGTAACGAAGTTGAATAAATTAAGGGGGGCTTATTATGTTAATATTAATGAAAGGTGGCCACTTTTATTTATTAAAGAAGTAAATCATACAACTTCGGGAATGAAAATATATAGCACTGATATTAATCGAGGTGGTGCTCCGACGCATGATTTAAACCTTATTTTTAACCCTAATCTACGCATTGTTGCACCACGTGGTGGTTACTCAGTTTATGATTCAAATAACAAGCAAATTAGGTATTATTTAGACTATTACGGGGAAGAAGATTGGCTTCGACAAGATGCCTCAGGCCTCGGCTATTATGGAAAAATTCCTTGGAATACATGTATTAATGGTATCTGTTCAAAAACATATAATAGCATGTATGTTGTTCCTTTCTAAAAAATATGACAGCCCTTCCTACCACCTAACAACTTGTTAAATAGCCCTGGGGGTAGAAAAGATAGTTAACATGATTTATTTAAATTAATAAGGAAAAATTCATGGACAGAAAAAAAATTGCTTTCGCCGGTACGCTTTCTCTTTTAATAGGGTGCCCACAGAGTCATGCTCATTCGATTACCATGAGCTCAGCAAAAATCAATGCTCTCTCAGCTAACCCAGAGAAAAACAAAACACTCATCGGCTCAGGTTACCTTGCTAATGCGCGCTACCCCATGCAGCATTGCCTCAAAGACAGCGATGTGATTCTCTCAAACATGCAGACCAGACTATCATTCCAAGAAAGAACCGACCTGGCTGATCTAGCTCAACAACTCAATGTTGACATGTCTTCAAATGCTGGCTGGGAAAAATTTTCCATGAGTGCTGCCTTAAAATACATTCGCGCACTTCAAAACAATACCCACTCCCTTCATTTCACTTACCTCAACACCATCTCCACCGATGCAAAGTTTAATTTTGGTGAACTGTATGGCGAAGATGCACTCAATTCAACAGGACTTGCCTTGTTTCGTGAAGGTGTTGATGAGTTTATTGCGACGTGCGGTGACACCTACGTCGATAAAACCCGGCTCGGAGCAACCCTTGCTGTAACCCTTCAAGTGAACTTTAGAACCCAACTTCAGAAAAGCCAATTTGAAGCATTCTTCAAAGGTAAAATTGACAACCTTTCAGAAACCTACATCAGTATCAACCAAGCACTGCAAGAAAGTGGCTCCTCCGCTTCCATTGAAATTCTTGCTTTTCAAATGGGAGGGCAACCGATGTACCTTAACTCCGCCCTCGGAGCGAACAAAGATGGGCATCACGTTGTACACTGTACAACAAGCCAAAATAATCATTGCATTAATATTTTAGACGATGTAACCGCTTACGCTCAAGCTTCAGGAGCATGGGAAAAAACGGGCTTTATAAAACAAATTCAATTAGATGAGACGACCTTACGCGCCGAAAGCCTTCACCCTATCGAATCATCCTATGCACGGTTATCCTCTTATCGTAATTTAGGTATTCCCATCCCGAAAAAAACCATTTCATCCAAAGCGATTGCTGCTCGAAAACAATTAAACATGTTATATGACCAAAATGAAGTGAACGCTTCATTCTCAGAAGCTATTATACACTCAGCACCCTTCCCGTTACTTGAGCAATCAACCCAACTCGAACTGAAACGATTGACATCGATGCTGGAATCAGACTCGAGCACAATCCAGTCTTCGGAAGTACTCGAATGCTTTTTGCCAGAAACTCAAGAGAGTTGCCCTCAAATTGTCGACAACATTAAAAAACAACTTCACTCTCCAGATGTAACAAAGTTAAATCTTCTTCATGAAGCTTATTATGTCAATATTAATCACCGATCTCCGCGTGTATTTATAGAAAATACAACAACAAATCCTAACAATGAAATGCAAATTTATGGCATAGATATTAACCCAACAGAGATAGAAACACACAATCTCGGGATTATCTTTAATCCAAACATTCATGTTCTTGCACTTCGCGGTGGTTACTCTAGCTACGATATAAACTACACTCAAACGAGATACAATCTAGCCGACTATGGGGAAGAAGATTGGCTTCACCAAGATACCTCTGGATTAAGTTATTTTGGTAAGATTCCTTGGAATACATGTATAAACAGCGTGTGCTCCAAAGTTTACAACACGATGTATGTTCTTCCTTTCTAATCTATTTGTGCGAATTAAGTGTGATAGGCCGCACCTAATTCGCACTGGCTATATACATCACTAGTAGCGGATACGCAGCCTATGAACCTGCCCCACCGACTTGCTTGTTACAAATGACGCTTTTAATTGTAAAACTTATTGGGCCAAAAAATTTAACCTTATTGCACGTAGACATTAACACCACCGACTCTTTACTGTTGCTCTTCACTTTTCTGGGGCTATATAAAAAACGAAGCTGTTACAAGCTAATCAAGCTATTTAGGGCATCATAAATTTCGTCTCATTTCCCCTAGCACGCTCCGGCAAGATCAATTCACAAGAGACTCACTACCTCGTGAAAGATTCCGGGACTTCCAAGTCCCCGAAATCAACTCGCTAACGTGAGCAGTGTTTTGGCCTCGACTGTCCTGCGTTCGACATTTTTTCGCTACGCGACAGGAAAAATGTCTACCACAATGATTCTACGCCCTCTAAAGATTTTGTTAACATCCCTCCGGGCTGATTAAAAAAATCTCGGGCTATCTCGGACTACACGCCTCGGCTTTCAGCCTTCCATGGCGTGCAGCGAATGAAAACGACAGTGGACTACTATCTTTAAATCAGGTATTTTTAAAAAAATTATTAAACTAAACTTTAAAAGGATAAAATTTGATAACTCATCAGCTTTTAAAACCAATCAAGAACTTACTCCGACCAGCAAAGAACTTTTTTATCCATAAAGAACACAAAGACAAGGAAAAACTTGCACAGAAAGATCTAATTCTTAGCATGCTTGAATACTTCCATTATGAAATCAGCGACCTCCGTTCAAAAACACGTCATTTATTAGCCAATGATCAAATATCACTACCTTTGCTAAGCCAAACATACGAAAGTTTTAACTATCAATGGAATAAGTTAAACCATGGAGCAAATTTAATTAGTGATGAAACATTTAAAAAAAATGTAACGCAACAGATCATTGACTATACTGGCTTAACCAAAAATTGGTTTATCCAAAAAGAAGTGCTAGATGCTGGATGCGGTCAAGGTCGCTTTTCATATGGTTTTAGCTTACTCAAAACATCGCTAACTGCCATTGATCAATCGAGCCATGCCGTAGCACACACTCAAAAAATATTAAACGAAATTTCATCTGAGGCGATAGTAAAACAAGTGGATCTACTTAAACAAAGCACAATAAAAAATAGCTTTGACTTGGTTTGGTCATATGGGGTACTTCATCATACGGGTAATACTTACCAAGCTTTTAAAAATATAGTTAAACTAGTTAAACCCGAAGGCTACTTATTTATTATGCTGTATGGTGAACCCCAATTAAATAATACTGGAAGTTTCCAAGAACAAGCTGAGTATGGTCGACTAAGACACATAACACGTAATCTGACGTATGAACAAAAAGTTGAATTGCTTTCAAAAGAAAAATCAGAAGAATCGCTACATGGTTGGTTCGATGCAATATCCCCTACCATTAATGATACTTATTCATTAGAAGAAATTAAAGTATGGCTATTGTCATCCGGATTTGAAAATATTAAGGTCACCTCAACGTCAACGAATCACCACCTCGTTGCACAAAAAAAATGGTAATATCATCGTTGGGTGCACTATCTAAAATTGAGTATTTACTCCACTTAAATACCCAATTTTAGATATAAGAAAACTTCATCAAGACTTAATGCACAATCATGAGAAAGTTTAATTTTATTGATTTAACCCAATGAAAAAAAGGTATATACTGCCCAGCATACTAAAGTCGAAATATAAAAAAAATACACTATAAAAATGTTCCTAGGAGGTCACTTGAGCTCAATTGTTTTGGAAGAATTAAAATCACTAAGAACACATTGGCAAATGTGGTTTCTTCTTGGTAGTCAGGATATAAAACTACGTTATCGTCGCTCAACAATCGGACCGTTTTGGCTCACGATCAGTACAGCAGTGACTATTTATAGTATGGGGTTTTTATATTCTTATTTATTTCGCGTTAATGTACATGACTATTTTCCTTACCTTGCCTCAGGCATTATTAGTTGGACATTTATAGCGACGCTACTGCAAGAAAGTAGCTCCGTGCTTGTGGAGTCGGTGACTTATATAAAAAATCAATCCTGTTATATGTCTATATTTGTCATGCGATTGATTCTCCGTAACTGTATAGTATTTTCACATAATATCCTTGTTTTTATACCGATCATGCTTTTCTTTAAACTTGAACTAAACTGGCATTATTTTTTAATGATCCCAGGCCTTATTATTCTTTGCATTAATGCATTTGCATGGGGTGGTGTCATTGCAATAGCAGGTACAAGGTATAGGGATTTTGAGCAGATTGTTAAAAGCTTAATCCAGATTGTTTTTTTTGTTACCCCTGTTATGTGGCTCCCTAGTCTTTTGCCTGAAAAATATCACTGGATAATCGACTACAATCCTTTTACTCAATACTTAACAATCATTCGCAACCCCATGCTAGGCCAGACCATTAGCTTGCATGCGCTTATTTCTGTAGGGACGCTTTCTTTATTAGGCCTGGGGTTGTTTGCCGTATGCATGCATAAATATAAACATCGTATTGTTTTTTGGTTATAGGTCGCTAACTTATGTCTTCCATTGAATTGAACAACGTCTGCCTGGATTATATTTTAAAAACAGGTACAGACTCATTCAAACAAACCGTGCTTTCCATGTTAAAACGTTCAAAAAATGCTAACAAATCTAGCATTAATAACTCAACGTTTCAGGCATTAAGCAACATCAACTTGAAAATAAGCAAAGGTGATCGCGTTGGACTTTTAGGACGAAATGGTGCAGGGAAAAGCACCTTGCTTCGTGTAATGGCTAAAATTTATACTCCAACAGAAGGTTTCATGCATGTAAATGGTGCTATATCTAACTTGTTTGACGTTAATTTAGGAATTAATGTTGAGGCAACAGGGTATGAAAATATTATTAATTTAGGCATCATGAGAGGCTGGTCAAAACAAGACGCTTATAGCATCGTCGGTGATATTGAATTATTTACCGAGTTAGGTGATTTTTTAAACAAACCAGTGTGTACCTATTCTACAGGCATGCAAATGAAATTAGCATTTTCTGTAGCAACAGCTCGACCACCTGAAATTGTTCTTATTGACGAGATTATTGGGGCTGGTGATGCGCATTTCATGAAGAAAGCAACACGTCGCATTGAAAACATGGTTGATAGAAGTCATATTCTTGTGTTGACCAGTCATTCAAACGAAATTATTCGAAATTTTTGCAATAAAGTATGTGTGCTACAAAATGGGAAGCTCATTTATTCGGGTGATGTAGAATCAGGCATTCAATTTTACGAAGATACGCTTAATTAAAAAGGCACATGTAATCATGAGCTAACACTTGATAGTCATACTTGAGTTCTACCGCTCGCTTACCACGGGCACCTATGGCTAAGCGCTGCTCATCAGAAAGCTCATGCATCTGCAAGATAGCATTCATAATAGCTACAGGGTTCGCAGCTTCACATCGTACGCCGCATCCCAAACGCTCAATCATGCTATCCGGTGCACCACCCGATTCAATAATCGGTGTCTCAGACATCATGTAGTCAAATATTTTATTGGGGCTCACACCATACTGATATAAATCAACCGCATTCCAACCAAGATAAAGCACATCCATCTGCTTCAAAAATCCAGGCACTTCATGTTTAGCAATACCGTTAAAAAAAGTAATGTTTGCTAAATTTTCATGTGCGGCATGCGCTTCTAAATCAGCTTTTAACCCACCCTCGCCAAGTAAAAATAAATGGATGTTATACTGCTGGTCAGCTAAATGCTTCATCGCTGAAATCAAATGTTTCAACGCATTCGGCTCACCTAATGCACCGGCATACCCCATCAAAAATGCACCCGTTTGTTTAACAGCTTGAATACGGTCATCCATTGCTTCGGGTAGCTTTTCAGGCAACCTAAACATACCTGGATTGGTCCCGTTCGGAATCACATGAAATCGTTCGGGCGCTAAGCCTTTGCTTTGCATGTAAGGCAATGCCTTGTCTAATAACGACACAACAGCATCAGCACGTTGATAGGCACGCTTCTCAAGCGATGCAATCCAAAGTGCTAAAGGATGCAGGGGATGCAGTTTAGCTAGTTGTATCAACGAAAGAGGCCATAAATCACGCACTTCAAAAATCAGCATTGCGCCATGCTTCTTCGCAAGCTTCTCAAGTGTTTTAAAATGAAAGGGATGTGCTGATGATACAATAATCACATCCGGTTTACCGGTCAGCTTCATGATGTTTTTTTTCTGAGTGCGAAATTTAAACGCATACTGAAGCATGTTCATTAAACGGCTCAAGCCGTTTTCACGGTAAGCGCGCGTTTTTAATAATATAAACGGGACATTTTCTATAAGTTTTTGCTTAATCGCTTCCCGTTGAGGTTCGGATGCTTGTTTTAGATGATGATGGCTCGCGCCAATCACATACGCTTTGTGTCCTGCTTGATTAAACGCCTGGGTAAAATAATACGGCCGATAGGACATGCCAAGCGACGGTGAACCTGCATAATGATGGCAGTACCAAATAACTTTGCTCTTCATGCTTTCACCTAGAGTTTCTCCGCTAACCACAAAGCCGTGGTAAGTTCAGCAAAACGATGTTCTGATTTTTCAAGCTGAGCTGGACTAAAATAATCACATGGCTTTTCTGTGATAAACGCCTCGAGCACAGGGGTGACTTTTTGGATATGTTCACGCAACTCAAGCCCGAGTGTTTTACGTATGGCTTGGTTTTGAGTGACATCAAATCCACGTTTATAGCGTGCTTTACAAATTTGGGCCGGCACCTGTTTATCCAGTATTTTACGAAGTATCCATTTACCGTAGCCTTTGTTTAATTTTTCTCGTATAGGCAATGCACAAGCGAGCTCTACCACACGATAATCCATAAAAGGCAATCGTGTTTCAATGCTATGCGCCATCGAATTACGATCTTCATAACGTAACAGCGTCGGCAAGCTAAATTGTAAAATATCCGCGATTTGGCGGTCACGGACATCGCCTGAAGCGCCAACCTGAAGTGAGGCCATGTCACCAGGTAGGTTTAGGCCCACCGCGCGGCCTGAAGCTTGTGTGTATCGCACACTGTTTTTCAAAAAAGTCGCCATCTGCCGTTTTTCCGCCCACAACATTTGACCAAGACCTAAACCAAACGAAGCAGCCGATGTCCATTCACGCGCTTGGAGCAATGCTTTGAGATAAAAGAACTGATATTTTCGATAACCAAGAAACGCTTCATCACCACCTTGGCCACCTAAAATAACTTTGAACCCGGCATCTTTAATTTTTTTGTAGAGCAGGTGCTGTGCCATCACACTTAAGCTTGGAAACGGTGCATCTTGATGATGTAATGTTTGCCAAAACGCATCACCCCACTCATCGGCTTTAGGTGCAATAAAATGTAATTTGATATCGTGCTGAGAAGCGACTTGTTGAGCAAGAAACCCCTCCGACTGCTTGTCTTGTAGCGAGCCAAAACAAAACGCCTCAAGATGGGCTTGTTGCTCTTTGGATATGACCGCAATACCTGACGAATCCAGCCCACCGCTCATGGCAACGGCAACCGGTACATCCGCTCGTAGACGCAGTTTATTCGCGTCATACAATAACCGACGCACTTCATCTTCAAGTTGATGCGCTGTAAAGCCTTGAATCGCTTCGCCTGCAGATGCCACGCGTGCTTTCAAATCATAATAACGTATAATATTAGGTTTTAGCTTTGTTTCTAGTAAATTAAATTGGAGCACATGCCCGGCTGGAACGGCATGGAGATTTTTATACGCCGTTCGAGAACTTGCATCTTCATAGACCCCATACTGAAGGCCTTGTTTTAAATACATAAAATCAGGTAATAAACCGCAATGCTTCGCAACAGGCGCACTGGTCGACGAAAAGATAAGGCGTTGATTGTCGAGATAATAATACAGGGGCTTTACACCAAAGCGATCTCGACCCAGCAATAACGTATTGTCTCGTGTATCAAAATATGCAAACGCAAACATGCCATTACATCGCTGAATACCGTCAATTCCCCAATGATGAAGTACGTGAAACAGCACCTCGGTATCAGAAGTTGTTTGAAAACATACGCCTTCGCGCTCGAGCTCTATTTTTAATTCTCGATAATTATAAATTTCACCATTAAAAACCAAATATCCCGAACGCGATGCATTCTTAAACGGCTGGTTGGCTTCATCGGATAAGCAAATAATTTTTAGACGATTATGGCCTAGCTGCAATATTTTACCATGCGGTAATAGATGCGTTTCTGAACCAACAAAATCGGGGCCGCGATGCATTTGAGATGCTAAGAAATCATCAATCGGAATATCAAAATTATAACTACCGACTATGCCGCACATGCTTCGTAAACCTTTTTTGTTAACGTCGCGACGAATTTAGGATCATGCCATTTTTCAACAAATGCTTTCGAACGTGCGCCTTGTTCTATAAGCATGTCTCGGTCGGAGATGATGTGTTCAAGCACCTCTGAAATATTATTTTTTGTCATGTTTAAAACAGGAATATCTTGTGCAAAACCAGGAGGCAAAAATTTCAAATCATCTGGATTAATATACGCCGCAACAGGAATACCCATTTTCATCACCTCAACCGCTAAGCCACCGTACCAACCTATTAAAAGCTGATCAATCACTAAATCCGCCGTTTTATAGACCTCTAAGGCCTCTTCGTAAGGCATGTTTTCGACGAGTTTAAAGCTAATTTTATTAGGGAATTTTTTCTGCAATGCTTCGACCGCTTCAATCACATACGCACTACCTTTGGCAACACGCTGTGTGGGCGCATGAACAATTGTAATTTCATCATGTTCAAAAAACGCACTTGATTTGGGTTGAATCGCATCAAAATTAGGGATGGTGTAAGGCAAAAACGAAGATTTATCTTCCGGGAGAAAATGTAATAAATCCGGATTCAATGCAAAGGCGTGGTCACAATAGGACATCATTTTATTAATGGCGCGTCGCCTTCGGTCATCACGCTTGCCTGAGTTACAAATACCGTCATGACAACCGTCATATAAACATGCTGCGTGCTGAGGCGTTCCTGTTCCTGACTTTATTCGCTCGATGGTTCCGTATTTCTGCCGTGCATCACACCCTTGGTAGGTCACCACTTTAATTGCTTTTTTGCTATAAAACGGTAAATCTGCAAGATTTAAACCCAAACTTAAATAATGAATAAGACTGGAGCCAAAATTAAAATGATACACATCATAAGCCGTACGTGTTTTAAAAAAAACGCGAACGCGATGATAGAGCTGGCTTAAAATCGTGTTTTTTGCGGGCATAATCAAGTCGCTAGGAAAGTCATACACTGATTTTCCTATGGATAATGCTTTTGCATCCAAGCCCAATTGGCGCTCGCCTTGAGCAAGACCAAAGGCATTTCCTGCAACGTTCGAAGGCAGATGCAACACTTTCATGCTTTTTTCTCTAGCAATGGATGATAAAAATTAATTAAGTCCACATCTTCGTTGTTAAAGCATATTTTTTGATAAATTGCTTCAAACATATCAGCTGTAGCAGTATATGAATGCCGATGCTCTACGTAGGCTCGTGATGCCTTACCAATCGTGTCCCAAGTTTCTCGCCTGTCTATAAGCTGCGTTAATACATCATAAATCGTATCTGGACTTGCGCTAATGATGGGGCATTCGTTGAGATAAGAAAAGCGACGGAACAAGTCATATTCAGGACTATTATCTAATGCACTGATCACTATTTTTCCAAACGCAAGACCTTCGAGTGCCGCTTGAGCATAACCAAAGATAAGTTGATCAACATAAATATCACAAGCTTTAATGCGTGCCAAAGCTTCTTCATTAGACACAGCCTCAATAATATCCAACTGAACATCAAAACCAGCTTCAACTAAACGCTTCACGGCATCAATTAAAAATACTGTGCCTTTCACACCGCGATGATTACACGCATGTGCAATGCGTACTGGGCCGCTTCTTTTAGTCTCCGGATACACAGGTAGAAACCGCTCCGTATCCACGGGGTAACACGTCAGGGGCAAAATATCCCAGCGCGGTAAATTAATGCAATGCACTAAACACGCAATCACAATATCTGCTGAAGCCGTCATACGTCTTATTTTTTTCTGAAGCATCGCCGCCGTATTGCCAAATCGACTGTACTCAATCATCAAGCCGTGACGCCATAACACATTAGGAATCAAATCATAGACAAACGCATCACTACCGTACGGCAGCAACACTATTTTTTTGCGACAAAGTTTGAGTATGCTCAGTTCGAGCCTTGAAAATAATGTATGCCTCAGCAAGCCTCCATCAAAATAATAATGGAACACATCGTATGTCCAAAGCGCGTGCATGAAAAAACAATAGGCCATCAAATTACCTAAGCACAACTTAATAAGCTTGGGATAAGCACCCTCAGGTGATAACACCAGATCAAACGTATCTCTCGGGTAAATTGACGACTCCCCCACAACAGCCGTATCACTCACATAGCCTCGCTCTTTAAGTGAACGGGCCATATACGCAATCGAAATAATAGGTGTCACACCAAATAATAGCTTGGGCTTCCTACGTGCCGCGGCTTGTCCGCGGCCTCCAGCAAGCTTAACGATCAAAAAAGCAAAGATATTAAGTGGTAAAAAAAACACACCTAGCACTGCCCAAGGCGTGTCAATCACTAGTCTAATACATGCTTTTACACGCTCATTCATAGGTGTCTCGAAGCAAGTATTTTAAGCCTTCATCAAACGATGTAAATTTGAAATCACCGGCGTGTTGCATGAATTTATCCACGTTAGGAATAATCGTAGGTGCAGATATATCCGGCCGATGTTTAATTTTAATTTGAACACCTAACTGCTCTCCAATAGCCTCAACTGTAGATACTAAACTTAACTCCATCGGATTCGCAAGATTATATGTCCCCGTAAGACC
Organism: uncultured Legionella sp.; assembly: GCA_963974485.1. Classification (GTDB taxonomy): domain Bacteria; phylum Pseudomonadota; class Gammaproteobacteria; order Legionellales; family Legionellaceae; genus JAALKW01. The sequence goes on from CAXBBS010000007.1 coordinate 23,173, forward strand.
TTTATTGATCACTAAACGAATGCAATCGGCCACATCGCGTGTAAGCGTCGGAACAAATTGCAAGCCTTTGCCATCAGCACCGTCAACCAAGACTTCTTCGCCTTGCTTAACGCGATTCACCAACATATTAATTAACGTATGCTTAGGTGTCCTACTCGGGCCATACAAAAAAAACAAACGTAAGACCGTCACTTTAAAATAAGTTTCATAGGACGCTAACAGACGTTCGGCAATTAATTTACTGTTCGCATAAAATGATGTAGGTGCAATTGCGGAAGACTCCAATAATTCACGTTCATAAGGTTCGTACACACTTCCCGTAGATGTGAAAATAAAATGCTTCACCCCTACAGAACGAGCATAATCCAATAAACGCGCTGTTGAATCACAATTCACACGAAATACATGCTCAGCTTGATTAGGAAAATCTCTATAATGTGGCGATTGTGCTAAATGCACAATAATATCAACGTGCTTAGGTAATAAAGCAACATCAAATACTTTTGATAGATCACATGTAATATATTCGATCGCATCATCTGTTGTTTCAGGCGTAGATCGCATCAAGGCCATTAGCTGATGATCATGTGACAATACACGCAATACTTCTGGACCTAACAAACCATTTGAACCTGTGATTAGAATTTTCACACTACCTCCTCCAATATTTGCTTATATACACCAAGCTGTTGGTGCAACGCCACAGGTACACTATGATAGGTATCAATCCAAATCGCTGCTTCTTGTTTAAAAGCGTTTAACCAATCAGGATCAAGTGCTTGCTTTACACATGCGGCGATCCCTGGCGGTTCCATGGCTTGGAGTAATGGAGCGGGCTCTTTAATAATCCACGCTGTGGTTTCTGGTTTATAACTCATGATGGTTGGTGTGCCACAAGCTAATGCTTGGGGTGCTGTAGAACCAAAACAAGGTAAAATCGTCTGATCAAGTACCACATCACAAGCTTGAAGCATCTCAATCATATTGAGACGTGAGAGTGGTGATATCCAGATAATCTGCTCATTAACATCTAGTGACTTCGCCAATGCACGACTCGCATCTAAATCAGCACCCCAAGATGTCATAAGCAAAACCACTTTTCCTGAAACTAAACGATTAATTTCTGGCAAAGCTCGAATATGCTTATCCGTACCTTTAATTTCCCAATCATGCCTCAGTGGACAAAACAATAAAACATCTGCACCATACTTGACCCTGATAGCTTCTGTTTTTTCTTTATCACGCTTTCGATGCTGCTCAATATCAATCGGATGAATCATCGGTGAAAAGTTATCCATCCCCAAGTTTTGGGCGTAGGGCAAGCAATCCCCATTGGTAATAAATGCATGTTTAGCACGTCGATAAGCTAATGCTGTTAAACAATTAAGAGCCGAGTCATCTGAAGTAAAGGTTCGAAGTGTGCCATGTTCAAAAGCAACATAAGGTTTTTCCGAAAATAGCAAACCATAAATTGGATCAGTCGAATAGCATTGAACAATATCATAGGCCTCAAACAACTTTTTCCATTTAGACTTATATAAAAAAAATCGCACCATATCATTCCCTTTTAACTGATAGGTTCGCTCAGGAAATAAGGTTTTATAATCAGTCTTTAAAGCTTTTGATTTTTGTCCGTAGATATTGATATATTTCAATAAAAAATAAAAAATGGCGCGGGGAAAAGAATAAAAAAAACGCCGTATAACCAAGCGAGCACGTCCGAATCCTCTCCATAAAATACCTAATAATTTTAGAAAAGGTATTGAATTTCTTTTAATGGAAAAAAAACGAACAAAACTTCCAATCCTTGCTTGCTCTATTGTTTCTTGAGCAAATAAAAATGCATCCAGCTCATTCCAGTGCTTATCAGCTAAGGTTTGATTCCCTGCATTTTTGGCCTGTAAATAAGCAGAGCTCATCGTAAAAGGGCCTTGAGCAAACCATTTAGGTCGCGCATATCCTGCTCTATCTTGCTCTGAAAATTGCGGTAAAATATCTTGCTTATAATCATCATGAATCGCAAGTTCTTCCCACTCGGGATACGCCATGATGTGATAATAATCGTAGCAAAGCACATCGGCCTCAATACCCACGCGACGCATGAACTTGGCATTCAAAAAGCCATTTGCTGCAATGTTACCTACATGAAGTACTTTGAGCTTTCGTCCCTTTATCTTTTCAAAGTCAGCCAACCATACAGCTAGCTCTTCGTTTAAACCATCCTTAGTGTGCTCCATGATCAACAGCCCTATGATCTAAAAAAGTCGTGCAAAATTGTTCCAGTGATAACAACGACCAAATCATCAACCGATGGTTAACTTGGCCACTTAAGTGTTCGGATACTTTGTTCTGTACGTATTTTTTATCTAAATAATTATAAATATTGGCTTGGTCATTAAATACAATATTTTTAACATATTCCATGCTCTCGCCCTGAAACCAACTCGCATCGGGTGCTGAAAAACCTTGTTTTACTTTCTCAACCACATCCGTTGGGAGAAATTTTTTCATCATGTCACGTAGAATAAGCTTTCCATCACGCGACTTTTGTAAATAACGTGAAATATCTTCTTGCTTAGATCCAGCAGACACTACCTTATCCAAGCAGCCTAATTTGACAGACGTCGGTAATTTCAATGCGAAATCAACCAAGTCGTTATCTAAAAAAGGAACCCGTGTTTCTAAACCATGCGCCATCGATAATTTATCTTCAATCACAAGAAGACCATGTAAAAACGTTTTTGCTTCAAAATACAACGAGTGATTGACCAAAGTTTCTGGCGTGAGCTTTTGGCTCGATGAAACGCCTTTGAAAACATCTTTAAACGCATCAAACGGAGAAAAATGACTGACATTATTCCAGATAGGAGAAAAAGCTTTTTGATGATCTTTTTCTTTGAAAATACGTTGCCAATAGCCGTAATAACTCTGCTGGTACTCATCAACATTCTTATGTTGAACTTGTGGGTAGTATCGCCATGGATAACCTGCAAAGATTTCATCTCCTGCGGTTCCGGCCAAAACCACTTTTCCAAATTTACTCGCAAGCCGTGAAACATAATAATTAGGATAGCATTGGCCCACGCGTGGTTCTTCAACGTGATATGCCAATGACGGCATACAACGCTCCATATCACCCGCTTTAAGCACCATTTCGTAATGTTCTGTTTTGAACAAATACGACATGCGCTCGGCTTCACGTCGTTCATCAAACGTTTGCTCAATTCCTGAGGCAGAACTTAAATCAAATCCACAGGTAAACGTTTTAATGTACGGCAGTTGCAACGAAGAAATGGCTGTAATCGCGCCTGAGTCCATACCTCCTGAAAGATAAGCCCCGAGCTCCACGTCACTGACCAATTGTCGATTCACACTTTGGCGAAAAAGATATTCTAACTCTTCTATATATTCATCGGTTGAAAGCGCTTGCTCGGGTTCTTGATAAGAAAAATCCCAATATTTAAAGTGCTTTTCTTCGGTCCGAGTCACCGACAACATGGAGCCAGCAGGAAGCATCTTAATGTTTTTAAACAACGTGCGCTCAGAAATAATATTCTGGAACGTCAGATACTCAACCAAGGCCTCTTGGTCCATTTCAGCTGCAACACGCGGATGCTTGAGTAACGCTTTAATTTCAGAAGAAAAAACCAAGCTGTTACCCGCCATGGTATAATACAAAGGTTTAATACCATAACGGTCACGCGCCAACATCAGTTCAGATGTGGTTTTATCCCAAATCGCAAAAGCAAACATGCCGTTGAAACGCTGAACAGCGTCAAGCCCCCATTCAGCAAAGGCATTGAGCACCACTTCGGAGTCTGTGGTCGAATGAAACCCATGCCCTCGCGCCTCAAGCTCCGTTCGAAGTTCTCGAAAGTTATAGACTTCACCGTTATAGGTAAGCACGAAACGACCGTCGCGCGTCACCATCGGTTGATGCCCTTGGGGGCTTAAATCAATGATGGCCAAACGCCGATGCCCTAAAGCAATCGGACCATCAAGCCATACACCTTCGCCATCGGGACCACGATGCTCCAGCGCGTTCGTCATAGCTTCAATCAAACGCGTTTCGGTTGGTTCGTGGTTGCGATTAAATATCCCTGTTATCCCACACATGGCATTTAATCTTCAATGCCAACGGCTTGTTTGCGTGCCGTGACCTCAGACTTATGGTTATCACGCCACTCCATCAAGCGAGCCAAACCTTCGGGCAATCTTAAATCGGCTCTAAAACCGAGATCTTTTTCTGCTTTTTTAGGGCAGCCAATACGGTTTTTAACAAACGTTTGCCCAGCCGGTTCAAACAATATACTGAGTTCAGATTCGGTCAATTCAAGAATAATTTCAGCCAATTCTTTAATGCTCGTACGTACGCCGGTTCCAACGTTATAAAACTCATCCGTTGCTTCGGCTTTCATGGCACACACGTTTGCTTTGGCGCAATCTTCAACATAAATAAAGTCATACGCTTGGCTTCCGTCACCGTATAACACCGGTGCTTTGCCTTTATCTAAGTTATCCAACATTTTCATGATAACCGCAATATACGCACCTTGGTAATCTTGACGCGCGCCATACACGTTCATGTAACGTAAACCCACGTAATCAAAATGCTGGCTGGTATCTTTATAACGATGATACAACGAACGGCACATGTGCTCACCCGCAATTTTTGTTGCACCGTAAAACGTTTTGTTATTATAAATATGGTCTTCTGTCATGGGCTCTTGGACCGCGTCACCGTAGACCGATGCACTTGAAGAGTAGACCAAGCGTTTAACACCTTGGTTGACCATAGCTTCTAAAATATTAAACGTGCCCGCAACGTTAACTTCGAACGCAGAACGAGGATAATCAAAACAATGCAGGAGCCATAATGCTGCAAAATGAAACACACCATCAATTCCGCGCATGCCCGCATTCAAAATATCACGATGCATGATATCGCCACCCAGTGGAAAAATTTTTACCCGCGGATCTTTAAGTGCTTCACGTAAATTTTCTTCGCGTCCTCGCGTAAAATTATCATAGATACGAACTTCGCCGATGTCTTCTTTAAGTAAAGCATCAACCGTATGAGAGCCAATTAAACCGGCCCCACCAATCACTAAAAAATTCTTGCCTCGTATATCCATGTTAACTCCAATAGGTATTATTTAGTTCCATTTAAGCAGGTATGCTTTGTTTTGTTTCTAGCAGACCTACCACGTAATCCGAAAAGCCAAAAGCGCTGGTGAATGCAGGCGAAACAGCATTCAAAATATGCGTTTCATTGTCCGTTTGCTCGATTAAAAAATCCATAACTAAACGGCAGCTGAGTATATCAAGCAATTGGGCTCGTATGCCAACTTTTCCACTCAAAGAAAGATCGCCCGAGGTTAAACTCGGCACCAAGGTTTGTGCGGTATTCACAAACTTAGGTTTTAAGAAATTAAGTACTTCGCGATGCGTATAATTTCGAAAACCTTGCTTGTTGTTTTTGTACTGCCTTAATAAGTGATAAAGCACGGGCATGGTTTCTTTGATATTCATATCTTTGATGCCACGATATTGCTCACGCCCTAAAGCCGGCACAGCCGTTGGGCCAACATAGACTTTTCCAGACACATTTTTTGTAAAATGAATCCCCAAAAAAGGCACGTTCATATCAGGTACGGGATAAATCAAATGATTAATTTTAATTTCAGACGTAGGTTTTACTTCATAATATAAGCCTTTAAAAGGCAACATGGTGTAGCGATGACTCAGTCCACATGCTTTTGCAATTTTATCGGCGTACAAACCCGCTGTATTGATCAAATGCTGATAATGCCACGTTGAAGTCCCGGCACACACGGTTCGTGTTTTGACATCCACCTGCTCGCAACACGCATTAAAATAAAAATTCACACCACGTGCTGCTAGGCTTTGGTGCAGATGCAGCATGATCGCTTTAGGATCAACCACAGCTGTTTCAGGAACAAGTAACGCACGCCCTGTCGCTGTGCGTGCCAACGGCTCTAATTCCGCCAATTGCGCTTCATCAATCCATTCCACATGCACGCCATTCACCAAGCCACGCTCATAAAGCATACGCAGGGTCTCTTCGTCGTCAGCTCGTGTCGGAACAATCACTTTACCTAGTTTATTCCAAGGCAAGTTATGCTCTTGGCAATACGCGAGCATCGCCTTAGCACCTTCGCCGCAGAGTTTAGCTTTCAACGAATCAGGGGGATAATAGATACCGGAGTGTAACACGCCGCTGTTTCGCCCGCTGGCATGCTCGCCGACAGCCCCTTCTTTATCAAGAATTGAAATTTTAGCTTTTGGATAGGCATTCAATAATTTTAATGCGATTGATAAACCTAAAATACCTGCACCGATGATAATAAAATCAGTGGTATATTTATTTTTTGAATCTTGCATAAAACTACTCACCTACGCTTTCTGTTATTCGTACAAAACCATCCAGGCCCAATGCATATTGCTCACCCGTGTGTTCACACGTTGTTTGCTCTTCGCCTTGAAGGGGTAACGCTAAACGCTCACCAAAACGACTCATCCAACCGATCTGTCGTGCAGGAACACCGGCCATAAGGGCATAGGGTTTGACATCACGATTAATCACAGCGCCCGCCGCAACAAACGCATATTCACCCACCGTAACACCGCACACGAGCGTACAATTGGCCCCAAGTGTCGCACCCTGCTTAACCAACGTGTTACGATACTCATCCTTTCGGCTCACCGCCGAACGTGGATTGTAGACATTGGTAAACACCATACTCGGACCACAAAACACATCATCTTCAAGCGTTACGTTGTCATACACCGAGACATTGTTTTGAATTTTAACGTTGTTGCCAATTTTTACTTTATTGCCGACGTAAACATTTTGACCCAAGCTGCATTGGGCGCCTATTTTCGCATCCGAGCTCACATGAACCCAGTGCCAAACACGTGTGCCGGAACCGAGGACAGCACCTGCATCAATAATGGCTGTTTCGTGTATATTTGCTGTCATAGTACAATCCGAAAATTACAATTCTAAAGGCAGATGAACCGTTTTATCGTCACGAGCTGAGCGATAAGCTGCAATTAATAACTCTAAGCACGCAAGTCCCGAACGACCGTCTGTAATATCCGCAGGTTTACCCTGGAGACAATCAATGACGTTCGCATAATACGGCACATGCCCAAAACCGTAGACCGATGTGGTCGCATAATTTTCAGCTTTAATATCAGCGTCTTCAGGCCGTGCGTCTTCAAATTCCCAGTGTTGCACTTCGTTGACCGCAACACCACCAATACGCACCGTGCCTTTTTCACCCAATAAAGTAATCGAGCCTTCATAGTTTTTAGGATACGTCAGCATGGTTACGTTCACAGAGCCCATGGTGCCTTGACGCCAACGTATGTTTAACACACCGCTGTCTTCGGCTTCAATTTTACGTCCTAATGTACTCATCATGGCCTGAACTGAATCAACAGGGCCTAGCAACCATTGAATCAAATCAACATAGTGACTGGCTTGATTCATGAAGGCACCGCCATCCCATTCCCAAGAGCCACGCCAGCCACCTTGATCGTAATAATCTTGCGGACGCGTCCAGAATACATTGACGTTAGCCATATAAATACGACCAAAGCGCCCTTCTGTGATCGCGCGCTTGAGTGCCTGAATCGGTGGATTTAACCGATTTTGTTTCACAACAAATAAACGAACCTCGGCCTTATCGCAGGCTCGCACCATATCCACCCCGTCTTGCCAGCGGGTTGCCATGGGTTTTTCAGTCAGCACATGCCTGCCTGATTCGGCCACTTGAATCGCTTGCCTTGGATGAAGACCACTTGGCGTACACAAAATCACTAAATCAATATCCGCTTCTGCAAGCATCACATCAAGATTGGTATACACATCGGCCTGGTGATCTTTTGCAACAGCTTGGGCGGCTGCTTCATCACGATCGCACACGGCCGTTAAATTCAAACGATCGTGATGCTCGGTTATCGCTTGAAGATGATTTTTAGAAATACGACCACAACCAACCAACGCTACATTAATCTTTCGATCGATAATCGTCCAAGGGGCTTTTTTTATCATTAGGCGCTCACAATGTTGTCGTTTTTATGCGCTCTAAAAGCGCCACGTGTGTCTACAATAAGCCTTGCGTGCATGGCAATCATGTCATAATCAAACGCTTGGTGCGCGGTCGCAAGCACTACACAATCGTATTGTGCGATGGTTTCTGATGTAAGCGGCACACTATGTAGATCAAAATGATGCGATCTCATCGCTGGAAAAACAGGCACGTGTGGATCGGAGTACGCAACCTCAGCGCCTTTATTACGCAAGAGTTCTAATATCTCAATCGACGGTGACTCACGCATATCATCCACATCACGCTTGTAAGCAATACCTAAGACCAAAACTTTGCTGTTTTTAATCGCTTGCTCACGTGTATTTAACGCATCCGTAATTTTATGAAGCACCCAATTCGGCATTTTACTGTTGATTTCACCGGCCAGCTCAATAAATCGCGTGTGCATACCAAATTCACGTGCCTTCCAGGTGAGATAAAAAGGGTCAATCGGAATACAATGCCCACCAATACCAGGCCCTGGATAATACGGAACAAACCCAAATGGTTTCGTCGCGGCAGCATCAATCACTTCATGAATATCAATATTCATTTTATCAGCAAGCAACTTCATCTCGTTCACAAGACCAATATTGACCGAACGATGAATATTTTCTAAAAGCTTCGTCATCTCAGCCACACGTGTTGATGAAACTTTCACGACTTTATCAATCACCGAGTGATATAAAGCATGCCCAGCTTCGAGACAATTCAGTGTATCACCACCGCATACTTTAGGAATGCTTGCTGTTGAAAAATTCACATTGCCTGGATCTTCACGCTCCGGTGAATACACAAGAAAGAAATCTTCACCGACGTTAAGACCTGTCGCCTCAATACGTGTTTTGAGCTCTTCTTCCGTGGTTCCAGGATAGGTCGTGCTTTCCAATGACATAATTTGGCCTGCACGCAAATGCGGCACAAGCGCCTCAACCGTTTGAACAACATAACTTAAATCTGGCTCACGGTATTTATTCAGTGGCGTGGGTACACATAAAATCAAGGCATCCGCTTCATTCGCAGCAGAGAAATCATGCGTCGCACGAATGCGGCTTTGAACGGCTGCAACGTGATCCGACGGTATATGTTGTATGTAAGATTGTCCGGCATTCAGCAAATCATTCTTACGTTTATCTACGTCAATCCCAACAACACGATAGCCAACATCAGCAAAGCGAAGCATCAACGGTAAGCCGACATATCCTAAACCAATAATGCCAATAATCGCTTCTTTGTTATTCAGTTTTTCAATCAAATCATGTGGCATGACCTGGCACTCCATTTTGTTATGTTACATCATTCCGTTGAAGCGCTTAAACAGCAAGCGCTTCTTTTTGTAGTACGTTAAGCACAGCGCCGATCACTTTATTTTGATCAGCTTCTGTTAAATACGGATGCATCGGCAAACTTAAAACATGCTTCGCCGCATCTTCCGCATGTGGGAAGCATTGCTTTTCCGTATACCAAGCTTCAAACACAGGCTGTTTATGAAGAGGGACCGGATAATGCACGGCTGTTGGCACATCTTGCTCGCCGAGTGCTTTTTGTACTGCTTCACGATCGGCTACTTCAATCGTGTATTGTGCAAAAACACTGGTATTATTAGATTTAATACTGGGTGTTTGAGCAAAATCAGACAGACCTTTCGCATAACGTGCGGCAACCTGTTCACGCAGTTTAATTTCATGAGGGAACAGCGTAAGCTTTTCTAACAAAATAGCCGCTTGAATCGTATCCAACCGTCCGTTAATACCCAACCTTACATGCTGATAACGCTCGGCTTGACCATGCAAACGAATCGACTTCATACGCTCAACTAAATCAGCGTCATGCGTAAAGCACGCCCCGCCATCACCGTATCCACCTAAAGGTTTGGATGGAAAAAAGCTTGTGCAACCAATCGTTGTTAATCCACACGAGCGCTTGCCGTTATACATTGCACCAAAACTTTGTGCCGCATCTTCAATCACGGGTAAACTATAACGTGCGGCAATCGCATTAATCGCATCATAATCGGCACACTGGCCGTACAAACTTACCGGCATAATCGCCTTAGTTTTACTCGTAATCGCCGCCTCAATAAGATTTGCATCGATATTGTACGTATCACGCTCTATATCCACAAACACAGGTTTTGCGCCGAGAAGTGCGATCACTTCTGCCGTGGCAAAAAAGCTAAACGGTGTTGTGATCACTTCATCGCCCGGACCAACATCCAGTGCCATGAGAGCAATCAGCAAAGCATCGGTACCGCTGGATACACCGATCGCATGGGGTACATCAACAAATGCAGCAAGCTCGGCTTCAAGCTCAGACACTTCTGGTCCCATAATATAGGCACCGTGATTTAACACCGCTTTAATACGGTCCATCACCGGTGCTTCAATCAGTGAATATTGTGCTTTTAAATCAATAAATTGCATGGCTATTTCCTTAAAACTAAGCCCCAAACGGATCCCGTATCACAACCATCGCATCACGCTCAGGTCCTGTAGACAACAAATCAATCGGCACACCCAATAAAGCTTCTATTCGACGTACATAGGCACGTGCATTTTCAGGCAAGGCTTCGATTGATGTGCAATCTTCGGTTGACTCAGACCAACCAGGTACGTCTTCATACACAGGTTCCATGTCGTCGTAATCTTCGGCAGCTTGTGGCGGATATTCCAGAATATTACCCGCTTTATCTTTGTAAGCGACCGCAATACGAATCGTGTCTAAGCCATCGAGAACATCAAGCTTCGTCAAACACAGACCCGATATGCTGTTCAGCTCAATCGAACGTTTTAAAAGCACCGCGTCAAACCAACCGCAACGTCTTGGTCGCCCTGTAACCGCACCAAATTCCTTGCCTCGAGATGCTAAAAACTTACCGACATCATCATGCAGCTCCGTTGGAAAAGGACCGCCCCCCACACGTGTGGTATACGCTTTGGTTATTCCTAAAATATAATCCAATTGACGCGGACCCATACCCGATCCCGTACTCACGCCACCGGCACATGTGTTCGACGACGTAACAAAGGGATACGTTCCATGATCAATATCTAAGAACACGCCTTGAGCACCCTCAAATAGCATATTATCGCCGGACCGTGCATGCGTTTGCACATCAGCCGCAACATCTCGCACCATCGGGATTAACATCTCAGCCCATACTTTAGATGCCGCCAAAACGGCGTCTAATGCAACAGGTTCTTGATGATAGTATTCTTTCAACAAAAAGTTATGGTATTCCATAAGCTTGGTAAGTTTGGCCAGAAAACGTTCAGGATGCAATAAATCACTGACACGTAATGCACGTCGAGCGACTTTATCTTCATAAGCTGGACCAATACCTCGGCCTGTGGTGCCAATCGCTGCACGACCGCTTTGTGCCTCACGTGCTTTATCTAAAGCCACATGTGAAGGCAAAATAAGCGTACATGCAGGGCTCACAAATAATCGTGACCGTACATTCAAGCCTTTATCTTCAAGCTCTTTTAATTCAGACATCAACGCATCAGGCGCTAAAACCACACCGTTGCCGATATAGCATTTCACACCGTCATGCAAAATACCTGAAGGAATCAAACGCAAAATCGTTTGCTCCCCTTTGATTTTTAACGTATGACCAGCATTGTGTCCGCCTTGATAACGCACAACTGCTTGTGCATGTTGCGTTAACCAGTCAACAACTTTACCTTTTCCTTCGTCACCCCAATGCGTCCCTAAAACCACCACGCGCTTACCTGACATGCGTACTTACCCCGTTCTTTTAACTACATTTGACTTAGGCATTGCTCCATGCGCACCGCCCAAACCTTGTTTGAAATAATCAAAGAAAGCGCTGCTTTGATCCAAAACCAGCATGCTATCTTTGTTCTTAAAACTTTCTTCATACGCTTGCAAGCTTCGATAAAAATCAAAAAAGCTCTGATTTTTATCAAAAGCATCTGAATAAATGGCAGCGGCTTTAGCCTGCCCTAACGCACGTACTTGATTACCTTCACTTCGTGCCGTAGCGAGCGTTACCGTAACGGTCGCATCCGCAGCTGCTTGAATAGCTTCAGCTGCAGCTTGACCATCGGCGCGATGTCGGTTAGCAATTTTTTTCATGTCCGCACGCATACGTTGATAAATGGCATTGCTTGTGTTCGCGGGCAATTCAATACCTTTGATACGTACGTCAACCACATGAACACCTAATTGACTGGCCTGTTTTTCGGCCTGTTCACGCAGCACGTCCATCACATCATCACGTCCACCAGAAACCACATCAGATATCGTACGGCGTCCAAATTGAGCCCGTAACGAAGTATTCAGCTGTTGCTCTAATAACGTTTCGGCTTTAAATGCATTCCCGCCGGTTGATTTAAAATAGCCGGCCAAATCCGAAATACGCCATTTGACATAATAATCGACAAGCACATCTTTCTTTTCTTTCGTCACGATGCGCGAAGATTTAATATCCAACGTTTGGATACGTGTATCAAAAATACGTACATTCTCAGTGAACGGCATCTTAAAATGTAATCCCGGCAAAAGTACTTTAGCTTGATCAGTCGATGAATCTTGAACTAACCGGCCGAGGCGTAACAAAATACCTTTTTCACCTTGGGTCACAATAAACAGCGAGCTCATGAGTAATATCAACACAAAAAAGGCAATCACCATGCTTGTTAATTTGGTAGCTTTCATGAATTTGTTCTCCCAAAACGCCCTGTCGGCCTTGTCGTCGTACGACCATCCAACACTCCCTGACCAACAGAGGGGTTATTTGACGCATCTTGTTGACTCATCACCACAACCTCTTCAGTCGTAGCAGGTCGTGCCGCACCACCAAGTTTATCAAGTGGTAAATACAGCAAATTCCCAGCCTTTCCATCAACAACAATCGTGCTACTACGACCGAGTACGCGCTGCATGGTTTCTAAATACAAACGTTGCGACGTCACATGGGGTGCACGAAGGTACTCAGGAAGAAGCGCTAAAAACTCAGCGACATCACCTTTTGCACGCAAAACAGCTTGTTCAGAGCCGGCTTTTGCCTCAGCGGTAATACGCTTCGCGTTTCCTTCTGCAATCGGCACCACACGCGCTTCATAAGCCCTCGCTTGTTCTTTAAAACGCTTTTCATCTTCTTGCGCTTTAATTGCATCATCGAATGCATCCTGAACATTTTCTGGCGCACGTGCCGGTTGTGGAGAAACGTTCACAACTTTAATACCTGTTTTATAACTGGCTAAAATACTAATTAATGATTCTTGAACATTCGCTCCCCACAACTCACGACCTTCTGTAATAATTTGGTCGAGACTTGTCGTACCCACGACTTGACGCAGGGCACTTGAGGTAGCCTGCTTCAAGCTGTCAATCGGATCCGCCACGCTAAATAAATAATCCTCTAAATCTTCAATTCTGTATTGAACCACCAAAGCCACTGAGACAAGATTTTCATCACGTGTAAGCATTTGTGCAGAATAGGAGTAATCCAAAATTCTATCAACATTCACAACAATTTTTGAGCTAATAATGCGTGGAATCCAATGCGGTCCTGCTCCAACCGTTCCAACATAGCGGCCAAAACGAAGAATAGCCGCCTCTTCTGCTGGATCAATAATAAAAATACCTGATAAAGCCCACAGAACAATCGCACCAAGCCCAAGTAAAATAAAAAGCAACGGGCCACCATCAGAAAGCCCTACGCCAGCACCGCCTCCTGAACCGCCTTTTTTACGATTTGAAGAGCCGCCAGATTTTGACTTACCATTTGAAAATAATTTCTTCAGCTTGATTTGCAATTGCTTGAGTGCTTCGTCTAAATCAGGTGGCTGATCTTTTGAACGCCACGGATCTTTACCATTATCAGGCTCATTCCATCCCATAACCAACTCCAAACATTGCCAAAAGAAAATAAAGTAGGATTTTAGGGGGGTTCATGACGAGACGCAAGTGATTCCTAAATAATTCGTGTGAACATCAAATCCCAAGTTCCATGACCCAAGCGCTGTCCCCGAGCCTCAAACTTAGTCAATGGGCGCCTTTCGGGGCGTGGGAAAAACGAAGAATTGACATCTTTATTCGTTAACATCGATTCATTTGATAACACCTCAAGCATTTGATTTGCATAATCTTCCCAATCGGTTGCACAGTGAACAAAACCACCGCTCTTAATCGCCTGAAGCAACACACGTACAAAATCAGTTTGAATTAAACGCCGCTTATGATGACGTGCTTTATGCCATGGATCAGGAAAAAATATTTGTACACCATCAATACTTGCAGGACTTAAACACATGTTAAACACCTCCACCGCGTCATGAACAACAACACGAACGTTTGTCAGACCTAAATCATGCAGATCAGCAACTAAGCTACCCACCCCTGCCCGATGCACTTCAATTCCTAAAAAATTAATATCCGGTCGTGCTTTGGCCATCTCAATCAACGACGCTCCCATACCAAAACCAATCTCAACGACCGTTTCAGCTTGACGTCCAAACGCTTCTGCTAAATCCCATATCTGACCGTCCACAAGCAAAGCATAATCAGGAAGCCATAAATCGAGTGCTCGCGCCTGACGCGGGCTCAGACGCCCTGCGCGTAACGTGAAGCTTTTAATTGTACGAATCATAATTTTAACCTTATTTAACACTTATTAATGCCGTATTTAAGACCATACCTCATGCGTTGTAAACAAAAATCAAAACATAAATTTATTGCATCGTGCCGTGTTATTTGGTATAAAACGCATCTCATATTAGATTTAAACATTTTTGACGTTAGACAATAACGTTTAGAAAACAGTTTGGAGCAGCAACATGTCACGAATATGCCAAATCACAGGTAAGCGCCCTACAACAGGGAATAACGTATCGCATGCCAATAATAAAACAAAACGACGTTTTCTTCCTAACATTCAAAGGCACCGTATTTGGATTGAAGAAGAAGCTCGTTTTATTACATTAAAAATAAGCACCAAAGGTCTTCGTATTATCGATAAACTTGGTATCCAAACCGTGCTTGCTCGACTTCGCGCTAAAGGCGAAAAAGTTTAAACCCATTTAGAATAAAAGAGGAACGCGACCATGGCCGCTATCAGTATTAACGTAAAAATGGAATCAACGGCAGGTACAGGTGTATTTTATACCACCACTAAGAATCCACGTAATCATCCTGAAAAAATGGAACTTAAAAAATACGACTGGGTTGTTCGCAAACATGTCATATTTAAAGAGAAAAAAGTAAAATAATTATTTTATTTGTTTCTTATATAAAAAAACCCGCCGAAGCGGGTTTTTTTATATTTTTTATATACTCAATCACTCAACCATACCATCCAGCTCATCGGGCAGATCGACATGATGAGTCACGCGAGGATCGGCGCGATGATCAGATATTTTTTCTTTGTGTTTAATCAACTGCCTATCAAGCTTACCCACCAAATCATCAATCGATGTATACATATTGTCTGATTCAGAGCTCGCATGCACATCACCGCGTGCTATATGCACCGTTGCATCAACAATTTGTCGAAGTTTTTCTACATTAAACGTCACATGAATACTTTTGATCCGATCAAAGTGCCGCTCTAACTTGCCCAGTTTTTCTTCCGTAAACGCTTTTAATGCTGGTGTAAGATCGACATGATGACCTGTAAAATTAATTTCCATGATAAACACTCCTTACAACGATTAGCTATGGATTAGCTATGAATGAATAAATAACGTGCATAAATCCCTTACCTATACTTATAGTGTAACGGATTTTTTCTGATTAGCAATTGCCGCCCAACTGTTCATATATAAACCACCCTTGCTTTTACTCAAGCGAGCATGATAGATTGAGCGCCATGAAAGAAAATCAAATTAAAATTATCAATAAATTGGGCCTGCACGCACGCGCATCAGCTAAATTTGTCTCACTGGCAGGTCGGTTCCAAAGCCAGATTGATGTCATCAAAGGCACGCAAAAAGTCAATGGGAAAAGCATCATGGGCGTCATGATGCTCGCTGCCAGTCAAAACAGTGAACTCACCCTACAGATTGATGGACCAGACGAAGAAAGCATGATGGAAGCTCTCACCACGCTCATCCATGAGCGATTTGGTGAAGCTGAGTAATCTTTATTTACTTTCTTGCGATTTAGACACACGAGCGCGCTTTCCTGGCGCTATGCTCCGACGTTTTACACGTGCTTTTTTTAAGCCTAACAGCGTATGCAGCGGCCCTGAAAGGGCATACCCTACAGAAGTCACAAACAACATAATGGCGGGTGATATCGCAATGGCTGCAAACACAAGTACAATCACGAGCACATGCAAAAAAGGAATTTTTCCTTTAAGATCAAGTTCTTTAAAACTATAATACCGCACATTACTGACCATCAGTGCCGCGACAGATAATAAAAACCCGATGGCAATCCAACCCGCCAAAAACCCTGCGCCACTTCCTGTATTGCAAACCCACACATACGATGCAACAACGGCTGCAGCCGCAGGGCATGCAAGGCCTTGAAAATAACATTTATCTGCAGTTTCGAGCTGTGTATTAAAACGTGCGAGCCTAAGCGCTACCGCAGCTGTATAAATAAACGCGGCAAGCCAACCCACTTTCCCCAAACTCCCTAACGCCCAGCTATACAACAAAACCGACGGCGCCACACCAAACGTCACCATATCCGATAAACTATCGTACTCCGCACCAAAATCACTTTGTGTATTGGTCATGCGCGCAATACGCCCATCCAACGCATCCATCACCATGCCGACAAAAATGGCCATGACAGCAATATCATATTGGCCTTTCAACGAGGCGATAATAGAATAAAATGCAGAAAATAAACTTGCCGTTGTAAATAAATTCGGTAGTAAATAAATGCCATTACGGCTATATTGTCGTTTCATGATGGATACCTTAGTGATGTCGTTTAATCATTCGATGTGGATTCTACCACAACACATGATGACGTGACTATGGACCACATGATACGATAGAATATACGGTGCTATAATACTAGACACACTGACTTCATCCTGTGATTGCTATGACCAAGCCGACAAACGACAACAATAATAAAAGCAACAACAAAAAAACCATTGTTATTGAGGGCGTAACCTCAGAAGGTGAAACGTTCCGACCCAGCGACTGGGCTGAGCGTATGAGCGGTGCGCTCGCAAGTTTTAAAAAAAGCCGCATTCATTATTCACCGATGCTACAACCCAGTATTAATCATGACGGCTATAAATGCGTATTGCTCGATCCTAAGCTTAAAGAATCAAGTCCCCATATGTACCAGTCTATTTTAGACTTTGCTAAAGCTAACAACTTGAATATTTGTGACGAAGATGAACCACCTACCAATGCTTGATATTATTCTTAACGGCTGCCATCACTGAAAAAAGATACGTCAACATAGCATTCATCACCTCAAACGTTGATTCAAAATTCATCGCCAGAATCCCTGACAAAATAAACGTAAGACCTTTAGAGCCGTGCTGAACACCAGGCTCGCTAGCATGCACAAGTAAAATAGCCCCTCGAAGAAACCACAGCACGCCTGCAGTTTGAATCAAAAACGTCATCATCGACATCACGGTCGTATCACTTGGATTTGAATACGCAAGAACATTTGCAGCGCCAAAAAATGTATTTGACAACACAGAAAACGATGACGGTAAAAAAATAAGTCCAACCCCAATGCCCATATAAGTCACAGGAACAAAGGGTTTTATTTGGGATGGCGACTGGTGCCCGGCATTCGCTATGGCTTTAAATTTAGTGAGCGCGGCTAAAACCAAGGCCAATCCCAAAACATACGAAAGCCCGGAGAGCATCGTCCGTATAGGCCCTAACGATGCATGAAGATTTTTGAGGATATTAATTAAATCAATCATTCTAATGAATTCTCACGTTTAAACCTCACTGCACCTGATGTAGATGTAAACCTAGGCCTTTTATAAATTTATAAATAATGCTAGATATTTAACACTTGCAATTTGATGGTTTTTAGTGCATATTGAAGACCTTTATAAACCTTTCAAAAAAAGCACTTCTTATGCAGGCTAACACCTTTGACATCACCTTGGAAGAGGCCTATATGCTCTCTTCCCAAGTAAAGCATTTTATATTTAAACCCACCACGCCTTTTGAATACACACCAGGGCATTTTATTACGTTTCATATTGAGAGCGATGAGAAAACATTGCGCCGCAGCTACAGCATCGCCAATGCGCCCCGCGCCAACGGCCAGATTGAGCTTGCCGCAGGTTTTGTCGAGCATGGTCCTGGTACACAATTACTTTTTAATCTTAAACCTGGCGATACGCTCAAAACAACCGGGCCATTTGGCCGCTTGCTCTTAAAAGAAGACAATCCTAAACGCTATATTTTTCTTGCAACAAGCACCGGTATTACCCCTTATCGTGCCATGCTGCCTGAATTGACGAAGCGCTTAGAGCAGGATCCTGAACTCCATGTCGCGATTTTACAAGGCGTACAAACACGCGCCGATATTTTATATCATGATGAATTTATTACCTGGGCTAACACATCACCTCGTGCTACCTATCGCGCTCAATTAAGCCGTGAAGACGCATCTCAATTAGGCGAATACGAACATGCCGGATATGTGCAAACAGCGTTCACAGATCTCCGCCCCAATCCCGAAGAAGACTTAGTTTACTTATGCGGAAATCCTGGTATGGTAGACAATGCATTTTCAGAGCTCAAAGAACGCGGGTTCGCAGTGCAGCGTATCGTGCGTGAAAAATATATTTCTCGCTAGCATGTATATTATTTTGTTTTTGTTAAGGAGCGACACACACCATGTATCATGACGAATTATCAAACACGATTGAGCACTTATCCCAAGCTGGAAAAGGCCTCTTAGCTGCCGACGAAAGTAACGGTACCATTGGGAAACGCTTTGACACGATCGGTGTAGAAAACACCGAAGATAACCGTCGTGATTATCGCTTATTGCTTGCCACCACACCTGATCTTGAAGCATACGTCAGTGGTGTTATTTTATTCGCAGAAACCTTTAGCCATAAAAACGCTGACGGTGTATCTATTCCTGAAATTTTTGCTAAAAAAGGCATACTTCCTGGCATCAAAGTTGACCAAGGACTGGTTGATCTTGCGAACACCGAAGGAGAAAAAACAACCGCCGGTCTCGATGGCTTAGAAGCTCGTTTACTTGAGTTTAAAAAGCAAGGCGCTAAATTTGCAAAATGGCGTAATGTCTACAGCATTTCAGATTTTACACCGAGTCTTATCGCGATAAAATCCGGTGCTGAAAACCTTGCTCGTTATGCTGCGGCCTGTCAAAACGTCGGTATTGTTCCTATTGTTGAGCCCGAAATTTTAATGGACGGCGACCACAGTATTGATCAATGCGCCGAAGCAAGTGAAGTGATTTTACACGAAGTTTTTAATGCCTTATTTCTTCATCAAGTAGCCCTTGAGTGCATTATTTTAAAACCAAGCATGATCACATCCGGCAAAGATGTCACACCTTTTAGTACGCCTGAAGAAATAGCGGAATATACCTTGAGCGTATTTAGAAACCAAGTGCCTGCAGCGGTGCCGTCCATTAATTTTCTTTCCGGTGGACAAACACCTGAGCAATCAACCGTTCATTTAAATGCCATCAATAATTTTGGTGACCAACCGTGGATGCTGAGCTTCTCTTACGGACGAGCACTGCAAGAAGCTTGCCTTGCCGCCTGGGGTGGCCAAGCCGCACACATTCCAGCAGCTCAAGCCGCGTTACTCAAACATGCCGAAGCAAACAGTCAAGCAGCTTTAGGTGAGTACCAAGCATAATCGCGTTCCCCTCCATCTTGTCATGCCACATATATCTATCATGGGTCATGGCAAGATGAAGCTCTTCGAAAAGTAATAACTTGGGTCTAATCTACTTCTAACATGCTGCTATCTTCTTATATATAGACAAGCACCAGATGTTCTGTCATAATGCATTTTTCTTGCTTGAAAAGTGTACTTTTGTGCGAAAAATTCTTGTTCTTAATGGCCCGAATCTGAACCTACTCGGTTTACGCGAACCTCTCGTATATGGCACACAAACATTAGACGGCCTGAACAAACAGCTGATCACAAAAGCACAAGCACACAATATAGCGCTTGAATGCCAACAACATCAGGCTGAATCCGCACTGATTGAAGCCATACATCAGGCTCATCATGACACCATCGATTTTATTATTTTAAACCCAGCAGCATTTACACATACAAGCATTGCGCTTCGCGATGCAATGTTAGCCGTGAACATTCCCTTTATTGAAGTGCATATCAGTAATCCTTTATCACGAGAATCGTTTCGTCATACGTCGTATTTTTCAGACATTGCACGCGGCGTTATCACAGGCCTTGGCACCTACGGCTACCTTTTAGCCCTGGATGCCATTATTCATGAATTGACACAGTGAGACTTATGAACCATGGACATTCGTAAAATTAAAAAGCTGATCGAGCTCCTAAACGAAACCGGCATTTCTGAAATTGAGATTAAAGAAGGCGAAGAGTCACTTCGTCTCACACGCCATCTCAATTCAAGCGCCCCTCAAAGCGCTCAGCATGTCATTGCACCCGTGCATCATGTTGCTGCACCCGTAGTCACAGCTGAGCCGAGCAAAGCACCGTCGGCTCCAAGCGGCCATCCTGTTTGCTCCCCTATGGTAGGAACGTTTTACAGCTCATCATCACCTGAAAGCGCCCCGTTTGCTACCATCGGGCAATCGGTTTCTGTCGGTGATACCTTATGCATTATCGAAGCCATGAAAATGTTTAACGAAATTGAAGCAGATCGTACCGGTGTTATCAAAGCCATTCAATTTACCAATGGCGAGCCCGTTGAATATGGCGATGTACTCTTCATCATCGAATAAAAAGGATTCGTCCCATGCTAAGTAAAATTGTAATCGCCAACCGCGGTGAAATTGCGCTACGCATTTTGCGTGCTTGTAAAGAACTCGGCATCCAAACTGTTGCCGTGCATTCCGATGTCGACAAAGACCTGCTTCACGTACGTCTCGCCGACGAAACCGTATGCATCGGCCCTGCAGCTTCACAAAAAAGCTACTTAAATATCCCGGCTATTATTTCTGCAGCTGAAATTACCGATGCAGTCGCCATTCATCCAGGCTATGGATTTTTATCTGAAAACGCTGACTTTGCGGAAATTGTTGAACAAAGTGGGTTTCGTTTTATTGGGCCACGTGCAGAAACGATTCGTATGATGGGCGATAAAGTATCTGCTATTCGCGCCATGAAAGAAGCGGGTGTGCCTTGCGTTCCAGGTTCAGATGGTCCTTTGACCGACGATGATGCACGTAATTTACAGCTCGGCCGCGATATTGGCTACCCCGTGATTATCAAAGCCGCGGGTGGTGGCGGTGGACGAGGCATGCGTGTGGTTCACAGTGAATCTAATCTGCTGAATGCCATTGCGCTCACACAAAGCGAAGCTAAAGCCGCGTTCAATAACCCTATCGTGTACATGGAAAAATTCTTAGAAAATCCTCGCCATATTGAATTTCAAGTATTGGGTGATGGCCGAGGTGACGCGATCCATTTAGGTGAGCGAGATTGCTCCATGCAACGTCGTCATCAAAAAGTTATTGAAGAAGCGCCAGCGCCTGGAATTACACCCGAAATACGTGACGAAATGGGTGCTTGTGTGGTGAACGCGTGTAAAAAAATTAATTACCGTGGTGCAGGTACGTTTGAGTTTTTATATGAAAACGGTGGTTTTTATTTCATAGAAATGAACACTCGTATTCAAGTAGAACACCCTGTCACAGAATTAATTACCGGCGTTGATCTTATTAAAGAGCAAATTAGAATAGCAAGCGATCTACCACTTGCTTATACGCAAGATGATATTCGTATCCAAGGTCATGCCGTCGAGTGTCGTATTAATGCTGAAGATTCAGTCACATTTATGCCATCCCCCGGAAAAGTTGAGCACTTACACCAACCCGGAGGACCTGGCATTCGTTTTGATTCGCACCTGTATAGCAGTTACACCGTGCCACCGCACTATGACTCCATGATAGGAAAACTCATCAGTTACGGCAAAACCCGTGAAGAAGCGTTTGCTCGTATGCGTGGTGCTTTGGATGAAATTATTATTGATGGTATAAACACGAATCTTGACTTACAACGACGCCTCCTCAACGACAAAGGGTTTATTGAAGGTCAAACAAATATCCATTACCTTGAGAAGTTGCTTAAAAATTAATCCATTAATTAATATAGGATCGGAATCATACGGTGTTTGAATTACATATTAAACCTTGCTCGTCCGAGGACGTTGACATCATCAGTGAGCGCCTTGAAGAACAAGGCGCTTTATCAGTAACTGTCGTGGACCAACATGACGATCCTATTCTTGAACCAGGCCCGGGCGAAACGCCACTTTGGCCTACCTCAATTATTCAAGCGCTTTTTTCCGATGCCATCGATGCAAAATCTGCCTGGGAAGCACTTTCGCCTGAGTATCCAAATCTTACGCATGCGTTACATGACCTTCCTGCGCAAGACTGGGTACGGACGTGCCTTAAAGACGTTCAACCTCAGTCATTTGGAGAGCGCTTATGGATTTGTCCATCATG
Organism: uncultured Legionella sp.; assembly: GCA_963974485.1. Lineage (GTDB taxonomy): Bacteria > Pseudomonadota > Gammaproteobacteria > Legionellales > Legionellaceae > JAALKW01. The sequence goes on from CAXBBS010000007.1 coordinate 45,916, forward strand.
GCACACCCCACCCGAGCCTGACGCGATTAATCTCATGTTAGACCCAGGCCTTGCCTTTGGTACAGGAACGCATCCAACCACCGCCCTTTGCCTCACCTGGCTCGCACAAGCCAACCTTGAAGCAAAAACCGTGATTGATTATGGATGTGGCTCCGGTATTTTAGCTCTTGCGGCCTTAAAACTAGGCGCACGCCATGTGGATGCCGTCGATCTGGATGAACAAGCTTTAATCGCAACGCAGAGTAACGCTGAAAAAAATCAAATTTCTGACGAAAAATTAACGCTTGCGCAACCCGAAAAGCTTACGCAACCTGTTGATATCTTGCTCGCGAATATTTTACTCGCTCCACTTTTATCACTCGAGCCTCGCTTTCAAACGCTATTAAACAATCATGGTGTGTTAGTGCTTTCTGGCGTACTTGCGACACAAGTCGAGCAGCTCATCCAAGCCTACACAGCACCCGACTGGATGCATCAAGATACACAGATTCAAGGTGAGTGGGCTTTAGTCATGTTCAAAAAACTCTAAAACCCTGTCACACAGGAGCTCAGGATATTTCTGGCGGCCGACTCACGAGGCCGCGAGTAATCCAAAACGAGAATAAAATTAAGAACAAAACCGTTCCGATCGCCATTGCTATACTTCTGATTTGTATAAATCGAGCCTTCGCATTAACGTCATTCACGACCGTAACCACATGCTGGTACCACAGGTTTTTCACCTGCGCCACAAGCCCTGTGATGTGTTGTATAGCCTCCGTACGAATGCTCTCGTCCAATGACTGACTGAGACGCGATGCTTCTGCTTGTGATGTAGTATTCTGATAACGCTTAATATTGGGGTAAGACGTATTGAGCCAACTCAAAAATATACTTTCGACCTCTTCTAACATCTTGTAAGCCAAGGGCAAAGAAATTAAACTTTGTTTAAGCGAGTAGATATTCGCTTTAAACTCGTCAGACGATTTAATAAATTGCTGCAAAAAAGGTATTTGTTCCGTGGTCGCAAAAGCCTGATCTGCATTCACCATATTCAGCATCGAGCGATGCAATTCGTAGAGATCTCTTGATACATTCCTAAAATCGAGAATAACGTTTTGAAGTGCTTTATTTTGATTCTGTAGTACCGTTAATAACGTAAGATTAACCATCATAAAAAACGTAATTATTATTGATAACAACAATAATTTTTTTCTTACCTTAACTTTCATCCTACGCTCCTTGCGATCATGATGGCTTAATGCTTATTTTAATATATACGTCTTTTAAACACTTTTCCAGCAGAAACTGGGGCCAGATCTGACCCCAGAAATTCAAAAAAACTTTACTTCAATAAACCCAACGCTTTCACAGCTTCACGCTCTGCACGCAACTCAGCAAGTGTTGCATCAAAAAGTGCTTGCGCATACGTATTAAAAGCTAAATCATGAACCACCCGAATCCCTTCTTCAGAATATAAACGTGCGTGCAAATCACCTGGCACTGCAACGCGTTCAAGCTTATGTGACTCACGGCGACATGGAAACGAGAACATCAAACCTTCGTCTACACCGTATTCACCTTGTGAACTTAAGACCATGGAAAACGATTCACCTTGAGGTGTATCCGTAATTAAGTTCTGAACGCCACGAATAATCGCATTTGCAGCAGATGCAGCAGAGGATGCACCACGCTCTTTCAAAATAGCCGCACCACGTTGTTGAATCACCGAAACAAACGTTTCTTTAAGCCAAACTTCATCGTTAATCACAGAAGCTGCTGGCAGTCCGTTAATTTTTGCTTGGTAAAAATTAGGGAACTGTGTAGCCGAGTGATTACCCCAAATGGTCATCTGGGACACGTCCGTAATATCCACATTCGCTTTTTTAGCCAACTGATTACGCGCACGTAATTCATCCAGCGTCGTCATCGCATAAAAGCGCTCAGCGGGTACATCTTTGGCATGATGTTTTGCAATCAACGCATTGGTATTGCATGGGTTACCCACAACAAAAACACGCACATCTTTATTCGCGTAATCATTGATAGCACGACCTTGCTCAATAAAAATTTCACCGTTAACTTGTAATAAATCCGCACGTTCCATCCCTTGCTTACGTGGAACAGAACCGACTAAAAATGCCCAGTTTACATCCGTCATCACTTCTTTCAGGCTTGATGTACATACAACATTTTTCAAACGAGGGAACGCACAATCTTCAAGCTCCATCGCGACCCCTTTGAGCGCAGGCAAGGCATGGGGCAATTCAAGTAAATGTAATTCAACATCTGTGTCATCACCAAACAACTGTCCTGAAGCGATTCGAAACAATAAAGCATAGCCTATTTGCCCAGCAGCACCGGTAATCGCAACTCTGACACGTTTATTCATGGGTTATATCCTCATAATTATGATCTTAAAAGATGATCTTAAACATCAATTTTGTGACCAAAATGATGGCATGATATCATGCGTATATCAAATCATTTGGCCAATCTTTTTTTATGCTTCCATTATCACTTTATATTCACATCCCTTGGTGCATTCAAAAGTGCCCTTACTGCGATTTTAATTCACATAAAAGCCCTGATGTATTACCGGAAATACGCTACGTTCAGACATTACTCAACGATCTGGATCATGATTTACGTCTTTTCCCAGCACGCCCCATTCACTCAATTTTTATCGGTGGTGGCACGCCAAGCCTACTTTCTGAACAAGCCTATGCTGTTCTTTTTGAAGGGCTTCATCAACGCTTAGACTTTGAACCTAACATCGAAATAACGCTTGAAGCAAACCCAGGTAGTGTAGAGCAAACCCGCTTTTCTGGTTATCGCAAACTCGGTATCAACCGCTTATCTATTGGAATACAAAGCTTTAATCCCCTGCATTTGAAAGCGCTTGGGCGCGTGCATGATGATAAAGAAGCGCATCGCGCCATCACGTCAGCCAGGGCGGCCGGATTTGATAATATAAATTTAGATCTCATGCATGGCCTGCCCAATCAATCCCTCGACGAGGGCCTTGCTGATATTAAAACCGCACTCAGCTACGCGCCCGAACATCTTTCATGGTATCAACTGACCCTGGAGCCCAACACCGTATTTTATAAAAAACCACCGATACTCCCGAACGATGATGCCTTGGCTGATTTAGAGCAAGCTGGTCATGGTTATTTAGCCGAGCATCAGTATAAAAAATATGAAATTTCTGCCTTTTGTTCACAAAACAAAGCTTCACAACATAATCTTAATTACTGGAAATTTGGTGATTATTACGGCATAGGTGCGGGCGCCCATGGAAAATTATCATCGCCTGATTTAACTCACATTCACCGCACACAAAAACCACGTCAACCGAAAGATTACATGAATCCTAATAAAGCATTTATCTCATCCAATAAAATCGTGACAGCAGCTGATCTTATCTTTGAGTTTATGCTGAATACGACCCGGCTCGAGCAAGCGATACCCTACACTCTTTTTACCGAGCGCACAGGCCTTGCTCTAACAGCCATTATGCCTTTACTCAAACACGCTGAAACCAAAGATTTTTTAATTTTAGAGCACGACCATTGGCGTATTACGCCGTTTGGTCGACGTTTTACCAATGATCTACAAAGCTTGTTCTTGCCATAAAAGCACATGACGCTCATACTACGGGCTTATTTTTATTTTAATTTTATATATTGAGAAATTTATGCTGACACTTATTCTACTTCTCGTTTGCCTTACCGTGGGCTATGTGCTCGGTTCTTTATGCTCAGCGGTGATTGTTTGCCAACTGTTCAACCTCGCCGATCCACGTGCTTCAGGCTCAAATAATCCGGGAGCCACCAACGTACTTCGTATTGCCGGAAAAAAATACGCGGCGATGGTTTTATTCGGTGATTTCTTAAAAGGACTTTTAGCTGTTTGGCTCGCGAGCATCATGCATTTTGGTCCTTTTATCCAAGGCCTTGTCGGCCTTGCTGCCGTACTTGGGCATGTTTACCCTGTGTTTTTTGAATTTAAAGGTGGGAAAGGTGTGGCTACAACGCTGGGTGTTTTATGTGGCTTTCAACCCATGCTTGGCCTAATCGTCGTTATCGTATGGATGCTGGTTGCCTATTTTAGTCGTTACGCGTCTTTGGCATCCATGGTTGCTGTCTCCATCGCCCCATTCCTACAGTTCCATGGAAAAAGCGCGTTCATTCCGTTGCTTATCATCGCGCTTATCGTGTTATATCAGCACCGTAATAATATTACGCGTCTGCGTGAAGGCCGGGAACCTAAAATAAAATAGCTGAGCTTAGGCCTCATCCATCAAAGGCCAACGAGCACGCACCTGAACCGAAGAATCAAGATCAGGCGGTGAACCCTCTAAAAGATGCAAACAGCCCGCGTAGGCAATCATAGCACCGTTATCCGTGCAATATTCAGGTCTTGGAAAGTAAACTTTACCGCCACGAGCATCCATCGCCTCGTTCAGCGCAGCGCGCAATGCACGATTAGCACCCACACCCCCAGCAACAACCAAACGTTGACCACCGGTATGCTCAAGTGCCCGCATACATTTAGTCACCAGTGTCTCAATCACAGCATCCTGAAATGCTTTAGCAATGGCTACACGACTCGATTCATCTTGCGTGCTACGACGCCAAGCCATCATAGCATGGGTTTTTAAACCACTAAAACTAAAATCAAACCCCGGGCGATTCAACATCGGTCTTGGAAACGGCGGCATCTCTGCGCACGTTTGTTCATCTGCCGCATCTGCAAGGCCTGCAAGCAGTGGCCCGCCAGGATAAGGCATGCCCATGAGCTTCGCCGTTTTATCAAACGCCTCACCCACCGCATCATCCAAACTCTCGCCCAGCAATTCATACGTACCTAAACGACGCGCTTCGATTAATTGCGTATGCCCACCCGATACGAGTAAAGCAGTGAAAGGAAACTCTAATTCTGGCGAATCTAATTTTGCAGCCAAAATATGAGCTTCAAGATGATGTACAGCAATTGCTGGAATATTTAAAGCAAAACTTAAGCTTTTTGCAAACGACGCACCGACCAACAAGGCGCCCACTAACCCAGGGCCTGCTGTGTACGCAATCGCATCAATATCGGTTTTATCAAGTGCTGCTTGAGACAACACCTCATCCACCAAATGCACAATATGTTGGACATGATTACGCGAAGCAAGTTCGGGGACAACCCCACCAAACTCACGATGGATAACCACTTGGGAATGTAACGCTTGCGCTAACAAGCCTTCCTCCGATGAATACAGAGCAACCCCTGTTTCATCGCAAGAAGATTCAATACCTAAAACTCGTAACACAGATGCTTCCTATAAATATACCTAAGAGAACTCTAGGGTCTAGGCGATGAATTGCCTGGATGATTCTCCATTGTATCATTGATCAACGCTCCAAAGTCAGCCGACGCTACAAGCCTCGCGAGATCAGCCTGCTCAAGTTTCTGTCCATTTTTCACAAAAACATCCTGAGTATTGTCGTAAACAAACCCATCGTTTCTCACTAAAAACATCATCGCTGCTCGATTAGCCTCATCCGCTTCTTTGAAGAAATTTGGAGGAACTTTTTTGCCTGATGCAGCTATATCTTGTTGGACATCCGGATCATGTTCAAACGACTTGAAAACAAGAGCGCCATCAGGAGTAACGGTAACCATATCAATCGGTTTCTTTGTCAAAACAGCGGCAAGCTCCCGATGCTCGGCAACTCTAAATGCACTCGCTACCACACCCACGGCTAAATCACGTAGCTTTGAAGTTATCAAATCCTTCAGGGGACCTCCTAACAAAGCATATGTATCAGCATTGATGGACTTACTCCAAGCCTGCATAAGGCCAGCAATTTCCATCATGGCTGCCACGAAATTATCATAAGCTTTCAAGCTACTTTTCTTGTATTCACCATATACGGCTTTAAATTTTTCGGCATATTTCGCGCTTTTACTGCTTCGTTTCTGCTTGGTCGTCTCAAGCGTTTCTTCACGCTTTGCATCTCTTGCAGCTTTTTGTGCTGCATTTGCATCCACCAAGTCATTATGTTCTTTATTTTTTTTCGCTGAATCAGCAAATTTCTTCAACTTATCATACTCTTCTGCCATACCCATTATTGCGGGGTTTCTTGGACTTGGCATAACGCCTCCTTATTTAAAAGTTTAAAATAAAAACCTGTTGACTTATTATAACACAAAGCCGAAGGGGCTGCATCCCAATCACTCAAAACATACTGCTTATATATTTTACCCTTGTATTCATGCGATGTCAGGCCAGGTCTGTGTGTGTGGCCATGCACCATGGTGTTGATTTGATGTTGATTAAGATGACTGATTAACGCTCCTGGCACCACATCCATGATCTCAGGCTGTTTTCGTGGATTATCCTCGCTGTGTGCACGCACACCGGCCACGATGCGCGTACGAACACGCTTAGGAATCATTAAAAATAGTTTAGGAAACCAGCGATTACGTGTTAAACGCCTAAACCACTGATGTGCTTTATCTTGGGTGCAGTAGCGATCGCCATGCGTCAACATCACGCGCTGCCCGCCAAGCTCAATGCAAGCCGGTTCATCGAGTAATATCGTTGATGCACGTGCGGCAAACGCAGAACCTAATAAAAAATCACGGTTACCTCGCATCAAATACACGGCTACACCTTGAGCTTTGAGTTTGGCTAATTGATCGGCCACCGCATCACTCCAAGCATTCGATGTATCATCCCCAGCCCAGGCATGAAAAAAATCACCCAAGATATACAAGGCGCGCGTTCGAGGGGTGACCCATGCTAAAAAATCATCAAAACGCTTCGAAATTTCAGGAATATTCGGATCCAAATGCAAATCCGAGATAAAAACAGCCTCGTTCATAAACACTCAATTTCAATACGATCACGCTTCAAAAATATTTGACTGGGCTTGGTTGATGGCTCAATCGTTTCAGGCAACCTGTATACACCCGCTATCGCCACTAACTCCGGATCAAACGCATGACAAAAAATACGTGCGTTTTCGTTACCCGAAATACCGGCGAGTGCGCGACCCCGTAATGTACCGTACACATGAATATTACCTTCTGCGAGCAATTCTGAACCCGGGCTCACGGACGCTGTAATAATAAGATCGCCCGTACTCACCACCTGCTGCCCCGAACGTACCGGCGTGGTGACAAGCTTGGTTGCCGACGTCGCGACCGGTTTGGCATCATGTTGAGCTTGAACAAGGTTTTCTTTTACTTTTTTATCGTGTGATGCTGAAGCACGTAGCGTAGCTAAGCCTTGCTCGGCTGCACGTGTATGTAATAATTCACTGCCACCCTGAACCGCAACCGGCAATAAACCGTGTTTACGAATGCAGGTGTTTAAAGCAACGAGATCCATATCCGCTTCTTTGACCATCGATAAATCTAAAACAACCGGTGCTGATTCAAATAATCTAGGTGCTTTAGTAACCAAATCTTTCAGTTGTTCATCAATTGATGCCGGCGATGTATCCAGTACCTGAAGCACGGTGAGCGTGTATATGCGGCCTTTTAACGTAAATGCCTTTAATTTCAACAAATTATCTGTCATAACACCAATATCCATCAGCCTATTTTTTGTTTATACTAGCACGCACGAATTCCTAACAAAAGGTCAACAACGTGGATAAATTGTGGCTGAAGCAATACCCTGATGGCGTTCCAGCAACCATCGATACCCAGACCTATACATCACTGGTCGACCTCATTGGAACGGCTTGCCGTAAATACCAACATCACACCGCGTACATCAGCTTCGGCTATAAGCTCAGTTATGCCGAGCTTGATGTATTAAGCCGCGATTTTTCAGCGTATCTGCAAAGCCTAGGCCTGACGCAAGGCGCACGCATCGCCATCATGTTACCCAACGTTTTGCAATATCCTATCGCACTCTTTGCGATTTTGCGTGCCGGCTATGTCGCGGTCAACACCAACCCACTGTACACCGAAGGTGAAGTAAGCCATCAAATGAACGATGCACGCGCTGAAGCCATCATTGTCCTTGCCAATTTTGCGCACACCGTTGAAAAAGCACGCCCCAACATCCCCACACTTAAGCATGTCATTGTGACGGAAGTGGGTGATGCTTTATCATGCGTCAAACGTTTTGCGGTCAATTCCATTATTAAATACGTTCACAAACAAGTACCGGCATACCATCTTCCGAATGCCATGACATTTCGCAAGGCCCTGCGTCAAGGCAAAAAAAAGCCGTTTAATCCGATCCAACTTAAACATGAAAACATTGCGTTTCTTCAGTATACCGGCGGTACCACGGGGATATCTAAAGGTGCCGTATTAACGCACGGCAACATGCTCTCCAATGTTCTACAAGCATCGGCTTGGGTAGCACCGCTTGTCATCAATCAAGACGATATTATTGTGACGGCATTACCGCTTTATCATATCTTTTCGCTCACGGCGAACTGCCTCACGTTTTTAAAAGCCGGGGCGACGAATATTTTAATCACCAACCCGCGTGACCTTCCACGCTTTATTCAAAGCATTAAATCCAGCGGCTTTACAGCTATCACCGGTGTGAATACGTTATTTAATGCGCTACTGAATCATCCAAAATTTGGTGATATTGATTTTTCAAAATTAAGATTTGTACTTTCCGGTGGTATGGCACTCCAAAAAAGCGTTGCTGAACAATGGCATGCCAAAACAAACACACATATTATTGAAGCATATGGCCTAACCGAAACAAGCCCTGCCGTCACCATGAATCCACTGGATTTAAAACACTACAACGGTAGCATTGGCTTACCGTTACCTTCAACCGAAATATCTATTCGAGACGACAACGGTCACGAACTGGCACAAGGCGAATCCGGTGAGTTATGCGTGAAAGGCCCACAAGTCATGCCGGGTTACTGGCAACGTGCCGACGATTCAAACGTGGTTTTTTGGCCTGACGGTTATTTACGCACCGGAGATATTGCCAAAATTGATACGCAAGGCTTTGTGTATTTGGTCGATCGTAAAAAAGACATGATCTTAGTCTCGGGTTTTAACGTCTACCCTAACGAAGTCGAGCAAATCATCGGCTTAATGCCGGGCGTACTCGAGGTCGGTGTGGTCGGTATTAACGAAGCATCCGGCGAAGTCGTGAAAGCATGCATTGTTAAAAAAGACCCCGAATTAACCAAGGCCGATGTGATCACGCATTGCCGCAAGCATTTAACCGCGTATAAAATACCTAAACGCGTTGAATTTTTTGATGATTTACCTAAAAGCAATGTTGGGAAAATTTTAAGAAGATCGCTAAAATAATCAAACCGTCAATACGTATACGGCTAGGGCTTAGGGCCTTAGCCCTAAGCCGCCGGACCCAACCGAGCATCCTCTTCTATACGCTGAGTTGCATCAAATACATTCAGACCAAATATTGCTTTGAAAAAATCAATAACTTTTTGAAGCAAGCTACGTTGATCAAAACAGTGAGCAATACGGCTATCCTGGCAATCAATAACTACGTCCAAAATATCAACTTGAATTTGATGTTTACCATCCAGTGACACTTTAAAAAGCAATTCAGAGCGAATAAGATAAGCGTCATCTTCAGCAGTAATTGGGTTTTCTGGATCAGCTAACAAGCGAAATGTTTTGCACACCTGTGTTTGATGAATATAGAGTGATTCATTGTTAAGTGTTATACGTGTTGTTCTATCACCCATCGTAAGATTACCTCCAGCGAGCTCCGCTTGGTCATTCATGACGCTGGGTAATATGCATAAAAGTCCACTTTGATGTAATCGTGTTTTACATACATTGAGCATGGCATGATGCACTTCTGTTTGCTCATTCAATGGGTTAAGTAAATCATCAAACATTGGATAAAGAATGTCTTGTTGCTCTTTATCAGACAGATTTGATATAAACGGAATCGGCTTACTATTTATAAATACATCTTCCCGAGCAAGATCTTTAAGTACACCGTCTTCGCTGCGTGTTTTTTCACGACTACGGAACTTAATTTGCTCTTTATAGTCATTCAACCCTTGGTCTTTCACATGAAACTGCCAAAATGAGTAGGGTGAAACAGGCATAAGAGGCTCCAATCAATCACATAGAATGGTTGAAATTATACCACTTAGGCTTTTTTATATCAATGCCAATTCCTTTCTTTTTAAGAAGTCCATCACAAAAATAAACCAAAAAGTTGCTTATTATAATAACATGTGTAAGATCACGATGATTCTGTTTAAGGAGAAGTACCTATGAAAAGAACAACTCGTGCATGCATTACCGCCGCTTTAGGACTCGCCTCAGCCATGGCTTTTGCCGTTCCGCCAAGACAATTGATCACACATAACACAAGCGATCTGGATTCCAACGCCTATGTTGCGGGAACCATTCCATCACAACATTCAACCAAAGCGCATAGCGATGGGAAAGTCCTCTGGGCCTCTGTTCGTATGGCTTGTTACGGTCATGTGGTCAATGGAAAATGTCCGGCCCTGATTAAAGTAGGTGCTAACACAGACCATCCTATCGAACTCGGTATGGTATACATGGATTTAACCACAGGTGCCATCACACCGTCTGAATTACACAGTAACGGCTACGCCATGATTGTGAATGGCCCTGCTGAAACAACGCTGTATCAAGAATAAAATATACTTAATCTTGTGGTGTCCACGCAACCTGGACACCCCCAAGTTGAGCCGAGTTTTTAGCCCATGCATCAATGCGATTATTTGACGTGGAACTAAACACTTGGGTTTTATGAAGCGGTGAGCGACCAAAGCCTTCAAGATACACATAACCCAAATCAACCCCTATCGATGGATAGGCCTGATAGTGCGTGCCTACGGCAACAGCCCAACGATTGGTATCAGGTAGACGTACGCTGCGCTCAGCATATACCGTCGGTGTTTCATCTGTTCCAACACCTGCCCGTAATACCCAACGATCATTCACAGCATACGTGCTACCGAGCGCAAAACGCCAGGCATCACGATAATTATCATGTGAAACAACGGTTAAAGGCGATTGAACCCCCAATTCAGCTGAATAGCCTGCGACATTTTGAAGCTCGGTTTCTTTAAACGAACTCCAACCGGTGTATACCACTGAACCCAACACGGTCCATTGATTATTCACCTCATGATAGCCACTCAAGGTTATGATTCTAGGCAAGCGAATATCGTTCGTAATTAAACCCTGTGTTTCATAAACAGCAAGAGGATCCATGAGATCAAGATCAGCCAAACGCCCGGTTAAGGTACTGTCGCCTTCAAAACGATGTTGAACTTCAGATTGATAATTTAAGCCGATACGTGAGTGTTTATTATTAGAAAAAGCGAGTACACCGGCATGAAAACCAACCCCCATGGAATCACCTTGATTGTCGCTAGTTGAATCGAGCGTGGTTGGCTGAACCAAGCCCCCCATGGCTTGCAAGGCCTGCAAGGCTGCGGGAGAGCCCGCAACGGCATTGAACGTCACACGAGCAAACTCAATATCAAGACCTAAACCAACCGATAGATTATCGGTAAGATAAACACCCATTTGAGGCGCTAAATCCATCGTCACCAGATTTGTTAGTGTTCCTGAATAACGCACGGGGGAGGTTTTTCCCCAATCACTTCCTAAACCAAAAGGTACCACAACACTCAAACCAACGGTTGCGCGCTCACCCAGGGGATGTGCCATGTGTATTGCGGGTACAGTTGCTTTACGTGCGCCTCTCAAATTAGTAAACGATTGCTCATATGGCAACACATCGGTTGTATTATACGTACTCATACCGCTGATCATGGTTCGGGGAACAACACCCACCCCACTGACTAAAGCCTGATTTTTTTGAATCAGTACCAAACCTGCGGGATTATACCAACCGATGGATGCATCCGGTGCTTCTGCTGCAGATCCCGCCGCAAACACACTGAGCTCAGAAACACTGCCTTCCGTATACAGTGAAAAACCGCCGGCATAAGCACATGTGCCGGCCGTGAAAGACAACGCTATCAGACATACTGCGTGTTTTATTATTCCGTGCACTTGCTTCATATTTGACTCCTGAGCAACGCGTTTACATTATTTTTACATAAAAAATAGGGCTCATTATCATACAAGAAGCCTTGCCAAATGCAACCTCCTGATAAAACACTTTTTTGTGCTACACTTGAGTTTGATTTTCAAGGACATTCTTACAAGGCATGCGTGATGCAACAGTTGATAATAAAGTTTGGTGGAACAAGCGTCTCCTCACGAGAAACGTGGGAAAAAATTCAAACCATCGCAGAAAACCATATACAACAACAGGTTCAGCCGGTGATTGTATGCTCAGCCCTATCCCAAGCATCCAATCAACTTGAGCAGATGACCAACGACGCCTTGCTCAATAAACATCATCACGCGCACAATGCCTTAACCCAAGCCTACACCCAACTCGCTCACGAACTGGACGTTGATATCACACCGATTGAAGCTGACATGCATCAATTGAACCAATGGCTTACGGGTATATCATTACTCGGCGAGGCACCTGCTAAAACACGCGCCCAAATTTTAAGTTTAGGCGAGCTGATGATAACACGTCTCGGACACGCTTTTTTAAATCAACAAGGCTTAAACTGCTTCTGGTTTGATGCCCGTGAAGCATTGATATCAACCTCACTATCCCATCAATCAGAACATGATGACGCAAATTATCTAAGCGCATTTTGCCAAGAAAAATCGAATCCTCGTCTTGCCAAGAAACTCGCGGACACAGGGGCGTCAGTGATTATTACTCAGGGGTTTATTGCCTCGAATAAAGCCGGTGAAACCGTGTTATTAGGCCGCGGAGGTTCCGACACCTCAGCAGCGCTCTTTGCTGCAAATTTAGACGCACGCGCATGTGAAATTTGGACGGATGTTCCAGGTATTTATACCGCCAACCCCAATCAATTGCCCAACGCACGCTTGCTTAAGCAACTCAATTACAACGAAGCGCAAGAGATTGCCTCCATGGGCGCTAAAGTTTTGCACCCCCCCTGCATTCCACCGGTTCAACGTGCCAACATTCCCATGCGTGTTAAATACACGCGTATGCCAGAACATGCAGGCACCCTGATTACACATGAAAGTGACGCCGCAGCCCCGCCCATTAAGTCCATTCAGGTCAAACACAGCATCACGCTGATTTCGATCGATGCGCTGACCATGTGGCAACAGGTTGGATTTTTATCGCGTATTTTTGATGTGTTTAAACAGCACGGTTTTTCGGTTGATTTACTCTCGTCGTCTGAATTCAACGTCACACTATCACTCGATAATCATCACGTCCATCGCCCGCGAAAAGCACTCGAGGCGTTACTAAAAGACTTAAACCAACTGGGTCGCGCGCAAATCATTGAGCCGTGCAGTGCGGTAAGCTTGGTCGGGCACCACATCCGAACGGTTTTACCTCAGCTTGGGCCTGCTTTAGAAGTCTTTGAGAACAAGCAAATTTATCTCATGTCGCTTGCTTCAAACGATTTGAATTTAACGTTTGTGGTCGATGAATCGCAAGCCGATAAGCTATGTCAGCAACTGCATGTATTACTCATCGAAAATAATCCTCAGAGTTTTTATTATTCGAAAAGCTGGCAGGAGCAATTTGGAACACCGGCCGCACGCGTGATTCCATGGTGGGAAAACGCACAAGAACCGCTCTTACAACTCAGTAAAAAACATGCGCCAGCCTATGTGTATCACACCCCGACACTTCAAAATCAAGCTGAAAAATTACTGAGTTTAAAAACGATTGATCAATTATTTTATGCGATTAAAGCCAATCCAAACCCAGGTGTTTTAAAAGCCCTAGAAGCTAAAGCCATCGGATTTGAATGCGTATCGATTCAAGAGCTTCAGTATGTGCTTACATTATTTCCAAAAATTAATCCCAAGCGCCTATTATTCACGCCTAATTTTGCACCTAAATCAGAATATGAATATGCCGTATCGCTTGGCTGCCATATCACGATTGATAGCCTCTATCCATTAGAACACTGGCCAGAAATGCTCACGGGACACGATGTTTTATTACGCATTGATCCAGGTTGCGGTGCCGGGCATCATAAATATGTTTGCACCGGTGGTAACGAATCTAAATTCGGCATTCCAAAATCATCCATTAGCCAAGCCGCAGCACTGGTGAAAACGCATAATATTCGTGTGATGGGTCTGCACGCACATTCAGGTAGCGGCATTTTATCACCTGAACTGTGGCAACAGACCGCAGCGATGCTCATCGAAGAAGCGGAGCAATTTCCTGATGCGCATATTATTAACTTAGGCGGTGGCTTGGGCATTGTCGACAAACCCGGTCAACATCCGCTAGATATGGCAGCATTAGATGCTTCACTCCAAGCGATTAAATCACGTGAGCCTAAGTTTTCTTTTTGGCTTGAACCGGGACGGTTTTTTGTTGCCGAATGTGGCGTGATTTTAGCGCGTGTGACTCAATGTAAAACCAAAGAAAAAATTCGTTTTATTGGTATTGAAACCGGCATGAACTCACTGATTCGACCGATGCTATACGGTGCTTATCACGAAATTATTAATCTTTCGCGCCTCAGCGATGAAAAAACAGGCTTCGCACATATCGTAGGTCCTATTTGTGAATCAGCCGACACGCTTGGTTACGATCGCCTGTTACCCGAAACGCATGAAGGCGACGTGCTTTTAATCGCGAACACCGGCGCCTACGGGCATTGCATGGGATCGTCGTATAATATGCGGCCGCCGGCAGAAGAAGTGATGTTAGATGCATGTTAGACGATCAACAAGCACGCATACAAGCGATTGATCCGAGGCTATCCTCCGTTGTTCAAGCACCTGCGGGTTCTGGAAAAACGGAGATCCTAACCCAGCGCTTCTTAAGATTGCTCTGCACGGTTGATGCGCCTGAGCACGTGGTCGCACTCACCTTTACGCGGAAAGCCGCACACGAAATGCGCGAACGAATATTGCATGCGTTGCGACAAGCCCAAACAGGTATCAAGCCCGATTCACCGCATCAACAAACACGCTACCACGATGCCGAAATTGTTTTAGCACGTGACAAGATGCTCGACTGGCAATTACTCAATAATCCAGGGCGGCTACGCGTCACCACCCTTGATTCACTCTGTCAAAGCCTGGTGCAAGCCATGCCCTTACAAGAAAAGCACGTACCTTACGCCGATGTCACGGATACACCGTCCCGCCTCTATTCAGAAGCGGCACGCGCCTGCCTTACCTACGCACTTCATGCACCCGAATATCAAGAATCCATTCAAATACTGCTGGAACAACTGGATAACCGTGCCGAGCATTTGCTCACGTTATTCACTGAGCAACTAGCACGACGCGACCAATGGATTCGCCCTGTAATTCAGGCACGCTTTCAACATAAGGCCCACCTGGAAAAGGCACTGTATAGCATCGAGCAGCATGCACTGAACCAATTCAAACAAGCGCTGCCTCGCGATTGCGCGATGGATCTTTTTAGTTTAGCAACCGAAATTGCACGCCTCGAAAACAACCCGGACTCACCACGTTATGCACTCATTCATGACATCACGTTCGAAACACTCGATGCACAAACAACGGCGGCATTGGCCTCACTCTTGCTCACCTCACAAAATACCTTTAGAAAATCATGTGACCATCACGTCGGATTAAAACGCGGTGTATGCCCTGATGCGCAGTATCGTGCGTTAAAAGAAACCAGTAAAACCCTGCTGGAAATACTGGGGGACACCCCGGGATTTCTCGACGCGTTACTGCGTGTACGCACACTACCCTCGCCTTGTTATCCTGAAGAACAATGGGAGCCTTTGCAGGCACTGCTTAAATTGCTCCCTCTTTTAGCAAGCCATATGCAATTAATTTTTCAAGCACATCAAACCGTTGATTTTTCAGCGATTTCTCACCAAGCTCTGGACGCACTCGGCGAGGAAGACGCGCCCACCGATTTAGCTCTGCATCTGGATTACAGTATTCAGCATTTACTTATTGATGAATTTCAAGATACATCACTCCAGCAGTTTGAGCTTATCACGCGTTTGGTGCGTGGTTTTGAACCTGACGACGGGCGCACGCTATTTATTGTTGGCGACCCAATGCAATCGATTTATCGTTTTCGTGCAGCTGAAGTCGGACTATTTTTACGTGCCCAACGCGAAGGCATAGGTGCTGTGTACCTCATGCCACTGCAGCTAAGTTGTAATTTTCGCTCGAACAAAACGTTAGTCGATTGGTCCAATAATTTATTTACCCATATTTTTCCTGCTGATGATGATCTAGAATCCGGCGCTGTTTCGTTCCATCCAGCAACACCTACACAAGCCTTAGATCATCAAGAAACCGCGGTTCATGCCTTTGAGCACACGAGCGCTGATGACGAAGCCGAAGCCATTGCGCGTTTATGCAAGCAGTTATTCACGGACCATCCTGATGAAAATATCGCAATTTTAGTTCGTTCACGTCGTCAATTAGCGACCATTACTCGCGCTCTCGAATCACACCAAGTGGCCTATCAAGGCCTCGACACCGATTTAACCATCACGCGGCCTCATGTTCAAGATGTGTGGTCATTGACCCAAGCCTTACTTATGCCTGCCGATCGCCTTGCTTGGCTCTCGGTACTACGTAGCCCTTGGTGCGGCTTAACATTAAAAGATATACATCACATCGCGACGTATGACACAAAACAACCGGTTTTATACGCCTTATCACAAACCGATTGCATACAAAGCTTAAGCGCCCCAGGACAAGTACGCATATTGTTTGTTGTGAATGTATTAAAACATGCCCTAGATACACGTCATCAGCTCCCGCTGGCTACATGGCTCATGAATACCCTCACAGCCCTACATCTTGAGGCGATTTTAACGTCGGAAGAAGAGCAAGATTTAGAGCAATTATGGGAGAAGCTCGCACGATTTGAACAAGACGGTCAACTTGTCGATCGCGTGCTGTTCAAACAAGAGCTCAGTAAACTCTACACTAAGCAACTCGGCACAGCACGCCTGCAAATCATGACCATTCATAAGGCCAAAGGTCTCGAGTTTGATTCGGTCATATTACCCGGGCTAGGTAAGCGCGCACCTAACCCTGATAAGCCGTTGTTACGCTGGTTAACCCTACCCAGCGACGCGTCAGATAATGCAGAGGATTTAATTTTAATCTCGCCATTGCAAGCTGCGCACAACGAACGCTGTCCGTTATACGACTACCTCGGGCAACTAGACGCAGAAAAAACGGCCTATGAACAACAACGCTTGTTATACGTCGCGACAACGCGCGCTAAAGAACGTCTTTATTTGTTTGATTACACGAGCTCAGTCACAAAAAATACGTTTAGAGCCAGCCTCGAAACCCAGTGCTTCACGCCGATGCCATCTGAGCATGTGCATGAAGCTAAAGCTTCAGATGACCCTTTACGTTATTATCTTCCTGATACATTTTATCAGGCGCCAGCTTTACCGATCATACCCGAAGCCCTTGAACTGAACTCGGTACTCCCCGAGCTCACACCTGCACGTGCGCTAGGTACCATTGCACATCAATTATTAGAATGGATTTGTACCTACCATCCTGAAACACCTAGCGACGTGCCTTGGACGATTGCGACGCATGCATTACATGCTTTGGGCTTATCTACATCTGCTTTAAACGCACTTAACGAACAACTTAAGACACTGATTTCAAACATGTTTCATGACACGCGGGGCGCCTGGATTCTTAAAAAACATCAAGATGAACAGAACGAATATGCCTTATTAGTCCATGAAAACAATCGTGTAACCACCTGTATTATTGATCGTTTATTTTTTGAAAACGGCGTCTGCTGGGTTATTGATTTTAAAACAGGTCAAGACGAAACGGAACAACAAAAAGCCCATCAAAAGCAACTCAACACCTACGCATACCATATGGCTGAACACGTGAATATCCCCATCCGCTGTGGCGTTTATTATTTAACGCACAATCGGTGGATTGAATGGGCATGGGAATCAACCTCAAGATGCGCTATGATCACGGCCTTACCGTCCATCACTGAGTAATTGATATGAACACACCGCCACTGCAAGCCCACCAAACACAATTGCCAGGTAAAGGTTTACGCGGCGTAAAAAATATTATTGCCATTGCCTCAGGAAAAGGCGGTGTGGGTAAATCAACCGTTACGGTCAATCTAGCCGTAGCGTTATCAAAAACGGGCGCGCGCGTTGGGATTCTTGATGCCGATATCTATGGTCCCAGCATTCCACAGATGCTTGGTCAAAACACGCCTGTAGAAATTAACACAGACTCTCGTTACATTCCCGTACAAGCACACGGCATACAAGCCATGTCCATGGGTTATTTAACCGCAGACCGTGAGGCTCCACTGATGTGGCGCGGCCCCATGCTGGCTAAATCGTTGATTCAGATGCTTGATATCACCGCCTGGGATAATTTAGATTACTTACTGATTGATTTGCCGCCGGGCACGGGCGATATTCAACTAAGTCTGGTTCAAAAAATTCCACTAACGGCCGGCATCATCGTGACAACACCACAAACCGTTGCTACAGCTGACGCAGAAAAAGCCTTACTGATGTTTGAGCAAACCAATATTCATGTATTAGGCCTGGTTGAAAACATGGCTGAACATATTTGCTCTAACTGCGGTCATCACAGTGCCTTATTTGGAACAGGTGGCGCTGATACTCTCAGTAAAAAACATAACGCAACCTTACTGGGTCAACTCCCGCTTCATGCACAAATTCGTGAAAACAGTGATAGCGGACAACCCACCGCATTACAAGCAAACACGGAGCTTACACATGCTTTCCAAGCGCTTGCTTTAAACGTAGATACCGCAATTCGTAAACGTCCTTTAAATTATGCGGATAAATTCCCACCTATTGTAACCGAGTAAAATCTCAAGCAGCCTAGAATCATTGCATCACTTATTTTATGCTAATTTTGTGCTATAAATAGAGTAAGGATTTTTCACATTGGCTGCATCATGAAAAAATATGTTATCGCATTTCTTTTTCTCGCGTGTTTCACCCAATCAATTTTTGCACAAAATCAACCTATACGCGTTGCCATTCCCTCGTTTGCCCCGCCTTTTGTCATGCGAGACAGCCTTAATCAATATTATGGTTTCGACATCGCCACCATGGACTATATTTGCCGTGTAATCGACCGTCCTTGCGAATACCTACCCATGGACGCCGATGACTTAATACCTGCACTGCAAAAAAAACAAGCCGATATTGCGATAGGAGGCATCGTGATTACGTTTAGAAATGCCAGACGCGTACGTTTTTCTACGCCCTACATG
The DNA here is from genome assembly GCA_963974485.1 of uncultured Legionella sp. GTDB lineage: Bacteria > Pseudomonadota > Gammaproteobacteria > Legionellales > Legionellaceae > JAALKW01. Next base: position 65,219 of record CAXBBS010000007.1, read on the forward strand.
GTCAGTAAAGCTCAGTTTATTACAACAAATCAAGCCCCGTTTACCTCGCCGTTTAAAATCAAACAATTGAGTGAAAAGCGCATAGGCGTACTCAATGGAAGTGCTTTTGCAGAGACGGTAACTAACATGAAGCTTTATCAACCTCGTGTGATTACATTTGAACGCGACGGGGATATTATCGAAGCTTTAAATGCTAATACGATAGATATCGCTTTACTGGGCCAGTTACAAGTCAACTATTGGCAAATACATTCCAATAACCGACTCAAACAAATTGGCCGACCGTTCCCTATCGGCCTTGGTTTTTCTATCGCCATGATGCCAGGCGATCTACCTTTCTGGCGTGCACTTAATAATGCTGTGATTCAGTATCAAGAAAGTAAAGATTACATCCGAAATTATAATCTATATTTCCCTGAAAGTTTTTAAGCTCGACAAAGCAAGACATAAGACGATATAATTCGCACTTTTTTTATACTCACATAAAATAGGTGCGTTCATGAACCATCGTGTAGGTTTTGTCAGCTTAGGATGTCCCAAAGCATTGGTCGACTCTGAACGTATCATTACACAGCTGCGTGCCCAAGGTTACGAGTTAGTCTCCACATATGATAATGCAGGTATTGTTGTGATTAATACCTGCGGGTTTATTGACTCAGCCGTTAAAGAATCGATGGATGCTATTCGTGAAGCCATGGCTGAAAATGGTCGTGTGATCGTCACAGGCTGTCTTGGAGCCAAAGCGGATCTCATTCGTGAAGCTTGCCCTGATGTTTTACACATCAGTGGCCCTCATGCTTACGAAGAGGTAGTCCGCGCCGTTCATCGACATCTTCCACCGCCTATCGACCCGTTCACGCAACTCGTACCGCCACAAGGCATTAAACTCACACCACGTCATTACGCCTATCTAAAAATTTCTGAAGGCTGTAATCATAAATGCACATTTTGTATCATTCCAAGCATGCGCGGAAAACTGCAAAGCTATCCTATGCAAAATGTTTTACAAGATGCTCTTCGGCTCAAAGAAGCCGGGGTACGAGAATTATTAGTGATCGCACAAGACACCAGTGCCTATGGCCTTGATACACGCTACAAACAAGTCACCTGGCAAAACAAACTACGCGAAACCCGTTTTTATGATTTATGTGAAGCCTTGAGCGAACTTGGTATTTGGGTGCGTCTGCATTACGTTTATCCGTATCCTCATGTAGATGATGTAATTCCACTGATGCGTGACGGCAACCTACTACCTTATTTAGATATTCCTTTACAGCACGCAAGCCCTCGTTTACTCAAAGCCATGCGACGCCCTGCAAATGCAGAGAACACGCTCGAACGCATTGAGAAATGGCGTTCTATTTGCCCTGATATCACCATTCGCTCGACGTTTATTGTCGGTTTTCCTGGCGAAACTGAAGAAGAATTCGAAAGCTTGTTAGATTTCTTAGAAGACGCGCAACTCGACCGCGTAGGCTGCTTTCAGTACTCTCCCGTGACCGGTGCACGTGCCAACGAACTCGCAGATCCCATTCCAGATGCCATTAAAGCTGAACGCTACGATCGCTTCATGCGCCTTCAAGCCGACATCAGTCGTGATAAATTACGTAATAAAATTGGCTCGACTCAAAAAGTCCTGATTGATGCTATCGACGACGATCGCGTGATTGCCCGTAGTACGGCCGATGCGCCCGAGATTGATGGCTTGGTATATCTTCCACGTGACAAAAAACTCATCATCGGAGAATTTGCAAATGCTTTCATAACCGACAGCGATGATTATGACTTATATGGTGAAATAAGATAAAAATACCCGCTTAAAAACACAAAAAAGATTTATTTATACGCATAATAAGCTACAATGAAACATAATGGTTTTATGAAAGGGTATATTATGCGTGATAGGAATGAAATAATTAAAAAGTTCAATACGATAACTGATCTGGACGCTCGCCTAAAATATTTACTCCAGCTCGACAATGAAACAAACGACTTAGCCTTCCTACCCGCTGTTTTAAAACGCTTGAAAGCAAGTGAACGCCTAACATACATACGGCATGAAGACTCTAGCGCCAAAGAATACGGCGACATAACCAATCCTAAACTTAAAAGTATCAATTATATTATTTATTGCGACCTCTATCTCGAACACTTGATGGCAAGCAAATATTCACAACCAAAATGTTCACCAGATTTAACCGTCCAGAAAATAGAGGTGATTGAAAACGCACGCAAAATATTAGTCAATCAAGAAGAAGATGATGATGAGGTGCCGCAATCATTTTATGAGCACTTACTTGATAATAAAACACTTTTAGAAACACGTCGAGACACACAGTTCACGTCTTTTCTTAAATCGGTGGGACTGATGTGGTTAGTTAACCTCGCGTACAGCTCATTTTTTGTAAAAACCGATGGCAAAGTTTTAATAGAAAAAATAGAGGCTATAGAAGAAGCAATAGACAAGAAGCCCAAGCCCTAGTAAAAAAGCTTATACCGATGCTGGCTTATCATCTTCAGACTCCTGCCACAGGGTAATAAACAGTACCATGATGATAGGCCCGACAAATAAACCTAATAAACCTAAGGTTTCGACACCACCTAATATACCAAATAAAACCGCTAAAAACGGCAACTGGATTGCCCCGCCGATGAGTACCGGTTTGACAAAGTGATCGGCAGTGAACATCACAAGCGTGCCCCATACGATGACAATAAGCGCCCCAAGCGCACCACCGTGAGCCCAAAGAATACCGGCAACAACCGCAAAAACAATGGGCACTAAGAACGGAATCATCGCGGATGCACCGGTTAAAAACCCAAGCAGCGTTGGACCAGGAGCACCCACCCAGGCGTAACAAAACCCCATAAGAATACCTACACCAACACCCACTAAAATCGTGCCGTTTACGGTGCTGCGAAGCGCTTTAGGCAGCTTATGTGCGTAATGATACCAACGACCACCAAGACAGTTACCACCGACTTGATTGATGGTTTTTATCATATGTTCACCATCCCGGAAAAAGAAGAAAAGAATCAGCAAGGTAAAACTGATTTGAAAACCACGATGAGCGACATTTAGACTAATACGTCTCACATAATGGCTAGCAGGTGTTAACGATCCATGAAGGTTCGTAATAAGATGTTTAATATGACCGGGCTCACTTAAATTTTTATCCCAATAGCTCACAACATCTTTTCCAAAAAAAGGAATGTTTTGAATAAAGTCAGGCACTTCACCACCATGCCGATTAAGAATTTGTAAATAATTTAAAAAAACCTGCAGCTCTTTGACTAAGACACTGATCAACCAACTCAGGGGAATAACAAAGAAAAGTGCGAGCACGGTAGTAAACAAAAATGCGGATACATTATGATAATTCCCAAATAATCGTCGCCACCGTCGATACATCGGGTAGGTTGCTATGGTAATAATCCCCGCCCAAACCAAAGAAGGAATAAAACGATGAATAATAAAAAGCGTAAAAAATAGCACACTTACGGTTAACGTAATGCTGATCCATTCTTTATGATTATTATTCATCCAGCCGCTCCGACAGGAAATAAATGACTGATAATTTGTAAAATAAAACAAGCAGGAACCGCGGCTAAAATATCATCCACCATAATCCCGAATCCACCACTCACCTGCTTATCAACCCAGCTTATAGGATAAGGCTTCCAAATATCAAAAATACGGAACAAAACAAAACCGACCAAGACCCAAATAAGATGTACAGGCACCAGGAACATGGTTAATAAGAATCCCACGATTTCATCCCATACAATACTCGAGTGATCATGCACACCCAAATCATGAGACACTTTGCCACAGATCCAAACACCCAGAGCAAACGCTATAAATGTTAGTACAAGGTAAAGTTGAGGCGGCAACAAAGCTAAAATAAAATATAACGGTAATGCGGCAAGTGTACCAAACGTTCCTGGCGCAAAGGGGGCCAGTCCACTCCCAAAACCCAAAGCCAAAAAGTAAGTTGGATCTCGCCATACTTTAGTGAACGAAACTCGCGCCATACGAACTCCTGTATCGTTTAAGGAAATGTTAAAAACAAATTATGACAACTTTGAATCGATCTCAATAGCCCGTGCTTGTCTTGCAACTTGATTCAAGACACCATTGACATATTTATGACCATCTTTTGCGCCGAATGTTTTTGCCAGGGTGACAGCTTCATCCAAAACAACACGATAAGGAACTTCCAAAGCCTCTAACAATTCAAACGTACCAAGACGTAAAATGGTTAACTCAATAGGATTAATACTTTCGATTCCTCGATCTAAAAAAGACACAAACGCTTGGTCTAACTGAGTCAGCTCTTTTGAAACGCCGTAAAATAATCGGCAAAAATAATCTAAATCGACGTTATCAGACACATGGATTGCCCGAAATTGTGCCTCAATTTCAGAAAGTTCATCATTGGAAATAAGGCGCTGATAGAGCGCTTGTACAGCAAGCTTTCGTGCACGACGCTTACCTTTAATGCTTTGTTTATCTTTATCTACTGTCACTTCAAGCCCCTAAATCATCACTCATTTTTTCAATGGCTTGACGAAAATCACTTACGTCTTTGAATCGTTTATAAACCGATGCAAAACGGACGTAAGCAACATGATCGAGCCCATATAAATGCTCCATCACCCAATCCCCTACCCGGCGCGAGTCAATTTCACGTTCACCTTGATGCCTAATTTTTTTCAAAATAGCAACAATCGCGTCTTCTAGTGCATCAGCACTCACCGGGCGTTTTTCTAGGGCACGTAACATCCCTGCGCGTAAATTTTTAACACAAAAGGCTTCACGTCGACCATCACGTTTAACAACCAACGGCATCACTAATTCAGGCGTCTCAAACGTTGTAAAACGTTCTTGGCAAACCATACATTGGCGACGTCGACGCACTTGCTCACCATCCGCAATTAAACGTGAATCAATAACCTTTGTTTCTTCTGCCTGACAAAATGGACAATACATCTTAAATATTACCTAATATTCTAAACATTGTAATTTAACCATAAACAGGAAATTCTCGACATAATGTAAGCACACGCTCACGTGTTTGCGTGATCGTTTCTTCATCATGAACATCATCTAAAATATCAGCCATCCAATGCGTCAGTTTTTCAACCTCGGCTTCACCAAACCCCCGTGTCGTCACAGCTGGCGTGCCTAAACGCAGTCCGCTTGTCACAAATGGCGAGCGTTTATCATTGGGCACGGAGTTTTTATTGACGGTTAAATTAGCACGGCCCAAGGCCTCTTCCGCTTCTTTACCCGTGATGGATTTATCCATCAGATTAACAAGCACTAAGTGATTATTCGTACCACCGGAGAGTATTGGATAACCCCGCTCCTGTAAAACACGGGCCATCACTTGAGCATTACGTAATACTTGAACTTGATAGTTTTTAAACGAAGGTTGCAATGCTTCTTCGAAAGCAACGGCTTTTGCAGCAATCACATGCATCAACGGACCACCTTGCGTACCAGGAAAGACAGCTGATTTAATTTTTTTCTCAAGCGCCTCGTTGGCTTTACCTAAAATAATACCGCCGCGAGGGCCTCGCAGTGTTTTATGCGTGGTACTCGTCACGACATCGGCATACGGCACGGGAGACGGGTACAAATCTGCCGCAACCAACCCTGCAACATGCGCCATATCGGCCATGAAATATGCACCAACTTTATCCGCTAACTCACGAAAACGTGCCCAATCGACCACTTGTGAATACGCTGAAAACCCTGCGATAATAAGTTTGGGGCGATATGCGAGCACTTGCTTTTCAAGTGCTTCATAATCAATCAGACCTGTTTGGTCGTCCACACCATACGAAGCCACTTCATATAATTTACCCGAAAAATTTACGGGTGAACCATGCGTTAAATGTCCACCATGCGGTAGCGCCATACCCAAAATTTTATCGCCGGGATTGAGCAATGCCATCATAGCGGCCGCGTTGGCTTGTGAACCGGAATGAGGTTGTACATTAACAAAATCAGCAGAAAATAATTTCTTAGCGCGTTCAATAGCCAAGTTTTCGACACGATCGACATGCTCGCACCCGCCATAATAACGTTTACCTGAGTAACCTTCAGCATACTTATTTGTGAGTTGGGACCCTTGAGCTTCGAGCACCCGAGGTGTTACATAATTCTCTGAAGCAATTAATTCAATATGATCTTCTTGTCGACAGCGCTCAGCATCCATCGCCTGCCACAGCGCATCATCAAACGTGGCTATCGTGTCAGTATAGTCAAACATTCGCAGTCCTTATCTCATCACAAATTTATTGCATCGCCCATCATATCATGGTGTTCAATTTAATCAACATGTTTTCTTAGGGCTCGTATTTAGCACACTTAAAAACCTCGTTTATATAATACAACTACCCCCCATATTAATTAAAATAAAATCATTTTGATGCCGTATCTTAAAATAGAAAGTTTTTTCTATATAAAAATTTACACTTGATTGTTGAAGCCATAACACGTAATTTTTAATACAGGGAGAAAAGTTGCTTAAGAGAGGTCATTGATGAAATTAGAAATGCGCTCAGAAAATGCTGTTCGAAAAACGGATGTTGACACCATACCTTCGAAAGCATCCCTGCGAGAGATGGTTGATTACGTTAATGCTCACTTCAATCTAAATATATCCTCCGTAGAAAAAAAAAATTTTCTTCTAGTTTAAATAAATTAACAAACCAATTTTCGGCAACACTGTTTTGGAAAATTGAAATACTTTGCTTTTTATACGACAAACTCGTTCAAATGTCGGAAGAAGCAGAGCAAGATGATGAGTTAAGAGAAATACTATTTAACCTCTTTTTTAGCGCCATAACCGGAGGTGACAAAGAGAGTTACGACAACCTGCTTATGCTGGATTTTATTTTCCACCATGGCACAACCTTAGATGATTACCTGCTCTTGTATCGGCGAGAAATTATCAGGCAGCAAGCCTTCCAGCACGCAAAAGATTTTGAAAAGTACGTGACCTACTTCAAAACAGCCATTTTACTTAAGACGAATATTGGCAAAAATATACCCTATGTATTACAAATCATAAAAGATGATCAAAAAATTCATGAAAAAAGTCTCATCGAAAGTGATTTAGGTGGGTATTACTCCCCTGCTCTATTCAGTAGTGAAGCCTTGGGAAGCAGCAGTGAACAAGACTTCTTTGTTGGACAGTTAATCAATAAAGGTGATTCCGTCAAAAGTGATTTAGGCGATCTCGGCTCCCCACCTCGTTTAAATCATAAAACTTCGCGCAACAGCGGTCTACAGGACTACTTTGTTGGACAAGTTATGACTCAAAAAGACTCCATACGACATGGTATTGAAGAGTATTACACGAACAGTGTGGGCGACACGCTTCAGTATTTGATTAAAGCCGAAAAAATAATCTATAACCGATTTATTCAAAAAGAAAAATTAAAACACCTTTCAACACATTTTTTAAGCCCACTCATTGATTTGGAACGCTCGCATAAAACTTCGATTTTTTATGACAAACATGATGCTCTAAAAGAGAAAATTCATTGGGATGACTATGCACGACGATTGCTGTTAAAGCTCATCACTGAAAATATTATTAGCATCAATGTACCCAGTGTATTACAATCAAACTGCAAAATGCTGCTCTTACACAAAGTAAGATATACCCACGAAGATACATGTGAAAAACAATACCTCGAACAGCTTAATACGTTTTTAGAAAAATTAGAATATTCGTTCGATAACGAAACGATTCGTTCTACTGAACTATCACTTTCTCTCGAAAAAACAAGTTTAGTTAAAGTACTTTGGTACATTTGTAAGAGCGACGAAAACTTAATACATCCGTTTATTGCGTACCTTTCAAACATCCATAGCTCAAGCCTCCTTGTCTTATTACAACAACCCACGAAAAACGACCATAACAACGCCTTAATGATTTCAATCATCAACGGAAATTTTGTCGCTTTTGAAGAAATATTAAAACAAATAAAAAAAATGAATCACGAAGATATTTATTCACTTTTAAGCCTCAAAAACAGCGAGGGTAATACGTGCTTAATGCTCGCTGCCAAAGCTCACCCGTCCTATGCAGATGCCTTGCTAAATATATGCGATAGGCTACCCATAACCAAGCGAACGATATTGCTTACGGACACCAATAAGCAAAAAAATAATGCGTTTATGCGAGCAATAAGTAATCCCGAGCAAACACTATCTACATTTTGTTCAGTGATTAAAAGCTTAGATCCCCATGATATAAGCAAGATACTTCTTCAAAAAGACCAAAATAATTTTACAACGCTCGGGCTATTAATAGAACACAAGTCTGAACGTCTTTCAGACATAACACCTCTTTTTGAGTATTTGGAAATAGCGAGTATTTTTCACATGTTATCTCATAATATATTGCCAAGAAAAGTTGAGTCCAAGAAGGCTGAGCCTAAACTTAAGAAAACGTGTCGTATATCCCGAGATAAAAAACTCGTGTTAAAACATCGTCGCGATAAAGAGCACGTTCCTAGTATCGACATAAACAAAAATGAAGAAAAAAACATCATTCAATATGCCCTAACACTACGCACAAAAATAACCAATGTTGGATGGCAAAATATTTACAACACGTTATTTGCTCTTTTAAATAAATTGCCTATCCAAACAAGATGTAATATTTTAGGTCGAAGGGAACAGGACCATTCAACAACACTTCACTTGGCTTTTTCACAAAACGCACGTATCGCCGACATGTTCATTCAATACATAACACAAAATTTACCATCCAAAAACACGCTTGAATTACTCACAAAAACTAATCTGTCAAAAGACAATGCTTTCTTTATATTGGCTAAACACCACCATGAATTACTCACATCACTTGTTTTATCTTTTTCTAATAAAGATCATATCGATGATGAATTCAATGATAAAAATGGTGATCATCAAACCTTACTCGCCGTTGCTATATGTGCCCAGAGCCAAGAAGAGCGGGAGCGACTTAAAAACTTAAAAACAGCAGATCCTAAAGCATACCATCTCACCCTCGCCTTTCAAGCCACGCGAATCATGGAGCTCGTCAAAGCCTTACAAGCAACATTATCAGAAAATCAGTTTAATAAGCTTTTACGCGACAAAGACCGTAATAACAAATCAATCTTAACGCATGCTCAAAACATGAACAACAGACCGCTTTTCATCGAAATGATTCAGCTGATCTTGGGGTTAAAAAACACAACACTTCGTAATCAGGTCATTAAGAAAATTTTTACGTTTAAATTGCCCTATAATAGGGAGAGCACGTGCAGCACGGTGACCACGTTTCTTACACGTTTAAATAATAGTAAAGATTTTGATGACTTACCCGCCTTAACACAAACATTAAATCCTCACGGCTGGCGCGCGCTTTCGTTATCCGTGAGTAATCATCCAGGAAAAATTATTGAGAACCTCACGCTTTATGCTGAAATTAAACAATCCAAATTAAATGCAGGAGAGGTAAGCTCTTGTTTTAGCCATTTCTGGAATTATGAACCACCGGAACAAAAAATCAGAACAGTAAGAACATTGATTGGTAAACTAAAAAAACAAGACGAACAATATGGGCTTAGTTCAAAAACATTAACGAAACTTATAAAAAAAATGAGCCCGCAAGAGCGAAGTATTTTAAATCACGGACGGTTAAACACTATAATGAATGCCTACGCCCGAGAAGAACAAAAACAAGCTCCTCGCAACCAATCCTCGTTACAAAACAATAGCTTTTGGCATGCTGATTCTAGTGCATCAAGACTGCTCAGCCCGGATACGACCAAAGCGACTGACCACCCATCGTACCTGCTTTGATCCTGAATTTTCTACCAGAAAATAACCGTTCATGGCGAGTTGGGCTGGGCTATGATCCACGACTAAGGTATCTTCACCCAAAAAGCCATGCCAGCTTAAATGTACATTCGGATAATGCCAACGCCATGTATGCAGTCGTTGTGCGCGGTCATCTTGGGCTGGATGTTTGAACTCAAGCACCATGCCTGACGACCAACCGTCTGCTGGAACACGTGGAAGTAACACCAACGTTTCGGCATGCAAAAACGCTTGGTTTCGAGCATACGCCAGTACACGCGCCACATCGTTCAATAAACGACGTTCCGCGTATTGTGTTTGCAATCCACGCCAGTGCGAAACACCTGCGGATAATAAAACGCTGACTATCGCTAACGTGACGAGAATTTCGACCCAGGTTAGGCCGGCGTATGGTTGTTTGAATCCTGCATTAGACACGAAGCAACTCGCCCAAGCGCATGATAAGCCTCTTTTTTATAATGTGGATTTTGAAGTAATTCAGAGGGATGATGCATGGCAATAACGAGCGTTTTATCACCCGCATCCATAACGATAGGCCCAAGCTTGCTTCCAAGAGCAATTATAACGCGAGGTTGTGTTTTTTGAACATGTTTTTTCAAATTACCAGCATCTAAATTATGAACCACATCAAGCCTATCTTCTGAGACACCAATACTTCGAAACATTGCGTCATATAATTTTTTTTGACGAACATCAGCCATCGGTTGACCCAACACAACCGTTATCAATCCAGATGATTCGGAAGATAAGTCAGCACGACGCATAACCCAGGGCTCAATGCCCATGGTTTGCAAATAATAGGTTTGTTTATGCGTTAGCATGATTCATATCTAAAGATGGCTCAGAGTTATTAGATGATGATACCACATTATCTGTAGACAACGGCGCTGGCTGAAACCAAGCATGTCGTGAGACAACTGGCTTTTTCACATCGATAATGTTTAAATCAAGCAGCATCAACTCGGCCAAGGCCCGAAGTTCCCCTGGTGCGCGCTCAGCCGGCATAGAATATTCATTCAGCGGGCATAAAACTATATGACGCTCATCACACCAACGCTCCAGAATTTTATATAATTTTTTCTCTGGATTGACCGCCTGCCCAACTAAATAATCAACGGTATAATGCTCGCAAAATAACATTTGTCCCCCTCGAGGTGCAAGTAATGTTAAAAAACGATCAACAAGAATGCCAGAAACATTTCGGAATCCTGTTGTAAAACTCGCATTCATTAAATAAAAATTAGCGCCTAATATACCCACAAAATCTTCGTAGGTATGATAATCCCCCGTATCGGCCCACACGATTCGAAAATACGGACTATTGTCTCTCAATCTAGGTGCAGCCTCATGATAATAGGTTCGAAAAGCAACTTCTCGCGTTTCTTGCGCTCTCAACATGGCTGTATCATGTAAATTTAAGGATGCAGTCACCAATAAATTTTCTTTTGACGCAAGCGCACTTAAGCTTTCTAAATACATGCGATTACAATGTGAGCCCGTTGTCATTGCAATATGCAATAAATATAACGCTTGCTTATCCGGTGATAACGCTTCAATTTTTAATAATAACAAACGTGCATAGCGATGCATCGTGGCTGCTTGCTCATGTGTAAAATCACGATAAGATGACTGCTGAAGTCTCTCAACAAAATAACGCATTTCTTGCTTCAAAAAAGTTATTTGACGCTTTACCAACTCTTCTTTTGATAATCCGGCCAGTTCTTGGCCATTAAATTTATCGTGCAGACACATTTCATTCAGCATATTGTTTTCAAATGCTTTATCTGTAAACTTAATCGCATTAAATAACGTTGTATATTTCTCATATTTTACCGTAGGCGCCCCTTCTAATAACCGATTCATAATATGATGGCTTGCATAAAAATGGTCAAACGTCACTTGAAGCTGTACATCATACCGTTGCTGTTGACGTGTTTTAAGCAAAGTATTAAATACTTGTGTTGCCTCTGCATCGTTTGCTTCAAACGATGGAACCTTGACCTGCTGAGATAAGTCCGTCATAGGAAACTGAGCTGTTGGACTATCGACCCCCCATATTTTACAGCGGATGTAATCGATTGCGGTAAACGACAGAAGACCTAAGGAGAGGCCCACACCCAACACACTCGTCACACCACAAACAGCAAGCAACGTGATTGCCACACCTAAATACATGTAAGGTGTTTTTAAAAAATTAGGCATATATCCATGTTGATTGAGTTGATCTAAAGCATACATTCCGAAAGAAACGAAAGCATACAAAGGATTACCTAAAAAAACACACGCCACGAGCGAAAGGCCATAGAACAATAAAAAAAATGTTTGAAGATGGAGACTTAGGAATAATGAAGATTTCATAAGCAATTGATGCTCATGAAGATCCCAAGGCAATGTTTGTATTTTATTCAACTCTCCCAAATTAACCAGCATTTGATTTTTTTGAGCAATCGATGCCGTATAAAAAAAAGCGCCTAAAACAAGTCCAGAACCCAATAAAACAAGTCCAAAATCAATCGCTGGAAATAAAAGCATCAAAGGAAATAATGAGATATTAGCTAGAGCATAAGTATTAATAAAGGACCATATTCGGTTTTTTGTTCCTCCATCCACAATTTCTTGATTGTACGCAGCTGCGTGCGATATAGAAAAAGCTTGAGAGCTTGCATTCAAGATAACCTGAAGTAATTGCAAAGAGAACATAACAACCAATAGACAAGATAAAAAGTTAAACGATCATACCATAGAGATTGATTTAAGAACAGATTGTTCTTCTATATTTCTTGGTAAGGATGCCGGTTGAAATAAAGCATACCGTGAAACAGTAGGCTTTTTCACATCAATAATTTTTAAATCAAGCAGCATGAATTCAGCCAAAGCCCGAAGTTCATTTGGATCAGATTTATATTTAATCAGCTGATCTTCATCCCATATATTTAGATTTTTTTGAACACACCAGTCCGCAAAAATAGGGTACAACTTTTCTTCTGGATTAACTGCCTGATCAACTAAAAAATCAACCGTATAATGCTCGCAAAATAAAAGCCATTGCAGGGTATGACCTGCTTGGGATGTCATGGTTAAAATCTTTTTATTAAAATTAGCATCATGTAGTTTTGCTTCTAAATTAGTTAAATCTACGAATTGGGTAAACATTGCTTCTTTTTCCATGCCTTTAACAAAGTAGGTATTGGGTTCTTTTGATATATAAATAGTATTCTTTTGGGCTTCTGTAAAATCACCATCTAACGACGACATGAGTGCCAAGTCATACTTCCCTTGTCCTCGACAAAAATATCCTACAGCTCGATCCCATAATACTTCTGACGCCTCTCTAAATCCCAAAGTAAAACTTACATTACGTAAATAAAAGTTAAGACCGAACCAGTACACGAAATCTTCGTACGTAAAGTAGTCTTCTATATCACTCCAAATAATTTTAAAATAAAAGTACTGATTGAGCACACGTACGGTATTATAATAATACGTTCTAAAAGCGGCCTCTCGAATATCTTGCGCAACGAGCATTGCTCGATTCCTCAAGGTCAGATCAGGTGAAAATAATATCTTTTTTTCAGCAGCAAAATCACTTAAATTTTGGGGGTATGAACGGTAGCAATGTGAACCGGTCGTCATCGCGATGGCCAGCAACAATTCGGCCCGCTCTCCAGGTGAGTACGCCTCCATCTTGGATAACAACAGCCGTGCGTACCCGTGCATATTTGCGGCTTGTAAATGTGAAAAGTCACGATGTGATGCTTGATCAAGACGCCCAACAAACACCTCCATTTCTTGCTTTAAATAAGTGATTTGACGTTCTATTAATTGTTCTTTTAATAATCCTTTTAAATCTTGACCGTTAAATTTTTCGTGCGCATACATTTGACACAAAATAAAATCTCGAATTTTTTCATCTTTAAAATCAATGTTATAGAATAATTCAAGATATCGTTTATAACCAAGTTTTGGAAAAACAAATGGAACATCCTTTAATATATCCTCTACAAGCTGATAACTTTCATAAAAATGATCAAACGTAACATGAAGTTTTCGATCGCCCCGTTTTTCTTCGTGGGCCTTGAGACGACATTCAAATGACTCTTTTGGATTATCATGGCGAGTATGACCTGCTTCTAATGTGATAGCTAAAATATATTTTTTAAAATTAATATCCGCCAGTTTTTCTGTTAAATGAGTTAAGTCGACTTCTTCAGTAAAGCATGCTTCTTTTTGCATTCCTTTTACAAAATAAGCTTTACGATTTTCAGATAAATAAACGACGTTATCTAATATTTTAATATTTTCGCCCTCTAAAGATGACATTAATGCAAAATCATATTCTTCAGATGCATTATTATTTGGAAACTGAACGGTTGGACTCGTTTGCCCCAACTTATTACATAGAACATGATCAATGACAGTAAATACGACCATCACCAACGAAAAACCAATACCTATATAACTTGTAACACCAAAAATAACGAGTAATAAAATAGAAATGCTCAAACAGAGGTAAGGCATTTCTAAAAAATCAGGCAGATATTCACGTTGATACAATTGATCAAGGCCATACATGGCTAAAGAAATACACGCATACCATGGAGAACCAAAAATAAAACAAGCCACAAGCGAAACAGCGTAAAGCGCAAACAAAGGATAAACAAGGTTGTCACTCAGAAATGGAACTATTTTTTTGATGTACTCATTATCATGGAGCCCCCAAGGAAGCTCTTTAACTTTCATATAACCATCATTGGATACAATATCTGAAATCATTTTTTTAAAATCAAAATCATGCAGATTTTCTTCTAAAGCTGTTAAATCTACCTCTTCGGTAAAAAATATTGCTTGATTCATGCCCTTTAAAAAATAGGCTTTAGGATGTGTAGACAAATACACGACACCATCTTTTGCTGAAGTAAGATCGCCATCTAACGATGACATTAATGCAAGATCATACCCCTCATTTTGAATGATCTGATTTTTATGAAGTACGGATGCCACATAAAAAAGAGTAGCCAAAGGCAAAGCAGTCGCACAATAAACCAACCACACATTTAGTGATAATAAATTAACCAAGGGAAAAAGGGTGATGTTTGCCAACCAAAGAACCGATCTAAATGACCATAGTTTATTTTTGGTTCCACTATCCACGGTTTCTTGCGTATAAGCTACATATTGTGAGACGGAATGCGCATCGGCACTCACATCAATCATACGTTGAATTGACTCAAATGAAGGCATGGAAATCAAAAAGAGGTAATATTGGCGCAACAATAACATAAAGAGCAAATAATAGCCACTATGTTATTTTAAATTTTATTTACTAATTGTCGAAGCCGCTCAGTTGGATTCATCGCGCGGGTAATCGAACGACCAATCACGCCATAATCACTGCCAAGCTCGGTTGCAAGCTCCGGCGTGACACAACGCACCTGGTCATGGGTTGCGTCGCCTTCAAGTCGAATTCCTGGTGTCACCGTTAAAAAATTTTGGCCACAAACAGCTTTAAGCTCAGGAACTTCCAGTGCTGAACACACCACACCATCTAAATTAGCCTGCTTAGCCAATTCCGCTAGATTTTTTACCTGCTGAAGCAACGGCTTATTGATACCTACCCCCGCTAAATCATCCGAGCCTAAGCTGGTCAGTACGGTCACCGCAATTAATAAAGGCCGGGTATCACCATATTCTTCCACGGCCTCGCGTGCTGCTTGCATCATTTTGATGCCACCGGCCGCATGAACATTAAGCATCCATACGCCTAAATCAGCAGCAGCTTTGCAAGCCGAAGCGACAGTATTTGAAATATCATGGTATTTCAGATCTAAAAATACGTTGAAATCTTTCGCAATTAAAGCACGTACAAACGACGGTCCAAAACGTGTAAACGATTCGTTGCCTACTTTGAGTGCACACCAGGTCGGATCCCAGGCATCGGCCCACCCAAGTGCTGTCGTTTCATCCATTCCATCCAATGCGATAATTAATTGCATACGTATTAATCTCCTTCCAAACCATGGATAGGCTTTGTTCGCCCCCATTGCTTACAGCTCGGGCATAGCCAGTGCAGAAGTGTGCCAGAAAAACCACAATGCTCACAGCGATATACAGGTTTATTTTCTAAAAATTTACTGGTAATACTATAAAGCATATCAAGTTTATCGCGAACCAGGCCGTGCGCCGATTCCAAATGCCATTGGATGAGTTGGTTTAAACCGCGAATCGATGGATAGCGACCTAACTGAACCGAGACAAAATCAATGGCCACATCCAAGCTTTTCTCATCACGTACATAATCCCCAATCGCAAAAATAATCGAAGCACGCGGATGATCACTTAAAACACTTTCTAAATAGCTGATGCATTCATCCATTGTATTGAGTTCAGCAGAAGCTTTTAGAAGTGGCTCAATAATTTCCGTCAAAAAATCAGGATCTTGTGCTGAAACACGCTTTAACGCACGCACCGCAGGTTTATAACGACCGTGCAACATTTCTAACTCGGCAAGCATTAAACTGGCACGAACGGATTGTTTATCAACAACCAAAGCCTGCTTTATCACGGTATACGCTTTATCGTGGGCACCCATCGTCATCGCTTGATGACCCATTTCACAGTAATAATGAGCCGCTTGAGCGTTCATGCTATGACCTGTTGATAGCTCAAGTTTTTTAAGCGTTTCCAGCGCTTTTTCCCACGATTTTTCTTGCTGATAAATCGCTAATAAACCTCGTAAACTATTAGCATCAGGGGTTCCACCCAGCTCAACAACTTCAATAAAAATACGTTCGGCACGATCAAAAACACCCGCGCTCATGTAATCTTGCGCCAAAGCCATTAACGCTTCTTTACGCTGGCTAACACTTAATTGGGGTCTTGCAATCAGGTTTTGATGAATACGAATGGCACGATCAACTTCGCCTCGACGACGAAACAAACTACCTAAAGCTAAATGCGTTTCAACAGTTTCACTGTCGACTTCAAGCAATTTAATAAAAATATCAACCGCTTTATCCGGTTGCTCATTGAGCAAATAATTCAAACCCATCACATATTCACGTGACAACTGATTATTTGACTCAGGATGTTTTATGGAATCATTTCGCCGTGCAAGCCACCAGCCAGAGCATGCTGCAGCGGGAAGTAACATAGGCCAAAAATTAATCATATAAAACGCTCTCTTTAATGCTGATCTTTGAGAGGAATCGCACGTAAATTTTTAATTTCTCGTTCCGTCAATTCAAGTTGGTGTTTAAGTTTACGATGCTGCGCCTTAAGAGACCAGTAACGCGTCAAGAAAACAAAAAATCCTAACATAACACCCAGTGTTAGTGTTGCAAGCATCAAAATTGATATGGGCATGGTATACATTTTGAAATATAGATTAAGTTGAACAGATCCAGCATTGAGCGCAGCAAAGGCGACTCCGAACAGCATGATCAAAAAATAAAAAATCATCATGATAAGGCGCATATTCCCTTCCTTTTTATAATAAAAAAGCGTAGTAAACTACGCTTTTTTATTGGATCAAATGCTTCTAACAGAACGAGCAATTAGTCGCTCTTTTTGCTATTGGCCATTTTCTCTTTCAACAAATCACCCAACGTTGTTGGAGCAACTTCTTGTGTTTTCGAGTATTTCTTAATTGCTTCAGCTTGTTCTGCAGCATCTTTCGCTTTAACAGACAATGTTATTGTACGCTTTTTACGATCAACATTGACAATTTTAGCTTCGAGCTCGTCACCCACTTTAACAACCGTAGAAGCATCTTCTACTTTATCATCAGACAAATCGCTTGCACGAATTGTTCCAAGCACGTCAGGAGCAAGCTCAACGGTTACCGCTTTCGCTTCAACTTCGGTTACTTTAACTTTAACAACACTTCCTTTGGAGAATTCGTCCGCATAACTTGTGAAATCATCGGTTTCAAGCTGTTTCAAACCAAGTGAAATGCGCTCACGCTCAGGATCAATCGCTAAAATTACTGCTTCAATTTCTTGACCTTTTTTGAATTCTTTAACAGCCTCTTCACCAGGAACTGTCCAAGAAATATCAGAGAGATGAACCAAACCATCAATTTCACCGTCTAAGCCAATGAAGATACCAAAATCGGTAATTGAGCGAATTTTCCCGCCGATTTTTTGACCTTTAACTTGGCCTTCAGCAAATGTTTGCCATGGGTTGTTTTTGCATTGCTTCATGCCTAATGAAATACGACGACGATCTTGGTCGATTTCAAGCACGATAACAGGAACAGCTTCACCAACCGATACAACTTTGCTTGGGTGAATATTTTTGTTCGTCCAGTCCATTTCAGACATGTGAACTAAACCTTCAACACCCTCTTCGATTTCAACAAAGCAACCATAATCTGTAATATTGGTTACTTTTCCGTCTAAGCGTGTGCCAACAGGATAACGATCAACTAAATCAACCCATGGATCATTACCTAATTGCTTCATACCCAAGGATACGCGATTACGTTCGCTGTCAAAGCTCAATACTTTAACTTTAATATCTTGAGCAACGCTTAAAACTTCGCTTGGATGTTTCACACGTTTCCATGAGATATCGGTAATATGTAACAAGCCATCTACGCCGCCTAAATCAACAAACGCACCGTAATCCGTCAAGTTTTTAACAACACCATCAAGCACTTGGCCATCATGCAATGAATCAAGCAATGCTTGTCTGTCAGCACTATTTTCTTCTTCAACCACAGCTCTGCGAGACACAACGATGTTGTTGCGCTTCAGATCCATTTTAATCACTTTAAATTCGAGTTCTTTACCTTCCAAATAAGAAGGATCTCGTACAGGTCGTACGTCAACAAGCGAACCTGGTAAGAAGGCACGAATAGAACCAATCTCAACGGTAAATCCGCCTTTAACTTTACCTGAAATCAAACCAATAACCGTTTCGTTATTATCGTATGATTTAGAAAGTTTTCTCCACGCTTCTTGGCGTTTTGCTTTTTCGCGAGAAAGCAGTGTTTCACCATGGCCATCTTCGAGGGAATCGAGTGCAACTTCGACTGAGTCACCAACGGCAACTTCAACTTTACCGTCTTTATCTTTAAATTCATCGATTGAGATCACGCCTTCGGATTTTAACAACGCATCCACTGTTACATAATCAGCATCAACCCCAATTACGGTTGCTGCAATAATCGCTCCAGGGTAAAACTGCGTACCCGCTACGCTCTCTTCAAATAATTGCTTAAAACTCTCAGTCATTTTATCAAACTCAATATATATCGTTACGGAAAGCGCTTAAATAGCCTGCTCTCCCCCGTCAATGCTTTTCTAAGTTTTTAAACTCAAAAAAACGCCAAAAAAAAATCCCTTCACTGCATCATAAAAACGAAATTAGACCTCGTTCTTGCGCAAGTAAAAGGAGCCGTTCAAACACATCTTCAACGCTGCAATAGGTCGTATCGACCGTTATCGCATCATTTGCAGCCATAAGCGGAGCATGCGCGCGATCCATATCTCTTGCATCACGTTTAGCCAATTCACCAACGACCTGCGCGAGATTAACACTTTTCCCACTCGTCTTCAACTGTAAATATCGTCGTTTGGCGCGTACTTCTGAACTGGCATCTAAATATATTTTTAAATCTGCCTTGGGAAAAACCACTGTTCCCATATCTCGACCATCCGTAACAAGCCCAGGCTTTTGTGCGAATGCGCGCTGTCGCTCAAGTAATGCTGCACGAACGTCTGGAATAGCCGCCAATTGAGACGCTCGTGCACCGCACGCTTCCGTCCGAAGCTCATCACCTACCCGCACACCATCCAAAAGAATACCATTTTGATCAAACTCAACCGGTAACACATAAGCTAATGCAACCACGTCATCTAATGCATCTAACGCTATCCCACGCTTCTCCGTAAGTAAACCCAGCGCACGGTATAAAACACCACTATCCAATACATGCCAACCCAAAGCCTCGGCTAAACGATGGCATAAAGTTCCTTTACCCGTACCACTTGGGCCATCAAGGGTTATTACAGGAACAACATCTTGCTTCTCACGCATGGTGAGCCTCCTCTATAAAACATTGAATTTTATTAGCGCAATTAATAAACGTAGGAAACGACGTTGATATGGCCTCGCTGTTCAGCACCGTCACCGCGGCATTCGCCACGGATCCCGCCACTAAAAATGCCATCGCAACACGATGGTCTGCATGGCTATCAACCACACCACCTTGGAGTTCACCGCCTTCAATTATAATACTATCAGCTGTTTCTAATATCTTAATACCTAATTGCTTGAGCCCCTCAGCCATCACTCCAATACGATCACTTTCTTTATGGCGCAGCTCTTCAATGCCCAAAACACGCGTTGTGCCAGAAGCCTTGGCTGCCGCAATAAATAAAATCGGAAACTCATCGATACTCAGAGAAACCATATTTTGGGGTATATCAATACCGTTTAAACATGCATAGCGCACGAGAATATCTGCAACCGGCTCTTCACCATACATACGCTTATTTTCGAGCGTGATATCTGCCCCCATGGCCTGTAATATTTGAATCACACCGATGCGTGTTGGATTGACCCCAACATCGCGCAGCATAATCTCAGAACCTGGGATTAAACTTGCCGCCACTATAAAAAACGCGGCCGACGACAAGTCACCCGGTATTTTAATCTTGATATTCTCGCGATCTTGAGATAAAAATGTACGTAACATGCGCTCGGTATGATCGCGTGTGATTTGAGGCTCTTCTACACGCGTATCCCCTTCAGCATAAAGCCCAGCTAACAAAATACATGATTTAACCTGAGCACTCGCGACCGGCATTATATAATCAATCGCCTGAAGTGTTTTTCCACCACGTATGAATAACGGCGCTCGACCGCCATCAGATGCGCGAATATCTGCGCCCATCTGTTGTAGTGGCGTGCAAATACGTGCCATGGGGCGCTTCCGCAAGCTTGCATCCCCTGTTAACTCACTATCAAATGTTTGACCCACTAAAAGCCCAGCGAGCAAGCGCATGCTCGTGCCTGAGTTCCCGCAGTCTAATATTTTTTTAGGCTTTTTTAATCCATAAAGACCTACGCCATGAATTTTTATGTTCCCATGAGTTAATTGCTCGATGCGCACGCCCATCGCTCGTAAAATATGAAGCGTCGCATGGCAATCATCGCTTTCTAGAAAATGCTCTATCAACGTGACACCTTCAGCAATCGCCCCCAAAATAAGCGCGCGATGCGAAATAGATTTATCACCAGGCACACGGAGTTCGCCCTGTATCTTAGTAACAGGATGGCTTACTAAATTCTGGGTTTGCATTAATTTATGCCTTTGGAAAAATCATCCATAAACTTAATCAAAGCATCCACCCCTTCCATAGGCATGGCATTGTATAGGCTTGCACGCATGCCGCCTTGAAGACGATGACCTTTTAGACCACGCAAGCCACACGCTTCAGCGGCTTCTAAAAAAGCAGCTTCATGTGCTTTATTCGCTAATAAAAAACACACGTTCATCCGTGAACGTGCATGCACATCCTCCACTATCGCTTGATAATAAGGTGACGCATCGATATAAGCATACAATTTAGCTGCTTTTGCATGATTTATATCCTGCAGTGCGCACACACCGCCTTGGGATTTAATCCATTCAAACATCTTAGCCGCCATGTAGCATTGAAATACAGGTGGCGTTGCATACAGCGAATGATGTTTGGCGTGTACGCGGTAATCCAACATCGTTGGCACAGTATATTTAGGTTGAATATCTAACAAATCATCGCGAACAATTACAATTGTAAGGCCCGCTGGACCAATGTTTTTTTGAGCACCCGCAAAGATTAAGCCAAAGCGACGCACATCAATCACTTCACTGAGTAAACACGAGGTCATGTCGGCCACCAAAGGAATAGCACCCGTATCTGGAATATCTGAAAACCGCACGCCCTCTATCGTCTCATTGGGCGTATAATACGTATAAGCTGTCTTAGGCTGGCTTACTTCGCCAGGCTCTATCGCATAAGCCGGCCCAAAACGCTTCGCCTCGTCAAAAGCCATAGACGACCACACGCCTGAAATCATATAGCCGGCCTTATCAGCAGATGCTGATAATAGATTTTGGGGTATCATCGAGAACTGCGTACGAGCCGCGCCACCTAGAAATAGCACATGATAATTGTGAGGGATGTCTAAAAGCTCACGCAAATTGCTTTCGGCTTGTTTTAATAAAGCAACAAACGGCTCCGAGCGGTGACCCACTTCCAGTATAGACAACCCCGTATGATTCCAATCTAAAAGCGCGGATTGCGCCTCTCGTAAGATAGGCTCAGGCAGGGCTGCAGGCCCTGCACCAAAATAATAACCTTGTCGCCTCATACGGCCCATACTGCTCATACGGCTTATGACTCAGCTACGTGCTCAACGACTGCCGCATCATCACCATCATCACCCTCATCCAGTTCGCCTTCAAGCTCATCATCTTGAACATCAAGAATACGTTGCATGCCGACCACTTGCTCTTCTCCTGTCAAATTCATAAGCCGCACACCTTGTGTGTTACGCCCAATCACAGAAATTTCGCTCATGCGTACACGCACCAAGGTACCTCGATCGGTAATCAACATGGCTTCATCGGCATCATTGACTTGCAAGGCGCGAACCACACGACCATTACGTTCGTTGACTTGGATAGAAATCACCCCTTGGCCACCACGACCGGTCACACGATATTCATCAACGGCGGTACGTTTTCCGTACCCAAATTCTGTTGCGGTTAAAATACTACCTTCTTCTTCGGCCACCACCAGCGATATCACGCGCTGTTCTTCTGCTAACCGAATACCACGCACACCGCGTGCAGTACGCCCCATCGGACGAATTAAGTTCTCTTCAAACCGAATTACTTTTCCGGCATCGGAAAACAACATGATATGTTTTTCACCGTCGGTAATATCAACGCCGATGAGTTGATCGCCATCAAACAAATCAACCGCAATAATTCCGTTACTACGTGGTCGACTAAACGCCTCAAGAGGAACTTTTTTAACCGTACCGCGCTGCGTGGCCATGAAGACAAAATAACCAGGCTCATATTCCCGAACAGGCAACATTGCATGAATCGCTTCACCCTCAGCTAACGGTAAAATATTCACTATCGGTTTACCGCGTGAAGTACGACTTGCAAGTGGCAATTGATAGGATTTGACCCAATACAATTTACCGTGATTTGAGAAGCATAATAACGTGTCGTGTGTGCTTGCAATCACCAAGCGTTCAACAAAATCTTCTTCTTTCACTTGCGTAGCAGCTTTTCCTTTACCACCTCTTCGTTGTGCTTGATACATCGAAAGTGGTTGGTATTTCACATAACCTTGATGTGACAACGTCACGACCACTTGTTCTTCGGTAATTAAATCTTCAATCGTCAAATCCGATTGTGAAGCCATAATCTCCGTACGACGCTCACTACCAAACTGCTCTTTCATCTCGATCAGTTCTTCACGAATGACTTCCATTAAACGCCCAGGCGAGTTTAAAATTTCGAGCAAGGCTTGAATAATATCTAATAACTGATCAAATTCATTAAGTAATTTATCTTGTTCAAGTGCTGTCAAACGATGCAGGCGTAATTCTAAAATCGCTTGTGCTTGATCCGGCGAAAGAAAATAACCCGCCTCTGAAAAACCAAGACCTTCAGGTAAATTCTCAGGACGACATGCGTCCCCCCCAACCCGTGTTAGCATCGCTTTCACAGAACCGGGTTCCCAAGCGCGCTCGGTCAACCCAATTTTAGCTTCACCCGGTGTAGGAGATGCCTTAATCAATGTGATCATTTCATCAATATTCGCCAAAGCAACGGCTAAACCTTCTAACACATGTGCACGTTGACGCGATTTTTTGAGTTTATACAACGAACGACGCGTCACTACTTCGCGACGATGCCGTAAAAAGCAATCAAGAATTTCTCTTAAATTTAAAATTCTTGGCTGATTATCAACCAAGGCCACCATGTTAATACCAAACACATTTTGCATCGCCGTTTGCGCATACAAATTATTCAGCACAACTTCAGGCACTTCACCGCGTTTCAGCTCAATCACAACACGCATGCCGTCTTTATCCGACTCATCACGTAAGCCTGAAATACCTTCGATACGCTTATCACGCACGAGTTCAGCCATACGTTCAATCAAACGCGCTTTATTCACCTGATAAGGCAATTCATGAATAATAATCGCTTGACGGCCACTGTCTTCTTTTGTTTCGATATCGGTACGTGCGCGGAGCACAATACGACCACGTCCCGTACGGTACGCTTCAACAATTCCAGCGCGCCCATTAATAATTGCCGCCGTTGGAAAATCAGGTCCCGGTACAATTTCAAGCAAATCATCAATACTTAGATCGGGCGCGTCAATTAACGCAACGCAGGCATTAATCACTTCACTTAAATTATGGGGCGGAATATTTGTCGCCATACCCACGGCAATACCTGAAGAACCATTCACCAATAAATTAGGTATACGAGCCGGTAAAACAACTGGAGCAAATTCAGTCTCATCATAGTTAGGTGCAAAATCAACGGTTTCTTGATCGAGATCGGCCAATAGCGCATGTGCAAGCTTTGACATACGTACTTCG
Source organism: uncultured Legionella sp. (assembly GCA_963974485.1). Taxonomy (GTDB): domain Bacteria; phylum Pseudomonadota; class Gammaproteobacteria; order Legionellales; family Legionellaceae; genus JAALKW01. Next base: position 89,721 of record CAXBBS010000007.1, read on the forward strand.
GTGTATCGCATCGCAGCAGGTGCATCACCATCGACCGAACCAAAGTTACCTTGACCATCAATCAGTGGACAACGCATCGAAAACGGCTGAGCCATACGAACAATCGTGTCATAAACCGCGGTATCACCATGTGGATGGTATTTACCGATCACATCCCCGACTACACGAGCCGATTTTTTATAAGGTTTATTCCAATCGTTATTGAGTTCGCTCATGGCGTACAACACGCGCCGATGAACAGGCTTTAATCCGTCACGCGCATCAGGGAGCGCTCGCCCGACAATTACGCTCATGGCATAATCAAGGTAAGACTGCTTAATTTCGTCTTCAATGCTAACGCGTGTTACTTCTGTTGTAGAATCAACCATAGCAAAAACCCGCTTCCTTTATATCTAGCCGATAAAATAAGATAAAATAATCATAAAATTAGCTCTAGAGCATAACACATCTCGAGGGCCGTACCTACCGGTTAAAACGTACAGTTTGCGGTAGTCCCGTCTGGCATGTGCGTTAAATCAATCACAATCGCCTCGTTACTTTGCTTCACGCGTGTAATATAAAAAATTGTCGAGTTTAAGGCATAGCCATATTGATTATTGGTTGTGTATATTTTTGATCCGATAGGAATCGACGTAAAACGCTTCTCTGTAAAATACTGCTCTTTGATTTGCCCAAAATCACCGTTTTTAGGTGAGACATAAAATGCAAAATGCTCGCTATAAAAACGAGGTAATTTGACATCACACCGAACAACCACCGTACCTTGAGCGGGAATGCTTTGAGTCGAAAATAGCATTTCTTTTTTTAGCTCATTATACTGAATCAAATCCAATGCTTCTCTTACTGGTACGATTGCAAACGCTGTTAAGCTACTACTGAGGAGTAGAACACTTATTATTATCATATTTTTCATGACACTTTTCCATTTTTACCATGTGAATAACATGGTGGATCATACATCAACAACATCGCATTAAATACATTAATGGCTATAACTTAATTTCGTTGTTAAAATGCAAAGCTTATCCCGCATAAAAAACAACATTTCATTTTGGATTGATATCAGATGTTAACTTACTACAGTCGTGAAAATTACCTACCCATAGATGTGCAAACAACAACGCTTTATGTAATTTATCGTCATGATCTAGCTGCATATGAAGTGCATGGCTCTGATTCCAGCCAAGTACCTCTTCGTAACCTATTAGCTGATGCATTATGGTGTGTTCCTAGAGAGCAATTAGAGCTTTTAATATCTGACGAGCATGTGAATAACAGGGACATATTATTTCCCAATCATGCGTTAACAAGAGAGCCCTTATCATTAGAGCAAGTACAAGAATTACTTGGTGTTGATCCATCACAGGTAAGAGAGATGCCCTTACGCATATCTGAGTGCATGCGTCTTATTTCTTCAGGTGAATTTAACCCCGAGACACCTGATTTAAGTTATATTGATGCAATGACACAAAACATTTCATTATTTGATATAGAGAGAACGGCACTTTATATTGCTCCTGATATTAACGACACGAATCAATATCGAATACATGGCGTTGATCACCGTCAGCAAGACTTTGCTTTTCGCATTGCTTCTCAGGATGACCATACGCGTTATCTCACCACCATCCAATTACTCGAGTTAATCTATGAAACTCCTTCCGAACGAAGGGCTGTATTGTTCCCTGGTGGTGTATTAAGAACAGAGTCTCTAGCAATCGATCAAGTTCAAGATTTGTTTGATATTAACCCATCACTGGAATTAAGTTCCATGTCACGCCTTTATGTCCCTTTTGATTTTAGGGTAAGAAGTTTTATTCCTGTAGTAAGGCGTCCTATCCCACCTTCACTCATGGGCAATACGCAATCTGAAAGAAGACATCAATTTTTTAGTGATTCTGAGACATCAGACAGCGAGCATTCTCATGAATCGCAAGACTTACAAATTACTTTTAATCAATGATGTTTTTCAGGCGAGCATAAAATACTCAATTTTAAATAAGAAGCAGCACATCTTGAATATTTTTCACTGCTTGAATCTCAATACCCATAGCCTGCTTAGGCGCATTGCCATACGGAACAATCGCTCGCTTAAAACCATGTTTAACGGCTTCTTTTAGGCGCTCTTGCCCGCTTTGGACGGGCCGAATTTCGCCGGCAAGCCCCACTTCACCAAAAATCACGGTATCACGGTCAAACACGCGATCTCTTAAACTCGAAACAACCGCCGCAATCAAAGCTAAATCGCTACCTGTATCCGCAACTTTGATACCACCCACAACGTTGATAAAAACATCTTGATCATACGTAACCACGCCACCATGCCTGTCTAAAACGGCCAGTAATATCGCCATCCGATTGTTCTCAAGGCCAGCGATTACACGCCGTGATTGTGAACCATGTGATTCGTTCACCAGCGCTTGAATATCCACAAGCATCGGACGTGAACCTTCCCAGGTCACCATCACAACGTTTCCAGATGTCGGCTCAAGTGTGCGTGATAAAAAAATAGCCGATGGATTGGCGACTTCTTTTAGCCCCCTGTCCGTCATGGCAAAAACGCCCAGCTCGTTGGCCGCGCCAAAACGATTCTTGATCGCACGAATCACGCGAAAACGACTGTCTGACTGACCTTCAAAATACAAAACACTGTCGACCATGTGCTCAAGCACACGAGGGCCGGCAAGTGAACCGTCTTTGGTTACATGCCCCACTAAAAATATCGCTGTTTGCGTCATTTTAGCAAAGCGCACTAAAAGCGCAGCTGATTCACGCACCTGACTTACGCCACCGGGCGCTGAGCTCAACGACTCGGTAAAAATTGTTTGCACCGAGTCAATCACAATCACACGTGGACGCTCAACACCGGCATGCTCCAGAATCGTTTCAACCTGAGTTTCAGCCACGAGACGTATATTTTTTTGTGGAAGTTGCAGGCGCTTCGCACGCATCGCAACTTGTTGCAGCGATTCCTCGCCCGTAACATATAACACAGCGTTATTCAGTGATAAATGCGCCATCGCTTGCAGTAATAGCGTTGATTTACCAATGCCCGGATCACCCCCGACTAAAACGACCGAACCATCCACCAAACCGCCACCCAACACACGATTTAGTTCAGACAAACCAACATCCATGCGCACGGTTTTCTCAACCGTCACATCCTCAATCAACGTGACTTTTGAGCGTTCGTTGGCATAATTCCCGACACGACGACCTGTTTTGCTTGTACTACCGGGTCGCGAACTCCCTTCTTCAGTCACGGCGTTCCATGCACCGCATTGCGTACACTGCCCAGCCCACTGCGAAAATATTGCTGCGCATTCGCTACACACAAACCGTGTTTTAACTTTCATTTAATACATCACAAAAAGAAAATAAACTATTTCAAATATTGTACGCGCTTACCACTTGAAGACAAGCATACCTCAAACCTTGAAAAAAACGCAAAATAGTATATACTTAATGTATATACATTTGGATTCGAGGCATTCTTATGACATATGCAAAAGTTTTTCAATCAGGAAATTCTCAAGCCGTGAGAATTCCTAAGAAGTTTCATATAAACAGTGAGCGTGTTGAAATCATTAAACGAGATGATGAGCTTATTTTGAGAGAAAAACCAAATAGTCTTAAGCAAGCATTTGAGCTCATGACACACATGCCAGAAGATTTTTTTGAAAACGAACGAATCGACACCCCCCCACAAGAACGGGAGTTTTAACCATGGCTTTGAGTTACCTTCTTGATACAAATATATGCATTTATATTATGAAACAAAAGCCCAAATCGGTGCTAGATAAATTCGAACAACTTGCTGTAGGTATGGTTGGCATGTCTGCAATTACCTATGGTGAATTACTCTACGGCGCACAAAAAAGTAATAACTCACGCAAAGCAAAAAATATTATTCATCAAATTTGTGATTACATCCCCCCTCTACCTATATCCTTAAAAGTTTCTGAATATTATGCTGAAATCAGAGCCGGCTTAGAAAAAAAAGGAAATATCATCGGTAATAATGATTTATGGATAGCCGCTCATGCTTTAGAGCTTGGCACAACGCTTGTTACCAATAACGAAAAAGAATTTGCTCGAATCAAACAGCTAAAATTGGAAAACTGGGTATCATAAACCAAGTATACAGATCATACGGTCATCATAGCTCCAGCACGCTCTTCGAGTTCTGAGCTTTCATTTTCTACTTTAACAAGCTCTTTTTTTAATGCATCCTGTCTCACTTTATTTCGCCAAATACTCAGGTGAATATTATCTGGATCTGAAAACGTTGATTTTAATTTATTCATCTTCTCAGGTGTTAATTCTTCAGTTTGTCGGTAGCACGCGTAAAGACGCGCATTAATCGCCTCTATTTTTTCTTCGTCACTTGAGTTTTCATGCTCAGCTTGCAAATGCACATCAATCACATCACATAAGTTCACACGCACACTGTTCAGGTGAAATAAAGCAAAAAATGCGCGATAAAACGTGTTATTACGCATAAATACTGGGATCAGTGGATTATTCAAACTCCAAAAACCATCGAGTCTAATCACATGAATAGGCAGCTCATTGGCTACGGCAAGGTTTGCTGTACCGTTATAGATTCTCGGTGGCTTTTGACCTATTCTCGCAAAATTACCCTGAGGGAAAATTGCGACGCATCCGTGATTTTGTAGCACCTTGCTTGCATCATCTAAAGCGACAGCATTAGCAGAGCGACCATGCTCATCTTTCACCGACGTTGCTTGAATCGTGATGACTTTAAACATCTTCATCAAAGAAGAGACCCCCGGTATCGCATTAAAAACATCGGTGGCAAAAAACTGAGGTGGTGTCACGCCGTTCAGTTTAATTTTTGAGGCAAATGCAAACGCATCTAAGCTAGCTCGATGTGGACCTAATGCAATGAGACAACCGCGCTCGCTGGTGATTTCTACATCAGGCCCTTTTGTATGCCATAGATGCATCGTCAGCTGTATAAAACCAGAGATTATACGAGCAGAACGGCTATCATAGCCAAGCCTATCCTGTGACTCAAAAAAACGTGCCATAGCGTAGGTTGCAAGCGCAACACCTGCCAGGGCAAGCAGCGCGTCATAACTTGAATCACGAGCACATGTAGGGTATGGCATAAGGTAGTCTTCCTGTTACATAATTTACGCAATTCTATCCTATTTATAATCACAGATAAATTACGGGTACGTTACCGTATTTGGATCATCAATCGCCTGCGTCACAGCCATATGAACTGCCGGGCCTGGCTGCGTATAAAACACACCGGGCGTTGGGTTATTACCTGGACCACCTGGATTATATAATTTTAAATAAGGCGTGCCTGTCGCTGGATTCGTTCCGCCAGCAGGAATATCCAAATAGGTAATTTGCCGCATAGCCGCTTCATCGCCTTTTAAAACAACATCTATATAATTATTATTATCCGCTACATACGCATCATTTTCTGGCGTTCCGGCTCGCGCGAGACTCGCCAAGCCAACCACCTCTATTATTCCAGCTCCAGGAATTGTGTACGCAACTCCCGTGTTCTCAAGATAAATTGGATTGCTATCGGCCCTCACTTGGATACGAAAAAAATTGCTATAATCACTGGGCATTAAGCTCATCGGGCGATCAACTGAAGGTTTGAAATTACCGAGCGCAAAGCCAGCTGATGTATACATGCGCAAACGGTACTGTGCATCCGAAGCTCCATAATATGCAATGCCATCATTAGGTACATTGCCTGAAAAATCGGGTTGCGTTGTTTGCCCTGCTGCAGACATGATGCTTAATTTAGCTGCCAATAAACTCGGGCCCCCATCGGGTAGATAAGGATTGCCACTGGCAAGACTCGCCCCCGTCATGCTCGTGAGTACATTACCTGGCCCAACCAAAGTCAGGTTAATAGGTATGCCGTTGGATGCGCCCTCAACAATTCTCACGGTCGTAGGATAAACAGATCCGGATTCACCTGGCGGAATACGATTTCCAAAAGGGCCCAAAATAACCACACAACTGCTTTCGTTATAAAAAAAGTTAGGAGTTAACGAGGCGACATGAGGAATGACTTTATCCCCTGTATTTAACGTTAATTGAAAAACAGTTGGATTAATCGTCCTCGTTAAAATGGGCTGGCTAAAACAAATCGGCATCGCATCATCATAATAAACCGTATAACCGTAAGCAGTCGCAATGCCTGCAGAATCTGTTGCTGGCGTATAAGCGGCATAAGCAGCTCCTGGCGTTGAAATAATATTCCAAGCACCACCAGCATTAATCACAAAATATTCGCCATTAGGTACCGATTGAATGCCTTCAAATCCATAATTAGCTGACATAATTTTAGGTATGTTATCCCACACATCCGCATTCACTAATGGGCTATTTAATAACGTTTGATACACTGAATTGGGCGCAGCATACGCAACGGAGGCCGAAGCAGTCGCTGCTTGACTATTCGCCCCTTGAATTCGAAACGTGGTTGATGGTATCCGTGGTTCCTGACTATAACTCACAAGTGATAACACACAACTGCCCCCCGGAGCCACCGATGTGCAAGCATTGCCACCACCAGGATTTGGGCTAACGGTCACAATTTTATTAACTAAACCCGTATCTGAAAAATCGGCAATAATATTATTAACCGTAACCGAACGTGAGGTGTTCGTAACCGTTATCGTTTGTAAATCGCCTGTAACCAAAGCAAGTGAACTGGGTGCAATCGTAAGCACAGGAGCCGTGCTCGGGATGACATTCTGCTTGGCGACTTTTAAAATATCCATAACATCCCCCGGTGTTGAACAATAAATAGGATGTGCGGCTGTTGCATATTGGCACACTTTAGGTCCTGACCGAATAGGACTATTGATATCATCGGCAAGAATATTAAGCTTTAATAAACAACTCGCAGATGGCGCTAAATCAAACGTTGCGCGGCATGTGATAAGACCATCTTGCAACCCTGCACCGACAGGATCTTGGCTTACACCCGCAGGTAAATTATGCACGCCAATATCATACAACGCCAACGGTGTATGATTGGTAAGTTTATAATAAGCAATACCAGCATGCCCTCCATAAATAATTTGAGATGCTTTGACATTGGGTTCCAAAACAAAAATAGGTTGTGCCGAAAATACAGAGGACGTACAACCCATAAGTAACAGCAATAAGCTTTTTCTTTTGATATTCATCCTGTTATATCATCCAATTATATATTCCAATTAAAATTAAGTAATACTTGATGTACATAAAGATGATTCATACTTAGGGTTTGTGCGGTTTGCTGTGCAGCTGATACCCCTAAGCTTGTTCGGCCCAAATCTGAAAATTGATAACCTAAACCCACTGAAAACGGTGTACTCGACGCATACATCAATCCCGCACCGGCACTGTAAGCAAAACGGTTGGTGCTGTGGTCGCCAAAGGGAGGCATCGGAACTGCGCCCAAGATGCGTGGCGTTTCGTCATAGGCCGATGCTTGGTTGTTTGAAAAACCAAGGCTTGCATCCATGTAGGGCTGTAGATTTTGTGTGAACGCATACAATACTTTTACTGTACCCATCGCCGATAAACTATCGACGGTATATTGATACGTTAAATTATCAAAATCAGCTAATCCAAATTGCTGAACAATCCCATTATTTTTCATATCATTGACAAAACCAAGCGTTGCACCCAGGTTGAGCTTTAATTTTGGTTTAATATCATAGGCTTTCCCAATAAATAATTGAGCGGCGAAACTATGCTTCCAATCATGATTGGCGACATATTGATTGCTGAAATTTTGCGGAGAGGTTTCTAGCAACAACATCTGTGTTTGTGCATTGTTATCAAAAGCAAGGCCCGGAGATAAGGTGAGAATAGTTGCATGGGCTATGCTGGAACAAAATAAACCACAAGTAATCAAGGCCATGCGATGCCAGATGTTAAACATAACCTAGCTGCTCCCGCACTAAACTTAAACTTTGCTCGATACTTTGGATAGACTCAGGTGCAACAAAAATCGTGTCATCTCCTGCTATTGTACCTAAAATTTGACATTTTTTTTGATCAAGTACACGTGCAAGAAGCGACGCTGCTCCCGGGCTTGTTTTGATAATAATCATGCTTTCGTTCGCGACAATATCAATCACTAAATCACTTAAGCTACTATGGATAGGTGGCGCCTCAGCATCATGAGGCAAACAGTAAACCATCGCACCTTGGTCGTTTTTTGTTTTAATCGCATTGATTTTTCGAAGCAATCTTGAAATTTTTGACTGATTAACGTTATGCCCTTGCTCCTCCAACGCTAAAACAATCGCTTCTTGCGTCGTATTGCCACCGTGTAATAACACGCGCTTTAAATCCTCAAGTATTATTTTGCTTGGCTTTATATTTTCTTTCACTACTTTTTCTGTTTTCACGCTTACGCCCCAATATCAATAAAAATAATCTATACTGAAATTTATCCTACTTTTTTGGAGTTCACATCATGATTGTACGTGATGCAAATATCAACGATACATTACAACTTTGTCAGCTACTCGCACAACTCAATTATGAGATGGATTCAACCACCATGCATGAACGAATTGAAGCATTTCAAAAAGACCGTCATCATTTGCTAGTCATTGAAAAAAATCAACAACTTATTGCGGCGATTGCGTTTGGATGCTACGAGCAACTCAGGCTCCCTGGCTGCTGCTGTCATATTGATGCCTTAATTATTCATCAAGATCATCGCGGCCAAGGTTTAGGCAAAAAACTCGTGGCCGAGGCCGAAGCCTACGCACTCAAATACGGCGCCGAAACCATTGAGCTTAAATCAGCCAATCATCGCATAAAAACCGGAACCCATGCTTTTTACATGGGACTCGGCCAGGGCAAACGCATCTTAAATTACTTGCCTAATGATGGCTTCTCTGAAATCATCC
>CAXBBS010000008.1:0-96736 GCA_963974485.1 uncultured Legionella sp.
GGGAGCTCAGACTCAAGCTCATCAAAAGCTTCAAAACGCTCCTTCGCAGCAGTGTTTACAACCATGCCTGAAGGCTTATCACCCTGAAGCTCTTTCTCTGAAGATAAGACCGGTTTCTCATCCGTGGCCGTAGACTGTTGGTCTGCCTTAAGTGCCGCAGCTCTGACAAGTCCAGCCTGAATAGCTTTGAGGGCCTGCTCGAGCTCCTTTCTTTGTGCTATGAGTCGAGCTATGGCCTTGTCGGATTCGACTCTTTCAACAGGTTTGACTTTGGAGCCCTTGTGCTGAACGCTCTTTTCGAGTTCATCAACCTCTTCACCCGTGCGAGCAAGAGAGGCTTGGAGATCTTGAATTGCTTGAACTGCACCGCGTGACGAGTCATCCGTTTTAAGCGCTTCAACTTCATCAGCGATGCGAGCAAGTTCACTTTCGAGCCTTGTAATTGTATTTTGGGGTAAATACCCACGCATTATCCAGGCCCCTTTGCTTGCAGCTTCTTTTTCCCGCTTAACTGTATCCTCAGGTATACCCAATCCTTGCGCATCACCGCCGGCTTTCTTTTGACCTGGAGCTGAGGAAGAAGTCGGTGGTTGCGTTGAAAATGGACCACCCTTAGCATTTAACAATGCCTCTTTTCCCAGCTCAACTGTACCAGAAGGTATACCCAATCCCTGCGCATCATCGCCGGCTTTCTTTTGACCTGGAGCTGAGGAAGAAGTCGGTGGTTGCGTTGAAAATGGACCACCCTTAGCATTTAACAATGCCTCTTTTCCCAGCTCAACTGTACCAGAAGGTATACCCAATCCTTGCGCATCATCGTCGGCTTTCTTTTGACCTGAAGCTGGTGAAGAAGTCGGTGATTGCGTTGAAAATCGACCACCCTTAGCATTTAACAACGCCTCTTTTCCCAGCTTAACTGTACCAGAAGGTATACCCAATCCCTGCGCATCATTGTCGGCTTTCTTTTGACCGGAAGCTGAGGAAGAAGTCGATGATGGATTTGAAAATGGACCAACGCCAGCATCTTTCAACGCCTGCTGACGTTCTTTAACTATACCCTCATGTATACCCCGTTTGGGAGCATCACCGCCGGCTTTCTTTTGACCTGGAGCTGAGGAAGAAGTCGGTGGTTGCTTTGAAAATGGACCACCCTTAGCATTTAACAACGCCTCTTTTCTCAGCTCAACTGTACCAGAAGGTATACCCAATGCCAGAGCTTCAGCGAGGCTTTCGGATGCTGTGCTAAGGGCTGCAAGCGCTTTATCAATCGCTGCTTGGAGGCTTGTAATACGTTCAAGGACTCTTTCTTCGCTGTATTCGTCACTTAAGAGGTCACTTAACACATCCACGCTTTCTTGTTTGATCTCGCTTATCTTCTCACTCAGGTATTTTTTTAAGTAATCCTTTTTCTTTTGCGTGGTGACATATTCCTCGCTCTTGGCGTTGATTTTTTCTGTAGTGACCGTCAACTTAGTGTTACAGACTTCGAAGGCTGCAACCACTTGCTCAACCTTGCTTTCGAGGGTCTCAAGAGATTCCTTAACATAAGATGTGCACTTTTCAAGGGTATCACTCGTCTCGGATTCGAAGCTGACAGCAGTGCTTAACCCCTCCAGGAAATATCCTGCGATCACGTCTATCTGCCCCTCGACCTGAGATGTAAAGATCTGCTGATTGGCACTGAGTTTTTCTTTTGTCTCAGCGAACATATGATTACAGTTGTCGAAAACTGTAAGCGTTGCATCAACATTGCCTTCGAGGGTTACAAGGCCCTTCTCAACGTATGTATCGAGTTGGCTCAGGACTTCCTTAGTTGTGCCAGTCTTGTCTAGCTCGAAAGCATAATCTAATCCCGCCAAGATCTCTTTTTCGAGCTTACCTTTCTGCGTATTCAGTTGATTTTTAAAGAAATCTCGATCCTCCTCCTCGGTAACTTCGGCATCGATCTTGGCGTTGATTTTTTCTATAGCCTCAGTCAACATGGTATTGTATTTCATGCCTGCTTCATAAAATTTATCGTCATCACTGAGGCCTGATTCTTCCTCCACCTCCGTGGACTCGTCGACGGATTGTTCAGTGAGAGTATCTTCGCTAGCCATTTGGATATTTTCACTAGCAATTTTTAAATCCTCGATGGCTTTATTAACTTCCTGAACGAGAGGAGCGATCTTTTCTTTAGCTTTGTCCTGCGAGGCCTGTGCCGGCCAACCCTTTTTCACCTGCCCAACGAGTCGAGAATACTCGGCTATGGCAGACTTGAGCTTCTTATAGGCCCCAACCGCCGCATCGGTATTAGGAGAAGACGTACCCATAATTTTCTCTATCTCATCTCCGAATGCATTGCTTTGAGCATTAAGAAATTCAACCATTTTATCGTCGATGGTAGATAACACATTCTTATACGCACTATTTAGACTTTGAAACTCAGCTTTTTTCTCAGGATTTTTATCTGGATGATACAAAAGAGCGAGTCTACGATATTCTGTCTTTAGAGCTCTCTCTGGATTTACCTGCTTTAATGCTCCGGCTTCTATCGCCTCATTCATCATCGTCTCAAATGCTTTCTCAGAGATCACCTTACCTTTCGAGTCATTATTAGAACTAAGTGGGGGTATCTCCGTAACTGGAGGAACATTATCCGACGCAGGCCGAGTCACTAATGCTACATTTAAATCCTCCGTTGAAGGAGTTTCTGACTGGCTTACAGTTGCACTGTTATCTACAGGTTCATCTTCAATAACCAGATTTTCTGCTGTAGAACCACGTGCCTTTGTAAGAGGTAAATTATCCCTATGATTAACAGCATCACGTTCGATTGCTGCATGCTCTACGTCTTTTAATAGTAACCGAACGGGCTCTGTAACCTCCTCGGGAACAGCATTTTGTTCTTGTTGAGTTAAATAATTATCATATAGAAACTTTGCTATAACACCAGCAATAACCCCAACTGACAATGTGCTGACAGTTCTCGATGGTGTTCTGCTTAGAACTGCACCTGAAAGTGCAACGACAGCCATTTTTCCCATCACATTAAGGGCTTGCTCAAATAACTCGACAGGAGCTACGTTGGACTCGGATGCCCTCTCTACAAACTTAACAAGCGTATCGCTGGCTTCTGTTACAGCCTCTTGCTCTTCTGATGACGCATTGGATGAAAGTTCACCTTTTAACAAAGCAGGTACCTCTGCTAACGACACAGGTTCTTTTTCTTTGTACACAACGAGTTGCAGAGCGGACAAATCACCGAGTCCGTCTAATTCTTCTACTTGCGGGTGAGGCTGAAGCGTATCTACATGTTTCGTTTGCGGATAAAATTTATTAAGCTGGGACATGAGCTTCTGTAAGCGCTCAATGAACACTGGATCATTTTGTTTAGGAAGAACAAAAGGCATCAGTGATCCAGGCTGATTTTTAGATGCTTTGTTTATCAATTGCTTTATTTCGTGGGTAAGAGGAGCTTTTGGGTCGAACGGTAGATTCGCAAAAGACACGTTAGATCCTGATTTTACAACGACCTGATTTTGACTAGCACTCGATAAATTTTCATCTTGGGATACCTCTGATGATTGCTGAGATTTAGCTCGCTCGTTCTCACGAAGAACACGAATAGCCTTGATTTCTGCTTGAAGCGCTTTTATAACAGGCTCATTAGCAGAATTATTTCGTAGGGCTTCCTCAAGCTTACTGTCAATCGTAACCACTGCTATATCAGAACGACCTGTAACGTATTGTACATGCCTCACCACAACCTCTGCTTTGCTTTCGACAGCAACAATAACTGCAGCAATTTCCTTCAAATCATCAATCTTAGATATGCCCGACGAAATAGCCGCTTCAATTGAAGCTTTAAATAGATCGTCAATACGCTTTTCAAAATCCACCATCGTTTTCTGCACTTCGCTCACAACCGTCTCATTCAAAACAGCGCGTGCAGCGCCCAGTGCCGTCTGAAGCGCCGCTCTTAATTCACTCTTATCTTCGGAAGATTCATTGGACCCTGTCATTTCAACGCCTTTCTCATCGTCTTTGGGTCTCGAAGAAGAAAGCAAATCTTTCAATCTCTCAAACAAGCTTTTATCAGCCACAGAACACCTCCGTTCCACGCATACAAATTCAGCATGGTTGTAAAATATGTTGCCTATGACTTAAAAGTAGACCATTTTTTTACTTTTTGCTTTTTGATGTTGAATCGAATGAAGAACGACAGCGGAGACGGGTTTTATTTGATCTTAATGGCTTACATCCAATCATAGCCTATACTTAATACAAGCCGAGCTTTCCGGCAAGCTGCGTGCCGTTGTCGCTCATAGGTTACGTAATAAAACAGGTGAGGTTTCACAAAACTTTCATCATTTTTATGCTCCCGACCCAAGAGACCCAATCAAAGCCATTCGTGAGTCTCAAACGGCCGATGATTACATTGCTTACATGTCAAAAGATAAATCCTGGGGGCGTATAACAGAAGCACAAGTATTAGGCGAAGCACTTGGTGTTAATATTCAAGTTCAACCCTATGATAAACAATAAAAAAGTGAGTCCGCAATGAAAAAAAAATTTAATGCACTAACACTCGAAGAAGAACACGTCATCATAGATAAAGGCACGGAAAAACCTTTTTCAGGAAAATATACAACCCATGTTCAGGACGGTGTTTATGTCTGTAAACAGTGTGATGCCCAACTCTATCTTGCGGCTCACAAGTTTCCTTCATCGTGTGGCTGGCCAAGTTTTGATGATGAAATACCCGGAGCGATTAGACGAAAAATCGATGCTGATGGCAGGCCTGAAATCGTGTGTTCTCAGTGTGATGGCCATTTGGGTCATGTTTTTGAAGGCGAGCACTTAACGCCTAAAAATATTCGGCATTGTGTCAATTCAATATCCATGAATTTTATGAAAAAAGCGTATTTTGCTGGCGGATGTTTTTGGGGAATTGAGCACCTCATGCAACAACAAAACGGTGTATTAACCGTTGTATCGGGCTATATGGGTGGGCATGTTGAACATCCCACCTATAACCAAGTATGCCAAAACGATACAGGCCATGTGGAAGCCGTCGAAGTTTTATATCATTCAAATCAAGTCACGTATGAAACATTAGGCAAGCTTTTTTTCGAAATTCATGATCCCACGCAACATGACGGCCAAGGCCCCGACAAAGGCAATCAATATGCTTCCGTGATATTTTATAGCGATGATGAAGAAAAACAGACGGCTGAATATTTAATTAAAAAATTAATCAAATCAGGGCTGAGTATCAGCACAAAAATAATGCCGGTCCAAATATTTTGGAAAGCCGAAGAAAGCCATCAAAATTATTATGAAAAACATCACAAAGCACCTCACTGCCATCGCTATCAAAAACGATTTTTTGATGAGTGATGAAAAGACGCCTTAAGCTTACCCTTGAGCAGAAAGCAAAAAAAACGCATCTTGTTGTCTAAAATTGACATATATCATTTTATGATATAAAATAGTCTTAATGAACTGGGAAATAAAAATACCAACTAAAGTTGGAAAACAAATTAAAAAGCTTCCTAAAGCAGCTCGGTCTGCTTTGCTTTTGTTAATGCGAGATCTTGAAAGCAATGGCCCATCCACAGGTGGGGGCTGGAAAAATTACGGTAAATTAAAGGGCATGCTTGGTGATAAGCGTCACTGTCATTTAAGTAAGGGACGACCAACCTATGTGTGCTGTTGGGAAGTTACTGATAAAAAGTTAAAGATTACGGAGGTGTACTATGTCGGCACTCACGAAAAAGCACCATACTGATTCAGTTGCCAAAGTTTCTTGGCATGGTGCTCTATATGCTGTTCCTGTTAAAATTATGGAGCATTATAAGGTTGAGCCAGATAACAAAAGTTACATTACTGTTGATGATTTATTTAGTGACTTAATAGATGATTCGAGCGAGCCTGGCGTTTTATTGAAAGGCTTACGCTACCGTGAAGACTTAACTCAGGTTGAGCTTGCTAAACAATTAAATATTAGCCAAGCGAATCTTTCTGCTATGGAGCATGGGCGTCGAACGATTGGTAAAGAGCTGGCTAAACGTATATCCGATATTTTTAGTTTGGACTACAGGCTTTTTCTCTAAAAGTAATCATGTGATGATTTTGCCTCGCTTACTTATGACGTTAATCCCACATAAGTATGACTCATACGGAGTATGGTCCATATGAGTCATACTTTCGAGGAGTTCACCGAACCAAAACTTTACTCTTCGCTCCCGGCACTTCTTGCACCAACCTGGGCACCAGATACCCTGGGAGATGAGCAGGTAACGCGGCCAACAATTCTTTAATTATTCTATCCGACACACTAAAATGCGCAGCACCTTCGACTTTATCTAATACGTGCAAATAATAAGGCAGTACGCCACACGTCCATAGGCGTTGACTCAACGCAACCAAAGCATCGATAGAGGCATTCACCCCAGCAAGCAAGACCGATTGGTTGAGCACATGACAGCCGGCCTCGCGCAAAGCACGGCACGCATCCAATACCCCCGCGCTTAGTTCAGCCGCGTGATTCGCGTGCAACACCACCACACACTGAAAACGCGCATTTGATAATAATTTACATAAATTAGCATCAATCCGTTCCGGCAAGACCACCGGTAATCGCGTGTGAATACGCAGTGTATGCACGTGCGGTATCGCCTCTAACGCTTGAATCAAAAATTGCAGCGTTGCATCCGGTGCGAGTAATGGATCGCCCCCACTTAAAATCACCTCGTGAATACTTGCATCAGCTTCTATATAAGCCAGAGCATTCGCCCAACCTGCCCGGCCTGGATTATTATCCGCATAAGGAAAATGTCGCCGAAAACAATACCGGCAATTCACCGCGCACGCCCCCGCAACTGTAAGTAATACACGCCCTGCATATTTATGTATCAATCCAGGCATAGAATTATAGGCCGCTTCATCGAGTGGATCAGTAACAAATCCTGGCTCCGATATAAGTTCATCGGATATTGCTAACACTTGTCGCAAGAGCGGATCGTTGGGATCGCCTTTTTTCATGCAAGCAGCAAAACCGCGAGGTACACGTGTTTTAAATACCTGCTCGGCAGCTGCACTGCCCAGTGTGTCAGATAGCTCTAAATAATCAAGCAACGCACGCGAAGAAACAAAGCCGTCCGCCAAAATACGTTGCCAAGAAGCGTTCGTTTCTCGCATTTAATCATCAGTCTTGATAAACTCTCCGCACTGTAACGAAACATTCAAATAATCTCAACCGTGGAGCCACCATGGCAAACTATAGCACCAATGAATTCAAAAACGGCCTCAAACTCTTGGTCGACGACGCACCTTGTAGCATTATTGACTGTGAATTTGTCAAACCAGGTAAAGGTCAAGCGTTTACACGTGTCAAAATTAGAAATTTAAAAACAGGCCGTGTGGTCGAACGCACCTATAAATCAGGCGAATCACTTCCCGGTGCGGATGTTATCGAACTCGAGATGCAATATTTATACACCGACGGTGAATACTGGCACTTTATGGTTCCAGATACGTTTGAGCAGTATGTTGCCGACAACAAAGCCGTCGAAGGCGCGATCAATTGGATTAAACCTGAAGACATGTGCACCGTTACGCTTTGGAATAACGAGCCGTTAAGCATTGCATCACCGATGTTTGTGGTTTTAGCCATTACAGAAACCGATCCTGGTTTGCGAGGTGACACCTCAGGCGGTGGCGGCAAGCCTGCTACACTCGAAACGGGTGCTGTGGTTCGTGTACCGTTGTTTATTCAGCCCGGTGAACTGATTAAAGTCGATACCCGAACAGGCGATTATGTTTCTCGAGCAAAAGACTAAACATCTTACAGCTTAAGCCGCGCGCAACATTTTAATTTGCGCCGCTAACTGATCATAACCTGCCTCAACATTCACGTAGGGCTTGCTGGTTAAGTACACCGACAGCGAGCCATCATCATCGGGCGTTGAGGCCTGTAACACCGCATTAAAATCCGAGTATTTTAGCCGCGTATAATCCGTTTTTTTTGTAACCAAATAGAAATTACGATAGGCCTTAGGGTGCGGTACATGAAGTGCTTCGGCCTCATCCGCAAGGCTTGCGCCAGGGTAATATGCTTTCAGTGAATAGTCTTCGTTATTATGCACCGCAATCACCGTTTGATTGCTCGGCAATTCGGCTTTCACTCGCTGAGCTAACTGTTTCACCAAGCCATGCGCCTTGGCTGAATAAGGCCCAAATTGCTGTAACGTTTTTTTAATGCCGGCATCTGTAAACATACGATTAGGATCAAATTCATAACGTCTCTTATCAAGATGAAACGCAATGTTCCGCCCACCCGGATGATGCAAGGTCACAATGCTTCCTCCCTCAGCATCAATCACGGCACGTGCGGCTCGCAACGCCGTTGTTTCATTCTGATGAACATGGATAAATGCTTTGCCGTGACCATGCTGGATGGTCTCGATGACAACCTGGGTATCACCCAACTGAACGCGTTTACGCATGTTCGTTGCATGCCCCGCACCAAAAACAAACATGAACATCAACATAAAAAAAAGAAACACACGAGGTAAAAACATAAACACTCACAGACATTAAATTTCACGAATTGTACCAAAATAAACCACCAACAACAAGGGCTGCATCTTCCTTTTTGATCATTTAGCCCTCATCCGCCTTGGGCTATTTGGCGCTCGTCCATTTAAGCCCGCAGGGCGGATGAGGGCCAAAATAACAATACATTAATCCCCAATCTTCTCACGAATGTTTCCACACACCTTTGAATTGTTAATATTTGATTCAAATTTACAATAAGTTCATAAACATCACATGGCAATTACGTGTAAGCCGTCTATACTCCAACCTAATATATTATAAAACGAGCACCTTCAATGAAAATCCTCCTTGAGTCCTATCGCGCCGGGCTGTTTCAAAAAAAACATTGGCTTCCTAATATTATCTCTGGGGTTATCGTAGGATTTGTTGCCCTTCCGCTTGCGATGGCCTTTGCGATTGCCTCTGGAGCAGAACCTGTTCAAGGGATTTATACAGCGGTTGTTGCGGGGTTTATGGCCTCGGTTTTTGGTGGCAGTCGTTTGCAAATATCCGGTCCGACCGGCGCGTTTATTATTATTCTTGCGGGCATTACCAGCCAATATGGTATCGAAGGATTACAAGTCGCGACCTTACTTGCCGGCCTGATGTTATTTCTATTCGGACTTGCACGCTTTGGCGGCGTGATTAAATTTATTCCCGATCCCGTCATTGTCGGCTTTACCGCCGGTATTGCAATTATTATTTGGGTCGGGCAATGGGGGTATTTTTTTGGACTCCCGGCCCCGAGTGGCACGCATTTTCATGAAAAGATTTGGTCTCTTATTCAGCTCCTACCCCACTTTCATCCAGCCACCACCTCTGTCGCGCTAGGCTCGTTATGTGTGCTTATTTTTAGCGGCTACGTGCCCGGCGTAAAACGCATACCGGGACCTTTGCTCGTGCTGGTTCTTGCGACCTTGGCCCAAGCTTATTTTCACTTTGAAGGTGTGGCGACACTAGGCAGTAAATTTGGGGGCATTCCACAAGGTCTCCCCAGTTTTCATTTACCTACCATGAGTTTTGATCGTGTGCTTGAATTGATTCAGCCTGCTTTTACCATCGCGATGCTCGGTGCGATTGAATCGTTGATGTCAGCCGTGGTTGCTGACGGCATGGCCGGTACGCGTCATAACTCGAACCAAGAACTCATCGGCCAAGGCCTCGCTAACATTGCAGCGCCCCTGTTCGGTGGCTTTGCAGCCTCTGGCGCCATTGCACGTACAACCATCAACGTGCGTAACGGGGGCAACAGTCCACTAGCAGGCGTTGTGCATGCCATCACCTTGCTTTTGGTGTTACTGATGTTAGCGCCGCTTGCCGCCAACGTGCCGCTTGCAGCCCTCGCTGCTATTTTGTTTATGGTCGCGTGGAACATGAGCGGGCTTAAACATATTTTTAAACTGTTTAAAACAGCGCCCTGGGCAGATTTAGGAATTTTGCTCGTGACGTTTTTTCTCACTATTTTTGTTGATCTCATCGTTGCGGTAAACATCGGTGTGATTCTTGCAGTACTGCACTTTATTATGCGCATGTCTAAAAGTGTCGAAGTACGTCAAGAAACCCATGCCGAACTCAGCGAAATACACGCCGAAGAAGCGCTACCACAAAATATTCCGGACGATGTGTTAATTTACTCGGTGAACGGCCCGTTCTTTTTTGCGGCCACCGAGCATTTTGAACAAACGCTCTTAATGACGCATACCGAACCGCGTGTACTGATCATTCGATTGCGTTGGGTGCCGTTCATCGACACCAGTGGTATCCAAACGTTAGAAGAAGTAATCGAAAACTTGCAACGCCGTAAAATCCAAGTACTCCTCACGGGCGCGAATCAGCACGTCACCGAAAGTCTTGAGAAATCAGGGCTTATGAGTCGCATTGGCCACGATAACGTATTTACATCGCTCCAACTCGCTTTGGCTGTGATTAAGCCGGATAAGCAGCACTAACCGGCACTCGTCAAAAGATCTGTCACCCATGAATTAAGGCTTTTACCATGCAATTCTGCTGCCATAGCAATTCGGGCATGGGTTTCAGGTGGCACACGCAACAGAATTTTCCCTGAATAAGGTTTTTGTGGCGATTGTTTTAATTGCTGGCATGTTTGCAGATAATCCTCCACCGCTTCTTCAAAAGCTATGTGTAGCCCACGAACAGAGTCTGAATGAAAGCCTACAATATCATTGATGCCCGCAATATGTCCGACCATGCAATCATCTTCATCACTGTATTCTACTCTGGCAGAATAACCTTTGTACCTCATGATATTCATGGCAATACCCCTAATTTTTCTAGAAATGCTCTTGCATCTCGCACTTGATAAGGCTTGGCTTCTTTTTGAGGATGAGGTCTATGAAACGTTGCAATAACCCCATTTGATGCAAACCTCACTCTTGATCCCGAGCCTTCAATCACTTCAGCACCGATAGACTGCAGTAGCGACTCTATTTTTCTCCTCTCAAGCGTTGTTGATACAGGATTCGTGAAAATAGCCGTTAATGTACTGCTGTGCTTTTTGTTCATTATATGCCAAACCCAAAAAGATATCAAATTATGATATCATAACAAGGACAACAAGTCGTGGAACTTTAGCAATGAACTAAATTAGCAATTTAAGGTAAAGGCATATAACACCTCAAATCAACGATATATTACTGCTATAGCAGTAAAATTAATAAAAATGCAGCTTAAATTAATTTAAACCCAATAAAAACTTAAAAAATTACTGCTGCAGCAGTAATTTATAGCTTGTTATGCTGATTTCTTCTAACAAATCATATTAAATCCTAATATTTTACTACTATCACAGTATTTGTATATTACCTCCCACAAACAAAAAAACTTTCAATTGATAATCATTCGCATTTGAGATAAAGTGTCATTTTTATTATAATTAAGACCCCGCCATGCCTGCTTTGCCAAAAATAAAAAACGACAAGACAAAACCTGAACAAGTGTCTATTACTTATAAACGCTACCTCATTCTGGCCCTCAGTGCCGGTGCAAGTCTTACTTTAGGCCTGCTCAGTTTTGGTGGTATGTTTGCCTTATGGCCCGCCCTGATTCCTGCCGCGAGTGGCTTTGCTTTATCCGTGGTGTATGAGTTCGAGATTTATTCCCAAAATCTTACACGCGCTTTTGAAAAACTTTTCAGTACCAATTATTTTGAAAAACAACTCCCTAAATATTATTTACAACATTATTTCCAAAAAGAAGGAATATCCATAAAACAACTGAAAGAAAAAATAAACATACTTGAAGATGCGAGCACCTTAACGCCAGAAAACATCAATTTACGTATTAATGGACTCCAAGCATCACTTACAAAACTCACAAAAGAAAAAGAAGAACACCTAAAGACTATTAAAACTTTAAAATTCGGCGCTAACAGTTTAGAAAAAAACGAGCTCATAACAACACAACAACTTGCCTTGCGCCGTCTCGGCCAAAAAACAAACACACTCACGC
The DNA here is from genome assembly GCA_963974485.1 of uncultured Legionella sp. Lineage (GTDB taxonomy): Bacteria > Pseudomonadota > Gammaproteobacteria > Legionellales > Legionellaceae > JAALKW01. The sequence goes on from CAXBBS010000008.1 coordinate 12,052, forward strand.
GTAGAATTGATACGCTAATGATGGCAAAAACCTTAAACTCTAAAAAAATTACCCAAGAAATTGAAACGCTTAAAACCATACTCGAAAAAGCCAAAGAAAAAACAAATAAACGACTTCCATTTTTTAAAGAATACGAAAAAGCCCTACGAACCAAAGATTCTGCGCTTCTCGCTTACCTCGAAGCACTCTTTGATGAACAAATTAATAACACAGAGGGCGCATATAAAAAATCGGCCTATCGCTACAATAAACACACCGAAGCTTTACACGCTTTTTTGCGTGCTAAAGGCATTCACCAAGAATACAAAAACAGCGCAGGATGGCGGACAATATACATCCCCATGCTTAAAGCCTTTGCCTTGCTGACAACGCTCGCCATGAGCTTAGGTACAAGTTATCTTTTAGTTGAGTTTTTTAGTTTGGTACCGTGGCTTGCCGCCATGCCGGCTGTACTACCGATTATTATTGTACCGCTCTCGGTACTCGGTGGGGTTGCTTATGGCCTACTAACATTTAACGCTGTCACGAACCTCATGGCCAACAACACCGTGGTTAACTGGGCTCGTAAAATACGTAACAACTTTAGCAACGACGGCTTAACATTTGCCAATATCACCCTCGCGGCAACAGCAACGCTGCTTTTTGGCCTTGCTCTCACACTCACCATTTGTACTGCAGGAACGTGGTGGACCATCGCTCAACAAGTGCGCCCCCTGTTTGGCTGGATGCGACGCATACCCACTTTTTTTATGGCGGTGATTAACCCCGTGATTATGTGGTTTTCTTCACTTGCTTTTAATATTGAGAACACCAGTGGTACATTGCATGAATTATTCCCTGAACATGATAGCAACGACCCTATAGACAACTCACCATCACGATGGGAAGAAATTAAAACCGCCTTCAGTAACACCGTAAAATATCTCTGGGAAAAAGAAAACATTGGGCAATGGCTGAATCCTTTTCGTCCCATGCTCTATAGCGTTCTATCATTGCGCTACATTCTTTTCGCAGGGCATTTATTTAGCATTGGTGTAACAGCCGATAGAATCCCGAAACTTTCACAATATGTTTCTTCATGCCTTGGTGGTTTAAGCGAAGGTTTTGAAGATTGGGATTATTTTTTCGGTGAGCACGAACATCCGAAGACATTACATGCCTTACTGCACGACCGCTTGAGTGAATCTCAAGGTCATAATCACGATAAAGACCTACCAACAAAACTGGTGGCGCTCTGTGCCAGACCCTTTTACCATGCCGCTGCGCATTGGGATGCATTCTTCAGTAGATTTAACGATGATGACAAAGCACATATAACGTATGCAACTTCTTGGGCAAAATTACACGAAGCATTTATCCCACACGATGAAAACAATGATGAAGACTGCTGCGCAACAACCCCCCATTCAAAACAAACTGAAAGCTTTCAAAAAAGCTTTCAATTACCCCGATATTGTGAACCTTGCATACCAAACGTGCATTTTTTCACTGCGGACCAGCCTCAGGAAAAATTGGGCACTCAAGCGCCCGCCCCAAATCCAGTTCAAGATGAGCATTCAGAGAATTTAGAGCATTCAGGATGCTCTGTAATGTAGAAAATTTCGTACTTAACTCGTGATACAAAGGCGCTTCGGCGTCTTGAAGTTCGCTCACGGTTAAGTACGCAGCTTGGCCCATGTCGGTGAAATAACTCAAATTCACATGATGTTTTTCAGCCGCCCCTGGAAACAAACCACAGAGCAATAAACTCTTATCACCCACCGCGCGAAGCGCATCAATTTGGCGCGTTCCGGACGTTTGCATCGCATTTAAAAAATCAATCGCAAGCACCGATTCGGCAAGTTCTGGCGACTGCGAAAAACGCATGAGTAAAAAAACCAAGTAACTTTCCATGTTTTCGTGTAAAATAAGCCGCGTTGATGCTTGGGCCTCGTTAACTAGCGCATGCCATTGACTCATGTCTGTGGGATGCAAGATTAATTCACTCATATATACCCCGACTAAATCTGTGGCTTATGTTCAGTTTAGCAAAAAACCCACGGTTTGTTGTATAATAGTAAAGCCACTTAAGGCAAATTGCACTTGGACCAAAAAAAATGACTAGAAAAATTCGCAACATCGCCATCATCGCCCACGTCGATCATGGTAAAACAACCCTGGTAGATAAACTACTCCAACAAACAGGAACTCTAAACGACCGAGCAGCTCCTGTTGAGCGTCTGATGGACTCCAACGCACTCGAAAAAGAACGTGGAATCACGATTCTCGCAAAAAACACCTGTGTGCATTGGAACGATCATCAAATTAATATTGTGGACACCCCTGGACATGCTGACTTCGGCGGTGAAGTTGAGCGCATTTTGTCGATGGTTGATGGTGTGTTGTTATTGGTTGATGCCGTTGATGGCCCGATGCCTCAAACACGCTTTGTGACACAAAAAGCATTTGCTCAAGGCTTAAATCCTATTGTTGTGATCAATAAAGTTGACCGTCCTGGCGCGCGACCTGACTGGGTTGTGGACCAAGTATTCGATTTATTTGATAATTTAGGTGCAAACGACGAGCAACTCGACTTCCCAATCGTTTACGCTTCAGCGCTTATGGGCTTTGCTAGCATGGAGCTAGGTGAATCTAGCGATAACATGGCACCGCTTTTGAACACCATCATTGAGAAAGTACATGCACCTGATGTTGAACCTAACGGCCCATTCCAGATGCAAATCAGTGCGTTAGACTACTCGTCTTATGTAGGCACCATCGGTATTGGTCGTGTTTCACGCGGACACATCAGCGCTAAAGAGCCGGTTAAAATTATTGATAAAGACGGTGAAATTCGTACAGGCCGTGTTTTACAAATTCTCGGGTTTAGCGGCCTTGATCGCGTCGAAGTGCCTGAAGCTGAAGCCGGTGATATTGTCTGTATCACAGGTATCGAAGGCTTACATATTTCTGACACCATCTGCGCGCCAAGTCACGTGGAAGCACTGCCCGCATTAAGCGTGGATGAACCGACGATCAGCATGGTATTCCAAGTCAACAACTCACCTTTTGCAGGTAAAGAAGGTAAGTTTGTGACCAGTCGTAAGATTCGTGAGCGTTTGCACACCGAACTTTTACATAACGTCGCACTTCGTGTTGAAGATACAGAAGATCCTGATAAATTCAGAGTTTCCGGCCGCGGTGAGTTACATCTGTCGATTTTGATTGAAACCATGCGTCGCGAAGGCTACGAGCTTGCAATCTGTAAACCTGAAGTGATTATTATCGAACAAGACGGTGTAAAACAAGAACCGTATGAGAACCTCACGGTTGACGTTGAAGACCAGCATCAAGGCACACTCATGGAACGCTTAGGTGCGCGACGTGGTGAGCTTAAAAACTTGGTTCCAGACGGCAAAGGACGTGTGCGACTCGACTACGTGATCCCAACCCGTGGACTGATTGGTTTTCACACCGAATTTCTTTCGGCTACATCCGGTACAGGCTTGCTTTATCACGTGTACGATCATTATGGTCCGTATGTTGCTGGCGGCCTTGGAAAACGAAGCCAAGGTGTCATGATTTCAAGCTGTCTTGGTACCGCGCGTGGTTTTGCACTGTTTAATTTGCAAGAACGTGGTCGCATGTTTATTGAACCCCAAGCTCCGTGCTATGAAGGCATGATTGTAGGTATTCATTCACGTGACAACGACTTGGTGATTAACGTCACAAAAGAAAAACAGCTCACCAACGTTCGTGCATCCGGAACGGATGATAATATTGTCCTGACGCCGGCTATCAAATTCTCATTGGAAGAATCCCTTGAGTTTATTGATGATGACGAGTTGGTCGAAGTCACACCGACATCCATTCGATTACGTAAAAAGTTCTTGTATGAACATGAGCGTAAACGTACAGCACGCCAGAAAAAAGAAGACTAAAAACCAAGAATAAAAAGGAGATAAGTCGTGACCGTAAAGCTTGCCTTCCAGCGCGTTGTTTTATATGCGCGCCAACATCGAGCCAACCCAAACGTCAGCGAAACACTGCAACGTTTGATTGATTTGCTTGATGCGGAAGGTATTCAGACGTTTTTGGATGTCGATACGGCCACGCACTTCGAAGTCAACTGCCCCGTGCTTCCACGTGAAGTCATGGGGGAACCTGGCACACTCATTGTGGTGGTCGGTGGCGACGGGAGCTTGCTCTCGGCCGCACGCATGGCCATTCATGTGGGTGTTCCGGTTGTAGGTATCAATCGAGGGCATTTAGGTTTTCTAACCGATATTTCTCCTCAAGCTCTAGAAGCAGAACTGTTGCCTATTCTTCAAGGCGAATACACCGAAGAAAAACGTTTTTTGTTAAAACTACATCGCCCCGACATCCAACCCGATTCGATGCCGATGATCGGCGACGCGCTCAACGATATTGTGTTAAGCCGAGGTAGCGAAACGCATTTAGTACGTTTTGATGTGTATATTAACAAGCAATTTGTCAGCCACTACCGTTCCGATGGCTTGATTTTAGCAACACCGACAGGCTCCACAGCCTATGCCTTGTCGGCTGGAGGCCCTATCATGCATCCAGATCTTCAGGCACTGGTGATGGTCCCCATGTTTTCACATAGCTTGAATTCTCGCCCCCTCGTCGTTGATGCTAACGCAAATATTCGACTGCATATCAGCGAACGCAACGAAAACTCGCTTCAAATCAGCTGTGATGGCCACGAGTCACACCCTATTAATCCAGGCGAGTCACTCATCATTAAAAAAAATTCTCAATCACTTCACCTCTTGCATCCTAAAGATTATCATTACTACGATACATTACGAGCCAAACTCGGTTGGGGTTCAAAACCCGAAGGATAAATCATGCTTCGTTCACTTTTGATTGAAAATTTAGCGATTGTCACACACCTCGAACTCGACCTATCCGAAGGCATGACTGCCTTTACCGGTGAGACCGGGGCAGGAAAATCCATCATGATTGATGCTCTGATGCTTGCGATGGGTGGGCGTGCAGACGCCTCCGTCATACGCGCAGGTGAAACCAAATGCAGTGTTGCCGCTTTGTTTACGTTTGAACCCGGCTCCGAACCCGCGCTCTGGCTCGACGAACACGATCTACTTGAAGCCGACAGCGATGAAATTTGGTTGCGTCGCGTGATTCATACCGAAGGCCGCTCAAAATCCTACATCAACGGCCACCCCCTGCCTTTACACAAAATCAAGGCACTCAGTGAGTTGTTACTTGATATTCATGGTCAACATCAACATCAACGTTTACTCAAACCGGCCACGCATCGTGTGCAACTTGATCAATACGCCCATCATCCCGAGTTATTACATAACGTCGCACATCTCTACCAAACATGCCAAAAACTAAAACACAATTTAGCTGCGGCTAACGCACATGCGACCGATCAAGCCCATGTCGACTTACTCAATTATCAACTTGAAGAACTGCGTGCGCTCGAGCTTCAAGAAAACGAGATCGACGAGCTCAATCAAGAACATACGACCCTGCATCATGCCAAAACCTATTTAGAAGAAATCGAATATATCAAGATTATGCTCTTGGGTGATGACGATACGGCATCCATTCAACAAAATCTTCATCATATTATTCAGCAGCTTAATCACTTACCTGGCAAGCACCCACGCGTTGAGGCCGCTGCAGAATTTATACAAACAGCCTTGATACAATGCGAAGAGGCTGCAAGCGAGATCGAATATTTTGCAAACGAAGTACACTTAGATCCCGAACGCCTACAAGCCGTTGAGGCGCGCCTTAGCATCCTGCACCAAGCTGCACGTAAATATCACGTGAAAGCCGATCAATTATTAGAAAAGCAACATCAACTCGAACAAGACCAGGCCAATCTTGAGCATCTTGAAGAACAGCAAATACACTTAAAACAAGCGTTTGATGCAGCGCACGCAAACTATGAGCAAGCCGCTCGACTGCTACGCGCATCACGCCAACAACATGCCCAAAATCTTGAGCAAGACATCACCGGCATGCTGAAGCAATTAGATATAGCGCACGGCGTGATACGTGTCATGATAACCCCCGCCGACACCATGCAACCGCATGGCTTCGATCGCGTGGAATATTTTGTGAGCACGAATCCTGGCATTCCTCCCGATGCACTGGCTAAAATCGCCTCCGGTGGTGAACTCTCCCGCATTAGCCTCGCCATCCAGGTCATCACAGCACGGCGTGCATCAACACCTACGCTCTTTTTTGACGAAGTGGACGTTGGTATAGGGGGAGCAACTGCTGCACGTGTAGGTCAGCTCCTACGGACCTTAGGCAGCCGCCTCCAAGTCTTTTGTGTGACCCATCAACCACAAGTCGCCGCCGCCGCACACAATCACATGCTGGTTAAGAAGCACTCCAACGGTACACACACTTTTTCTGATGTGCTAAGACTCGACGCCGAAGCAAAAGTCGAAGAGATCGCACGCATGCTCGGCGGGTTACACATGACAGCAGAAACACAGAATCATGCCAAAGCTTTATTGCAGGAGCATGCATAAACGCACAAATTTGACCCAAACAAGCTCATCATGATACAATTAAAGTCTGAAAACTCTTACTCTCAGGTTACGTATGTTTTTAAAAACCCCTAGAATAACCGGACTTTTATTCAATTGCGCGATGAACTGTGCACTTCCACGGTTATTAGAAAATATCGATGCATTAGTTGTACTTGAGCATGCGAACAACCTGCCTTCTTTAAATCATGATGCTGTCTATACCAATCATGAACGTTTAAAAGCCATTTTTACAACCCATTACGGCATTGATAATACCTCGTGTACGTGGGAAAAATTTTATACGTTTTTAAATACTCATAGCTTTTATGCCCAAGAAATCATGTTTGCGCCTGTTTTTCGTATTTTCATTGCTGAAATGGCGCTCCAAAGCGGCCAGTATAAAGAACAAGATTTATGGCGCATCCGAGATATTCAGGATATAGGTCAAGACGCTGAATCAGACATGGTCTATGCAGCACTGGGTACAACGAACCCCACCGTTGGCCGCTATAATCTTTTACCGATATCAGAAATCAGTGCTCTTTTCTACGCGCCGCTTGCGCTTGGCAACGTCACGCTATACGAACATGAACACGGCACTGAAACATATCATCTACAAGAAATAAGAACGATCCCCGATGGAGGCATACCGTTGTGGATAGACCGCGATAACCATGATTTTTCGATGTACTTACGAGAAGACCACTACGAACTCCTTCCCAAGCTTGATCTTACTGAGCCAACAGCTCGCTTCATCGAGGAAATCAATACGTTACCTGGTCCTTTAGGCAAGATCCATGAAATTTTAAGCTCATCGCAATCGGCCAAACAATCCAACGAAGGATTAGGCCGGTTAGTAACCTATGTTCATGATGCATTAGGAACGTGGATAAACGAAGAGGTGCGTTTAGCAGATGCAGCCACACCACGAGGTGAGATAGACTATGACACCTACAAACAATCAAACGCCGCTTACTATAGTACGACAGACGTGGGACGAGCGACCTTTGCGGCGATTTTACTTGCTATTGCGGCGAGAACGCCAGCATTTAAAGCACTAGCGGAACGCTTATTACAGCAAGACAAACTTTCACCTGAGCTGATTCAAGTCATCTTAAATCCAAGTTATGATTTAACGGCGACATTTGAAACAATACAACCATCAACAACAAACTTGGCCCAGCATGGTGTTTTTAATACGCCGCATAGAAAAGAATTTAAAACGGCATGCACTAAGATGATCCGGGTATTAAGCGAGCTACACCAAGCTGATAAAATCACAAAAATCGAGTCTGATGCGTTACGCCGAGAAATAAGGTCTCTATACCGCAATCCAGAAAGCCACGAACAATTCCTACAAACCATGCAGCAATGCGAGGAACGCTTGGGCGGAAAGTTTATAGCCTATTGCATGTTAGCCGCAGGTTATGCGGCCAAGATCTGTTCGTTGGGTTACTTAGGCGACACATGGATTGAACAGGCAAATCAAACACTTGAGCACATTAAGACGTTAGAAAACTTCGCGTCAGAGGCTGAAGTTTTTTATAAGTCTACTCAGTCAACATGAGTTGCTCGGCCCCTCTGAAGGCACTTTATATGAAGTAATTTCAGTACGGGATGAAAAAATTCGAAAGCGCGTAGTGCCTTGCTCAGGCTTTTTTTTTACGAGGGTTTCTCCCGAAGAGCTGTCTGGCGCTCCTAATTCAACCGCACGTTGGAACGCTGCATTTATAGCCTGCTGATAGATGCCATCTATCCCATCACGAGCAAGGCAATCAATACCGGCTTGTGTTGTTCCACCTTTAGAGGCAATTTTAGCCATCAAGGCATCCATATCCAAGCAGGTTTCATCGGCCATAAGTGAAGAGGCTAAAAATGTTTTGACCACCGCATGACGCGCTTTTTCATGCTCAATGCCATGGGCTTCAGCCGCTTTAATCGCGCCATCCATCAAACGAAAAACCAAACCCGGACCACTACCCGTGAGAGCGGTATACAAACGAAAAGCTTCTTCTGTATTCACCCACTCGACTGCCCCTGTAGAACCAAATAGATTGGAAACCATTTCGTGATGCGTTGTATTTAACGCCTGATTTGGGAAGCATGCCGTAAAGCCTTCGTTAACCGAGACACCCATGTTAGGCATGACGCTCACAACCGCAGCTGTTTTAAAATATTTAGCGACGTTGAAACCCGCAGCCATCGATAAAACAAGCGGGTTATTTTCTGCTCGCTCAACCATCGCCGCGATTTCAGAACAGACCGACGGCATATCTTTCGGCTTTGCACCCAATAAAATCACATCAGCCTGTTGAATGGCTGTTAAATTATCTGGAGCATGATTAAATTCTGTTTTTTTTAATCCTGCATTAATACTCGGGCTTGAGACCATCACGTTTTCTTTTGCTAAAACACCTTGTGCAACAGCGGCTCGGACAACAGCACCTGACATATGTCCAAACCCAATGCATGTAAGTTTAATCGGTAACATCTATAACTACTCCTGACTCAAATGCGTACGGCGGTCGCACATGGTTTCAATGCTGTTCACAACGGATTGATGACAAATACGTTCCATAATAGGAATTTCAGATAAAGGGGTCCCAGCCTCAATAGCGTGGGCAATTAAAAAACTATCTTGCCACATTTTTTCGTTCTTGCGAGCGCCTGCTCGAAGCCACAACGCAACCCATAAAAAATGAAACACCCACGTTTCGCGAGCCTGCTCCAGTTCATGCTCAAAAACAGCTTTCATGGCCTCTTCAAAACGACATATTTTGACGCCATCTTCAAAGCTACAGCAGCGGTTCACCCATTTATCAATGCTTTCATTTTCAAGGTACCATGACGCCGCAAACGGTTTGCTATGCAACCACTGAGCCGAGCGTTTAAATGCATCATCCACCACACTCGGTGTGAAAGGTTCAATTTGCACGGCTAAGAGCTCTAGAAGCTGCGGCACATCGAGCGGTTTAGGTAAAAAATGTATGCCCATTGCTTCTTGAAATTCTAAAAAATGAAGATTGGGCATGTTACCTTGCTCAAGTGTCAACGCTAAAAAATGATTGATCATCATCGTGATGTATTCAAGATCGACTTTACGCAAAGTGACGCCATCATCCAAAACTTCACGACAATAGTGCTTAGCATCTGCCGCCGTAATCACCGGCGTAATCCAGCTGTCTTTGACACCAAAACCATCTTTTAATAAAACACCCGCCAAGCGCGTAGCACGACCTTGCTTTAACTGTAAAAATAAACCTTGTGCACCACCACCATCAATTTCACTTGCTTGTATTTTAGAAAACATTGCGGAAGTTTCTTGTCGAAAAACCACACCTTTTTTACGTTGCTCACGAATCCAATAAGCGATGTGATCACATAATATCTCCGGCACCCACGCCTGAATGGCCTGCAAGCGTGAAAGCGACACCGAACTCAACGTCATGCTTGGCATCAACGTATCCAGCGCCATCACCACAACCTCTCGTACGTCAGCACGTGGGTGTAATAATGCAAGCAACGCTGCATCTTGCCCCTCGTCAATGCTACACAAATCCATCATGAGATCGCCAAAAAATTCAGGCGGCATAGCATGGCTCTGTGCAAAAAAATGTCCCGCAAGCTCAAACGTTGATAAATCAGAAAGCTCGTTAATTAAAGCGCGGATGGATTCAAGATGATCGATATTTTCATCATGAAACGCTTCGCTCTCTTCATCAGACAACGTCAGATAAGCGTATTGAAGGGCTGGAGATAACTCCACTTCCGCGTCATAAAACGCATTAAGCACAGGCAACCAAAAATTTAATCCTTGTGAACCCTGCTCAATCGCATCCGTGAGTAAATTCATCAGATCATTCATCAGATGTGCCGCACGTCGATTTCCGTTCTCGCCAGCAAAGCGTAACTGTGAAACACACATATCCAATGCAAAAATTAGCGCTGAAAAATAAGCTTGCTGAGTTTCTAACAGCGATGCATCCATAGCTGAAAGCTGATGAATCAACGCAGGCACAAGCTCCGGTGTTTGATCAAAACGTAACTGTGCCTCAGACATCGGGTCGTCTCCGGCATCAATCTTGGCGGCCATTAAATCAACCCAATGCCCCAGCTGCTCTGCCGGTATCGAATCTTTCATACGCTTGCCTTAACGCATCTTGGCTTACCATGCTCATTAATCGCAACAAACGTAAACACACCTTCGGTCACTTGTGAACGTTCTCCCGTTGCAAATACTTGCTTCCAGACCTGCACATTAATCACCATCGACGTATTACCTACATGCTCTAATTCAACATAACAACTCACCACATCGCCAATATGCACCGGCAATAAAAAACTCATGGAATCAATAGCGACTGTCGCCGCACGGCCTTTAGAATACGTTTTAGCTAAGATTCCTGCCGCCAAATCCATTTGAGACACAAGCCATCCACCAAAAATATCACCCTGTGGATTCGTGTCCGATGGCATCGCCAACGTTTGAATTGCAAGCTCTCCTCGCGGCATGGTTGTCATGATGAACTCCGTTTCAATTTAGCGAAAGCATCAGCCATAGCCGTATTCAAAACCTGCGCAGGCTGCGCATCCATACGCTTTTCAGGCCGCCTTGCTTGTGCTTTTTGAGCTGGTTTTTTAGGCGTCGCAACCGGCTTAGGTTTTTCTTTGGTTCTCATCGTCAAGCTAAGACGACGACGCGTCAGATCAAGCTCAAGCACCCTCACCTGAACCACGTCGCCAACGTTCAACAACTGATGAGGATCTTGTACAAATTTATCGGCCAAAGCAGAAATATGTACCAAACCGTGTTGTTCAGCGCCCACATCCACAAACGCACCAAAGCTTGTAATACGGCGAACCACACCCTCAAGCGACATATCCTGTTTTAATGCTTCGAGTCGGATCACCCCAGGCTTTGGTTTGGGTTCTAATGGTTTAAATGCAGGACGAGGATCGCTTCCTGGTGCTCGCAATTCATGCACCCAATCTTGCACGGTTGGCAAACCACCTTCACATGCCTCGCCGTATCGCGAGAAATCAATCGCATCAACTGCTTCTGGTTTTGCAAAAACATCCGCTAAACTCAAGCTATTTTCTTTTAATATTTGCTCAACTAAAGCATAATCTTTGGGATGAATGCGCGTTGCATCTAATCTATGCTCGCCATCAAGAACATATAAAAAACCTGCCGCTTGCTGAAATACATGTGCATTAATGCCTGACACAGCTTTCAGCTGCTCACGCGTTTTAAATACGCCATGTGCCTCACGATACGCAACAATGGCATCCGCTATCGCAACATCAAGGCCTGAGACATGACTCAAAACCGTCGCCGATGCCATGTTGACATCGACGCCAACCGCATTCACACAATCCGTCATGACACCGGTTAACGCACGAGCGACCACGTGTTGATTCATGTCATGCTGATGAGGTGCAAGCACCATCGCGCGCGGCGGCATTTTAATCAACTCTTCGAGGGGATTCTGGAAACGTCGCGCCATAGAAACTGCCGCTCGGCAAGGTGGATACACATCAGGTAAAGCTTCAGCTGCAGCATCAGATACAGCATAAGCCAAGGCGCCTAACTCGGGCGTCCGCATCATTGTAAACGGCATATCTGGATAGCGCTTAGCAAGTGTGGCAAACAAACGTTCCGCTTCACGAAACCCAAGATTATTTCCCGTAACAACCCAGCGAACATCATGTTTCGCCAAGCACTTTGCAAGCCCAGAAAGCGCAGGCTCCCATTGATAGTCCGGCGAAAAAGGAAACACGCTGGTATCATCAAGCACCGTTCCCATGCTATCAACCACCGCAACACTCACCCCCGTGCGGCGCTCAAAAAATAAGCCCATGGTCACCGCACGCGGCGCAGGTGCCGTGAAGAGTAAACCTCGCAACTGCTTGCTCAACCCATGCACTGCATCATCGTCAGCTCGACTGCGTAGGCGTGCCAAGATTTCAGCTTCAAGTTTCGGTGCAAGCTTTTTCTCCCAAAGCATGCGCACCGTATCCATCAACCAACCGTGAGCAGGACGTGTGTTATCAGCAATCTTCACGCTTGACGCAAGATAACGTTCGGCATAGGTTGTATCGGGCAAGCTTAAGCTCAACTGAAGTGCTGCTTCACGACGCCCCCGAAACAGCATATGCACACGGCGCAACGGCATGGTTTTAATCGAGGCTTCTGCCTCAACGTATTCAGACCATATGATTTGGTTTTTTCCTGATTTTGCTTGCTTTGATTTATTTGATTTTATCTCTGGGGACAAAACGGATGTTAAAACACCATGCTCCCAAAAGTACTCACGAAAATGCGCAACAACATCGAGATTCTGCGCCCAGCGTTCCATTAAAATATGCCGTGCGCCTGCAAGTACTGCGCCCACATTGTGTACATGTGCGTCCACGTTAACAAAAGCCGCTGCTTCATCTTCGGGAGAAAGCATGGAATCTGCGAGCAAGGCATCAGCCAAAGGCTGAAGACCTGCGTCTCGAGCGCGTGCGGCGGGAGATTTTTGCTTACTCGCATACGGAAGATAAATATCTTCAAGCGTTGCACGTGTTGCGGCCGCCATCAGCATGCTCCGAAGTTCGGGCGTTAACTTTTCTCGCGCTGTCAATGCCTCGAGCATCACCTCGCGCCGCTCACGTAAAGCATAGAGTTGCTCTAATCGCTCAACAATGGCTCGCAGCGGCGCATGCTTCATGCCTTCCGTACGCGCTTTCCGGTAACGAGCTATATAAGAGACGGTCTCGCCTGCTTCAAGTAACTCAATCGCCGCACACACCGATGAGGTTTTTAATTTAAATAAAGTAGCCACCCCATCGGCTATATTGGATATATCGTGCGTCATGTCCATCCTCACATCAAGACAGGTCAAAAAAACAACGAAGTATACGCTGTCTCGTGTTATTTCTAAAGCCACATAACATACGAAGCTTACTCAACGGTCACGGATTTTGCTAAATTTCGAGGCTGATCGACATCCGTGCCTTTTGCAACCGACACATGATAAGCCAGAAGTTGCAACGGCACCGTGTAGATAATAGGCGCAATCCAAGAGCCGCAGGTCGGCACTTGAACCAAGCGCGTACCGTTTTGAGGCCATGTTCCCGCATCATCTACAAACACCACCAACTGCCCACCGCGTGCGCTGACCTCATGCAAATTAGATTTTACTTTTTCCAATAATTTATCATTTGGTGCTACAGCAACAACCGGCATGTTCTCATCCACCAAAGCAAGCGGCCCATGCTTTAACTCACCCGCAGGATACGCTTCAGCATGAATGTACGAAATTTCTTTCAGCTTTAACGCACCTTCGAGCGCAATCGGATATTGTGAACCACGCCCCAGAAAAAGCGCATGTGCTTTGTTCACAAACAACGGCGTTAAAGCCGCAATTTCTTTATCCATCGTCAGCGCACGCTTACAATGCTCAGGTAACTCTCGAAGTTGCTGCAACGCCTCAGAGGCCCGCGATTCATCACGACACAAGGCCGTGGCAAGCATTAAAAAAACGGCTAACTGCGTCGTAAATGCTTTGGTTGATGCCACACCCACTTCAACACCGGCGCGTGTCAAACACACATAATCAGACGCACGCACAAGTTCGCTGGCAGCAACATTACAAATACCAAACGTCGCCAAATAATTCATGCTTTTTGCTTTATACAAGGCCGCGAGCGTATCGGCCGTTTCACCGGATTGTGAGACCGTAATAAACAACGTTCCTTCTTGAGCGACCACATCCCGATACCGATATTCGCTCGCAATTTCAACGTACGTCGGTAAACCCGCCAGTGATTCCAACCAATATTTAGCAACCAACCCCGCATGATAACTTGTGCCGCACGCGACAATTTGAATTTGTTTGATCTTATCAAACATCTGGCGCGCATCTTCTCCAAAACTTGCTCGTAACACTTCAAGACTTGCCACACGACCTTCAAGCGTATCAGATAAAACTTGGGGCTGCTCTACAATTTCTTTCATCATAAAATGCCGATATTTACCTTTATTAACCACATAGGCATCATCTAATAACGGCTGCTCTTCTCGCGTAACAACTTGATGATCAGCATCAAAAATTTCGATGCTTGAATTGGATAAACGTACACTATCACCTTCTTCAAGATATATAATTTTTTGTGCAAACGCGCGCAGAGCTAGCGCATCTGAAGCAATAAATTGCTCACCCACACCAAGACCCAGCACCAGTGGGCTACCTTGACGCAGGCCAACCAGTTCGTTGGGATGCGCTTCGTGCAACACCGCCAAAGAAAACGCGCCTTTCATGCGAGCCGCCGTAGCTTGCACGGCGTGCAATAAAGATGGTGTACTTGCATAATGATGATGAATCAAATGCGCCACCACTTCCGTATCGGTCTCAGACGTAAACTCATAGCCTTTATCACGTAAATACGCGCGCAAGTCATCATGATTTTCAATAATGCCGTTATGAACCACAGCCACTTCATGTCCAGAAACATGAGGATGCGCATTGGCCTCACAAGGCTTACCGTGTGTCGCCCAACGGGTATGGGCAATACCGGTATTGCCTGCAATAGGCGTTTTCAGCATAGCGTCTGCCAACACCTGCACTTTGCCTTGAATGCGAATACGACTCAGGCGTGTGTCATCATCAATCACAGCCATACCCGCCGAATCATAGCCGCGGTATTCTAAGCGCCGCAGCCCTTCAAGCAAAACCTGGGTGATGTCTCGTGCTGAGGTCGCCCCAATTATTCCACACATCGTTTTTCTCCATAAAATATTAACTTAACATATAAAATTAATGGGATTTCATCAACCGAGCATGCGTCCGTTGCCAGTCCCTATCTTTTTCCGTGTCACGCTTATCATGTGATTTTTTACCTTTCGCCAAAGCAATTTTGACTTTAATAATATTTTTCTTCCAATACAGCGAAAGAGGCACCACGGTGTAACCTTTTCGCTCAACATGCCCTAATAATTTCTTGAGCTCACGTTTGTGCAACAATAATTTTCGCGTTCGTGTGATATCTGGCAACGTATGTTTCGCCGCTGTAGGCAACGGTTGAATTTGCATGCCTAACAACCAAGCTTCGCCGTTTTTTAAAATTACATGCGCATCTGACACGTTGACTTTACCCACACGCAGGCTTTTAACTTCCCAGCCTTCGAGCACAAGCCCCGCTTCAAAATCATCTTCGATGAAATATTCAAAGCGTGCCCGCCTATTATCTACGATGCTCGTGCTGCTTTTTGAATGACCGCTCATGACGCCTCATCTTGCCCGAAAATATTAAAGCTATTAAAAAAATTTTTAGAACGATAGCATGCTTAGAAAAGCGCCACCAGTATTAGCTGAAGGATACAACGCTTGACGAGATAGTTTTTCCATCGCAAAATAAATTTTTTGATTTTATATTATGTGAGAAAGGGATGATGATCACAGCAAAAAATTTTAAACTTTTAGCCATGTGTGGCCTGGTTAATTTATGTAACCCAGCCTTTGCCGGCAGCATGGGCCCTGTCGATACCAAGCCAAGCACGGGATTATTTCTCGGATTAGGTGGAAGCTATAACTCGGTTAAACTCGATCAATACTTAAACCCCGTGATTGGGACTTCTGATATTTTTGACAGCGCTGGCACCTTAGTTGCTTCAGGCTCGGCAGATGGCCCTGCGAGTCCATTTCACAACACCCAAACCACCTTTGCTCCGGAAGCACAGGTAGGTTACTCCCGATATTTTTCAGACACTCATGACAAACTCTGGGGTATTAAACTTCAATACCGATATTTAGGTATAACTGCAGCCGAACAAAATATCAGCATTCCTCAACAAGGGACGTTTACACAAACAGCCGACGCTCCCGCAAATACAACATTTACAGGACGAGCGACGATTCAATCAGCTCAAGTTCAAATGGAACATGAACTTGATTTAATACCGTTTATTGGCGCTGCATTTAGCACGAAAGGCCAGGCTTATTTTGGAATAGGTCCTTCCGTATTTTCAACCAAAACAAGCATGTACAATGTGTCGGGCTTTGCTGATATTAATGGTGTGCACTCCAGTATCACCCCATCACCTACGAACTTTTTTAGCTCCGCATGGCTTTGGGGTGGGGTGGCTCAGCTTGGTATGAACTACGCGATCAAGCCATCGTGGTATGTGGATATTAATTACAGCTACGCCGTTACATCAAAAAAATCCACAACACTCTCACAGCCTTTCACAACGCTGTCCGTAACGTCGTCTGGAGATATTAATACCAACCTAGGCACCTTGTTTGGTGTTGTTCGACAACGCGTGACGTCCCAAGCTCTGATTGTATCCATGAATAAAGTATTTGAAGTTTAATCATGCCTCACGGCCTATGTGCTGCAGCTTGTCCGCTCATATAGGCCATGTCCCAAAAAACAAAACACTTGACGATACAAATTCCCCCACGCACAATAAGATTTTACACTCAGTGAGACAGGGATATGACCGCTGAAAATAAAACACATAAGCTTTTCATTCTTGATACCAATATTTTAATGCATGACCCCTCTGCTATTTATCATTTTGAAGAACACGATGTTTATTTAGCCATGGTCGTACTCGAAGAACTCGATCGGCATAAAACAGGTTTATCTGAGGTTGCACGCAACGTGCGCCAAACCAACCGCATGTTAGTCGATCTCACCACCCATGCCTCACATAAAGATTTAACCGAAGGCTTACCGCTCACCGCAGCACTCACGTCTGACGCCGCCGCACAATGCGGACGATTATTTTTTCAAACCGATGACGCCGAACAAACCTTACCCAAAACATTGCCCGGTCATAACGTAGACAATGCCTTGCTTGGCATTGCCCTAGGTTTGCAGAAAAAATTTCCAGAGCAAGAAATTATTATCGTCACCAAAGATATTAATTTACGTATTAAAGCGGGAATCTTGGGTATTACTGCCGCAGACTATAACAGTGACCAAGTTTTAGACGATGTTAATTTGCTTCATAGTGGCTCGCATATGCTGCCTCCCAATTTTTGGGACGAGCACGGCAAAGACATGAATGCCTGGAAAGATGACGGCCGTACATTCTACCGCATCAACGGTCCCCTCACCGAGAACTGGAATCCAAACGATTGTATTTCAACCGCAGACGACCAGTTTCAAGCCATCGTAAAAACACGAACTGAAGGTGAACAAGCCATAGTCCAAGTATCACGTGATTTTACCCAGGCGTCACATGCCGTATGGGGAATCACCGCGCGCAACCGTGAACAAAATTTTGCCCTCAATCTTTTGCTTGATCCAGATATTGATTTTGTCACACTCCAAGGCTCCGCCGGAACCGGTAAAACGTTACTGACCATCGCTGCAGGCTTAACGCAAGTGCTCGATCAAAGCCGTTATAACGAAATCATCATGACCCGCGTGACTATCCCCGTCGGCGAAGACATTGGCTTTTTGCCCGGAACCGAAGAAGAAAAAATGACCCCTTGGATGGGCGCACTTATGGATAATCTTGAAGTGTTACATAACGAACAAGAAGGCGGAAATTTTGGGCGTGACGCAACCGGTGATTTACTGCAAAGCAAAATTAAAATTCGTTCTCTTAATTACATGCGAGGCCGTACATTTTTAAACCGTTTTATTATTATTGATGAAGCACAAAACTTAACATCGAAACAAATTAAGACATTAATCACGCGAGCAGGCCCCGGAAGTAAAATTGTTTGCTTAGGCGATATTAAACAAATTGACACGCCTTATTTAAGTGAAACAACGTCAGGACTCACGTTTGCCGTGGATCATTTCAAGCATTGGGAGCACAGTGCGCACATGACTTTGACGCGTGGAGAGCGCTCAAGACTTGCGCATTATGCCGCAATGCATTTATAGTATGCGTTTTAAACCAGGGTAAATTATGTCTACTTTAGCTTTGACCTACGATGATGTGCTTCTCATCCCCGCATATAATCACCACGAATCACGACGCGTGGTCGATATTAGCAACACCGACCGGCTCGGAAAACTCAGTTTAGAGTTACCCGTGATGAGCTCGAACATGGATACCGTCACCGAAAGCGGCATGGCTAATTTCATGCACGAAAAAGGCGGTATTGGTGTACTCCATCGCTTTTTGACGATCGAAGACAATATTAAGCAATACAAAGCTTGCTCCGGCCAAGTGTTTGTATCGGTCGGTTGTTCCGCAGCAGAACTCGAGCGAGCCGAGGCCCTGCGTGATGCGGGCGCCACCCATTTTTGTGTGGACGTTGCACATGCACATGCAAAATATGTCGGTAAAACCTTAAAAAAACTGCGTGCGATGCTTGGCTCACGTTGCATCATGGCAGGTAACGTCGCAACGTATGCAGGTGCTGATTATTTGGCCTCATGTGGCGCTGATATTATTAAAGCCGGTATTGGTGGTGGCTCGGTCTGCAGCACACGTATCAAAACAGGCTTTGGTGTTCCGATGCTTGCCTGCATTGAAGACTGCGCACGTACCGATCGCTCCATTGTTGCCGATGGCGGACTTCGTACAGCTGGCGATATTGTGAAAGCCCTGGCCTTTGGCGCTGACTTTGTCATGATTGGCGGAATGCTTGCCGGAACAACACCTACACCAGGTGAAATCATCACAAAAGAAGATGGCACACAAATCAAACGTTACCGTGGTATGGCATCACGTGAAGCGCAAGAAGGCTTCCTTGGTCAACTGCACGAATGGAAAACGGCTGAAGGCGTATCCGCTGAAGTACCGTACCATGACAGCCAAGAAGCCATCATCGGTGATATTATTGGTGGTTTGCGTTCAGGTTTGACCTACGCTGGCGCTGATACCATCCGTGAACTTCACCGAAAACTTAATTACATTCAAGTAACCACCGCAGGCCGGCACGAAAGCCTCCCGCATAAATTACTCGATTAAGTCAATTGGCTGTCCTTCTTCCGCAAACGCCTAGGAAGAAGGGCGACATGACAGCTTAAGCACCGAAAGGCGCTGCTGCAACTACGGCTGCGGCCTCTACTGTTGTGGCAACTGCTTCGGCAGTGGCTTCTGCGGCCACCTCAACCGCTTCAGTGGCCGCTTCAGTAGCGTAACTCCCTATTTCACTGACACCATCAGCACCTAGCTCCATCGCGCTAGAGACATTTGCCATCGCATCGGGCGCCTCCGTCATGGGACTCATTTCCATGCCCTCAGGCATCGTCTCCGTACTTGCCTCAGGCGTTGCTTCTGGCGTATCGTCTTGTTTTCTCTTTTTTTTCTCTTTCCTCTCTTCTTGCTCATCGTCCTTGATCGCATTCATGATATCGCCCATAGCTTCTGCAAACGATTGCTCAGGGAGCCATCCCCCTCCATCGCTTCCCTTTTTTTTATCCTCTCCAGGCTTTTTAGAATCGTTTTTTTCAAGCTCGCTCTTATTTGACTGTTTACCTGTATCAGAACTCGATTCACTGCCAGGTATAGGTATATCAGCCATCACACAACTCCTTAATCGACACTCGACATCAATAGACTAAAAATAAAACTTATTATCTCCTAGTTTAGACTAAAATCTCTAAAACAGATTAAATTAAGACCTAAAAACATATTAATTCAACTTTATTTTTGACGAATCCCAAAACGTCTCCTATATCCATACTATAGACACAAAACACATCAGGAGAGCAACATGCTCGCTTCAGCAGCGATTATGGTTCTTGCGATTTACAAGCAAGAGCTTCCACCAAGTTCCGCCTATTTACCTCCAACAAATCTGCAACAAGAACAGCTTTACCAGCGTAAAGATGCCTTGCCGGCCTCACCTGGGCAGCAAAGCAATGGGGATGGTAGCGTTCAGGATAGCGCGGGTAATGCACAGATCAATACCGGTCTTTTTCCAACGGAATCCTCCGGTCGTGCTGTTGTTATCCCACGGTAAGCCAACTTTTAGGGACGTATATTTTGAACAACAACATGACTGCCCCAGAACCCTACGAGAACACATCGTCCCGTGCCATAGCGCTTGCGGAGCACATCAACCAACGCAAACTCATGATGAGTCTGTATGGGTTTTTAGATGGCCTTGATATTGCAAGCAAAACACTCGTGTTACTCATACCGCTTATATCAACAAGCAGTTTGAATGCTTGGGTGTACACATCAAACGGCTTTTATCTCAGCCTCTTGTTTGTCACATCCCTCGCGATTTTATCTGCATGGGGCAATGCGTGTAATGGCTCGAAAAATAACTTAGAAAAAACAACTTTTCGTTTTTGGCAAAGCATGCGCGACATGATTAAAGGTGGAAAAATTGCCCATAAAGGCATAAAAAATATACTTACCCTCACGCGCGCGTTGCCCACGAACAACAACTTTAAACCCATGCTATCAGGGCTTGCGATACCCATCGCTCTTATCTTTATCGTCAACAGGCTTGTAACACGCTATCTAAGCAACCAACGAAAAGATGCTCAAGCAACCAATAAAGCGCTTCGCAAAACATTAGAAAACCTATGGATAGCTTATGCGCGGGCCCCCGAAGGGGCTGCCAAACATATCGCAAAACAGCATTATTTAACGTTTGTCGCAGATACCCAACATCATCAGCTCGAAACGCAATCTCAACTCACCCAATACGCACTGTTCGTCTCGAGCTTGATTGAAACCATCATCAATGGGAGCTATGTATTTATGGGGGCTGCGATGCTTGCACCCGCATCACCCGAAGCGATCATGTTGATAACATGCGTATCTATGAGCATGCTTTTAATCAATATTATTTCTGCATGGCACGAAGAATACGAGCATCAAATCAAACTGCAACAAACCGAACAAGCATTCCATGTTACGTGTGCCATCCATGCACTCGAGTTATCGATCGAAGTTTTTCATGCCACTTCCGACAACCGTCTTCCAATTGTCGAACAAAAACGCCTAGCACTTGACCATGAACAAAATAAACATGATGTCTTATATAAAAGCACTGATTATGAAGCTCTATTCATTGGCTTAAGGTACGCCGTTGCCACGCATAAAGCCATCATGGGAGCGCTTACTTTCATGGCCCTGCTCAGCGGACTTGTGCTTGGCATAGCCCTCACGGAAACAGTTGTTCTTGCTTGTATGGGTCTATCCATCACCTCCATGGTCAGCTTAAGCATCTATTCCATCAAAGAAACACGTCACCAGATCACACAACAGAATCATCACATTCAACAACAACGAGCACGTATTACATCACATATCAACGATATGATTCATGCCTATACGCCCTCAGTCCAGACACATAGCATATTTACCCAACACACAAAACCCGTACCATCAGCCGATCGCAACATCCTAAAAGAAACGGAAAAAGCTCGTGCATGCTTCTCAGGTAGCAAAAAACCTAATAATTTATGCGAATTTACGCGACGCATACAAAACAAGTCCGATCATGATATGCCAACAAGCACGGGGTCCAAGCTTTTGCTATTATTGAGTATGACGTGTTACTGCGTGCTTTGGTGGGCTAAAGCTCATGATAAACAGTACCCACATGAATCTGCTTTGCCTAAGAGAACAACTGAGACGAAAGCTGAGACAGAGACCATGCGATCTACATGTGATTTTAACGATAGCGCTAAAACATCATCTCCTAGGATTTCACCTTAGATTCAGTTAAGATACTCATCGGTTTGATGATAACTTTTCACCGGCAAGCTCATGACGCGTTCACAAAAAACAACCCATTTTGGCTTTCAATCTGTGGATTGGGAAGACAAAGCATCCAAAGTAGGCGAGGTTTTCAACTCCGTCGCCTCCCGCTATGACATCATGAACGATCTGATGTCGCTCGGTATTCACAGACTTTGGAAACGCTTTGCTATTGCCAAAAGCTTAGTACGCCCAGGGCATCACGTACTCGATTTAGCTGGGGGTAGTGGCGATTTAACTCAACTGCTGTGTCAAAAAGTTGGAACAACCGGCCGTGTGGTTCTTGCCGATATTAATGCCGCCATGCTCGCCGTAGGTCGCGATAAACTACTCGATAAAGGCCTAAGCAACACCACTCATTGCGTGCAAGCCAATGCCGAATGCCTGCCGTTTGCCGATAATCAATTTGATTGCATCACCATGGCCTTTGGATTACGTAACGTGACCGACAAAGCCACGGCCCTGCGGTCGATGCATCGTGTATGCAAACCCGGTGGTAAACTCATGGTGCTCGAGTTTTCAACCCCAGATTTTCCCGGATTAAAACCGATTTATGATGCATACTCATTTCATTTATTGCCTAAAATTGGGGGATGGATAACGCAAGATGCTGAAAGCTACCAATATCTGGTAGAATCTATCCGTATGCATCCGCCCCAGGAAGAGCTCAAATCCATGATTGAAGCCGCTGGATTTGAAGATTGTATCTATCACAACTTAAGCGGAGGCATTGTTGCCCTCCACATCGCCTATAAATACTGAGGCTCTTATGATTAAGCAATATTCTTTATTAGCCCTGCAAAAAGCCATGAACCATGGTTTAGCACTGGATCCGGCCACACCTAAAAAAATTCAGGCGCTGCATGGCAAAATTCTAGAAATCATTGTCAGCCCGCTTAATGTTCATTTTTTTATGCGCATTGATCAAACCCAAATAAAACTTTTAGCTAAGCTTGACCACAATGCACAAGCCAACACTGTGATTCATAGCAGCCCGCTTGGTCTTATTCGACTTAGCTTGCTTCCCGCATCAAAAGTACGTTCGTTGTTTAACGAAAATATTCGTATGACAGGCGATACCGAGCTTGGCCAGCACGTCAAACAGCTTTTTGATGGTCTTGATATTGATTGGGAAGGGCATTTGGCGCATTTTACAGGCGATGTCGTCGCGTATCAGTTGGGGCGTTTTGCTCGAGGTGGAAGGCGTTTAAAACAAAAGCTAGAAACATCGATGCAGCACAACGTAACCGAGTACCTGCATGAAGAATTGCGCGTGCTTCCTCCGCGCGAAGAACTTGAAGACTTTATGAGCGATATTGACGCGCTATCGCTTCGCGTAGAACGCCTAGCGGCCCATATCAACCAACGGACTCTTAATAATACAACTGATAATACTCATGATAAAACGTCTTAAACAAATTTTTCGATTACTACATATCAATCATATTCTTGCTAAAAACGGTTTAGATCAGGTCGTGGTTAGCTTGCGCTTATTTACCCCATTTCGCTTTTTAATTTATCTTAATCCGTGGAACTGGTTTCGAAAAAAACAATTTTCTCGTGGCGAAGCGTTGCGAAAAACGCTGGAAGAACTCGGCCCTGTTTTTATCAAATTTGGCCAGGCACTATCCACACGACCCGATATATTGCCTGACGACATAATTCTTGAGCTCAGCAAGCTCCAAGACAATGTACCGCCGTTTGCAACCGACAAGGCCCTGGCGATTGTTGAAGAAGCCTTTGGTCAATCTGCCTTTGAAGTATTTGCCGACTTTGACTCCACCGTGCTTGCCTCGGCGAGTATGGCGCAAGTCCATGCCGCACGACTCAAAACAGGCGAAGATGTCGTCGTTAAAATCCTACGTCCGAATATGCGCAAACTCATTGCGCGTGATTTAGACTTGCTCGCAAGTATTGCCTCGCTAGCGCATCGCTATTGGGCTGAAACCCGTCGTTTTAAACCCAAAGCTGTGGTGCAAGAATTCAAACAAAGCTTATTAGATGAGCTAGATTTACAACGCGAAGCCGCCAACGCCAGCCAGCTTCGACGTAATTTTGATAACTCACCGCTGCTTTATGTACCTAGAATTTATTGGGATTACATACGTAATAACGTCTTGGTGATGGAACGTATTTATGGCATTCCTGTCACGGATATGGCTTCGCTTAAATCGCACGGTGTATGTACCAAGGCCTTGGCAGCGCGCGGCGTTGAAATCTTTTTTACACAAGTATTCCGTGACTGTTTTTTTCACGCAGATATGCATCCTGGCAATATTTTTGTATCACCCAAGCATTTGGCTAAACCCCAATATATTTGTATTGATTTTGGTATCATCGGCACACTAACCGAAGAAGATAAACGCTATCTTGCTGAAAATTTGCTTGCTTTTTTTAACCGCGATTACCGTCGCGTTGCGCTTTTACATATTGAGTCAGGCTGGGTTGCACGCAACACCCGTGTGGATGAGTTTGAAAGTGCGATACGAACCGTGTGTGAGCCTATTTTTGAAAAGCCACTCAAAGATATTTCATTTGCACTGTTAGTCCTACGTTTATTTCAAATTGCACGCCGCTTTCATATGGAAGTTCAGCCGCAACTTATTTTGTTACAAAAAACACTGCTGGCTGTCGAAGGGCTGGGCCGGCAATTGGATCCTGATTTAGATCTCTGGCTTACGGCCAAACCGTTTCTTGAAACCTGGCTCAAAAAACAAGTCGGCCCGGCGTCGCTTATCAAAAACATGCGTGAAAATTTACCGTTTTTAATCGAGGAATTACCTCATATGCCACGCTTACTGAACGATTTGTTAGTCTTAAGCAAACAACGTCATATACTTGCGCTTGAAAAACCTCAATACGAGCAGAAGCCCATACGCTCTTCTCTCAGCGGAATTAGCAGTGCACTCATCGGCAGCTTGCTTACGCTGCTCGTCGTTGCAAGCGTGTCTTATCTACACTTATTTGGATATTAATTTACCTATGACTCAAACTCACCGTCCCCGTAAACGCTTTGGTCAAAATTTTTTAGAAGATTCGAGCATTATCAGCCATATTTTAGATGCGATTCATCCAAGTTTCACAGATAACATGCTTGAAATTGGGCCGGGGCTCGGTGCGCTCACGCGCCCGTTACTTAAGTCTTTAAACACGTTAACTGCAATCGAAATTGATACCGATCTGCAAGACTATTTAGCCAAAATGCCCGAAGGTAAAAACAAACTCACCATCATATCTGCCGATGCTTTAACGGTTGATTTGGCGCCGTTTGGGCAAAAATTACGGGTCATCGGCAATTTACCGTATAATATTTCAACGCCTCTTTTATTTCATCTGCTCGAGCACGCCCCTCAGATTGAAGACATGCATTTTATGCTACAAGAAGAAGTGGTCAAACGATTAGCAGCACCACCGAATTGTAAAGCCTACGGCCGCTTAACCGTGATGGTGCAAGCGCTTTGCCGTGTGGAAGCTTTGTTTACTGTACCTCCTACCGCATTCAACCCACCACCTAAAGTGCAATCGGCCATTGTGCGCATTACCCCCCACGCGGCTCAACCCGAACCTGAACTGATTGAAATTCTGAAGCCTTTACTGCTTCAGGCTTTCTCCACGCGCCGTAAAACATTGGGCAATACCTTAAAGCCCCTTATGTCTGCAAGTCAGCTCACCGAGCTTGGTATCGACCCTATCCGTCGCCCAGAAACCTTATCTGTGCAAGAATACTTGATGCTCGCTAAAACGCTTCAATAAACTCAGCCCTTTCAAACCTGCAGTTTTTTTTGCTCTATATATTATTAATTAAATTAACATATGGTCTGGCATATAGTGAAAAATAATATAGCTCCAAAATAGCCTTGATGACTACGACCAATATGTCAAAGACCAAATGTCCGAGCCAGAACAAAAAACAACAGACCTCAAAGACGATCCTAAATTCCCCACGCTAATGTAGGCACTATTTTTTATGGGCAATTCGCACCAAAGGTTAAAAATTGACTTTCATGACGACTAATACTACAGTTGTAATAATTGGAAATCGCACTGCGTTCATGCTTCATATTTAATCGGAGTCAATCATATGTCAACTCTCCACGAATATAATCGAGCCATATTTACCCAGCTCAAAAAAGATTACGATGCCTTGTCTTGGTTCGGTAAATTATTTTTCCCGAGCGCGTTGGCGACCAAGCTAACAGAGATAAACGATTCCGAAATCTCGACCAAAAACGCATTTGATATTTATCAAACGTATACTCAGCATACCTGGTTCTTTCATAAGTGGTTTTTAAGCCCACTTTCGCGTTTTTCGAACACGGATTTCTGTCGTGCTCTTAACACGCTTCAAGCCGAAACATTCTTCACTAGAGCGGATGCGCAAGCCAATTTTGATGTCGTCGCGGGCAGTCCAAATCCAGCCGGCGCTGCTAAGGCCCTTCAAGAACTACAAAGGCACCTCCTACTCTACTCCAGATCTCACCAGAAAAATCGAGACGCGATAACAAACCATGACAAACCGATAGAGGTTGCTCATGCCCTTATCACTCTCAAGGAAGTGGGATTGTTAAACCAAGACAGAAACATACCACCTGAGACTAGTGAAGAGACGCGGGCCTACTATCCGTCGCCTTTCCTGCCTGAAAGCTTTGCGTCACCCCGCAAGACCTATCAAGAGGAGATGAATCAGCACCCACACCCCGAGCTCGCGGCGGCGTGCCTCGTAGAACTCCATAAAAACAAGTTATTGTCAGCGAAGCATGCATCGGTTGTATTTAATCAAAAAGACCCTACAACGCTTAAATCTCTTCATGACGCCATTGATTCACTTAAACGATCACGCCTTTTATCTCAACCAGACGTTGTTACTGCAGTGAGCAAGAACAACGATCCTAGGTCGGCGGCTTTGGCCTTGTCTTACCTCAATGACAAGAATCTTTTATCCCAGGAGAACATTGAATCGGTGTGTTCCGCAGAACGTCCCAGCAAAACTGCGCATGATCTTATTCAACGTGTTACACGCGAAGATCAAAACAACACAAGTGTGCCAAACACATCACAAACGCAGCCTTCGACCTCACCTCATTTTTTTAAAAGCAACAACACGCTCGATCCCACATCATCATCTGAACCCGAACCATCGAACTCAACCCATCGCCCAGGCTCGTAAGTCTTTGTTGTTCTTCATCCCTCAGCATCACCATGCCGCGGCTTGTCCGTGGCATCAAAAGATTTAAAATGAACCTATACAAACCCGCGAACTTTACAAATTAATCCTGTAGAATAACTCCAGCGCCTTATGACTTGATTGGAGACCTGTGTGTTTGAGCGTAAAAAAATAACCAGCCATCATGCATCGAAGCACAAAATGACGGCTATTCTACCGCCCCAGCGTTTGCTGACTGAAGGTAAGCGTCCTGAGCGCATTCAAAGCATCAAAAAAGCCAGTTTTTTAGAGCCGTCGCGCTTTGACACCTTATGCCAAAGCTTGTTACAGCACATGCTAAATTACACACAACAACTTCCAGAAACAACCAACAGTTATTTTTCATCTCCCGGCGGCTTATTTGATCACGCTCTAGACCGTACTGTTGCCGCTGTTGAATTATTTAAAACCGTGGTCTTAGCCAATCCTGAGTCCCATCTATCCGAAGATCAACAGTTATGGTGGTACGCACTTTTTTCTGCAGGATTATTGCGTGGCATCGGTAAATTACCGCTTGATTACGCAATTGAACTCTATAACGAAAAAAATCAGGTGATCAAATGCTGGGAGCCTTTGCTTGAACCCCTGGCTAAAACGGCCCGTCACTATCATTTTGAGATCATCAACAGCGATCACGATGATATACTGCGTCGCAGGCTTAATATTATTTTTGCACAACAACTGATGCCTAAAGAAGGCTTTGCCTGGCTCACAAAAAATTTAGATGTATTTGCCGTGTGGCTTGAGCTCTTAAGCGAAGACTCCGCTTCTTCAGGAACCTTGGCACTTATTTTAGATCGCGCCGATGCCATAGCCATTCAAAACGACCTGCTTGAACACCTACCCCCGCATCATCATCTTGAACCATCAGCCAGACGTATTAACACCTTTGTTGATAACCCAACAGCAACACCGGGCGATCGCGAGCGACTCGCCGGCGCAGAGTTTATTCAATGGCTCCTCGCCGCCCTTGAGGCAAATAAACTCACCATGAACCAGGTCCCGTTATTAACCGTTGCAGGTGGCACCATGATAGGTCCTGAAGCTTTTAAACTCTTTGTTCGCGAGCACCCCGAATTTAAAAATTGGCTGGCTGTTCGACAAGGTGTGATGGCTTTAGGTCTGCACGAACCCGCACTCGACGGCACGCCCGCTGAAAAAGGCCTGCTGATCAAAGGCTCCGTTGCCCTACCTCACAGCTTTAAGTTAAAAACATCCAATGCAGCTGAAGCTGCACGTACCACAGCCCTCGAGCATATAAGCAATAATCAAATAGAACAATTATCCAAATCAGGTCAATGGGAAAAAAGATTAGAACAAGTATCTATATCTAGGCTGATTCCTTCAGCAAAACCTTATGGTTGATTACGCCCTAGGAGACATACAGGGCTGCTTTGATGCACTGCAACACCTGCTTAAAAAAATTCAGTTTGATGATCATACCGATCGACTTTGGTTTGTCGGTGATTTAGTCAATCGCGGGCCAAAATCACTTGAAACATTACGTTTTATTAAAAATCTACCGATAACACCTCGTATTACACTGGGCAATCATGATTTGCATCTGCTCTGCCAAATATTTTTACCTAACCAGCAACCTAAACCCGATGATACGCTTACAGAAATATTAAACGCACCGGACCGTGACGAACTTGGGCATTGGCTTCGCACTCAACCTCTATTGCATCACGATCCAGATTTAAATATTGTCATGACGCATGCAGGCATAGCCCCTTGTTGGAATCTTGAAGAAGCCAAAGCGCATGCCCAAGAACTCGAATTAGCGCTTGCTGGCGAACATTATTTAGATTTTTTGACACACATGTACGGCAACACACCGAATTATCTATCCAACAATATAACGCCTATCGAACGACTCCGTGTGATTTGTAACTATTTCACACGCATGCGTTTTTGTGATGCTGACGGGCATTTAGAACTTGCATGCAAAGGCGCACCTAACGCTCCTCCACCCCACACCTACCCTTGGTATGCAGTCCCCACGCGTTGTGATGTTCATGAAGATATCATCTTTGGTCACTGGGCCGCCTTACAAGGCCGTTGCCCCATCAAAAACATTCATGCGATAGATACAGGCTGTGTTTGGGGTGGCCCGCTTACGGCGTTACGCCTGCAAGATAAAAAACGTTTTTGTATTTTTATTTGAATTTCTGCCAATCCTCTACCACACTTAATACTAAGCAACCTGCCGTACAATAGCTCACGAAGAAGGAGACACGGAATGAGAATACCTGCGCTTATCACTGCCATCTGTATCAGTTCGCTCACATCGAACCAAGCCCTTGCCAATCAAACCCCATGGCCTACCTGGCTTGCCGAAGTCAAACAAGAAGCACTTGACGATGGTATATCACCTGATGTGATTCAGGCCGCATTTGAAGGCGTACATGAACCCAGTCGACGCATCAAAAACTTAGCACACTCACAGCCCGAGCATCGCTTAAGCTATTATAAATACAGAAACTCTCGGATCAATGCTTATCGAATTAATCTCGGACGTAAAAAATACAAACAGCATCAGCAGCTCTTAGAAGATATTGGCCAACGTTTCGGTGTTGACCCATGCTTTATTGTTTCGTTCTGGGGGCTTGAAACCAGTTACGGTGGCTATATGGGCAATTTCCCGGTGATTAAATCACTCACAACACTGGCTTATGATTCCAAACGTTCTAAATTTTTTCGCCATGAACTTTTTACAGCGCTGCATATCTTAAACGATGGGCATGTTGATCTGAAGCACTTCAAAGGTGAGTGGGCAGGTGCATCTGGCCATCCACAATTTCTTCCTTCCAGCTGGGTTCAATATGCGGTGGATTATGATGGCGATGGCCGTCGTGATATTTGGACGTCTAAACCTGACGCGCTTGCATCCATTGCGAATTACATGAAAGGCAAAGGCTGGCGACAAGGCGAACCTTGGGCGATTCATGTAAAACTACCCAAAAACTTTGATGACAAACTGGAAGGCAAGTCGACCATCAAAACCGTACGGGAATGGGAAGCTTTAGGCGTGCGCACAACACAAGGTGGAGCTTTGCCCCGACCTGATTTAGAGGCAAGTATTATTCAACCACATGGCGGGCCAGTATTTTTGGCTTATCCGAACTACAAGATGATTCTTCGGTATAATAATTCGATTTATTATGCCGGCGCGGTAGGTTATCTTGCGGATAAAATCTGCCATCGTAAGACAGAAGAATAAAGAACATGTCTCAGGCGAAGTTTAATCTTGGTGAGGTGGTCTTGCACAAACAACAAGGCTACCGAGCCCTTGTGGTGGATATCGATCCGATGTTCCAAGCATCAGGTCGATACAACCCACAGGCAAACACACGGACGTTTGCACATCAGCACCCCTGGTATCGGCTTTTAGTGGATGACAGCAGTCAAGTAACTTACGTCGAAGAACCAAATTTAATACGTGATCCTAAACCATTATCTAAACCATTCGAGAACCCACGGATTCTTGAATATTTAAAAAAATACAACAATATCTATCAGCCGAACAAACCGTTTCATTAAAAATGATTTAGCATATGCAGGCTATTTACTTGATTCAACCGTCTTTTTTAATTTACTACCGGGCTTAAACGTCACAACACGCCGTGCTGTTACGGGAACCATGTCGCCAGTCTTGGGGTTACGCCCTGGGCGCGCTGTTTTATCCCGTAAGATAAAATTTCCAAACCCAGACAGTTTAACATCATGCCCCTGCTCCAATGCGTCACGAATGGACTCAAAAAACTCATCAACAATGAGGCGGGCATCCGGTTTAGTTAGCGCCAACTCATCGCATAATATTTCAACCAATCGAGCTTTGCTTAATGAACTCACGATTTATTCCTTATCATGATAACTAATTGATAACTAAATAGTTTGAGTATAACACACTATTGAAAAGTTACGAGTCTGTGTTGACATCGCAAGATTTTTTGTGGGTAAGTTTCAAAAAAGTCAATGCCTTTTTTATGGACATATGTAACCTATTGATTTATATGGATTTTTACCATATCGCGGAATTTAGCTTTGCTTGGGGCTGTGGATAACTTTGTGTGCAAAACAAGACTCAAGCTGTCAAGCTTAAGTCCTGTTGCATTATTTTAAATGTTACTTGAGTTGTTTTCGAACTTTTTGAATTGCTCTGATTTGAGCAATTGCACGTGCTAATTCAACCGACGCCCGAGAATAATCAATGTCAGAGTTTTTATCGGCCATCGCCTCTTCGGCGCGAGCTTTTGCTTCTAAAGCAACGGCTTCATCTAAAGAGTCCGCACGTTCGACCGTATCAGCTAAAACACTCACACAATTAGGTTGAACTTCAAGAATACCGCCAGAAACATAAAAAATATCTTCTTGACCGCCTATTTGCGTCACCCGAATCTCACCAGGCTTTAACACCGTTAAGAGCGGTGCGTGGCCTGGGACGACGCCTAACTCACCCAACTCACCCGTCGCAATGACCATCTCAACGGGGCCTGAGTAAATAGCTTTTTCTGCGCTAACAATATCTAGATGCATCGTATTCGCCATAACATCCAACCTTATAACGTTTTTGCTTTAGCAACAGCTTCTTCGATGGAACCGACCATATAAAATGCTTGCTCGGGTAAGTCATCGTATTCACCGGCTAAAATGCCTTGAAACGCTTGAATGGTATCCGACAACGGTACGTATTTTCCTGGTGAGCCAGTGAATACCTCTGCCACGAAGAACGGTTGAGACAAAAAGCGCTGAATTTTACGAGCACGTGTCACCGTACGTTTATCGTCTTCTGAAAGCTCATCCATACCAAGAATTGCAATAATATCTTTCAATTCTTTATAGCGTTGTAATGTTTGCTGAACACCTCGCGCCGTATCATAATGCGCCTGGCCTACGACCAACGGATCAAGCTGACGTGAAGATGAATCCAGTGGATCAACCGCTGGGTAAATACCAAGCTCAGCAATTTGACGCGACAAGACAACCGTTGCATCCAAATGTGCAAACGTTGTCGCAGGAGATGGATCGGTCAAGTCATCCGCAGGTACATAGACCGCTTGAATCGAGGTAATCGAACCGGTTTTAGTCGAAGTAATACGCTCTTGAAGCATACCCATTTCTTCGGCTAACGTTGGTTGATAACCTACCGCAGATGGCATACGTCCGAGCAGTGCTGATACTTCAACCCCTGCAAGCGTATAACGATAAATATTATCGACAAATAATAAAACATCACGGCCTTCATCACGGAATTTTTCAGCCATGGTCAAGCCGGTTAACGCAACACGTAAACGGTTACCGGGAGGCTCGTTCATTTGTCCGTATACCAACGATACTTTATCAAGCACGTTAGAGTCTTTCATTTCATGATAGAAATCGTTTCCTTCACGGGTACGCTCACCCACACCAGCAAACACAGAATAACCACTGTGCTCAATAGCAATGTTTCGAATCAATTCCATCATGTTGACGGTTTTACCTACACCGGCGCCACCAAAAAGACCGACTTTACCACCTTTAGCAAAAGGGCAAAGCAAATCAATCACTTTAATACCTGTTTCAAGTAACTCTTGGCTACTGGCTTGCTCATCATAGCTCGGTGGTGCACGATGAATGGGTGCTTCTTCTTCAGCACCAATAGGACCTGCGTTATCAATAGGGCGACCCAATACATTCATAATGCGACCCAGGGTTTTTTTACCCACAGGAACTTGAATCGGTTGATTGGTGTTATGTACAGAAAGACCACGTTTCAAACCATCGGTCGTTCCCATAGCAATGGTACGTACCACACCATCACCCAGCTGTTGCTGAACTTCAAACACCAAATCACTCTCTACGAGTTTCAATGCATCATTAATTTTAGGCACGCTCTGACGTGGAAACTCAACGTCAACGACTGCACCAATTACTTGAACTACTGTTCCTACGCTCATCATCTGCCCTCTTATAACGCGTCTGCACCACCGACAATTTCCGCCAATTCCTGGGTAATCGCGGCTTGTCGAGCTTTATTATATGCCAATTGAAATGTTTTGATTAAATCGCCCGCGTTGTCTGTCGCGCTTTTCATGGCAATCATTTTAGCTGCTTGCTCACATGCAATGTTCTCAACCACAGCTTGGTACACTTGTAACTCGATAAAACGTGTTAACAAATCATCCAAAAGTGATTTCGCTTCAGGCTCATAAATATAATCCCAATGATGCCCCAGTGACTCACTATCTTCATCTGAAACAGGCAAAGGCAGCAGCGACTTCATCACAGGCTTCTGCGTCATGGTATTTACAAACTCGTTAGAAATAACATGCAAGGCATCAATTTCGCCCTGTTCAAACGCGTCCAGCATGACTTTAACAGCACCAATCATGTCGCCCACATTCGGTGTATCACCGAGCTGAACAACCGACGCCATAACCTGCCCACCAACGCGCTTAAAAAACGCCTGACCTTTACGACCGACCACGCATAAACGAATTTCTTGACCTGCCTCGTGCCAGCTACGCATATTGCGGATGGTTTCACGCAGTAAATTTGCATTCAAACCGCCACATAAACCACGATCAGATGTGACAACAATTAAACCTACACGTTTTTGCTCGCGTACGTCCATAAAGGCGTGTCGATACTCTGCGTTCGCCCGTGCCAGATGCCTAACCACATCATAGAGCTTGGTTGCATACGGTTTAGAAGCGCGCATGCGATCTTGGGTTTTACGCATTTTACTCGCCGCGACCATTTCCATGGCACGCGTGATTTTTTGCGTATTTTTAATGCTCCCAATCTTAGAGCGGATTTCTTTTGCTCCAGCCATCAATCTTCTACCTGTTTGGGGAGACCCCGGTTATTTTACCAGCTTCCAGTCCGTTTGAACTCATCTACAGCCGCCGTCAATTGAGCTTGAATGGCATCATCAAAGCCACCCGATTCATTGATGGTTTGGAGTAAGGCTGCATGTGAAGCATGCATGTGTCCACGAAGCGCGGCTTCAAAAGGACCGATTTCATGGGTTGATAAATCATCGAGGTAACCTTTTTCAACAGCAAACATCGCAATGGCCATATCAGCGACGGTGAGCGGTGAATATTGCGGCTGCTTCATGATCTCGGTAATACGCTGACCACGCTCAAGCTGCTTACGTGTGATTTCATCTAAATCAGAAGCAAACTGAGCAAACGCTTCAAGCTCACGGAACTGAGCCAAAGCCAAACGTGTTCCACCACCTAATTTTTTCATGACTTTCGTTTGAGCTGCACCACCCACGCGTGAAACCGACAAGCCTGAATTAATGGCAGGTCGCACACCGGAGTTGAACAAATCAACGTCTAAGAAAATCTGACCATCCGTAATCGAAATCACGTTGGTTGGAACAAAAGCAGATACGTCACCCGCTTGTGTTTCAATAATCGGTAAGGCTGTAAGTGAGCCGGTTTTGCCTTTAACACGACCTTCGGTTAAACGCTCGACTTCGTCTGCGCTAATACGTGCTGCACGCTCAAGTAATCGTGAATGCAAATAGAAAATATCACCAGGATACGCTTCTCGACCTGGGGGACGACGCAACAACAATGAGATCTGACGATAAGCCCAAGCTTGCTTGGTTAAATCATCATACACGATTAAGGCATCTTCACCTTGCTCCATGAAGAACTCACCCATCGCACACCCAGCATAAGGTGCAATAAACTGAAGTGCAGCAGGATCAGCAGCACCCGCCACCACAATAATGGTGTGAGCTAAAGCATCATGCTCTTCTAATTTTCGAACCAACGTTGAAACCGAAGAAGCTTTCTGTCCAACAGCAACATAGACACACGTAATGCCTTTGCCTTTTTGATTAATAATGGCATCAATTGCAATCGCGGTTTTACCTGTTTGGCGGTCACCAATAATTAACTCGCGCTGACCACGACCGACAGGAATCATGGCGTCAATCGCCTTCAACCCGGTTTGAAGCGGTTGATCGACCGACTTACGTTCAATAACGCCGGGAGCAACACGCTCAATCGGCAATGATGCCTTAGCATTCAGAGGACCTTTGCCGTCAATAGGATTACCCAGAGCGTCAACCACACGACCAAGAAGTTCTGGACCAACAGGAACTTCTAAAATACGTCCTGTGCATTTACCTTTTTGCCCTTCAGATAAACCTTCTGGACTACCGAGCAAAGCAACACCAACCGAATCACGCTCTAAGTTCAAAGCCAAGCCAAATACGCCGCCTTCAAACTCGATCATCTCCCCTTGCATGGCTTCTTCAAGCCCTTGAAGACGCACAATTCCATCTTTAATACTGACGATGGTGCCTTCGTTACGTGCATCGGAGGTAACGTTGAACTTTTCAATTTTTTGTCGGATGAGTTCGCTAATTTCCGATGGACTTAATGTGATTTGTTGTGACATGAAACCTACCCTCTCAATGACCCGACTAAGTCGGCGCCTAATTTGTCTAACTGACCTTTTACTGAGGCATCAATAACCCAATCGTTGGCACAGATAACAGCTCCGCCTAAAAGCGCTGGTTCAACGGTTAAATCCAGTGTCACGTCCCGCTTAAGTCGTTCGCTCAAACGTTCAGTCAAACGTGCTTGTTGCTTCTCATCCAGCGGAGAAAAACTACTCACACGAACACAAATTCGATTTTCTTCGTCAGCACGCAGTGCTTCAAATTGCGCCTTCATATCTGAAAGAACTAATATCCGCTTGTTATCAGCTAAGACTTGAATCAATGCACTCAACACATCAGGGAGTGATTGCTTAACGTTTAGCAAAGCTTCCATCACAGATACCAAAGCTTCGACATGCTGCTCTACGGTTGTTTTTGGATTCAGTATAAAACCCTGAAAAGCAGGGTTTGACGCCACATCATCAAGCTTTGCAAGCCAAGCAGACCAGTCAGACAAGGTCTGACTTTCTAAGGCATGCTCAAAAACAGCTTTCGCATAAGGTCTTGCTATACTTGTGTTATCTGACATATCAAAGCTCTTCAATTAAATGATCGAGGATAGCTTTATTTTTTTCCGCATCCACTTCATTCATTAAAATTTTCTCAGCTGCTGCCAACGCTAACGTACTGACCTGCTCACGCAACGCTTCTTTTGCTCGATTCACTTCTTGAGCAAGTTGCTCAGCATGCGTTTTAGCAATACGTTCCGCTTCGGCACGTGCGTTATTTTTGGCTTCATCAACCAGCAGTGACGCACGACGCCCTGCTTTCTCAATAATATCCGCCGCATCAACCTTCACTTGCTTCAGCTCTTCTTTCACGCGCTCTTGCGCTAATTCAAGCTCACGTTGACCACGCTCGGCTGCAGCTAAACCGTCTGCAACTTTATCACGTCGCTCTTCCAACGCCTTGGTCAATGGTGGCCAAACAAACGTCATCGTGAACCAAACAAATGCTGCGAAAACCAGCATTTGTATGATGAGTGTTGCATTAATATCCATGCTTTAAGATCCAAGTGCACTAAGAAACGGATTCGCAAAGGTAAAGAACAATGCAATACCTACACCAATCATGGTTACAGCATCTAAAAGACCTGCGACGATAAACATTTTAACTTGCAGCATAGGAACCATTTCTGGTTGACGTGCAGCACCTTCTAAAAACTTTCCACCCAACAAACCAAAGCCAATTGCTGTTCCTAATGCACCAAGACCAATCAAGAGTGCTACAGCAACAACGGTCATGCTCTGAACTTGAGCTACTAAACTTGCCATTTCCATCAAACTTCCCCTTTTACGCTAACGATACAAAAACCAAATTAAAAATCAACAACCAACTTTAATGCTCTTCGTGGGCCAAACTCAAATAAACAATCGTAAGAACCATGAAGATGAACGCCTGAAGCGTGATCACTAGGATATGGAAAATTGACCATCCCAACGATAAGAAAAACTGTGCAATACCTTGTGCAGTACTCGATAGCAACGACGATGAGGCCGTATCAAGCGTGAGTAAGGCTATCAGAATAAAAATTAATTCTCCAGCATAA
Source organism: uncultured Legionella sp. (assembly GCA_963974485.1). Taxonomy (GTDB): domain Bacteria; phylum Pseudomonadota; class Gammaproteobacteria; order Legionellales; family Legionellaceae; genus JAALKW01. Next base: position 49,456 of record CAXBBS010000008.1, read on the forward strand.
AGATTACCAAATAATCGCAGTGCCAAAGAAATAGGTTTAGCGATTAAGCCCACCAGCTCTAACAATAAATTAAACGGAATAAATGCAGGATGATTAAACGGCTGAAGTGTCAATTCTTTGATAAAACCTTTAGGGCCTTTAATCTTAAGGCTATAAAAAATAATCATGAAAAATACAGCCAACGACATGGCAAACGTCATGTTTAAGTCATTCGTTGGTACCACTTTCAAATGATGCACACCTGCCGAACTCGCGAGCAGCGGTAACACATCAACCGGTACGATATCCATAAAATTCATCACAAAAACCCACACAAAAATCGTGAGCGCTAGCGGCCCGATCAAGGCATTTCGACCATGGAAACAATCTCTGACTTGGGTATCAGCAAACTCAAGCATCACTTCAGCAAAGTTCTGCCATTTTCCTGGAAGACCTGCTGATACGCGGCGCGCACCAAAAATCAATAAAGACAATGCCACCACACCAGACAATACCGAGAAAAAAATGGTGTCGAGATTCAATGTCCAGAACCCACCACCTGTGCCAACACTCATGGTTTTTAAGTTAAACGTTAAATACGTAAGGTGATGCTTAATATAGTCAGTACTTGATATCATAATTTCTCAACACTTGCCTTGCTCATGCGGTTCTGATTTCCCCGGAAAAACCAAGGTGCAAACCAAAACGTGACGTGTACCATAAAATATCCTGCAAAAAACATCACAGGAACCACATCCACCCATCGAAACACCACCGCAAACAAGGTTGCTGACATCAGCAACTTCATGGCTTCGCCTCGATAAGCGCTTTTTAAAATCTGTTGTGAAAACCGTGCCCGTTGGTCCCGAAATAAGATTCGTGCAAACAACGCATGAGGAACCAAACACACAACAGCACCGAGCAACATGGAGCGAGCTGAACCCAAGCCAAGTATTGCCCAAATCACTAGCGACGCACTTACGCCCACACGTAATTGCATCAAAAAAAGACGCTTTGCGCCGTGTAATCCCTGCTGATTTTTCACATACCACCTTTATTCATTGGCGCAAATTATAAATTAATCATCTACGTGACGCAACAGCTGTTTAACATGTGTTTAGCTGGCATTTGTGAGCAAAAATAAAACACAGGGCTATACTTAAACATAACACGAAAGAAATTACTTATGATTAATCAACCTAGAGGTGTCATTATGTCTGAGCGAAAACAACACACCAGTGCGTGTATGCACGAAAACATGGGTCATCGCTACGGTGACGAATTCCACCACAAACATGATAAGCGTCATCTTAAATTTAGGCATCATTGGCGCTCACATCCTGCAAACCAACGCAAGCAAGAGCAGGCTGATCTAATTTATTCTCAACCGGATTTATTCCGCACATTTAAAATAAAAAAAATGTGTAAGCCCTTGGCGAATACCTCCATTCACTGATAGAGTATTATTATCTTGATCGGGTTTGCCACTTCCTGATTGGGAAAGAGATCGAAAAAGCCTGAGTCAATCTTAGGCTTTTTTTTATATTCTATTTCTTACGCTACTCAGCACTTAACCTATAATAATTAAAGAGCTTGACTACACGACGTACACCGTCCGTATGCGTTGCAACATGAATCACGCGCGCTCCTTGATCCGGCATCACATCACCCATGAGATACACTATTCTATCGGCCGTGACCACTTTAAATTGACGTGGCTCAATCTTAGCGTCAGCGACCACCTGGCTTCTAATTTTTGCTGTAATCCATGCGTCTTCTACCGTATTGTCCAAACCGGATCCAATCGCCAATTGATTAAATTGTTTACGAACACCTGATATTTCAGCAACCCGTGCGTTGGCTTCTTTGCGCAGCGCACGACTCGGAACATGGCCTGTGAGTAAAACATCTCGATGAAACACCGCCAAATCAATGGCACATCCATCACATTTCAAACGTTTATCATGAAACAGCGCTCGATTAGCATCAGCGCCCAACTGATAATCCGTCAATTTCTTATAAACATTATGGCGATCATAAACCAACATCGCGCCGGTCCATACTCCACTACCTAAATCAGCGCAGCCAGATAAAAGAAGACTTATCCAGCCGAAGAACACCCATCTAAGCCGGTACTGATGCATCATCAACGCACGTACTGAAACGCTTTAACCACTTTACGAACGCCCTTTACTTGCCGTGCTACATCGACTGCAAGCCCTCCTTGTTCTGGCGTTGCAATACCCATGAGATACACCACGGCATTATCCGTCACTACACGAATCGAACCCGACTCAAGACCTTTTTTCTGTAATAATTTGGCACGAACTTCACCGGTAATCCATGTATCACGACTTTGCTCTGTCAGTGTAATCGGAGACCCGATCGTAATTTCGTTATAAACACGTCGTACATTCGGCGTTCCTTTTGCAATTTTTTCAGCAACTTCACGTAAAGACGCTGTGGGTATTTGCCCCACCAACAGCACCACTTGGTTAAAGCTCGTCACACCAATATGCGAATGTCTAAATTTAGGATCAGAAACAAGCTCGGTATGCACAACATGAAAAATACGTGCATCGCGTTCAATCATCACCACACTACGTTTATCATACACCACAAGCCCCGCAGCAGCACCGGCCATCACGCCCAGAACACACCCTCCAAGCAACACGCTTGAACTCAAAATAAATGCAGCACTCCATCGCCCTAATTTCATGATATTTTCACCCCATTATTTGGCCAAACAACGCCTGATCGATTAAATCACAAAAACAATGTAACACAAATAAATGAATCTCCCGAACGCGAGCAGGTGATTCAACAGGCACGGCAATTTCCATATCGTGCGGCCCCAAATGATTAGCCAGCACCCCTCGTTTCGACGCGCCGAGCAAAATCACATCCATACCTCGCTCATGTGCCGCATCCACCGCATGCACAAGATTCATCGTTTGATTAGAGGTACTAAGTAATAATAAAACATCACCCGCATGGCCTAAGGCTTGTAGGGGACGTGAAAATACGTGATCTGCATGCCCATCTTGCAATAAAGATGTCGTCAGTGCTGTATCCGTACCTAAAACAACCACGGGCAAAGCCGGTCGCTCCACCTCAAAATGATTCAACAATGCCGTTGAAAAATGCAATGCATTCGCAGATGATCCCCCGTTGCCACACACAAAAATTCGACCGTTATCAAGCAAAGCTTTGACTAAGCGCGCACCCGCGTCCGTAATCATCTCAGGCAATGCATCAGCTGCCGCAATATTTGCTTCAATGCTTGCATGAAACAACTGCTGCACATGTGAGTCTATTAAACTCATGTCTTCGTCCTCTTTTATTTCTCAATAATCCGCATCAAACGCACGTTTAATCCACGTCAAGCGTGCAGGCTTACCATCAAAAGCCAACACATCAAAACGCACGCCATGCTCCCCTTGCTTTGGATATTTCAGCAAATACAATGCCGCTGTTTTTATAATTTTTTTTTGCTTACTCGCCGTCACACTTGCCGCCGCTCCACCAAATTTTATCGAGGAACGGCGTCTAACTTCAATAAAAACAAGCTCACTTTCACAGGTTTTCATGATTAAATCAATTTCACCCGCGCGACACCTAAAATTACTAGCAAGCCACGTTAAGCCCTGTTTTTCCAAGTATTTACGCGCATACAACTCAGCTTGCTCACCAATGGTTAGGTTTGTTTTTAATGTCACGCTACAGCTTCTGCGGGCAGTGTCGCACGCAAAGATGCAAACATCTGCTCTAAATGCTCAGCATTTTTAAATTGAATCAGCAAATTTCCTTGGCCCGAAGCGCCAGGTTTAAGCTGAACTTTTGTTCCTAAATGTACCGATAATTGCTTGAGTTCATCATGAAATCCCACGCCAGTCGCCCGAACAGGTTTACTTGCAAGCACGCCGCTTTCATGTGCCTTCACGCGCGCGACCAAGGCCTCCGTTTCACGAACAGATAAGCGCCGATTCACCACCCATTCTGCAACTTGCGCTTGCTCAGCCTCATTGAGGCGTAATAAACAACGCGCATGCCCCATATCGAGCCGACCATCATCAAGCATGGTTTTAACAACCTCACTCAAGTTTAAAAGCCTCAAACAATTACTCACCGCAGCTCTTGATTTTGAAAGCAAGCGTGCAATATCAATATGCGTGAGCGAAAACTCTTGACTTAAACGCTGCATCGCACGTGCTTCGTCCATCACGCTTAGCGCTTCACGCTGTAAATTTTCAATGAGCGCCAGCGCCATCGCCGTTTCATCATTGACTTGCCGGACCAACACCGGCACATCGGTAATACCCGCCAACTGACAAGCACGCCAACGTCGTTCACCGGCAATAATTTCATACTGTTTAGGTGAAAGCTCGCGCGCCACAATCGGTTGCAATAAACCTTGTTGTTTAACCGATGCAGCAAGCTCTTGCAAACCGGTCTCATCCATCGCACCACGTGGTTGATATTGCCCAGGCTGCAACGCTATCACCGGCAACGTCATGAGCATCGACTCGTTCATTCTCGGCGTATTTTCACCGGTGATAGGCTCCTCCATATTGGCAAGCAGTGCAGATAAACTACGCCCTAATCCCCCACGCTTAGCACTCATGCAACCTCCGCCGTAATTCGTGTGGTTTTCTCTCGCCCCATCAACTCCGATGCAAGCACCTGATAGGCTGCAGATCCTGCCGATCCTCTTGCATACTGAAGCACCGCTTGACCATGACTTGGCGCTTCCGCCAACTTAACATTTCGCGGTACAACCGTACGATAAACTTGGGTTCCAAAATGCGTTAGCAATTCTTTTGATACATCACGTGATAAGCGATTTCGCGCATCATAAAGCGTACGCACAAGACCTTCGATTTTCAACCGCGGATTAACCGAAGCCGTCACTTGCTTGATCGTAGAAAGCAAGTCCGCAAGCCCTTCCAGCGCATAATATTCACACTGCATAGGAATAAGCACTGACTCTGCCGCAACCAAGGCATTCAGCGTAAGTGTATTCAACGCAGGAGGACAATCAATTAAAATATAATCATAACGCGCCTCAATCGGCTTGAGTGCTTTTGCGAGCATCGCTTCACGATGCGTGTGCGCCATGAGGCTCACTTCTGCAACCGTCAGATCAGCACTGCCCGGCAGCATGTCAAATCCACATGCTGTTTTTAGAATAGCTTGCTCTGCTAGGCAATCGCCAAGCAAAACATCATTGCTTGAGTGCAACAAGCTGTGCTTGTCTATACCTGATCCCATGGTCGCATTGCCCTGCGGATCAAGATCAATCAATAATACGTTTTGGTGTTCAGCAGCAAGCGAAGCAGCTAAATTAACCGCCGTGGTGGTTTTGCCAACGCCCCCTTTCTGATTGGCAATGGCAATCACTTTGCCCATGCGTGCTCCTCAAGATGATGGTTCAATAAGAATACAACAGCGCTCGCCCACAACGCCCGGGACCGTATACGTCCGCGTGTCATAAGACTTGCCAAGTTGGATGAGTTCGTCTTCCGGAACACGCCCTTTCATGGCCACCCAAAGCCCACGCGACTCAATAAGATGCCGCGTCTTTTCGACCATAGGTTCGAGCGCACTAAATGCCCGACTGACTACTGTATCAAATGCACGTGTAGGGTGGTAGCTTTCAACACGTGATTCGATCACTTCAACATGATTTAGCGCTAAACTTCTAACCACTTCGCGTAAAAAACGCGTTTTCTTGCCGTTACTATCGAGCAACACTAGCTCGGCTTCGGGGTGCGCCAAGGCCAAAGGAATCCCCGGTAAGCCCGGTCCTGTACCCACATCCAACCACCGATGCCCTCGAAGATAGGGGATAATGGCGAGGCTATCTAAAATATGTTTACTAACCATCTCTTCAACATCACGCACAGCGGTTAAATTATACGCACGATTCCATTGTTCAAGTAGTGCTAAATATTCCACAAAAGGCTCAGGGTCTAGGTGCGCCACACCTAAGATTTCAAACCCAGCGTTAAGCTGTTGACTCAGTGCGATTTTATCCATTAGGCAAGTAACCGTTGTTTTTTAAGATGCACAAGTAAGAGCGATAACGCAGCCGGCGTCACCCCCGAAATACGACCCGCTTGCGCAAGCGAAGCCGGCTTGACCTTCTTCAGTTTCTGAATCACTTCAGCCGATAAGCCTGAAATCATAGAATAATCTAAATCATCGGGCAAGCGTGTGGTTTCATGCTTTTTCAAGCGCTCAATATCAGCGCGCTGTCTATCAATATAACCCGCATATTTAATTTGAACTTCAAGCTGCTCGGCCACATCGCCCGCAATATCTGGCAAATTTAAATCATCAAGCATCTGAAGATGTGCATAGCGCACTTCAGGACGCTTTAAAAATTCTGATGCACGGACATCATGCACAAGCGGACCCTCTAATACATCATTAAGCACCGTTTGATGTTTTATTCGAACCCATGTTTGCTGAAGCTGTGTTTGCATAGATTCTAACGCCTCACGCTTGTCACAAAATACGCGCCAGCGTGCATCGCCAACTAAGCCAAGCTTTCGCCCCTGTTCGGTTAATCGCAAGTCAGCATTATCTTCGCGTAGCAATAAACGATATTCAGCACGTGAGGTAAACATGCGATACGGCTCAAGCGTTCCACACGTGATTAAATCATCAATTAATACACCAATATAAGCCTCATCTCGACGCGGGCACCATAACTCACGATCTTGCGTAAGACGCGCAGCATTCAAACCCGCGATTAAACCTTGCGCGGCTGCTTCTTCATAACCCGTGGTACCGTTGATTTGTCCGGCAAAAAATAAATTGCTTATGGCTTTGGTTTGCAAAAACGCCGTTAATCCACGCGGATCAAAATAATCATACTCAATTGCATAGCCAGGCCGCGTAATATGCGCGTTTTCAAATCCTATAATCGTTCGAACAAACTGCAACTGCACCTTAAACGACAAGCTGGTTGATATGCCATTAGGATAAATCTCGTTCGTAGTTAAGCCTTCAGGCTCAACAAAAAGCTGATGTGAATTTTTATCCGCAAAACGTACAATTTTATCTTCAATCGACGGACAATAACGTGGTCCCACGCCCTCAATAAGCCCTGAATACATCGCCGACTCACCCAAATTATCACGAATAATTTGATGCGTGGCCTCGGTTGTATGCGTAATATGACATGCAACTTGGCGCGGATGATCATCCAACGAACCCATGTAAGAAAAAACAGGACGTGGTGTATCACCTGGTTGTGGTGTCATCACCTCATAATTCAAGCTACGACCATCAATACGCGGCGGGGTTCCGGTTTTAAGTCGACCCACAGGAAAATCCATTTCACGCAAACGCGCAGCAAGTGTAATCGCTGGCGGATCGCCCGCACGCCCACCGGAAGATTGCATCTTGCCTACATGGATTTTTCCACCCAAAAACGTCCCTACCGTAAGCACAATCGCACGCGCACTAAAACGCAACCCCATTTGAGTCACCACGCCCGTCACACGACCGCCTTCCACGAGAACATCATCCACAGCTTGTTGGAACAACGTTAAATTAGGTTGGGACTCGAGTCGGCGCCGAATCGCTCCGCGATACAGTACACGGTCAGCTTGCACACGCGTTGCACGTACAGCCGGGCCTTTTGAAGCATTCAGCGTTCTAAATTGAATACCTGCTTCGTCGGCTGCCTCGGCCATCGCACCACCTAAGGCATCAATTTCTTTAACCAAATGCCCTTTGCCAATCCCACCCACGGCCGGATTACACGACATTTGACCCAACAAATCGAGATTGTGCGTTAAGAGCAACGTTTTTGAGCCTAATCTAGCTGCGGCTAATGCAGCCTCTGTCCCCGCGTGACCGCCACCGACTACAATTACATCATAATGTTCTAAAGCATTCATAACCAAAGCACCCTGACTATCATGGATGCATATTATACACTATTTTATACTTTCGGGGCATATCTTGCCGCCAGGAATATTTTCAATCAAACCTTGCACTCAATCGATCGCATAATATACAATGCATTCTTTTTTTTACCTTACTGAGGTTCCCATGGATTCAAAGACAGATATAAGCACACAGACTGATGTATTTGATGATACAGCCTTAGTTCTATTACAGCCTGATGCGGATATTTTATATTTATACTTTCAAAAAGCACTCAACCCTCAATTTCATCAGATGGATCTATTTAATCAAACCTTAGCCATATTTAACCGTATAAAATATGAACCCCATAATAGCGTGGAATTAAGGCTGTGCGTTAAAATAGGTCTTATTTTTATCGATGCATTCGAACACAAGCCGGGCTACGGTAAAATCTTAAGAGAAACGTATACGATGATCGGCATGCTATTGCCGCAGCTTAGCGCAACACATGATGCCTCCGAACGCATGATCTTAGAGCAGTATATTCGCGTGCATGACTTGGCACTCCGCCTCCTAAAAAATGCTGAACATATTGAGCCTTTGGCTCACATCATCGGGGTAAGACCAAATGCTGAGCTCCCCATAACAGAAGATAAATCAACGCAAACCCTAAGTACCTATGCGAGCATCACACCTGAGCAATCTGCGCATATCACGTTAAGCGTTGAACCGAGCCATCCAGCTCCAGCACCTCGTTTTGCAAATACTCAACCAACAGCAACAACAGAACTGCCGACAACAAGAGCCACAAAAACAAAAGAGCAACAAATACAACAAATACAACAAATAAAAGAGCCTAGCATCACCGTCGCACGCCAAACACTTACGGCGCAACCAACACCAGCACCAGCACCAGCACCAGCACCAGCACCAGCACCAGCACCAGCAATCTTACAGCATGATCCACTTGAAATGCTTCATCAAGACTTGGCCTTTCGCTTTAGAAATTTGCAAACCATGATTGCTCGGGCCAAACATAGAGAGCCAGAAGAAAAAATAAAATTAAACCGTCCTTTTTCTAATTTACAACACGATATTTGGTCGTTTTCAAAACAAATAACACGAGAATACCCACCATCCGAGCATCATGTTCTTGGCGGCCCTGTGCTGGAGGCTTTGTTTCTCGTGCTCAATATCCAGCTGACTCATATTACATTTTTAGATGATCTCAATACTTCAGGCCCCAATCCTGCGTACAACCTTCAAAAAATATCCAGCGCAATGCAATTGATGGCACAACTTTTAAGAGTATTTAATGCTTATTATCAGCACTCTGATGCCGTGCCCCTTCAAAAACAAGAAATGCAGCATTATTATGACTATATTCAAGGTAAATCTCTGGATGCAAAAGAACTTTCCACGTATAAAAAAATCTTGACGTGTACCTGTTTAACGACCGATGAAAAAGGCCAGGTAAACGAAAAATATCAATTTATGCAGAAGCTGCAAGTCAAACATGTTGGCGAACTCTTTAAGTCTTTTTATCACATCCAAGACGAGTCACAACCGATTATTTCTACAGATATGACGATTCAAGCTCTGCGAGACGCCTGCCATCGGGCATTAAAAAACAAACCTAATCCTGATGTACTGCGAGAGCTTCTCCGCTGTGCCGGACATCGATTAAACCTTGAGTTTAACGAAGTGATGTCGTTATCCGATGATAACCACATCGCCGTACCTTATATTGATGGTGACATTTTACGACAAGATATTGCGTATATTCACCCAAGTCAGGTCACAAATTTTTATGATGGTGTAGATAGCCGTAAACTTAAGCTGCTCATCATCTTAGATTTGTATTATAAAATAAAAATCGCGTACCTTGAGGCGTATATTCCAACCATTACATCTAACGAAAATGGCTATCTTGAGTATGAGAACCATCAATTATTCTCCAGCCATTTTAGACGCGATGCCCTCAGGTTTTTATTACTCAATGATTCAAACTACGCCGTTGAGAACGTTGTAAAAAATACCACAGACTTAGCCTATAATATTGAATTTTCAACACCGTTTATTCAAGATATGGCGCAATATAAATTACGTAAACTAGCACAGGCACAACAGGTACCCCAGGCACAAGCAGATGCCCATCCGGTTTCTGCGACAACACATTCAGAACCCGCTCCCAAAAAAGGCGCAGCTCAACCGAAGCCCCTACCGAAGCCTAAGCCTAAGCCTAAAGTAAATACACTCGATGATTTGATACAACAATTTGGCGCAAGTTACTTGTTACCCGCGGCCCCTGGATGGAAAAACTGCCGCGCCCAAATTAAAACGTTATTGCATGAAAAAAAATACGACCAAGCCGAAGGCTTAATTGATCCATGGATGCATGACGCCCTACAAGATGTCGATGCAGAAACAACACCGTTTAAACGAAGCATATTCGAAGCCATCTTTTTTAAAGTGCTCATCGAAAAATCACGAGAAAACTATACAAAAGCACTGGCCATGCTTAACATACTTAAAAATTATCGCGTTGCTGAAGCACATCACCCCAAAAATTATGCTGAGCAAACGCAGCAAATTTTATGTGAAGAAGCATTAATTTATCATTTAACAAATCAGCCTGAAAACGCGGAACGCTGTTTTGCCGAAGCAGCTTCACGTGCAAAAGAAAGGGGCATGGTGTGTTTCCCAAGTATCTACCATTGGGCAAAACAGTCTCCCTCCAATCATCATCTTGCAAGCTACGAGTACTACACGGCCTATTTAGAGCAACTAACACCCATGGCGATTGATGATTACAGCCTGCCTTATGTTCATAAATTCTACTATATTTTGCTACAACACCATGTTCTCTCGGGGATAGCAGACACATTCCAACGAATAGCAGGTCATGCAATAGCGGCAAAGTCGAGCTTAAACCCTAATGCACAAGCCGCGGACGTTATAAATCTTTTGCTGAACACACGATTTGATGAGCGTAGCTTTGATACAAAAATCGAACTGTTGCTACTTGATGCAAAAACAAAAGCAACCGTACATTTTGATAGCTACACAAAACAATCCCGGGATGATGTACTGGAGTCGATTAAAACACTCAAAAAATATCCGTTAACACCTTATTTAACTGAAGAAATTCATCAATTAGAAACCATGCTCACACTCACCCAAAATACACGGGAAAGACTCGCTCGAAAAGAAGCGCGAGGCTCAGGCGCTCAAAGACGCTTAGGAGGCTCTCATCAAGAGGGACTCCCAAACGCCTTTTTTCAAGCCATGCAAGGGGTTAGCCAAACAACAGGGGATAGTAAAGAGCAAGAAGTACTTAGCGCGTTCGCTAAATTCTTACAAGAAAAAATGGGATAAGCCGCTGATATGCCTCCAGCAAAAGCGCTTCGACCATTAGGAAGATAATACACGCTACCATCCTTCTTGAACGTGGCCTCCATGGGGCCATTCAGGTAGGGCTTTAGTGCTTGCACTATTTAACTGTTCACACAAGATATCCGCAGCGTCTTCACCTGAATCACCATCGATATTAACGCGCGCACAGAAGCTGTTATATTCAGATTGATCAAATTGCTCCAGCCTCTCTTCTTCAGGTTCTTTTTTTGAAAAAAGCCACGAGCCAAACGAGTCCAATGTTTTAAACAACGCAGGTTTTTTATCTTCAGGTGCCATTTCAGCCACTTGCCAGTGCGCATAAAAAAGTGCGACTAAACCCACGGCAAAAATAGGCATCCCGATGCCAAGTGGCATAAATACAAATGCGAGTAAAAATAGTGTAGGTAAAATAATATCGGTTAGAACATTACAAATAATTTGCGCTTTTTGATATTCAATCATTTGAGTTTGATAAAGCTCCGTCGCCATGGATTTTTTTAAACCCAAATATAATAATTTTGATTCGGTTTGAAGCTCAGTATCATCGGGCAATGCTTCAAGCGCCTTTGACGTCCTTTTAAATAAACTCCAATACGCCTTATAATCTTGCTTGCTCAAATCTCGTGATTCAACTTCTTTTTGAATAATAAGTTCGCCGCTTAAGGCTTTATAGGCAACCCCAAAACCAAAACACATGGCAGCTCCCGTCAGCGTCAATATCATCGCCGTGAACGGTGCAATCAATGCCGGTGGAAAGAAAAAACTGCAAAGCACGGTAAATCCAATAATCACCCCCACACCATACATAAGATTAAGCTCATGTTGCTTCACTTTGCAGCGCCAATCCCGCTCAAGTTTTTTCTGTGTATCCTGCAACTTATCATGCTCAAGCATGAGTCGTGCAATAAATTTATCATTTGGGTTTGCGCTCGATAATTCTTTTATTTTTACTGACAGCGCATCAATACCTTGGTCATAAAAGCTAAGCCTTGCTTCGTGCTCTGTTTTTGCTTCTTCATATTGCCACCATACCAAAAATAGATCGGCAATAAACAACACGCCGGTTAATACATTTCCCCAGAAACCCAAAATATTTTGTCCAACCAACCAAAAAAAACAAACAAAATTAACAAGGCCCCAAACCGCATTATTAAGCATAAGAAATTTTCGCTCATCCCATTGGGTTTTAAAGCGTTCATACCAACCAAGCTCTAGATCCCGTACTTTTTTTGTAAGCCCAAAACTTAGTGTATTTTGTAAAACAATGGATGCCGAAATCCCAAACGTTGTAAAATATAAAATATAACCTAACGACCCTGTAGCCAACGCTAAATCATTTAATATAACTTGCGTTACCGGCAATGCTTGTTGAACAGATCGCGCAATCACATTGCAAATAGCTTGCGCCAGGGCATTTGCCCACACAAAATAAAGACGTAGTCCATTATAAGACATCAAAATATCGTGATAATTTTCCAATTGATTCAACGTCATATTTTCAATTATCGCTTGCACGACCGGCACAATATTAAGCATTCCAAAATAACGCATGGCGCCATCTTTATCACTCGTTGTTTTTGGGCAATCTAGAGGTGTTGGCTCTGCCTTTTTTTCTGGATACCCTCTTGCACGCCTTAAAGCCGTATGCATACGGCCAACACGTTCGCGATAGGCTTCATGTTCAGGTAAAACCGGTAAATTTCTGGTTTCTTTCGCCCGTTCTGCAGACATTATAATAAGATAATTCAGCAGCTTTAATTTCCCCTCGATCACATCAAGCTCTGCTTCATAACGTGCTTCGTGTGCCTTGGCTTTAATTAAAAACGTTGCGGGGTCTAAAGTCGTTAAAAAATATTCTCCATCCTCCAAGGCTTGAACCAACGAACGTCGGTTGAGTATCGCACTGCGGAGATCAATAGGATAACTATCTCTTTTTACATCACCCTCATCAGCACATCGGTCAACTAACTTGCGCGCTTGCTCGTTTAAAAGAAAATATGAGGGAGACTCCAGAATGCCCACGGCTTCTGGATGATATAGATTTGCTTGAGAATCACGCCCCTTCCCCATACCTAACCTCGTATACACACAAAAATATATTGCTTTCTTAAATTATTTTTTGAATTAAATATGCTTAATATAAATACTAGTACTTTTTTCAAATATCGCTAGTTTTCAGCAGCTTACAAACAGGCTCTTCGCTAAAAGCAAGCACGCTTGAAGCGTGCGCTTACAGTTTCATAACATGGGTATGATTATTTTTCTTCTATTGGTAGAAGGCCTCTGATATTCTTCGCCCGATTTAGTTTTTTTTAACCTGTATTATAGGAGTATTCATCTCATGCCAGCACTTAACCCTACCGCACAAAATAAAACATATAGCCCTCTCCTCGCTACACTCCCTGAAGAAGCAACAAAAACAGAAATAAAAGCAGAAAACAGTTCGACTTTCTTTTCACGTAGATTTATTACTACCGCAGGTGTAGGCTTTGCACTTGGAGTGACGGCGTATTTTTCAGCACCTATTGCCATAGCTGCAACATTTGCGATTGGCGTAACTGCTTCTGCTTACTACGGTGTAACAGCACTTGTTAATTATTTCAAAAAAAGTGATCGCGCTCCAGAGAATACTGACACACCAGCAAGCACGACAGATGCTAATAACGATACTCAGAACGCCCAAAGCAACACCTATAGTCGTGTACATCAAGCAACACATGGCACAACAAAAATCAAAGATAAAACAACAGAAGATACAAAAGAAGAAGCAAAAAGCGAACAACTAGAAACAACGCCTGTCATTAAGCAAAACGAACAGTCTCCTGAAAAACCAGTAGCCACACAAGAACAAGGTGATTCTCTCGAAACTACATCCAGTCATCGCATTTAATATCAAATTCACAATAAAAAAACGCGGCCTAGGCCGCGTTTTTTATTGTCAAACACCACACGCGACCCAGCTTAACGAGCAACAAACCGCTCGACCGTTCGAACAAATCGCTCGACCAACTCATCCAGCTCTTCGTCACTCATGATAAGTGGCGGAAGCAAACGCACTACAGTTTCTGCCGTGACACTAAATAAAACACCTTCGTCCAAACCGATCTGTTTCATATCATGTGCAGGACCATCAAACTCCACACCCAACATCAGACCTTTACCTCGAATACCACGTACACGCGGATGATCACCGATGCGCGCCATCAAGGCCTGTTTTAACTTGAGCCCTAAGGTTGCGGCGCGCGCGCATAGATTATCTCGCACAATAACATCCAGCACCGTATGCGCCGTAGCGCAAGCCAATGGATTACCACCAAACGTAGAACCATGACTACCCGGTATAAATAAACCGCGTGCGCGCTCACCTATCAAACATGCACCAATAGGCATGCCATTACCAAGACCTTTAGCTGTGGTCATAATATCGGGCTGAATACCTAAGCCCATGCACGCAAATAAATCTCCCGTACGACCGTTGCCCGTTTGCACTTCATCAAAAATTAATAACCAATCGTTGGCTTTGCACAACTCGACAACGGCATGCAAATACGCTTCATCTGCAACCGTTAAACCGCCTTCGCCTTGAATGGGCTCAAGCATCACGGCAACGACATCATGGCGATTGGATGCAATCGTTCTCATCGCTTCGATGTCGTTAAACGGCGCACGTACAAAACCAGGGACCAAAGGATCAAATCCAGCTTGATGCTTTCGACCGCCCGTTGCCGTTAATGTTGCCATCGTTCGACCATGAAATGCTCCCGTCATCACAATAATTGACGGTGTATCAATTCCTTTTTTATGACCAAATAAACGCGTGAGTTTAATTGCCGCTTCATTCGCTTCGGAACCCGAATTACAAAAAAACACTTCCGGCATACCGGTCAATTCGGTGATTTTATCAGCCAGCGCTTCCTGTTCTAAAATACGAAACGCATTCGAGGTATGTAAAAGCTTCGCAGCTTGCTTTTGAATCGTTGCTGTCACATCAGGATGCGCATGACCTAAGCCACACACAGCAATCCCACTTAACCCATCTAAATACGCCCTTCCATCTTCATCATAAAGCCAAGCACCTTCACCGTGTGTGAAAGCCACCGGAAGTGGATGATAGGTTGTGGTCAATGCCATGTGTTTTCTCCTCTTGATGCAAGACGACTAGCCTAGCCTAAATTTGCAGCTACAAAATTCCAATTAACCAACGCCCAAAATGCGTTTAAATAATCAGGACGACGGTTGCGATAATCAATGTAATACGCATGCTCCCACACATCACACGTCAACAAAGGTTTTAAATCTGACGTCATTGGGTTCGCCGCGTTGCTTGTACTGGTAATTTTAAGCTGACCATCGGCATCTTGTACGAGCCATGCCCATCCTGAACCAAACGTTGTGATGGCAGCTTGTGTAAATTGCTCTTTAAATGCGGCAAACGAACCAAAAGCATGAATAATTGCTTCCAACAAATCGCCTGTCGGCTCATCACCACCGCTTGGGCTCAAGCATTCCCAATAAAAACTATGGTTCCACACCTGAGCTGCGTTATTAAATACACCGCCCGATGATGTTTTAATCAGCTCTTCAAGCGATAATGTTGCAGACTCGGTACCTTCGACTAATTTATTTAAATTCGTGACATAGGTTTGGTGATGCTTGCCGTAATGATACTCAAGGGTCTCTTTTGAAATATGAGGCGCTAAAGCATCCATCGCGTACGGTAAAGCAGGTAAGGTAAAGGTCATATTGAATCTCCAAAAAATAAGGGTAAGTGTATCAGGGTAAGCCGCGCTTTCAAACGAAACTTTAAACATCATAAATTAATAGGGTTTGCGGTTGCATAAGAAATCAACTTACCCGATAATTACGCATTCAAATCAAAAAAATCAACGGGTGTTATCATGGATACAATCAATACGTTAGATAAAATTAAACAACAAATCGCCGATCATACCATTTTACTGTACATGAAAGGCAGTCCCCAATTTCCGCAATGTGGATTTTCGTCACAAGTCGTTCAATGCCTGCAAGCCTATGATATTAAATTTGCTTCGGTTGATGTTCTGGCCAATCCAGACATACGACAAACGTTGCCACAATACGCCAACTGGCCGACCTTTCCCCAGCTTTATATCAACGGTGAATTGATTGGCGGCTGTGATATTATTGTTGATATGCATGAACAAGGTGAGCTTGGACCTTTATTGAAAGAAGCCACAGCTTCTTAATTTTTATTAATCCCCATGGAGAATAACATGAGTATTTTAGTCACAAAACAAGCGCCAGATTTTACAGCGCCGGCAGTACTAGGTAGCGGGGAGATTGTGAATAACTTCAATCTTAAAGAACATTTAAACGGTAAATACGGCGTGGTATTTTTCTACCCGCTGGATTTTACGTTTGTTTGCCCATCAGAACTGATTGCGCTTGATCATCGGTTAGCAGAATTCAGCTCGCGAAACACAGAAGTGGTTACTGTTTCCATCGACTCTCATTTTACCCACAATGCCTATCGTAAAACATCGGTGAACGATGGCGGTATTGGTGAAGTTAAGTTTACGATGGTCGCTGATATGAACCACGCTATTTGCCAAGCTTATGGCGTTGAACATCCTGAAGCCGGTGTTGCTTTGCGTGGTGCTTTTATTATCGATAATCACGGTGTGGTCCGCGCTCAACTCGTTAATGATCTGCCTATCGGTCGTAATGTCGATGAATTGCTTCGTTTAATTGACGCGGTCCAATTTACCGAAGAGCACGGTGAAGTATGCCCAGCAGGCTGGAAAAAAGGCGACACAGGCATGAACGCATCACCAAAAGGCGTTGCAGAATATTTAGCTGAGCACAGCAGTACTCTCTAAGTACTCTAGGCTTTTATATACTTAATGAGTAGACTTAAACGGCTGCCATGTGTTGATGATCTCACAAAACAGGGCGGCCGTTTTTTCGGCATCATAAATCGCTGAATGTGCTTCGTTCGCATCAAATGAAATACCCGCAACTTTCATGGCTTTTGCAAGTACTGTTTGGCCGTAATGAACCCCTGAAAGGGTTGCCGTATCAAAACTGGTGAAACGATGGAACGGTGATTTAATCCCCGTGCGTTCAGCCGCTGCGTTCATGAATGCCAAATCAAACCATGCATTATGTCCCACCAAGACCGCTCGTGTGCATTTGCTTGCTTCAAGCGCTTTCCAAATGGGTGCGAATAAACGCGTGAGCGCCTGCTTTTCATCCACCGCTCCTCGAAGCGGCTGAAACGGGTCTATCCCGTTAAATGCCAACGACTCGGGATCAAGTAACGCACCTTCAAACGGCAAGATATGCTCAAAAACGGAAGATCCTACGGCGAGTTTTTTATCGCGTGTATATTCTAATAGCACCACGCACACTTCAAGTAAAGCATGCTTTGAAGCATCAAGTCCTGCGGTCTCAACATCAACCACCACCGGTAAAAAACCACGGAAACGTTTATTCATACAACACTCCAAGCAAAACAACCACCGGCATTCACAGGAACCACCTGTGTCTTACCTAAATCTAATTGATGGGGTACATCTACAGACTTTCGAGTGAGTCGGACTGTTTCTTCTGATGGTAAAAGATGATAAAACTCTGCGCCAAAACGCCCTAAAAACGCATCCAATTTATCCAGCGCCCCAAGCTTATCAAACACCTCGGCATACATCGACAACGCAAACGGTGCTGAATAAATACCCGCACAACCTTCGCTACACTCTTTTTGGGCAATGCCATGCGGCGCACTGTCCGTGCCTGCAAAAAATTTTGGGTTACCGCTCACAGCGGCGGTCTGTAAGGCGGCCTGATCGTCCTGATGTTTTAAAATAGGCAGGCAATAATAATGCGGTCGAAGTCCGCCCGCGAGTAATTGATTGCGATTATACATTAAATGATGGGGCGTAATCGTTGCGGTCAGCGTGCTTGGCCCGTCACGTACAAAATCAACGGCCGCTCGTGTTGATATATGCTCGAGAACAACACGTAATTTCGGAAAATCCCGTATCAACGGTTTAAGTTTTTGCTCAATAAACAAAGCCTCGCGCTCAAAAATATCTCCGTCTAACACCTCGCCATGCACTTGCAAGACCACATCGGCCGCTTGCATGGCATGAAGTGCTGGATACAACGCTTGGATAGAACGCGCGCCCGCTTCAGCATTCGTCGTGACCCCTGCAGGATATAATTTAGCACCTAAAACAAAGGGATATTTTTGAGCATGAGCAAAAACATCTGGATCAACATCTTCGTTTAGATATAACGTCATGTAAGGCGTAAAGTGTGGGTAGGCTTTGGATGCAAATAAAATGCGTTTACGATAAGCAAGTATGCTATCTAACGTCGTCAATGGAGGCGTTAAATTAGGCATAACTAAGGCGCGTCCGATATGACGCGCTGTTGCTGGTACCGTATGCTCAAGCAGCGCACCATCTCGAAAATGAACATGCCAATCATCAGGACGTGTGATGGTTAATATCTGTGTCAAACCCGTGCCTCATCTAATAAAAAATGCTTTGCGAAGAATAGCACGGTTTTAACATCACTTCAGAAAATCATAAGCGGCTAATTGATACGTATTTAAAAAATCATCTTGAATAACCACAGCTTTTTTATGCACACACGGTAATTTTACATCTTTATTTAAAACACCGGTGCGATAATGCCAACCCGCGGGTAATTTAAGCGTCTCTCCCAACCTAGATAAACTGCGCGGTGTTTGAGCGGCTTTATCAAGGCTATAAGACTGCATTACATACACTTGGCCTTCTGGATCGATTAACTCATATACAGGCTTTCCTGCTTTATACGTCCATACAACGTTCCGGTCGACGTGATGCTGATTGTACGGTTTATGGCCTTTGACAATATCTCTTAGCTTAATATGAACAAGCGCCACTTTTTTCATGGACATACCTTTAATTTTCTTTTCAGACGTATTTGCCAAAGGTGTACTGTCTATCTCATCAATCGTCCAAAATCGTGGGCCGTTGAGAATAGCGATACGCGCTTTCATATCTTTTTTGAGTGTTTTTGACGTTATTTTTTTCCACTCGGCCTCTGGGCATTGATTTAAACCCATGGTGTTATACACAGCAAGTGTCAAACGACCTTGCGAAACAATCACTTCGCAATATCGAGCGCCCCGAACATCATCCATGTGGGCAGCATAACCAAGTACAGGTAGACATAATAATATCGTAGCGAAAACGTGTTTAATTTGCATGACCCTCTCCATCGGTTCAATTATTTTTAGTCCTGTTATTTATATAAATAGGCAATATTTACAAAAAATGCAAGGATTTAGAAAGGATTGATTTTATTTTGATTGAATAATTTCTTTTCAAGTCTATACTTATGTCGTAAGATGAAAAAGATATAAAAAATACGAATGGAACGATGGAACGGTTGAGGCGATAATGATTAAATCGAAGCTTATAGCAAACCTTGCCGCTGACATGACGCATTTACCGGAAAAACGCATCATGGAAGGCGTAAATTTAATTCTTAAAACAATGAGTCACTCACTCACACAGGGTGAACGCATTGAAATTAGAGGATTTGGCAGTTTTTCACTACGGCACAGGCCACCACGCAATGCCCACAACCCCAAAACGGGCGAAAAAGTTATCACTGAAGAAAAAAACACGCCGCATTTCAAGCCAGGCAAAGAACTGCGGGCACGTGTGGAGGCATCTCGCCATACGCACCCTCTTCAGGACGACGAACCCACATAAATCAAGTCCGGGGTAACGTTACACCGGTTTGATTTTGATATTTGCCTGCTCGGTCGCGATAAGACACGGAACACGGCTCATTGGCCCCTAAAAAGATCATTTGCGCAACACCCTCGTTCGCATAAATTTTTGCAGGTAAGGTGGTTGTGTTCGAAAACTCCAACGTAACATGACCTTCCCATTCAGGCTCAAGCGGCGTGACATTCACAATAATCCCGCAACGCGCGTACGTCGATTTACCCAGACACACCGTAAGCACATCTCGAGGAATGCGAAAGTACTCAACCGTTCGTGCTAATGCAAACGAATTAGGCGGGATGATACACACGTCCGCATTCACATCAACAAAACTGTTTTCATCAAACGCCTTGGGATCCACAATCACTGAATTAATATTCGTAAATACTTTAAATTCAGGCGCGCAACGAACATCGTAACCGTAACTCGAGACACCGTACGAAATAAGGCGACCCTGGTCGTTCTCACGCACTTGCCCCTGTTCAAATGGCTCAATCATGCCATGCTCAAGCGACATTTTTTTTATCCACCTATCCGACATAACCGACATCGAGCTACTCCCACCAAAAACAAAACGAACCTATCCTACCATAAAGCTCAAATAACTTCATAAAAAAAGGGCCGTCGTTTCCGACGGCCCTTTCCGAGAAAAGCTAAGCTCCGTGCGATTAAGCAACGTTTCCTAACCAGTTCAAGCCAAAGTACAAGCCTTGAAGTCCGAAGTCGCCACTCACAACTTGTGATGCTGAACTAACAGGATCGCCATTGATTGCTTGTGTTGCGTTAAAATAATTAACAAACATCCAACCCACATCAAGTGTTAAATCCCCTTGAGCCATCGCATAACCGTATTTAATACCAAGCTTCGCTTCAAGTTCAGGAACGATCGTCGCTTTTGATGCGCTCAAAGGAAAGACTGTCGTATTATGCTCGTAAGCAAAGCTTATTTTACTCGTTCCCGCCAAGAGTGCTGCGGCTCCATTCGCGTAAACGCCTAAACCATTACCCCAATCATAACTCATATCAGCACCAACACGAGCCCCAAATCCATTGTATGTTGGCTTAGAACTAAAATTGTCTACCGCATTATTATCTGAGCTTTCTGTTCCTGATATATTTAATGTATTCGCAATACGTGCGTATTGGAAACCACCGTGAAAACGAATGTTTTTATTCTCACCAAAATCAACATGCTGACCGAACTCTAAGTTCACAGCATCCCATTTAGGGTTAATCGACGTGCGTTTATTTTCATCAATATCTTCATCAACAATAAATGTGTAGTCTGCTGACAAGTTTCTTGTGGTTGATTTATCGATATGATACCAATTCAAATTAGCATCGTTACCGGTATTAAAATGGTAAGAACCTTCAATAAAAAAGCCCCATGCCCATGTTTGATTAAAATCTTGGTATGCACCTGTGGTGTTATTAACAGCTGAATAGCTGTAATCGCCACCCGAAAATGCAGGTTGCAGATACAAAGCTTTCGCACCCAAGTCCCAAGCTGTGCTTTCGCAAGGTACCGTTACGTTGACAGCACTGCAAACAGGTCCCATTGATCCGGCAAATACAGCACTACTGCTAAGAGCAAGTACCGCTACGGCTGTTTTCTTTAAATTTAACATGCGTGTTTCTCCACTTTATTATTATAATCTTCCGTTTAAACTCGTCATAACCATAACACTTATCTATTGTTCTAATCTACCATAACGCCTCAAGCTCATTCGAACACTCAAAATATTGAAGCACTTGCTCCGATGACACAGCATCCCACGTGGCAGGAGACCACTTGGGTGATTTATCTTTATCAACTAAACGTGCACGAACACCTTCGTAAAAATCATGATGTTTAAAAAAGTGATAAGCAAGGCCATAATCCATAGCTAGACACTCCGCCAGACTCAAGCCTTTTGCGCGACGAAGCTGTTCAAACGTGACATGAAGACTGAGCGGTGATTGCTCTAAGAGCAACGCTTTTGTGTCTTGCGACCACGTTGTATTTTGTTGTTCAAGCGCTTCAAATACTTCGGATAAATCTGACTTATGATTAAATGCATCAGCAACAAACTCTGCTTCACTGGGTGAACATCCCTTCGGCATCCCACACTGATACGCTTCCAAACAAGCACTTACCTGTTGATCTGCATTTGCTGATAAATCACGTGTACGTAATTGTGTTAAAATATCCGGGATTCTATGAGACGGCACGGTGTATTTGACTAAACCCATCGCATAAGCATCCGAACTTTTAAGACGCCGTCCGGTCAGGCCTAAATACAAGCCAAAGCCGCCGGGACACGCAGATAATAAATGACTCGCACCAATATCAGGAAAAAAACCAATGCTCGCTTCAGGCATCATAAATGCAAACTGCTCACTTGCAACAGCATGTGAGCCGTGTAACGTAATCCCAACACCACCGCCTATGGTCAAACCATCCATCAATGAAATATAAGGCTTACCAAAAACAGAAATCAAATGATTCAAACGATACTCATGCTTAAATAAACGCATGGGAACCAAAGGATCATCTCGACCCACATCAAACACCCAGCGAACATCTCCACCCGCACAAAAGATTTTTGCAGGAGGCGCTTGAACAACAATCGCATGAACCTCTGAATCATGCTGCCAAAGTTTCAATTGCTTATCTATAGCCTCAAACATCGTCAACGTTAAAGCGTTAAGCGCTTTCGGTCGATTCAATGTAATAAAACCGAGATGATCTTCGACCGAAAATAATACTTCGTGTGGCAAAACACCCATGCTTAAGTCCCCTCAAACACTGCAGGACGTTTTTCAAGAAACGCTGACACACCTTCATGTTTATCTTGTGTTGCGCATATTTTAGCAAAATGCAGCGCTTCAAGCTCAAAAGCATCGTTAATCGACATATCATAACCCGCATCAATCACATCCATCACACTCGCAGCTGCCTGTGGTGCCACGGCTAAAATACTTTGCAAGATTTCTTTACTGCGCGTGATTAAGTCTTCGAGTTGAACCACTTCGCTTACCAAGCCCCATTTTTCAGCCATATCTGCATCAATCGTACGTCCTGTTAAGCACAAATCCAACGCACGTCCTTTACCAACCAAGCGAGCGAGACGCTGCGTTCCACCATAACCGGGTATAACACCTAACTTCACCTCAGGTTGGCCAAATTTTGCGGCGGTGGCCGCAACCCTCAGGGTTGCGGCCATGGCAAGCTCGCACCCTCCACCAAATGCATAACCATTAATCGCAGCCAACGATGGTTTTCCTAACGTTTCAAGCGTTCGAAACACACGCTGACCATGTTTTGCAAACACATACCCTGTTTGCGCATTACACGCTGATAAACGTTGAATATCAGCCCCCGCGCAGAACGCATTGCCTGCGCCTGTAATCAGCACGGCGCGTACATCTGAATTTTGTTTTGCCTCTAAAAATATGGCATCCAAACTCATCAAAAGATCTGTACTCAATGCATTTAATTTTTCAGGTCGATTCAACGTAATATTTAAAATGCCCGCATCTAAATATTGCTCTACATCTGCCATACTGCTGCCTCCCTATTACATTTAAATAACATACGATTCATCCAGCACTGATTTTGAAATAATTTCACGCATAATTTCATTGGTACCTTCAACCACTTGATTGATTCTCAAGTCTCGAAAAAAACGCTCAAGAGGATAATCTTTAAGACAACCGTAACCACCGTGCAATTGCATGGCTTTATCACTGATTTTAAACGCTGCATCCGTTGCTTGCTGTTTAGCCATAGCACAATATAGCGCCGCTTTAGGATGGTTCGTATCTAAAGCATTTGCCGCACGATACGTCATTAATCGCGCCGATTCAAAAGTGCTAAACATATCAGCAACCTGAAAACGAAGGGCCTGAAAGGCTGCCAATTCTTTCCCAAACTGACGACGTTCATGCAAATATTTTTGAATTAAACGTAAACAAGCTAATGCACCACCCAGCGAGCATGCCGCAATATTCACACGACCGCCATTCAAAGCATGCAGTGCTATTTTAAACCCTGCACCTTCATCCCCCACACGATGACGTATCGGTACGCGGCAATTATCAAAAAACAACATTGATGTTGGCTGACTACGCCAACCTAGTTTTTTTTCCTGCTGACCAAAGCTCAAACCTGGACTATTCTTCTCAACCAGCACACAACTGATGCCATGATGCGATTCGTCGCCCGTACGCACCATACATAAGTACACATCGCTAACGCCACCACCTGAAATAAAGGCTTTTGAACCGTTGAGAATATAATCATCACCATCTTTAATTGCACGCGTTTTAAGAGCAGCGGCGTCAGAACCTGACTCTGGCTCCGTGAGGCAATAACTCGAAAAAACATCCATACATGCAAGCTTAGGCCCCCAAGATGCACGTAACTCAGGCTCTGCATAACGGTCAATCAGAGACATTACCATATTATGAATTGATAAATATGCGCTAGTACTCACGCACGCTGAAGCTAATTGCTCAAAAATTAATGCCGCACTCAGGCGTGACAACCCCGAGCCGCCAATATCTTCTTTCGCAACCATGCCTGCCATACCAAGTTTGGCTGCTTCGTGCAAAATGTCTTGAGGAAAATACCCCGTTTCATCCCAAAATGCTGCGTTAGCCTCAAGTCGCTCACGCGCAAAGCTAGCTGCCATATCGCGTAATAAAATATGTTCTTCATCTAATTGAAAGTCCATTTTTCACCTTTTTGATACGCTAAAAACCATTTCCCAACCAATGCAAGCCAAAGTACAAGCCCTGGAGTCCAAAACTTCCCGTGACGGTTTCTGGTTTCGTTCGGGTTAAAAAATTACTGGGTATCACTTGCGTTGCATTAAAATAATTAATCCACATCCAAGCCAGATCAAGCGTTAAATCGCCCATAGCCATACCATAATCATATTTTATACCCAATTTTGCTTCAACTTCAGGAACCATCGCGACTTTAGAGGCATGTGATTTGAATGGCGCTCCCGTATTATCGATAAACGCATCGCTCGCTTTATCATAACCACCTAAAACAGCTGCTGCAAAATTGCTATAAATACCGATATCATAACCTAAATCATACCCCATATCAGCGCCTACACGTCCACCAAAACCATTGTATGTTGACTTGCTTTGAAACTCAAAAGCTAAACCGTCATGAAGACCCTGTGGATTTTCTCCTGCCAGCTTTTCTTTAATGGTAATACGTGCATACTGTAATCCGCCGTGAAAACGAACATGCTTATTTTCACCAAAACTTACATGCTGACCAAACTCTAAATTTAAAGCATCCCATTGAGGCTTAATATGAGAAACGGCTGCTTCAGCTTCTCGGCCACGAAAGAAATCAAAATCGCCATCAAAGATTTTTTTCATGGATTTTGCAATATGATATAAATTCAAACTTACGTCGCTATCCGTATTATAGTGATACGAACCTTCAAGATAAAAACCCCAGCCCGTCTTTTGATCAAAATCCTCATATTGCCCTGTGATGTTATTCATCGCTGCATAACGATAATCACCATCTGAATAGGCAGATGATAAATATAAAGCACGAGCACCAAAATCCCAGGATGCACCTTCACATGCCGTAGTTGCATCAACGGCTTTACACGACGATCCCATCGTGCCAGAAAATACCGTCGTACTACTCAAAACAAGCACGGCCATGACAAACTTATTAAGATTTAACATCTATATTTCCATAAAAATATAATTTTTTCAAAAAAAAAGGCCGTCGTTTCCGACGGCCTTTTCCGATAGCTAAGCTTCGTGCAATTAAGCAACGTTTCCTAACCAGTTCAAACCAAAGTACAAGCCTTGAAGTCCGAAGTCTCCACTAACTGCTTGTGGTGCATTGCCCGTTGCAATGTTGCTTTGAATTGCTTGTGTTGGGTTGAAGTAGTTAACCCACATCCAACCAACATCAAGTGTCAAGTCGCCTTGAGCCATCGCGTAACCGTATTTCAAGCCAAGTTTAGCTTCAAGTTCAGGAACGATGGTTGCTTTTGATGCACTAAGTGTAGCTGAAGCGCCTGTGTTATCAGTCACTGAATTACTAACTTTACTTGTTCCCGCTAAAAGTGCTGCTGCACCATTGGCGTAAACACCTAAGCCATTACCCCAGTCGTAACCCATGTCAGCACCTACACGAGCTCCAAAACCATTGTATGTTGGTTTTGCTTGAGCAACAACGTTCAAGCCGTTGTTAACATCAGCTGCATTGGTTCCTGTCAATTTCATGGTATTTGCAATACGTGCGTATTGGAAACCACCGTGGAAACGAATATTTTTGTTCTCGCCAAAATCAACGTGCTGGCCGAACTCTAAGTTCACAGCATCCCATTTAGGATTGATTCGAGCTTGTGCTGATTGGAAATCAGTATCTGGGGCTCTCATTAAGTTGAAGTCACCAGACATATTTCGGGTGGTAGATTTATCGATGTGATACCAGTTTAAGTTAGCATCGTTACCGGTATTGAAGTGATAAGAACCTTCAATAAAAAATCCCCAAGCCCATGATTGATTAAAATCTTGGTATGCACCTGTGGTGTTATTAACAGCTGAATAGCTGTAATCGCCACCAGAAAACGCAGGTTGCAAATACAACGCTTTAGCACCGAAGTCCCAAGCGGTGCTTTCACAAGGTACCGTTACGTTTACAGCACTGCAAACAGGTCCCATTGATCCGGCAAATACAGCACTGCTGCTAAGAGCAAGTACCGCTACGGCTGTTTTCTTTAAATTTAACATGCGCTTTTCTCCACTTTTTTATTATAATCTTCCATTTTAAAGCCACAACGTTCTATCACTGCGGCACGTCATCATCACTCTGTCCGAAAACGTACACTAGAATGATTATCTAGCCTACTTTCCCAGTTGTCAACAATCTCGCATAAATCTTCAAGGAATCTCTTGTTACCCACTAAGAACGCTTGTTTAATAAACAACTCTTAGCAAATAACGGCAAATAACATTCTTTCTTCAGATTTATCCCTGAGTATTATAGTCAATCTTAATGCATGTCAAGTATTATTTTTATCATTTTTTCAATTATACTGTCAGCAACAAGTATGATTTACGTTAAGGTAGGTTATGGTCAGCAATTCAAGCTTTTTTAAGCCACAACAACAAAAAACCGTAGAAAACATAACGGACGCATCCCTCAACATTCACGTCGATGGCCGTGCTGACTTTGCTGTGGCAATATGGCTCATTGATCACTTACAAACAACCACGCATCAAAAAAACAAATGCTTACCAAATATTCTATTAGAATCCTTACTAAATAACCTTCAAGAAAACACCGCGCATCAAAAACCTTCGGTAGGCTATCTCACGCCAATAAAATATTTAAAACAACTGTGCCTAGAAACCGATCCTAATATTTTAATCCCAGCCCTCGCAGATATCTTAAATCAACAAACACTCGAGTATATACTTAAGAATTCACGCGCATACACCTCATATTTTTTAAATATAACGCCGCATACACTTTCTCAAAAAAACATAGAGCGTAACGCACGATGCCTAAACCCGTTACTACCAAGCATTATATCGCACCTACTTGCTCTTCCTTTTTATATATCAATAAGCTCAGATAACAAAACACTTCCTAAAAAACACCCTAATTCAACACCGATGCTTGACCGAAGCACAGGCATTAAGCTTCATTGGCACAATGGGCAGTGCTTTGTTTCCACCTATTTGACAGAGACCTCGACTTCTTATTTTAAAAATATCGATATCACAAAATTTAAACCAACCGCACCCTTGCATTTAAAAAATGCTCAGCAACACCTAAAACATCTTACGCAAGAAACGACACGCTCAAACGATATGTATCATGCGACAAAAACTAAATTAACAAAATATATGGCCACTGAAAAAAAATCACATACTGACATGCTTAAAATCTACTTTGATCACTTAAACCGAAGCATCAAGCAACCATCAAAATTTTTTGACACCCTCCATGGAACCCAGCATTTCTTTCAAAATACACCCACCTGTGGCATAAACCATGGAATAGAAGGAGCAATTACGCGTTTATTAACGCTCGGCGAGCAATTAGATATGACAACACATCCTATTGAAACCTATGATTCAAATAACATGAAAACCGCACCCGCAGGTTAAACCTGGGGCATACCCTCGGCCGCCATCCATGCATCGCTAGCGAATTTCGACATGTAATTACGAATAGAATCCGGAAGAATAACTAAACATTTTTGCCCTGATGTTAATTCCGAAGCTGCATGTAACGCAGCCCACATCGCACCGCCACTCGATCCACCAACCAACAAACCTTCTTCCCGAATCAAGCGACGCGCCATAACAAACGCATCTTTATCTCGAAGTTTGATGTAACGATCAATCAGAGCATTATCAAGCACTTCGGGAAAGAAATCATAGCCAATGCCTTCGACCAAGTAAGGGTCAACATCTGTGCCACCTCCAAGAATAGAGCCTACGGGATCAACGCCAATTATTTTTATTTTAGGATTGTGCTCTTTGAGACGCTTGGCAAGACCTGTTATCGTACCTCCGGTCCCAACGCCCGCAACGACCATATCTAAATCCGTATTAAAATCATCAACAATCTCTTGAGCCGTTCCAGAATAGTGCGCATAAGGATTATCAGGATTCGAATACTGATCTAAAATATACGCATTTGGGATTTTTTTTTGTAATATTTTCGCCAAAGAAATATGACTATCTGGCGCGTCCCATGCTGCTTTCGTCGGCGTTCGATATATGGTCGCACCAAGACGCTCCAGGACCACTTGTTTTTCCTGACTCATTTTTTCAGGCATGGTGATAACAATGTTATAGCCTAAAACCGCACCTGCTAAAGCAAGCCCAATACCGGTATTACCCGACGTAGGTTCAATCAGTGTGTCACCTGGTTTTATTTTACCCAGTTGCTCAGCATGCTTTATCATCTCAAATCCAATGCGATCTTTAACCGATCCGCCAGGATTTAAAAACTCACACTTTGCGTACATATCACAAGCCAAGTGATTTGCAAGATGATTTATTTTAACAACAGGTGTCTTACCAATAACATCGAGTATAGTTGAATAAATCATGACAGAATCCTTTGTCTAGATAATATTCTAAAATACAAGTATTTTAATTATTTTCCAATACAAAACGTCGAGAATATTTTTCCTAACAAATCATCCGTGGTAAATTCGCCGGTTATTTCACATAACGCATCATGCGCTTGGCGCAAATCTTCCGCGAGTAATTCACCAGCTTTATGATCAAACAACTGTTTTTTTCCTGATATCAAACATCCATGCGCTTGATTCAACGCATCAAGATGCCGACGCCGCGCAAGAAAAAGTCCTTCGGTTGGTTGATGACCCAAGGCATTTTTTATCGCTGATTTTAACAAATCTAAACCTTCACCATGCTTGGCTGAAAGATAAATATTTGGACCATCTTGGTAGGGCGTTATGCTTGATGTTTTATCTATTTTATTTAAAATTTTGATTACAGGAACATGCTTGGGCAGGGCATCTTGAATCGCTTGATCCAAGGCCATACCTGAAGTTTCGTCTGCTATATCAAACATCATCAAGACCGCATCTGCACGTTTAATCGCTTGCCAAGCACGCTTAATACCTTCTTGCTCAATGCGATTATCACTTTCTCGCAGACCTGCCGTATCGATCAATTGCAAAGGAATATCATCGATTAAAATATCTTCTCGCATGAGGTCGCGTGTTGTACCCGCTTCATCCGTGACGATCGCAAGATCTTGACCTGACAAAGCATTGAGCAAGGTAGATTTACCGGCATTCGGTGGTCCTGAAATAACAACAACCGAATGTTCACGAAGTAGTGCGCCTTGCGATGCACCGGCTTGCACGGCCAAGAGATCCGAAAAAACATGATTAAATAACGCAGCGACTTTTCCATCACTCAAAAAATCAATTTCTTCATCTGCAAAATCAATCGCCGCCTCAACATACAACCGTAAGGTTACAAGCTGTTCGTTAATTGCATTTATTTTTTTAGAAAAATCACCCTGTAACGACCGCACAGCTAAGCGTGCCGCGGTTTCAGAATTTGCATGAATCAAATCAGCAATGGCCTCAGCTTGAGCTAGATCGATTTTATTATTTAAGAAAGCCCGTTCTGAAAATTCGCCAGGCCGAGCAAGTCTCGCCCCACAGGCCACGCATTCAGATAATAAACGGTCTAATACACGTGGCGAACCATGTGTTTGAAGTTCAACAACATCTTCGCCCGTAAACGAATGGGGGTTTTCAAAATAAAGCAATAAACCGGTATCAATCCATGCTTGATCAGAGGCATCTTCAGGATAAAAAGCACGATAATGAGCTACTCTTGGAATAATCGATTCTTCACGCCGAGTAAGACGTTTAGCGATTGCAGAAGCCAAAGGACCTGATAGACGAAGTATACCCACGCCTCCACGTCCTGGAGGCGTGGCTATCGCAACAATTGTATCCACCACCATCATGATTTTACTTACTTGCATACTGACGTGTAATATACCATTGCTGCAAAATCGTTAACGTATTATTTACCGTCCAGTACAACACTAGCCCTGCAGGAAAATTCCAAAAAAGTCCTGTAAATAAAACAGGCAAGAACATCATGAGTTTAGCTTGCATGGGATCTGGAGGCGTTGGGTTTAAACGCTGTTGAACAAACATCGTTGCCCCCATAATCAACGGTAAAACATGCCATGGATCAGGTGATGCCAAGTCATTAATCCACAAAACAAAGGGTGCTTGACGCAACTCGACGCTTTCAGCCAAAACCCAGTACAAAGCGATAAATACCGGAATTTGAACAATCATCGGTAAACAACCCGACAGTGGATTAATTTTTTCTGTTTTATACAAAGCCATGGTCGCTTGGCTTATTTTTGCTTTATCATCACCAAATTTTTCACGCAAAGCTTGTAATTTAGGCTGCAACTGCCTCATGCCAGCCATGGAGCGATAACTTTTGGCTGATAAGCGATAAAACGCGAGTTTAATTAATAACGTCACAAGAACAATAGACCAACCCCAATTACCTACAACCTGGTATATCATGCTCATCAAAGAAAAAATAAGCGAAGAAATAAACCATAACCAGCCGTAATCAATTGTCAAATCAAGCCCTGGCGCAATCGCTTTTAATACATCAGCTGTTTCTGGCCCTAAATAGAGCTGTGAACCCACCGTTTGTTGCTCACCCGGCTTTAGATAAATCGCCTGACTCATAGAACCAATCGCATAACTTCCATCGACTGTACGTGTATAAAAACGATTTTTTGAGTTAGCCAACGGAATCCATGCCGTTAAAAAATAATGCTGTTGCATGGCAAACCAACCGCCTTCAACATCGGTATCAAGCGCATGTTTATCCATATCTTTAAACGTCACTTTTTCATATCGATGATGACCCGGACTTGAATAAGACGCGCCTGTATACGAGCCAACATGAAACGGACTTGATTTATCTTCTTTAGGTAGGGCACGTAATAATTGCGTATTCATGTAACCTTTCCACGCCGTATCACCTTGATTACTTAAGGCATAACGTACGTCAATCAGATAGCTACCACGTTTAAATATAAATTCTTTTTTAACTGAAACACCGTCGTTATTTTTACCAACTAAACTAACAATCAATTGATTTTGATCGGAATCAAGCGTGTAGTTTGTACGTTCAGCATGAAATTCTGACGTCATGTGCTTAAGTGCATTGTGCTCTACAACTAAAAGATTACTGTTCGCAACATACCGTGTACTTGAGCTATCACTCAATAATGTAAACGGCTTATTTTTATGCGTAACACTTTCAGGATATTCTGTGAGTTGCGCACCAACCACATCGCCTTGATTTAAATCAATACGAAGGTCAAGTACGTCTGTTTTGATAATAACAAAACGTGCGTCATCTTTTTTATCATCACCTATACTTGGAAAATCTGCATCACCCTGAGCACGTTCTGGTTTGGTGGTATCCGATCCGACCAAGGTAGGTAGAATTGAACCTGGGGTCTGTGTGCTTGTTACGGTTGATGTATGTGCCGGCACGCTTTGGGGGTAATCCACTTGCCACGCTGTCCATAAGGCATAAGAAAGCATGCCAGAAGCAGCAACTAACATAATACGTCGAATATCCATTAAGATTTCTCTTTAGAGTTAAAAGTAGGTTTGGTTTGCGGTAACACAGGATCATAACCGCCCGAAGACCACGGATGACAACGCATCAAACGACGAATGGTAAGCCAACTCGCTTTTAAAATATCGTGTTCTTGGAAAGAATCCAAAGCGTAATCCGAGCAACTAGGATAAAATCGGCATCGAGGCCCTAAAAAGGGGCTCAGCACATATTGATACAACTTGATTGAGCGGGTTACGAGGAAGCGTGTCGTACGGATAATGTATTCCATAGCTTATCCAAGTTAGACCTCGCGCGGGATGGCTCAGCTTGAGTAGCACTCGATCGAGCTAGAACCACCACATCAACGGCGGGTATGTTTGTATTCAATCGAAACGATTCACGCAACACACGCTTAATTTTATTTCGGTCATGTGCTTTATGAATCATTTTCTTGGATATAACCAATCCGAGTCGTGCTCGCTCATGTTTGTTATCACAAAACAACACCGTAAATTCAGGTGTTGTTAATTTATATGCATTCTTAAAAACGCGATCATATTCTTCTCGCGATAATAAGCGCCGTGATTTAGAAAAACTAAGCATTAAGCAGATAAACGGCTACGACCTTTTGCACGTCGTCGTCGAATAACATTACGACCTGAGCGGGTTGCCATACGAGCACGAAAGCCGTGATCACGTTTGCGCTTGATATTACTAGGTTGAAAAGTACGTTTCATGTCTAAAACTCGTTACGATTTCAAAGCTGGTCATAATAGAAAAATATAGACTATATGTCAAACATATTTTTTACTCTCAATAACTTTAAGTTCAACATGCCATGACTTAATAAATATTAAGTTTAAGTATATTAACCCTATTTATTATTATAGGCGTATTATTTATGTATAAAATTAAATTTATGTTATAAATCAATAGATTTACGTTTTTATTTTCATGTTTAAAACACCTGTATTTAAACTTCTATAGATTCTGGATAACTTACAAAACTTATTTTTAGATGTGTTTACCCTCACTTATTCACCGGCTTATTCTGTAGTTATCCTGAGGTTTAGAATTTGCTGGAGATAGAAAATTAAATATTTAATTAACTACAATGGGTTTATAAAGTTAATTTATCAGGAATTAAAAAAAAGAGGGTGTACATAATAATAATATATTAAGTATATATACTTCTTATACTTATTATAAGGAACGCAATATTTCGGTATAAGTTTATTTTTATATGTATTAACAACAAGTTACATTGAACTTTACCATGTTTAAAAACCCTGTATTTAAGATAGAATAGATCTTGCATAAGCATAATAATAGATTTTCAGCTGATCTTATCCTCTTGATTAACTCGCTTTACCCCAACGTTATCCCTGAAGTTATCCCGAGCATTATCCCGAGTGTTATTTTTGTTTGTCGTGTTGACAAATAATGATTGATTTTAAAAAAAAATATGATATATAACTAAGCATGTAAGAGCTTTGCTTTTATTTTATTGATGATTCCATCATGTGATGCGCATGGATGGATTCATTTAAGGTATATGGAGTATCTATTGTGCGGGAGGATTGTGTATGAAAAAAGAAGATCTAAACACGGAAGAGTATGATGACAAAATTGATGATGAAGAAGATGATGATGTTGAGGTATATTTTCAACGGCGAGATGTTGATAAATATGATCTTAATTTAGAAGCAAGAAGACGGATAGAAGATTTAATGGATGAAAGAAGGCTGGCAGCAGAGGAAATGGATTATCTATAAACAGGATAATCCTTTTTCTTAATAATAATATATTAAGTATATATTTTACTTACTTTTATTATAAGGCATGAAATTTTTATGTATAAACCTTTAAATTTGTTATTTATTAATTAGTTAGTTTGTAATTTATCATGTTTAAATACCCTGTATTTGAGATAGAATAGATCTTAATAAATATGAGATCAGGTTTTGGGGTGATCTTATCCTCCTTATTACTATCTATTCCCCTAAGGTTATCCAGATCTTTATTCATGCGAGCCCGTTTGTTGCATCTAGATATTAAAAAAGCTTTCTCTCATTTAATGTGTGTTTTTTTGTCAGTGCATTGGTTTATGTAGTATTATTGTCCAATTCAAGCTCTACTGGATAATTAAATTATGGCAAGAAAGAAAATGTGTCTTAAAAAGGACAAGCAAAAATCAAAAAAAACTATGGGTACCTCTTTTTTTAATGTAGAGACTTCTCTTCTCTCACGTAGAATACAGCACCCCACAGATGAATTGCCTTATGTTAATTATTGGCGAAGACTTTTTAATAATAATACTCTCGTATCCATTCAGTACCAGATAGATGAATTTGTTAAGCTCTGGGGTATTAACTATATGTTCCTCAATAATATTACTCACAGCGAAAGTTGTACCAGCCGACCACTCAAAAAGAATGTCTCACAAACAATGACGTTTGGTAGCTTGCTACATGTGGCGCTTGAGGTAGACACAGACCTAGAAATAATTAAATATTTAGTTAAAAATAAACATGCCAACTTAAACCTCACAACCAGTTATGGTTGGGTTCCTTTAAAATATGCAGTATGCAGTAAGCGGTTTGATTGTGCATTATACTTATTAGAGCAAAAATCAACGCATTACTACGACTCTATACTACTGGATGCATGCCATGGAAGTTACGTTCATCTCTTTGGGGAGTCTAAGACTGAGGCCCAGATTATCTTCATCAAAGCGCTTTTGAAGCGCGGGCATTACCTTAACAACGAAGAAGAAAAAAACACCAATGGGATTAACCTTGCTGAATTACGCCAAGAAATACTAGTAAGCAATCGTCATCTAATGCAAGAGGGTCATCAACTCGTTCCTTTAACCATTACGCGCATGACGCTAGAACTCATGGATGCTGTTACTCAATTGCTTAATATCCACGGACATACTGTATTTTATTGCATGAACGCTATTACACCACCTGTAGATATTGACGAAATCAAATTGTCTATACTTATCACTGAATTAGAAAAAAAAGGCATGCCTCTCGCTTATTTAGTCTGTGGTGTACTGCTCGAAGGACATATTGAGAATAAAATACCTGACAGATATATCGGAAACGAAGGAACAGAGGCCTATAAAGCTTACGTAGAGAAAAGAATTGAAGATGCGTGTACGTTTTATACCAAAGCTTCAGCGGATCCATCCTTTAAAAAAGTCACTGATATTTTACTCTGGCAACAAAAAATGCAGGGGCCTGAGTCGGTTGTCACACGTTTAAAGCAATATGATGCTGTGGTGCCGTCACAAAAACTGGTTCCTTCCTATGATGATTATGCAAAAGATAACGCAGAAATGCCTTGGTATCGCATGGTTTGATTAAGTCTCTAATAAAGCAGAAGTGTTATCACGTTATAATAATATATTAAGTATATATTTTACTTATTTTTATTATAAGGCATGACGTTTTTATGTATAAATTTTAAAAGTTGTTATTTATTAATAAGTTAGATTGTAATTTATCATGTGTTAAACCTTTGTTTTAAGTAGGGCGTTGATCCTTGATAACTTAAGTTACGCGGAGCTCAGGGTAGTTATTCACGAGGTATCCCTCTCTTTTTTCACGGTTTTTTCAGATGTTATTCAAATTTATTTATGCTTATAAGGCTTGACTTGAAAAATGAAAATTTGGATGTGTTAATATTTTTTTACTTGCTGATGTTGCCCCGCAATGGCAATATCTAATGCTTTCGTAAAAACAAACGCATCCTTATTTTCTTAATAGAGCTTATTTCTATCAAGCTGTGTATGCGCTAATAATTTTGATGGTGGGGAGTACTTGTGGTTTCAGATGTTTGGATAAAGTGTTTAGGAGCACTTGAGGCGGAATTTACCCCCCAACAGTTTCATACTTGGTTACGACCACTTCAACTTAATCCTGAACAAACAGAAGGTGCATTAACATTGTTGGCACCTAATCGTTTTGTTGTTGAGTGGGTCAAGAAAAATTTCTATTTTAGGATAAAAGAATTGGTTGGTGAGTTTAGTGATAACTCAATCAAAATTGTGAATATTGAAATTGGTTCAAACTTGCCTGTTACAAAAAAACCTAAAGATCAAGCAAGCATGAAACAAACGTCTCAACGTGCCACGAATATTCCGCAAGCTAAAAGTCCTGTGGATAACTTCAAAAATAGCCATTTAAATGAAAAGTTTTCTTTTTCAACATTTGTGGAAGGGAATTCAAATCAGTTAGCACGAGCGGCATCGCTTCAAGTTGCTGAAAGACCGGGTGACGCTTATAACCCACTTTTTATTTATGGAGGCGTTGGTTTAGGTAAAACACATTTGATGCATGCCGTTGGAGCTGAAATTTTAGTTAAGAATCCTGATGCTCGTGTGCTGTATCTTCATTCGGAGCGATTCGTTGCCGACATGGTTAAAGCTTTACAAACCAATACGATCAATGAGTTTAAACGATTTTACCGTTCATTAGATGCATTGCTTATTGATGATATTCAGTTTTTTGCAGGGAAAGATCGCTCACAAGAAGAATTTTTTCATACGTTTAATGCATTACTTGAAGGGCATCAACAAATTATTTTAACAAGTGACCGTTATCCCAAAGAAATAGAAGGTGTAGAAGAGCGACTTAAATCACGCTTTGGGTGGGGGTTAACTGTCGCTGTTGAACCGCCAGAGCTTGAAACACGTGTTGCTATTTTAATGAGCAAGGCAGAAAGCTCTAATATTGAATTACCTTATGAAGTTGCTTTTTTTATTGCAAAACGCATCCGTTCGAACGTCCGTGAATTAGAAGGGGCGCTACGTCGCGTGATTGCTAATGCACATTTTACAGGTAAATCAATAACCATTGAATTTGTTAACGAAGCTTTGCGTGATTTGTTGGCGCTTCAAGATCGGTTGGTAACCTTGGATAATATTATTAAAACCGTGGCAGAGTACTACAAAGTAAAAGTTGCGGATATATTATCAAAACGTCGAAGTCGTTCGATTGCAAGGCCTCGTCAGATGGCCATGGCTTTAGCCAAAGAATTAACCAATCATAGTTTACCTGAGATTGGGGACCACTTTGGAGGGCGCGATCATACGACCGTGATTCATGCATGTAGAAAAATCAAAGAGCTCATCCAAGAAGGCTCTGATTTTTCAGAAGATTTTAAAAATTTGATGCGTACCCTTTCTTCTTGATGAACTTTTTGACGGTGTGATTATGTTTGAGTTAAATATTGCGAAAAGTGATTTATTGTCTCCTCTGCTAACGGTGTCAGGTGCTTTAGATAGAAAGCAGGCGCTGCCTATTTTGTCACATGTTTTATTGCGTATAGATGCGGGGCAGTTAATTTTGACAGCAACCGATCTTGAAATAGAGATGACCGCGCGGGTTGTTTGCCAATCGGATGTTGATACAGCTTCGACAACGGTATCAGCTAAAAAAATGGTGGATATTATTCGATCACTCGATGATAAATCAACACCTAAAATTACGTGTCATGATACAAGTGTTTCTATTTCAGAAGGGCGGAGTTTATTTAAGTTAGGCACGTTGCCTGCAGATGATTATCCATACATGCAAGATGAAGTGAGTGATGTTGAATTTACATTGCCTACAGCGGCGCTAGCTCGTGTTTTGCAATGCACGCATTTTGCTATGTCTCAACAAGATGTACGTGTTTTTTTAAATGCTTTATTTTTGGAGTTTACTGCAGATGGCTTGACAGCAGTTGCCACAGACGGACATCGTATGGCGATTGCTCGTTGTCCTCTTGCGGTGGGTGACCAGGCTCATCGTTTATTGATTCCACGGAAAGCCATTCAAGATATGTTGCGTTTGCTACAATCTATATCAGATGAGCAGATTACTTTGTCAGCTAATGAGCGACATGTGAAACTGGTCACTGAGCAATATACGTTTTCTTCGAAGCTCGTTGACGCGCGCTTTCCTCCTTATATTAAAGCTATTCCACGCAAACAAGATAAGTCTGTTCATATTGAGCGCGATGTGTTGAAACGCGCACTTTCTCGTATTATTATTCTTGCGCATGAGAAGTCACGTGCGATTTTGTTACATTTGCAGCCGAATCTGTTGACTCTTATTGCTAACAACCAAGAAAAAGAAGAGGCGATTGAATCGGTCGAAGCGGTAACGGAAGGTGAAGAACTTAAAATTGGTGTCAATGCCAGTTATTTATTGGACGCGCTAGCTGTTATTCCCGATGGCCTGGTTCATTTATCTTTTTCAACGACGGACAGCAGTATTTTATTAGAATCTCCCGAAGACGAGCACTATCAGTATATTATTATGCCTATGAAAATATGACTCTTCGGCGTCTCGATCTTCATCACGTTCGAAATATTGCATCTGCTCGACTCGCATTACATCCTCGTTTTAACATTTTTTATGGTCAAAACGGCAGCGGTAAGACCTCGTTGCTCGAGTCGCTTTATTTATTAGGCAGTGGTCATTCGTTTAGAACACGTGAGAATGGGGCTTTGATTTCATATGAACAAGAAAAACTCACAATATTTGGTGAAATGCTCACCGGCGACTCGATAAGTATCCAAAAATCACTGACAGGCACGAAGGTACGTTTGAATCAACAGCCATGTCGCCGAAGCAGTGATTTGGCGCGTTATTTGCCATGTCAGATCTTTTATCAAGATATTTTTGAAATCATGGATGCCGGTCCATCGGTAAGACGAAATTTACTTGATTGGGGATTGTTTCACGTGAAACCTGAATACAATACCACCTGCAAAGATTATCGTCGCGTCCTAAAACACCGTAATGCACTTCTCAAGCAGGGCACCAATCGACGTGCCTTAGCCCCTTGGGATGAGCAGTTAGTTAATTTATCTTATGTTTTAGATGCTTTCCGCGCGGAATACTTTGAACTTTGGTCTGAAGCCTTTGAAAAAATTCTTAAGAAACTTACGCCTTTGACATGTTGTATTCGCTATGAAAAAGGTTGGGATAAAAATAATACAGGTCAAGATCTAGCAAGTATTCTAAGCGAACAATTTGAGCGAGATGCCGCGAGGCAAAACACGCACTCAGGTGCACATCAAGCTGATATTCTTTTTGATACGGCAGGGTCCAAAGCGAAGCAAACGCTATCACGCGGCCAACAGAAAATTATTCTTATTGCGATGAAGCTTGCGCAGGCAGAATTTTTACCTACACGGGCTACCTATTTATTTGATGATGTGACAACTGAACTTGATTCAGACCATGTTCAGCGCTTATTTAACGTTATTCATCAAATAGAGGGGCAATTTTTCTTTACCTCGATTACCCCAGTTGCATTTCAAGACAATTTAACGCTGGACCAAAGCACTTTTTTTCGTTTGGATAACGGCGAATGTTTCACGTGAAACCCTAACAGTCTCGTTAATATTCGTTTACTATGGTGCTTTTTGAAAGGGTGATTCTTATGCTTAGTTATCAACATGCGTATCATGCCGGCAATTTTGCGGATGTTATGAAACATATTACTTTATGTTTGATATCTGATTACATGATTCAAAAAGACAAGCCTCTATTTTATTTAGAAACGCATTCAGGACGCGGGCAATATGATTTAACACAAGCAATAGCACAAAAAACCAGTGAGTTTAAAGAAGGTGCCTCACGTTTATGGGGAGCTAAAAATAGCTTACCTGAAGCATGTAATACGTGGTTAAATATTCTTGAGAAACATAATACCGACCAACTTACGCTCTACCCAGGCTCACCATTATTTGCTCTTGAATCTTTAAGAGATAATGATCGATTTGATTTTTGCGAATTACACCCAGAAGAATATAAATTTTTGAAGCAGTTACCCACACAAGATAAGCACGTAAACTTTCTATTTAAAGACGGGACGGAACATTTAAAAGCCGCATTACCCCCAAAAGAAAAACGGGGTTTAATTTTTATTGATCCATCGTATGAATTAAAACAAGAATATCAGCTGATACCAGAGATGATCCATCAGGCCTATAAAAAATTTAGCACGGGGGTCTATTGTTTATGGTACCCGATTATTAAAGACTTTGATCATAAAAAATTAATCCGCCATATGAATCATATAGGATGCCCAGATCAATTAATAATTGAATTAACTTTAGAAAAAAACACGGGTACCGGTATGAGAGGCTGCGGCTTATGGATCTTAAATCCACCTTATGTTCTAAAACAACAAATGCAGGAAGTTTTGCCTGTACTCGCACATCATTTTGGCCCTCGAACCGCAACCTATCAGATGTATAGCTAAATTATTAAAGCATGCTCATATTAAGCACAGTAATAATATTGAGGTAGGTCATATTTGGATCTTCGTGACGCTAATAAGTTCATACCATGTGTGCAGGTTCATCCATATAAACCTCACAGCACCCATGGTATAATGTTCGCTTGATTTGAACCCCTTTTTCGTAACATAAGGATGCTTCATGAGTGCTGACGCCAGTAACTACGATTCCAGTAATATTAAAGTTTTAAAAGGGCTGGATGCCGTTAGAAAACGACCCGGGATGTACATTGGTGATACCGATGATGGCTCGGGCCTGCATCACATGGTGTTTGAGGTGGTGGATAACGCCATCGATGAGGCGTTAGCTGGGCATTGCAGCGAAATAAACGTGTTTATTCATGCAGATGAATCCATCACGGTCAACGATGATGGGCGTGGTATTCCGGTTGATGTTCATGAAGAAGAAGGTTGTTCTGCTGCCGAAGTTATTATGACCGTCTTGCATGCCGGCGGTAAATTTGATGATAACTCGTATAAAGTATCCGGTGGTTTGCATGGTGTGGGGGTTTCAGTTGTTAATGCGCTCTCCGATGAATTGCATTTAAAAATTTGGCGTCATGGTGAAGTGCATGAACAGCATTACCACGGTGGTGTCCCCGATGCGTCGATTGCTGTTACGGGTAAAACCGATAAAACGGGAACGCAAATTTGGTTTAAACCCAGCCCTGATACATTTACAAACATTGAATTTCATTATGAAATTTTAGTGCGTCGTCTACGAGAACTCGCTTTTCTAAATTCAGGTGTTTGTATTCATTTGACGGATGAGCGAAGTGCTGAGAAAGAAACGTTTCATTACGAAGGTGGAATTGAGGCATTTGTTGATTATTTAAGTTTGAATAAAACGCCGATCATGTCTCATGCCTTTTCGATGACAGGCGAAAAAGAAGACGTTGTTGTTGAATTATCGATGCAGTGGAATGATTCCTATCAAGAAAATTTTTTATGCTTTACAAATAATATTCCACAACGTGATGGTGGAACTCACTTGGCTGGATTTAGGTCGGCCTTAACGCGTACGTTAAATCAATACATTGAACGTGAAGGTTTTGCTAAAAAAGCAAAAGTGGTTACGTCGGGTGATGATGCACGTGAAGGATTAACAGCTGTGCTTTCGGTAAAAGTGCCCGATCCTAAATTTTCATCTCAAACCAAAGATAAACTCGTGTCTTCAGAAGTTAAGTCCATCGTCGAGTCACTGGTTACTGAAAAGCTGAACGATTTTTTATTGGAAAAACCTGCGGTTGCGAAGGCGATTGTTTCTAAAATTATTGATGCGGCGCGAGCACGCGAGGCGGCACGCCGCGCTCGTGATATGACGCGCCGAAAAGGTGCTTTAGATATCGCAGGCTTACCCGGTAAGCTTGCTGATTGCCAGGAAAAAGATCCGGCTAATTCTGAAATTTATTTAGTTGAGGGTGATTCGGCGGGTGGTTCTGCAAAACAAGGGCGCGATCGCCGAACACAGGCAATTTTACCGTTGAAAGGAAAAATTTTAAACGTTGAAAAAGCGCGTTTTGATAAGATGCTGGCATCACAAGAAGTGGCCACGCTTATTA
Organism: uncultured Legionella sp.; assembly: GCA_963974485.1. GTDB lineage: Bacteria > Pseudomonadota > Gammaproteobacteria > Legionellales > Legionellaceae > JAALKW01. The sequence goes on from CAXBBS010000008.1 coordinate 91,505, forward strand.
CGGCCTTGGGTTGTGGCATTGGTCGTGAAGAATATAATCCCGACAAAACACGCTATCATCGCATTATTATTATGACCGATGCTGATGTGGATGGCGCGCACATTAGGACGCTGTTGCTGACGTTTTTTTATCGTCAAATGCCCGATCTTATTGAGCGAGGCTATATTTATATTGCGCAACCACCGCTATATAAACTTAAACAAGGTAAACAAGAACGTTATCTCAAAGACGATGATGCGCTTTACGATCATTTGACCCAAACGGCACTGGATAAATCGGCATTTATGCCGTCGATAGATGCGCCACCGATTGCAGAGGGTGCACTTGCGACCTTGGTTCAGCAATATAGGCATGTCGAAAAAATTATTCAGCGTCATGCACGTCGTTATCATGCAGATATTTTGATGGGGCTCGTTTTTTCACCGGCGCTCAAGTCGGAAGCGATGCTTGAGCGCGACAGCGTTCAGGCGTGGGCAAAAGCATTGGAGACGCAACTGAATCAAAAAGCGAGTGCTGTCCTGCGTTATGATGTGGATGTGATAACCCAAGACGACAGTGAGGTCTTTTTACCGCGCATTACGATGATTAAGCATGGCGTTGATCACGCAATCATCCTGCCTAGGGAGTGGTTCTTATCTAAAGATTATCGTGCTTTGCTTAGCTTAGGTGAGCAGTTGGGTGGCCTTGTTGAAGAAGGTGCGTTGATCAAGCGAGGTGAAAAAACACAGGTTGTTGCTTCATTCGGTGAGGCTGTGACGTGGTTGATGGAAGAAGCCAAGCGAGGACAAACCATCCAACGCTATAAAGGTTTGGGTGAAATGAATCCTGATCAACTGTGGGAAACCACGATGGATCCGGACGTACGACGTATGCTGCAAGTTACGATTGACGACGCGGTATCCGCCGACCAAATTTTTACAACGCTGATGGGTGATCATGTGGAACCAAGACGCGCATTCATTGAAGCTAATGCGCTGAATGCGGAAAATATTGATGTGTAAGGTGACATCCTGTCAGACAATCCTTGTCATCCCTTAAGACCTAGTATACGCCTTTGGTTTTGAGTGTCATGATGTGAAATCCGGTTCTCTTTGTAGGCAATAGCTTACAAAGAGAACTTTTTTACTTACAGCAAGTAATCTCTGTATTTAAACGCTGTCGTAAAACTAGGAGGTTTACTCGTGTTATGGATTGACGCGTCACATCTATGGATTGCTTTTTCAGCCACACTTTTTCTTATGCTCTTCCACTACTTAAGCCCTTGGTTTGCGAATTATCTACCCGGTCAAGGAAGAAATTTTGTTTCGTTTGCGGGTGGTGTTGCGGTTGCGTATGTGTTTTTGCATATGCTGCCAGACTTGGTTGAATACAACCAACCTATTGGAGAATTTTTAATAAGCAACCACTGGCTTACGCCTTTCACCGAACTGTTTATTTATATCGTCGCGTTATTTGGTTTTCTTGTTTACTACGGTTTTGAGTTATTAGCAGAATCTTACCGTGATATAGATCATGATGATGCTTGGGTTTATGGTTTGCATCTAGGCATGTTTTGTTTGTATAACTTTTTAATTACCTACACCATGTCGTTGCGTGCGTTATCAAGTATACCTGCAACCTACGTTTTTACGTTTGCTATGGCCTTACATTTTGTTTTGACGGATCGAAAATTTTGCCGATTTTATACGGTTAAGTTCAAGCGCTTAGGTCGATTTTTATTAATGAGTGCCTTGCTTGTCGGCTGGGTCTGTTCGGTTATTTTCGATCCTGTAAATGTATGGGTCTCGGCATGTATGCTCGCATTTTTAGCGGGGTCTATATTATTAAACGTGTTTCGAGAAGAGTTGCCGGCAACAAGGCTCACCAATTATTATTGGTTTTCTTTTGGAATCTTAGTTATAACGCTTACGCTATTATTGCAAACGTGGCTCGCAGTGTGAGTTGATAAACAGAGTGATTGTATTTAAAAACTTAGGTTGCCATAAATCGCCATGACCTTGGCCCGGTAATTCAACCCATTGTTTTGGGTGGTTTGCGGCTTTAAATAAAGCAATACCTTGTGTATACGGTACGGTGATATCATGGGTACCATGCAGCGCTAATAAAGGCATGTGTATGGTCTGTATGCGACCGATGGAGTCAAACTTATCCCAGGGCTCAAGAGGAATCCAAGGGTAGTGGTAACGACCGAGATCAGACATCGTCGTGTAAGGTGATTGCAAGATAAGAGCGCAAGCATTCGGATTTTGGGTTGCAACATGTGTGGCAACACCGGTTCCAAGCGACTCACCATAAAGTACCGTGTTTTCAAGCGCGATATGTTCTTGTTTTAAATAATCCATGGCGGCACGTGCATCATGATATAAACCTTGCTCTGTTGGCTTGCCAACGTTTCCGCCATAACCTCGATATTCAAGCAGTAACACACCAAACCCTTCTGAAATTAAATATCGTGCGAGGGGCATACGTGTTCCGATATGCCCTGCATTACCATGAAATATAACCACGGTTGGTTTTTTTTTCTCGGCTGATTTATACCATGAATGTAAATTAAGTCCGTCATGTGTCGCGAGTTGAATCACGCGCATGTCTTCGGCTTGGAACGCCTGTCTTGTGGGCGTGATTTTTGAGGGGGCATAGACGAGCGTACGCTGCAGAACATAAAACATCACCATGCCAATCACAATAAACACGAGCGTAGCCCATATCCAAGTGGTAAGTTTCATCATGATAGTAGGGCCTATTTAGATAAACGTCTTATATTCAAGATAGTAACGCATGTGTTGGCTTGCAAGTTTACGGCTAAAGTTTTTTTTTGTTTAGCCGTCTAAAAGAAGGTAGAAGCTAATCAATACTTGCCGAACAATAATAAGGAGAAGGCAATGTCGGATTCACAGGCTTTAGAAATGGCGTTTCTTCAACGGTTACATGATAGTCAGGCACCCGTATCTGTTTTTTTAGTGAATGGGATTAAATTGCATGGTGTGATTGAGCATGTCGACGAGCGTGTTCTTACCTTAAAAAATGGTATCACGCAGATGGTATATAAGCACGCTATTTCAACCGTTGTTCCAGTTAAATAAAGCACACGGTTGGGAGCATGCTAAAGCACGTTGCTTAAGCTTTCTACCGTTTGTTTTCCGTAGCGTACGTCGTGCAATTTTCCTGTTGGGTCAAAAATAAATGTGACAGGAACCGCTCGAATATCGCCAAGTTTAAGCGCCGCGGCTGGATCGGTTAATAAACTTGGATAATGTAGGCCGGCTTGTTTTATTAGAGCTATCTGTTCGTTTATGGGAAGCCCATCGTAATTGACGCCGAATATAGCAATATTTTTATTTTTATATTTCTCGTAAAATTGATTAAACGCAGCAATTTCCTCCAGACATGGCTGACACCAATTGGCCCAATAATTAATGTAAACCCATTTTCCTTTGAGTGAGCTCAACGTTAGATTATCACCAAGCAGTGCTCGCTGAAGTATAATTTCAGTAGCCCAAAGCGAAGCGCTAAGAGACCACAGCAAGCCTATCAATAAAATAAAACGGCGCATGAGGTTTTTTTCTGCATCTTACGTGTGAATGAACGCATATTAACCAATTTTATCAAGTTTATCAAAAATATTGGTGATAGAGCTGTATTCAGTATATAACTTAGAGTTATCGAATATTGATGGGTAAGCAAATGAAAAAGCAAATAAAAATCCCGGTGTTTGTTTCAGCGATTACCTTTGTGCTTGGATGTTTTGATTTAGTTCGTGGCTTTATGCATACCTTTAAATTGGAGTATGCTGCTCTACATGTCGCTAAGCTTAATTTATCCACGCCTGAAGCCTCGGACTTATTACAGTTATTGGGTGCTTTTGGTGTTTCGAATTTTATCACAGGCATCATGCTCATTTTAGTGGCATTAAGAGCGCGAGAACTTGCTCTAACAATGCTTTTTGTTATGCCTCTTGCTTATGCTGTTGGATGTATTGAAACATCAATTAATTCAAGCATGTATGCTGCATCTCAAGCTTCCTGGGGTGGTAAGAATTTCATGCTTGTGTATTTAATGGTGTGTGTTATCACGTTTGTTGCGGGCATCGCATGTGTTTTGTATAACTATCGCAACCAAGTCAATGCTTAATTATTCTAAATCTATAAGGACGATATGAATAACATAAAAAACATGGGCTGTTTTACGCTAGGATGCGTGAGTCTTTTTTTTACGCATGCTTTATATGCAGCAACGCAACCTACATTTAGTATTGTTCCCGTCACCACGAATGGCAATCATATTCTGATGTCGGAGATAGGCAAGACGTCAGTTATATATAAGGTTACGAATAACACAGCAATAACCCGCCCATTAGCTTTGTCAACGCTCACATCAACCGCGTTAAGTCAAAATACACAAGCGGTAGGGGCATGTGGAGATAATCCGTTTGTGCTGCAGGGCCATGGGGGCTCGTGTGACTTATCGTTAGTAATCAATGGCAGTCAGTTACAGTCCGATGTTGCTCAAGCTCCTGAGGTATGTGCAACCTTGAGTAACGGCACACCTACGCCGTTTCTGTGCTCGCAAACAAGCCGACATGACTCTTTAGTTGTTACAAAGGTTGCGCCCTATGCTTATATCGCGAATGCTGGTAATGGTACGGAAGCAGGTACGCGGTGTGATGTTGATCCATCTACGGGTGAATTTAGCAATTGCCTACAAGGAGCAATAACGTCACTGAGCTTAGAGCAAGTACAATTAACAGCAAATGGGCGACAAACTTATCTTGTTGATGCCCGTAATCAGATATTAACGTGCGCGATGCCAATCTCAGGGATCGTGTCTAATTGTTTTACAACGAATGCAACGGACATGGATGCTCCGCAAACCATTACATTTAATACAGCTGAAACATATGCCTATATAACAAATTTTCAAAACAGTACGATTACTCAATGTGATATGAATTCAACAACACATGATTTAACAGGATGTGTGACAACAGGCTCAAATATTACTAATCCACAGGGGTTAGTGTTTAATGCAGCCAATACTTACGCCTATATTACGAATGCTACGGGGGCTATCAATGTGACGCAGTGTGATGTAAATCCAAGTTCGGGTGCATTAGATAATTGTATTGATTCAGGCGCAACGTTTTCAGGCTCGACCGGCGTAGGAACAGATAGTATGGCTGATCTTGCCACGATAAAACGGACACCTCACTAAGCAACCATTTTAACTTCAAAC
>CAXBBS010000009.1:0-85327 GCA_963974485.1 uncultured Legionella sp.
TACCCTATCCCCGCCGAGAGTCAACGCCTTTTTCCACTTTTTTTGAACTTTATTTCATTTATTTTTCAAACACATCCATTTTTGGACAGCATTATCTCAAAATGGAAAAATGCCGCTCGAAAGTACTTAAAATTATGGATTAGATAACGAAAATACGTAGCCCCAACCGTCAGTCAGCAACTCCACAAACTTATTCCATACCGCTGCTGATCTTGCCATGAAATGACGGACACCCTACTAAGAGAGTAAAATCTAAAGTAGAGGTGAAAAATGGATACTATAAAATCAGAACAAAAAATTACCAGAAAGAAATATAGCCCCCAATTTAAAGATCTTGCCCTTGAGCGATCCGAAACAGAGAGTGTCCACCAGGTATCTAAAGATCTGGGACTTGCCGAGTCACTTTTATATTCATGGAAAGCGCAGAAAAAAAAAGGTGGCGATTCAATTGAAAAACAGAAGCTACAGCATGCTGAAGTTTCTCGGTTAAAGCGCGAAGTTTCTCGACTTGCCGAGGAAAATGCCTTTCTATAAAAAGCAGCGGCGTACTTTGCCAAGGAATCCAAGTGAGGTACGGCATGATTAAGGTGCTTATTCACATCAGGAAAATTCAAGGTCGTACTCATGTGCCGTTTGTTAAACGTATCTATCAGTGGTTATTATGCTTGGCTGAATCGAGCTCCATCATTACGTGATGAGGCGAATATGAAGTTGACCCACAAAATTAAAATAATATTTGATGATGAGAAGTCACGTGCTGGTGCTCCTCGAATAGCTAGACGCCTGAAAGCCGAAGGTGAATTAGTTAGTCGAGATCATGTTGCTCGTATCATGAAATTTAATGGTTGGCGTGCTCGGGCGGCAAAAAAAGTCAAGACAACCACCAACAGTAATCATCGGTTACCCGTCGCACCTTATTTATTAAACCAATATTTTTCAGCCAAAAAACCACAAGAGACTCACTACCTCGTGAAAGATTCCGGGACTTCCAAGTCCCCGAAATCAACTCGCTAACGTGAGCAGTGTTTTGGCCTCGACTGTCCTGCGTTCGACATTTTTTCGCTACGCGACAGGAAAAATGTCTACCACAATGATTCTACGCCCTCTAAAGATTTTGTTAACATCCCTCCGGGCTGATTAAAAAAATCTCGGGCTATCTCAGACTACACACCTCGGCTTTCAGCCTTCCCTGGCGCGCAGCGATCGAAAACGGCTTCACTCGACGATTGGTTATGAAAGCCCTGAGTCGTTTGAAATTAAAATGGTCGCTTAGTGAGGTGTCTGTTTTTTCGGGGCAAGATCAAATTAAAACAGGTGCTTAATTCGGAGTGTAAATCATTCGCTGCGGTGTAGGCTTTGTCTTTTTTTCTATCTTGTAATGCATTAGCTTTAACTTTTAATTGATACAAATGGTGGGCAATACCAAACATCCCTTTGTCTAAAGAAGCATTTTTTTGTTTATCATCAACTTTCCTATCCGTACCAAATAAAGCATGTTGTTCTTTTTTTGTAATGCGTTTAAATATAAGTTCTTGACCCTTAAGTTCTAACATCATAATTCTTGGCACACAAGCGGATAAGGCTTGTCCGCTAGACGAGCTCATGCATCTAAGTCTCTCTACAATATGTATTAGCAACCCAGGAGTTGTGTCGTTTACTATGGTGGATATAACTTCCGCCGAAGATTGATCTTGGTGACCGTCTATACCATCGGGCTCCAAAAACTGCTGACGCATAAGTAGCACCTCAGCTAAACCATAAAATATTTCTTCTGCTTCAAGGTACCGGGCGTTTGGATTGTTCGTCATAGATATAAGCAGACTTTCCGCCCCAGAAACCTTACCTTCAAGTTCTTTTAAATTCATGTTGTAAAATTTATCTCGGCTTGGCATGTTGAAATCCTTAAATCCATTGATTGATAATTAATTATACATCATGACCAATTCCTGTCAACATAAAGCCTGTTTTTTGTCGTAACAATGTGAAGATGTCCACCAAGTCGATGTATAGACACATGCGTCTATTAATTATAGAAAAACGATTTCGTAATCACTTTAAAGCAAAAGCATGCGTTTTTCACCTTCTACTAAGTTATACATTAGTAGACAGTGGGAAAATCCCTTAAGTGGGTTGGCTGTTCCACTATTCTTCAAAAACAATGAAAGAAGATTTGAATAACATCAAGCCATCCAGTGATGATACGGAGCCAGAGCCGAGGCCACGTTAAGTAGATTGCTTTGCAAGACGCTTATTGCGACCAATATTAAATCACCTGCTATAATCTAATTAACTTATACAATCAATTGGAATAACTCATGAACACCTTAGGCCCTCATGTTATTTTTTCTGATTCGCATCCAACCTCGTGGTGTTATTTTAAATTAGATCTGGGCAATGCGGAAAAACCTATCTCTTTTTATACAGCGCCTTATACTACCTCTGGTGGCGACGTAACATGGACCGAATCACCCCTGAAAGATAAGTCCCCGATTTATCTTTATGACACCCAAGAGCAAAAACCAAGTTGCTATGTGATAGACGCCAATGTGCTATATGACGTTCCACTACAAAAGCTCGCTCGACAGCCACATGTCAACGCCATGAGAAAAATCACCCTGGAAAGCCATGAAATTACCAGGCGCTTAGCCAACGGGAAAAAAGCCCGTGATTACGCGGTAAGGGTTGAACACTACCCCGAACCAGATAATCTTACTGAATTATTAAATCATCTACCTGAACTTCCCATCACAGAGCCCGTAGCAACAACCCCTGCACCTAGTACCCCTTTTGTATCCTCAGATGATGCGAAAGCCATGCTCGAAGTGACGCAGTGCATTCAGGTAGCAAGTCAAGCTGATTGCCCAACCGAAATAAACAAAGGGTGCATGTACGTATGGAAAACGGGTGAAACATGGGCGTTTAACGTGAATTTTCTAGGGGATTTAAAAACAGGCGCGTTTGACAAAACCTTAGACCGTGATGTTATTAAAAAATTAAATACCCAACCTTTGGGTAATATCACTCCCGAGATTGATTCAATACAACATCATCTAAACCGCCCTTATTTAAACTTAACACCTCATCAGCAAGCGATACTTGTTGCGACCATGACACCTGATTGGCCATTAACAGCGGAAATAAGCCCCGACCAACAAATTCAGGTCTGCCGAGCTATCGTAGGGGGTTCCGCTCTTGCTGAAGATACGCCACAGAGTACAGAAATCAATAGTAATATTAACGCCTTTAGGCCTTATTTATTTCCTTCAACCATCAATCGCTTGTATGGACATAACGCTTTATTCACATCAGCACCGGCCCCAAAAATTGCAGATATTATTTTATATACGGACTACTTACTCATGGGCGCGGCGCAAGCATTGGGCGATAAAGCCGCGTTTACTATCCACTCTCCACCCAAGAGCAGTGATGTGATTTGCGGTCAATTAGCAGGAGCTGATAATCAATCCAGGCTTATATACCAAGGACTTTCTGAAGGTCGAAGCGAGCTTTTTCAGTTTATTATGCGCGCCGAGATGCAAGGCATGGAGGCTATGCCTATCGGAGATTTAATACAAATGGAGCCTCTTCTTCGTGCGGTCATGGAGCCATCAGAGCAAGGGCATGCCTTCATGGACCTTTCAAACGACCTCATTGCCTCCATCGCTGCTCAGCAAAATATCACGCAGAATGCGGCTAAATACAGACTAAAAGACACATGTGAGCGTATGATAATTCAAGCACGTAAAACGGCGTTGATACGATTACTTAGCATGCCGCAAGAAGCGGCGATTAGAGCGCTCCAAGCAAGTACAAATGAAGATTTAAACAGTTTAATTCAATGTTTTTTTAATCCGGATGACGCAGCCCAGGCTAAATTTAATTCTATGATTCAACATCAATATCCAGATGCTGCAGACGCCCTGACTACACTTCATGAAGCTAACCTGCTCACAGGTGAATCAGCCCAAGCCAATTTTAATGCGGTGGTTCAACATCAAAGCCCACGCGCTCTTGCAGACACCCTTACTGCACTTCATCGCGCGGGCCTACTCACAGGTGAATCAGCCCAGGCTAATTTTGCTGCAGTGGTTCAACATCAAAACCCACGCTTTGTCGCAGACGCCCTGACTATACTTCATGAAAAGGACCTGCTCACAGGTGACTCAGCCCAGGCTAATCGTGATGCGGTGGTCCGACATCAAAACCCAAGTGGTGCTGCTGAAGCCCTTATTCAACTTCACTGCGCTGACCTTTTATCCGGCGCGCAAGGGCAGGCTAATCGTGAAGCCGCGCTCAAACATGAAGACCCAAATGGTGCTGCTGAAGCCCTTATTCAACTTCACCGCGCTGACCTTTTATCCGACGCGCAAGGGCAGGCTAATCGTGAAGCCGCGCTCAAACACTACAGCCCAGATGCTATTGCCTCTGTCCTTTGCACGCTTAACCAAGCTGGCCTTTTAATCGGAGAGCAAGGGCAGGCTAATCGTGATGCTCTGGCCCAACATCCAGACCCACACTATGTTGCAAAAGCCCTTACTCAACTTCTTCAAACTGACCTGCTAACAAATGAATCAGCCCAAGCTAACTTCGATGCTGTGGCTCAACATCAAGAGGAAGAGGATGTTGCAAACGCCCTTATTCAACTTTATAAAGCCGGCCTACTCACGGGTGACTCAGCTCAGGCGAATTTTAATGCAGTGATTCAACATGAATACCCAGACGCTGTTGCAAACGCCCTGATTCAACTTCATGAAGCTGGCCTGCTCACGGGTGACGTAGCTCAGGCTAATCGTGATGCTGTGGCTCAGAGTCAAAACCCACTAACGAAGACAAAAACTTTAATCAAAAATAATTTAACCCAAAATAAAATCAAAGAAAATTTGGGTAACTTAAAGCCATCAAGTGATGATAGTGATCCAGGGCCGAGGCCATAGGGCTCTTTTTTTTGAAAAATTTTCATCATCAATTAAACCTGTCACTTTAATTCACCACTCGAGGCTTGCTACACCTGAACCAAGACTAGCCTCGCCAGCCGCCGTTTTCCGACCTGAATTAAGTACGTGCTATCTAACGGTAATATGAGCTTAGTATCTTCAACTTTTTGCTCATCCACGCGTACGGCACCGCTACGAATTAAACGCATGGCTTCCGACGTACTCGCAACCAACTCAATCTGCTTTAAAAGTTGAGGCAGAAAAACCGGCTCTGCAAGCTCTAACGTCTGTAACGGCAGATCTTCAGGGATAATTTTTTTTTGAAAACGCTCAATAAAATCTTGCCGTGCACGAGATCCTGCCTCATCCGAGTGAAAACGTGCGACAATTTCTTCTGCAAACGCGAGTTTAACATCACGTGGGTTACCACCTGCAGCCACATCCTCTTGCCATTGCTTGATTTCAGCGTTGGTTTTAAAACTTAAACAATCAATGTAACGCCACATCAGCTCATCCGACACCGACATGATTTTTCCAAACATAGTATCTGCTGGCTCATGAATTCCGATGTAATTATCCAGTGATTTAGACATTTTTTTCACGCCATCTAAACCTTCGATCAATGGCATGAGCATCACAACCTGGGGTTCAAGCCTACGTTCTTTTTGTAATTCACGTCCCATCAATACATTAAATTTTTGATCGGTTCCACCCAGCTCGACATCAGCATCCAACGCAACCGAGTCATACCCTTGAATCAGTGGGTATAAGAACTCATGCAAGGCAATCGGCTGACCGGCCTGGTAACGCTTACTAAAATCATCACGCTCCAGCATTTGGGCCACGGTATGGGTTTGAGCTAATTGAATCAAATCAGCAGCACTGAGCTTATTTAACCACGATGAGTTAAACACGACTTTGGTTTTAGCCGGATCTAATATTTTAAACACTTGCTCTTGGTATGTTTTTGCATTGATAACCACTTGTTCAGGCGTAAGCGGCACGCGTGTTGCAGATTTGCCCGTTGGATCACCAATGGTTGCCGTAAAATCACCAATTAAAAATAAAATCTCATGCCCTAAAAGCTGAAATTGACGCAGTTTATTAATTAATACGGTATGCCCCAAATGCAAATCAGGTGCCGTAGGATCAAATCCTGCTTTGATTTTAAGCGGTATACCTTTTTTTAATTTATCGGCTAAAGCATCCATCGGAAGGACTTCTTCAACACCACGCAACAGCTCTTCTGGGATCGTACCCGCTTCTTTTATCACTGACTTATCCTTTAATAGATTACTCTAAATAGATTGACCTAAGTTCTTCCAGACGGTATCTTAGCTCGGATATTTGCTCCAGGCCATCCCTTATTTTTATGAGCACAGCCAAGGTCCGTATGAAAGCACTTTCGATTTTACTGTTCAAACGTTTAGCCGCTTATCAAAAAGTTGTAATTTTTACTGCTGTTACGCTTGTTGTATTGGCTTCTTTTGGGATAATAAAAACTTACACGCACACGAATCAGGCCACTGATTCTATACATGAAACACTGTGTTTACCCGATTCAACCACGATACCTCCCATTGAACCACTCGATCCAGACGAAGCACTCTGGCAAGAAATTACAACGCAACCCGGCGATTCACTCGCACTTATTTTTAAGCGCATGGATCTTAGTCCATCCATATTACATGCCGTCATGGATAAAAATCCTGAAGCACATGCATTAACACATCTTCAGCCCAATCAGCGTATCAAATTTTTAATTCACGACCATCAATTAGAACAACTTATCTTAACGCTCAGCCCAACACGAACACTCACCGTCCGACGTGACGAAAACGAAAATACTTATGCCACAAAAATTCATACTGAAAAAACGTATATTCAAATACTTTCAGCAACAGGCATTGTCCATAATTCGCTTTATATCACAGCGAAACAATACCATATCCCTTACACGCTTATTCGACAAATGACTGATATTTTAGGTTGGGAAATGAATTTTACACGCGACATTCGTGAGGGCGATCAGTTTACTATTATCTATGAGGCTCATTACATTGAAAACGAATTAACACATACCGGCGATATTCTTGCCGTATCGTATACCAGTCAAGGCCATACGCACCAAGCCATTCAGCATAAAAGTGCCGAATACGGTGTAGGTTATTTTACCCCTAAAGGCACCAGTGTCAGAAAAGCATTTTCTCGTTATCCATTACAATTTAGCTATATTAGCTCCATGTTTAATTTATCAAGAATGCATCCTGTATTAAAACAACGACGTCCGCATAAAGGTGTCGATCTCGCAGCGCCTATGGGCACGCCGATTCGCGCAACCAGTAACGGTCGAGTCATCAGTATTGGGTATGAAAATGGTTACGGGAACAAAATAAAACTGCAACACCCAGGTAATTATACCTCCATTTATGGACACATGCTTAAATTTAAAAAAGGTCTCTCCCGCGGTGCACACGTTAAGCGCGGCGATATTATCGGTTATGTTGGGCAAACAGGCCTGGCAACAGGGCCTCATTGCCACTATGAACTTCGCCTCAATGATAGACCGCTTAACCCATCCACGGTAAAACTCCCGCAAGCCTTTTCAGTACCTGCGAAAGAACTTGCTGAATTCAAAATGCATGCCGCAACACAGATTGCGCAACTTCAACGATATGAAACCGCAAATATTGCGCGAATAGAAACAGAAGAGACTCAAAAAATTAGCTAAAAAATCAACTAAAAAAATAACGACACACATAAACCGACGCTAAAACACCCGCAAGATCGGCTAAAAGCCCGGCAGGAATCGCATGGCGTGTGCGACGAATACCGACAGCACCAAAATAAACAGCGACCACATAAAACGTTGTCTCTGTACTTCCCATCATGGTTGCCGCTGTTTTTGAGATAAACGAATCACCACCATGCGTCCGCATCAGATCGGCAGTCACCCCCATCGAAGCGCTGCCCGAGAATGGCCTTATCAAGGCAAGCGGCAAGACTTCATGCGGTATGCCTAATGCTGCCAGATATGGCGCAAAAACTCGCGAAATCACATCAAAAAAACCAGATGCTCGAAGCATGCCCACAGCCACCATCATCGCCACCAAATACGGAATCAAACTAACACTGAGCTCAAAACCTTGTTTGGCACCGGTAATAAATGCATCGAACGTATCAACTTTTTTAACTGTCGCATAAAGCGGTATGCCAACAACAAAAAACAACATAATCCAGTTAAGTAACTCCGAAAGAAAAACACCCATTATTCAATATCCTCAGGCTTCATTTGATAACAGGGCAATTTGGCTAATAACTTAACCGAGGTTACCCCCACAATCGTTGAAATACTGGTTGCAATCATCGTCGTTAAAATAATACTGCTGGGTTGTGCGCATCCGTTTGCAGCCAACAAAGCCATCGCTGTTGCTGGAATAAGCTGCACGCTTGATGTATTGATAGCCAAAAAAGTACACATGGCATTGCTTGCTGTGTGCACGTGCGTATTTAAACGTTGCAGTTCTTTCATCGCTTGAAGGCCAAACGGCGTTGCTGCATTGGCAAGCCCCAACATATTCGCCGATAAATTTAAAATCATAGCGCCCATCGCCGGATGATCCACAGGTACTTCTGGAAACAGCCAATGCATAATAGGGCGTAATAGACGTGCAATTTTATGGATAAGCCCCGACGCCGAAGCAACACCCATAATACCCAACCACAGCGCCATGATACCCGTCAAACCCAGGGCCATTTCAAAACCAAACTTAGCTGAATCTGTGATTGCTTGCACAACCAGGCCAAGGCGCCCTTCGATAGCCCCCACCACAACAGACAAGACCATCATAGAAAGCCAAATAGCATTTAACATGTTTGCCCCTTTCTGTTAACGTTCGCTATAATATAAGATGTCTCCACTCTAAGAGCACGACATGCCAAGCAAACATATTGTTTATACCCTAGCGCTAACATCATACCTCGTACTTGCGTGTAAACCTGCTTTTTCTCATGCTGAAGCAGACGAAACAATTCGTCAACTATATCATACGCTTGATGCCAAGCCGACACCCATGGCAATACGTCTGGACACCATAAGCCAACGTTTTTTAAATCAGCCCTATGAAGGCAATTCATTGGGTGAAGGACCCGGCGCACCCTACGACCAAGCTCCTATGTATCGCGTCGATGCTTTCGACTGCGAAACGTATGTCGATACCGTTGTCGCACTGGCGCTCGCTCCTGATCTTAATCACTTCACACAATGCATAAAAACGATTCGATACGCTCAGGGCGACGCTTCGTTTATCAAGCGCAATCATTTTGCCTCACTTGACTGGAACATAAACAATCAACGCGCAGGTATTTTTAAAGATATTACAACAAGCCTCACCAATCAAAAAGGCGAACCTGCAGCGCTCTATGCAAAAACGCTTATAAACAAACCTGAATGGTATAAACAACTGGACAAAGCGCGTATTCGACTTCCTCATGCCCTACCCGAGGAACAAACAAAACAACTCAAAGCATTAAGGCGTGAAGGCAAGCATTTAAAAGTTCAACGTATCAGCACACCGTATATTCCACTCACGGCACTCTTTGATACGCAAGGCAAACCAAACCAAGCACTGTTCGATCAAATACCTGACGGTGCCGTCATTGAGATTATTCGGCCTAATTGGAACTTAGCAACACGTATTGGAACACGCCTTAATGTCTCGCACATGGGTTTTGTTTTTCGAAAAGAAGGCGAATTGCGATTCCGGCACGCCTCTCAGCTTAAGAAAAAAGTCAGTGATATGTCTCTGGTTCGTTATTTAGACAGGGCACGAACAAGCCCGACCATTCGAGGTATCAATATACAAATTATTGTACCTCAAACCCCAGAAGCTAAAAACTGCGGTTAAATCAGACAATAAGTACCAATAGAAATGGTTCGGTCATACGGTAATTGATAAAACTCTATATTTAAATTAGGTGAGTAATTTCTAACAAGAAAAGCGAACAGCTTTTCTTGCCAATGAAACCATAACGTTCGTTTATTACGTGACGCAAACACATTAGGTAATTCAATAAAATACATCGCTTTTTCAATATCGATATCAAACGGTAATAACCTGCGTTCGTTCACGCGATAAAGTGCTTGTGGAATTGATATCTCATCCATAAAGCCATAATGCAACGTGAGCTCACATACATTTTCTTTTAAACACGATATTTCAAAGCGATTCTTCGACACAACATAAGGTATCGGTTCCACCCGATAATTAACCAATAAAATATGTTCTGGTAACGCACGGTTGAGTTTTAAAAATTTCAAAAAACTTCCGCCACTTTGATCGTAAATATCCGTAATAAAGATCGCGGTTGTATTCGGTAAATGCGTTAAGCTTTTATACTCGAACTGCTTCAACAGCTTAGACACTTCTTCTTTTTTGGTATAAAACGCTTCTTGGAGATAAACCCGTCCTTTATTCCAGGTATACATAATAAATGCGGCAAAACTTGCAAACGTAATCGGAATCCAACCACCGGTTAGAAGTTTTTGTATATTGGCTCCTAAAAAAGCGACATCAATCGCACCAAAAAACAAAAATACACATGCAATCTTAGACCAATGCCATTTCCACAAACGCACAGCAACATAACCAACCAACAACAACGACAATAATCCTTCCAAATTCACGGCCACCCCATACGCATGCGTCATGCTGCTCGATGTTTTTAAGAACAGAACCAACAACAACGTGCCGACCGCTAACATCATGTTCACTTGGGGTATATAAATCTGCCCACGTTGCGTACCTGATGTTTGCACGATAGGTAAATGCGGGTACAACCCTAACAAAACAGCTTGCCGCATCAATGAAAACGTTGCTGAAATCACGGCTTGCGAAGCAATAATGGTCGCACATGTTGCAATAATTAAGAGCGGTACAGCAAACCATGTTGGGGCAAGATAATAAAACGGATTATCGATACCTTCTGGATGCTGTAGTAAATACGCGCCTTGACCAAAATAATTTAAAATTAATGCAGGGAATGCCACATAGAACCAACTCATTCGAATAGGATTTTTTCCAAAATGACCGAGGTCAGCATAAAGCGCCTCGCCCCCTGTCACCACTAAAAAAATACCTCCGAGTAGTGCGTAGCCTTTCCAGCCATTCACCACTAAAAAATGTGCAGCATACGCCGGATTCATGGCGTTTAATACCGAGGGATTATCAATAATCTGAATCAAACCAAGCCAAGCAATGGTCACAAACCAAATAATAATCATGGGACCAAACACGATACCTATGCGCGCAGTACCCAGCGATTGGATTGCAAACAAGGCCACTAAGATCACACATGTAATCGGTACAATAGCAGACGATAAACTTGGGAGTGCGACATTCACGCCTTCAATTGCGCTGATCACCGAGATAGCCGGCGTTAACATCCCATCGCCTAGCATCAAGCCTGCGCCCAAAATTCCTAATAAGAAAAAAAAGCGGGCGTGATGTGCGCGCTTGTGCTTACTTAAAGCTAAAAGCGCTAAGATACCGCCTTCACCGTCATTATCCGCACGAAATAAAATAAATAAGTATTTAATCGAAATAATAAGCGTTAACGACCAAAAAATTAACGAGAGTACACCCAAAACATCCGTGACATTAATCGGCAAACCTTCCAACGATTCACGCATCGCATACAACGGACTCGTTCCTATATCACCATAGACAACGCCGAGTGCCGCTAACGTTAGTGCGGCTGATGATTCTTTTTTATGATTTTTTGCCTTGCTCAAAGCAACATCCCAGTTGACCCAACTCATTCAGAGTAACAGTCACCGCTATGGCAAGGCAATAAAATTAGAAAAGTGACACATAAATTCAACCCATAAGAACACATATAATAATCAGCATGGTCTATAATTAAGATAATTCTTGCATGCGATTGCGATATCCTATGATTGAAATAAAAAAAAGTACGGCCTTTATCCGGCCTAAAGATAGCCAACAACGCTCAGGGGATAAAATAACTGAAGCTGAATTGGAAGCCTTCATTACATCGACAAGTCAGTTGATGGATGAGTCCGTTCGTGAAAATTTTTTAACGCGCATGCAGAGCCATGTTGGTCGTGATTCTACTTATGCCCTCAAAGACACCGTACTTCAAGGACTCAAAGTCATTTACGATAAATTAGAAAGTCCTGACACAAGCGAATCTGAAAAAAAAATCATCGCCTATAAATTGCAAGAACGTGCTGAAGAATGCACCCCAGGGTTTCATAACGGCGTCAATGCTGTTGTCGATAGCTTTTATGCGGCCAAAAACATCAATGACTTACTCTTCCGCCTACGTCAAGATATTGTCACACGCGTGGCCTCTCAACTATCAGACGATGTCCATGTCAATAATCGCTGCTTTGTTCAAGCAGAAGATTTAGGCTACGGCGTGCGTGCATTAAACCGGGAGGATCGTTATCTAAACCATTTATCTGACGTGGTACCTAATCATAAAATTGAACTTGCATTAAACGCCGCTTTTAAAAAAGAATTACGCCTATTCCCTATGCTTCAAGGCCTCGAAGAGCAATTGAGAGGGCAACTGGATAGCACGGGTTATAAAGGCACGCAAGACATCGTGTATCCTGCAGATGAACAAGATAAAATTGAAACCGCCTTAAAACAACTCTTTAAAGATAACCCTGTCGTCGCTGAGCTGGAAGCAGCACAGGATGCTTTAAATAAACAGAGTCATGAACAATCCGCTGTGCTTGCGCATGCGAAAGAAGCCTTAAATAAATTGGGGTTCACCGACACTGAGGTTACGGTTGTTCTTAAAAATTCTATTGCGAAAATACCTCCCCTCTTCCATGAGCGGGTACAAAAAAAAATTAATAATTTCAGTAAAGAGCAAAATAAATCTCTTGAAATGATAAAATTAACATTTACAGAAGGGCGGGCTCTTTTTGATAAAAACGTTCATACAAGATTCATTAATTCAACCAAAGCATTTGAAACAAAACTTTTCATTGTTCAACAAGATGAAGACGGTATAAGTGAAGGCATTACAGATATCAACTGGCCTCGTATAAGAGAAATGCTATGGCAGAGCATAAAAGAACAACATTATTTTGAATTTACCGAAGGTGAAGATATACACATAGACGAGCTCATAAACCCTCATCTATCCCCCAAAAATTGGGATTTGCATAGAATATTTACCACAACCGAAGAACTTATTCAGGCAGTTAATTATTTTAATCCACCTGTTGAAGCTGCAGAGCAATCCCTGCTTCATCATCTTGAGCAACGCCCAGAAGCCTCAAGATATGAGGCGTTCAAAAATATAGTTCAATCATTAAGCAATTATTCAATCAAAGATCGCATGATCAAAATACACGGTTCGGAATTTATTCCCGAGCTGAAGCAAGATATTCCAACACTTCTTGCCACCCTACCCTTGATGACATCAGATAATATATCTGAGTGTTTATTAGACCCAACGCTACGAGACCCCTTACTCAATCATATTATTTTAAATCTGCCTCGAAGCCTCACACCCCTATTAAAATCGATAGATTCATTAAAGCACATACTACCCAACCTGATTACATCGCCTAATGATTTTAACAGGCTTCTTCCTCATCTAACACCAGACAAATATAGCGCTGTGTGCGCTGCTATGAAAGATAGCTTTCCTCGCTTCATGGAGGAGGATCCGCGTACATTCTATAGAATATTTAAAACGCTCTCACCAGAACAGAGTGGTGTTTTTTTAGATATCATTAAGCCTGTATTATTACAAAACCTACCTACCAACGAAAGAGCAGGCGCTCGCTTCGGTATACTTCTGAAAAACCTCTCATCTGACCAGCGCACGATAATTTTTGATATGATGAAGTCTCAATTGCCTAACATGATTAAAACAGCGCCTGATTTTGGTTCTACTTTACAATATCTATCAGAAGACCAGCGCACGATAGTTTTTGATATGATGGAATCTCAATTGCCTAACATAATTAAAACAGGGCATGATTTTAGTTCTACTTTACAATATCTATCAGAAGACCAGCGCACGATTGTTTTTGATATGATGGAATCGCAATTACCTAACATGATTAAAACAGGTGATGATTTTGGAAGGATCATGCAGCATATCTCGTCTGACCAATATCAAATTATTTTCAATAAAATTAAAGTCGACTTACCCCATATCATTCATTCACCTGAAGAGGTTATTAATGCCATTGAATCCTTGTCCTTAGAGCGCTGTTCTGATGTTGTTGATGTAATAAAAAGCCAATTTCAACACTTTATTAAATCAAGCGAAGATTTTGAAAAATTAATAGAGCATCTCGGATATCTTGAGGATGAAGAAAAATTCACGCTCGTAATCGATAACTGTGACGGCATTCTTCACCAGGCATTCCTAGAAGGTGAATTTACTTTATTCGATATGTTAATCAATCAAGGTGTGATGCCAACGCCTGATACCTTCTTACAAATATGCTTGACGAGCAATACTTCATGCATTGATGTGTTGCTTAATAAAGGAATGATTGACCCCGAAGATATCATTTCATTAGCCAGTCATGTAAAGAATACAGACCTTATTCAAAGCTTATTTGATGAAGCAATACTCGAGCCAACCCAAGAAATGCTCATTCAGGCATGTGAAGATAATGATATTGAGGTAATCCAACTTTTAATTCATAACGATATGATTCAAACCGCTGAGGATTTTCGTGCAGCTCTTTCCAACATGACGCCAGAGCAATGCACTGTTTTTTTTGAGATAATTAAATCTGATTTAAACAAAATCATTCAAAACTCAGATGACCTGAATAAGATACAAGATTATCTAACACCCGAACAAAATGCGGAGCTGATTAGCAACAGCCCGCTTTTGCAGGGGCACCAAAATAAAATGGTTGATACGTTTAACTCGATTGAAAAACAATCAGCAATGAAAGATTTTTTATCAAACATGCGAAATAATACGTCTAATCAAGCAGATCAAACGTTGGATGAACGCAATCAAGATAACCAAGATGCTGCCGACAACACAACACCCCATACACCATGAAACGAGCACATCAATTTTTCATGCTTAACTTAACAACAACCCTATAGCCAACCTGAATGCCGTGGCTTTATGCACGGCATCCCCTGATTATTTAGACCTTTGTTTTAATTTACTCACGTTGCTATGACTTCTTGGCGGATTACTTTTTTGCGTGCTATTTTTTTGCGCGCTACTTTTGTTTGGGTTGCTTGAACGACCTTGTGGCGGTCTTGAGCGAAAACTTGCGCGTGGCTTTGTTACCAAAGTCTCGGGCACATCATGGGTCGGCTCAAAACCTGAAATTAATTCTCGTGTTAATTTTTTCTTAAGCACGGCTTCAATCGCAAACAGCATCTCGGCTTCATCTGCAGAAATCAGTGAAAACGCATTTCCTTCTCTGCCTGCTCGACCTGTTCGCCCGATGCGATGCACATAATCTTCGGCCACTTGTGGCAATTCATAATTTATCACCTGTGGTAGCGCTTTAATATCTAAACCACGTGCAGCAATGTCCGTGGCAACCAAAATATCAAGCTCGCCGCTTTTAAAAAGATCCAAAGCTTTGGTTCGTGCATTTTGGCTTTTGTTGCCATGAATCGCTGCAACTTTAAATGCCTTTTTCTGCAAATGCTCCGTCAAACGATTGGCGCCATGTTTTGTTTTTGTAAAAACAAGCACTTGTTCCCATTGATTCTCACGAATCAAATGCGTTAATAACTCTTTCTTTTTTTGTTTATCAACGGGGTATACATGTTGTTTAACCGTAGCTGCCGAGGTTTGCTTAGGCGCAACAGAAATTTCAACGGGTGATTTTAATAAACTTTTTGCAAGTGCCTTAATATCGTTTGAAAACGTGGCTGAAAACAATAACGTCTGACGTTTTTCAGGCAACGCTCGGATAATACGCTGAATATCGCGAATAAATCCCATATCAAGCATTCTGTCGGCTTCATCCAGCACCAGAACTTCTAAACGATCGAATTTAATCGCGTTTTGGTTATACAAATCAATCAAACGACCCGGTGTGGCTACGAGAACATCCATCCCTCCGCGAAGCTTCATCATTTGTGGGTTAATTTTAACCCCACCAAACACAACGTCTGAATTGAGCTTTAAGTTCTTACCATAGGCTTTGAAGCTTTCGCCCACTTGTGCTGCGAGCTCCCGTGTAGGGGTTAAAATTAAGGCCCGTACTTGATTAGCAGAAGCCCATTTGCCTTTACTTAAGTTTTCTAAAATAGGTAATGCAAAACCAGCTGTTTTACCTGTCCCCGTTTGGGCGGCCGCCATGATATCAGAACCCGCTAAAATCTTAGGAATAGCTTTAATCTGAATAGGTGACGGGGTGGTATAACCCAGCTCTTTAACTGCATCAAGCAAAGGTTTTGATAATTTAAACTCATTAAAATTCATATATTCTCATCATATTAAACAATAAATCCCGCAACTATATTGCGGGATTGGGATTCAGATGAAGGCTCATCTTATTTAAGTAAATTACTTACTTAATTTTGATATTGCTCACCTTCTTCAAAGGTCATCCATACTTTCTTTTCAAAATCATACAACTTACATTTTTTGAAAATATTTCCGACATAACTCCACTTAAACTGGTATTCATGAAAGTACGTGCCGTACTTTTCTTTCAATGCCTCATAAGCTTCTGGCAAATGATAAAATGGAATGCGTGTGTCCAAATGATGTGGTATATGCACCATAATGTTATGCAACAATGCTTTCGACAATTTTGAACAGTGGATAATTGTACTACAATACAAGGCACCAATCGAGTGCGACCATTCTTGTTTTAAATCAAAAAATGGAATATTCGGATGCGTGTGATGTAAATACACAATCATCGAAATAAAATAATTGAATACAATAAACGGTACAACCACGGCCATCAGAATACCCACCAGGCCACCTGCAAAAATATACGCAGCGGCTGAAGCTAATATAGTATAAGCAAGCACCATGAGTTTACCATTACGATAGTATCGACGTTGTTTCGCATCTTTACCGGGATTAAATTTCAACATCTGCGACCACCAAATACGACGCAAATAATGAAATGCACAGGTAAACGCGCTGCGCTCTACGCGATAAAGTATACGCTGAAACAAGGAAAGCGCGCGATATTCAGCGGGTGTAAGCGGACGCCAGATCCAATCAATCGGAGACAACGATGTAAATCCGTGATGTACTTTATTATGTCCGTACGACCACATGCGATAAATATTTAACGACGGCAGCATCACGAGTGTGCCCAATACTTCGGCAACTTTACTGCTTTTAAACAACGTACCGTGCGCGGCGTCATGCGCCCACACAAATAACATGGCGGTCGCGGTACCTGAAATAAGGCCACCCACCAGCTTTAATCCTACATAAGGATTAAAAAAAACAAGCGCCATACCAAACAAAAAAATGCTTAAATCAATCGCATACCAAAGCATCGCTTTGCCTAAAGAACGTTTGAAACAAGCTTCTGGAATAACTTTCCGTGCTACAGCTGATTTAATTTCTTTAACTTGCTTCCATAAATTTCGTGATTTAATTATATTCATAAAGTCATACCTCTATAAAGCAATAAATTTACAACAAACTCCAAATTTGAGCACGATGCCGCTTCATTGTACTTTATTTAGACGTATTGATGCAAGCTATTTACGCTGCTTTATAAATACACTCGATGTAAATTAAATCATACCGACGGCATACAACCACGCATCGGTTGGCAAAACTAATTTTCGCTTCGTCATACAAAAGAGCCCGATAACAAAATTTGCTTCACAACAAACATCACCATCACGCATAATTCTTTGTGAAAGTTGACCAATTTTACGTTCATACGCGTTCATGTGCGTTTCAATCACCACCTCATCCCGTGCATGCAATTCTTTGGAAAATTTTAACGTAACACTTAAAATTGTAGGGCCTAAACCTGTTTGTTTAATCACATCTAACCCATATCCATTCTTTGTGATCAAATCCCAGCGAGCCTCTTCTAGTAAGGTCAAATAGGCAGAATTATTAACATGACCAAATGAGTCAAGGCATGTTTCTTTGATAACATAAGGATACGTGTGAATGTTAGTGTTCATGTAAACTATCCTCATGCTCAAACATCCCCTTGGATTCCTCCCAATCATGTTTTAAATTTCGAATGCTCCATATTTTTCCATCAGGTAACGTTGGACGAAGTATGGAATTCACTTGACTGTAATCAACCTCTTGCATAGGCCTGTATATTTCCGGAAAAGATAACTGGAAACGCCTTTCATTTAAAATATGTAACTTAACACCAAAATCAATGTATTTGAATGGCCCGTAGCGTTCATCTTTACGTAACAAGATAAAGCCTTCTTGCATTTGTGCGCTGTATCGTTTGAGATAATTCCATTTTTTTTGTGCATCAGAACCCGCAAGTTTATCATAAGCCTTACGATTATCTATTTCCAGCATGGTATAAAACGGCAAAAGCGTTTTAAAACCTGCAAGCCGCATGGTATTAGACAAAATCGCCCAATCGCCTCGATGCCTTGGCATAAGATCGCTCGTGCCTCGTGGTGTACCATAATAAACATCTGGAGCATCAAGCGCTAAAAAACCATCGTCTTTAAGCCGCATATTCGCGAAATAAAAAAACTCTCGACTGTAAAGTTTAGACAAGTTGTAATCTTTAACATCAGGGAAATCCATATAGATCGCATCATACGATTCACCTTCATATTGACGAAGGTACTGAAACGCATCGGCAAAGATCGTATGCACACGAGGATCATCAAACGAATGCCCGTTAACGACAGTGAGTAAAGGATGTGTTCGAGCGAGCTCTATTAAATTCCGATCAATATCTACATGTGTGATACTTTCAACCTGCTTGTATTTGAGCAGCTCACGATGGAGTATTCCATCACCACCACCTAAAATAAGCACCCGTTTGGGCACCTTACCATTCACAATCACAGGGACATGCGCAAGCCATTCATGATAGAGCTCTTCTTCATTAGAAAAAAACTGAAAATCGCCGTTAAGAAAAAGGGCATAGTCATGCGGTATTACCGAATTTAAAGCAAATTTTGTTGAATAGGCTTCCATCAAGCGATGGGCGACATGCGGAAAATGAACAATATCAATCGTTTGATAAGGCGAGTTCACGCGGAAGATCGGCGGCGTTTCGCTCAAGGGAGCTAACAAGTGCCCCTGACCTTTAAGTAACGTGTTGGTATAATAATATTTTTTTAGAAAAAATTGTTCGATAGGATCGCTTTCATAGCACCCTATCATCAGCATGCCAGCTAAAACTAGACACGGTTTTGTCTTCGACTTGAGCAATGATGTATGCGAAAGAAATCGCCATAGAATATATACTGCCACCGTAAGATTAAGTCCTGCGATTAAAAATCCAATGGTGTGTAATTGAAAAAACGGTAATAAATATAACGGGAACGCCAAGCCTGCTACGAGCGACCCCATGTAATCCCATCCAAGTACCCGATTCGTAACATGACGTTTACCCGCTAATATGTTCCCGAGATTAATCAAAAGCGGCAGTTCCATACCGGTTAAAAAGCCGATCAAGAACGTCAGTATGAAAGCAAAAGCAAAGAATGCAATCAACGCAAGGTGTGCGTCAGCCGTAGCCACGATGACTGAATCAAACATCATATAGATGCTGTGCGCCAATCTTAATAAAATAACGGCAAGCGCTCCGACCAAACTCAAGATGATTTCAACGTGAAATAAAGACGACCAGCCTCGGACACGTTGATTCGAATGATAAAAAATAGCGCCGATCCCCATGGCGGCCAAATACGTACCGACGGTGAGGCTATACCAAATCACCATATTTCCAACAATCGTCGTCAACGTTTGTGCAATAAGAAGCTCGTACAGTAAACTACACGCGGAAAGAATCAACGATAGGAGGTACACATTCACAACCGATGCATGAGAGACCGGACTTGTGCTCGTCGTGATGCGTTCAGTCGCCATCGAGCAGCCCTCGCGTCACCACTTTCAACGACATCGACGCGGCTTTAGCACAAAAGCCTTTTTGTATAATATCAATCGCAACCTGAGGTTCCATATTGCCACACGTAAAAATATCCATCGCCGCAAAGCCGTTCTCAGGCCATGTATGAACGCTGATATGTGATTCTGCGATCAACACCACCCCACTCACCCCTATGGGCTGAAATTGATGAAAATGATCGTTTAAAATAGTCGCGCCACATGCTTTTGCTGCATGCATCACAATGTTTCGGGTCAACTTTACACAGGTAATAATTTCAGGATCGCAATCACGTAGATCAACCAAATAGTGTTTACCAACCCCAGATATCGCTTCCATTTCTTACCCTCATGATTCCAAATAATAGGTTAAAAACAGTTCATTAATTGAACTCGAAAAAAGCAAGCACGGCATCAATATAAAAAACAAGCCTAACTGGACGACGATTAAACCACGAAACGTTTGATTTTCAGAAGTTTGGACTTTATCAGCCTGAGTTAACAATGCCACCCCTACCGCCGCATTTAACAAAGCAATAAAAAATGCGGTTGGAATCAATCCCATTCGAGGATAAAGCACAAAAGCAAAAACCACCGTGCCTACAAATGCACCCAGGTAACTCACACCCAGCACCAAACTTTCGTCATGGTCACTTTCGAAGCGCTTTAAGTGCATCAGCAGTGGAATTTCAAAACCGGTTAAGACACCGATAATCATGATCAAGGCATGAGCAAAAACGGAGAAGAGTACAGCCGACATGCCCATGGCATCAAAAAACATGAGGAAAATAACAGAAAAGCCACCTAAAACGGTCAACAAGATTTCAACCTTGAGTAAGGCCGTGACAGAATGCTTGACAAGCTTACCTTCCGCCATCAAAGACCCCATACCCATAGAAAACATGTACAGCCCAATCGTTACGCTATAACGAAGAACCGTATTGCCTAAAAAAGCAGACAATGCTTGGCCTAAAAGAAGCTCATAGACAATACTGCAAAAAGCTAACATCAACGTCAATAAATAAATCATAAACCCAGCATGCTCCCTGCTGCTGATAAATTATCTTATGTTCCTTGAAACAATCGTACAAATCGAATCTCGGTATAAGAATAGTGTCCTTCAAACGTATCATAAATCGGCTGAAGCTTTCCATCCTTCGATTTTTTTAATTCACCAAAAATTTTATTAAAAACTTTTTTTTCGAGCATGTCTTTAACATGAGCAATATCTGCAACACCTATGTGCTTTTCACCTTTGAGCTTATCCAAATGATTAATAATCGTCGTAACCGATACACCACGTTTTTCAGCCATCGCATCAATCGATAACTTTTCTTTTAAAAAACTCAGTGTTTTTATATGCGTGGGCGTGGCCGGCTCTTTTTTTGCTTTGCTTTTTGTTTTGACTTTAATTATTCCACCACAAAAGCGTTTTTCTAACGTGGTTATATGACACTGCGTCATCTCTTCTTTCGGTAATGCTTTTAAATATTGAACCAATTCTACGGAGCTATTTCTAAACACCGTATCTTGCTGCAGAATATCAGGATGCACGGTCAAGGCCATTTGGTTTAAATTCATGAGCTTCAGACCGCTCAAACTACGTACGCGTGATAAAGCAACATAGCCCATGCCGGGTTCAAATGCATCACCCAAATCAATTTCTGCCGCATCCAACGTCATCCCTTGGCTTTTATGTATGGTGATAGCCCACGCCAGGCGAAGCGGCACTTGTGTCAACGTGGCACGTATGACGCCATTATCTTCATAGTGCCAATCTTCAGGGGCCACCACGATGGTTTTATTTTGATACGTTTTAACAATCGGCCAGCCTTCTTCACTGCTTTCAAATCCGACCACAACACAACGGGTACCGTTGACATAACGCCCCAAAGGGTCGTTTTTAATAAACATGACTTCGGCACCTACTTTTAATATCAACGCTTCTGGAGCAAGACAATGTTTTTTGAGTCCTTCCACTAATAGATCAAAACCTTCGGTCTGCATCTGAAAAACTTCTTCCTGCTCATCAATTTTTCGTAGCTCACGCTCATTAATCACATCAACATTGATGTTACGTGAGTATAATTTAGTCGCTTTAATATCACCTTCAGGTTCTTTTTTATAACGGGTGCGTAACGGAACGCGCGTATGCTCGCCTGCCGTACCGCTACGTATATCATTGAGCACGGTCAGTAATTCATCTTCGCTTTGCCGATGCTGCTCTTCTAAATAGCACACATGAATATTGCCATTGATCCAAGCCTCTGCCTCAAACGCAAACAGCTTTTTATCGCCTGGCGGAGCGCTTGATACCGGTGGCAATTGAAAAAAATCACCGCACAACACCAGTTGAATCCCGCCAAACGGTTCATCACAATTACGCATATACCGAGCAATGGCGTCGACCATATCCAACTGATACGTATGCAGCATAGAAACTTCATCAATAATTAGCACATGTGCTTTTTTATAATTGCTTCTTATACGTGGTATTTTGAGTAATTTTTCCAGATCATGTTGCGTCACATGATCCCGCACACCGATACCTGACCAGGCGTGGATGGTCGTGCCCTGAATGTGGGTTGCAGCAATGCCCGTTGAAGCCGTCACCGCAACTTTTACACCATTATTTTTTAAATAACGAATGTATTTATTTAATACATAAGTTTTACCCGCGCCAGCCGCTCCGGTGAGAAAAATATTTTTCCCCATTTTTAATAATTTTAAGGCTTCAGTTTGTTGCATAATATTAAGCTCGTTAGAAATTCATCTTTTTGTAAATTTTACACGCAAAACAGGTGTTTTATACGCTTACCAGAAATATCCCTCATTTGGTAAAATTCGACCAACCACAGATGAGCGACTAATGACAATAATGACAATACCAAAAAATTTTTATTTTACTCAAGCTCAAAGTAATGTGGCTTATACAAGAGAACCAACAGGTAAGCTCAATATCGCTCGCATGCTTAAAAACAAACCTTATTGGGCTCTTCCCAGCTCAATGCGTGATAAAAAACAAAAAAAACTCATCTTATCTGACTGGAGCCGGCTCTTTTGGACAGAAGAGAAAAAAAACTTAATCACAGCAATCCTTAATCAATGCATTGATGAGGGGTTTTATCTCTACCTCATTTCTAACGCCGAACCAATCGAGCTATCTGAGCCGATTAATAAAGAACAGCTAGAGGAAGACTTACACTCTGTCACCAAGGGATCCAATAAACCCAGGTATAGAGAAGATATAATATCGGCCGCTATTGAGCAAAAAAAACTTATTCGTGATGAGATTGTGATTCTTGACGATCATGCCATACAACAACTTTTAAATCAAAACGGGAAACCTGAAGAATACACGCTCAGTACTTATAGTTTTATCAGAACACCCGAAGCTGAGCGAGAAAATTTATTAGATTTCTTAAAACAGGCGATGCCTCCAATAACACATATTATTCATGATGATTTTTCAAATCAAACGAATAAAATCGTTCCTTTTTTACAAAATAAATTCCCTCACGCAATTTATTTAAAGCAATACGCACGCATCACTTTTGAAAATGATGATTTCATTCCTTTCTTGAATGAAGAGACAATAACCCATGAAGGTATATCCATCGAAATACTTGAAGCACATACATTCACTGATATAACTGTCTCAGACGAACTTAGCATAGACAACTTTAAGCTATTACTAGAACTCAGCCCACACATGACTGGCTTATCACTTCAAGAACTCAAACCACCCTTTGATGATTGGCAATCACTCCCGTTGTCAAAATTTTCTTTCCTAACAGAACTTACTTTAGATAAGAGCAATATTTGCATCAATAATCTAAATGATATTTTGGCAGTAACCGCTAACCTTACAAGCCTTTCTTTAAGTGAATTCAAAAATCTATCAGGTCGTTGTTTAACGCTTAAAACAGGAAGCCTTCCTTCGCTTAGAGATTTATGGTTGAAGAACAGCAATCCTTCTATTGACAATCTGATGTATTTATTAAAGGCCGCTCCCAACCTTAAAAATCTAATCTTAGATAAATGTAACAATCTAGCAGAGAGCAATTTAATGCTCGAGCCAGGGAGCCTATTTTTTCTCGAGGCAATCAGTTTAAATCAAAGCAATCCTTCTCCTGATAACTTGGCATGCTTATTAAAGGCCGTTCCCAAGCTTAAATTTTTTAGCCTAGATGAATGCAACAATCTAGACGAGAGCAGTTTGACGCTTGAGCCAGGGAGCCTGTCCTCTCTCGAAAGAATCGGTTTGAATCAAAGCAATCCTTCTCTTGATAACTTGGCATGCTTATTAAAGGCCGCTCCCAAGCTTAAACTTCTTGGCTTAGATAACTGTAAAAATCTAGCCGATAGTAATTTAACACTCGAACCTGAAAGCCTGCCTTGCCTTGAAACCCTTTGTCTTAATGCAAGCAATCCTTCTCCTGATAACTTGGCATGCTTATTAAAGTCCGCTCCCAAGCTTAAACGTCTTGCCTTAGATAACTGTAAAAATCTAGCCTATAGTAATTTAATACTCGAACCTGGAAGCCTGCCTTGCCTTGAAACCCTTTGTCTTAATGCGAGTAACGTCTCCACTGAGAACCTAGAATGTTTATTAAGAGCCACGCCCAACCTTAAAACCCTTTCCGTAGACAACTGTAAAAATTTAGCCGATAGTAATTTAACACTCGAGCCTGGAAACCTTCCTTGCCTTGAAACCCTTTGTCTTAATGCAAGCAATCCTTCCCTTGAGAACCTAGAGTGTTTATTAAGAACCACGCCCAACCTTAAAACCCTTTCCGTAGACAACTGTAAAAATTTAGCCGATAGTAATTTAACACTGGGGCCTGGAATCCTTGCTTGCCTTGAAACCCTTTATCTTAATGCGAGTAACGTCTCCACTGAGAACCTAGAATGTTTATTAAGAGCCGCGCCAAACCTTAAACTCCTTAACTTAGGAGAATGCAACAATCTAATCGAGGGCAGTTTGATGCTTGAGCCTGGAAGCCTTGCTTGCCTTGAAAACCTTTATCTTAATGCGAGTAACGTCTCCACTGAGAACCTAGAATGTTTATTAAGAGCCGCGCCAAACCTTAAACTCCTTAACTTAGGAGAATGCAACAATCTAATCGAGGGCAGTTTGATGCTTGAGCCTGGAAGCCTTCCTTTTTTAAACAATATATCAGTTGGCCATATCTTAATGACGAACTGGGAATGTTTATTAGAAGCAGCATCTCTACTAAAAAATAAAAGCACGTTAACACCTACAAATCCAATACACACGCCAGCTTCACATAAAGATTTTAGACCCAATCCTGATGATCATCCTTTTAAATTTACTGGGCTCAATACAACTAAAAATCAGGGTATGATCATTGAGAAGATTTCTCAGTATCTCACACTAACCCGAACACACCTTTCTATTATTCCAAAGATACAAGACGGTATTTGTAAAGCTCTTAGTCATTATTTTTTAAGTCTCGAAAAAAACGCATGGGATTATTTTATTGATGCCTCTGTTCAATGGGATGGCCACAGCTTAGCAAGTTTACCTGATAAATTAAAAACACATTTTTCTACTTTGTATGAATATATTTATACTCATCAATTAGGCAATTCACATGAAAAAAAATACTACCTTGGAGATAATCTACGAGCATTTTTAAAGTCTACAGATAAAACAACGTTTGTATTTTACAATCCTTGGCATGCTATCAGTGTCCGAAAAAAAACGAATGTTATTTGGGAGGTATACGATCCCAATTTTGTAACCGGGTGTTTAGAAAAAACTTCTTCCGAGCTCGAAAAAGCCATATCACTTTCAATAGGAGCGCTTGTATTTACGTCAACAACTGAAGCCATTGATTTTTCTCCTAAAATAGATAACGCTGCAAACTTCATTGAAGCCGGCGGGATTTTAGCACTGTGTCAATGTGAAAACGAAAACAAAGACGGCCTACAGCAAAAGCTATCAACTCAACAATTCTATTCACGACAATCTCTTGATGGCCTTTTACTGAGAGATATGCAAGGGAAACCTGCGTGGGTCCTAGGACATCAAGACAATCATTCCAGAACCGCAACGTTCACACATGCTCTATTGCAACAATTCATACATAAAAACCCTCATGATTACAAAAAAAAATTAGAACAAAGTATCGAGGTATTAACGCCTGCACAAAAGCATGAATGCATCACCCAACTCATACAACAATCACCGGCTGAAAAAACTGAAACGTCACAATCTATGCATCAACTCATCGAAACCACACGAACGTCAGCAAACGAGTCCCAATATGAAAAAGACTTACAAGTTTGGAACAAAAACCAATATGCAAGTAACAACATACTTGAATACTGTCAACATACC
Source organism: uncultured Legionella sp. (assembly GCA_963974485.1). Taxonomy (GTDB): domain Bacteria; phylum Pseudomonadota; class Gammaproteobacteria; order Legionellales; family Legionellaceae; genus JAALKW01. Next base: position 26,377 of record CAXBBS010000009.1, read on the forward strand.
TTAAAACCCGATCACATTATAAATCAATTGATTGAACTGGACTCAACTGACGATTTAAATACGTTACGTCGTCACTTACAGAACCATAGTAACGCCATACAACGTCCCGTTTTCTATATTGATAAGCCCGAAGACTTAATTTGCTCCGCGCCGTTCATCAAAAAAAATATAGATGGAACTGGCGAACTATGCAGAGGGCCTGGTGGACCTTTATATGATTTTTTGAAGAAAAATGATAACAATCAACCCGTGATGATTATTAATTACGAGACTTTTTATGCTGATGATGTCATTCGATTCAATGAGTTATTGGATAAGAATCCTCGGGCAGATGGCACTAAACTCCCTGAAGGCACCCAAATTGTGGGCCTTTTGAATCGAAACAAACCAGATTACTACCAAGGCTCTGATTTTTATTCTAGATTTGATAACGTAGCGACGTGCTCTTTACCCAAGAGTACATTAAAACAGTCAGCAACCCAGATGGCGTTTGAAGACTTACCAAACCATGCAGCGCGTACTGTGATTAATCTCTTTCATATGCCTGACTGGGAAGAAATCCTCATGGGGCAATGGGTCTTAGATAACAACCAGTTAAAATTTAAAGAGGGCGAGCTTGCAAAAGCTATTCAAACAGGGCTTCCTATTGAAATTCAAAACGGACTCTGGGAGGAGAAAGCATTCCAAGCCTTTATGATAGACCATATGCCACAACAAGCACGCCTGAGCATGCCAAGCGAAGGGTATGCATGGGAAACATTGAATACGTTCATTTCTAAAATAGAAATCGGTCTTTCATCAAACCCTCAAGCGATGACATTGAACCCCACGCAAATGAATGAATACCTTGAGCGTTATATCTACAACGAGGAAAACCATACTTTAAGTAAACGATCAGGATTCATCGAGGAAGCTTCAAATACAAAACAAACGACGCTTCTCATCAACCTGACACGAAGCTTGAATGAGGATATATGGGCGAGATTACTTACGGCATGCCAAGCATGCTCCATGCAATTAGATTTATATTGCGCACCGGGTGTTGCGCTACCATCAACACTTTTCATGCCTACTCAGATGACATCTACACCTAAAATTTGGAATACATCCAGCACAATATTATTTGAAAGCACTGATCCAGACATGACGATTGCAAACTTAACAAGAGATATTGCTTATGACATCATTGATATTTCTGAATGCAGTGCCTCTGACTTATTACTGAAACTTGATGGAAAACTCAATGAGGAAACGCTGCAATTTAATTTTAATCAATCTGAAGGTGCTGTGCTTACAAGCTTAAAGGCTGGTAACAACATACTTTTAACGGGAAAATTCTCTACCGAACTCATCGACCAATTAGCCCCTTATCTTTTAAAACGACAAGCAACACCCGAAGCACCTGGCATGCTCGTTTTAATTACGACGCATTCCGAACGCTTCTCCTATATTCACAATGTGAAAAATCATACCGTGAGCCATGAAGAGAAACACGTTAATTTAGAGAAACTCTTTCCTGACACCAGCAATGCAGTCACTCCTTTCTTCACCGAGTCTTTCAGCAAACTAAAATCACGATGTTCGTTTTTAGAGCGTAACGCGGGTTTATCGAGTGATCATGCGTGGCTTGGAATCAATGAAGCACCTGAGTTAAATCTTATAAGTGATCCGATTGATATGACAAAAAGTGCATCCCGCGCAGAGGCCTTTATCAAAGCGCGCGTGTATGCCGTCAACCATGCACTTCAATACCCCTTTGTTTTTCTAACCGGCCTATCAGGCGTCGGTAAATCAACCTTTGTTAAAAATGAGTTGTGTGGCATGAATGACACGCTTTATGTCGGTGAAAATCAAATCCTTGCTTGGGCTACCGATACAACGCCTGCTCGAAAAGTCCTTTTTTTGGATGAAGCTAACCTAAACCCACGCCAATGGAGTGAGTTTGAAGGCTTGTTTTATAGCCCTCAAACGATTCTTATTCATGGCGTACTTCATCGTTTAACACCTGAGCATAAAGTTATTTTTGCAGGAAACCCCCTTAGTTACGGGGATGAACGTAAACTTGCTCCCTTTTTTGAACGTCATGGAAATGCACTTTTATTTGAACCTCTCATCGCTGATGTTATTTATGAAAAAATATTGAAACCTGTTTTCAATCAAAGCACACTAAACACCGCCGTTTCAGAGGCCATCAATACGCATATTCTAAAAGCATATCAATTTGTTTGTGCATGCTCTAAAACCGACGTACTTATCTCACCCCGTGAACTACAAATGATAGCTCTCTTAACCCGAGCAGAAACAGAAAAACATCCCGAAACAAATATCACACACATTGCTGAGCATTTCACCTATCACCTTATCAAAAATATAATTCCAAACGCAAAAAAAGCCGTATTTGATAATACTTTTTTACCCCGTGTTCTTCTGCCTTTTTCGGACAAAGAGGCTGATAAAGCGTTTCTTATCACCCCATCTCGACAGCTCATTACTCAGCACATAGAACATCTTCTCGATTTACGTGAGTGGCGAAAAGCATTAAACCACACCCTCAATGATGAACAGAAATACGGTGGACTTGGGGGAATTATCATTGAAGGCCAACCAGGTATTGGTAAAAGTGAACTTGTGATTTCTGAGCTCATCAACAAAGGCTATACTGAAGCGCGTCATCTAACCACTCAAACAACCCAGGAAAATTTTTTTTACCGTATACCTGTCAGCATGGTGCTTGATGAAAAGAAAAGCCTTCTGCTTAAAGCCTTTGAGGAAGGTGCTGTTGTTATCATTGATGAAATCAACAGTTCTCCCATGATGGAGCAACTACTTAACGAACTGTTGATGGGAAAAAACCTTGATAACAAACGACCAACAAAACCGGGATTTATGCTTATTGGAACTCAAAATCCCGTGAATATGGCTGGTAGACGTGCTGCTAGCACAGCGCTTCAAAGGCGTCTTATCAAAACTATTTTACCTGAATACACAACCCAGGAAATGGAATATATTCTCACGCACAAAGGGGTGCCAAACCTTGAAGCAAGTGCGATGGTTAAGGCTTATGAAAAAAATCACCGCTTTTCTCTGGAAAACCACTTGTCAGACAAACCCAATTTTAGAAATTTACTCAATATAGCAGAAAAGCGATTGAAGCAAATAAAAGAATGCAAAGAAGGTATATTGGAAGATACGACGCTATTAAAGGAGCTTTTACCCAAGAAAAATCATTTTTTTTCGGATAAAACTACACATTCCTCGAAATTTTACAAAGCTACAGAAGCACATGCTTCGTTTAAAAATGAACCTCATGAACCTTCAGATACAAATCCGAGCATGCATCACACTTCATAAAAACTTAATCATAGCCGGTGTGTAGCTCATGCCCACGCCGGCCGCTCCCGTGAGAAAAATATTTTTTCCTATGTTTAGTCATTTTAATGCTTCAGCTTGTTGCATAATGTAAATTAAGAATCATATAAACGTAAATCCAATGTATAAGGAAATTCTGCATTCGCTTTCTCGGTAGCGTGTATGTGCTTACCGGGCGAATGCCCCATGGCCGGTTGAAACCGTGATAATCGACGGCCTTCTGCTTCATTTTCGTTAATCGGTACTTTTTCATAATTACGTCCACCAGGATGCATCACATGATACGTGCAGCCACCGAGAGAACGCTCTAAATATCGATCAATCACATCAAACACAAGGGTCGATGTTGACGGTAAGGTGGGATGCAAGCTTGAATGCGCAGCCCATGCCTTAAACCGCACGGCCGCCACCGTCACGCCTTTCTCAGCCGTTGGTTTTAAAGGCAAGGCATGGCCATTGCACGTAATCATATAGCGGTCTAACTGCGCACCCGTGACTTTAAGCTGTACACGCTCAACCGATGAATCCACCGAGCGACTTACGCTACCTCCATACAACTCTTCACCCATCACAGGCCAAGGCTCCAACGCCATGCTCAGTGAGAGATTAATCGAGCCGACTTGAACCGAACCGTACTCAGGAAAACGAAAATCAAAAAAGGGCTGGAACCACGCGATTTTAAAATCATAGCCTTGTTGACGTAGATAATATAACACATCTTCTAAATCTTCTTTCACAAAATGCCCCAGCATAAAGCGATCGTGCAAATCCGTCCCCCACCGTATGAGTTTATGATGGAACGGCGTTTTCCAAAAAGAAGCAACACACGCGCGTACAAGCAAGGCTTGTAATAAATTCATTTGGGGATGTGGGGTCATCTCAAAACCACGCATTTCAAGTAAACCCAGTCGCCCTGTATCGCTGTCAGGACTGTATAATTTATCAATACAAAATTCTGCGCGATGTGTATTGCCACTGAGGTCTACCAATAGATTGCGCAATTGCCTGTCCACTAACCATGGCGGCACTTCGTTTTTGACTGACATGTTTTCAAACGCAAGCTCTAGCTCATACAATGAGTCATGACGGGCTTCATCAATGCGTGGCGCTTGACTGGTGGGGCCAATATACATCGATGAAAAAAGGTAAGATAACGCAGGATGATGCTGCCAAAACGTCACCATGCTTCGCAAAACATCGGGTCGTCGTAAAAACGGGCTTTCTTCAGGCGTGCTCGCCCCCATCACCAGATGATTACCACCGCCCGTGCCGACTCGCCGACCATCCAAAAGAAATTTATCGGTCGTCAGACGACTCAAACGCGCTTCTTGATACACGGTTGAAATAATATATTTAAGCTCATCCCACGTTTGCGCTGGTTGTATATTCACTTCCAAAACACCTGGATCGGGTGTCACACTAAACGAAGCCAATCGTAAATCTTTGGGTGGTGCATAACCTGTGAAAGTAATCGGTTGATGGTGTTGTTCGACCACGCGCTCGATGGCCGCAATAAGCTCAAGAAAATGCTCGATACGCGTAACCGGAGGCAAGAATACATGCAATTCACCCTGATGAATTTCAACCGCGAGTGCTTGTTGCGTCAGTCCTGTTGGATCGTCTTTGAAATGTCTATCCGACACCGTTCGTTGTTGACAGGCTTTTTTTAAGGCTAGATAGGATGGCAGCGCCGATTTTTGATCAAATGGACTGCGTACTGGATAACACTCATCGATTGATGCTTCAACCACCGGAAGCTGGCTTAACGGAAGACGCAAACCAATAGGAGAATCTCCCGCGGTTAAGTACAAATATTGACGTTTAAATTGCCAACGATTACTCACCCAGGTCTCGCGTGTTGCAGAATAGGCAAGTGGTAAAACAAAGCCGACAGGCTCATGCTCATCAATCGCTTTATCTTCATATGCTGGAATAATATACGTTTTAGGCACGCCTAACGCTTCAGCCACATGCTGAATAAATACATGCGCTTCTGCTCGTGTGCTTGCGTGCTTTTTATCACCTTCGAGCACGCACGCACTTGCTTTCCATAATGCCTCACCATCTTTACGCCAATGACAATGCATGGCCCACCGAGGCAGAACTTCCCCGGGATACCATTTGCCTTGAGAAACTTGCATGAGCCCATGCTCTGCAAATGCATGCCGCAACCTTTTGTGTAATTGTTGACCTAATACATATTTTTCGTGACTCAGTGCAGTAAAATTCCACGCATCACCTGAGGGATTGTCGAGCGAGACAAACGTCGGCTCCCCGCCCATCGTTAATTTTACGGCTTGCTTTTCTAAGCTTGCATCCACGGTGTGACCTAAAGCATCGATAGCCGCCCACTCACTCGGAGTATAAGGCTTGGTGACACGCCGATCTTCGTGCACGCGCACCACGGACATCTCATGGTGCATGGTGCTTTCACACAAGCCAATTTCCCCACTAATCGGAGCCGCACTCGCAGGATTCGGTGTGCACGACAAAGGAATATGACCTTCGCCTGCAAATAAACCTGACGTTGGATCAAGCCCTACCCAACCCGCACCCGGTAAATAAACTTCGGTCCAAGCATGTAAATCCGTGAAATCCTCTTCCGTACCGGATGGGCCATCAAGCGATTTAACATCTGCTTTTAACTGCACTAAATACCCAGAAACAAACCGTGTAGCAAAAGAAAAGTGCCGCAGTATTTGACACAGTAACCACGCCATATCACGGCACGATCCGGTTTTTAATCTTAACGTTTCTTCACATGATTGGATGCCATGCTCCATACGAATATTATATGACAGATGTTGATGCACGAGCGCATTTAGCGCGACTAAGAAATCGAGTGTATTTTGGGGTTGGGTATCAACCGTTGCAATAAAATCACTAAAATAGCTACCGTGTTCTTTGATTTCTAAATAAGGCAAAAGCGATTGTTTAAGATCGGCATCATAAGAAAATGGAAATTTTTCAGCCTGTGTTTCAACAAAAAAATCAAACGGATTAAAAATTTTAATTTCAAACACTAAATCTACGTCGACCAAAAAATCAGTGCATGGATCCGGTATCACAACACGCGCTTGATAATTACTAAACGAATCCTGTTGCCAATTGATAAAATGCTTTTTGGGCTGAATACGCAAAGAGTAAGATTGAATTCTCGCTTGCGTGTGTGGTGCCGGACGTAGGCGTATCAATTGTGGCTCGATTTGAATAGCTCTATCGTAGTGATAGTGCGTCCTGTGGGTAAGTGCTATTATTTTGCTCACATAGAATCCTTGTGTATGAAACACATCTCCAGCTAATATAGACTAAGATACTAGCATAGATATATCAAAAGAAACTCTGCCGGGAGGGCGTGTTCAATGGGTGATGTATTCGTTTTAAACTTTGATGTCGTCAGCTCACCTTCGTTAACACTCAAGCCTCAAGAAGCCTCGCCCCATGACAGCAGCATGAGCTGGGGATTAGCCTGGTACCCTATGGATGGGCCCAGTGCGATTGTTACCAAAGATCCGGTTTCACGTGAATCAAGCATTCAATGCCATGAGCTTGACCAAGCAGGAGATTTTCGTTCAACCCTGTTTTTTACCCAAATCAAAGCAGGTATCAAGGGCAACGATCATCATACAACCGAACCTTTTTCACGAAGCTACGCGGCTAAAAATTGGCTGTTTACGCTGGTTGGGCAACTTAATAAAAACCAACTGTCACTATTGCGCCATACGAATGCACACAGCATCGAGCCGATTGGCACCAGTGGTTCTGAATTAATCTTTTGTTATTTGCTGAATCAAATTAAAAACGCCAATGCCCGAAAATTATCAGAGATAAACCCCAATGAACTATTAACCTGGTGTCATGCGATTGACGCCTGTAATCCCGTCAGCTTTATGATGACCGACGGTCTCACTGTCTTCTGTTATCAAGGCTCAGATACTTCGAAACCGTTTAAGTACACACGTATTCCGCCTCCAGTCACCGAAACAGCTTATTACGGCACCAGTATTGATGTGGCGTTAGATGATCCTCGCGATCAATATCACACAGCCTTTATCTTAAGTAACGTGAGCTTCGTCAACGATGAGCATTGGCAACCTTTGTTACCCCGACAACTCATCATGACGCGCCGAGCCGCCATGGTTTGGAACAGTCAAGATCCACACACAAACCAACCTGATAGACTTTATGAGAAAACCACGATGCAACCTATCATCATGAATCCCCGTGCAATATTGAGCACAGTCGATGGCAAACCTTTAACCTACCGCATCATGGATGTTACACATCGTACGGCGTATAAGTACAGCAATCGAGTCGAGCATAGTACCCACACGTTTCGCTTACAGCCTACGGAAGACGCACTACAAGAAGTGCTGAGCTCTACGCTAGATATTTCGGTCGATGGCGAATCAATTCTTTATGAAGATGTGTTTGGTAATAACGTCACGCATTACACGATTGATAAATCGTACGATCAATTAATCATTGAAAATATAAGCCGCATTAAGATTTATGCAGCACTGCCCGACGATCATAGTTTGTCTCTTCGTCAATCGTCGATACCTTTACGTTGGATGCCTTGGCAACAACAAATGATGATGGCTTATTTATTGCCGGCAGAATTACCCGAAACACAACTGGTTGTACTCACGGATTATGCCATGAGTTTTGTTGAGCGAAATGACTACCATTTATTAAACACACTCGAAGACATGAACACCAGCATTTATCACGATTATACGTACGTTCAAGGCAGCACATCCTTGCGAAGCACAGCGTTTGATTGTTTCACCAGCCGAGAAGGCGTATGCCAGGATTTTGCTAATTTATTTATTTGTCTAGCAAGATTACTCGGCATTCCAGCCCGCTATCGAATGGGTTATATTCATACAGGAAATCAGTATGAAAATAAGCTGCAGTCTGATGCATCTCATGCTTGGGTTGAGCTTTATCTACCCTATTTGGGCTGGCGTGGATTTGATCCCACCAATGGATGCCTGGTAAAACAAGATCATATTCGCGTGGCATGTGGGCGAAATTACCGAGATGCAACACCCACATCAGGAACAATTTTTAAGGGAGGTGGTGACGAGTCACTGAACGTGGATGTCAAACTCATCGAAGTCCCATTTACCGATACGATAAGCGGAGAACAGTCATGAACTTTGATAATTATCAAACTAACCATTTTTATGATGAATTTTTTAAGTCTGACGGACTTCCTCGTCAACAGATCTCGGCATTGATTAATCAGATCAATAGTTTTCCTAAACATGAGCTTAAACGCCGCCAAAAAGCTGCTGAGTTAGCACTGTATCAACAAGGCATTACGTTTAATGTATACAACGATAAAAAAGCAACCGAAAAAATATTTCCATTTGATCTCATTCCTCGGATTATTTCTGGTACAGAATGGCGTGGTTTAGAACGTGGTTTAAAGCAACGCGTTGAAGCACTTAATTTATTTATCCATGATATTTATAATGATCAAAAAATATTAAAAGATAAAATTATTCCTCAACAATTAATTTTTGAATCAGAAGGCTATTCACAACAATGCATTGGATTGCGTCCACCAAAAGATATCTGGATTCATATTTCAGGGCTGGATTTAATTCGTGACCATGACGGTCAATTTTATGTTTTAGAAGATAATCTTCGTTGCCCATCGGGAGCATCCTACCTCTTAGAAAATCGGATGATCTTAAAACGTACGTTCCCCCGTTTATTCGAAACATTGGATGTTCAACCCGTGTCTGATTATAGCGATCGTTTATATGACGCTTTATGTTATTTAGCAAAAAATCAAGAGACAACTCCCAATGTCATTGTTCTCACACCGGGCATTTACAATGCAGCTTATTATGAGCACGCATATCTTGCACGACAAATGGGTGTGCCTTTGGCACAAGGCTCGGACTTAGTCGTGATTGATGATTACGTGATGCTTAAAACAACCCAAGGCTTTGAGAAAGTTGACGTGATTTATCGCCGCATTGATGATGACTATCTGGATCCTCTGGAGTTTCGTAAAGATTCCATGCTGGGTGTTCCTGGCATCATGAATTGCTTAAGAAAAGGACACGTCGCTTTGGCCAATGCTCCTGGAACCGGTGTTGCCGATGATAAAGCGGTGTATGCTTACCTCCCTCAAATCATCAAATATTACCTTGACCAAGATCCTATATTGCCGAATGTTCCCACGTTTCTTTGTGATGATGAACAGCAACGCAAGCACGTACTGGCTAATTTGGATTCGCTGGTTGTTAAGGCCGTTAATTTATCAGGGGGTTACGGCATGTTAATCGGCCCGCATGCAACCGATGCGGAACGTAAAATATTTGCTGAAAAAATTAAAGCATCCCCTCGTAATTATATTGCGCAACCGACCCTAGCCTTATCACGAAGCCCGACCATGGTCGGAGAATCCATAGAAGGACGACATGTGGATATGCGCCCCTATTCTTTATACGGAAAAACCATCGATGTTATCCCAGGAGGGCTCACGCGTGTTGCATTACAAAAAGGTTCACTCGTGGTCAATTCATCTCAAGGTGGTGGAAGCAAAGATACCTGGGTTTTAGAAGAAAAAAGCCCCGAGCTTTCAATATAAATCATAATTATTCGGACAATAGAAAAATAGGACAATCTTATGCTAAGTCGAGTTGGAAATTCTTTATACTGGATGAGTCGATATCTGGAACGTGCCAATAATGTAGCGCGCTTTATTGATGTTAATTTACGGCTTATTCTTGATATGCGCGTGGAACGCCAACAGGCTCAATGGGAACCGTTGATCCGAACAACCGGTAATGATGCTGAATTTTTAAAGCACTACGCGGTCTTTAACGAAGAAAATGTGGTTAAATTCCTAACATTTGACGCAAAAAATCCCAACTCTATCATCTCTTGTGTATCCAGCGCACGTGAAAATGCCCGTACTGTGCGGGAAATGATATCGTCTGATCTTTGGAAATCTATTAACGAGTTTTATCATCTCGTAAGTAAAAACAGTAAAAAACGACAAATTCACGATTTACAATCGTTTTATGCTGAAGTAAACACGTTTAATAACTTAATCGTTGGGATTCAGCAAGACTCTATTTCACACAGTGAAGCTTGGCATTTTATGCATCTCGGGCAAATGCTCGAGCGCGCGGACAAGACAGCACGCCTGCTTGATGTAAAATATTTTTTACTTTCACCTCATCCCGAGGAAATCAATTCGCTGCACGATATTATTGAATGGGGTGCTGTTTTACAGTCCGCAAGTGGTTTGGAAATGTATCAAAAACAATTTCATCGTATCACGCATCAAAATGTGGCTAATTTTTTAATTTTTGACCCAAATTTTCCACGCGCCATGAAGTATTGTATGGACTCCGCGGCCTTATCGTTACAAACAATCACACGTATTATAAACGTCCAAGTGCCCGCAGAAGACGAAATGGATAAATTACAAAATTTATTATTATCAACCGATATCAACCAGATATTGGCCAATGGGTTACATGAATTTATCGATCTATTTCAATTTAATTTAAACGTGCTGGATCAGTCTATCTACCAATCCTTTTTTGCAACAAAAGTGCACCGCCCTATCGTCAATACCGATAGGACGCTGGCTTATAGGGACCCGCTACAGCAAGATTCAAATATTCAGCCTGCTCTGAGGTAAGTGTCGTTAAGTTTGCACCAATGCGATCTAAATGCAAACGAGCGACCTTTTCATCAAGTTTTTTCGGCAAGGTGTAAACTTGATGCTTGTACTTATCGCTATGCTGAAACAGCTCGATTTGTGCAAGCACTTGGTTTGTAAACGACGCCGACATCACAAAACTCGGATGCCCTGTTGCGCAACCTAAGTTCACCAAACGACCTTCAGCCAAGACGATGACGCGCTTACCGTCCGGGAAAACAACGTGATCAACTTGCGGTTTAATATTATCCCAAGTGTATTGCCGTAAGCTCGCAATATCAATTTCGGAATCAAAGTGCCCGATATTACACACAATAGCTTGGTCTCGCATGCCCTTCATGTGCTCATGTGTTACCACATGATAGTTACCGGTGGCCGTCACAAATATATCAATGTTATTAACAACATCATCCAAGCGTACTACGCGGTAGCCTTCCATCGCCGCCTGTAAGGCGCAAATAGGATCAATTTCAGCGATACAAACCGTAGCTCCTTGTCCACGTAAGGCTTGAGCGCAGCCTTTACCCACATCACCGTAGCCTATAATCAATGCCATTTTACCGGCAATCATCACATCGGTTGCGCGTTTAATACCATCCAAAAGTGATTCGCGACAACCGTATAAATTATCAAATTTTGATTTAGTGACCGAGTCGTTGACGTTAATAGCTGGCATTCTTAAAGTACCGCGTTTCGCCATCTCATATAGACGCGCAACACCTGTGGTTGTTTCTTCAGATAGACCATAAATTTCAGGCAATAATTCAGGGTAATCAACATGCACTAAAGCCGTTAAATCACCACCATCATCCAATAATAAATTCGGTGTCCAATTATTTGGGCCTTGGATGGTCTGCTGCATACACCACAACGCTTCTTCTTCCGTTTCACCCTTCCAGGCAAACACCGGAACACCGGAGACAGCCATAGCTGCTGCAGCTTGATCTTGTGTTGAGAAAATATTACACGACGACCATCGAACTTGTGCACCTAAAGCTTGCAACGTTTCAATTAAAACAGCGGTTTGAATGGTCATATGGAGGCAGCCGGCAATACGTGCGCCGGCTAAAGGTTGGGAGGCAGAAAATTCAGAGCGAAGCGCCATGAGACCGGGCATTTCGGTCTCAGCAATGGCTATTTCTTTTCTGCCCCATTGGGCAAGTGTTACATCAGCGACGCGATAATCATTCGAATCATTGGGTTCCCTCATGCATGCTCTCCTTAACCTGCGACTTAGAAATAGCTGAACGTAACACCTCTACTTTATCCAAACGCTCCCAAGGAAATTCATCACGACCATAGTGACCCAGGGTTGCTGTTTGACGATAGATAGGACGCAGCAAATCATGATGCTTAATAATTCCTGCGGGTGTCAAATCAAAATTAGCTTTGATTAACTCAATAATTGCCTGTGCTTCTAAGCGTCCTGTGCCAAACGTATCAACAAAAATAGATGTCGGCTCGGCCACACCAATCGCATACGACACCTGAATTTCACATTTATCTGCAATACCTGCTGCGACTAAATTTTTCGCCACATATCGTGCAGCATAGGCTCCTGAACGGTCAACTTTAGATGGATCTTTTCCTGAGAAACATCCACCACCATGACGCGCCATACCGCCATACGTATCTACAATAATTTTACGACCTGTAAGCCCGCAATCACCTAAAGGACCACCAATCACAAAACGGCCGGTTGGATTAATTAAAAACCGTGTTTCGTTTGTCAGCCATGCCTTTGGAATCACTTGATGAATGATCGCTTCTTTAACATCTGAAATAATTTTATCTTGACTGACATCCGGTGTATGTTGCGTTGAAAACACAACGGTATCTACAGCCACAGGTTTACCCTGTTCATAACGTAACGTCAGTTGACATTTTGCATCCGGACGAAGCCAAGCTAACTCGCCACTTTTTCGAAGTTCTGCTTGTTTTGCCATCAGACGATGGGAATACGCAATCGGAGCCGGCATCAGTTCGTTTGTTTCCGTGGTCGCATAACCAAACATCAAACCTTGGTCGCCAGCACCTAAAATTGCTTTTTCAACCTGATCAACACCTTGCGCAATATCGGCTGACTGCTTCCCAATCGCTGAAAGTACCGCACATGATTCCCAATCAAAGCCCATCGCCGAGCTGTTATAACCAATATCGCGTATCACACCACGTGTTATTTCTTCAACATCAACCCACGCTTCTGTTGTAATTTCACCACCTACCAACACCATACCGGTTTTAACAAAAGCTTCACATGCCACGCGAGCATGCTTGTCTTGCTCTAAAATAGCATCAAGAATGGCATCTGAGATTTGATCGGCAATTTTATCGGGATGGCCTTCAGATACAGATTCTGACGTAAACATATAATTCGAATTCACAGCTTTAACTCCCTGTTACACATAAGTTCAATAAATTGATTAAAAAGACAGGCCGCATCATGTGGCCCAGGCCCAGCTTCAGGATGTCCCTGAAAGCCAAAGGCAGGTTTACTTTGATGAATCATACCTTGCAGGCTTTCATCAAACAAGGAGCGATGCGTCACACGTAAGCAATCGGGTAAGCTCGCTTCATCTAAAGCAAAGCCATGATTTTGACTTGTAATTAAAACACGTTGTTTTGCACCCGGGGCGGCCAATTCTGCTACAGGATGATTCGAACCATGATGCCCGAACTTCATTTTGATGGCTTTTGCATCACAAGCAAGTCCTAAAATTTGAAATCCAAGGCAAATGCCAAACAGCGGTATACCGTGCTCTAATAATTCGCGCGTGGCTTGAATAGCGTAATCGCAAGCAGCGGGATCGCCTGGGCCATTCGACAACAAAACACCATCAGGATTCATGCTTAGGACATGTTCAGCTGACGTTTGCGCTGGCACCAACGTAATATGACACCCTTTATCACGTAAGCGCCGTAAAATACTGTATTTAACACCAAAATCATACACCACGACATGAAAGCGCTCAGGCTTTGATTCACTGGCCCAAGCACCTTGTCCCGTATGCCAGCGTTCAATCGTTTTACGAGAAACAACACGAGCTAAATCAACGCCATCAAGACCAGGGCAAGCTTTTGCTGCAACCAACGCTTCTTCGGTATCGGTTGTATCCGTCACAATACAGGCAGCTATCGCACCATGCTCACGTAAATGATGGGTTAATGCACGTGTGTCCACACCTGCAATCGCAACCACATTATGTTTTTTCAACCAATTAGGCAGCGTCATTTCAGCACGATAATTACTCGAGAGCGAAACATCATTTTGAAGAACCAAGCCCGAAGCCCAGGCCTTGGATGACTCCATATCGTCTTGGTTGCAGCCCGTATTACCCACATGTGCTGTGGTTAACATGACCATTTGGTTAGCATACGATGGATCGCTTAGAATTTCTTGATACCCGGTCATGCCCGTGTTGAACACGAGCTCACCGACGGCTCGTCCTGATGCACCAACAGAGATACCCTCAAAAATTGAGCCATCCGCGAGAACAAGCCGAGCCGGTATATTATTCATGAGTACTTACATATCCTCAAAAAATTGCTTAACTCGACCAAACCAGGAGTCTGAACGAGGTGCGTGAGCACCTGGATTTTCATCCAGCGATGCCTGAAAACCCGTGAGCATCTCTTTTTGTTCTCGTGATAATTTCACCGGTGTTTCTAAGACTACACGGCATAACAAATCACCCGAACCATGAGCGCGCACCGATTTCATACCTTTACCACGCAAACGAAAGGATTTACCTGTTTGCGTTTCTGGTGGTATTTTTAACGCCACACGTCCTTCCAACGTTGGTACGTCAATCGAACCGCCCAACACAGCCGTTGAAAAAGCAATCGGAACCTCACAATGTAAATCTTTACCTTCACGCTCAAAAATCGCATGCTTTTTTACCGCGACTTGAACATACAAATCACCGGATGGGCCACCATGTATGCCCGCTTCACCTTCACCACTCAAGCGAACGCGATCACCTTCATCAATACCGGCCGGTATTTTAACCGTCAGCGTTTTTGTTTCACGCACACGACCGTTACCATGACAATCGGTACATGGATCAGAAATCGTCTGACCTTCACCGTGACAGGTAGGACAGGTTTGTTGAATCGAAAAAAATCCTTGCTGAATACGGACTTGTCCGACACCCGCGCACGTTTCACACGTGATAGGTTTCGTGCCTTTTTTACCACCGGATCCACTGCATCCTTTACAGGCAACATGGCGTGGAACCTTAATTTCAATACTTTTACCCGCAGCTGCTTCTTCAAGTGTAACCTGAACGTTCATTTGAAGATCGGAACCACGTTGCGCCCGTGATTGCTGACCGCCGCCACGACGTCCACCGCCTGTGAAAATATTTTCGAAAATATCTTCGAAACCACCAAAACCGCCGCCGCCGAAACCACCACCGCCAAAACCACCCGGTCCACCACCAGCTGAACCATCAACGCCCGCATGCCCAAATTGATCGTACGCCGCGCGTTTGTCTTTATCAGACAAAACCGCATAGGCTTTTTGAACTTCCTTAAACTTTTCTTCAGATGATTTATCATCCGGATTTCGATCCGGATGATGCTTCATCGCTAATTTACGATAGGCTTTTTTAATATCAGCTTCAGCGGCGTCGCGTGCGACACCGAGAAGCTCATAATAATCTTTTTGCTGCATGAATTACTCTCTCGGTGCGTGACTTATTTTTTAGCGTCGTCTTCATTAACTTCTTCGAATTCTGCATCAACGACCGAATCGTCTTGTACTGCATCATCCTCGTCAGCTGCTTCAGCTGTTGCGCCATCAGCAGCTTGACCTTCTGCGGACTTTTTAGCGTACACACGTTCAGCCATAGAAGCCGATGCTTTATTAAGCACTTCCAATTTAGCTTCAATTTCAGCTTTATCACTGCCTTTCACCGCTTCTTTTAGTTCAGCAACGGCTTCTTCAATGCCTTTTTTCTCATCATCAGCCATGTCATCTGCTAAATCTTTCAGTGACGTTTCACTGCTATGAATCAGACTATCCGCTTGATTGCGTAACTCAACCAATTCTTTGAATTTTTTGTCGTCATCCGCATGCGCTTCAGCGTCTTGAACCATCGCAGCAACTTCTTCGTCACTCAAACCGCTTGAGGCTTTAATCACAATCGATTGCGCTTTACCTGTCGCTTTATCCGCGGCTGATACGTTCAAAATACCGTTGGCATCAATGTCAAACGTCACTTCAATTTGTGGCACACCTCGAGGAGCCGACGGCAAATCAGCTAAGTCAAATCGACCCAATGATTTATTAGCAGACGCTTGCTCACGTTCACCTTGTAACACGTGTACGGTTACAGCTGTTTGATTATTTTCAGCGGTAGAAAATACTTGATTTGCCTTGGTTGGAATCGTTGTATTTTTATCAATTAATTTTGTCATCACGCCACCCATGGTTTCAATACCAAGAGATAAAGGCGTTACATCTAACAATAAAATATCTTTCACATCGCCCGACAACACAGCTGCTTGAATTGCAGCACCCACAGCTACAGCTTCATCAGGGTTCACATCACGTCGTGGCTCTTTACCAAAAAACTCTTCAACCGTTTTTTGAACCAACGGCATACGTGTTTGACCACCCACCAAAATAACTTCATCAATTTTCGCAATGCTCAAACCAGCATCTTTTAATGCGGTTTTACACGGAGCAATCGTACGTTTAATTAAATCACCTACCAACGACTCAAGCTTGGCGCGAGTTAATTTAATGTTTAAATGCTTCGGTCCACTTGCGTCAGCCGTAATATAAGGCAAGTTTACATCGGTTTGTTGCGCTGATGACAATTCAATTTTTGCTTTCTCAGCTGCTTCTTTCAAACGTTGAAGCGCAAGTGGATCGCTATGTAAATCAATACCAGCATCTTTTTTAAATTCAGCAGCCAAATACTCAATCAATGCCAAATCAAAATCTTCACCACCTAAGAACGTATCACCGTTGGTCGCCAACACTTCAAACTGATGCTCACCGTCAATTTCTGCAATCTCAATAATCGAGACATCAAACGTACCACCACCTAAGTCATATACCGCGACGGTTGAATCACCACGGTTTTTATCCATACCGTAAGCAAGTGCTGCAGCAGTTGGCTCATTGATAATTCGTTTAACTTCAAGCCCTGCAATCCGACCGGCATCTTTCGTTGCTTGACGTTGTGAATCGTTAAAGTACGCAGGTACGGTAATGACCGCTTCCGTCACGGTTTTACCTAAATAATCTTCAGCTGTTTTTTTCATTTTTTTAAGTATTTCAGCTGAAATTTGTGGTGGCGCTTTATCTTCACCTTTGACACGAACCCATGCATCACCGTTATCGGCCTTCACAATTTTATACGGAACCATGGTCATATCTTTTTGAACAATTTTATCTTTAAACGTACGACCAATCAGACGCTTAATGGCAAACAATGTATTTTCTGGATTGGTAACGGCTTGGCGCTTTGCTGCAGGTCCAACAAGTACTTCACCATCATTGGTGTAAGCAACAATCGAAGGTGTGGTGCGATGGCCTTCTGCATTTTCAATAACACGCGGCGTCTTGCCTTCCATAACAGCAACACATGAGTTTGTGGTACCTAAATCAATTCCAATAATAACGTTTGATGCTGACATAATTTATACTCCAATTTGAGTTTATTTAAAATATCTAAACTTAATGACCCCTATGGCTTTCATATATAAGGCGTAATTTTATTATTTCAAGGGATTCATCTGTTTTTTATTTTGCCACGATCACGCGAGCAGCTCGAATCACACGATCATTGAGCTTATATCCCTTTTGAAACACCGTTAAAACAGTATTAGGTGCTGCATCAGGTGATACTTGCATGGTCATTGCTTCATGTAACTCTGGATTAAACACATCACCCACCGGATTCATTTGTTCCACATTGGCTTTTTCTAACATATCCAACAAGAGTTTCATGGTGAGCTGAATCCCTTCGTGCATGCTCGCATCGCTGTGTTTATCAGCCAAAATCTCAGCTTGCTCGAGACTATCAACTACCGGTAAGAGCGTTTTGATAAATTTTTCGAGTCCATACCGATGCGCGTTGGCAACATCACGCTCAGAGCGACGACGTAAATTATCCATCTCGGCCGTTACACGAACCACTTTTTCCCAGTTTTCATGTGCTTGTTTCTCAGCATCCGTCAGTTTTTGCTCAAGTACGTCATACGATGGATGCTCTAATGCATTTGCATCTAAATCAGCATCAGCATCAGCATCAGAAGGTACATCTGAAAACGGTTCAGTCGAGACATTTAAACCTTCTTCAGTCGCTTTATCTACCAACGCTTCTGCAGATTCCAACTCTTCTTTTATTTTTCCCCAATCTTTTTCTTGTTTACTCATAATAATTTCCTCGCATTGAACAAAACAGCTAGCCCAGAGATGGGGGCAATTGCCTAAAATTCAAGGGATTTATTGTGATTATACAATTTTTCCATCATTATCCGTTGTTTTTCATTGTTCATTGGGGCAATAACGTTGATAATTAGCCCTCTTAAACATCAGCTCGTTTTTTATATGCCAGATACCTGGACACCCACATCATGGTCACACTGCCCTTACCCACAGGCTGCGACCTACCCTCATGCTGCGCACTTGGCCCAAGCTGTGTTACAACTCAGTCAAAAAAAACCCTTGGTCCATCTGAACAACATACTTCAATTAAAACGCTTGATTGCCAGAGCTGGTCGCGGTCAGGCCTTTATACTTCAAGGTGGTGATTGCGCTGAATCGTTCAACGACTGTCGCCCGGCCATGATTCGATCGCAACTTAATTTAATCATGAAGATGGCGGAATTGCTGGCACCTTATATCAACGGCCCCGTTGTACCTATCGGCCGCATTGCTGGTCAATACGCAAAGCCTCGCTCATCAGCCTGGGAACAGCAACAAGGCATAACGCTACCTAGTTATCGCGGCGATCTCATCAACGCTGCAAAATTTGACGAAAACGCTCGGGTACCTAATCCTGCGCGCTTACTCAAAGGCCATCGCTCAGCAGCCATAACGCTCAAGTTTATTCATGAAAAAATAAAATCCACCGAATTTTATACTTCACACGAAGCCCTGCATCTTCATTATGAATCGGCTTTAACCCGGCGCGGCAAGCAAGGCCGTTGGTATGATTTTTCAACGCACCTTCCCTGGCTTGGCATACGTACATCGCAACTCGACAGCGCACACGTTGAGTTTTTACGTGGTATTGCAAACCCCATCGGTATAAAAATAGGTCCTGATGCCACGCCTGATTGGCTTATAAGCTTGCTTGAACGCTTAAATCCACAACGTGAAGCAGGACGAATTCTATTGATTACACGCCTCGGCGTGCAACACGTAGACCACTTACTACCGACCTTTATTCAAGCAACGCAAACGCACAACCACCCCGTGACGTGGGCTTGCGACCCGATGCATGGCAATAACCTACAGACGCAATCCGGCATTAAAACACGTCATTTAGATACGGTTTGGCAAGAGCTACAACGCACATTTACTATTCATCAAACACATCAAAGCCACCTCGGCGGCCTACACCTCGAAATGACGCCCGCCTCCGTCACCGAATGCTTGGGCGGTAAAACAAACCTATCTGAATCTGACTTAAAAACAGCGTATCACAGCCTCCTCGACCCACGATTAAACCAACAACAAGCACTCGAGCTTATCGAGAGGTTTACAGATTTACTTACGGCCCGACGACACACTAACTTTTGAAAATAAAATAAGCCGAACCAATCATGCATAAGCTCGCATAAAAAAAATTAGCCCCCAAAGATTTGCCCATATAAAAATAAGCAAAACCCGCGAAAACACACATCGTAATGATTTCTTGTATTATTTTCAGTTGACCTAAAGTAAAGACCTGATAACCCATGCGATTTGCAGGAACCTGGAGCATATATTCAAAAAAAGCAATGCCCCAACTAACTAAAATAGCAATCATCAACGGTTGGTTATTAAGCGCTTTCAAGTGACCGTACCAGGCAAACGTCATAAAAACATTCGAGGCAATCAATAACAAAATAGTATACATCTGTCTCCTGATATCTAAATAAAAGTTTAGCCGACGTTCTACGCCCTATTGATTCGTCAAGCAAGCATGCGTTTCTTTTTTAATCACAATACTGTACAATATATATTCACTTTGTTTTTATGGATTGCTTATGCCTTTATTACCTCATGAACTTCAAAATATTTTACAAGCAGGCCTTACTGAAAAAGAGATATGGTTTCCAGTCATACGTAATTCTGTTCCAAAACAATCAAGTCCATCGCCTTCGGCAACCCATACTTTAGAAAATTTTAGTCAGCTTATAGAAAAGCTAAAAAAACTAGATAACGACGGAAGTGATCACAAGCATACCCTTCGCTACTTAATGCCTGATGAAAACACCTTACTTTTAGCACGCGAAGGCAAACGCTCTGCTGACGTTCCTGGCCATAAAAACATGTGTAATCGCTGCATTGCGGCCGGTAATTTGTATTTAAGCCACGATTTTGAAACCGTGATAGGCATAAGTCATGACAGCGGTGATTTTTTACCAAGCATGGGAAGTTTAGTTTTTCCATTACGTCGATTAATGGAAACACGATTACTGGATACAACAGCTGATTTAACGCTATATTATAGGGTACCGCATCATCCGTCTGTACTCACCGAATCATTCTCTCATGCAAGCTTACGAGAAATGTTAGCACAACTTAATATTCCGGAGGTTCAAGAGGCAGCGTCGGTTGATCCCTTTGCGAGCCCACCAGTCCCTAAAAAACGTTCGTTTGAATCAATATACAGCCAAGATGAACAGGAACCGACTCAGAGCACCAGTCTTCGTTCAAGATTGCTTTTCTTCCCTGAAGCTTCAGATGAAACGTACACAGCTTCCGAGCCTACGAGTACGCATGTAGCTACAGTTGATTAACGACCCATATAAACTAAGATTAACCATATACTCTCCACGGATTATATGGTTACCATCATATGCCTCGGGCCAGGTACAGCTTTAGGTCTAGGTATAAATATAGCAACAGCCTTGGTTTCTTTTTTACCCCATGCATTTGAGGCATATCAAGATTTGTTTCAAAAAAAACAATCAAAATAATGATGAACCTGGTGAAGAATGCAACCCTGACGGCCCTTAAGCAGCGGGTGGTTCCTGTTTTTTGCTGTTCTCTTTTTCAGAATCTTTTTCAGCTACGGCTTCAGCATCCCCTGATTTTTGAGAAAAAAATCTATATCCTCCTGAACTCAAGGAACTCAAGCTTTCCCTCCTGTACTTGTCATTCTCTTCATACTCAATCAGAGGCTCTGTTAATGGCGATTCTTCTTTATGTTTATCATACCACTTGGCTAAATCTGGTCTTTTATTTTCATCCAAATGCAACCAATTTCTATACGCCCTGGCTGTTACACAAACAAAATCGTCTTTGTTCTTTTTTCCCGTCAAATTATCAGAACCCTTACATTCATGCCACTTTCCTTGCTCATCTTTTTGCAAATACATCAAATCATGAGTAATTTCCAGCGTGGCTTTAGCTTCGCTGTATTTTTTATACATTTTTTCAAAAGAGTCCGTCATTATTCGACCCCACCAGAAATTTTTGGGCTCATAAATTTTTGACTCACATCCAATCTTCAAATGATTCATTTTAATCTCAGAGGCATTAAAAGGCTCCGTACGCCACGTCCTCGATTCCCCCGTGTTTTTCACAGCGGTTCTAAAACGATCAGTATGCTTACGTTGCTCATCCTTATCTTTATCCTCACTTTCCTCTGCTTTGATTTTACTGAATAACTGTACAAAATTACTTTTTTTGCTTCGACTTAACCACTCATAACGTGCGATTTCTTTTGCCGCGCCAGGACGTGTGAATGTTTCTGGAATCACGAGACTGAACCTATCACTCGCCATGACCGTATCTTTGAGATACCCTCGAAGCATCAGTGCTTGACTTTGCTTATATAAATCACTAATCCCTTTATAGCCTGACGCCAGAGCGCATTGAAGCACCATTTGCCGCATTTGTGATACCTCACGATCATAACTACCATCTGCGAAAACGACATTATTACCCGACATATTATTTTCATCGGCATCCAGTGGATCGGATTCTTCATGTGTTAAATGCTCAAGTACATTCTTTGCAGAATACGTTTTTCCTGAGCTTGAAGGACCACCTACCCACAAAATTAATCTTTTTGACCAGCGAGGACCCTCCACATGGTCTAATGCTCTTGAAAAAACAGCCTTTCTAAACGATTTACTCTTACCTTCTTCTTTGATGGCTTTTTTATATAACCGAAAACCTTCCTCACCTAAGAGCTCTTTTAACGTCACGGCGTTATCGCTCATCGCAACCGTGGTATCCAGTGCATTCCCATCTAAAAATTTTAAACCTAAAAAACGAATAAAATCCTCTCGCGCGCCTTTAGGCGTCGTACCTTGGTGTGTTTTACGATACAGTGCTTTCTTTTCTTTATGACTTAAGTGTAGTGGAGCCTTTGGTTTACTCTCATCAGGTTTCGGCTTAACTTCATAATTTCCAATGTGTTTAAGCCAATCTTTAATTTTATCTTTTTGCTTTATTGGACATTTTTCTAACGCTTGAATCCGCTCATTGTGCATGCGCCTTGCGTTTATTTTAATATGTTTATTTTGTCTATTTTTCAATACCGCAAGTATTGCAGGAATAACGGTCATGACCGCAGCCACAGCACCTAATACGCCTGCCGAACTTGAGCTCATATAAGACCAATCTGACATCGCATAATTGTTCCAAGCCCCTTTCATAGACTTTGTGAGGCCTTTATGCGCCTGCATTGCACCGGCCTTGCTCTGCTTTAAATTCGTCATCTGTTCCGCAGATTCTTCCGCAAAATTTCTTGAGATATTCCACCATTTAGATTTTGCTTCGACTTTTGCAGATGCCCCTTGATCGACCAAACTAATCACCGATGCGGCTGCATACAATCCTTTTTGGTTATATTCCTCATTAAGACATTCATTTAATTTTTCAGCCCGACTTAAAACATTTTGTGGCGATGCACTCGCTAACAGCTTAAGCCGCTTAGCAAGCTTACTGCCTGATTTCATACCATCCAACATCAATACCCGGCCATTAATCGCTTGTGCACGTTCATTACCGCTTTTACAGCCCCCGATCGATGCTTCCTCAGAAAAGACGGATAATGTTTGAACTAATTTTGCATATTCATGTGTGCCATGCGCATCATGCGCGACAAGTTTTTTTAAACTATTTTTAACAGCTAAAACCAGTTCTTCATCTTTTTCACCTGCATCTAACTCAGGCACTTTTGTTGATTTCTCATTTTTCCACTGCGCTTTAATCTTTTTAATTTGGGCTATAGCTGCCGTCCCATACTTGCTATCTGAAAAATAAGGTTCTCGAGGCGAAGATTCTAAATAATATTTATAATACTCAACCAAACTATTTATTTCGCTTGTATTACACAACGTATGCATCAAGGCCATTTCAGCCATTAACGTAGATTCTCTCACCAACGGACGACGGCTCTTATAACTTAGGGTCTTGCCAAAACCATTAACAGAAATATTTTGAACAAAACACATAACATCGTGTGTCGCATTATATTCATGTGCACCTTGTAAAATATGCGCGGCACTTTGTGTTTGTAAATTACCTTTAACATCCCCGATTCTATCGTGAATCGCTGTATATCGGTTGTAAATAAACGCGCGAGGTTTATCACTCGATAGCTTTTTATCCAATTGATAAAATTCGGTAACCTCTGATAACTTAGCGACAACATCAGAAATAATCTCGTGGTCACCGAAATCTTTCTCTTTCTTTTTAACCACCGGTGACGGTGTGCGTATTTGAATGCGTGGATTTAGTCCTGCTCTTATCGTCCCATCTTTGTTTCTACGACACGTGATCATTTGTCTATGTGCAAACGCCTCTTTGCCAGCAACACGATGATGCGCAGTGTATTCAGAGCCTTTAATAAGCGTAACCAGCCCCGCTGCCTGATTAACATAGAGAATATCTTGCGTCGTCGCCGGCATATTTTCTGCAATATGCTTAGCACCTTCATGCTTCGCACCTTCGAAATCTTTTTTTGTTAATATAATGCCTGTTTCTTCTATAATTTTTTCCATAAAAATCGTATGCGCCATCGGTACGAGTTTCTTTCTTGCTTTATCAAGTGAGGCATTAAATTTTGCAAGATCAAATTCACCGTCTTTTTTCGCAATTTTAGAAGCATCACGATAAGCACGTTCAATATAACGATTTACGCGTTTCATCGCGTCTTGACGTGCTATTTCTATTTTTGTCAGATCTATATCTGAACGCGACTTTTTAGCAATTTGTTCATACACACGCGCAGCCAGCATTAAGTGAAACGAAAATTCATCTTGGAGTGGAAGCTCGCTACCGCTTTGTTCTCCGTCTTTATGCCGATCTAAACGCACCAACGCACCTGGCTCCACACCCTTACGGTCCACTGAAACCAATAAAGAACCGTGCACGTCTTTTAATTGATTACGCTCGGCTTTTTCCTGAGCTACTTTAATCAAACGCTCCATATGAGCGGCTTCGGCTCTGCCTTGCTCTAAGTTATTCGCCATATCAACCTTCAACAAAATAGACTGATAGATTTATTATAGACCATTACCAAATAACACGTTGCAGATTCTTTGTAATTTATTGGGTATTCACAAGAAGAAAACATCGTATAGGTATAGAATATAGCTATTCAGTTTGAATTCATTAAGGTTAAGCGCATGAAAATAGCTATTTTATCAAGAAATAAGAAATTATATTCAACAAAACGACTCGTTGAAGCAGCTGAAGAGCGCGGACACGAGGTTCGTGTGCTGGACTACATTCGATGTTATATGAACATCACAGCAAAACAGCCATCGATACATTATCAGGGAGAAACACTTCCCATGTTTGATGCAATTATCCCAAGAATTGGTGCAAGCCATACGTTTTACGGTACGGCTATCGTACGACAGTTTGAAACCTTAGGAACGTATTCTCTGAATTCATCCCTGGCGATCACACGCTCCAGGGATAAATTACGTTCACAGCAGCTCTTAGTCATGAAAGGCATTGATATGCCCATTACAGGTATCGCAAGTGTACCTGGAGATGTCGATGGTTTAATTAATACCGTCGGTGGAGCACCGCTTGTGATTAAACTCACCGAAGGCACTCAAGGTGTGGGTGTTGTGCTGGCTAAAACAAAAAAAGCCGCAGAAAGTGTAATACAAATGCTCATGAGTCTCAAAGAAAATATTATTATACAAGAATATATTGAAGAATCCGGTGGTGCTGATATTCGATGTTTTGTTGTGGGAGATAAAGTGATTGCAGCCATGGAACGCAAGGCGGCACCCGGCGAATTCCGTGCTAATATTCACCAAGGCGGTAGCGCACATTTGGTTAAAATTACCAAGAAAGAACGGGAAGTCGCGATTAAAGCAGCAAAAGTCATGGGCTTGACCATGGCGGGTGTGGATATACTTCGATCGAACCGAGGTCCGTTAGTTCTCGAAATTAATTCATCACCGGGCTTAGAAGGCATCGAAGCGGCAACCAATAAAGATATTGCCGGCCTGATTATCGAACATCTAGAAAAAAATGCTAAGCCCATTGGGCCTAAAAGTCGCTATCAAGGATAAGACCATGAACGATATGCAAGATATCATCGAAATCAATCATATTAGCATTGCAAGAGGTGAGAGCAAAACCATCTTCTTACCGATGCCGAGTCTTTATGATTGCACGCCTATCACCATGCCGGTTCATGTCATTCGAGGCAAAAAACCAGGCCCCTGTCTTTGTGTGACGGCCGCGATTCATGGGGATGAAGTTAATGGTGTGGAAATTGTACGTCGCCTCGTGAAAAAAAGCATTTTTAAAAATATGGCAGGCACGCTCATCGCGATTCCAATCGTAAATGTTTATGGGTTTCTTTATCAAGATCGCTACTTGATGGATAGAAAAGACTTAAACCGCTCATTCCCTGGATCATCGAAAGGATCGCCTGCATCACGTTTGGCGCACTTAATTTCAACTGAAATTTTATCTCAAGTCACACACTGCATTGATTTACATTCGGGATCCTTGCAGCGCACCAATTTACCCCAAATTCGTGCAGACTTGGATATGGATGGCGTCTTACCTTTAGCTGAAGCGTTTAGTGCCCCGGTTATTTTACATGCAAAACTCCGTGATGGCTCCATGAGACAATTTGCTAATGATAAATCGATACCTTTTTTACTCTACGAAGCCGGCGAATCGTTACGATTTGATGAGCTATCCATTAAAGCAGGTGTTCATGGTATTTTAAATGTCATGCATAAGTTAAACATGCTTGCATTAAAAAAACCATTTCACGGAAAAGTTGCCCCCTCGGTAGCCAAGCAAGCCTATTGGGTCCGTTCCCCTCGCAGTGGCTTATTGATACCTTATAAACATCTTGGTAAATTTGTAAAAAAAGGGGACCTGCTAGCAAAAATTTCAAATCCGATGGGTCAGCAAGAATATAAAGTGTTGTCTCCGTTAGATGGAATTATAATTGGCAAAAGTAATATGCCAATGATTTATGAAGGTGCAGCTATATTTAATATCGCCAGCTTCAAAAAATTAGATATGGTGGAAGAACAAGTCGACCTGCTCAAAGAATCTTACATCGATTTAGAGTCACCTCATATGTACTAGTACTCAAGGAGTCAACACATGAAAATTATGGAGGTCCATAATAAATTATTAATCGGTCGCTCTGAGTGGTGTGGTCTACCTCTATTAAATGTACCGCTTATCAAAGCCAAAATCGATACAGGCGCAAAAACTTCGGCCCTGCATGCGTTCAATCTGGTGTACGACAACACCAACGGTCAACAACGCGTGCACTATGATATTCATCCATTCCAAAATAATAATAAAGTTATTGTCCGCTGCACGTCATTGGTTATTGATCAGCGTATGATTATGAGCTCCAATGGGCACAAAGAAAATCGCTATGTTATCTCAACATCCTTGTCACTGGGAGCAAAAACATGGCCGATTGAGTTAACACTCTCGAATCGAGATCCACTCAGGTTTCGCCTACTGCTTGGCCGCGAGGCTTTAAACCGTCATGTTATGATTGATCCTCACTTAAACTACCACCAAGACAAACCGATTTCGTCGTAAAAATAACGGGATAAAATATCATGGAAACAAACCAGACACCCACGCTACGGAGCAGCACCGCTACTTTATGGGCTCAAATACCTAAAGATATACGCTCAACGTTATCGACCTCTCGTCATGCTCAGGCTCAGCACAAAAGAAATACCCACGTTTTGGCATTAGCATTAATTAGACTCTGGACCGCAAGCGAATCAGAGGGTTACACTCAGTTGCATACAACGCAAAAAATACCTTTAGACAATATTTCTCCTGACACCATTCACCAACAATTTGTAAATGAACAACCGAGTAACCTCGGCGCACTCACGCTCGTGAACTTACTTTTATCCAATAAAGATTTTCCCACATCACTCAGTATGAACATGAACATGAACATGAACATGGGTACAGCCGATTTTTTATTTACACAACAAGGTGGTACCTTTTGGTCTGATTATAACGCTCGTGCTCCTGTCGACGCTCATCATTTCCTAACAACAACGGACTCCCTCGAAGAATCGTTGGCACGTGCTCTATCGAGGAAGATGGGTACGCATGCAGCATGGTGGCAGATAGCTTTACAGGGCATTGCCCCGAAAGAACAGCGCTCTATCCCGCTGACAAAACTCTTTCAGTTTGAAATTTTTGAAACGGCTTTACGTATATTTTTAACACCAATGCCGATGATAGAGCAGCTCGCAGATGCAACACTCAAACACCACGACTCTAATTTTAATCACTATCTCTTCAGAAAAATTGCTCAATTTAAAGAAAGATTTCTTAGCATGCTTTCAGAGCATCAATACACACAATGGCATCGTTGGATAGCACGCCAAGGGCTATTTCATGTCAAAAATTATATCCGCTATATGTCGCATCCTGAAATCAGTTCTGAATTTATGCAGCATATCGTGCATAGCAGTATTGAACTCAGCATCCCCAACTTATACCGCATTGTACCTTTCGAACACATGCGTAATTTTACCATCAACAACAAAGCGCAGTTATTGGATTATCTCATTGCACAGTTTGAAAAAAATTGGCAGCACGTAGCAACCCAGCCCATGAATAAATTATGGATGTTCACCGATGCATTGGTGATCTCGTTGGATGTCGAGCTACGACGCCAATCAACCACAATAGGTATAGAGCCTGAGGTTAAGCTATTTTTAGGCCATTTTATGATGGCATGTATGTCGCTAAAAAAGCATGCTCTTATCCGTTTTTTAGTCTCACAAGACGATACGTTAGTGCATATACCGATACAAAAAAAAGCGACCTTGCTGCCTGAAGACGAAAAATGGGCTAATCATTCGTTATTATATTTTGCGCAACAAAAAAACCATACAGAGATGGTTGCGCTATTGAAATCAAAGGGCGCACGCTTATTAATGATCGAGTCAGGAGAAACAACGATCGAATCACCGAAAGCTGAACACCGTGCTTCCAGACGACGCGCTTCATTTTTCGGGCAACCTCAAGCGAATGAACCATTACACGATAGACAACTCGAATTAGATCTCCTGGGTCCAATGTAGAAAAAAAAGGCGACAACCCTTCACGATAAAATCTACATTAATTTTCGTGATCCTCACGACGTGCTTTTTCTTGATCCCCGTCTATGCTTTAAACTAGACCTATGATTTATACCGGAGAAAAACGTGATCGATCCATTGACCTATCCGCCCAAAGGCGATAAAAAAAATTCAGATTATTTCAACGAATACCGCGTTAAAATTTACGAACGCAGACAGTCCAGTGGACTCAATCAATTGCTCGGTAATATTCAAGCCCTGGTCGTTCAAGTACAAACGGGCGATGGATTTGCTTATCTAAAAGAACTCTATGCCATGATGCCTTATCGTTATAGTAAGAGCTTTATTACCGAAACGCATCGGATTTATATTTTAGAAAATACAAAGCAAGCACCGCTATTTATTGTATTAGAACCGCTGGACTTTCATTTTAAAGATGATATTACACGTATTAACAAAATGTACCCGAACGCCCGTGAGAAATTTAATGCACGCTACGTTGGTGAAATTATGCACTGCAAAGATTTAAACGAAACAAAAAAAATATTAGAAAGCCATGATTTTAATTTCCAAGATCCGAATATTACCGAGAATAAATTTTACTGTAATCCGTATATTGCGTTCACACGCATGTCAAATCATACGTTTAATAGCATGGGTTATACCCAACATGATTTACGAGATTTTGAAAATTTAGACCGTTTAGATCTTGGCCAGGCCTTCAGCCTCACCAACGCACAACAGAAAGAGCTGGATGCTATTGATACGTTCACGACAAAAACAGGTATCAAACCTTTGATGAAAGGCGTTGACCACATGGCCACCCGTATTCTTGCCGGCGAGCGCGAGGATGCTATCTTAGAATTTCTATGTTTGAGTAATTATTATTTTTGGGGTGCCTATAACATTGGAGAGATGAATTCATCGACCAATGTTAACCGCGTGCCACATGGCGATGATATTAAATCACCCGCCAAAGTTTTTACTGCGAATAATACGCCGTTTATGATTAATTCGTTTAAACATTTACCGATGCCCACTGAAAATTTTGTCCGTAATTATGGGCGGCGCATGCACCATATTGCGATCGAAATTGCTGATGGCGATCATAGTAAAACCATGAAAAATCTAGACCATGTGATTCATATTTTACGCGACCAAAAACATGTTCAATTTTTAGCTAAAATATTTGGTGAATGCAAAGATGAGCCTGATTTAAAGCAAATTTTTTCTAAACATTCTGCATTGTCTTTATTAATTACCGAATATGTTGAGCGCTGCCATGGTTTTGATGGTTTTTTTACCAAGCATAATGTAGCCGCGCTCACCGAAGCTGCAGGGCTTGATGAAGAGGTGAAACAACATCATCTTCAAAAAGGTATTGTTGGTGATTAAGCTCTAAATATTGGATAGAAAAGCCACGCCTAACATCTATCATCTATTTTAATGCAAATTTAATGCAAAAAAACGTAACGCGACAAGAAAACCCCTCAGGCCTCAGGGGTTTTCAACTTATAGAGCTGATCCTTTTTATCATCTGAAATGGGCTGACTCTCTTCTGCTGGAATCATGACTTCGATGTAGGCTGGTGCATCAGATTCTTCAATGCGTCTAATGGCGTCATCTAATTCTGCAACCGTTGTCACTCGCCCCGTAACCCAACCCTCGCATCCCATCGCTTCTGGAATCAGGTGATACTTCACCGCTGCAAGATTATCGTACGCATGGCCCATTTCACTTAAAATATCCTCAATACCAAAAATACCGTTATTAAGCACAAATATTGCAATGTTAGGTTGATAGCGGCCCATGACGGCGACTTCATTGTATGTGAGCTGATGTGAGCCATCGCCAGTTACAAGCACCGTGCGTCCTTCTTTATTTGCCATAGCAACGCCAAAAGCAGCTGGGGTACCCCACCCGATTGAGCCCCACAAAACCTGAGATTCATACCCAACCCCTTCCGGTAATAGCAACGGTCCCAAATGAAGCATGCAGGTTCCTGTTTCAGCAACAAGAACATCACCGGAGCGTAACATTTTTTGAATGCGA
This sequence comes from uncultured Legionella sp., assembly GCA_963974485.1. Classification (GTDB taxonomy): domain Bacteria; phylum Pseudomonadota; class Gammaproteobacteria; order Legionellales; family Legionellaceae; genus JAALKW01. Next base: position 57,248 of record CAXBBS010000009.1, read on the forward strand.
GGATAAAAAACACCAGAACCCGTTAAATCATTGGCGACACCAACCATATCGAGGGCCTGAGGTTTTGACGCTGTGTCGATCGTATGAATCAAAGAAACCTTCGCAATCAAACCTTGGAGCACATCCTCAAGGCTTGTACCGACCCAAACTTTGTCACCAATCTGCACCCATGTGTCACGAATGCGCACAATACGATCCTGAGATATCTTGTCGGACCAGAAGCCAGTATTTAGATCTTCAAATACGATTCCACCAATATCAAGAATCAGATCAGCAGATTCAACAACGCGAGAGACTTCTTCTGGATAAGAGCTCAAGCCATTGTATATCCCCAAGTATCCCGGAAGCATCTCGCTAACAACCCCTTTATCCATGGGCATCAACGCAAACGATAGTTTTGACTTGGTCAAAAATTCAACCAACTTGGCCTCCAGCCCAAAACGTTTCACAATAATCGAGGGTAATGCCACAACGTTTTTTGAAGACTGCAGTACCTTGAGCAATGCATCTACGGCCGCATCAACTTCGATTTTAACTGCCCCACGACGTGCAATTTGTGACACATGCTTACCTTTGATAGGTGTACCAATCACAGCCATTTTACCGTAATCTTCAGGGATGACGATGTAAGCAGGTTTGCACTGACCAAGCGCCTCTTCAATAACCCTCTCAAGTTCCCGGATCGTATTTTCAGGCGTTAAAACAGTCGATACGCAACAAGCCGCACCAGAAAGTGCTTCAAAATTTCCATAGACCCCATCGCCAAGCGTGTGGTGCGTTATTAGGCCTGGGTGAACAATGCGACGAGACGGCGCGCCAACGATATGAAAGACAGGCACTCGGTGGGCCAAACAACCCATGACTCCGTTCAATGCACTCAGCTCACCAACACCATAGGTTGTGCTCAGCATAGCTGCCCCAAAACGACGACCGTAGCCATCAGCTGCATAAGCGGCGTTGAGCTCATTTGCACAAGCAACCCACTTAAGCTCAGAAACAAGCTCGATCGCATCATCAAAAGGAAATGCATAGTCCCCCGGTACACCAAATACATGCTGAATACCCAGGTCAGATAAACGCTGTGCGACATAGACCGCAACGGATACATTTTGCATATGATATCTCCATGACAGTGAAATAAGATAACTGTAGTAAAATTACTATAGCAGGAATTTTCCACATCGCTCAGACGTGATTACCCAACGACTTACTCCAAAATAAAGACCATTTCAAAACAATGCCTATATGTTTTATACGTATGAAAAAAAATTAGACCGATACAGGCCTTGACTCAAGCCATCGCTGCAACTAAAATACACGCATTAATTGTGCTGTCGATTATAATATTTTAACCAAAGGATCATCAATGCCTACCGTTCGTGTAAAAGAAGGCGAAAACCCAGAATACGCACTTCGCCGTTTTAAACGTTCTTGTGAAAAAGCTGGAGTATTAACTGAATTACGACGTCGTGAATTTTATGAAAAACCAACGGCTGAACGTAAACGTAAACAAGCTGCAGCTGTTAAACGTCATCTTAAAAAGATTTCACGTGACACCTTGTCTAAAAAAGTAAACAAGCGTCGACGTTAATCATGTCTATTAAAGTAAGCATTAACGCTGATCTAAAAAAAGCCATGCTTGCTCGTGATAAGCGTACCGTAGGTGCGCTTCGTCTTGTGACATCGGCGATTAAGCAGATTGAAATAGACGAGCGCATTGAACTTGATGATGCACGTATTCTTGCTGTGCTCGACAAGCTATCTAAGCAACGTCAAGAATCCATATCACAATATCAAGCGGCCAGCCGGCCTGATTTAGAAGAACAAGAAGTGTTTGAGTTATCGCTCATCAAACACTATCTTCCGGAACCTCTTTCCCAAGAAGCCATCGATGCCCTCATTGTTGAAGCCTTTGCTGAAACCGGCGCATCAAACATGCGTGATATGGGTAAAGTTGTCGCCTATTTAAAACCGCAGCTTCAAGGACGTGCCGATATGGGTCCTATCAGTGCGTTAATTAAAGCGAAGCTTGCTTAACCAATCACACGAACATACAACCATAGGTAATCTACGATGGGAGGCCTAATCCCGCAGCCGTTCATCGATGAGTTGCTTGCAAAAATTGACATCATTACGTTTATCGACAGCTACGTTCCCCTAAAAAAATTGGGCTTAACGCATGCTGCATGTTGTCCGTTTCATGACGAAAAAACACCGTCGTTCAATGTGATAGCTAAAAAACAGTTTTATCATTGTTTTGGTTGTGGCGCGAGTGGCAATGTTATTAGCTTTGCCATGAATTATTTACACCAAGACTTTCCTGAAGCCATTGAGACGCTTGCTGCACGTGCGGGCCTCGAAGTCCCTCACGACAGTAAAGCAAGCCACACGCCTAAAGCGCAAACATTGCCTTTATACGAACTCTTAGAGCAAGTCGCCACGTTTTATCAAAAGCAATTAGCAAACACGTCCGGGCAAACCGCAACAAGCTATCTCAAAGCACGAGATGTACACGGTGATGTTTTACAACAATACCAACTCGGTTACGCTCCCGAGGCCTGGCGAACGCTTGAACAAGCCTTTAAAGCCCATAAAGATGGGTTAATCACTACCGGCATGCTCATACAAAAAGATGAATCAAGTTCTAATACTTACGATCGTTACCGCCATCGCCTCATGTTCCCTATTCATGATCGGCACGGTCGCATCATTGGATTTGGTGGTCGCGCGATTGATGCCGATCAAAAACCTAAGTATTTGAACTCACCTGAAACCGTTATTTTTCAGAAAAACCGCGAGCTCTATGGCCTGCACCAAATTATTAATAAAAAATCAACACCGATTGTCGATTCCATCCTTGTGGTAGAAGGCTATATGGATGTGATTGCACTCGCTCAGCATGGTATACCGAGAACCGTGGCAACCTTAGGTACGGCGACAAGCACGTATCATATTCAGCTTTTGAGTAAACACACACCCACCATTATTTTCTGTTTTGATGGTGATGCCGCAGGAAAAAAAGCCGCCCTGCGTGCGCTTGACAGCACACTACCCTCACTTGATGGGAAACTTAACGCACAATTCATTTTTTTACCTGATGGACATGATCCTGATAGTCTCGTACGCCACGAAGGCAAGCCTGCGTTTGAAGCGCGTCTAAAACAGGCCTTACCACTACACACGTATTTACTGAATACGCTCACGCAATCGCTGGACATGAGCAGCTTGGCAGGTCGAGGACAGCTTCTAACCGCCCTCAAGCCCTATTGGAAAAAAATTCCTGACGGCTCATACAAGCATTTACTCTTAGACGAACTTGCCCGAATCACCCACCTTGAATACCACCGTGTAGACAGCCTGTTAACTTCAGATCAAGCGCCTACGGATATAGCATCCAAACCACAACCTACCATTCATAACAATAATAATAATAATAATAATAATAAAAAACGCACGCCCATTCGTCTTGCCACAGCCCTCCTGCTTCAGCACCCTGAAATTTTTGCGGCAGCAGAAGAACATATCCCTCCTGCCGATCAATTCACCGAAGCAAACCAACGTGTGCTACGACGTCTCTTAGAGCAGCTTCATACACGCCCTGAAAGCAATACCGCACATTTACTCGAACCATTTCGAAAAACACCTATCTTTGAAGCACTCAATCAACTCGCCGCTTGGGAACATCACGTGCCTGCCGATAATCTAGCGGCTGAATTTATCGAAACCGTTAATTTTCTTGTTAAACAAAGCGAACTACGTGACATTGAGGCGCTGATTGAGAAAGCACGACGTGAAACACTCAGCGAGCCCGAACGACACGCACTCCAATCCATGCTCCAAAATCGACACCGCACTCCCAAAAAATAAAAATATCAGCTATTATAGTTGAAGCACCCTTGGTTTTTTGATATACCTAGCGTCTTCACTTATGGCCTTAAAACCTAGGGACAGGGCTGTAATCATCAACATTAATCGCGAGAGTGAACTCACTGTGAATAACGATACCATTGGTAGCATACAAATCGCCCCTTACGTCGAAAAAAAAGACGAAGAATACATGAGCGAAAACCAAAAGACGCACGTTGAAGCTATTCTATTAGCTTGGCGTAAATCCCTTATGGAAGAAGTGGACCGTACGGTTACACTCATGAAAGACGAAGCAGCCAACTTTCCCGATCCAGCTGATAGAGCGAGTCAAGAAGAAGAATTTAGTATCGAGCTACGATCGCGTGACCGTGAACGACGACTGATAAAAAAAATTGAAGACGGCCTTGAACGGCTCTCTGACCCAGACTTTGGTTACTGTGAGGCCTGCGGTATTGAAATCGGCTTAAGACGCCTTGAGGCACGTCCAACAGCGACCCTTTGTATCGATTGCAAAACACTTTCAGAAATCAAAGAGCGTCAAAATCAAGGCTAAGTCAGACGGCCTTATTTTTTAGATAAGGCCTGATCACCTCAAGATGACGCGCAACAGACCCTTGACTTGCTTTGAGTGCATCGGTTGCTCGTTGAATTTGAGCTGTTCGCTCATCTACATGATGATGCAAATCTCCCATATGCTTCACCATCTGCTCAGCAGACAAAACCTGCTGCATCGCACGCACACGTAATAATTCTTCACATAATGATGCTGAGTTTTGCATAAACTGACCGCAAAAAACAGGCACACCCAAAGCCATCGGTTCTAAAACATTATGCCCCCCTACAGGAACAAAACTCCCGCCAACAAACGCATAATCACTGAGCGCGTAAAAACCTAACAGCTCACCGAGGCAATCAAGCACAACAACATCTATATCTGGTGTAATCGACGCTTGCTGACTGCGACGCCCTGTTTTATAACCATGCGCGCATGCGAGTTGATAAACACTTTCAAACCGCTCAGGGTGACGTGGTGCAACCAACAGAACAACCCCAGGTACCGCTTGCTGTAAAGCTCGAAAAACCGAAAATACGTGTTGCTCTTCACCTTCATGCGTACTGCCTAAAATCACAACGGGACGCGCCTCTCCCCACGCTTGTTTAAATGCAAATAACGCACCTAATCCATCCATTGAAACCTGGAGATCACTTTTCATATTACCCATAACGCGCACATGGCTACTTGGGGCACCCAAAGCACAAAATCGCTTGGCATCATGAGCACTTTGCGCCAAAATTCCGGTAAACTGAGCTAACAAAGGCTTAAAGAAATATTTAGCATATTGATAAGTTTTAAATGCACCATCCGAAATACGTGCATTCGCTAGAAACAAAGCCACCCCATGCGTACGCGCTTCTGCAATCATGTTAGGCCATAATTCTGTCTCCATAATAATACCAACCCGTGGCTGTGTTGTCGCAAAAAAACGTCGTAACGCCCAAGGAAAATCGTACGGTATATACTGATGCGACACACGCCGACCAAACTGACGCAACACCTGCTCCGAACCCGTAGGTGTCATCGTGGTCACCAACACCCGCTGATGCTCTGCAAGCAATTGCTCTATCAGTGTTTGTGCAGCCACCACTTCACCGAGTGAAACGGCATGCAGCCAAACATCAACTTTGGAGGATACAATGGATCCCCACGAAAAACGCTCCCCTAGCCGCTGGGTATACGCGACATTCTTACGACCTTTTTTATGTAACCGGGCCCAAATAAAAGGTAACGCGAGGTAAAATAAAAACGTATATAAATAGCGCATGAAAACGAGTCCTAAAAAAATCAGATGCACTAGTATACAATAATGCTTTAGTCTTAAACTAAAAAAATGTACGCTTAGTGTTTGATGTCAATTAATATCTTAAACTTGAGACAGCATATGATTTTTAGAGCACAAGCTCATCGATACTTCTTCTGGGGGAAGCTACTAGGAGCTGGGCTTGGGTTTCTTACCGCAGGTCCTATCGGTGCACTGTTGGGCGTTTTTGCTGGAAATCTGTTTGATCGCGGATTAACCGAACACCTCGTCAAAGCAAATAATTATTATCGTATAGAAAAAAATCCTGCAGTAAAACAAGCCTTTTTACGCGCTACGTTTTCAAGTCTTGGACATATAGCTAAAGCCGATGGCCGTGTTTCAGAAGCAGAAATTCAACTAGCTAAACTCATGATGAAAGAACTGCATTTAAATAAAAGCGAAGAAACCGTCGCTAGGAATTTTTTCCAGCAAGGTAAGCACGCTAAATATCGCATCACCGAGCCACTTGCTCTACTGCGAAACCTAGCACAAAAAAATCCTAAACTACTGCATGCGTTTGTACAACTTCAATATCGCATGGCTCAAGTGGATGGACTATCCCCTGAAAAAGTTACAGCATTAAATATTTTACTCAACGCGCTTGGCCTGGCGCCGCTGCATCAACAAGCACACGCACGTCACGACGACCGATCTCAATTCAATCAAAATTATAATTTTAATTACAACAAGAAAAACGAACAAACACGACAAACGCATCAAGAATATGACGCAGATCAAAGCTTTTATACCTCACAAACGCTGGAATCATCCTACACCTTGCTTGGGCTTTCATCTTCGGCTACCCAGCAAGATGTTAAACGAGCCTACCGCCGCTTAATCAGCAAACATCATCCTGATAAATGCATTGCAGCCGGTATGTCGGAACAACGCATTAAAGAAGCCAATGAAAAAACACAAGCCATACGTAAAGCGTATGAGCATATTTGTGAAGTCAAAGGCTCTTAATCATATTTTTTTATTCAAACTGCATACCTACGTCGTCTAAAAGCTTACGCGCCTCGATAGCTATATATTCATGCCCCCTTGCGGATGGATGCACAGGGTCAAAAAATAAATACTCATCACAAATGGTCGAACGAGCAGAGCGTGGTTTGATACGGGAAACCATGCTCAATACCGACTGTTGTGAAGGAATCGTCTCGAGCGTTTCGTAACACGTACCTGTTGTATTCGTAAATCCATAATGTTCAGGATAATCGAGCGCTTCTCGAAACATGTTATTAACCGGGAAAAAAACCCACTCAACATCTGGATAATCTATTCGAAGTTTGTTTACTTCGGCTTCCAACATCGTATTATGGGTATTTGCCAGCAGGCTCAATTCATCGGTGGCTTCGAACTCAACTGCCATAGGAATACGTCCTAAATCAGGTAAACCAACCAGCATGATATGTTTGGCACCTTTGTTGACTAACTTTTCAGCGTTACGCCGAATCCCGCCAACAACAAAGCTCACTTCCACACCAACATCATCAGGTAGCCCTAAATAATTATTTGATCCGGTCCAGATCGTATACAAACTTGATTCGTTTGCTTTATTATCATGTGCCAGCAAATAACTATCGACTTGGCTATCTAACGTCAGCATCGCCCCGTCATTTATCTCATCATCGTCTTGCTCAGCAACACCTGAGCCACCAAAAGCATAATTTAACATATGAGACGACGCATTCGCTGGATAATACGAGGCGACCAAATGCTCAATCCATACCGGTCCGTTAGAAAATCGCCCTTGGTAGTAAGGTGGTGAAAGCGGAAGCTGATGTTTCATGTACTCATATAGATTTCCGTTATCTGATAAGCTATCGCCAAAAGCAACAAACCCTTTTAAAGGGGTCGCCATTGCTGATACCGCTGCCACACATAACGCAAATCCCATCAAAACCGTTTTCAAGCTACATCTTACCATATTAGCCACATCCTCAATCTAAGTGAATCAAACAACACCCATCGACTTTAATTTCAGAGGACGGCCACAGACCCAAGCTCGCTTTAAACCCGATACGGCTTCTTTAGGCATGCTACTTGGTAATCTTACGGTTGAATGATCTTCATTAATTTTAAGACCTGTAATAAAACGACTTTGCAAGCCACCTTCATTCGCAATGGCACCCACAATGTTTGCAGGTTTTACGCCATGCATACGACCGACGTCAAGACGAAACAACTCTTCTTGATGTGAGCTACGTGCGCTTTGCGAGCGAGCACCTTCAGAACGGCCACCTTCAGGGCGACGCTCACGTGAAGAGAAACGTGCATTATCTGAACGTGGGCCACGTGACGAGCGCTCGCCTTTGTCTGCGCGCTCTGTTCTTGCAATACGTGCAGGTTCTGGCTTCCACGGCTTATCTCGGTTCAATTGCAACGCAAGTACAGCTGCCATATCTTCGGCAGATACATCTCGATCTTCCAAGTATTTTTTAATCACGAGCTTATAATCTTCAAGATTTTTGTGTTCTAAGCGTGCATCGATACTCGCCATAAACTGCTGTTGTTTTACTTCTTGAATCATTTGATCGCTAGGTATCGCTACTTTTTCAATGGTTTGTCGTGTATGACGTTCAATCACACTCACCATACGTGTTTCGCGTGGTGCTACAAACAAAATGGTCACACCACTTCGTCCAGCACGACCTGTACGACCAATACGATGCACATAGGTTTCTGAATCATGTGCCATATCATAATTAATCACGTGTGTTACGCGCTCAACATCTAAACCACGTGCGGCTACATCGGTTGCAACAAGAATATTGACAGCACCTTGTTTAAACTGAGCAATGGCACGCTCACGAAGCGCTTGTGAAATATCACCATGAATAGCTACGGTTCGCTGGCCATTTTCTTGTAAAAACGTAGAAACTTCTTCAGCACCGTTTTTAGTACGGGTAAATACAATCACACCTTGATGATCTTCGACAGCCAGCACACGCAACAACGCGTCCGGCTTTTGAAACGGTGAAGCAATCAAAAAGCGTTGCTCAATCGTTGAAACCGTAGCTGTTTTTTCTTGAATTTCAATTGACGCAGGCTCTCTCAAATAGCGATTGGCGATACGTCGAATAGGTGCCGGCATGGTTGCAGAGAACAAGGCAATTTGGCGCTCATCAGGCAAGTTTGAAAGAATACTTTCAACATCATCAATAAAGCCCATACGAAGCATTTCGTCCGCTTCATCCAGTACAAACGTACGTAATTGATCCAGTTTTAATGTACCGCGCTTGATATGATCCAGCATACGTCCTGGTGTTCCTACAACCACTTGCGCACCTTCACGCAATTTTTTCAGCTGAGGATGGTAATCTTGCCCACCGCATAACGCCACCACACGGGTTCCACGTAAATGCTTACTTAACTTATTGGCATGCACTTCAATCTGAAGCGCCAATTCACGCGTTGGTGTAATAATCAAGGTCTGTGGGTACATTTGCTCGGTATCAAGCTGCTGAAGTGCCGGCAATAAAAACGCGGCTGTTTTTCCTGAACCTGTGTGTGATTTTCCAATCACATCACGCCCATTCAGTAATAAAGGAATGGTTTGTTGTTGAATAGGAGATGGCGCTTCATACCCTAAATCACGGGTCGCTTGAAGAAGCGCTTCTGATAAATTAAGCTCCGCAAATGATGGAGCATCTGTTGGTTGTGTTGATGTCACTTCTATTGGATTGGTCATAGTCTACCTGGAAGAATAAAAAACATAAATAAAGACAAGGCCGACATGATAGCAAATTTTCTAGCGGAATGCACTCATTTTATGCGAATTACTTCAATCAAAGCACAGCGGCCAATCGAGAGGCTTGATTAATCGCATGTCTGGCGTCTAGCTCCAAGGCTTTAAACGCCCCGCCAATCAGGTGTACCGAGCGACCAGCATGTTTTAATGGCTGGTATAATCCCTTCATTTCTTCTTGCCCCGCGCATACAATAATGGAATCAACCGCCAACACTTTAGGTTCATTATTAATCATAATATGCAATCCATCATCATCAATGTGCTGATAACTAACGCCCGGCATCATATTAACCGCTCGGTGCTTTAAACTCATGCGATGAATCCAACCCGTTGTTTTTCCTAAGCGCCCACCCATCTTGTCTTTTTTCCGTTGCAACAAATAAACTTCACGGGCGGCATGAGGTTTCTCGGGGGTTACCACACCACCTCGATGTGCTACATGCGTATCAATACCCCATTCACGATAAAACGCGGTTTTATCATCACTCGCATCATCATGCATGAGCGCTTCGGCCACATCAAAACCAATACCGCCCGCACCAATCACCGCAACACGCTTGCCCGCTTTATCTATATTTTGAAGCAGCTCAGCATACGTCATCACCGATGGATGCTCGATACCTGGAATACTTGGCATACGGGGCTTCACCCCTGTTGCCAAAATAACCTCATCAAAATCGTGTAAACCAGCCAGTGTCACTTCAGTGTTTAACTTTATTTCAACCTCGTATTTTTCAAGTTGCCCTGTAAAATAATCAATTGTATATTTAAACTCTTCTTTACCAGGAATACGCATAGCAAAATTAAATTGACCACCTAAACGATCTGATTTTTCAAACAACGTAACATCATGCCCGCGTTCAGCCGCAACCGTTGCAAACGCAAGGCCTGCAGGCCCTCCGCCAACCACAGCCATACGCTTTGGCTGACTGGTGGTTTCATAGACTAATTTTGTCTCGTGACACGCGCGTGGATTAACCAAACACGACGCCGTTTTATGAGCAAAAATTTGATCAAGACACGCTTGATTACATGCTATGCATACATTAATTGCGCGTGAATCGCCCGCACGTGCTTTTTCTGCAAAATGTGGATCGGCTAAAAATGGGCGTGCCATGGATATCATGTCAGCGACACCGTCTCCTAATAAAGCACTTGCCATTTCAGGTGTATTAATACGATTAGACGTAATCACAGGAATATTCACTTCCGGCTTAAGCTGCTTCGTGACGTTCGTAAATCCTGCAGCAGGCACCATGGTCGCAATCGTTGGAATACGTGCTTCATGCCAGCCAATGCCAGTATTAATAATCGTCGCCCCAGCCGCCTCAACCGCTTGGGCTAAAAGCACCACTTCTTCCCAGCTACTGCCTTTTGCAATCAAATCCAGCATCGACAAACGGTAGATAATAATAAATTTTTCGCCTACCGCTTCTCGAACGGCTCGAATAATTTCCACAGGAAAACGCATGCGATTCGCATAACTTCCACCCCATTGATCTTTTCGATGATTCGTATGTGCAACAATAAACTGATTAATTAAATAGCCTTCGCTGCCCATAATCTCAACGCCATCATAACCGGCCGCTTGTGCGAGCTTCGCGCAACGCGCAAATTGTCGAATGGTTTTTAAAACGCCACGCTTACTCAAAGGCCACGGTGTGAACGGCGTAATAGGCGCTTTAATTCGACTGGGTGCAACAATAAAAGGATGGTAACCGTAACGACCGGCGTGCAAGATTTGCAACGCGATTTTTCCGCCGGACTCATGCACGGTGTGTGTCACAAGCTCGTGTCGTTGCTGTTCTTTCGAAGACGTTAATTTAGCTGCGGCAGGCGCCAAGCGTCCCACACGGTTCGGCGATATCCCGCCCGTTACAATCAATCCTACCCCACCCTGAGCGCGCTCACGATAAAACGCGGCTAAGCGCTCTAAGCTTCCGGACTCTTCTTCAAGCCCTGTATGCATGGAGCCCATAAGCAGACGATTTTTTAATTGGGTAAAACCTAAATCTAACGGCTCAAATAATGCCTTAAATGGGGTATTATCAACGACCAAGTCCATATGAACGCCTTAGTATACTAAAAATAATTAATTAATTAATTATTTTTAGTATAAAGCCTGTTATCTCGATAAACTAGGGGAGCTTAGGTTTTTTAGCTTTTTTTCGTATCACAGGTTTTTCTTGAAATAAAAATTACATTAACAGTAGATTTCCTCCTTTTTTACAAAAAACCAAATTAATGCATATACTTAATGTACAATATTCAAACCATGTGGCTATTATGTCAGGCTTACACCCTAAGATTAATCCGGCAGATGTTCATGTTAATGGTTTTTTGTTAAGCGAAGCCGAACGTGCACGGGTTAATAAAATACAAACACAACTTAAAATTTTCCAAGATGAAGCCATGCCTCATTTAAACGCTTTAGCTAACGCGACGTTAGCAGAAGCCGAAGCACAAGCCTTAGAAGATATTGGAAATAATCCTGCTGAGGAAATTATAGCTTTATCCGTTAGCTCGCTACAAAACGTGGACGAGTATAAAACTGAAGTGTTGGCCAAGCTTAACGATTTCAAATCAAAATTTAAAGATCATGAGGTGAAGCAGTTTTTAGATGGCTTAATGGAAGAACTTGCAGGCATACCCATCCCTGATATAGCCGATGCACGTGATGAATTAAACATGCTATACGACGAGGCGATTTACAACATGATTTCAAATTTTGGCGTGGAGCTGGTTGATCCTATTTTAGCCGACACCGCAAACAAAATTAAGAATACTCACATGGAATTAAAACATGTAGCTGAACAAGCATTAGAAGATATTCGTGTAAAAATTCAAGCATATCAATCAGAAAATAAGCTTGATTTTGATTTAGATGATGCCTTTAATTTAACTAAAATATCGAAGCGATCAGAGGGCCTTAATTTCTCTGTGATTTTTGTACAAGACAAGAAGCAAGCGCCTGATGCGTATGTTTTATATCGAGGTAAAGAAAAAATAATCGGTCAAGGTGGGTTCGGTCTCCTTAAGTTTTGTCAACATTTAGAGACTGGCGAATGGCAGGCGGCTAAAATAATACAATCGTTTGCCAAATCTGATTCAAAATTTGAAAATGAAGTGCTCGAAACCCTCGAAAGATATCATGGTGACTCTGAGAGGGGTGGGAAGTATTATGCGCTACAAACGATCTTGCCAGGCGTTGAATTAAAAAAACATCTGGAACAAGGCGTGCGCCCAGACGCTGCATCATGCCTCGAGATTGCGAAACAAGCGACGGCTTTAATTGAAACCTTTCATGAGCATTTTTTACATCGTGATATAAAACCTGCAAATTTTATTTGGGATGAAGAAACCCAAACACTTTCGTTGTGTGATTTTGGCTTATCGTGTCAGTTGAATCAAGAAGAAAGCTCAGCGTTTGGATCCGACGGTTATATCGCTCCTGAAATTAACAACGCACCCGCTGGACAACCTGTCCCCTATTCTAAGAAATCAGATATTTATGCTTTGGGAAAAACATTTGAAGCATTATTTAAAGGGATAGATGATGTACCAGATGAGATCCAATCCTTAATTGCTCATATGACCCATGCATTGCCCGAAGAACGCGCTGAAGACATGAAGCAAATTCAAGCTGTACTTGAGAACGCTTTAGGTGAAATCCCACGTCCTAACCCGCAAGAGCGCAACAGTCTGTAGCACATCGGTGATCTGGTCTAATTGAACAGCACACATTGATAAAGGATAATAACGTAACTTAGGCAAACTTATCGGCTCAATTAAAGTATCGCAGGCAAGTCATTTAAGATGCGTCCGTCCAGATGCCTTTAATTTGACCGATGAGATCATCTAGAGCACAATTAACACTCATTTAAATATGAGATGTCCCATGGGTAAAAAAACATTTAAAACACCAAAGAAAGCTGCAAAAGCTGTAGCACCTATGTCACCTGCACCCGCACAAAAAAGGACATCCCCCACCGGCCACTCTCCCTTTTCCATTTTTTCTCATGGTAAAGGACCATACAGTGCTGGAAAAACACAGGGTCATACACCCGATAACACACGAACCATGCCTTTAAGCACACATACCACGGGTAACAATCATGCCAAGGGAAAATCTCCCGGAGATACCCTTTATTATGAAGATGATTTTTATACTGCAACTAAATTCAGTGAAAAATACAATGCGCTTGTCCTTGCATTTAAAAATCTAAAAACGCGTACTGATGGTGATTATTCAGGCGCTTCACATGACCAAGGCCACCATAATGCAGCGTATATTTGTATTGAAAAGTGTATTCATATGCTTCAAGAAATGCTGACCATTCCAACAGCGCATTGTGACTTTGATTTTTTAGCCAAGCTGAACCTCGCCATTACCAGCACTGAGACGGACCGAAATCTGTATAACCCGCTAGGCCTACGCCCCATCTATAAAGATACGTCTTATCTTCACTATGATTGGACTGCAGCAGCGAATACAACCGCGCTTCAAACCCCCTTAACCGAAGCTAACATCCGTGCCGCTGTACCAGATATGACCGTACTACTTAGAATTGGGGTTCCCTTGCATATGCAGGCAGTTAACCCTCCCGCGCCTCCACCGGTCCAGGGCAGCACCCTCAGCTTTGTTTAATGGTAAGCAAAATACCTCTTCTAATCATCGATGACTTTGGTTTGAAGCCGTTATCTTCAGTCCAAGATGATATTATCCATTAAATTCTTGAAGAACAATATGAGTGTACGGCTCCAATGATGACAAGCAATCTTGAGCCGGGAGAATGGGTCGAAGCTTTGAATAGCAATAATAACGAAATAATCGTACTTTTAATTTGAGCTAATTAGTTGCGTTTTCGGTGGCCCCATCTTGGTGCTGACGAGTGGTGCCATTAAGGTGCTTATTCACAATTTGTGGCATTATAATTAGACCAGATCAGTTTACTGATGACGCATCATTCGTTCGATCACATCTGTATTTCGATCTCATGGACTTATTCCCAGCAGTCATTTAAGCTCCATATTCCCCAACTAAAAAAAGTGCACGCGGAGAAGCAACAACATGTTTATTATTACAGGCGGGAGTCGTGGTATAGGTGCTGCGTTAGCAGAAGCTCTTGCATCAAGAAAGCACGCCGTACTTATTGTTGGACGCAATCAGCAAGCGTTGCAAACGATTGCCGCAACGTCATCTTATATCAATTTTGTTTGTGGCGATGTCGCCACATCTACAGGCCGTGATGCGATTACATCCTACCTCAACCTCAATCATATTACAGATATACAAGGCCTAATACATAACGCTGGCAGCATTGAGCCAATACAACCCATGCGTAGCTTAGACGAACACGCTTGGCGCGCACTCATGAGCATCAATCTTGACGCTCCTTTTTTTCTCACACAAAAACTTTTAACTCAACTTGAGTCTGGACGCGTGCTGCATATCAGTTCCGGTGCCGCTCATTTCCCCGTCACCGGTTGGGCGCCCTACTGCGTTTCAAAAGCTGGCCTATCGATGCTTACGCGTTGCTGGCAAACCGAGTGCCCCGACATTGCATCAGCAAGCGTGATGCCTGGCATTGCTGATACCACCATGCAAGCCGTTATTCGTGAATCTGAGCATTTAGATCCCGAAAAACATCAGTTTTTTCAAGATCTCAAACATAAAAACCAGTTGGTATCACCCGAAACCGTCGCGGCTTTTTTAACGTGGCTACTTTTAGATATTCATAAAGACCGATACGTGTCACACGAATGGGATATCTATGATGCATCACATCATGCTGAGTGGTTGCCTGATGGCGATCAGGCGCCTATGCTGCCCGCATAAACAGCAGAAAATAAATCCATGATGAGCTGGGTGGTTTTATTATCAATATCTCTTATGGGATTATATTCAGCAATTTCTAATCCCAAGAAATTTTGATTTAACACCAAATGCTCTAATCCTGAAACAAGATCTGAACCCGAGATACCACGCACAGCAGGACAACTCACGCCCGGTGCATCGCTTGGATCAATGGCATCAAGATCGATACTAATACCGACACCACAGGTTGATTGATTCACAATCGCGTAAGCTTTTTCCAATATATTTTTAATACCGTATTGATGAATATCATCCATATAAAACACCGTCACACCAAGACGCTCTAACATCGCTTTTTCTTCTGGCTGATAACTCCGAATCCCGATTAAACACACGTTTTCAGGCCGAACAGCAGGCTTATCATCAAAAAGATTAACTAATTCTGGATTACCTTCACCTAATAAATGCGCAAGTGGCATCCCATGAATATTTTGGGTTTTAGATGTATCGGGCGTATGGCAATCCATGTGTGCGTCTATCCATAGCAAACCAATATCCCCGCGATGACGATTCGCATGAGCCACAGCACTCCAAGTACCCATCGCCGAAGAATGATCGCCTCCAAATACGCAAAACGGCTCGTTATGTATAGCACATGACAGCACGGCCAAACCGAGCTCCGTGATGATATTAATCACTAAAGGCATAACATCCGTGTCTTTATCACGTGTACTTGCCTTGATCATCGCGTCCCATTCAACCTGAAAACCGCGTTGATTAAAAAGATGTTGATGATAATACAGGTACCATGGTCCCAGGGCGCAATCAATATTATTCGCAGCAATACCCGAAGCATAACCGAAAAGTTTCATGCTATTCCCTTAAAAATAATCCATATAAATCTTTAGGGTCTTTTAAAGCACCACCACCCAGATCAAATGGCGTGCCAAGCTTCTGTTTTTTTGCTAAAGCGTAGCATAATTTTAACGTACTCAAATCTTCTAAAGCAAAACCCACCGCATCAAACACCGTAATCTCATGATTATCAACTCGACCGGGTTTAATGCAACTAATAAGCTCCCAAAGCTCTGCGTAAATATACGCTTCAGCATCAGGTTTAAGATTTTGAATTTCTCCTTCATCCAGTGTTTGAGGAAAATATTCAATCACGAGTTTAGCTTGCTTTAATAAATTAGGATCTAATTCTGTTTTACCTGGAGAATCACCCCCAACCGCACAAATATGCTGACCTGGTTGTATATCATGAGCATGTAATATCTGATGTCGACCTTTAACAGCTGTCGAGGTAATAATAATATCAGCATCTTTAATCGCTTCAAGGCACGAGTTCGCTACAACAAGATCAAACGATTCAGATGCTAAATTACGTGCAAAGCGATTCATTGCATCCGATGACAAATCAAAACACCTGACTTCGTCTAAATCAAAAACGGCATGATGCGCTAAAATTTGAAATTCACTCTGGGCACCACATCCAATAACCGCAATTTTTTTGGACGATTTTTTAGCTAGATATTGCGACGAAAGTGCAGCAACCGCCGCGGTGCGAATCGCGGTCAGTACCGTCATGGATGCAAGCATCACAGGATGGCCATGAGCCACCTCAGCAAGCATACCCAAGGCGACAATATTAAGCCGACCTTTCAGTGGATTAGCAGGATGACCGTTTACATATTTAAAGCTGTAATACGTATCATCACAAATAGGCATCAGCTCCATCACACCACCCTCTACATGAATCGCGTGACGAGGGGATTTTTGAAACTGCTCCCAATGCTTAAAATCTTGTTTTAATTGCTCGATGAGTTGTAAATAAAAGCTGGGCAAACCCTCGCTTTTAATCATGGTATGAATATCTTTTGAGTCTAATAAAATCATCATGTCATCCTGAGTTGATTAGCTATCCAGTCTGGATTTAGACTAATATAGTTACATTTTCCAAGTCAAACCCACATCCATAATATTAATACCAATATTAACACGCCCTCGATTAACAAGCCCTCGTCTAGAAGGAGGCCCTGCTTGATCAATCCCTGTATTTGCATAAACGTAATTATAACGAACCTGCGCACTCCATTGTGAAGAAGCAGAAAAATCACACATGACGCCACCAATCACCAGATCGGTTGTAGGTAAAACAATCGGTCGATAAATAATCGATTGAGCATTACCCTGATATTCAAACAAACCCTCCCAAGCCCAACGTTCAGAAAACTGATAACGTGTCGTCAACATCAAGCTCCAAATATCATTATAATTTAAAGGTATGGTTACATCACCCGCCACTGAATTCGTCAGCGTCAGATTTTTTTCTTGCCCCCACAGCACAAACCGCGCCGTCTCTGATAATGACCACTCAGGCGTAACTTGGTGCATAGCATTCAACGTAAACGTGGTGGGTGCAACGAGGTTACTACTAAAATCTGATTGATGTTTATTGCCTAACGTACTTGTTCCTTTTAAGCGCGGAAAATCAATACGCGAATAATAACTAAAGCTTAAACGATTAAACTCATTCAACTTAAAAACAAGCCCTGCATCCCAGCCATATCCCCAGCCCTGGCTTATATTCTGTGCTTCAAGCTCAGGTGGCTGCCCAAAATTACTTTCTGAGTTACTGACATTATTGGCATCAAAACCAATACCTAATGCGAGCCCATCAAGTATTTGATAGCTAACTTTGGGACTATAGTTCGTGTCATAAATAATAGCATCGGTTCCTGCTGTACTCATAAAAGCAGTAACTGGATAGCTGACATTAGCAAACAGTGGATGACTAACGTCGAACGACATCACCCACTTATCATTGGCACGAGAAGCCATGCGTGCATAAGGCAAAACCGTGTTGGTCTCCGTGACCGCTTTACCAAAGTTAGGACCATTCGTGCCAATGTACGACATACCCTCAACGATATCGGTTGTACCTATCATGGCCGTATATTTATTAACGTCGTTGAGCATAGCTGCGTTATTATAGGCAAGCGTTGGAAATATTTGGTAAGCCGCGGAGTAAGTCTGCGTTGCGCCAACAGCACACAGCAAAAATAAAAAACGACACCTTCCTTGAGATTTCATATTTATTTCGGCAATTAATAACATTAAAAAACATTATCATTGGTTAAATTGATCTGATATGCAAGTTCATCTATATCATAAAGCCGAATGGCTTTTTGTGCTTCATCGTGTTCCAATACTGAAAAAATAATCTTCTGTAACACGTGGTACGTATGATTCAAGAACAATCTTTGGCTGAATTGACTTTGCGCAGCGTATTGCTGGCGATTTTTCTCACCCTTATTCTTGCCATGTCAAACGCCTTTCTTGCGTTAAAACTCGGCATTTTAACTTCAGCTTCTATTCCTGCAGCGATTCTTTCGATGGGTATTTTACGCTTTTTTAAAAACCCCAGTATTCTCGAAAACAACGCCGTACAAACCGCGGCCTCCGCAGGCGAAGCTGTTGCAGGTGGTATTGTGTATACCATACCAGCTTTAATTATTATTGAGTATTGGCATCAGTTTGATTACTGGACGAATTTTTTTATTGCGCTGGTCGGCGGTGTGCTTGGCGTACTTTTTTCTATCCCTCTACGACGTGTCTTGGTTCATGACACGAGCTTAAAATTTCCTGAAGGCCGAGCGATTGCTGAAGTCTTAAAAACCTCACATCAAAATACACGGCTTCGCCCCATTGTGTATGGTGGTGCCATCGGTGCAATCATCGAGCTCGCGCAAGCCGGCTTCAAACTCTTAGCCAGCAGCTGGAGTCATTGGGTTATTGTCAAAAAAACACTGATTGGTGTAGGCGTTGGTTTTTCAGCAACCATGATAGGCGCTGGGTTTTTAGTTGGCCGCGACATGGCCATCAGCATTATGTTGGGCGCACTGCTTGCCTGGGGATTTGCGGTACCCAGCCTAAGCTTATTACACCCAGAGATTCTTCTTCATCACACAGCAGACAACGCCTTAGCACTCTTAGCAAACAGTCACCTGCGTTATATCGGCATCGGCGGCATGCTATTTGCAGGCCTCTGGACCTTTATGCAGCTCGCCAAACCGCTCGCAAAAAATGTTTATAACTCGTTTCAGGGCTTTTCAAACAAACATCGCGCCGAGCACATCAGTCGTGTTGAGCATGACATGCCGATGCCGCTAATTTTATTCGGTACGCTGCTTGCAGCCATCGCTCTATTTTTATTTTTTCAGCTTATTTTCCCGCTCAATACACTGGGACTCGGTGGTATTTATGCACCGACCATTCTTACGATTTCTGTTTTATATGTCCTTATTTTTGGTTTTCTTTTCTCTGTCATCACAGCTTATTTTTCAGGTATGGTCGGCGTCACTGCAAGCCCTGGGAGTGCTGTGGTTATCGCCGGTATTTTATTTGCAGCCTGGTTGCTTTTATCCGCGATTCATCTTTTATCATCACACACCTTATCTTCTGAACAGCTGAAAGCTGCCGAAGCAATAACCATCATTATTGGCTCCATTGTTACGGGTATTGCCGCGATTGCCAACGATAATTCACAAGATCTTAAAGTAGGTCATTTGGTCGGTGCTACACCGTGGAAACAACAGCTGATGCTACTCTTAGGCGTGGTTGTTTCGGCTTTAATTATTCCACCGATTATGCAGCTCTTATTTGATGTGTATGGCATCGCTGGCATCATGCCGCGACCAGGTATGGATATGAGCCATAGTTTACCCGCACCCACGGCGGCCATGCTTGCCGCCATCACCGAGGCGATGTTTCGAGAAACACTCCCATGGAGCATGATGTTTTCAGGTGCCGCAGTTATTTTAAGTTTAATCGCCTTAAATCATACGTTCAAAATCCAACGCTTTTTTCGCTTATCCATTTTAGGCTTTGCCATTGGCATGTACCTGCCCCTCTCGTCATCTTTCCCGCTGTTCTTAGGGGGTATGCTTGCTTGCTTGATGGAGCATCGGCTCAAAGGCTTAAATCTAGACGCACACAAAACCAATCAACGTCGACAAATCGGCACGCTGATTGCCTGTGGTTTAGTTGCCGGTTCTGCTTTAATGGACGTATTCGTTGCCGTGCCCTTCTCGCTTATGCACAGCGCTGACGCGCTCAGCCTGGTTGGTCAGGCATGGGAGCCCTACAGTGTGCTGCTCAGTGTTGTCGTGATTGTAGCACTTGGTGTATGGACCTTGCGGTATATTACGCACATGATTAAAGCTTGAAAAATGCCTTATTTACACCGTAGCTTTTTGGAACAGGATTTTATCTCATGGCGCTTAATTATTACCTCATTTTTGGCACTGACCGAACCCGTGGCTCATCGTATCCCTATGGTCTGAATAATCCGAACATAACCCCACTTCAGATAACCTCGTATTTTGAACAAGAGATTAAGAACATCTCTCATGAAACCCGAAATTTATGTATCTTTGAAACGTTTGAATCGGCTCAACAATACCTAGATACAGCAAGGAATAAGCCAGGAACAATCTATCACATGACGGTTGAATCCCCGCAATCGCTTGGTAATGCAGAAAATGTTGATTTTAAACGCCAAGATGACGAAAGGGCAACACCCGTTCATGGCATTTTAGCGCAAACGTGCCAAGTATCGACCCTGCTTGCGTGTCATTTTATACACGGAGAATATCAACAAGATGACGTGTGGTGTTTAAAAGATACATGGCAATATTTAGCACTGCATACTTATTTAAAAAATTATCACATATCAAACGACCTACACAGCCATTCGGACGACATACGTTCAAAAATTGGAGCCCTGCTTCACGCGTGCGATCAAGCCGCGAACAAACCTAACCCCGACTTTCAAGCCTTGGCTTATCTCTTAGCGCTGGCTAAAAATAGACTCAATAACACGCTGAATCAAAGAGACTTTTTACGTGCCATCAATCAGTTGCCCGGACATTCAAATGAATATTTAAGGCATGTATCCATCGCTTTATGTGCCTTAGGCATGGTTATTGCTGCGGCTTCTGTGGTTGTTACGTTACCTATGAGCGCTTCTATTTTAGCGGCAAGCTCCATACTATCCGGCCTCGGCCTTTTTGCTTACAACCGTCAGGCTTATGAATCCATGTGTCTGAATGAATTGGGCAAAAGCATATCCCATAATGATCATTGTCAATCCATGATTGCTTCAGCCATAAATACCCATTAAAAAACGCGGTCATGCGGCAAAGCACGTCGATTAGCCCTAAAATAGGTCATGGGTGAGCATTCAAACAAATCAATCAGCTTTTCCATATAAATACAGGCATAACGGTCTACTTGCTGTGCAAAATAACTTTCTTCAGCACCGGCGCGAAACACGCGCCCCCATGTTGGATTATAAAACTCACCTTCTTCTGTTAGCAAAGCTGAAATCTGCTGATCAAGCGCTTCTATTTTAACTTGAAGCGCTTTGATTTTTGCATCATATTCTGAGGTTTTTTCATCTAAGCGCGCTGTTGAATACATCAGATGTTCGGCCTCACACGTGCATTTAACCCCCATTTGCTCAAGAATTTTTTCCTGAATCGGCGCTGATTGTCTTTGAGACTCAATTTCTAAACCCAATTCATCAACCACCAGTGCAGTACGCCAATTACAGGCCTTTTTCAGTTGTAAAATATCGCCATAAATATGATCGCCGATATAAAGAATATCATCGCCGTTTAAGTTTAAATCTTCCGTAAATTGGGTTGCCGTACCACCCTGATAGGTACCCGGTGTAATCGGCCCATCGACATTGGTCATCGTTCCCGTTTTAACATCAATCTTAAAAAAACGTAAATCATCATAAAAAAAGCGTGGCTTGTTCGAAAACGTAATCACATATTCAAACACGTCTTCCCAGGTTCGTCCTTCAGATAAAAAAGGATTGATGGCATAATCCAGTAAAACTTTGGTGTAACTGTACTCTGAGTTCGTCGCAATAAAAATCTTTTTCCCATGCCGAATAAAACGCTCAATACCGGCGACTAATGCGGGTTCTTTGATAACAAAATGATCTAAATTATCTTTTATTGTTTGCTTTAAACTTCCATCACCATGCACCTTATCAACCATACGTAAAACATCATCGGCAAGCACACGGTAACTTGGGAGCTGTTGCTCATTGCCGTCTTTTAAATCAACCAGCTGTGCGTACAACACACAAAAAGCAATCGAAAACGACGTATCAATCACCTGATAATTTGGCTGATTTAAATCAATATAAACACTGCCATAAAACGCTTGCTGCGCTTTAAAATCCATGAGCTTTGTTCCATGGGAGCTTTGACGAATGGCAGCGTAACGATTGAGTTTTAAAATATTTCCGTTCTCGCTATCAATCACAAGCCCACGAATGGCTCCTTCCATACTAAATTTGAGATCCCGTAAACTTTCAGGATAATGCTTGGTGCTAATTAAAGCCTCAATCACGAGCTCATAAACCAACGCTTCAAAACGCTCGGTTTGGTAACGAATCAGCGTATGATCCATATCCAAACCTATCCACTTAATTTTTTTTAAATTTAATATACGATTAACAAAAACATGCTGATTCATAAGACCTCGTTAGAGCATAATGCTCGTGCATCTAAAACCAATGGTTGAATAACGGCCGGCTCTGCAAGTGTGGATAAATCACCTAAATGCGACGTATCGCCCCTCGCAATTTTTCGTAACAGCCGGCGCATAATTTTTCCTGAGCGTGTTTTAGGTAGTGCATCCGCCCATTGGATCACTTCAAGCGTTGCAATCGGGCCAATCACCCCTCGTACATGCCTAACCAATACTTGCTTGAGCTCATCGGTAGCTTGAATGCTTGCCTGTAAGATAACAAATGCATACACATGCTCGCCTTTAATATCATCCGGCACACCCACAACAGCGGCTTCAGATACGGCTATATGCGACACCAAAGCACTTTCAAGCTCCTCCGTCCCTAAGCGATGACCCGACACTTGAATCACATCATCACTTCGTCCGGCAATCCAATAATGCCCCGCTGCATCCACATGTGCCAAATCACCGGTGATATACGCCCCAGGAACCTCACTCAAGTATGTATCAATAAACCGCTGCGTGTCACCATAAATACCTTGCATCATGCCTGGCCATGGTTTTTTTATGACTAATTTTCCTTTTTCGCCTACCGCGCATGCCGCCCCCGTGTCATTGACAACTTCAGGAACAACACCAAAAAAAGCTTGACCAACAGCACCCGGTGCAAGCTGCATCGCGCCAGCCAACGGCGTGAGTAAAATCCCACCGGTCTCCGTTTGCCACCAGGTATTCACAATCGGACAACGGCTCTGCCCAACCACCTCATGAAACCACACCCAAACATCCGGATTAATCGGCTCACCCACGGTTCCTAATAATCTAAGCGAGTCACGTGAGGTTGAATTTAGCCATCCATCACCCTCACGCCTTAAACTTCGCAACGCTGTCGGTGCCGTATAAAATACAGTAACTTGATGCCTATCGATCATCTCCCAAAAGCGCGCATAATCTGGATAATTAGGTATACCTTCGTAGATTAAAATACTTGCGCCGTTTGCGAGTGGCCCATACACGCCGTACGTATGACCTGTTATCCAGCCGACATCCGCCGTACACCAATAAATATCATCTATTATATTATTTTCTTGATGATCAAAAACACAGGCATACGTCATTGCTGCATACACCAAATAGCCGCCGGTTGCGTGCACAACACCTTTCGGTTTTCCTGTAGAACCTGAGGTATACAAAATAAATAACGGTGCGTTTGCATCCATCCATACAGGCGCACAGAAAGGCGCCGCATCAACTACCGCCTCGTGATACCACCTGTCACGTGCATGATTCCAAGCGATTTTGTCACCCGTGCGCTGCACCACCAACACGCGCTCCACCGAAGGGGAATTGAGCAACGCTTCATCCACCTGAGTTTTAAAACCAATACTTTTTTCACCACGATAACCGCCATCAGCCGTAATCAGCAAACGACATGCGGCATCATTAAGACGGTTCGAAAGCGCATCTGCAGAAAAACCACCGAATACCACCGAATGAATCGCGCCAAGCCGCGCACATGCGAGCATCGCAATCACTGCTTCAGGTATCATCGGTAAATAAATACCGACCCTATCACCGGCTTGCACGCCCTCGGCTTTCAAAGCGTTGGCGAGGCGACATACCGCCTCATGTAATTCAGCGTAAGTTAAGCTTCGCTGCTCAGATATTTGATTGCCTTCCCAGCGCAAAGCAATCTTATCGGCATGCTTGGGAAGATGCCTATCCACACAGTTATAACAAGCGTTAAGTTTAGCTCCAACAAACCAAGCAATGTTTGCCTGTTCAAAATCACCGTCCATGGTTTTATCCCAAGGCGTGGCCCAGCTCACATAACGCTTAGCTTGCTCATCCCAAAAATCATCAGAATGCTCAAGCGAGGCTTGATACATGGCGTCATAATCATTGGATTTAATAAGAGCTGTTTGAGAGAATTTTTTAGATATAGGATACAACGTGGTTTGCATGATCAATACCGTCCTGGTAATTAACAACGTGCTTGGTTTGTCAACGTAGATTACGTCATCCCAAGCACGTGTGTCAAAGTTCAATCAAGCCCGGTACTATTTAGGCCGCTTACTTTCATCCGGCGCTTGCTCCTTATGTTCATCCTCACCACCCGAGCTTAGTTGAAAATAACTTAAAATGACTTTAGCAATTTAAAAATGTCGAGGACGCTTTGATGCTTGTTCGGTTTCATCGTTAGCATCATTAGGCTCTTCTGTTCGTTGATGGGCAGTCGTGCTGCCTTGCTCTGAAAATAGCCCTATATTTCGAGGTGATACTGAAGCATTATTATTACAGTCAGTAACTCCTAGCTTTAGAATAAACGCTGTAAAATTTTGAGCGACGATATCCTTAATAACACCAGATCGACTTTTTTGTGATGTCAGATCAGTTATATCGTTAATGCTATATCCAGCATTTATTAGGTCAGCATAATAATGTTTAACTGCTTCAATGTTTTTTGAGCCGCCGTCATGCGCTGCAATGCTAACAATCTGCTCGGCACGAAAGCCTAAAGCCTGTAATTCTGTAAAGGCTGCTTTGACCGCATCTATGTTTTTTGAGCCGCCGTTATGCGCTGCAATGCTAACAATCTGCTCGGCACGAAAGCCTAAAGCCTGTAATTCACTAAAGGCTGCTTTGACCGCATCTATGTTTTTTGAGCCGCCGTTATTTCCTGCAATGCTAACAATCTGCTCGGCACGAAAGCCTAAAGCCTGTAATTCTGTAAAGGCCGCTTTGACCGCATCTATGTTTTTTGAGCCGCCGTCATGCGCTGCAATGCTAACAATCTGCTGATGGTTTAAGTTAAAAGATGGGGAGAGAAATATATTACAATTGTTTAAAACAAATTCAACCGTTTTTTTAGATGATGCTCTTAATATTAACTTGTTAGACATTAATTCCGTAAAACCCTTGGCCAACAAAAGCGTTAATTCATTATTATATCGCTCAGTAGATATCTTTAATTTTACTAATCTATCTGGGACTGGCTGACTAGAGAATGGCATATTTGCATCACTTAAAAGAATCTTATTTGGCACTAAGCGTACCAAAAGACTTCAAATCAGTCAATAAGGACCTTATGAGTGCATATTTACGCGAACAGCAAATAATATCAATGAGTTATCAAGAGCGAGTTATCCCACCTATTCAAATTACCCCGAGAACCACTACACCTTAGGTTGCCTGCCTTCATCCGGCGCTTGCTCGCTACTTTCATCTTCACCACGTGAATTTGGTTGCGCATAAATAGAATTATTTAATCTTAATGCCCTCAAAGCTTCTCGACTTACCGCCTCTTTAGCCACACACAGCTCAAGTAATGCGGTTAAGTCCACTTCACCACCAAAACGTGCGGCATGCGTGGTTACCGGTTCGTTCAATTTAAAACGATCTTGAATATAGGTTTGAAAACTTGGGTCTTCATCAAATTGATATGGATATTTTTCACGTAATGCTTCAATCAATGCCGTTTGGGCATCTTCGGGAATATTCATCTCCGCGAGCTTCTCGCCACCCATCCCTGTTTCACACACAGTATCCCAATCTATTTTCCATTCCACCGCCTTTGCCGGATACTCTAAAATGCTTTGTTTAAAATGCTCCCGTACATACTCACGCAGCTCTTGTTTAATATCATCCATGGTTAATATTTTAAGTAACCGATGACCTAAGACCGATTGAAATAAACGACGTTTTACGCCCGAATAACAGCTGGGTTTATCACCGCGTAAATCATCATATTCTTCTAAAACGCCTTGGGCATTTATACGGCTGCTATCCCAATTATGTGCACGACCAATATGTGCTAATTCATCAATAAAATGCTCAAGCCGTGTGTCAAGCGTATGCCCGTCACACGGAGGCGCATTCTCATCAAGAGCGCCAAGATAAAACATCGCAATCAACGGCTGGTATTCTTCAAAAGTAGACCATCCTCCCGTATGATCATGATTTACATAGGGAGCATCAACGGCCATCCAAAGATTCGGTTTACTTAAATACCGAAAAACTGTGTGGTCTTGATGCTGATAATAAGCTTGTAACGCTTGCTCACGTGTGTCGGCTGATAGCGTTGTACTCAACACTTGCCAGTCGTTCCAATCAAAAGGCAAATCAAGCTCACGTCCATCACCTGTACGAACGCGTGCAGGCTGTTCTTGGTACCGCGTTTTCAGCTGCTCTCGTAAGGTTTGTATGAGTGCAGGGGCTCCACGCTGCTCTATCACCGGATGATACACCTTTAATGCGGCTTCCAGACGTTTTTGCTCACCAGACGTTAAGGCCGTCATCGACGACTCATGGTCGCGTGCTAGCGCTTCTAAATCTAAACCACCGCGCGCTTCAAGCCGATAAAAATCATGATTTCTTGCAAGCTCCGCGACTGCAGGTACTGTTAATAAAATTTCAGCCGCATCTTGATTACCCAAGCTTAAAGCCAACCGAAACAGTTCGTTCGGCTGATTTGGTGTAACAGCTGTATGTAATAATGCTTTAACGGACGGTATTTCAATCAAAAACCGGATATCATCCAGTAACGCGGGGTCATTTCGTCGAATAAGATTTCTTAAGATATAAAAACAAAGCTTTGCTTCTTCTGGGTCGATGATGTCAAATACAGCTCGGGGGTTATTGGCCTCTAAAGCCGTACATATCTCCTGCAGCGCGCTGAGCTTAGCATGAACAAACGGATGAACACACTGAGCTCCATATTCACGCTCATGCATTTCAGCATAAGCAAATACGGAAGAGAATTGAAGTAACCGATTGACGACGGGAAAATGGCCTTTACTGGCGGCGTCTTCAAAAGCATCATAATCCCCAGCCGTAATCATGACGTGTACGTTATTAGGCGCAAGCTCTGTAAGTTTGTCTATGAGACGCTCCATCCCCGCAAGGTGACCTTCCCTAGCAGCCGCTCGAAAAGCTTTATAATCCCCAGCCGAAATCATGGCTTGTACGTTATTAGGTGTAAGCTCCATGAGACGCTCCATCACCGCAAGGTGACCGTGGCCAGCGGCCTCTCGAAAAGCACCATAACCCCATCTCGAAATCATGGCTTGTACGTTAGCAGGGGCAAGCTCCTTCAGCTTATCGATGAGACGCTCCATCACCACAAGGTGACCGTGGCCAGCGGCCTCTCGAAAAGCATCATAATCCCCAGCCGAAATCATGGCTTGTACGTTATTAGGTGTAAGCTCCATGAGACGCTCCATCAC
>CAXBBS010000010.1:0-83605 GCA_963974485.1 uncultured Legionella sp.
AATTCTAAAAAGCCCCTTAGATTTATATAATCTAAGGGGCTTTTTTTTGTTTAAAATTTTATATTTAGGATATACTCAAACATATATTTAAATAAAAAGCGCTGTGGTATGAGAATAATAATAAAAAAATATTTACCCATATTGCTGCTTATCACGCTTACGGCATGTGATCGCGGTCACGAAAATACATTTCAAGGTTATGTTGAAGCGAATAATATATTTTTGACCGCATCATTTTCTGGAACATTAGTGAGCCTACCTTTTGAGCGAGGCGCAGAGGTTCATCACGGTGATGTTGTCTTTAAGCTCGATTCAAATCCAGAAGCGTTAGAGCTCGAAGCAGAAAAATTACTTTTAAAAGAAAGTGATTTTGCTTTAAAAGATCAAGAAAGTCCAAAAAGACACCCTGAAATTGAAGTAGGTAAAGCGCAGGTTGAGCAAGTGGATGCACGTTTACGATTAGCTAAATTACGTCAAGAACGGTATAAACTTCTTTATCAAAAAAAAGCAGGCAACTTGGACCAGGCAGATGAAGCTCGAGAGTATTTAGTTGAGTTAGAAGCGTTAAAGTCTCAGCGTGAATCAGAATTAGATTTGTTGAAACTTGGTGCGCGAAAAAATATCATCGAAGAGAAGAAAACACGTGTTAAATTTCTTTTAGAAAAAATTAAAATTATAAAATGGCAACTTTCAAAAAAAACAGGCCATGCTACCGGTGATGGTAATATTTTTGATATTTATTATCGTGAAGGCGAGTGGGTTACTGCAGGCGCGCCGGTTCTGTCGTTGCTTTTACCAAAAAATATTTTTATCGAGTTTTTTGTACCTGTATCGATGTTGTCGAAACTTCAGCTCAACCAAATTGTATATTTTACGTGTTCAGGCTGTGATGCGCGTCATGAAGCGAGGATTGATTATATTGCTCGGGAAGCCGAGTATGTACCACCTTTAGTTTATAGTCGTGATAATTATAATAAACTAGTTTTTCGTATTAGAGCAAAACCGGTACAACCAAGCATGTTTAAGCCAGGGCAACCAGTCACGATTACTGGGTTTAAACATGACCAATAATATGATTATCGAGGTACGCGCTCTTCGTAAATCTTTTGGTGATCATGTCGCCGTACGTGAATTAGATTTACAGGTAAAACGAGGTGAAGTTTTTGGTTTTTTAGGCCCTAACGGAAGTGGTAAAACCACGACGATTCGTATGTTATGTGGTTTGCTTGTACCTGATGCAGGTACAGGTACGTGTATGGGCTATGATATTTTAACGCAGTCGAGACAAATTAAGCAGCATGTTGGCTACATGACACAAAAATACAGCTTGTACACGGACTTAAGCATTGAAGAAAACTTAAATTTTATTGCTGATGTTTATGAGGTTAATAAACAAAAACACGCGGTCATGCGTGTTATGGATCAAATGAACTTGCATGGGCGTAGAAAGCAATTAACTGGCCAGCTTTCAGGGGGATGGAAGCAGCGCGTCGCTTTAGCCGCATGCTTATTGCATGAACCTGCATTATTGTTACTCGATGAACCTACTGCAGGTATCGATCCCATCGCACGTCGAGAATTTTGGGATACCATCCATGCCTTGAGCGAACAAGGCGTCACGACGTTGATGTCGACGCATTATATGGATGAAGCTGAGCGCTGTACGCGTTTGGCCTACCTTGCCTACGGCGATTTAATGGTCACGGGCACCGTGGCTGATGTTATTGATGCAACGAAATTAAATACGTGGGAAGTTCAGGGCGAATTAACCACGCATATACTTCAAAAAATAAAACATATTCAAGGTGTGGAACAAGCGGCTTTGTTTGGTCGTCATATACATATCTCAGGCCTTAATAAGATATTGATAGAATCAGGTCTTGCCGAACTTGCCAAAACAACAACGATTACATGGAAACCGATAACACCTACGCTTGAAGATGCATTTATTAGTTTAGTTGAACAAACGCAAGGTGAATTAGGATGAATCTTCTTTGGGGATGTCGTCTAAAAGCGATTATGGCAAAAGAATTTATGCAAATGCGCCGAGATAAGGCGACGTTTGGCATGATGGTTGGTATCCCTTTGATTCAGCTTATTTTATTTGGTTTTGCTATCAACATGAATCCGCGGCATTTACCCACGGCAATTGTCGGTTCAGATAACAGCATGTATACACGTAAAATTTTGTCGGCTATGGAGCATTCCAGCTATTTTCGTTTTGTTGCCCCTGCTGCAACAGAGCAAGAGGCCCTCCATTTATTAAAAACGGCCCAAGTTCAATTTATTGTTAATATACCTCCTTCGTTTTCTAGAGATTTAGTCCGAGGGGTTCATCCTGTTTTATTACTGCAGGCAGATGCGACCGATCCGTCAGCAACATCAGGCGCTGTTAATGTTTTTAAAGATCTGGCAAATCGAGCGTTAAATCAAGAATTTAATGGCGTTTTAGCTAAGCTTAAGCCCCAGCCACCACCGTATATTCCGATGGTACATTCGGTTTATAACCCACTGGCGATAACGGCTTATAATATTGTCCCAGGATTATTAGGTGTCGTATTAACCATGACCTTGGTGATTATTACAGCTTTAGCGATTACTCGAGAAGTTGAACGGGGCACCATGGAAAATTTACTTGCCACGCCACTTAGGCCGATTGAAGTGATGGTCGGAAAAATTGTACCTTATATTCTCGTAGGTTATATGCAGGTAGGTTTAATTTTATTATTTGCTAAATTTTTATTTCATGTTCCCATGGAAGGTAGCGTACTTTTATTACTTGCGCTGTGTTTGCCGTTTATTGCTGCAAATCTTGCGATGGGTTTAACGTTTTCAACCGTGGCAACAAATCAGCTGCAAGCCGTTCAAGGTGCTATGTTTTTCTTTTTGCCATCACTTTTATTATCGGGTTTTATGTTTCCATTTAGAGGTATGCCTGAATGGGCTCAGATCATTGGAAATATGTTACCCTTAACTCATTTTTTGATCATTGTTCGTGGTATTTTACTTAAAGGCAGTGGTTTTTTAGATGTATGGCGTGAAATAATTCCAATTTTGGGCTTTATGCTCGTCGTGATGTTGATTGGCGTGAAGCGTTATCGACAGACGTTGGATTAAAAAATAAGCTTTATTTTATATTCAGGCGTTGAATAAATTGAATAGCTTGTTGTTCAGTTAAGCCTGTAATTAGCATTTGATTTCCTATTGCGCTTTGAATAGTGGGTGATGAGATAAGGTTCCCATTTAAAATAATATTGATCTGCTGACCTATATTTTCTTGGGTGAGCTTGTGCAATTGCTCGGTAGCTGAAGAACTTAATTTCAACCACACGTCGTATGTATAGGCGTCGGTTGTCGTGTTTGGATAATTAATGCTTGCGGACTCAATGGCGTCATTATTGAGATCTAACTGGTTTTGAATGATTTGAAAAGTCACAGCAGGATGAGCATGTTCTCTTTCTGATGGTGTGGTTGTGCCTTCAGCCATACAAACAGAACTAAAAGGTAGGCTTAGTATAATTATTACTGTTTTAAGCAAGGTCTTCATCGTAAGTATTTCCTATTAAATTTGTTCTTTATTTTACCCTATTAAGTGTTGTTATATCAAACATAGTGGTCGTAATGGCGAGGCTGCGTTATCATAGGCCACGTGAGTATCGCTTATGATTATTAATTTACAGGGTTAATGGATGATTAATACACTTGCAATAGGAAATTATCGATCGCTACGTAATTTTGTTATTCCGTTAGGGCAGCTCAATGTTGTCACGGGACAAAATGCGAGTGGAAAATCAAACGTTTATCGTGCCTTAAGATTATTAGCGGAAACAGCACAAGGCGGGGTTATTCAGTCTTTGGCAAACGAAGGCGGTTTGGAATCCACGTTTTGGGCCGGCCCAGAAAAAATATCTAAATATGCCACGCATAGAAAAATGCCAGTCCAGGGCGGTCCCAAGCAGGCAAATTCACGTTTGCGTTTGGGTTTTTCAAATGATGATTTTGGTTATGCTATTTCATTAGGACTGCCGCCGCCGTCCACATCAACGTTTGCATTGGATCCCGAAATTAAACAAGAGCACATGTGGGCGGGTCAGACTTTTCGACCTGCGAGTGCGCTTGTTCGTCGCGAGGGACCTGTTGTAAAAGTTCGTTCTAATCAAGGATGGGATGTGATAACACAGCATGCGACGGCATTTGATAGTATTTTTAGTCAGATGGCCGATCCAATACGAGCGCCTGAAGTGATGATGTTAAGAGAGCAGATTCGAAATTGGCGATTTTACGACCATTTTCGCTCGGACAGGGAGGCTCCGGCGAGGCTTCCACAACTCGCGACACGTACGCCTGTTCTGCATCATGACGGCCGAGACTTAGCGGCAGCCCTACAAACGATTCGAGAAATTGGTGATGAGCAAGCATTAGATCAAGCGATCTCAGATGCCTTTCCTGGAGCCAGACTCAATATTCTTGTTCAAGAAAGTGGGCATTTTGCGGTAGAATTACATCAAGAGGGGTTGTTAAGGCCATTAACCGGCTTAGAGTTATCGGATGGGACCTTGCGTTATTTGTTGTGGGTCGCGGCTCTTTTGACACCTAGGCCACCGCCATTGATGATTTTAAACGAGCCTGAAACAAGTCTTCATCCAGATTTGTTACCGGCCCTTGGGCGATTGATTATTTGTGCGGCGAAAAAAACACAAATATGGGTTGTATCTCATGCGAATCGTTTGGTCGCGACGCTTGAGAAAGCGCCGATATGTCATTCGCTAAGCTTAGAAAAAGAATGGGGAGAAACCCACGTAATAAACCAGGGGATTTTAGATGAACCCGCTTGGCATTGGGCTGATAAACACGGCAAATAAGGCAAAGACATGCAAGATTTTAAAAACAAACGAATATTATTGGGTGTTTGTGGTGGTATAGCCGCTTATAAAATCACTCAACTCGTGCGTGAATTAACGCAACTGGGCGCCGAGGTTCAGGTGGTGATGACCGCATCCGCCGAGGCCTTTGTAACGCCCATGACGCTGCAAGCGCTCAGTGGTCGTCCCGTACGCACCGCATTGTTTGATGAAGCGGCAGAACAAGCGATGGGGCATATTGAGCTTGCACGTTGGGCTGACTATTGCGTGATAGCGCCTGCAACGGCCAATACGATAGCAAAGCTTGCGCACGGCATAGCCGACGATTTGCTTTCGACACTAGCACTGGTGCTTAAAATACCGTTGATGATATGTCCTGCGATGAACCAAAGCATGTGGCATCATCCCGCAACGCACGCCAATATCAAAACATTACGTGATCGCGGTGCATTCATCATAGGCCCGGGTGACGGTGTACAAGCCTGTGGTGATGAAGGCCTAGGGCGAATGTTTGAAGTTCACTCTATTATTAATGCATTGCGATTGCAAAATGTACATGGTTTACTTACGGGGCAACGTGTTGTTATTACCGCTGGACCGACACGAGAGGCGATTGATCCCGTGCGTTATTTGAGTAATAACAGCTCAGGTAAAATGGGATATGCTCTGGCGGAGGCCGCACGTGTTGCAGGTGCCGAGGTTATCTTAATTACAGGACCCTCAGCTTTAACACCACCCGAGGGTGTATTATTAAAACGCGTCAAAACAGCGTCTGAAATGCTTCAATCCGTGATGAATGCGCTCGAGCCTGGATGTGTTTTTATTGGCGCTGCAGCGGTATCTGATTATGCAATCGACGCGCCGTCAGAAACAAAAATAAAAAAACAAGTCAGCGATAAGATTGTACTTGAGTTAAAGCAAAATCCTGATATTTTAGCATCGGTTGCGTTGAGTAACCAAGCACGGTTTGTTATGGGGTTTGCCGCTGAAACAGAAAATTTAATCACTTATGCTCGTGAAAAATTGATTAAGAAAAAACTGGATTGCATTGTAGCTAACTGGGTTGGTGAGGGCCTGGGCTTTGATGTTGATCATCATGAAGTTACAGTATTAACACATACCGAAAAACACACGCTATCTAAAAAACATAAAGTACGGTTGGCCGGAGAATTGGTTGCAATTATTGCTGTAAGCTTGCAAAATAGCGGCAATTTAATTGCTGAGTTGACGTATGAGCCATCCTATTCAAGTTAAAATTCTCGATCCCCGTGTGGGGAAGAGTATTCCTATGCCGACCTACGCAACGCCCGGTTCGGCTGGGATTGATTTGCGTGTGTGTATTGATGAGTCACTGCAAGTCAAAGCTGGCGAAACGGTTCTTTTACCTACTGGATTATCTGTTTATATTGCTGATCCTGCTTTGGCAGCTGTTATTTTACCGCGATCGGGACTTGGTCATAAGCACGGTATTGTGCTGGGTAATTTGGTGGGTCTTATTGATTCTGATTATCAGGGTGAACTTAAAATTTCATGTTGGAATCGCGGGCAAGAGCATTTTACGATTGAGCCGGGCGATCGCATCGCACAATTAGTATTTTTACCTGTCGTACGAGCTGATTTTAAACTTGTCGAAGCATTTGATGAGACGGATCGTGGCGAAGGTGGTTTTGGAAGTTCAGGGAGAAATTAATCATATGGAAGCGCTTAAAACATACACGCGTCGCGATATTCCAAGCACAGTTTTTAGAGCATACGACGTTCGGGGTGTGATTGGTCCAGAATTAGACGAACATGCCTTCTATATGATAGCGCAAGCGATTGCGTATCAACTGCATGCGCTTGATCGCACGGGTATCTGCATTGCTCGAGATGGGCGTTTGAGTAGTCCCGCTCTTACACAAGCTTTAAAGCAAGGTTTACTTGATAGCGGCATCGATGTGTTTGATTTAGGCGAAGTACCAACGCCTGTGATGTATTATGGAACGCAAACATCAGGTATAGATAGTGGTCTAATGGTGACAGGTAGCCATAACCCCGGGGATTATAACGGCATCAAAATGGTGTTGGCTGGGAAAACATTGGTGGCTGAAGATATTCAGGCTTTGCATCAGCTGGTACTTCAAGAAAAAATTATCCAAGGCAAAGGGCAGGAGATGCCGTTAGCTATTCTTGATGATTATATTCAGCGTATTGTGGGTGATATTAAATTAGCTCGGCCAATGCGTGTGGTGGTTGATTGCGGTAATGGTATTGCTGGGCCGATCATTCCGAATGTTTTAAGGCAATTAGGTTGTACTGTTATCGAGTTGTATTGTGATGTGGATGGTAACTTTCCTAATCATCATCCCGATCCAACGGTTGAAGAAAATCTAATGGATTTAAAAGCTGCAGTTGCTTTGCATCAAGCCGATCTTGGTTTAGCGTTTGATGGCGATGCCGACCGTTTAGGTGTGGTCACGAATCAGGGCGATATTATCTGGCCCGATCGTTTGATGATGTTGTTTGCAAAGCAAGTCTTAGCAGCTGAACCTGGAGCAACGATTGTATATGACGTGAAGTGTTCAAGTCATTTGGCATCGGTGATTCAAGCGTCGGGTGGTGTTGCGAACATGTGTCCAACTGGACACTCGATTGTTAAAAGTGTCATGAAAAAAACACAAGCGGCGCTGGCTGGCGAAATGAGTGGGCATATTTTCTTTAAAAACCGTTGGTATGGTTTTGATGATGCGCTTTACAGTGCGG
Source organism: uncultured Legionella sp. (assembly GCA_963974485.1). Lineage (GTDB taxonomy): Bacteria > Pseudomonadota > Gammaproteobacteria > Legionellales > Legionellaceae > JAALKW01. The sequence goes on from CAXBBS010000010.1 coordinate 7,605, forward strand.
CTCGACTGCTTGAAATTGTGAGTGCTACCGAGCGATCGGTGGGTGAGGTATTTGATGCGATTCCAAACAGTGTCAACACGCCTGAAATTAAGATTCCTATTTTTGACGCCAAAAAATTTGATTTTATGACGCGTTTTACAGCCGAAGCTGCGTTCCCTGATGCTGATTTAATTGTGATTGATGGCTTACGCGTTGAGTTTCCACACGGATGGGGATTGATTCGAGCCTCAAATACAACGCCTTGTTTGGTCGCACGTTTTGAAGCGGAGAGTGCTGGAAGTTTGAGTGAAATCCAAGCGTTGTTTAAAACACAACTGCAAGCGATGGATGATGACTTAGTCATTCCGTTTTAGTTGCTTGTTACTCGTGTGATATTTCAGCTAAGATGTTCTATATTATGATACATAAAGGTGGCCTTGATGACCGACGAGCATACAGAGCATCATCTTTCAGATGAAACACTGATTCAAACGTTAGAGGCACAGCGTCAAGCGCTGATGGACGGTGATGATTTTGATTTTTTATCTCAAATAGAAATCGTCGCCTTACTATGGTGGCAGTGTGCTGACTTCCATCTTTATGTGACGCATCCGGTGCTTCCGCGGTTTTCACCCGCTAAAATTATTGTCCCAGAAAAGTTAGCTGATTCAAATCAACTTGAATATGTGTATTCGATTACAGATTATGGGGATCAGCTGAGTACATCCAAAGGTGAAGATTTTTATACGGCTGGATTTTCGATGTGTAAGTTGTATTTTACGATTGAAAAAATGATTGCGGTTTTAGTGCAGCGTATAAAAAACGAAGGTATTAGCGAAGAAGCCGAGGTTCAGGTTGCTTTTGGCGGGCATGAATATGCGCAACGTAAAGCTTTTGAGTCGATTATTAATTTAAAATATAACGTGGTTGTCACCAATTTTGATCCCGGTCCATGGGGTGAAAAATATCTTCAGAACGTTAAACGTATATCTGAGCGAGGTTATGGTTACCCCACAGAAACGCCGCGCGATACGTATCGTCATTCAACTGCAATAAATTCGACAATGATTGGAGGTTAAAGGGTCAACTTTTTGAAGACAGGGTGCTATACTGCAGGTTGTTTCTCATTAAGAAGGCGTGACTTGTGAATCATCAGCGACCAATTAATCTAAATTTGGGCAGTTTGAAGTTCCCCCCTATGGCCATTGTGTCAATTTTACACCGTATTTCAGGAATCGGTCTGTTTCTGTTATTACCTATGATGCTTTATATTTTGAATTTATCGCTTACGTCTGCTGCGTCGTTTGAGCATCTTCATCTGCTCATGACGACGTGTGTGTGGTACAAGCTTGTTATTTTGGCGTTCACGTCTGCGTTAATCTATCATTTGTTTGCTGGTGTTAGGCATCTGCTTATGGATATGGGATTGGGTGAGACACTCGTTGCTGCACGTCGAAGTTCGTTTGTGGTTATTGGTCTTTCTGTTGTTGGAACCCTTCTTTTTGGAGCATATTTATGGTCACTAGTGTAACGAGTTTAACCGGGAATGGCCTGAAAGATTGGTTGGTTCAGCGAGTCACCGCTATTTATTTGGCTATGTATACGGGCTTGTTTTTTGTGGTCTGGGGCAAATCTTCACCATGGACATACGAGACGTGGACGGCTTTGTTTCAAACACCATGGTTTCAGATAACAACTGCACTTGCGTTATTTACGTTGCTATTTCATGCTTGGATTGGGCTTTGGACGGTAACAACGGATTATATTAAAAATACAGGTTTGAGACTGACGGTTCAAGGACTGGTGATGTTTGTGTTGCTTAGCCAATTGATTGCGGGCTTCATGATGATTTGGGGACAATAACGATGACTGTGGCACGAAAGACATTTGATGCGGTAATTATTGGAGCAGGTGGCGCGGGTATGCGTGCAGCACTGCAATTGGCAAACTCGGGCTTAAACGTCGCGTTATTATCGAAGGTTTTTCCAACGCGTTCGCATACAGTTTCGGCTCAGGGCGGGATTACGTCGGCGCTTGGGAATGCAGATGAAGATGACTGGCGTTGGCACATGTACGATACCGTGAAAGGTGCCGACTACATTGGTGACCAAGATTGCATTGAATATTTGTGTAAAGAAGGTCCGCAGGCGGTGTATGAGCTTGAACATATGGGCTTGCCTTTTTCTCGCATGGATAACGGTAAAATTTATCAACGTCCGTTCGGTGGTCAATCCAAAAATTTTGGTGGTGAGCAAGCGGCACGTACGTGTGCTGCGGCCGATCGTACGGGCCATGCGTTATTGCATACGCTGTATCAGCAAAATATTCAAGCAAAAACACAAATTTTTAGTGAATGGTTTGCGTTAGACTTGGTTCATGATGCTGACGGGCGTGTGGTTGGAACCACGGCGTTTTGTATGGAAACAGGCGAGGTTGTTTTCTTTCAAGCGCGGGTTTGTATTTTGGCGACAGGTGGTGCAGGCCGTATTTATCAATCAACCACGAATGCACATATTAATACCGGTGACGGATTTGGTATGGCTGCACGTGCGGGCATACCGCTCCAAGACATGGAAATGTGGCAGTTTCATCCAACGGGGATTGCAGGAGCAGGCGTGCTTGTGACCGAAGGGTGTCGAGGTGAAGGTGGTTATTTAATCAATAAAGACGGCGAACGTTTCATGGAGCGTTATGCTCCGCATGTAAAAGATTTGGCCTCACGTGATGTGGTGGCGCGTTCGATTGCACTTGAGATTCGGGCGGGCAAAGGCTTTGATCCTGACGGTGTTCCTCACGTTAAATTAAAACTGGATCATTTAGGTGCTGATTTAATTAAATCACGTCTGCCAGGTATTCGTGAGTTATCTAAAACGTTTGCGGGTGTTGATCCGATTGTGGATGCGATTCCAGTGGTACCAACCTGTCATTATAGTATGGGTGGTATTCCAACGAATATTCATGCTCAAGTTGTCACGCATCACAAAGGTAAAGATAAAGTTGTTGATGGTTTATATGCTGTGGGCGAATGTGCGTGTGTATCGGTGCATGGCGCCAATCGTTTAGGTGGCAACTCGTTACTTGATTTGGTGGTGTTTGGTCGTGCGGCAGGTCTTCATATTGAGCAAATGTGGAAGTCGAACGAATTACCTGAATTAGTCGATGTGAGTGATGAAGCGATTGATGCTTCACTTGCGCGTTACACACGTTGGGAACGTTCGACAAAAACAGGTGAGAGCCCAGCAGTTATTCGTGATGCCATGCAGCGCGTGATGCAAGAAGATTTTGGTGTGTTTCGAACCGGTGAAGTGATGGAGCAAGGTATTCTTCGCTTGCAAGCACTTCGTGAGCGTTTGAATGCCGCAAGTTTGATGGATAAAAGTCACGTATTTAATACCGAACGCGTGGCAGCACTTGAACTTGATAATCTGATGGCTACGGCATGTGCAACAGCCCAATCAGCTTTAGCACGTACCGAAAGCCGTGGTGCTCACAGTCGTGAAGACTACCCTGAACGTAATGATGACGAGTGGATTAAACATACGCTCTATTTTGATCAAGATGGTCGTATTGATTATCGGCCTGTAAATCAATCCCCGAAATATGTTGAACCACTTGAACCTAAAAAACGTGTTTATTGATCTTGATAAGGATACACACTGATGACTGATAGTCGAATAATTAACCTGTCTATATATCGTTATAATCCTGAGACAGATAAAAAGCCATATATGAAAAATTATGAGCTGAGTGTACCAACAGCAAATGATCCCATGCTTTTGACGTTGCTTGAGCGTATAAAAGCGGAGCAAGATCCAACGTTATCGTTCCGTCGTTCATGTCGCGAGGGCGTGTGCGGTTCAGATGGTATGAATATCAACGGTGCAAATGGATTGGCATGTGTGACCTCGTTGTCATCCATGAACAAAACATCAATCGTTGTGCGTCCTCTGACTGGCTTTGAGGTGGTGCGTGATTTAGTTGTTGATATGACGACGTTTTTTAAGCAATATGAGCGTATTAAACCTTATCTACAAAATGATACAGCACCACCTGAACAAGAGCGGCTGCAATCACCTCAGGAGCGTGCAAAACTGGATGGTTTGTATGAGTGTATTATGTGCGGTTGTTGTACGAGCTCATGCCCTTCATTTTGGTGGAACCCTGATAAATTTGTGGGACCTGCGGGTCTTTTACAGGCGCGCAGATTTTTGGCCGATAGCCGAGACACCGCAACTGAAAAACGTTTAGAAGAAATGCAAGATCCGTTCAGTGTTTTTCGCTGCCGGAGCATTATGAATTGCGCTTCTGTTTGTCCGAAGGGACTCAATCCAACACATGCTATCAGTGAAATTCGACAGCAAATGTTGGACGACGAAACTTGATGTATCTGTTCGTTGGAGAACAAAATTATGAGTGAAAGTTTAAAAAAAGCCTGGGATTCAGCTTATTTATCAGGCGGTAATATGGCCTATGTGGATGGGTTGTATGAAGATTATTTGGCCGATCCAAATTCTGTACCGGATGACTGGGCGGCTGTTTTCAAAAAATTACCAGCTGTTGATGGCGTAGCATCCGATGTTTCACATCGGGCATTGCGAGATTATTTTTTAGCGCAAGCAAGTCGTCCAAAACAAGTGGTTGTTATGGCGTCATCAGACGGTGGTGATAAACAAGCGCGTGTGTCTGAGTTTATTAATGCCTATCGTGCCAACGGCCATCTTATGGCGAATCTGGACCCATTAAATATGGTGGTTAGAGATGCGCCGCCAAGTCTTGATCTGGCTTATCATGATTTATCAGACGCTGATTTAAAACAAACATTTTTTGCAGGAAAGGGTTTTTCTGATGAGCCGTTTTCATTGGCTGTGATTCGTGATGCGTTAAAACAAACGTATTGTGGCAGCATTGGTATTGAGTACATGCATATTGCAAATGCTGATGAAGTCACCTGGATTCAGCAACAAATGGAGTCAGGACGTGGGCGACGCGTGCTGACGGCCGAAAAAAAGAAAGAATTGCTTGATGAACTGATTGCGGCCGATGGGTTAGAGCGTTATTTGGGAACACGTTTTGTTGGACAAAAGCGCTTCTCACTCGAAGGTGGTGATGCCTTGGTTCCCATGATGAAAGAGATGATTCGTGAAGCCGGTAAAAACGAAGTGCGTGAAGTGATTATTGGTATGGCCCATCGTGGGCGTCTCAACGTTCTCGTCAATGTATTAGGGAAAAAACCCGAAGCGTTATTTCAAGAGTTTGAAGGTAAACATTCACACGGTGAACGCACGGGTGATGTAAAATACCACATGGGTTTTTCATCGGATTTGCCGACCTGTTCTAAAAATATTGTTCATGTATCTTTGGCATTTAATCCATCGCATCTTGAAATTATTGGGCCGGTGGTTCAAGGATCGTCGCGATCGCGTTTACGTCGCCGAGGCGATCTTGTTGATAAAAAACAAGTACTCCCGGTGGTGATTCATGGAGACGCCGCATTTGCAGGGCAAGGCGTTGTCATGGAGACGTTTAATTTTTCTCAAGCACGAGGCTATTGTACGGGTGGAACGGTTCATATTGTGATTAATAACCAAATCGGTTTTACCACAAGTAATCCGTTGGATTCGCGTTCAACACTGTATTGCACTGATGTTGCTAAAATGGTTCAAGCGCCCGTTATCCATGTGAATGGAGATGATCCTGAAGCCGTTATTTTTGCAACACAGATGGCGTTTGATTTCCGTATGAAATTTAAGCGTGATGTGGTGTTAGATTTGGTGTGTTATCGACGTCATGGTCATAACGAAGCGGACGAACCATCTGTTACGCAGCCGTTGATGTATAAAGCGATTAAAAAAATCAAACCCATTCGTGCTCTTTACGCTGAAAAGCTGATTGCAGAAGGGCTTCTTTCGCAGTCAAATGTGAATGATGCTATGGATGCGTATCGGGATAAACTCGATCGCGGTGAAGCTGTGGTTGATACCACGAACGAAAATTATGAAGGAAAAATAGCGAATGATTGGACCCCGTATTGGAATACACCATGGGATGCCAACGTTGATACATCCATTTCACGAGAAACCGTTCAAGCGTTGTCTGAAAAACTTCATACGTTGCCCGATGGTTTTCAGGTACACCCCGTGGTCAAACGTTTATTAGCCGACCGAGAAAAAATGGCTAAAGACGAGACCCCCATGAATTGGGGTTATGCTGAAACCATGGCTTACGCAAGCTTATTGCACGAAGGGTACGGTTTACGTCTATCAGGTCAAGATTGCGGTCGAGGTACTTTTGCTCATCGCCATGCTGTTTTGCATGACATGGAAACAGGTGAAGCCATTGTTCCGTTAGAAAGTTTAGTTTCTAACGAAAGAAACCCTGCGCTAGTGATTGACTCGGTACTTTCAGAAGAAGCAGTGCTTGCGTTTGAATACGGTTATGCATCGTCTGAGCCACAATATTTGGTGCTTTGGGAAGGGCAGTTTGGCGATTTTGCAAACGGTGCTCAGGTTGTTATTGATCAGTTTATCAGTTCCGGTGAGCAAAAGTGGGGGCGTTTGTGCGGGCTTGTGATGCTGCTACCGCATGGCTATGAAGGTCAAGGTCCAGAGCATTCGTCCGCGCGTTTAGAACGTTATTTGCAACTCTGTGCGCAGCAAAACATACAAGTGTGCATGCCAACCACGCCGGCACAAATTTTCCATTTGCTACGTCGTCAGTTGATACGACCGTTCCGTCGTCCACTGATTATCATGACACCGAAAAGCTTGCTCAGACACAAGCTCGCTGTTTCACCGCTGTCTGATTTGGTTGATGGTAAATTTCATAATGTTATTCCGGAAGTTGATCCAATTAAACCGGATGGTGTTAAGCGCGTGGTGTTATGTTCAGGAAAGGTTTATTATGACTTGCTTCAGAAGCGTCGAGAAAATAAGCAGCACAATGTGGTTATTATTCGCTTAGAGCAGTTATATCCATTTCCTAAAAAAGCGCTTCGAGCTGAGCTTGAAAAATATACTGAAGCAACACACGTTATTTGGTGTCAAGAAGAACCTAAAAATCAGGGTGTTTGGTTTTCGTCGCAGCATAATATGCAAGATTGTTTGCGGACAGAGCAATCACTTCATTATGCTGGACGTGGGTTTGCAGCCTCGCCGGCTACGGGAAGTGCGAGTACCCATGCTGAGGAACAACATGCGTTAGTGGAGCAGGCATTGGTAGGATAATGATTCTATTGTATGCTTGTTTTTTTTCGTTGAATTGAATTTTGAATAAAAAAAGGTTGAAATCATGTCGATCGAAGTCAAAGTACCTGTTTTGCCCGAATCTGTGGCAGATGCCACCATTGCAGCCTGGCATAAAAAACCAGGTGATACGGTAGCTCGTGATGAGAACTTAGTTGATCTTGAAACAGATAAAGTGGTACTTGAAGTGCCAGCTCCTGCCGATGGCATCTTGGAAGCGTGTCTTTTTCAAGTGGGTGATACGGTAGAATCAGGGCAGCTTCTTGCGAAGTTAATAGCAGGCGGGGCTGTTGTAAACGTATCTGAAAAAGCACCAGAAAAAGAAAGTTCAGATGCTGAGCCGTCCACAGGTCCTGCGGTAAGGCGTTTGATGAAAGAACATGACTTAAATCCTGCCGATATCACCGGCTCAGGTAAAGACGGACGCATTACTAAAGCCGATGTTGATGCGTTTATTGCTTCATCGCGAGGAGCAAATAAAGACGTCACGTCTGCAGCAACTCCAGCACCTGTAGCTGCACCAGCCGGTGCGCGTGAAGAGCGTCGTGTACCGATGTCAAGATTACGGGTACGTATCGCTGAACGTTTGTTAGAGGCGCAACATAATGCCGCCATGTTAACTACTTTTAACGAAGTGAATTTGAAAGCTGTCATGGACTTGCGAGCTGAGTACAAAACATCGTTCGAGAAGAAACACGGTGTAAAACTTGGATTTATGTCGTTCTTTACACGTGCTGTGATTGAGTCGCTTAAGCGCTTTCCTTCGGTGAATGCTTCGGTTGATGGTCATGATGTGGTCTATCACGGGTATTATGATATTGGGATTGCCGTTTCAACCGAGCGTGGTCTCGTTGTGCCGGTGATTCGCGATGCGGATAATTTAAGCATGGCAGGTATCGAACAAACCATTGGTGATTTAGCGGGTCGTGCGCGAACCGGTAAGTTAGGGATGGAAGATATGCAGGGCGGGACATTTACTATCACAAACGGTGGGGTATTTGGTTCACTCTTAGCAACACCTATTTTGAACCCGCCACAAACGGGTATTTTAGGCATGCACAAAATTCAAGATAGACCTGTTGTTGAAAACGGTGAAATTGTGATTCGTCCGATGATGTATTTGGCGTTGTCTTATGATCATCGTTTGATTGATGGACGCGAGTCCGTTCAGTTTCTGGTGAGTGTGAAGGAATTGTTAGAAGATCCTGCGCGCTTGTTACTAAATGTTTGATTGAAGTAGAGTATCGACCATGAATTTACATGAATACCAAGCCAAACAATTGTTTGCGCGTTATGATTTACCCGTTCCTCCTGGGAATGTTGCTTACAACGTTGAAGATGCTTTGAACGTGGCCTCAACCTTATCGACCCCAACGTGGGTCGTTAAGGCGCAAGTTCATGCCGGTGGACGAGGAAAGGCTGGGGGCGTGAAATTACTTTCAACCCCAGAAGAATTAACCGCTTTTGCTCAAAAATTATTAGGCACCAACTTAGTTACGTATCAAACTGATGCTGCAGGTCAGCCTGTGAATGCGTTGTTGGTTGAAGAGACCAGTGATATTGCACGTGAGTTATATTTGGGTGCTGTGGTTGATCGCGCATCGCGTCGTGTTGTTTTTATGGCATCAACCGAAGGTGGTGTTGATATTGAAGAAGTAGCAGAAAACACACCTGAAAAAATCATCAAAGTTGATATGGACCCAATGACAGGCATTATGCCGTATCAATGTCGTGATGTTGGTTTCCGCTTGGGGTTAACAGGACCACAAATCAAGCAATTAACACATATCATGATGACCTTAGGTAAGCTTTTTGTTGAATGTGATTTAAGTTTGTTAGAAATCAATCCTTTGGTTGTGACTGGAGCGGGTGATTTAATTTGCTTAGATGGTAAAGTCTCGTTGGATGAAAACGCACTGTACCGTCATCCTGAACTGAAAGGTTTACGTGACACCAGTCAAGAAGATGATCGCGAAAACCGAGCACGTGATTGGGAACTTAATTATATCCCGCTAGATGGCAATATTGGTTGCATGGTTAACGGCGCAGGTCTTGCGATGGCGACGATGGATGTGATTAAGCTTCACGGTGGCGATCCTGCAAACTTTTTAGATGTTGGTGGTGGTGCTACGAAAGAACGTGTTTCTGAAGCGTTTAAGATTATTTTGTCAGATGAAAATGTAAAAGGCGTTTTGGTAAATATTTTTGGTGGAATCGTGCGTTGTGATTTGATTGCTGAAGGTATTTTAGCCGCAGTGAAAGAAGTCGATGTTCATGTGCCTGTGGTGGTTCGTTTAGAAGGAAATCAAGCAATAGCGGGCGCTGAAATTTTAAACAAAAGCGATCTCAACGTTATTGCTGCGGATGGTTTAACCGACGCTGCGATGAAAATTGTTGCAGCTACTGCGTAATACCATACGATCGATACGATCCATATGATCCATACGATGATATTTTAGAGGCGAGATATGAGTATTTTAGTAGATAAAAACACCAAGGTTATTTGCCAAGGTTTTACGGGTAAGCAAGGTACGTTTCACTCGGAGCAAGCGATTGAATACGGTACCAACATGGTCGGTGGTGTTACACCGGGCAAAGGCGGACAAACACATTTAGGTTTACCTGTATTTAATACTGTTCGTGAAGCGGTTGAAGCAACCGGTGCTGAGGCAACGGTTATTTATGTGCCCGCTCCTTTTTGTAAAGATTCGATTATTGAAGCGGCCGATGCTGGTATTCAATTAATCGTGTGTATTACGGAAGGTGTGCCTGCATTAGACATGCTTGAAGTTAAAGTCTATTTGGAAAATAACACGACCAGTCGTTTGGTTGGCCCAAATTGCCCAGGTGTGATTACGCCAGGCGCATGTAAAATGGGTATTATGCCAGGTTCTATTCATCTTCCGGGTAAAGTAGGTATTGTTTCACGTTCAGGTACGTTGACCTATGAAGCAGTCAAACAAACAACCGATAAAGGTTTCGGCCAAAGTACCTGTGTAGGCATCGGTGGCGATCCTATCCCAGGAACATCGTTTATTGATGCGCTTGCATTGTTTGAGCAAGATCCTCAAACCGAAGCTATTATTCTCGTGGGTGAAATTGGTGGAACAGCGGAAGAAGAAGCGGCTGCATTTATCAAAGCTAATATAACGAAACCCGTTGTAGCTTATATTGCAGGTGTAACTGCTCCAGCGGGTAAGCGTATGGGGCATGCGGGTGCCATTATTTCTGGTGGTAAAGGAACTGCGGCTGATAAATACGCAGCACTTGAAGCAGCAGGCGTTAAAACCGTACGTTCCCCGGCTGATCTTGGTGATGCAATTGCTGAGATAACAGGCTGGTAAGTTAACATGAAGGATCGCACAGTTATCGCGTCGCAACGGCGCGAATACGGAGAGCTTAGTTTAAACGAACAAGATACAGCCGATTCGCCCTTTGTACAGTTTGAGCATTGGTTTGATGAGGCTGTTTCAAGCGAAATGTTGGACCCAACCGCGATGACACTATCGACGGTGGATGCAGCAGGTCGTCCTGATTCTCGTGTGGTATTACTCAAAGGCATTGAAAACAATGCCTTTGTTTTTTATACAAACTATCAAAGCATCAAATCACTACAGCTCCAAACACACCCGTATGCAGCGTTAAATTTTTATTGGCCCAGCATGGTACGTCAAGTACGTATTCGTGGCCCTGTTGCGCGTGTAAGCGATGCTGCGTCGGATGCATACTTCGCTTCTCGACCACGACGAAGCCAATGCAGCGCCATGGCTTCGGCACAAAGTCAGGTGTTAACACGCCATGATAATTTGGATGCGAAGGTTGAACAACTCATGCAGCAACATGCCGATCATGTGATTCAACGACCGGCTTATTGGGGCGGTTTTGCTGTTTCAGTCGACCAAATGGAGTTTTGGCAGGGGCGAGATAGTCGCCTACATGATCGTATCTTATATGCTAAAGGCGATAAATCCTGGAAAAAATGCCAACTTTATCCTTAAGTTTTTTATATTGTTAAGAAAGTGTAAAAAACAAATACTTCCCTCATATTTTTTTAATGCTGGCATAAACTGGATCTTACACAGGAGAGTAAGATGTTGGATTGTTTTATCTTCTGAGAAAATGAAAAATGAGAAAAATCTAGAGAAGGAGTGCTCGATTATGAATGAACTAACGGATGTGGTACCTGATGTTAAATTTCGTTTTCATGTAAAATATCCAACGTTAGAAGAGTGCTATGCCTACGGGTATGAATCTGCACGTGCGGATGTACAAGAAGACGATAATCCTTACGTAACAAATTCTCTTAATTATGAACAATGGAGTGAAGGCTGGTGGGCTGGTTTTTATGATGATCAACCGTTGTTTAGTTTTGACGCGGAACATCCTGAAGATGATAGGGCTATTTTAGCGCCAGCAAATGATCATTCGTTTCATGGTGTCTGTGAAAATTATTTGCTTCGGGCATTAGAAATTGCCAGTGTTATCGCTGTTTCAGCTATTCTTGGTTACCAAGTGATTGATTTAGTGGCTTAATATTTAAATATATTTTTAGATTTAATTCTCCTTAATTCCTACCGTCTTTATCTCGTGAACATATGACGAGGTGAAGGCAGTAAGGAAAATTTTTATTTGCAACCTAGTGTTAAATAACCTATAAATAATTAATACAATTTGTTTATTAATGGTCGTGCACAATGAAATCTCTCAAAGATCAATGCCTTGAAATTTGTAAATTCTCAAATGCTGATTCTTTTGGAGGCTCTAGGGCGGATGCTTGTGATGTTGCACGAAACCTAGCTACACATCTTCTTAATGCTGACGCAGTGAATATGCAGTGGAATTTTGAAAAGCCTTATACGGGTATAGAAGGGATTGTTAGCTTTTTACAATATATGGATGATGATCTTATTGGTCAATTATTAGCAAAAGGCCTGGACTTAAATCAAGAACAACATAACGGTGTACTACCTTTTACATGGTTTATTGGTAATGCCGAAAATGATTTGGTAGATAAATTACTAACTTCTGCTGAGCAAAATCAGACGATTGATCAGCGTTTAGTCTGGATAAGCAAAAAAGATGAGATTGAGAGAGTTGAAACTATTGAAGATAAAGCGGTTGATTCATGCTCGCTTATCTTTTCAACGTCAAAAATAAGTCGTACGAGTAAAGTTGGCCAAACTCCTCTACAGCTGACTGTTGCAAAGGGGTATACCGATAAGAGCGGATCTAATCACACACTTAAGGTTGGGAATCTTCAATTAACAGAAAAATTATTGAGTTTGGGGGCAGATAAAGAAGTTAATTATCAAGAGCCGACGAAAGGTAATACGGCACTGCATATTGCTTACATCAGACGAGACTTTGATGCTATACAATTACTAGAAAAGCACGGTGCGTCTCAATCTATACGTAATAATGATGGCGAAACACCAGCAGATATGCTGTCATTATCATTTAACCAAGTTAAAAAATTACTGGAATTTCATACGTCACCTGATGGACACCCAAATACATTTCGTTTGAATGAAGCTGAATTTAACGACCCAGTGAATTTAAAGAACATTCAGAAAGGTGTTAAAAATGATCGTCAAATCATGAATGTTGAGGGAAAAAACAGGAGTTTTCCGAGTAACCCATTGATATTTAATGAGATAGAATCTAGAGCAATAGAGGGTTATTATGATGTGGTATCGTCTTTAGTTCATGATGGTTGTGATCCGAGTCGAGCGATGAAATCAATACAACACAGGATAAATTTGATTGATTTTATGACAGAGGATAGTTTGTTAATATTAGAAAAGATGCCGTGGCCTGATTATGTTGCGAAAAGACAAGAACTTGACGATAAGTATCATGGTTCGTCAAATCCGTACATGTACAATATGGATTACGCAGGATATGAAGCATTTCAGCGTTATTTAAGTGAGCATAAAGAAGAAGGCATAACGGAGGTAAAAGAACTTGTATCTGGATACGCGCCTATAATTACTCAGCTAAATCAAGGGGTAAAGCTATTAGAAGAAATGGCACTTCAAAAAGCTGCGATGCAAGATGATAAGATAATGGTGGAGCAATTACTGGGTGAAGGGATAGAGACGCAGCGTGCAACGAAAGCGCTCGAATCAATGGTGGCAGCATTTGAGTTTAAACAAACACTTAAAACCTTATCGTTAGCCTTATTCAAACAAGAGATAACCTGGGATATTTGTTGCCAAAAAATAGACATAGCCTATGAACTTGCCGGTGGTGCATCAAACTATTATTTACCGGATCGTAAATATCAACATGATAAAGCATTTTATGAGGAAGCCAAATTTGAGTCGTTCGATAGGATTACTACGTTGATTGAAGCGGACACAGTTGAGCTTGATGACAAGCTATTAAAATGTAAAGGCGCACTAAGTTTGATAAGTAAGCAGTATTTTTGTCCGCATTCAGTTCAGAACAAATTTAAGGAGAACCTAGCTCGAATTTCTGATCTTGCCGTAACGCAAGCAACGCTGGAAGAAAAGTACTCAGAAAGAACAAGAAAATATGATAGTACACAGAATTTTTTTGAAAATATTGATTGGAATCTTTGTTTTAAAATCCTAAGCGGCATAGCTGCAGTAACTGGAGGTGCTATGCTTGTAGTCGGATTATTGCTTCCTGTCCCTGGGTTGGCTATTGCAGGTGCTTGTTTATTGGTGGCTGGAGTTGCCGGATACGCCGCATCGCAACAAGATCCTGAAGGCGAGGCGGAGGAGCGATCTTTTGGGGCCTGATAATTGATGCGCTAAATGAAAGCCTATTCAAATAAGTATCAAAATATCGACAGAGTGAAATTTCTTCTTTCGGAAATGAGCCTGATGATATGTTATCTATATTATCTGTATTATCTATATTATCTATATTATCTATATTATCTATATTTTCTATGTCGAATTTATTCGGAGAGCTTGCCTTTTGCAAGTAAATCGAGCAGTCTATACCCACTTTTGATATCTGAATAAACAGTGGGTGTATGCGTATTAGTTCAAGCTCAGTGATAAGTCAGGGTAGTTCTCAACCAAAACTTGGCTCTGCTTGGTTAATTTGGGGTTTGGCTGCGGCGTTTTATTTTTTTGATTATATGGCACGTGTTACGCCAAGCGTGATGCATCGGTATTTACAGCTTGATTTTGGAATGAACGAAGCGCAGTTTGGAATTTTGACCGCATCGTTTTATGTGCCTTATGTTCTGATGCAGATCCCTGTAGGCCTCATGGTTGACCGGGTCAGTATTCGCTGGCTTCTGACGATGATGTCGTTGCTTACTGCTTTTGGATGCTGTGTTTTTGGTCTTGCTGATAGCTTGGGCATCGCATCTGTTGGGCGAATGGTGATTGGCCTAAGCGCTGCCTTTGCAATGATTTCCGCTTTGCGTCTGGCTACCTCATGGTTTCCTCCTCATATGTTGGGATTACTTGCAGGTTTAACGCAGGCGCTAGGCATGCTTGGCGCTGCAACAGGGCAAGCGCCTGTGTCTTTTTTAGTTGATCATATTGGATGGCGTCATAGCATGCTCGTGATTGCATCTCTTTTTATTTTGTTAGCAGCCTTGCTCTACCAATATGTGCGTGACAAACCCATGAAGCAAGCATGTGAATTTAAGGCTAAGCAGGAGGATACGTTAAGTCTTTTTTCCGGGGTTCGAACCGTACTCTCAAGTAAACAAACATGGATTAATGCTTTGTACGCAGGTTTTTTATTTGGACCAACGGCCGTGATTGGTGAATCGTTGGGGGCGGCTTATTTAGAGTACGGTCGTGGGCTTCATGCGCATGCCGCAGCATTTTCTATCGGTCTTATTTTTATTGGTTGGAGTATTGGTGGCCCTTTGTCGGGTTGGTTGTCGGATAGAATGGGGCGTCGTAAACCGATCATGATTGCTTCAGCTATCTGTGGTTTTATTTTATCCTCGTTAATTATATTTTACCCCAGCC
This sequence comes from uncultured Legionella sp., assembly GCA_963974485.1. Taxonomy (GTDB): domain Bacteria; phylum Pseudomonadota; class Gammaproteobacteria; order Legionellales; family Legionellaceae; genus JAALKW01. Next base: position 22,792 of record CAXBBS010000010.1, read on the forward strand.
TTGATCAAGCCAAGCTTTATGTATTGTGTTTTTTATTAGGCTTTACGAACACTGGCGTTGCAATTGCTTATGCGCTTTCTACCGAGTTGCATCAACGTGTGGTGATTGGAACGGCAATTGCTTTTACTAATATGGCTTCTATATTAGTGGGCGCAGTTTTACAGCCCGTTGTAGGAAAATTAGTCGATCATATTGCAGGGGCACAAGCGTATAACGTGGAGCATATTTTATTATCAGATTTTCAGTTTGGTTTAAAAATATTGCCGGCTTGCTCGTTAATTGCTCTTGCCTTAGCGCTAATGTTAAAAGAAACTTATTGTAACCCCTTGAAAAGTGAAGTTTAAGGCTTCTCACTAAGGCCATCTCATGTTCTAATGGTAGGCTGATTATCTCATGGTCCAAACGCGTGTGTTTTCGAACATGAAGATAAATACGGAGAGAGAGATGAAACGAATCGTAAGTGTGCTAGTTTTGTTGGTTGTGATTGTTCTTGGTGGCTACTTTATTACGGGGCTTGTGACCGAAAATACCTTAAAAAAGAATGTCGGTACGTTTAACCAAGCTAATCTTCTTTCTGTTGAATTAACCGAATATCATCGTGGTTTACTGAAGTCAGACGCTACATTAACATGGCAAATACAAACACCTGAAAAAATTATCCATCAAGAAAATGGGCGCTCACTCGTCGTTCCACCCAAAAGCTATATTTTTGATATGCCATTTACGATTTACCATGGCCCTATGATGTTTGACCATGGTCACCTACGTTTGGGTTTAGGTCTAGCTCGTGGCGAATTAGATTTACCTGAGGCTTATCTGAACGAATTTCATGAAACATTTACTTCGCAATCAACACCACCGCGATTAATGCTTCATGCGTATATTTCCTACCTCAATAAAACTCAGCTTGAAGTAGAGCTTCCAGCATTTAAATTATTTTCTAAAGACGATCAAGCAAACCATGTTGAATGGCGTGGCATGAACAGCTCGTTTGTGTTTTCACCTACACGTGAAGATATGCAAGGTGATATTACGATTGATGGTTTACACGTGATGGGTAAGCAGCTTCAACTAGTTCTTGAGCACCTGACGAGTTCTTATGATGTGCATCAGGCCAAAAATGGACTTTATTTAGGAAAAGCTCAAGTTCATTTACCAATGCTTCAACTGACCGATCAAGACAACGCAAAACTAAACATCAAACAGGTTGAGGTCACTTCAAACAGTGAGGTTGATAACGCTCTTTTTGCATCACAGATTCATGTTTCATTTAAAACATTCATGATGCATAAAAAAACATACGGTCCTGCCGAACTTGATCTATCAGTTCATCATTTAAATGCCGAAGTTTTAGCTGACTTAAATGACCGAGCGCAACAATTACAACAGGCGAGTTTAAATCGGGCTGAAGCGCAACAAGCGCTCTTATCGTTGTTGCCCGATGTTCCTCAGTTATTAAGTAAAGGTGCTGTTTTTGAAATTAAGACGCTTAAAATTAAATTACCTGATGGATTGATGGACGCCTCTTTACGTATTGCTTTTCCTGAAAAAGAAGCCGATGCACCTCTTCAAATGCTTCCACGAGTGGAAGGTGCGGGGCAATTAAAAATGCCTGCTGTCTTTGTGAAATCATTATTTGTACGCTCCTATAAACAAAAATTATTGATGGCATCAATGAATGCCGATTCACCTGTTACAGAAGAACCAGACGCAGCGAATGCAGCACCGGTTAACCTAGATCAACAAGCAATCCATCAGGCAGATCAGACTTTGGCTGGCTTGATTCAAGCGGGGGCATTTGAGGCCAAAGAGCGTGATTATGTTCTGGATCTGAAGCTTTCCGCTGGGCGTTTGTTGGTGAATGGGCATCCATTTAATTCGGGGATGCTAAATTTTTAAAACCCTGTGGGTCGTTCATGACGTTGATGATTGACAATTATCTTTGAAAAGAAAACGAAGGAGTTACATAGCATGACTAGTATTACTAATGAAAACCAAGAGATCTCTGTCTCTCTGGCTTCAAGTGTTACCCAATCAGTTCAGCAATATTTTTCTGAGTTGAGAGGCGAAGATCCTGTTGATTTATATCAGTTTGTACTGGAAGAAGTAGAAACACCTTTATTTCGTGCTGTTATGGAGCATTGCAAATACAATCAATCACGTGCTGCTCTTATGCTAGGTATTAGCCGAGGAACATTGCGAACAAAACTTCGTCGTTATTTTGATGATAAATACGTTGGAACGCGCGATTAATCTATTGCTGTTAAAAAAAGAGCTTCTATTAGAAGCTCTTTTTTTTAATTTTGATTTAAATAAAATGAAATTTATTTATTATTCATTAAACATTGAGCTTACAGATTCCTCGATATTCACGCGCTTAATGGCTTGGGCGAGCATCGTAGCAAGACTTACGACTCTAATTTTAGTGCAAGCAACCGTTGCTTCTGAACCCGCAATGGTATCTGTGACAACAATCTCATCCAATGAAGAATGATTGATGTTTTCGATAGCTGCTCCGGACAAAACAGGGTGAGTGATATAGGCTGTTACACTTTTTGCGCCTGATTTTTTAAGCTCTGCAGCAGCAGAACAGAGTGTTCCTGCTGTATCTACGATGTCATCGATAATTATGCAATTCCGGCCGGATGGATCGCCAATCAAGTGCATAACCTCGGACTTATTCGGTCCACTTCGGCGTTTATCAATAATGCAAAGCTCTGCGTCATCTAATTTTTTTGCGATAGCTCGTGCTCGAACCACACCACCTACATCAGGCGAAACAACCATGATGTTATCGAGTTTTTGTGCTTTAATATCAGTGATTAAAACCGGTGTTGTATATAAGTTATCAACAGGAATATAAAAAAAGCCTTGGATTTGATCTGCATGTAAATCGACAGTAAGAATTCGAGAAATACCGACCGTCTCAAGCATATCAGCAACAATTTTTGCAGTGATTGCAACGCGTGCTGAGCGAACGCGTCTGTCTTGTCTTGCATAGCCAAAATAAGGAATGACAGCCGTGATACGACCGGCAGACGAACGCCTAAGCGCATCGGCCATGGTCAGCAGTTCCATCAGGTGATCGTTTGCAGGCGCCGAGGTTGATTGAATAATAAAAACATCTTTTCCTCGCACGTTCTCAAGAATTTCTACCATGGTTTCACCATCACTGAATGTACTGATGGTTGCTTTTCCTAGCGGAATATTTAAGTGGGATGAGACATGTAGAGCAAGTTCGGGTGTGGCATTTCCAGTAAAAATCATCATGTTAGACATGTGAAGCGCCTTCAGGTTTAGTGGGTAAGAAGAGATTGGCTGGGGTGCTAGGAGTCGAACCTAGGTATGCAGGGATCAAAACCCTGTGCCTTAACCACTTGGCGACACCCCAATTATATCGTTGTTCATTCCCTGAACTTGCATTGCAACATGACGCTGCAAATTTTCGAGTATTTTGCCGGTATATCATGCGCTTGTCAATGGGTTTTCCAACGTTTTATGATGATTTTTAGGTTTCCTTTAGGACCTTGCACCTGAATTTTCGAAGGTAGGCTAAGATCTTCATTAGTTGTGTAATTTAAATACTTGACGGTATATCCCGCTTGTTTTAATTCACTTAAATGCTTGGTTTGATCATCTTGCTCATATTGAGCTGATTGAACCGTACCGGGCGCAGGTAAACCTCTAATCCAGTAATACAAATTTTGAATAGGTATGCGAATGCCGGTTTGCTGATACATTAAATCATCCGCGTTATGTGATTTTGTGCGTTTCTCGGCATTTTGATAAGTCACAATACCATGCTTCTTCTCAATCATCATGCTACCACCACCAAGTGGCCCAAAAAGACGAATTTGATAATTGTCCGGGCCGTTTTGCTTCCAGTTGATTGAGGCTGTCCAAGCTTCGGTTTTATTTTTAGCCGCAATCGCACCGATGATGGTCCAAGACGATACCTGTTGAGCGGTGCGTTTTTTATGTGCTTTGGAGGCTTGGGTTGGCTCAGAAGATTTGAATGCTGTATCCGGCGCTTTGGGTGGCGCACAGCCGGTTACACAAATAAAACTAAGAGCTAGCACGAACGATTTCCAATTTATCATATGCACATGCCGTGTTGAGTTAGTTACTTTCTATTAACAATACGCTAGACTTTGTTTAGGTTCAATCCATCTAATTTATCATGACGAAAGCTATCTACCCGGGAACTTTTGATCCGATTACCAACGGCCATGTTGATTTAATCACGCGAGCTGCCAAGCTTTTTCCTAGTTTGGTGGTTGCCGTTGCGAACAGTCAGCCTAAACATCCTTTTTTTTCACTTGAAAAACGCATCGCATGCGTTGAACGCGCTGTTGAGCATTTACCCGGTGTACGCGTATTAGGGTTTAGTCAGCTTTTAATCGATTTTGTACGTGAACAAGATGCCCAGGTGATTATTCGTGGCTTACGAGCTGCCTCTGATTTTGAATATGAGTTTCAATTAGCAGGCATGAATAGAAAACTTGATAAACAGATTGAGACACTGTTTTTAACGCCGGCAGAAGAGTGTATGTTTATCTCATCAACGCTCGTACGTGAAATTTCTGCGTTGGGTGGTGACGTGTCGCAGTTTGTACCACCCGCTGTGATTGATGCGCTCAAGGCGTCAAACTAGGGCTTGTCATCACCGGCAAGTTTTTTGATGCTATTGCGTGTTAATTCAATCAGCTCTTCTTTGTTTTCCAAACTAAATTGCGAGGCATCAATCGGTTCACCAATATGAACTTCGCCGCTTTTATTTAAATAAAAATCATACGTTTTTGCTGGAATGATATCAAACGCGCCACGCACACCGATCGGTATAATCGTCGCTTTGGTTTGAATTGCTGTAATAAACCCGCCTTTTTTAAATGGACCAACCCGTCCATCCATGGCACGTGTGCCTTCGGGGGCAATCCACATCACAATACCGCTTTCTAAGAGGCCGTGTATGTATTCAAGATCTTTAATCGCCTGACGTCGATTTTTGCGGTCAACAAATGGGAATTCAGATGCGCGCATACCACGCCCCATAATAGGGTATTGAGACATTTCTTTTTTAGCCAGCATGCGCAGCGATGTTTTAGGAAAGGCATGATACGTGAGCGGGATATCAAAAAGACTGCTGTGGTTACACATGATAATGGTCGGTTGACCTGGTTTTGGATGTATGTTTTTAGGATTATGCACCGTGCAAGATATATTCCAAAGACTGAGCGTTTGTTTTGCCCAGAGTTGCATGCGTGCATCGACCCAAGCACGTGTAGTTTTACCGAAGTAGCTGCGAAGTACCGCACGTGAACAGGTGGCGAAAATATAATAAAGCGAAGCAAAAGCAACCCATAAGGTACGAAAAAATCCAGCTTTGTTTGTTTTATTTGGGCGGTTAATTTTTGTCATGATCGATAATACGTCCCTTAGATGATGATGATGATGATGATGATGATGATGATGATGATGTTTTAATTTTATTTGGTATAATATTGGCCGCTCTTAAATAATCTATAAGTAAGTTCGCACCCCATAGAATAGCTCCGATGAGAATTCCCCAAATTAATACATAGGAAAATACAATAAAAATCCCAACGCCTAAAGCAATGGATATTCCAATTAGAATAAAAGGAGGGAGTTGTTGCAAAAATTGTTTCATTGAAGGAGGCATAAAATTATCCTAAAAAGAGACTTAATTTAGAATTATCCTCTAGAATGGATATGGATGCAAAGAAACCGTGTATAATGTATGTTTTATGTATTAGTATCATCAGTTGTTATCTGAATTAATATAGGAGATTGCAGATGTTTGGTCTTTTAAACTTGTCGCTTTGGGGTAATATTATAGCGGCACTGATTGTTACACAAATCACGATTGCAGGTGTGACGATTTATTTACATCGCTGTCAGGCGCATCGCGCATTAACCTTGCATCCTATTGTGAGTCACTTTTTTCGTTTTTGGTTATGGCTTACCACCGGTATGGTGACATCTGAATGGGTCGCTATTCATCGCAAACATCATGCGGCTACAGAGAAAGAAGGGGATCCACATAGTCCTGTTGTTATGGGCATTAAGAAAGTACTGTGGGAAGGCGTTGATTTGTATCGCGCTGCATCAAAAGATAAGGCTCTTGTAGAAAAATACTCGCATGGGGCGCCTGATGATTGGCTCGAGCGAAATATTTACAAGCGATTTTGCGGAACAGGCATTGTTATTTTATTGTTTATCGATGCCTTACTGTTTGGTATTCCTGGCATCAGCATTTGGGCACTTCAAATGCTTTGGATTCCACTTTGGGCTGCCGGTGTGATTAACGGTATCGGTCATTTCTGGGGATATCGTAATTTTGAGACCGAAGATGCATCCACCAATATTATTCCTTGGGCTTTTTGGATAGGTGGCGAAGAGCTGCATAATAATCATCATACATTTGCCTCATCAGCCAAGTTTTCTGTAAATTGGTGGGAGTTTGATATCGGTTGGTTCTATATCCGCTGTTTATCGTTGCTGGGCTTGGCGAAAGTGAAAAAACTACCGCCGCGTTTAGCACGTGATAAGCAAAAAATTCAGGTTGATTTAGACACGGTACGAGCGGTTGTGGGTAATCGATTTCAAGTGATGGCACACTATTATAAACGTGTTGTTCGTCCGAGTTTAAAACATGAAAAACGTCAACGCATGATGAATAAAGATGATAAAGCATTGCTTCAACGTGCGGGTATGTTGCTACGACGACGTGAAGGCTTGCTTTCGCCGCGATCAACGTCTCGGTTAGAGGCGTTACTGGAGCGTTACGAACGGCTCCGAATGGTGTATGCTTATCGACAGTCGTTGCAGGATATTTGGTTAAGAACCGCCACCTCTCAAAAAGAATTAATCGAAGCTTTACAAGCGTGGTGTCGGCAGGCGGAAGAATCAGGCGTAGACGTTTTACGTCAATTTTCCGAGCAAATTAAAAGTTACGTACCACGAACTGCCATGGCGTAGTTGACGTGATTAAATTTGAGCTTTTATTTTTGAACAAGGAAATTTATTTATGACAAATTGGAGTGTCATGCTCAACGTCTTATTATTAGCAGGCGTTGTGTTCGCTATTGTTCGTATGATTCAAATGAAGCGGCGAGCCGCGGCACCTAGGCCTCGACGCTTCGAACCCGCATTAACGCCAAGTGCTTCCCCTGAGTTTTCAGATGACATCATTGCGGTTCGAAAAATCAAGTCTGAACCTGAGGTTCAAGCAGATCTCATTTTAGAATTAACCGAAGCAGCAGCATCTGAAATTAAACCTATAGCTGGATCTCCTACGTTATTGATGGTTTTTCTTTTGGCAAAAGAAAAACGTAAACTTATGGGGTACGAGCTTCTTCAAACGATTCTTGCGACAGGTTTGCGTTTTGGCGAGGGGCAATTATTTCATCGGCATCAGTTTGCTAATGGGCAAGGACCTGTTATTTGCAGTCTTGCCACGGCAACAGCAGATGGTACGTTTGATTTACAAAATATGGGCGCTCTCAGTGTTCATGGCTTGTGTATGTTTATGGAAACTTCGGACAATGCAGGTATCGATTTAGAGCGTTTCTCTATTATGATGGATACGGCCAAACAACTCAGCGAAGGCTTAGATACGCATTTACTGGATGATGAGCGCAACCCATGGTCAGAAACAAGCCTTGAGCGCTACCATCGTAAGTTTCAGGTGACCGAAGACGCATTGCCGTCTATTTAACCTTCGACGCGCTTTAAACCGTACATTCACTCAAAAAAGCAGAGTATCTCATTTCGCCTATACTTAACGTATGGTGTAGTCGAATGTTTTGAGAGAATGTTATGGAACCATCAAAAAGTTCAACACAATACCTCAAGTTGTATATGCATGACCAATGTATTCTGATGCCTCTACATCAGGTTCAGCTGGTGTTGAGATTGCCTGCCTTACAGCAAGTTCCCAGTGAAGCAAAAGGATTTGAGGGAATCTTAAATTATCATGGTGCTCATGTACCGGTATATTCTTTGGGAGCTTGGTTGGGTGACGAGCTACCGGAATATACGCTGGATACACCGCTTGTTTTATGTCAATGTGATGATTCACTGATGGGATTGTTGGTTGCGGGTGTAACCGACGTGATTGATGTGCCATCCAACAAAATTCAAAAGCCAAAGTTGGCTGATTTGCCCGCGTTTGTTCACGGTGCCTATTCATCGGAACATGAAACGATGTGGGTCATTCAATTAGATAAACTTATCGATTTTAGTCAACTAAACCATGCTAATAACCCAAGTATGCGTGAAAGCTTATGATTAAAGAAGAGATCGACAAGCTACTAACATGGGCGCACATAACGTATGGCTTAGTGCTACACGATCATCAAAAAAAAAGCTTCGTGTTAGGTTTTGATCATTATTTAACAAAACAATCGTCAGATTTTAACCAATGTTTTGCTGAGCTTCATCTAAGTGATTCGCCTATACGTCAAGATATGGTGGATTTACTCACGATTCAAGAAAGTTATTTTTTTAGAGATCAATCACTGTTTGTGTATTTAGCGCATCATATGCTGCCTACGCTTATCAAGAAAAAAAGAGAAGACAATAATAAAAAAATTAGCCTATGGAGTGCTGGTTGTTCGCAAGGTCAGGAGCTGTACTCTTTGGCGATATTACTCGATGAGTTGATCCCGGATATTCAATCGTGGGAGGTGCAGCTGATAGGAACGGATATTAATCATAAAGCCTTAGGTCACGCAGAGCGCGCGTGTTATTCAAAATTTGCGTTACGTGCGACAGATGACTTGAGAAAAAATAAATATTTTGATGAACATCACGGTCAATTTCAATTGAAGCCGTCGATTAAGAAGATGGCAACGTTTTGTTATGGCAACGTTATTGAGCCGCCTGTTTCACCCGAATCTTTCGATTTTATTTTGTGTCGCAATGTATTTATTTATTTAGATCAAGCCATCATCGAGCAAGCACTTGCAGGCTTTGAGTCGAAATTAAATCCAACAGGTATTTTATTGCTAGGGCCATCGGATTTTGTACATTATCGAAAGCATAATTTTTTTCTTCATCTTGAACAGGGCGTAACTTACTATGATCAAATCAATCCGCATCCATCAACATGCATTATCAAACAAAAACCTCAAGAACAATCTTATTTAGCTCGGCAAAAGCAGCGTATTGACGATATTCAATCGGTTCAAAAATCACTTAAAACCAAACAATTTGAACAAGCTTTAGATCAAATAAATGGGTTAATGACAAGCTTTAATGCGTCATCTTTGCTATACAGATATAAAGGGGAAGCTTTAATTGCGCTTGGGGAGTTATCAACCGCTCAAAATGCTTTAGAGTTGGCCATCAAAAAAGATGCAATGGATGCAACGGCCTATGTGTTGTTGGCGTTAGTGTTCATGGCTGATGATGCGAATAAAGCCGAGGCTGCGTTAATCAAAGCGATTTATTTAAAGCAAACGTTTGTAGAAGCGCATTATCATCTTGCCATGCTGTACTTGAGTCAAGGTTTGGTCCAGCAAGGATTGAAGCACTTAAACCAAGCAAAAACATCGGCAGAGCAGCAGAATAAAGATACACCGGTGATTGGCTATGATGGCAATATCGGTGATTTTCTTGATGTGATTGACGGTGAGTTGAAACATTATTTGGGGTGTTTATGATGGCTTATCACGGTTTAGAGGGGGAGGCGTTTCAAAAAGTTTTAAAAGCGCGTGCGTCCGAACTAGCAAAAAACTTAACGAATCATGATAGTCAAAAGCAGACGACATCTTTCTTAGTGTTTTGCCTAGGTGACGAAGAAAAATATGCCATTGCCTACGATAAGATAGAACGCGTTTGTACGCTTACATCGCTCACCCGTTTACCGGGTATCGCCTCATTTTTTAGTGGTGTGACTTACCATAATGCACGTGTTTGGCCGGTGATTGATATGGAGAAATTTCTTCATATTTCATTCAAGAATCATTTTAGCGCTCAGAAGATTCAGGAGCCTGATCATCTTATTTTATTGCAGGACGGCGCGCATGGTTATGCGTTGTCGGTTAAGTCTGTCATTGGACATATGCAATTGGATGTATCTGAAATTGCGACGAGACCAGGAAAAAAAGAAGAAACGAACGCTTATATTTTAGGTGTTTGTCTGTCGGATATTACCGTTATTGATGATCAAGCGATGTTAGAGCATATGAACCATTTATCTTTCAGCGAAACCTAATGAGGTATTAAGATGAACACGAATCATCAAGAAAAAAATAAGATCATGCATTTTTTATCGAATATATTTACAAGTAAGCAAGTTAAGCAAGATTATTTCAATATAAAAAGCAAGCTCGATGCGATTAATCACTCACAGGCGGTGATTGAGTTTGCTCTGGATGGCACTATTTTGGATGCCAATAATAACTTTCTTGATTTGATGGGGTATCGCTTAGATGAGATTAAAGGCCATCATCATGGCATGTTTGTAGAGCCTGTGTATAAAACCAGTGCCGAGTACACGCTCTTTTGGGATAAATTAAACCGTGGTGAATCTGAGGCAGGTGAGTATAAATGCCTTAGTAAAGATGGAAATATGGTATGGATTCAGGGCTCATATAATCCCATTTTAGATTTAAGCGGTAAGCCATGTAAAGTTATTAAATTTGCAGTGGATGTCACGGGAAAGAAGAAAGCGGAGGAGGGCTTACAAGAACGCAGGAAGGGGCTCTATGAAATTACAGCCAATATTATTACAGTGAGTGACGATATTTCGGTATCCATGGAGCAACTCAATCAATCAGCAACATCACAAGCAAGCAGTGCGATGGAGCAGGCAACTGCCGTGACGGAAATTGGTAGTATTGTTGAAGAAATCACGCAAACCTCCCAAAAAACCTTAGACAAGGCAACGCAATTAGGGGACTCAGCAAAAAACAACTCAACCGAAGGGGAGCGCGGAAAAGAAGTGATCAATAAAGTACTTGGGGCGATGAATCAATTACAGAAAAAAATGCTTCAAATTTCAGAAACGATTTTAGGGTTAAGTGATAAAACACAAAAAGTCGGTGAAATTACCGAAGCTGTTTCGGACATTGCGATGCAATCTAAAATGTTGGCGTTGAATGCGTCGATTGAGGCGGCCAAAGCTGGTGAATCAGGCAAAGGCTTTGCTGTGGTTGCGGATGAGGTGAAAGATTTAGCTAATCGCTCACAGAAGGCAACGGAAAAAGTGCAGGCGATATTACAAGATGTGATGAAAACAGCAGAGCATGCGGTCATGGTTGCGGAAGATGGCACAAAAAGCGTGGATGATAATTTGACTCAGGCAGAAGAAGCCGGTGATATTATTAATACATTAGCCGATGTTATTGAAGAAGCGTCGGTTGCGACTCAACAAATTGTGGCTGCTGTACGAGAAGAATCGGTTGGCATTGAGCAGGTACTTACAAGTATTCGTGAAATTGATAAAGTCACGACAGAATTTAGTAACGCCACCGAAGAAACAAAGCAAGCCATTGTACGCTTAAACACCGTTGCTGCTGTTTTAAAAGAAAGTGCAAAGAAATATCAAGCCAATGACGAAGCGGATGAGGTTTAATACGATGCCTATGGATCCTAAGCTTTACCAGATGTTACTCGAAACCTTTAAAGGTGAGCTTCTTGAGCAGCATCAAATCATGGTGGATACATTAATAAGCTTAGAGGGATTGCAAGAAAAGAAAAAAATAGACGGTGAGTTAGAAACACTTTTTCGTATTTCACATAATTTAAAAGGATCAGCTAAAAGTGTCGCGATGGATGAACTTGCAAGCATCGCTCATCAACTGGAAGATATTTTTAATGCCTGGCGTGACGATATTAAAAAACCCGAAAAATCAGCGATCGATACATGTTTAAAACTTGCTGATGAGATGATCCAAATGTTTGAGTCGACTCAAAAATCAAGAGCAAATTCGGAGCAAGATGAGATGATTAAAGTGCCCACACGTCGTGTGGCACGTGTTAATGCCAAGATTGATGAGCTCATTATTTTTCAATTGCTTTTATCCAATTGGGTTAAAAAAACACAGAGCGTATTATCGCATGTGAGTCAACTCAACGTGGAAGGATGTGACGCCTTATCGTTAGTAAAAAAACAAGCGCAAGAGGTGTTACAGGATTCAGATAATTTTGCAGGAGCGTTTGCTCGAGATTTGTTTGTCCTGCAACAAGAAGGGCGCATGATGCAGCTTGTGGCCATTGAGCATCTTTTATTACCTTTGAAACGCACTGTTCGAGAAATAGCTGAGCATGAGGGCAAAGAGGTTGAACTTGTTATTCAAGGTGAAGGTGTGGAAGTAGATAAATCTATTTTAGAGGTTTTAAAAGCACCGTTGCAGCATTTAATTCGAAACGCTGTTGCTCATGGTGTCGAAGACGTGGCTGTAAGAAAAAAACATAACAAACCATTACCTGCAAAATTGTTGATTCACGTGAGTAGCAGTGCTGGAGAAATGAAACTCACCTTGTCGGATGATGGGCAAGGCATTGATGTTGCGAAACTTAAGCGACGCGCCTTAGAAAAACAACTGTACACAAAAGAAAAACTCGAAAATATGAGTGAGGCAGAAGCATTAACGCTCGTTTTTCATGCGGGGTTATCCACCGCCGATCAGGTGTCGGAGTTATCCGGGAGAGGTGTGGGTCTTGATGCGGTATGGAATGATATTCAACGCGTACGAGGTACAATTGAAATTGATAGTACATGGGGTGAAGGTTGTCGTTTTACGTTAACGCTTCCACTCGCGCTTGCCAGTGCACGAGGCTTGTTTGTTCGCTCACAGTCTTCGATTTTTATGTTACCCACGGTATCCATTCATGCTTTGCACGAGGTGCGGCATGAAGCATTAAAACGCATTGATAACCAATGGACGGTTGTTATTAATAAGACCCCTATTGCCGTGTGCAGTTTGTCCGAGCTGTTAGGGCTTGGCGTGCAGCAGTTGGATCGTACTAAACGGTATGAGGGTATCTTGTTGGGGCATCATCAAACACGCATCATGATCCTCGTGGATGAAGTGATTGAAGAGCATGATGTTGTGGTTAAGCCCCTTCCTTTTCCATTGAATCAATTAAACTATTTGAGTGGTGTCACATTGATTGAGCGGGGTGAATTGGTTTTTGTTTTAAATACTGATTTTTTGGTTGAAAAGTCATCGTCAGCATTAGGTTCAGCACGTATGTTTCAGGAGAATTCAGAGGTTTTACCCAAGGCTTCTGCTGCAGCAGTAACACATGTATTGATTGTGGATGATGCGTTAACCACGCGAACGCTTGCCGTGAATGCATTACGTGCAGCAGGGTATGAAACCATGACAGCAGAGGACGGCGCAAAGGCTTGGGAATTATTACAAGACCACCCCGTTGACTGTGTGGTGACGGATATCGAAATGCCTCGTATGGATGGTTTTGAGTTAACGCAGGTGATTAAAACCGATGAGAAATTGAAGCACCTGCCGGTTATTATTGTTTCTTCACGAGAGTCCACAGAAGACAAGCAACGAGGCTTAGAGGTCGGGGCAAGCGCATATTTAGTTAAAAAAGAATTTGATACCCGAACGTTAATCAATCTGGTGGCGGATTTATTATGAAAAAAATTAGCGTCTTGATTGTTGATGATTCTAAAACCATGACGGCATTGTTACGTGTAATCTTTGATGATACCGCGGATATTTCAGTGATAGGCTGTGCCGAAGATGGTGAGCAGGCTGTGATGATGACGCAACAACTCAAACCGAATGTGGTTATTATGGATATCATGATGCCAAAAATGAATGGTTTCGAAGCCACCCAGAAAATTATGGAAACATGCCCAACGCCAGTCATTATTCTTAGTTCATTGGTGTCGTCAGAGCAAATGCAAAGCACGTATAAAGCACTTTTAATGGGTGCTTTGGCAGCCTTGCCAAAATTTACCGGTGTCATGACCGATGATTTTGATATGAAACAGCAGGCGTTTTTAGAACAAATACGCATGTTATCTGACGTGCGTCTTGTTCCGCGACATAAGCGAGAAAATAAAACCAGTCTTGTGAAAAAAGCACTCGTGCAGCCGGTTAAAATATTAGGCTTAGGTGTGTCGACCGGGGGGCCGGAAGCTTTGACAACCATTGTGTCATCATTAGATAGAACGTTTCCTGCGCCAATTGTCGCCGTACTTCATATTTCAAATGGATTTTTAGAAGGGCTTGTTCAGTGGCTTCAAAAAAGAACGACGTTGACATTAAAAATAGCAAGCCATCAAGAAGCACTTCTTCCGGGAACGCTTTATTTTGCGCCGGATAATTACCATCTGATGGTGCAGCAAGGTGTGCAACCACGTGCTATTTTAAAAGATGAACCGCCGATGGGGTATTTTAAGCCGGCCATTGCTGCGCTTTTCTCTTCGTTGGCTGTGGCGTATCCTGGTGAATGCATGGCTGGACTTTTAACCGGTATGGGATCGGATGGTGTTGATGGCTTAGCGGCGATGAAAGAGGTGGGTTGTTACACCTTTGTTCAATCAGAAGCTACATGTGTGGTTGCAGGGATGACCCATGCAGCAAAAAAAATGGGCGTGGTGGATGACGAGGTGGATCTTGATCAAATCGCCGTGTTTTTAAAAATGCTTGTTCAACAAAAAAAGGACGAATCATGACGAAGAAAATACTCGTGGTGGATGATAGTGCGACGGCACGCATGTTGCTTAATATATGCCTTCAAGGCCATGATGGCTATACCCTGCTCCAAGCTGGTTCTTGGGAAGAGGGCTTGAAATTAGCTAAACAAGAGGCGTTTGTTTTAATTATTCTTGATTATAACATGCCTGACAAAGTCGGGCCTGAACTTGCGGCACTCATGCGGGAAGAAGGGGTTATTGCACCGTTTGCACTGATGAGCGCGAACACGCAAGATCATGTGATGGAAGAGATTGAAGCCTTGGGTTTTATCGATGTAGTTGAGAAGCCTGTAACCGCTGAGGCCGTTCAATCTTTATTGGATAAAATCTCATGAACTTAACAAAAGAACAAACCGACGTGCTGCTGGAAGTGTGTAACATTGGTATGAGCAAAGCTGCAAAGCAGTTGTCTGTTTTATTGAATGGCCCTGTTTTTCTCAATAATCCTACGATAGAGAGCTTAGGCAAGCAAGAGTTTATTGAATATCAGTTAGCTCAAGATAATTCACTTATGAGCATGGTGCACCAAAAATTGGATCGTGATTTTGATGGGCATGCCGTGCTCGTGTTTAAGCGTGATTATACCGCACGTCTATTGGAGGCCGTTGTGGGTGAAATACCCAATCTAAATGCAGAAGAAATACGTTCATGTGAACAAGAGGCCATGCTAGAAATTGGCAACATTGTGATTTCTTCATGCGTGACAGCCATGGCTAATATGCTTTCGAAAAAAGTAGGGTTGACCGTACCTAATTATTACGAAGGCACCCTGAAGGCTATTTTAAGTAAAGACAATCCGTTGCTGACGGACCATTTAAGTAGTGTATTCCTGCTTTCTACGGTGATGTCGACTGAGAAAGGTAATTTTTCAGGACGTTTGATGATGTTTGTGTCTTTGGACTCAATCAACGCTATTTTAAAGGCGGTGAATAAAATGCTAGGAATTAAGTGATTATGACTGATGACTTGGACAGTAGTCTTTACGAACAAATTTTTAAACTGCTGCCTTTGGGTATGCTTTTAGTCGATGCTGAGGGCGTTATCTGTGAATGGAGTCATCATCTTGTTGTTTTAACCAAAATTGAACGAAAGGACGCGCTTGGAAAGCGGCTTGAGATGCTTTTTCCCAATATTAAGACCAAACGCTTTGATTTTGCTGTTGAGCAGGTTGTTGCGTATCAGCACCCGCAAGTGCTTTCTCAAATACTTAATAATTATTTAATTCCCATTCCTCTTGTTCAAGAGTTTGCGATGGATGGTATTGATTATATGCAACAATCGGTTTCTATTTATCCTGTGACGTATCATCAAAAAAATTATGCGTTTGTGGTCATTACCGATGTTACGGAGACGGTGTATCAACGTCATATGTTACTTCGTGTGGCAAAACGTTTTGAAGAAGAAAGTGTGCATGATGAGTTAACCGGGCTTTATAATCGACGTTTTCTTTGGGAGTATCTTGCATCAGAGCTGCCGAAGGCTGCACGTCAAAATTATGTGGTGGTTTGTACGCTCTATGATTTAGATGGCTTTAAATTAGTAAACGATGAATTAGGTCATGAGGCAGGCGATCATGTTTTATCTTCATTCTCTGACGTATTGAAGAAAACGTTACGGGCCGGAGATAAAGTATTTCGATATGGTGGGGAGGAGTTTATTACGATCTCATCGTATAAAAAATCGCATGATGTAGGGGCGTTGGCGAATCGCGTGCGTTGTGTTATGGAGAAAAAGAAGGCACATCATGGCATTCAACGCACGGTAACGTGCAGTGCAGGGGTTGCTGTAGCGAGGGATGGACTAAGTGCTGAAAAGCTCGTTGGTTATGCTGATAAGGCACTTTATGAAGCAAAAGAAAGGGGGCGTAACCGTGTGTGTATTTACGGAGACCACCAAGCCTCTTCATCTCGTGGGGGACGTGCTAAAAGTGATTGAGCCGCTTGTTCGGCGTTTGTATGTCCTTGCAGTAAGGCATTCACCGCTTGGCAAATAGGTAGTTCTAACGCGTATTTTTTTGCAAGCGCACAGACTTGCGCTGCATTATATTTTCCTTCAACCACCTGGCCTATCGACTGCTCGGCATCCAAAATTTCTTTGCCTTGCCCCAGTAACAGCCCAAATCGGCGATTTCTGGATTGATCATCTGTGCATGTAAGGACTAAGTCACCTAAGCCCGCAAGTCCCATGAACGTGTCCGGAGAGGCGCCTAGCGCCATGCCGAGCCGGCCCATTTCAGCGAGTCCGCGTGTGATGAGTGCCGCTTTGGCGTTTGCGCCATATTTGAGCCCGTCACTGATGCCGCAAGCAATGGCTAAAACATTTTTAACAGCGCCAGCACATTGCACACCAATCAGATCATGGCTTAAATAAACACGTAAGTTACTGTGATGTAATGCGTCACGTAGCTTATGCATGTACTCGGATTCATTGCCTGCAATAACCAAGGCTGTAGGTAGGCCGTTAGCGACTTCTTTAGCAAACGAAGGGCCTGATATGGCTGCCATTGGAAACGTATTGCTCCATCGCTCTGAGATAAGCTGACTCAAGCACGCATGTTCTTTAGGATCAATACCTTTGGTGAGCCAGGCGAGACCTGAGAGCTGGTCTGGCAGTTGGGTGAGTAAATCAGCAAACGCATGCGACGGCACCGCAATCATAATATCGTCAGCTTGTTGAATGCATGCATCAAGATTAGGTTCAGGAATAAGTGAATCTGGAAATTTTATATTGGGTAGATAACGTTGATTCTCACGTGATTGGACCATGCTGTTAACATGGTCTGGGCTGCGTCCCCATAACAACACACGCCGGCCACTTTGTGCCAAGTGAATGGCAACGGCGGTACCCCAAGAGCCCGCACCTAAAATAGCCAGCGTCGTGTTTGTCATCATTTAGTGTGTTGTTTCTTTTTGGGCAGCTTGATTTGCTTCTTGCTGCTGTTGCATGTAGATGGCATCAAAATTAATCGGCGCCAACACCAATTGCGGGAAGCTTCCACGCACCACTTCGGCCGTAATGGCTTCACGCGCATAAGGGAAAAGAATGCTTGGGCAAAAGCTACCTAAGAGGTGATCTAACTGAGGGGCTTCAGCACCTGTAATCGTAAAAATACCGGCTTGTTGAACTTCGATAAGAAACGCGGTTTTATCTTTGTTTTTTACCGTAGCCGTTACCGTTAAAGCAACTTCGTAGGCGCCTTGGTCGTCAAGCGCTGTGTGCGCTGTATTCAAGTCGAGGTTTAATTCAGGCGTCCATTCTTCTTGAAAAATAGCCGGTGTGTTGGTTGTTTCAAACGAAAGATTTTTGACATAAACCCGTTGAATCACAAATTGTGTGTCAGGTTGGCCTTGTGTTGCATTTTCTGCGTTGTTTACATTATCCATGATAGCTCGTTTTCCTTTTATTTATTTATTTATTTATTAATTATTTTTTACCTTTGGTTAAAGGCAAATTTGCAGTTTTCCAAGCGGTGATACCACCCGCTAAAATCGTGACGTTCGCAAATCCTTGTTTACGTAATTTAACGGCAAGGGCTGAAGATTGCAAACCACGCGCACAAACTAGAATCAGCGGTTTGTCTTTGTATTTTTCAAGTTTACCTAACGGTTCACCAGGATGATTTTTTGCCCCAACCACGTGGCCGGCTTGAAATGCGGTTGCTTCACGCATATCAATCACGATGGCATCTTGATGATTGATGGCGTCAATGGCTTCAGCGGTTGAAAGTGCTTGCGGCCCATTTTTTTTAGTGATGTGTTCGTTGATAAGAAGCAGGCTTAATACAGCCAAAAGCGCGAGCCATAATTCCCAGTGATGCAGTACAAATTCTTGAAGTTGGTTTGCCATAATTTACCTGAATTTTAAGAGTATGGGGCGGATTATCCAGCGATTATCAGCATAAGGCAAGCCCCAATATCTGAGGTTGTCTCGATAAGATTTATTTTCAGTGCTTGTAAGCCTTTCGGGGTATCGGCATCATGAAAAAATAGATAAAATAAGCCACCTCACTTAAGCTGTGTGATACATATGCCAAAGCGTACAGATATTAAATCTATTTTAATTCTTGGAGCCGGTCCCATTGTGATTGGCCAGGCCTGCGAGTTTGATTATTCGGGTACACAAGCGGTACGCGCTTTAAAGCAGGAAGGTTATCGTGTTATTTTAGTGAACTCGAATCCTGCAACCATCATGACCGATCCGGAACTTGCCGATGCAACGTACATCGAGCCTGTGCTTTGGGAAGAAGTTGCGCGTGTTATCGAAAAAGAGAAACCGGATGCGTTACTCCCGACCATGGGTGGTCAAACGGCGCTCAATTGCGCACTTGATTTAGTGCGTGAAGGTGTTTTAGAAAAGCACGGTGTCGAAATGATTGGTGCGACACGTGATGCGATTGATAAAGCGGAAGATCGCGAAAAATTTCGTAAGCTCATGACCAGTATTGGTCTTAGCATGCCACGCTCTGAAATTGCACATAGTCTTGAGGAAGCACTTTCTCTGCAAGCCCAGCTTGGATTTCCAACGATTATTCGACCGTCGTTTACGATGGGGGGCTCCGGTGGTGGTATTGCCTATAACCGTGAAGAGTTTGAAGAAATCTGTATACAAGGACTCGCTTTATCACCCACACGCGAATTGCTTTTAGATGAGTCGGTCATCGGGTGGAAAGAATATGAAATGGAAGTGGTGCGTGATTCAAACGATCAAGGTTTGATTATTTGCTCCATTGAAAACTTAGATCCGATGGGTGTGCACACAGGTGATTCGATTACTGTCGCACCGGCACAAACACTCACGGATAAAGAATATCAGTATATGCGTGATGTCGCGCTGAATGTCGTACGTGCGGTCGGTGTTGAAACCGGTGGGGCGAATGTCCAATTTGCTGTAAATCCTGCCGATGGAAAATTGCTGGTTGTTGAAATGAACCCGCGTGTTTCACGAAGTTCGGCTTTGGCTTCGAAAGCGACAGGGTTTCCGATTGCTAAAGTGGCAGCCTTGCTTGCTGTTGGCTATACCTTGGATGAGCTTAAAAACGAAATCACCGGTGGACGAACGCCGGCTTCGTTTGAGCCTAGTTTAGATTATGTTGTCGTTAAAATACCACGTTTTAATTTTGATAAATTCCCTCAAACATCCAATACATTATCAACGCAGATGAAATCAGTCGGTGAGGTCATGTCGATTGGCTCTAATTTT
Source organism: uncultured Legionella sp. (assembly GCA_963974485.1). Taxonomy (GTDB): domain Bacteria; phylum Pseudomonadota; class Gammaproteobacteria; order Legionellales; family Legionellaceae; genus JAALKW01. Next base: position 42,692 of record CAXBBS010000010.1, read on the forward strand.
CAGTCGGCGTTGCTTAAAGCGATTCGAAGTTTAGAAACGGGTCATATGGGGCTTGAGTCACGTTTTATGGGCGATGACTTAGCCGTGTTACGTGGTCATCTACGTGAGCCAACTCCTGATAGACTTTGGGCGCTGGCTGATGCGTTCCGGCAGGGGTTATCGCTGGATGAAATTCATCAAGAAAGCTTAGTCGATCCCTGGTTCTTAGACCAAATAGAATGCTTGGTACGCGAAGAAGAAGCGCTCAAAGGTTGTGCGCTTCTGGATATGAATGCGACGCGTATGCGTGGCTTAAAGCAGCGTGGGTTTTCAGATGCTTATCTTGCCAAATGTTTAGCGTCTGATGAAGCAAGTGTACGTAAGCATCGGCTTGATTTAAAAATTAAACCGGTATATCGACGCATTGATTCGTGTGCCGCAGAGTTTCCGAGTGAAACTGCGTACATGTATTCGTGTTACGCAACCGTATGTGAGTCACGTCCGGATACAGATAAACAAAAGGTCATGATTTTAGGGGGCGGGCCTAACCGTATTGGTCAAGGCATTGAATTTGATTACTGCTGCGTGCATGCGGCGATGGCCTTGCGTGAAGCGGGTTACCAAACGATCATGCTTAATTGTAATCCAGAAACGGTCTCGACTGATTTTGACTCTTCTGACAGGCTTTATTTTGAACCGGTGACCCTTGAAGATGTGTTGGCGGTTGTTGAGCTTGAAAAGCCCATGGGTGTAATTGTGCATTATGGAGGTCAAACACCGCTAAATTTGGCACGTGCACTTGAGGCGAATGGCGTTCCAATTTTAGGCACATCACCCGATGCGATTGATAAAGCGGAAGACCGATCTCGGTTTCAGCAAGTGGTTGAGCGTTTGAACCTGCAGCAGCCTGCCAATGGGATGGTTTATGACGCGGCTGAAGCGGTTGTTCTCGCTGAAAAAATAGGTTATCCCGTAATGGTTCGGCCGTCATATGTATTAGGCGGACGTGCCATGGAAGTGGTGCATCGGGAAGAAGATTTAAGGCATTATTTAAAGCACTCGGTCGATATTTTAGAGGGATCGCCTGTTCTCGTTGATAAATTCTTAAGTGACGCAACCGAAGTGGATGTCGACGCAGTGTGTGATGGTGAGTCGGTACTCATTGGTGGTGTGATGGAGCACATTGAGCAAGCAGGCGTACATTCGGGTGATTCGGCATGTACGTTGCCGCCGTTTAGCTTGGGGGTTGTGGTTCAACATGATCTCATGGAACAAGTAAAAATGATGGCGCGAGAGCTTGGTGTGTGCGGCTTGATTAATACCCAATTCGCCATTCAAGGCGATGATGTCTATGTGCTTGAGGTCAATCCGCGTGCATCACGTACGGTTCCGTTTGTATCAAAGGCTACAGGACTACCGTTGGCAAAAATTGCTGCGCGTTGCAAGGTTGGTATAAGCTTGCGCGACCAAGGTTTGGACTTGCACGTTCCCAGGCCTTCGTTTTATGCGGTGAAACTCCCTGTGTTTCCGTTTATTAAGTTTGCAGGTGTGGACTCGATACTGGGGCCTGAGATGAAGTCGACCGGTGAAGTGATGGGGGTTGCCCGTCGGTTCGGACAAGCATTCGCAAAAGCGCAATTGGGTGCGGGTGCGCACATTGTAAGGCGGCGACGTGCGTTTTTATCCGTACGTGATATGGATAAAACCAGGGTTGGTGAAATTGCTAAGCAATTGATTGCATTAGGCTTTGAGCTTTTAGCAACACGAGGTACTGCTTTAGTTTTACAAGCGGCTGGTTTAGACTGTCGTCGCGTGCTGAAGGTAGCGGAGGGGCGGCCTCACGTGGTAGATTATGTTAAAAATGATGAAATTGATTTTATTGTGAATACAACCGACGGCAAGCAAGCAATTGCTGATTCGTTTGCCATTCGTCGTAGTGCTCTGCAGCATAACGTGAGCTATACCACCACGTTATCAGGTGCAGAGGCTGCATGTTTAGCCATGAAATATGAAGACCGAGAAACGGTCACACGATTACAAGATTTACAAGGGAGATAACGTTATGCAACAGCACCCAATGACGCCAGAAGGCGAAGCAACACTCAGAGAAGAGTTAAATACACTGAAGACCAAAACACGCCCAGAAATTATTGAGGCGATTGCGGTTGCACGGGCTCATGGCGATTTAAAAGAAAATGCGGAGTATCATGCGGCACGTGAGCAGCAAAGCTTTGCCGAGGGCCGTATTCAAGAACTCGAATCAAAATTATCCAACGTTCGCGTGATTGATGTCACAAAGATTTCCAACCAGGGAACTGTGGTGTTTGGTGCGACCGTTCAATTGCATCATATTCAAGATGAAACGGATATGACGTATCGCATTGTTGGTTCGGATGAAGCGAATATTAAGCAAAACAAAATTTCATACACCTCACCGATTGGCCGAGCGCTGATTGGCAAACGGTTGGATGATGTTGTCGTTGTTGATACGCCGGGCGGTCTTGTGGAATATGAAATTTTGGCTGTAGATTATATATAAATTTATATATAAATATTTTTCTCCCGCATGAGCGGGAGAAAGTGTTTAGCGTTACGGTAGATAGTAATACGGGTTAGGCAGTTTAAATGTTTTGTCTGCATATCCGCCGGTTAAATCGCTCGATTGATCTCCAATCGATGCGATGATTGTGTAGCCGCCTTGTGTGATGTTAGCCCTAACTTGTGTTTTGTAGGGAATCACAGACTGATTTTGATCTTGTTTAGGTCGAAAATAGAGGCCATGCCAGCTTGTGTAGCCTGCACGTTTTAAGTTTCTTTCTGTGGATTTTTGAACATCAGGTCTGCGCCCCGTAACAAAAAATATGGCCACGTGTTGTTTTTTAGCATCGTTATACAACGCAAGCATCGGCTCAATCGCTGGCGCGTTGGCTTTATGTATGTCGCGATTTATCAGCTTCATATCATCACAAAACTTACGTGAAATAATGCCTTGATAATTTGAAAGCGTTGTTTCATCAATATCAAGCACCAGTGCAAGCCGAGCAGGTTTTTCAGTTTTATTATTTGCTTCGACCTTGGCGTGAATGTAGGCTTCAGCTTGCTTGACGACCTGCGCAAGCTCTTTGTCATAGGCACCTGTATCGTGATAGCTGCGGAGTTCAGTTTTCAGGTTATCTAAATTTTGGGGCTCAGCAAACGAAGTTGTACTGATAAAAAGCAGGGATGTTGCTGCGAGTAAGCTTTGCACGAGCAGACGTTTGTTCATGTGTGATTTTCCTTCTACAACGACATCTACATCAAGATGCAGATGAATACAAACAATGGCCCGGTATTATTCAGTTGAATCGAGTGCTTGTCAAGTTAGATGCGATTTTCAAAACCCGTCTGATCTTGGATGTCGTCATCAGCTGCACTGTCTTTATCATGAAGCACGCTATCACTATCACTTGATATGCTATTTGTTCTCTCATCACTGAAGTCATGTTGTTCGGGTGCTATTGGCGTACTTCGTCCTAGCATCGTATTTAATTTATTTTTCATAGAAGAAAAAAGATGACCGCTTTGTAAGCTGCTTTCTTGTTTGGGTTTAACTTTACTTATAGACGTTAATATTTGATCGATGCGTTCCTTTTCTTCTATTTTCAATGACTCCGTATGCAATTGTTGTTGATCTTTGTGTGTTCCATATTTGAGTGTTTCATCAATAATATCTGTTCTTCCTTGTTCGATAAGGTTACGGAAATAATCAGATTTATCCAGCTTATCCTGTTCGTCTTTGGGAATAAGATGTAAGGCCGTATGCGCAAGCTCGACCTTGCCTGCAGTCGCATTACTGATAAAACTTTTCTTCAGATGGGTGAGTTGAGCGGTGCTGATAGGTTTTGTTCGGAGTTCAGCCCTGATTTGAGCTTTGCCTATATCTTCAGGATTAATTCTCATATATTAGCCAATCTAGTTAATTAATATATAACTAGTATAGACGGGCTTTTAAATTTTGCTGGTTTGGTAATTATCTAGACGGTGCAGCATCTTCAAATGCTTTGATATTTAAACACGCATCCGCGATTTTTTGAATCAACGGATAATTCACAAGTGAAAACTCAAACCGCTGTGCGTTATATACTTGAGGGATGAGGCATATATCAGCCATGCTTATGTGCTTACCATAACAGAACGTGCCATCTCGAGGCAGGTGTTTGAGCTTTTCTTCAAATGCATCAAATCCGAGTTGTAGCCAATGATGATACCAAGATTTAACATCATCATCGGAAGCATTAAATTGTGTACGCAGTTGCTTTAACACGCGTAAATTATTCAGGGGATGTATATCCGTGGCAATCAAAAGTGCCAAACTACGTATCTGAGTCCGAGCATATGCATCCTTGGGGAGCAGCGGTGGGTTGGGGTGCTCTTCTTCTAAATATTCTAAAATCGCCAGTGATTGGGTTATAGGCTGGGTGTTTGTTTCGAGATCGAGCGCTGGGACTAAGCCTTGAGGATTAATTTTTTTATAATCAGCTGTATGTTGTTCACCACCATGATTCACTAAATGCACAGGGATGGTTTCATAGGTTAATTGCTTTAAATTAAGCGCAATGCGCACGCGGTAGCTTGCAGTCGAGCGATAATAATCATAGAGCTTCATGCTTTTTGTACCATTTGTTTGATTGACCCAAATAAATTGTGGCCTTCGTTATTCAGCATTTCAATACGTATGCTATCACCAAATTGCATGTAAGGATGTTCTGCTTGGCCATGCTCCAAAATTTCAAGCATACGTTTTTCTGCAATACACGAAGAACCTTGGCTTCTATCCAGATTTGATACGGTGCCTGATCCAATAATTGTACCCGCTGCAAGCGCACGCGTCTTGGCAGCATGTTCTATCAGTTGGGGAAACGAAAACGTCATGTCGATGCCTGCGTTCGGTTTACCAAAAAAAGCATGATTTAAATAACTGCAAAGAGGCAAATGCACGCGCTCGTTATCCCATGCTACGCCAAGCTCATCCGGGGTGATGGCGACGGGAGAAAAGCTGCTGGAAGGTTTGGCGTGGAAAAAGCCAAAACCTTTGGCAAGCTCGTTGGGTATAAGATCGCGTAGCGAAACATCGTTGACCAGCATAAATAAGCGGATATATTGCCCTGCTTCTGAGGCAGGAACACCCATAGGGACATCATCGGTAATAATTGCAATTTCAGCTTCAAAATCAATCCCAAAATCCTCATCACGTACCAAAATAGGATCACAAGGCCCAATAAACGTATCTGATCCACCTTGGTACATCAGTGGATCGGTCCAAAAATTACCGGGTAATTCGGCACCGCGCGCTTTGCGTACCAACTCAACATGATTAACGTAAGCACTGCCGTCTGCCCATTGGTAAGCACGTGGGAGCGGAGATGCGCATAATGCTGGATCAAATTGAAACGTTTTATCTGCAAGTTTATCGGCGTTAAGCTCTGCTGACAGGGCTTCTAATTGAGGTGCGATAACACGCCAATTATCCAAGGCTGCTTGGAGCGTTGGGGCAATATCCGTTGCATAAACGGCGCATGAGAGGTCTTGATGAACCACGCATAATACGCCGTCGCGTGTTGTGGCTGATTTTAAGCTAGCAAGTTTCATGTTGTTACAGTTCCTCGTTTGATTTGATCACGTTCAATGGCTTCAAATAAAGCTTGAAAGTTACCTTCTCCAAATCCGTCGTTGCCTTTACGCTGAATAATTTCAAAAAACACAGGTCCAAATAGATTTTCTGTAAATATTTGGAGTAATAATCCTCCGGCAGGCTCGGGTGTGCCATCGATTAAAATACGTGCTTGCTTTAGTTTATCAAGCGGCTCATGGTGCCAAGGAATACGAGCATGAATGCCCTCGTAGTAGGTATCAGGCACATCTAAAAAATTTAGGCCTGCTTCACGTAGGCCATGCACCGTGTCATAAATATTATCAGTGCTGAGGGCGATGTGTTGAATGCCTTCACCGTGATAATCACGTAAAAACTCTTCGATTTGAGATTGATCATCTTTGGATTCGTTTAGAGGAATTTTAATTTTTCCACAAGGGCTACCGAGTGCACGGCTCGTTAAGCCGGTGACTTGACCTTGAATATTAAAAAATCGGATTTCTTTGAATCCAAAAATTTTCTCATAAAATGCGGCCCACGTATCCATGTTGCCGTGTTGTACATTATGGGTCAAATGATCGATCTGAAGCAGGCCTTGAGCGGGAGCTGGTGTTGGATTTTGTGTAATAACCCATTGATTTGAAAACGGTGTGTGATGCTTATCAACAAAATAAATCACACCACCACCGATGGCCTTAATAGCAGGCAGACCATGATTCACATCTTCGGCATCGTTAAATGCTGTTGCACCGTGAGCTATCGCATAATCAAAAGCATGCTTTGCATCATGAACACGAAAACCCATGGCACATGCACCGGCGCCGTGCGTTTGCGCATGACGTGCGGCTTGGCTCTTCGGTGTTGTATTAATCAGAAATTGGATATCACCTTGCTGAAGCAGGCTAATCGGTTTGGTTTGATGTTTGGCGTGTTCGGTAAAGCCTTGTTGATGAAAAATTTTATGAAGGCATGAAGCATCAGGGCCTGAAAATTCGAGAAAGGCAAAGCCATCGAGGCCGCAGGGATTATCAGGTGATGGTTTGTTCATAAATAAACAGACTCCTTGTCGTTTGTGCCTATCATCATAGCGTAAAACGATGACATGGCAAACAGTAACTCACATACCCTTGTGTTGTACTATAATCAATCTATATGTGGTTAAATTGAGGATTCATGTATGCCTATCAACGACCGTATTCAAGAAAAGCTGGGTATCGATGTAGCTATATTTGGTTTTTTGGATGAAACGCAGATTCAAGAGCAGTTAGAAGGCGTACTACGTGAAAAAGCGCTTGACCACTTGCTTAGCAGTTCTGCTCCCATGGCTGAATCTTTTCGCTCAAATTTTCAAGCGGATCATGATATTTCTATAGAACATTATGTTTCTAAGATGAGTCAGCATGGTGCATGGGCCACCACTGATGAGGCAGTAGCTTTAGCCGAAATGCTCGATATCAACCTTGATGTTAAAATGATTGGTTATGCGTTTAATCAAGAGGGAACCGATGTCATCGAAGTTGTAAAGAAAGGCGCTCTCTATAGAACACATACGCCTGACGCACCCACAATAACTTTAAATAATCGTGAAAACGAGCATTGGTTTATCAATGACAAAACAAAAAGTCTAGGAGACTGTTTGTTTGACGCCATGGCCCAAGCGCTACAGCAGCTGGTGAGGCCTGAACTGACAAGAGAGCATACAAACGGATCTCCTTTATCTGATGTCACGGATACTGAAAGTATAGAACGTATAGAATATGTAGATAATAAGCAGCTTCAATTACTTAAAACCAAAATAGGCTCGGAGGCAATTAGCCACCTGATTGATACCATGCAAAAAACGCCATTATCTGAGTTTAACGCCGCTCAACAGCTATCAGAAGCCTTGATTAGAGCCATCGGTACGGAGATGCCTAATATTGATGATGATTTTAAATTTATGCTTCAAACGGCAGAGTCTATCAATGATCTGAATATTATACTGGATGACATGCGAATGAGCCTAAAAGAAAGATGCCCCATCATGGTGGACACGTTAAAAGAAGGGGGAGTTATTCGGAATGATGAGTGTAAAATGTTAAATCAACGTATTTTACACGCGACTGACCTAGGTACGGCAGATAAACTTTTGAGTGAGTTGATTCAGCGCCTTTCTGGGGCGACACCACAATCAGACACCCCACGAGACGATGATGTAACACCGTCTCGCAAAGTATAGATGTGCGTGTTTTACGTGTGATTTTATCCTAGTTAGGGTTCACAGGGTATGCTTCGACAACAGGTATCTGCTTTTGCGACTGCAGCTGCGCTTCCGTAGGAGCTGATGGAGCGTCAGTGGCTCTTGGCGGTTGTTCTTGTTTAAACAACGAGAAAGGGACGTTGCTATTACTTTGACTTGCGTGTCGCATCGCACGTGTTTCTCCGAGTACCCGATTCATAGCATCCGTGTTGTAATCAAAAAAAGCGAAACGTTGACGTGTTTGGCTTGGTTTCAATTCGTCATATTTGCATAGCGTTGCAAAATTAACGCGATCGACATCGATATCCGGATGAAGGTTGTCCTCTTCTGCTTGCGTTAACATTCTAAAGCGATTGTCGGTACTGACTAACGCTTGATTATCGAACAATGAAAACACGGAATAAATGCTCTCACGAATAACCATATTGAAGACAGGCAATGCAATCACTGCGATTATAGCTATGGCAGCAGCTGCCCATGCGGCAGGATTAGCAAAACTAGCTGCCATCATGGCGCCCATGATGAGACCACCTGCGATTTCATATATGCTGAACATGGCTAAGCAATAACTTGTGGCCACACCCATCAGTAAAAGTGAGCCTTGAACTGTACCTTCGTTATTCCATATACGGCTTATGTGATTAGAAATTTCATAACAGAGAGGTGCTAGTGTTATCGCAGCAATCCCGGCAAGAACAGCTCCGATGACAATTATACCTATTTGCATAAGATATGCTTCAGCTGATGTTGATTTTTTGTCTTTTTTGTTGCTTGTATTATTAGATGATGAGCTGCTGCTGATGTTTGTTTGGTTAATGTTTGTGGTATTTCCCATATTCCAGCTGTTATCAACATTATTACTTACAAGGTTAATACTGCTTGGCATGCTAAAACTAGGCATGCTCCACCAGCTCGAAGTATTTCTAGATGAGCGCGCAGAAGAGGACGATGTGCTAGGAATAGAACGTGCACCGGCATGAGATGAATAATTTTGAGCTGTTCCTAGTTTAGCCTCAAGATACATATCCACAATCTTTACGGCGTGTGTATCATTGAGCGGGTAGGCTTTTGCACGAGCCGCTGACTGAATGCGTTGGATTAGGTTATCGCGGGTATTCGTGAAGGGTTCACGCTCACTGTATGCGTCTGTTGTCATGCTGTATAACTGCTTTAATTCTTTGGCGTTCATTGGCATCACGGTATCCTCTTAAGATGATATTGAGTATCAACGGAGAAGATACTATACACTAAATATTGACCAAAGTATACGCATTAAGGTTTTTTTTTGAGGTTGAGTTCGGTATTCAACGCGGTTTTATTAGAAAAAGCCCATCAGCCAGAGGCAATAAACTAATATCAACGCGTGGGTCAGCATGAATATGTGCGTTGAGGCGGCGAATTTCACGTGTTTGGGGGCGTGTGTCTTCGGGATTGATTAGAGCTCCTTTCCAAAGCGTATTATCCATGGCAATCACGCCATGGGGGCTGACTAATTGTAAGGCGAGTTCATAATAAGCAACATAATTGGTTTTGTCGGCATCAATAAAAATAAAATCAAACGTGTGGGCCTCACCGGCATCTAAAAGCGCTTGAAGCGTATCGAGAGCTGGACCAAGACGTAAATCAATTTTATGTGTTTGCTCGGCTTCCTGCCAAAATAATATGGCCTGGTCGGTCCATTCTGTATTAATATCACAGGTTATAATACGTCCATCATCAGGTAAGGCCAAGGCCATGGCGAGCGCGCTGTAGCCTGTGAATGTCCCGAGCTCTAATATTTTTTTTGCACGTAGCATACGAATTAAAAACTGCATAAACTGCGCTTGCTCAGGAGCGACTTGCATGACGCTCAAAGGTAAGGTTGCTGTGTACGCCCGAAGTTTTTCTAATACAGGATGCTCTCGAAGCGAGACATCGAGTAAATATTGATAAAGCGGTTCGGTGAGATTTAAGTGTTTCATGCCGTGTGCTCAAGTTTTTCTTGGGCAATGGTGTCCGCAATGGTGCTGGTAGGGGTATTTTCATCTGTTGAGCGATGAAAAATTTCAAGCAGGGATGTATGAATATTCTTGAGTTGCTCGGGAAGTTGCTTGGTTGAATGATTTAAATATTGATCGGCTGCAAAAATTAACCCCCCAGCATTAATCACATAATCGGGTGCATATAAAATACCAAGATCATGTAATTTCTGGCCGTGGTAGGTGTGCGCGAGTTGATTGTTTGCACCACCGGCAATGACGGTTGTTTGCAATGCTTTGATCGTGTTGTCATTTAATACAGCACCCAGGGCACATGGCGCAAAGATATCGCATGATACGGCATGAATTTTGTCGGCGGACACAGACTCGGCATTAAATTCATGCATCGCGCGCGCAACGGCGTCTTGATTGACATCAGCGACGGTAAGTTTTACGTCTAACGCATGCAACCGGCGTGCAAGATCGTAGCCCACATGACCAAGGCCTTGAATGGCAACATGCAAGCCTTTGAGTGAAGGGTTATTCCATTTGAATTCAGCTGCAGCTTGAATGCCAAGTAAGACACCTTGGGCGGTGAACGGCGATGGATCGCCTTGCAGGCGAGAGGAACTCGCAATAAACGATGTGTGCTGTTCGATGATGTTCATGTCGTCAAGCTCGGTACCGCTGTCGAGCGCTGTGATGTAGCGCCCACCGAGGGAGTTTACAAAATCACCAAAAGCATGAAAATAAGCTTCGCGATCATACGTACCTTTGGGTTTTAAAATAACGGATTTTCCACCGCCCAAAGGTAAACCCACTGATGCAGCCTTATAGCTCATGCCGCGCGCTAAGCGCATGGCATCATAGAGTGCAGTATTTGAGTTAGGGTATTCAACAAAACGGCAACCACCTAGAGCTGGCCCGAGTTTAGTACTATGAATGGCGATAATGGCGCGCATGCCTGTGGCCGGATCAATTTTTAGATGAATGTCGCCAAAACCGTGTGCGTCAGCATAGTCTAAAAAATTAGCATCGTCGATGGGGGTTTCTTCAGTGTAATGCATGGCCAACTCAACAAAAAAAAAGAGAATGCCTGTTATAAACAAATTTGATGTGTAAATCAATCTGCAAAAAATAACGTAGGCAATAATAGCCGCTGAATATGCTTGTTTATATGCTATGGCTTAATAGCAATAAGATGCATGGTGTATCAGGAAAGAATACGTTATTCTAATGTCATATTATGATTGACGTTTGAAGACATTCGTGACAATAACTTTAGAACCTTTGATTGCGCATCGTGGCGCAGCACCTTATGCCCCAGAAAATACCTTTGCTGCATTTGAAAAGGCGCGTGAATTAGGTGCGCGCTCGATTGAATTTGATGTGATGATGAGTGCTGACGGCGAGCTTTTTGTTTTTCATGACGCGAATCTTAGAAGAACAAGTAATGGTCGTGGGCAGTTTGGGGATAGTTCGAGTGATTATATAGCATCGCTGGATGCGGGATCATGGTTTTCGCAGCAGTTTCGTGGTGAAAAAATTCCAACGTTAAAAGAAACACTGCGGTGGTTTGCGCGTCATTCAATGCATGCAAACATTGAAATTAAGCCTTTACCTGGACGTACAGACGACACAACCACGGCGGTTTTATCTTGTATTAATCAATGCTGGTCTTCTGATGCACCGTTACCGTTACTTTCAAGTTTTAATGAGCAAGCGCTGCTGCTGTGTTCACGCCTGTTACCGGAGTTGCCGTTGGGGCTTTTGTTGTTAAACTGGAAGAGCGATTGGTTATCTAGACTACAAAATGTGAACGGGGTTTCTTTGCATCTTCCGAAACATGTTGTGAATAAAGAGCGCATTAATACGGTTAAAAACGAAGGTTACGCTATGTGTGTGTATACCGTGAATTCAAAAAAATGGGCACGTCGTTTTTGGGAATGGGGCGCAGATGCTATTATAAGTGATTACCCTGATCTCATGGCTAATTAATTTTAATATTATTAAGTGTAAGTATGGAGGATGTAGGCGTATGCAGGAAGGCGTGGTGTTTTATACAGTATTTTTGATTTTTACAGGTGCAGCGGTGTTTTCGACGTTGGTGCTTTATACACGTCAGTCACTGCTGGTTGCTTATATTTTATTAGGCGCCGTGCTTGGTCCTTGGGGATTGGGACTTGTTTCTGACTTAACTGCCGTACGTGAAGTGGGGGATGTTGGCATCGTCTTTTTGCTTTTTTTGTTAGGTTTGCATTTGCAGCCTCAAAATCTTTTGCATATGTTGAAAAAAGTAACGTGGATTGCGGCACTGAGCTCGTTTTTGTTTGCGCTCATCGCTTACGGTATTGGCCGTTGGTTCGGGTTATCGGTAACGGAGTCACTGGTGCTTGGAGCGTCGATGATGTTTTCAAGTACGATTATTGGTTTAAAATTACTCCCAACCACGATTTTACATCATCAGCATACGGGTGAAGTGATGATAAGCGTGTTGTTGATGCAAGATATTATCGCGATTGTGGTGTTAATATTAATCAATGGTGCACAACACGCCGGTGGTTTGGATTGGCGTGATTTGGTATCGGTATGCGTGACGTTGCCAGCACTTGTGTTTTTTGCTTTTGCGATTGAACGTTACGTTTTAGTTAAGCTTTTGGCGAGGTTTGACCGAACGCAAGAATATGTGTTTTTATTATCGATTGGCTGGTGTTTGGCTTTGTCGATGCTGGCGCATCACTTAGGTTTGTCTGAAGATATTGGTGCCTTTGTTGCTGGCGTATCGCTGGCATCCAGTCCAATTTCACTCTTTATTGCCGAAAGCTTGAAACCGCTTCGAGATTTCTTTTTGGTCATGTTTTTCTTTGCCGTAGGTGCTACGTTTAATTTTGGTGCGGCCGCTCAGGTTGTGATTCCTGCACTGATCTTAGCTTCGTTGATTCTCGTGTTTAAACCGTTGTGTTTTCACTTTTTGCTGTCTAAAGCGGGTGAAAAAAAGGCGGTGGCAAAAGAGGTGGGTATGCGGCTTGGCCAGGCGAGTGAGTTTTCTCTATTGGTTGCAAGTATTGCACTAAGTACTAAGCTTATATCAGATGTGGCGTCTAATTTAATACAAGCAACGACGATTTTAACGTTTATTGTGTCGTCGTATGTTGTGGTTTTAAAGTACCCCACACCGATGTCGTTGACTGACAAAATGCGTAAGGATTAAATAAAGATGCGTGCGATTGTTCGAGTTGTTCGGGTAGTTTTTGTTGCTTGTGCTTTATTGTTTGTATTGAGTTGCACATCAAATCCTAAAGATGTTGCTGAAGCTCAGGACAAACGGTCGTGCGAGCAGGTGTGTTTAAAAAATCAACAGTCGTGTCTACGGACATGTGACAAGAGCTGTGCGACATGCCAAGTTCGTGAAAATGAAAAAATGGTTCGACTTTATAAAACTTACGTTCATGAGCAGTGTGTGCAAGGAAAACGCGTGGCGCTTCAGTTGCAATCCTTTCGCGATCCACTACAATGCCGAAAATCGTCGTGTGACTGCCCTGCAGACTACCGCGTTTGTATGAGTGCATGTGCGGGCCCTGTGTATAAACGCCTGCAAGTTACACCCGTTTGTTGCTGAGGAAAATGAACATGGTTAATAAAATGCTTAATCAATTATCGAAAGAAGTATCAAAAGAATTATTAAACGATCTTGATCCAACAGAAACAACTGAATGGATTGAATCTTTGGAAGCTGTGATTAAAGAGCACGGTCCCGAGCGTGCCGCTTTTTTAATACAGCAATTGCTGAGTACAGCTGATGCATCAGGCGTGTCACTTGCAACGGCGATTCATACGCCGTACCGCAACACGATTAACAGGCATGATGAAAAACCGATGCCATCCGATGAAGGCATCGGCAAACGAATTAATGCTTTAATTCGTTGGAATGCGGTTGCGATGGTGCTTCGCGCGGTGAAGCATTCACCTGAGCTGGGTGGGCATATCGCGTCGTATGCTTCAGCCTCTACGTTGTATGAGACCGGCTTTAATTATTTTTTCAAAGGCCCTCATGCACCCGGTGGTGCTGATTTACTTTATGTGCAAGGGCATTCTGCACCCGGTATTTATGCACGTGCTTTTCTGGAAGGCCGTTTATCTGAGAAACAACTCGATCATTTTCGTCAGGAAGTGGAAGTTGATGGTTTATCTTCGTATCCTCATCCATGGTTGATGCCTGATTTTTGGCAATTTCCGACGGTATCTATGGGGCTTGGCCCGCTTCAAGCTATTTATCAAGCACGGTTTTTAAAATACCTTGAAAACCGAGGTTTAATTGAACCAAGCACGCGTAAAGTCTGGGCGTTTTTGGGTGATGGCGAAATGGACGAGCCTGAATCACTTGGAGCGCTTTCGATTGCTGTGCGTGAGAAATTAGATAATTTAATTTTTGTTGTTAATTGTAATTTACAGCGCTTAGATGGTCCGGTTCGAGGCAACGGAAAAATTATTCAAGAACTCGAAGGGATTTTTCGTGGTGCGGGTTGGCATGTCAATAAAGTTGTTTGGGGTGGTCGTTGGGACGCATTGCTTGCCCGCGATAAAGACGGCTTATTACAACAGCGTATGGAAGAATGCGTGGACGGTGATTATCAGAATTATAAAGGTAATGACGGCGCCTATGTTCGCGAACATTTTTTTGGCAGCTCGCCTGAGTTAAAAAAAATGGTTGAGCATTTAACCGATGATGAAATTTGGCGTTTAAATCGTGGTGGACACGATCCTCAAAAAGTTTATGCAGCTTATGCAGATGCTGTTGCGCACACAGGATCACCTACGGTTGTTTTAGCTAAGACCATTAAAGGTTACGGTATGGGAGCCGCAGGTGAAGCTCAGAACATCACGCATCAACAAAAGAAAATGTCTGATGATGAATTAAAAATGTTTAGAGATCGCTTTAGCATTCCGATTACTGATGAAGAAATTCCGAGTATTCCGTTTTATCGACCGGCTGAAACAAGCCCTGAAATGCAGTACTTAAAAAAGCAGCGTGAAGCTTTAGGTGGTAACTTACCCGTACGTAATGCAGAAGCGGATGTATTAAAAGTGCCAGCATTATCTGCTTTTTCGGGTGTCACTGCAGGGCTTGGTAAGCGAGAGCTTTCGACAACGATGGCGTTTGTTCGTATTCTTTCGGTTTTACTCCGGGATAAAGTTTTAGGTAAACGTGTTGTACCGATTGTTCCTGATGAGTCACGCACGTTTGGTATGGAAGGTTTGTTCCGTCAAATCGGGATTTATTCGCCGGTAGGGCAGCTGTACACACCGGAAGATCGCGACCAGATTATGTATTATCGCGAAGCACGTGATGGCCAAATTTTGGAAGAAGGCATCAACGAAGCCGGTGCATTTTGTTCGTGGATCGCAGCAGCAACGTCGTATAGCACCAATCAATTAACCATGATTCCATTTTATATATATTACTCGATGTTTGGTTTCCAGCGCGTGGGTGATTTGGCCTGGGCGGCGGGTGACATGCAAGCACGCGGATTTTTGCTGGGTGCGACGGCGGGGCGAACAACGCTTGCAGGTGAAGGGTTGCAACATCAAGACGGTCACAGTCATTTGATGTCGTCGACGA
Organism: uncultured Legionella sp.; assembly: GCA_963974485.1. Lineage (GTDB taxonomy): Bacteria > Pseudomonadota > Gammaproteobacteria > Legionellales > Legionellaceae > JAALKW01. The sequence goes on from CAXBBS010000010.1 coordinate 58,117, forward strand.
TTCCTAATTGTGTCTCGTATGATCCAACGTTTGCTTATGAGCTTGCTGTGATTATACAACGTGGTTTGTATCGCATGATTGAAAAACAAGAAAACGTGTTTTATTACATCACGGTCATGAATGAAAATTACACGCACCCTGATATGCCTCAAGGCGCTGAAGAAGGTATTTTACGGGGTATGTATTGTTTAGATGCTTGTAAAAAACCTAAAAAACAACATGTGCAATTACTTGGTTCAGGGACTATTTTACGAGAAGTGATTAAAGCTGCGGCTATGCTTGAAAACGATTTCTCGGTATCTTCTGATATATGGAGTGTGACGAGTTTTACGGAGCTTCGTCGCGAAGGTTTAGAGCTTGAGCGTCAGGCACGTTTGAATCCTACTCAAAAGCCTTCCATGAGCTATGTAGAAGAACAGTTAGCGAATCAACAAGGTCCGGTGATTGCTGCAACAGATTATATGCGTTTGTATGCAGACCAAATTCGTCCGTGGGTTAAAGCACCTTATGTCACCCTGGGCACTGATGGTTATGGTCGTAGTGATACGCGTAAAAAACTGCGTCACTTTTTTGAAGTGGACGCCAAGTTTATTGCATTAGCTGCATTAAAAGCTTTAGTGGATCAAGGTGAGCTACCGTCGACAGTCGTATCAGACGCGATGAAGCGCTATCATATTGATCCTAAAAAAATAGATCCTGCAACGCATTGATGAGAGGGTAAGGATGACGAATAAACATGAAGTCAAGGTCCCAGATATTGGCGGCGTGAGTGATGTGGATGTGATTGAAGTGTTGGTCAATGTCGGTGATACGGTCGATATTGATACGCCTTTGGTAACGTTAGAGTCTGACAAGGCCAGCATGGAGATTCCGTCTCCTATGGCAGGCGTTGTCGAGTCTTTGAGTCTAAAATTAGGTGATAAAATATCCGAAGGCGACGCTATTTTAGTGTTGACTTTAAATCAAGCTGGCAGTGATACAGGCGCACAAGCGTCGCTGTCGCCAGAAATTGATTTGCCGGCAGATATGGTTATAGAGCACAACATGGTCTCTACGGATTTACCTTCTGAAGCACTTGCTGAGCATTCAGGGGCACCCGTTGTCAGCAATGCAAAACCTGTTGACGCAATACATGCTGAACCGGCTTCATCCGGTGGACTGATTTTAGCTGGGCCTGGCGTGCGTCGATTGGCACGTGAGCTGGGTGTGAATTTAGATAGCGTGCGTGGGTCGGGCCGTAAAGACCGCATTACACGTGAAGATCTCGAGCAGTTTGTGAAACAAAAATTGCAGGAAAAATCACAAGGCGGTGGATTCAGCTTACCTGAAGCCCCACGTGTTGATTTCAGTAAATTTGGCTCGGTTGAATTAAAGCCACTGAATAAAATCAAACGCATCACCGGTGAACATTTGCACCGAGCCTGGGTCACCATACCTCATGTCACACAATTTGATGAAGCCGATATTACAGATTTAGAAGCATTCCGAAAGTCTGAGCTTAAACAAGCAGACAAAGAAGGTTATAAATTAACGGTGCTTGCGTTTGCATGCAAAGTGGTTGCACGCGCGCTGCAAGTCTTTCCGCAATTTAACAGCTCTTTGGATGCAGGCGGTGAGAACTTAGTTTATAAGCACTATTGCCATATTGGCATTGCTGTTGAGACACCGCAGGGTTTGGTTGTTCCTGTGATTAAGAACGTTGATCAATGTTCGGTGAGTGATATTGCAAAAGAAATGGCACGTTTAAGTAAGAAAGCACGTGAAAAAGGCTTAATGCCAAGCGATATGCAAGGCGGCTGCTTCACCATTTCGAGCCTAGGGGGCATCGGGGGCACGGCGTTTACTCCGGTTGTGAATAGTCCTGAAGTTGCGATTTTAGGTTTGTCACGCTCCAGCATGAAACCTATCTATGATGGTTCGGGGTTTGTGCCAAGACTGATGTTGCCGCTATCACTTTCGTACGATCATCGTGTGATTGATGGTGCAGAAGCTGCGCGGTTCACGCGGTATATCAGTGAAGGCTTAAGCGATATGCGACGTATTTTATTATAATAATTTAGATATTTTAAGAAAAATTAAGGCAAAATTATGACAAAACAAATAAAAGCAGATGTAGTAGTAATTGGTAGTGGCCCTGGCGGTTATACGGCTGCATTTCGAGCTGCTGATTTAGGTAAGCAGGTTGTTTTGGTTGAGCGTTTTGATACGCTTGGCGGTGTGTGTTTAAACGTGGGCTGCATTCCATCTAAAGCCTTATTACACGTCGCTAAAGTCACCGAAGAAGCGCGTGAAATGGACGGACTCGGTGTCAGCTTTGGTAAGCCAAGTTTTGATAGCACAAAAATTGTTGCTTGGAAGAACAAAGTCGTCGGTAAACTTGTCGGCGGTTTAGCAGCACTTGCTAAACAACGCAAAGTGACCTGTGTGACTGGACACGCTCAGTTTATATCACCTAAGCAATTAGAAATTACAGGCCGAGATGGAAAAACTCAGGTTGATTTTGAGCATGCCATTATTGCTGTGGGTAGTGAAGCCGTGAGCTTTCCGTTTATTCCTGAAGATCCACGAATTTTTAGCTCAACCGGTGCGCTTGAATTAGCTGATATTACCGGCAGCTTATTAGTTTTAGGTGGTGGAATTATTGGTTTAGAAATGGCGACAGTTTATGCAGCTCTCGGTGTAAATGTCACCGTGGTTGAATTTGCTGACCAACTGATGCCTGGTGCTGATGCTGATTTGGTGAATATTCTCAAAAAACGTTTAACCAAACAAGGCGTAAAAATCTTATTAAAAACCAAAGTCACCGCGATGGATGCAAAAAAAGATGGTATTCATGTGACGATGGAAGGCGAGCACGCGACAACAACACCTGATGTATTCAAGCAGGTCTTAGTTGCTGTGGGCCGTAAGCCTAACGGTGCTAATATTTCAGCAGAAAAAGCAGGCGTGAATGTGGATGAGCGTGGGTTTATTGCCACCAACCAACATATGCAAACCAATGTTGATCATATTTTTGCAATTGGTGATGTGGTCGGTCAGCCTATGCTGGCGCACAAAGCAATTCCTGAAGGTAAAGTCGCGGCTGAAGTGATTGCTGGCATGAAACATTCGTTTGATCCAACCTGCATTCCAAGTGTTGCATACACCGATCCGGAAATTGCATGGACTGGATTAACCGAGCGTGAAGCGAAAGCTGACGGCGTGGATTATGAAAAAGCAGTGTTCCCTTGGGCTGCTAGCGGCCGTGCACTGAGCATGGGTCGTGAAGAGGGCATGACAAAATTAATCTTCTGTTCTAAAACAAAACGCATTTTAGGTGCAGGTATTGTTGGTGTGAATGCCGGTGATCTCATTGCTGAAGCGACGCTGGCTATCGAAATGGGTTGTGATGTTGAAGATATAGCACTCACCATACATCCGCATCCAACACTTTCAGAAACCATCGCGCAAGCTGCTGAAATGTTTGAAGGTACGGTAACCGATTTGTATTTGCCTCCTAAAAAGAAAAAATAAATTTATTTTTATATTTTTTTGTATTGTGATAATAATAGATGATGAAAGTTTATTTTATCGCAATACTAGGTGTCTCTTTTTTTATCACGGGCTGCGTGACCGCGCCGCCACGTGATATTAATAATATTTGTCAAATCTTCAAGCAATACCCCGATTGGTATCGTGATACACGCGCGGTTGAAAAACGCTGGCATATACCGGCTTCCATTCAAATGGCCATCATACACCAAGAATCAAAGTTTGATGCTGAGGCAAAACCTGAGCGTCAAAAATTGCTGTGGGTGATTCCGTGGACTCGCCCATCGAGTGCTTACGGTTACACACAAGCATTGGATGGTACCTGGGATGGTTACAAACGTTCGCGTGGTAAGGTCTTGGCATCACGTACCGATTTTTCTGATGGTGTTGATTTTATTGGTTGGTATGCTAATCAAGCGCATCAACGTGCGGGTATTTCACTTCGCGATCCAGAAGCTTTATACCTGGCCTATCATGAAGGCATTGGGGGATATCAGCGTAAAACCTATCGTCGAAAGCTTTGGTTGATGCATGTAGCGCGTAAAGTTCGAGCGCGTGCACGTCTTTATCAAGCGCAATTAAAACACTGCCAAGATACATTAGCCCGCAAGAGCTGGTCTCGTTTTTTCTAGTGTGGAATTAAGTTTTATTTGGTTTATTAACTTTTATATGGTACAGTATGCTTCTTTTTAAACCTCTATGTGAGGCCAGTATATGTATTCACCATCAATTTTTTCCAAGACAAATAATCGTTCTTCAGATTCCACAAAAGAACATACAAAATTTAAAATAATTGAAAAAATAAGTTCAATTAAAGACTTAGATCACGAACTTCAGCAAGAGAAGGAGCGACTGCTCAAGCGTGGGGCAAAGAAGCTTTCGGGGGAATATCTAGCATTGCTTGAACAGCGTAAACGGTTAGATTCTAGCCCGCGATTTGTCGGGGGATTCCCGCATTCACCAACAAAAAATGTAAGTGAAACAATGAGTGAGCATCATCGTCGTTCACCTACGGATATGATACGTGGTTTTTTAGAGCAGGCTCCGAAAAAAACGCAACGGAATTGCGTGGGTACACTATTAAGAAAAGCACAACCTATGGAAATAAGTGCGGTAGCTTATCAATCAGTTGAACCAAGCATTAAACCAAACGTTGAGCCGACACAAGTAGCTTTTGGATTGTCTGTACTACGACCGTCGTATATACAAGAACATTTTGATTCTCTGGGTGTTGCCGATGCTTCATCTACGAATGAGAACTTGAGCTCGAGCGTTGTATCATCTTTGACTGATTCACACGTTTCTTCTTATTCTGATGGCGAGCCTTCATTATTCAGCGTCTTTGGTAGTTTCAAATAAGGCGCATCGGTTGAAGGTATGTATTTACGGTAGCATCGAGGTAGACAAATGATTTCAAAACTATTTAAGAGTAACGCGCAGCCAAATCAAAAGGATGCAAGTCCTCGAGCGGTGAACTTGCACCCGTGCTCACCCACGACAAATAGCAATAATGATATTAATGAACATTCGTTGCATACTCCCAAAGCAACACGTCCTATACCTATCGTGCGTGATGCAAGTCAAGAGAAAGACGATAACTCACTTATCGTTGGTCGTCCTTCATCGCCAGAAGTCGATCATATGCAAGCTTACCTTGATGAAACAGGTTCCTCGGTAAGGCTGAGCTCCAGGCCTTGTTTATATTCTAACACGCAAACATCCAAGCCAAATTTACATGTTGATGATGATGTAGATGATGATGTAAACGGTGAATTGTCATTCACAAGTGTTTTTGGTAGCTTCAAGTAAAGCGCTATGTATGCCGCTTGTTTAATAAGCGGCATCGTAAACTCCTTCGTAACACAAACCCATTTTTCTATAAATTCGTGACAATCGAGTTATGAAACGGTAGGATAGTCCCATTAAATATGGTGTATAGCCCGTGCTTAGGAGAAACAATGGAATCGGTGCGATTAATATTATTAGGTGGGCCTGGGGCTGGTAAAGGAACGCAAGCCGCTCAATTAGCTGAACATTTCGGTATCCCTCAAATTTCAACGGGTGACATGTTACGTGCGGCGGTTGCTGCAAAAACCCCGCTGGGTTTGAGTGCAAAAAAAATCATGGACGCGGGGCAATTGATTTCGGATGATATTATTATTGGACTTGTTCAAGAGCGTTTAAAACAACCGGATTGTGAACGAGGTTTTTTATTGGATGGTTTTCCCCGAACGATTCCTCAGGCTGAAGCTTTGCAAAATGCGAATATTGCGCTTGATCATGTCATTGAAATTGCGGTCAACGATGAAGAAATCGTAAAGCGCATCAGTGGTCGACGTGTTCATCTGACGTCTGGGCGTGCGTACCACCTTGAATATAACCCACCGAAGAACGAAGGCGTGGATGATATCACCGGTGAAGCGTTGATTTTGCGTGACGATGATCGCGAAGGCATTATTCGTAAACGTTTAGAGGTGTATCACACACAAACCGAACCGTTGATTAGTTTTTATAAACAATTAGGTGAGACTGATAAGCAAGCGCCTAAATTTCATCGTGTAGCTGGCCAAGGTGGAGTTACGGATGTGTTTCAGCGTATTCTATCAGTTATTATCTAAGCAGGAGGCTTTATCATGGATACACGGACGAATCTTGTGGCCTTGAGCTCGGCTAACTTTCAAAAAACCATTGATTCAGAAGCGATTGTTTTTGTTGATTTTTGGGCGACATGGTGCGCGCCATGCACGCAATTTTCTAAAGTGTATGAACGCATTGCCGAGCAATTTAGTTCTATTTTATTTACGACGGTTGATATTGAGCATGCAGCTGAACTTGCTGAAATGTTTGATATTCGATCGATTCCTCATATTATGGTGTTTAAACAAGGAATTGCAATTTATTCTGATTCGGGTGGTTTGCCTGAATCAAGCCTTAAAGAATTAGCTGAGCAAGCTTTGACCGCAGATGTACGTGCCATCCGAAAGCAGTTAGATGAGGAAGAAGCGGAGCGTTAAAGTCTCGTGAACCTGGATGAACAGCGGCACAAGTACCGAGCGTTGAACGATTGGTTTGGCACACCTCAAGGACATCATCTCGGTGAAGCGTTTAACTTGCAGTTGGCAAGTCATGATGCTTTTTTGCGTGGTAACATACTGCTTCAATTAGGCATGTGTGGTGATAATCTTTGGTTCGATTCGTTATTGTATAATCAAAAATATACCGTCACTCCGTGTTTGAATGCAACAAAAGCAAGTTTTGTGGGTTCACCGCAAGCATTACCGTTTCATCGTAATAGTATAGACACCATTATTGCGCCGATGACGCACGAAATATTTGGGCGTGATAATCAGCCCTTGGATGAAATCGATCGTGTGTTAAAACCGATGGGATACGTTATTTTTTTAGGTATGAATCCGTTGAGTTTATGGGGGGCTGCACGGCGTTTTCATCGGCTTCCTTGCTTTGGACAAGCATCCGTAACGTTGACATCCTCGTTGCTATTAAAGCGTGCTTTATTAGCACGGGGTTATCAGCAAGTAGCATTCGAAGCCTTTTATTATGTTCCTCCGTTTCAAGATGAGTATTGGATAAGAAAAAGTTTATTCCTAAACGACATGGGTAAACTCGCATCGTTTTTCCCAGCGGGGTTTTACTATCTCGTGATGCAGAAATATCAAGGATCTTTATCACCGTTACGCGAATTTTCAGAAAATATTTTTTTGTTAACGAGTTGATGATATGCGCATGATTTTATTTTTTTTAGAAATAAAGCAAAGATGCTTGGAATAAGGGCGTAGCATTTTGTATACTAGGGATTGTTTTCTCGCCGAGCTTTTTAATGACTGATTCTAATCCAAACCTGATTCAAGATGTATTCGATAAATCTACCCAACTGTTTACACTGGAGCAAATTGAAGCTGCTCTTGATAAAATGGCTATTGAAATTAAACACGATCTACATGATACAAACCCGGTGGTTTTATGTGTGATGGTCGGTGGATTGATTCCTATGGGGCATTTACTTGTACGTTTAGATTTTCCACTCGAAGTTAATTATGTACATGCCACACGTTACCGTGGTGAAACACAGGGTGGCGAGCTTGATTGGCGCGCAAAACCAACCATCGATCTTAAAGGCCGAAATGTTTTGATTGTCGATGATATTTTAGACGGTGGCGTAACGCTTTCAGCCATTATCGATGAAATCAAATCCATGGGTGCACATGACGTGCGCACAGCTGTTTTAGTCGACAAGCATCACCAACGTGAAGAAAATGCACTGCAGCATGCCGATTATGTGGGCTTAGAAGTTGATGATCACTTCATTTTTGGTTATGGCATGGACTACCAAGAATACCTAAGAAATGCACCGGGTATTTATGTTGTATCACCCGAGCACGAGTAAGCTCTTATATATTGCCTATCATGTGTGTTTTAACACATGATAGGCTGCAGTCATCTTCGTGGCGAAGTTTCGGTTTTTTTGATGTTGATCCAAATTTTTTGACAGAACCCTCTGTGAATAAGTACCTTAATGTAGCTAAAGCAATCTAGAAGTAAGCTGCAACTGAAATTTTTTGCGTCTAAAATTTAAGATCAGGTCATCATCTCACCGTAGAAACTTGAAGCTGAGGGCTCCTGATTTTACGTTGCCATTCTTGTTCGTTCATCGCGATTATTCCCATAAGAGTTATAGCTAACGTGATTTGTGATATCCGTTCCTGACACGAGAAAAAAAACACGGTTGATGATATATGGCCTTCATGGTAAAATAAAATACACTACACCCCCTGGCGAGCTCGAAAAGCGACCATTCGTTTGGGTCCAAATTATGCCTTTATGAAGGGCTTCTGTAGAGATTATATGTTACAAAAAATTTATTTAGGTTGTGGTCTCTGGGTGGTTTTATCGGAGGATGGTACGTTAAGAAGTGAACTTCCTAAAAACAACCCCAGTGCTCGTTTACTTTTAAAGTTTCTAATGGTTTCTATCAAACAGCCAGCTGGCACAGCATACGCTTGCCTGCAGGATTTTATCAATACTTCAGGTGTTGTTGCGTTGGGAATGGAAATCTACTTGGGTGATGCAGAACAGCAACACACAAAGTTAGCTCGCGTGGCTGAAATAAAACAAACCCTTGCACAAACGCTCCATATTGAACTGATCCAAGAAATAGGCGCTCCCATATTACGCGCTGCTGTTTACGGCATTTTACCAATGCAAAAAGAGCCTTTACCTTCAGTCATGGTTGCTGACATAAAACCAACCACGGATTTACACACTCATTTTACTGGTGCAATAACGGCTGACATGCTACTCAGTGCTTTCTATAAAAGGATCGAGTTAAATGCACAAAAAAAACAGAATCTGCAAATACATTACAAAATAAAATATTTAGAAAGTGTTGGCATTGATATAGCGGAACTACCACCAGCGATCAATAAACGAGGGCAGGTTGAAGCTGGGTATGTTGACATAACACCGTTGGTCAAGATGCAGGATTCATTAGAAAAATTTAGGTTGTTGTTAGAAATACCGGTTGATAAAAGAATCATCTTTGATCAAATGGAAGACTACTACGGTTATCGTGGAGTTTTTATCCAAGATGTGGAGCTTTTTCCGTTTTTTCTTCAAGAGCTAGCCAAAGATTATCAACGTCAAGGTATTCATTACGTCGAAATTTCATTCGCTAAAGTAGCAAAACCAAGTTATTTAAACGTGATTCATGAAACTTTACCACGTATTGAGGCTGAGACAGGTGTAACGATAAGATTTTTAGCCATGCTATGCAGAACTGCAACCGTAGAAGTTCGGGCTCTTCAAGTCCAAAAATATGAACACATCTCATTAAGTAGCCCTTATGTTGTTGGCATTGATTTATTATCTGCTGAAATCAATTCTAGTTACGCTTTTTACCCTGAGTTGACCTACATCGCACAAAATTTTCCTAATAAAATTGTCAGAGTACATGCGGGTGAAACATCATATCACCTTGAAAATGTGAAGGCGGTGGTGAAATTGGCAAAGCGCTTTCCACGCGTTCGCTTTCGCATAGGCCATGGTACATATGGTGTTGATGATGATGTGATTCAGGAAATTCAACAAACACAGAACATCATCATTGAAATTAACATGGCTTCAAATATTACGCTTAATATGCACGATGGTAAGGATGGACACCCCATCGATACATATTTAAGGAACGATGTTCCGGTCGTTTTGGGCAGTGATGGACATGGCCTATATCAATCAAGAAATACCGATTTAGTTGCGTTTTTGACCTATCGTTACCCGCTATCGGATACGCTTGGTTTTATGGAAAATATACAAAAAACAGAACAAGAACATATTGTGTTTTCGAATAGCATTTTTGTGGAAGAATCACGAACGTTATTTCGTTGTTTAGTCCGTGCGTTAGACCAAATTGAGTTTGTTTCAGATGACGTTGACGCCATCAAGGCGCATATTATATTACTACTAAATCTTGATAACAGTACACTCTCACAAATTCAGAAAATTTATCTAACGATTCGTGACAATCCTACCGTACAAAAGCTCTTCGTTGAAACCACTGTATTAAGCCCGAGCGTGCATGAGCAATACAGAAAAATAGCTGAGCGAAAAGCCGCTTTAGATCAACAAACTAAGCAACAGAACGCGTCCACGATTCAAACGGTACAGGGTATCCAAAAGCAAATGCAGGACGTGTTTGATGTTGTACCTTTCTTCATAACGATGCGAGCTACGGATTCAAATCCCAAACATCTTGAGTTTCAAGACAAAACGCCTTTGATGTTGAGTGGGGTTCTTCCTTACTCATCCTATGGAAATACGGTTTTTTTTGAAACCCTCAAGCAAATTACTGCAATCATAAAAACTTTGCTTGAGACCTTAGATAACACAAACGTATATTTTGTAACGACAGGGCAAGATGTTGGCATTCAGAAAATTATGCACACGCTCATTGGTGAGCACAACCATACCTGCGAGCCAGAACGTCGCTTTGATCTGGTTGCTTACGCTCCCAAAAGCGTAAAAGGAAATACCTTATCTAGATTTCTTTCACATGTCGTGGTGCTTGAGGATATAAAAACTATTTATCAAATGTATCAATATTTTTCTAAACTTGCCTTTGAAAACAATTTACTTATGGTCAATTTCTCTGAAAATATGTGGCTCAAAGATGTCAGTCATGTTGTTCGTGAGGCAAGGCAAGAGGCGAAGGCATTTATCGATGGTATTCATGGAATAGAAGCGCTAGGCTTGATTCTTGGCGGTCTTGATGCTAAGCCTCGGCGAGATTACCAGCTGATTTATAACGAGCATTTAACGGCCATAACAAGCATACAACAACATGAATTGCTTGCAGGCTATGGCAGTTTTTTACACCATACGCCAAGTGAGTTGGCCCAGCTTATTTTGTTAGCGCTCGATGAGGAGAAGCTTACAGAAGAGCAAAAAGATTGTGCGTTTGTAAATTTAACGAAGTGTTTTCAGTTACTGCTGCTCAATGTCGGCGATCCAGATTTACAATGCTCATCTGTTCGTTTTCAATTAGACGTGGCATGTCTTCTTACCGAGAAATTAAAGCAAAATTTAGCGCAATTAACGTTACAACTATGGCAAGATGCAACCCAAACACTCCATGGCTTGACAATAGAACCACCTATTGTTAGAGAAGACCTCAGACTAGATAGTCATGACAGAAGAGCTACTTTTTTTAAATCAAAAACAAAGAACCCTTATAATGCACCGATAGGTGATAAAGTTAGCTTTAAATTAAGCAGAAAAAACGCTTCTCCTGACAATTACACTGTATGGGAGCGTATAGCCATTCGTGCTGTACTCGACGAGCTACAACGTAAGCGAGTCTATAAGAAATCAGAAGAGCTAAAATACCTTGTATGCTTACTTTTAGTTGGGAAAAATACCTCTCAAGCTACAGGTGATAATTATCTTGCAGTATGTGCAGATTTATTAATTTATCTAAGTAATAAATTCGCACTGGGTATAGACATATCTTCTCGTTTGAATGGATTAGAGCAAGAGCTTTTGGTGGTTGATAATCAAGATGCTTCTCACATCAAAGCGCTCATTCAAAACATGCTGGAGACGAACAAATTAAGGCTTACATCCGATAATAATTTTGATCAACCCAGTGTTGATGCGTTGCTGAATGCACTAGCACGCTCATGCATAGGAGAATACACGTTTGGGGTGTTACGCACATTTTTTAAAGCGCTTGCCTTGTCTACCCATACGGAAGAAAGGCGGCGCTATTTTTCCGAAATGATAACAAACTACACCGATGGCTATTTTTACCAAGATAGTTTTTTTGGGGAGACGAATGGCTTTATCATCAATCGAATTATAAATATGGGATTGTGTTTTGATACTATCGAAGACACGTTAACGCAAGAGAATTTCACCTATAAAGCCTTGCATAACGGCGAGGATGATACCTTAGGCTTTTATTATCAAGATAAAAAAGTGTTGGATGTGTATTGGGGAAATGCACGCTATTATCCCGTGAGTATCGTTAATTCAGTTCAAATCTATAAGAAATATCGACTTCTTGAAGATAGGCCATGGGACGCTAGTGAGTTTTTAGATGAGCAGGCGTTTGAGTATATCCAAGATAAACGCGGCAATTTTGTAAGGCGCTTTACTTATCGATGTATTCGTCCAACAGAAAGGATGTTACTCGCTCAAAACACGGTAAAAGAAATTATTCCCAAAAGTGCCAAAGCTACATTTGATGAAATTGAAGGAAACCGACAAAACAAGAAATTTTTCTTACTGCATCCAGATCGTGCCCGTTTATCACAAGAGGTGATTACCGATGAGTTAGCGGAGCTTTCGCTGAATAGAATGGGTACGTATCGCTTTGTTACCTCTGGGCAATCAGCGCATAAGTATGATTTAAGAGCTAATAATGAAACGTTGTTTCTACGGCATGCGTGTAAATTTGAAAACGTACTAACCTCAACGAGTAATTTGTGGCAAGGCGGTGGGGTAATCAAAATTGATTTGACAAAAGTACCTAGAGAAGACATCCGCTCGCAATACAAAACCAGCTCCAGAGTTAATATGGATAATGTCAAAAAAGATATCGGTGGTGTTTATAATCAAAAACTGCCTGAAGCATTTTCTCGTACGAGTGATGGGTTACTTGCCAGTGAACTTGACTCTCAGATTAACAAGGCGCGTAAGAGTGCTCTTAGAAATCGCGAAACGCATTTATCAAAATTACCTACGGATGCCATCGTTGGTTGGAAACCATTCCATCAATTTCCGGTATGGCTTGGAAAAAAACAAATTAGCATGCCAATTCTATTATCCGACGGGGAGTATTTTACACACTATCCAGTGTGCGATACCGCAGAGCCTAAAAGTGAAGATTTTATCACCAGCCTTGCGTGCTCAATGCCCGGTGTTGGAACGTTAGATGATTTCATGAACGATGTAAATTCTCCCCTTGCTGATATGCTTAAGCTCTTAGGGCAAAAACTAAAAGCATCTCAAGGTTTAGATGAGCATGCCTTGAGCTGTATTTTAAAGGCCATGACGATTAATCTTCATTTTGCTCATCACTATCTTGCTCAACAAGAACCACAAGATGTACTTAGCTTAAGTAAACTTCTTTTTATAGCAATACAAGCTGAAATTTCTGAATTTCGTGCGTTTAACGACGTTGCCACGTTAGCCAATAAACTAAGCCCTCTTATCACGCAAAGTATAGCTATCTGGAGCCAAAAAGGGGGGGGCTGTAAACCCTATTCGAATAACGTTTCAATGGCATTCTATTTGTCGCCAGAAAAAACAGTTCAACAAGATAAGGTGGTTGCCTGGTATCATTAAACTCAATTTTCGTGTTGAGGCAATGGTAAATACTCGTTCATCACCTAACATAAGAAGACCTGACCTGATTAGGTTTGATTGGCGCGCAAAACCTACCATAAGAAATATCCCGCGTATTTATGTTGTATCACCCGAGCACGAGTAAGTTCCCATTTGCATCTAATTGAAATTATTTTAAGCACATGTTAGGCTGCGGTCATCTTCTGATGATTAAATAGGTATGGCTGATGCCCGCAGATAATCTCCCCCTTGTTGAACCCCGCGAATTTGTACGCAATATAGCCAATGTTTTAAAGCTTCTTCAGCCAACACAGGTCTATCTAATACCGACAGTATCTGCAGTTGAAGCGGAGAATACGTGGCCGCCTGAGCGTAATATGGTTGTTTGGAAAGACGTTGCAGGTGCATGGTACTTTAAAATACAAGTGCTGGGTGAGCAGCATCAAGGTATGTTTGACATCAGTATTGAGGATGATCTCCGAGTTGTTGATTGCTTGAATACATTAGAGATAAATCCCGAAGCATCTGAAGAAATATCTGATAAATTAGGACCTGACCTGCTTGCACGCATAGCTCGCCCTTATTTATCGTTAAGTTATAGTCAACAAAATCAAATCATCGTCCCGTTAGATTTAAGCGCTGTCTGGCCTTTAGATAGCGATGGTCCGATTGATACGACGATTCAAACATGCCTTGCGCTTTTACGCGGTGAACAAGAGCATGATTTTTCCATGTACTTAACACTTGCTCGCATTAATCAGTTAGCTGGCGGTCGCGTTGCAGAATTTTGTTCAACCAATCCTAACGTGACGTCGGGCGATGTCTTAAGATTTATTCAGCTTTTAATGCGTGCTGCAATCAATAAAATTGGTCACGATGAAGCCGTTGTTTTGCCTGCTCTGCCGGAGGGTAGCGAACGGCGTTATGGTGACGTTGATCATGATGGTGATGCATTGCTCATACCTGAAATACACACGGCGATAGAGTGCTTTGAAGTAGCTTTTATAGTTTTAGAGGCGAGTGTGCCTCATCTATCTGAAAACGATAGGCAACGTTTAGCTCAAAGTCTTACAGCATTACGAGCAGCTAAAACAACGTGGTTTAACTCAAATAAAGGTATGGATCATCTGCTTAGCTTCCGGCGAGCGACAGATGCGGTGCTTCATGCAGACCATATTCAGCGTTTATATACCCATCAACGCTACCCAGGCTTAGGTATGTTTAGTGATTATGTTGCATCACCTGAAACACCAGCATTACAACAGTTACAGCTCAGTTTGAGAGAGCTACGTGATTTTTCACAGCCACACGTCAACAGCTCTCAATATATGGAGATGTGGAGAAAGCTTTCATTGGTAATGCAATGTTTCTCTGCAGGCTTCGTTTTGCTTTGTATGGGAGATGTAGGTGTTCTAGCTTTGTTGGCCCTTCCTGCCTTCGGTGTGCTCATGGTTTCTTTGGTGTATGGAATGTGCTTGGCGGATTTTTTACTCGATACGTTCATCATGGGCTGTACTTCTGAATTTTCTTTGGATTTATGGACTGCGGTGATTGAGATGTATCGTGAATTTATAGCCGAAGATATCCCTCGAGCCCTAGGTGTGGTGCTTGTGATTTCTGTAGGTTATGGCTTGATTGCCGGTGAACTGTCAGTAGCAACGGGTCTGTTGGCTATGGCGGGTATGGTATTTGCAAGCTCATGTTTCTTTACGAGTGCTGTATACATAGGTCTGTTGAGTGTTGTTGCTGCGGGTTATGTAGGATATCAAGCTGTAAGTTATATGGCTGATATACTTCCAGCTTATTTTGAAGACTGGAGCTCTGGCTTTAATCCAGACGAGCCTGTTCATGAAGGGGTAGAGGGAACTGGTTTAGCGCCAACCTAATATTTTGATACAGCGTGGGTAACCAGCGGGGTTTATTAAACGCAGTTTTTATAGACTTTGCTCGACGTAAATCATTCGGAGCAATAATCAGCTGGACATGCTCAAGTCCTACGCGGTGGGTGAGTAAGAATAATTCATCCATAGCTTTATCCCCTACGGCGAGGCAACCTACAGAATAGGTTTTACCATGAATAAAAATATTATTGCCTAATCTGCGTCGTCGTTCGAAGCTGGCGTGTTGGCGATCGAATGCATTCGGGTAGTTAATTTTCATGGAAAGATGCATGTTGCTGAATGGATTCAGGTAGGTGATTTGATAGATGCCTTCAGGAATTTGTCTATCGCCTTCTCGGAGCTTGGGGCCAAGGTGGCCGCTGGACGCTGTGAGCGGATAAGTGTGAACATGACGCCACGTTTGATGATTGTTTCTAGCCCAAACCTGCATGTGTCGTTCTTGTTTAAAGGCGAGCAGTGCAATGTCATCAGGTGGGTAGTGTACGCCTGCCTTGGAAAATTTTTTGATGAGTTTTGGTTCGATGGGTAGGCCGTAAGAAACAATCGCCTCGTTGACTGCGTGATCCCAATTGAGATTACTTCCCATCGCATAGGATTGAAACGCACACAGCCAGCATATTATTAAAAGCAATCGACACATAGGCAAATAGAATACTTAAACATGCGTAATATTTATACTTTGAGTAGAACAGATTGAACGGTTCTTGTCTAGTGCTATGGATTATTATTTTTTATTATTAATAGGTATACTACATTTCACATGTATTTCTAAAAGGATGTTGAGCGTGATAAAGGAACCAGTATTTATTAAGAAAGTTGCTGTGTTGGGCGCCGGTGTGATGGGGGCTCAAATTGCCGCGCATGTCGTTAATGCGGGCATTGAGACCCGTTTATATGATTTACCCGGTCAAGACGGAGATGCCTATGCGGTGGTGAATCAAGGTATTAAAAAACTCACGCAATTAAAACCTTCACCCCTGGGTACAAAACAAACTGCCGGGTTACTTTTAGCACGTCAATATGAAACGGATTTAGGTGAGCTTGCTGAGTGTGATTTAATTATTGAGGCGATTGCAGAGCGGCTCGATTGGAAAGAGGCGCTTTATGCCAAAATCGCTCCGTATTTAAATTCTAAAACAATTGTGGTGAGTAATACGTCGGGGCTCGGTATCAACGCCTTGGCTGAAATTTTTCCTGAAGCGCAACGCGCACGTTTTTGTGGCGTACATTTTTTTAATCCTCCGCGTTACATGCATTTAGCAGAACTTATTCCTGCAAAACAGACGTCTCCTGAATTATTAGATCAACTCGAAACATGGCTCACCAGCCGTTTAGGTAAAGGTGTGGTACGCGCCAAAGACACGCCTAATTTTATTGCCAATCGAATTGGTGTGTTTTCGCTTTTAGCTACGCTCCATCATGCCGAACGTTTGGGTTTGGGTTTGGGTCTTGAGGAAGTGGATGCCTTAACCGGTGGTTTATTAGGACGACCGAAATCAGCCACGTTTAGAACCATGGATGTGGTGGGGCTTGATACGTTGCAACACGTGATTCATACGATGCATGAAGGATTAGACGCTGATCCATGGCATGCTTATTTTAAATTACCGACATGGTTATCTAAGCTGATTGAGGCCGGGCATCTAGGCCAAAAAACAGGGCAAGGCATTTATCGCAAACAGGGTAAAAATATTGATGTGTATGATGTGGCGCTCGGTGATTACAGGCCGTCAGAACGTGGTGTGGATGATGATATTAAAGCCGTGTTCAAATTAGCTGATCCAAAAGCACGCTTAGCTGCCTTATTAAAATTAGATTCACCTCAAGCTGAATTATTACGTTCATGTTTTTGTGATTTGTTTCATTATTCAGCCTTTCATTTGGAGAGTATTGCGAATAACGTACGCGATGTGGACTCAGCACTTTGTTGGGGATTTGGTTGGCAACAAGGCCCGTTTGAAACCTGGCAAGCGTTTGGCGTGGCAGATACATCAGCATGGCTTCAAGCGTCGATAGAGGCAAACATAAGCATGAGCGATGCGCCACTGCCTGCTTGGTTGGCGCGTGAGCATTTTAAATTTTATCGTGAAGGCCAAGCGTTTTCGCCTGAGTTGGCTGATTATCAAGGCTCCCGTAAATTACCGGTGTATCAACGCCAAATTGTTCCAACACAGCACGATATTATATTTGAAAACGAAGGCGTGTGTTTATCTGAGCTTAAAGATGATGTCGCGGTGCTTTCGTTTAAAACAAAATCAAATACCATTAGTCAAGCTGTATTGGACGGCTTGTTTGAAGCGGTGGCCGTGGCCGAAGCGCGTTGCCAAGGCATGATTGTTTATCAAAAAAATGCCGGTAATTTTAGCTCTGGCGCTGATTTGGCCGGTGTTGCTGCGTTTATTGAGGCTGGAAAAATAGAGGCCTTAGCTGCGATGGTCCATGACTTTCAAGATGTGTTAATGCGTGTAAAATACAGCACGATTCCTGTGGTGTCGGCATTACGAGGGCGTGCGCTGGGTGGTGGGTGTGAGTTGATTATGCAAAGTGATGCGGTGATTGCCGCGTTTGAATCTTATCCTGGCTTAGTTGAGGCCGGTGTGGGTTTAATACCGGCAGGTGGCGGTTCAAAAGAGTTTGCACTGCGCGCAGCAGCTGAAACGGTAGGGCGGGATATTATGCCGCGGTTGCAGCCTTATTTTGAACAAGCGGCGATGGCAACGGTGGCAGGAAGTGCCGCTGAAGCTCAGCAGCGTGGGTTTTTGAAGGCGACGGATACTTGGGTTATGCATGCTGACGAAGTGCTGTTTGCAGCGCTTGCCAAAATAAAATCAATGCAGGCTTTGAATTATGCGCCACCATTATCAGCGCGCTTTAAAGTCGCGGGTCGCGCAGGTACTGCGCAACTTAAGGCGTTTGTTGCAAACATGAAAGAAGGCGGGTTTATCAGTGAGCATGATGCTTTTTTAGCGTCAGAATTGGCTTACGTGATGTGCGGTGGTGATGTGGATGCAGGAACGGAAGTTGACGAAGCGTGGGTGCTGCGTTTGGAGCATGCTGCGTTTATGCGTTTAGCTGAAACACCGCTGACACAAGCACGTATTAAGCATATTTTAACAACCGGCAAACCTCTGCGCAATTAAAAAGAACAAGGAGAGTAACGCATGACACAGATGTATGTGGTGGATATTTTACGTACCCCGGTCGGAAAAGCGCCTCGAGGTGTGTTTAAGCACACGTTGCCGGATGATTTATTAAGTTGCACCATACAGGCGCTGAGAGCGCGTCATGAAAATATTGATTGGGCGGCCATCCAAGACGTGGTGATTGGGTGTGCGATGCCTGAAGCCGAGCAAGGCATGAACGTGGCACGAATCGCAAGTCTACTTAGTGGTTTGCCAGACTCCGTGCCTGCCATGACGATCAATCGTTTTTGTTCGTCAGGCATACAAAGTATTGCTACAGCTGCCGCCAGCATGCCGGCAGGTGACGTACCTGCACTTGCACTGGCTGGGGGTGTGGAAAGCATGTCGAGCGTGCCGCTCGGTGGTAATAAATACACGACCAATCCCGCCATTTTTGAAAACGATCATATTGCAATTGCCTACGGTATGGGTATTACTGCAGAAAAAGTGGCTGCTAAATGGGGTGTCTCACGTGAAGCACAAGATGCGTTTGCAGTTGAAAGCCATCGTCGTGCATTAGCCGCTCAAGAACGCGGTGATTTTACAAATGAAATCGTACCTGTTTTGGTTAAACAACGACGTCCAGATTTAAGCGCGGGTGATGTGCAGATCAAAGAAACATGGGTGAGCCAAGACGAAGGCCCACGCGCAGGTACCTCGTATGAAGTTCTTTCGCGTTTAAGGCCCGTGTTTGCACGCACAGGTTCAGTCACGGCCGGTAATACATCCCAGATGAGCGATGGGGCGGGCATTGCATTACTCGCTAACGAGGCAGCAATAAAAGCATATAATTTAAAGCCTTTAGGACGTTTGTTAAGCTTTGCCGTTGCAGGCGTTCCGCCTGAGGTGATGGGTATTGGACCGATTCATGCGATTCCTTTAGCGCTGAAACAAGCGGGTTTAAGTTTAGAGCAGATGGATTGGATTGAGCTCAACGAGGCGTTTGCGGCGCAAGCGTTGGCGGTGATTGAAACATTGGGTTTACCGCGTGAGAAAGTGAACCCTTTGGGTGGCGCGATTGCATTAGGGCACCCGTTAGGTGCTACGGGCACGATTAAAGCCGCGACACTCTTGCACGGTTTGCGCCGTACTGGGGGTAAGTACGGGATGGTGACGATGTGCATTGGAACCGGTATGGGGGCGGCTGCAATTTTTGAAGCGATGTAAGCGCGTAGATTATTTGCGAGATAAATTTTTTCTTTGGCTTTCATCTTGAGCGTATGCAGCAGTGAACGCCTCTTGAAGTATGGTGTCATCACGGGTGCATACGCCTTTTTTATCCGACCACTGTAATGCTTGCATAACGCTGTTGGTGCGTTTACCGTCCTGAAATAAGCCATGACGGACGATTTGATCGATATGAAGATTTTCTGCTGAATAATCAAAACTTTTTGCTCGCGGCATGCATCGGCGCTGCATATCATCTTCTAAACGCATGCCATACATTTTTTGGAATTGCCTAACTAAAGGCTGTTCAGTAAAATTAAATACATAATTAGGTAAAAATACTTGCTTGTGAAATGCCCGGCCTAGGGTTAGATGAACCGCTTCGGTGGGATGCACATCATCCCAAAACATGTAGCCATCGGCGGTTGTACTGGGATCATCATCTTTGAATGCAACCGAATCTAAAAACGGTTGTGTTTTTGTTGACTCGTCGAGTGCATACTTACTCGGATTTTCATAGGCATCACAGAATAATGCATTGGCATCAAATATATCGAGTTGGCAGGCCGGATATTTAATTTTTAAATGTTCGAGCTGAGTGTGTAGCTCCTGATTGAAATAGTCACTGACATGATGCGCTTGTAGCCTGAGTTTATAGGGCTCGTTTTGGTAACGAGGCGTTAATGATAAATCAGCCAAGTTAAATAAGACAAAATGCATGTACCCTTGTTCGATCATCGCTTCAACGTGCTGAATGCGTGCGGTTACAGCGCGTTCCGCGGCTTTCATGGTTGGCTTTGGGTTCACGGTAACAAGATCATTGGCTCCAGACCATTCAATAACCAGCGTTGTTTTTTTTTCATCCTCGCTTAGTTTCATGTAGGTATCATCTTTGATCGCTTCTTCTCGTAGGCCATCCAAATTTTCTAAAAATTGTGAGGTTGTATTACGCATGAATTTTCCTGGCGTAAGGTTGGATGAATAATCATAGGATGTCATGCCACCGATGCAATACGTTCGTGCAAAAACAGGTGCTGTTTCTATCCCCACATATTCATCATTATTAATTGAAAAAAAGGGATGTTTTGTTTCAAACTGTGGAGGTACGAGTTGTACTTCATCTTCGGTCTTTAATTGTCGAATAAAATAATCAAGCCACACGTAACCATTCGTGAAGCGGCCATGAGGTGATTTCCCCCAAAGTCCACTGAAGGCAGCCAATGCGCTGTTTGCCATGGCGCCTCTATCTGACAAACTATCGCCAAAAACAAGTATGTTTTCTATGATTGCTGGCACAATAACAACTCCTTTTGTGATCATGAGTGAATATTTTCAAGCTTGCCGTTATCATATAGCCTCTAAGCTGGCATGGCAAAAGTGGCTTGAAATAATACGAAGTATTAAAGCGGTAGAAGAGAGGGGTAACGTTCTTTACTAAAGCCTGGGTTAACAGCAGACTTCAGTAAAGAACGTATGATTTTTTGATGTTTTTTTACATGATCGAACAGCAGCCATGTGGTTTTGCTTGTTCTTGTTCTTGCTCTTGCTCTGGTATTTGCACCTGTATTTGTTCTTGTTGCACGGCTTCTGGTTGTGAGAATAAACCTAGCTGACTAGGAGCCACAGCGCCTGGGACAAAGTTACGAATAACAGCATGGGCTTCAAAGCTTTGAACAATAGCGCTTGGGTGAAGGCCAACAGCATGTTTATATTTTTGGGATGCTTCTTTGATACCTTCGAAATATGATTTATAGCTTTCCTTAATCCTCGTTCGTAGCTCATCACACATTTTGTCACATTGTTTAACGACATCTACAATATTCAGAACACTAAAAACCATATCGACCACAGACATGATAACTACGATGGAGGCTGCGAATTTGCCTACGGCATCCATGGCCTCAAATGCAGTACCTTCAACCTCTTCAACTGGTAGGCCTGCCGCGTCGGCCTGGGCTTTAATCCTGTTTGTTGAAATATTGAGTTTATAGAACATAATGCCTAGTGAAAAATCCTGGATCATGTGCAACTGCTCTGGTGTGCATTTTAAATTCTTGAGCACAGCCATGACCTTGTTAATATCTTCATCTGTTTTTTCACTGAAGTTTAAGTTGTCTAGTGCGTCATAGACGTCTTCAATTTCTTTGCTCTTGAGGAAAAGTCTTGCAGACGCAGCATATTTTCTAAACGTTTCAGCATCGAGTTTGTGGGATTTTTTTTGTACGGTAGCCATAAGTTGCATTATGCTAGCTCGACACGCGGTGACGTTAAGCCCTGCTGTGGCTTTTAATGCAATCATCTCGTTGTTGGCTTTATATTGAGTGACGTATTGGTGGACACGACCATCTATTTTAGACGAAATGTCAGTGTCTACAGTACTTAACTTATCACTCAGAGCTTTTGATTTGGAGGAGATATCCTTCTTCATGATGACCTCTGAAGCCTCAAGTGACGCAAATACAGCCATGCCAAGCCCGAAAGACCAAATGGATGCTATCGCAGCAGCATCCGCGGCAATTTGAATGCTATCCGCAGCAATGGTTTCTTTTTTGACCTCATTTGCTGATTTAATCAGTACATCAAATACGTCGTCAATTGCTTTATTCGCATCGAAATTATCGAGGCTAATGAATAATCTCTGCTCAGTAATGAGCTTATTAATATTCTCATCGCTTTCAGTATCCCAAGTAGACATGTAGTTTAAATACGTCATTAAATCTGTGCTGCCGCCGGCCATAAAAATTCCTTAAGTAATATTTTCCCAGTTCTAACAAATATGATCGGAAACGCTAGGGAATCCGTCACGCATTTCGTGGCGCAGTGTACGTGATGTGATCGTCGATTTCTAGGGAAGTCTAGGTGGTTATGCGTATAAATAGCAGGGGGATTTTTAGTTATAATGTTAAGGGCTGTCACATAACACCCGCTCCAAAGCATTTCTTGTGGTATTAAGTACGGCAATAGACGTAATAACCATAGCTCCACGTTCAGCCCCACCTTTAAAGAAGCCAAAAGGGCCGTAATTTTTATAAATATTTTTGATGGCTTGTGTGCTTGATAATGCCTCAGAAGCGGATTGTTGTATGGTTTTAACTGTATCAAACGGCTGCGTGAGTAAGGTTGCTCCGGTTCCCGAAATCATTCCTGCAATCAATGATTTAGCTTCTTCTTGTTCAACATAGGGTTTGATGTATTGTTCAAGAAAAAGAGGGGCGACTAAAAAGAAGGTTGCAAACGAGCCATCTCGCAGGGTTGTTGCAACTTGCCCCGTAAAAAATCGTTTTAAACCATGTGTTTTAATAATATGTGCTGTCGATTCCTGAAAGCTTTTTTTTACAAGGCCTTGCTGAATCACGCTGTATTCAATAGGGCAGTTTACAAGCGAGGCACCAATGCCAGCTAGAAAAGCACAACCCAGTTGCTGAAATTTACTCGGAGGAGAGGTGGATGCTTGTTGTAAAAATTGATTAAGCTCAAGTTGTATAATCACCGTGAGGGGGTAGGTGACCGTACTGACGCCAATGCCGCTATATAGTGTTCGAGGGTTGAGTGTAAAGGGGAGGTTTTGTTGTGCTCTCACCTTCATGGACCAAATTGGGTGGGTAAACATGACTCGAGTTAAGCCCGAAGCATATCCAATAAAAATACTTTTTTGCTGCTTTTTATCCATTGGGTGCCTAAACAAATAAGAAGTTAATCAAGTAGGCTAGCAGAAAGATATAGGATTCGTAAAGCATGATTCTATAAAAAATCTATTGAATTCATTGCGTTAGAATTTTTATGAGAAAAGAGAGTGGTTCATTTCTTGTCGTTGCTCTGGAGATGTAACAAAATTATGATTTATTTTTGTAAATTTTTTGCGAATTCCAGGATGGAGATTGTTAACAACATTTTTGGAGCACCAGGTATCTTTATTTGTGTAGTACACGGTAATTTTATGATTTAAATGGGGGGTTATGCCTATATTTTTTTTGCATCCAATCGTTTTGTGTTCGTGAAACGCAAAATTTAAGCTGCTATCAATTTCATGAATAGTAAGTTTTTTAATATCTTGATCAACATAACTGAGGAGTTTTAGAATCCTAAATCGCTTTTTTTTCAGAAAAGCTCTTTTGTTGACTTGGTGTAATGCGCTAAGCATGAGTTTGCCTTTAAGGCCTGGGGAGTGCAGGAAGGGAAACAAGAGCACGCAATGCTCAATTTTTTCAGGGTATTTTTCTAATAATTTTAAAGCAATATGCCCTCCAATAGAGTGACCGATTAAGATGATTTTCTCATGATTTTTTATGTGTTCAGCATAAAAATTTTCAATTGTTTCTAAATATTCTTGCGAGCAAGTAATATTATTGAACGATGGGTAATACTTAATCAGAACATCATGATGTGTTATCAGTTCGAGTTCTTGCTTCCATGCGTCATAAAAATAGCTGGCCGGTGGATTGCCAGGAATAATGATGATTGTGCTCATTTATTTTTTTAACTCGATAACCATGACGGTGATGGGGTGCTGGGTTATGTTTTCATCTTGATGCAGTTCATCCATAGGATCTTTAGGTAAATAATAGGCTTTATTTTTTTTAAGCTTCAAATAATGCACGTCACCTTTGTTATTTGTGATTTTTAATGTGCCGTTACTCAAGGCAACAAGAACACGATCATAATCATGACGATGCATGCTTAAAACTTGCTTTGATTTGGGGTAAATCATGGTTTTCCAAACGTTGACTTGTTCATTGGAAAACTCAGCGGTACGTGCTGTAGATTGCGCATAGGCTGTATCTATCCCACACAATATAATAAAAAAAATAAACGGGGTAATATATCGTTTCATGGTTTGATATCTCTAAATTCCATGTTCATAATCAACGCATCTTAAATAAATAGTATTAAAAAATAATACCTGGATAATACATGCACGTATACCTGTTTTGCTTAAGCATTATTGTTACTCCCATGATACATGCCACCAAAGTCGCCATCATTGGTGGGGGTCTTGCGGGTTTGTCCGCTGCAAAAAAACTGAATGAAGCGAAAGTTGAGACGGTGCTGTTTGAAGCGTCAGAACATTTTGGTGGACGCGTGGGTACGAAAATTAATCCTTATGGTAAAGCATTTTATAATACGGGGGGCGAGTTTATTGATTCAACTCAGTCTGAAATACGTGAACTAGTACGTGAATTAGGCTTGGATCTCAAAACATGGTACGAACCGAGTAATAAAAATTTAGTAGAGACCGTGATCTACGATGGTCAAAATTTTGAGACAGACCATGAATATTTAGATCCGTTTTATTCGAAAAACACTGATGAAAAAAAATATTTAGAAAAACTTGTTGCTGATATTAAGCTATTAAAATCTGATGGGGCTTCTTCAAGAGCACAACGCATTAAACACATGTCGATTAAAGACTATATCCTAACCGAGCTGGAATTCCCTGATAAATTAGCGAAATATCTTTTTTCCACGCTTGAAAGCTATTATGCGCAAGAAGTTAATATGATTACGGCCGGCGCTATCGATGAACTGCTGATTGATTTAGATAAGCGTGTTTATGCCGCAAGCAATAAGCATGATGAGAAATACCGAGTGGTGGGTGGTACAGGAGCAATCATTGAGGCGCTTCTTCGTGATATGCCGACTTGGAATTATATTACGGCTTACTCAAATACTCCGGTGAATCAAATATCAAAATCAGGTGATCAATATATTATTAATCATCAATATGACGAAGTGTTTGATTATGTGATTTCAACACTTCCGCCGCCGGTACTCAATCAAATTGATGTCGATATTTATAGTGGACCCCATCGATGAGACAGCAAAACCTTAAATCTTAGATAGTGTCCA
>CAXBBS010000011.1:0-72449 GCA_963974485.1 uncultured Legionella sp.
ATGATTTCAGAGAAGCCATCATTAGGCAAGTAATTTAAGATGCGTTTGCCCTGATTGGGATACGTGTTAACTCAAATGAATTGTGAGATACTTAATTAAGTTAATAAAGCATAAATCATGGGACGAAGATTATGAACAACACCGTAGAACACGCCAGCCGTCCAGCTTGGCTCTCCACTTATGGTTTATTAACAGCTGAACGGCTTCTTGAGCGCTTCCAAATTACGTTAACCCGCGAAGAACTGCTGGACGCCCTTAACAACCCAAGCAGCCCTTATCATCACTTGCTGACCGTCCCTATTCAAAACATATCTAACGGAATCGTGATTAAACAAGTTCATGAGTATCAAGTTTATATGCAAAAACTATTCATCGACTACAAGTTGAATTCAACACAAGCTAGCGATGAAATTGATATGAAATACAACGAGCTCGTCCAGTTAAGCGAGTTATTTGACGAAAAAAAACATGAGCATCAACAACTCATTGCAAAAAGTCAGTCCTGGCTGATTGAGCAAACACACGAAAGCATGCTTGAAATAACACCTGAAACATCGCGTCAAATTGAAAGCTTTGGCACACAAACAGAAAGCATGCGCCTTGCTTTGCTCGACCTGCTTCAGCAATTTCGTGACTTAATCATTCAAACAACAGCGATTTTAAGCATGATGTCTGATTACAAGTTCGACGCTGAGCAAGCAGAAATAAACAAAGCCATGCTTGATTTTGATCCGCTGTTTACTGAGGTTGAGAGCTAACCGTGAATGAAACCATCATCCTTTTTCAGGCCCGCGGCTTGGTTTATCACCGAGATGATCAGGCGGTTTTATTGCATCAAGCCGGCCTTTAAACTCTGCTGTGGATACTGGATTGGGCTCTCGCGAACTCAGATCGGTTAATACATCAGGTCTTAATTTTTCGGTCAGGAGTTGAACCATATCTAAATGTCCATAATTAACTGCCTGCAGTCGCATGGCTTCCGTTGGCTTAACACCTTGGTCTATTAAAAATTTTGCGAAGTCAATAACACCATCAGCACATGCCCGTGAAAGCATGCTTTCACCGTGTTTAATTAATTCGGCGACGTTTTCCGAGGAGAGGTGAAAGACAGCAGCCTCAAAATCATCCACTGTTTTAATGATGTCTTTTAGGTCATCTTTCATCGCATCAAGCAGAACCGTGCGCTGCTCGGGCATGAGGCGCTGCATCACCTTACTAAAATCATCCACTGTTTTAATGATATTTTTTAGGTCGTCTTTCATCGTATCAAGCAGCACCCCGCACTTCTCAGGCGAGAGAAACAGCATTACTTCCCAAAAATCTGTAGCTGTTTTAATGATTCCGTTCAGATTATCTTTCATCCCGACAAGCAAAGCCCCACACTTCTCGGGCGAGTGGCCCCGTATCACCTTGATAAGATCACCCGTCGTTTGAATAAGGTCATTCAGCTTATTTTTCATTGCATCAAACAAAGCCCCACACTTCTCGGGCGAGAGGTTCCGTATCACCGTGATAAGATCACCCGTCGTTTGAATAAGATCATTCAACTTATGTTTCATTGCATCAAACAAAGTGTTGCACTGCTTGAGCGTCAGGACATCTAACATATCCTGAAAACCATCTAATTCTTCAATTAAATCTTTTAGATCGTATTTTATTCTATCGAACACAAACTCGCCCTGCGAGGGCGAGAGAACTTTCATCACACACATAAAATCTACGTCTATTTTAATAAAATCTTTTAAGTCGTCTTTCATCGCATCAAACAAGGCTGTAGACTGACTGGGTGGGAGAAACCTCATTGCTTGCATAAAATCATCAAGCGAGCTAATAACTGCTGACCATTGAACAGTTTTGTCATCTAACGTTTGCGGATTCATGATGATATCTAATTGTGCACGTTCTTTTTCTGTGAAATCAAAATAATCATGTGCCTTAACACCCTGCCAAATCACTTGCCTTACATTGGGCCAATGGATATCGGTCATACCTTTTTCACTGACAATAAAAAACGCTTTTTTCATTGCTTCGTTTGCCTGAGAAAGCCTGATGCGGGCGTTATCACCAAAAGCAACCATATCATCTGAATAGGTTGATTTGATGCTTTCAAGCAATGCTTTTTTATCATCAGATAGTTTAGCAAGCGTGTCTTCCAGCTGTTTTTTTAAGATAAGAGGCATATTAGCTGGGTTAAGAAACACACGAATATTTCTATCCGTAAGACCCAAGGCTTTTAACGATGATGTAACATGCTCTGTTAGTACTTTTTTTGATTCATCTTGTTGATTTAACGCATCCTGCGCTGCTTCAAGCTCAATGACAACAGGATTATCCTTAAATAATTGCATCAAGATCGTTTCAATTTTATGGTATTCATCCACCGGATAAGCGCTATCTTTTGAGCCTTCGTAACCCACGTTACCTAACTGCCCTTTCAACTGATCTTCTAACCCTTGAAGCATGGCGAATAACTTCAACTCTATTCCAAAAACATAAGCGACAAATCGCTGAATTATTCCGTCAGGCAAGTCTCCTCGATACCTATCTTCTTTATTTAACGCATGCACACCGTATCCAGCATTTTCTGCAACAACAAAACAACGATTGTACGTATGAACCTCGTCGGTAAGTCGTGTTGCCATGCGAGCAACAATGTCTTGACGCACGCGGTAAAGTAAATCATTCATATCTTGGGCTGAATAAAAACCGTCCACAACGGCATTAACACCATTATGAAATCCAGGTGTGCATTGCTCAGCGCGCTCATGTAATTTTATCGCAAGCATTTTTTTTTCAGACTCTCCCGTATCCGACGCCTTGAATTTGTCATAAATGACTTTAAGCCCCTCTAATACAGCATCTTTTAATGCGTACGAGGCACCTTTGCCCACGTGCTCTTGCATACGCGCTGGAAATTCTTGTCGTTCTGACTCATTCAAGTGTTCATTAATTAACATGATGAAATCACTGAGTTCATCAGAATCAAGTTTAAGTCCTGATCGCTCGGGATTGTTGGTAGGTAATTTAAATACGTTATCTTTTATTTGATTCATGAGACTGTACAACCAAGCTTATCACTTATATCGCCATCAGCGGCTTTATCATGTCTTTTTTGTTTGAAAATTGCTGTAGTACAGCCTTCTTTTTCATTAGGCGGCAATATGTTGAGTTCAATACCATTCCAGCTAATAAACTTTGTAAAGATATTGTTCAGTTGTTCATTTATATCTTGCGTCATGCTATCTAATCTCTTTTCACTAATATGCTTATATTGACAAGCAAGTGTCATGTCCAACTCGACATCACCTTGGGTAATAAGTGCCTTTAAAACAAATTGTGCGGGAGGTGGAAACGAAAATAAATGAGGATTGGATTTAAGAATGTTGCTCCATGGGGTATTAACAAAGGAAGACTTAGTGAATAAATTGATCGAAGTAATATGATAACTTTCTGTCGGTAATAAGGAAAAATTTTCTTTAATTAAAGAGTTACTCAAGAGTGTTGAGTATATATTATCCCAAAAAGAGAGCTCATCTCTTGTTATGCCGGATATAATGGTTACGCCTGGAAAATAGGTGAATTTTCCGTCAGAATTTATTTTTTGTAAAGGCATAAATACTCCACATCTCTCACGCTATATATTTAACTATAACCTCATAAAACCAAATATCAACCTAAAAGACCAAATAACTCCCTGTTAGGTTTTTTTTAGGCGTTATTAACGATAGGTACAATAGGATGCCAATCGATATTTATGGCACAGGTTTTTACTCGCCAAAAAACAACGGTAAATTAATGGTATCAGCCATGCTATTTAATAGTAGCGGGCACACACTCCATGAGTTTACCGTCCCCTTAGGGCTTAGGTTGCAGGCTCAGCATGAGTTTCGAAGCATCGCTGGATTTGACCAGACCAATTTAGAATCAATGTTCTTAAGTGATAATAGGGCTGCTTATGATACAACATTAGATATACTCGCTAAGCCTAAGAGCTCACAAGACATATCCAAATCTATGGAAACAATGAGAAATAATCATAATTCAATAAGTATTTATAAAATAGCCAGGATATTTGGAGAAGGAACAAAAAATACGTTGTCCAAGAGGGTTTAGCACTTGCAATAAAACAACTGGATCATGGAGATACTGGATCAGCAAAAATCATCATTAAAAATTTAATAAGTGATTTAATTCAATTAGGAAAAATAATTTTAGGTACCATCACTTGATATTGATTATGCATAACAAGCCAACGCTGGCATAAAAGCGGCGTATGCACATAAAGATGATGAAAATAAGCTCGCGTAAATCCATCGGAACACGCGGGACACACGCATGCTTTATCAAGTATCGAAAAATCCATGGCATATTTTGTATCGGTGATTAAATAATCAAGCTCATCACCTGACGCATACATAAGGCCCTTCAATGCATCCTGACCGGGCTTGTTGACATGTTCCAAATCATACTTAACGCATTTTAAAATAATATCTGGGTAAGCTTGTGCTGCGAGCGGTAATAAATAAGCAGGCAAAGCCACATGCTCAGGGTTTAATTGCTGGATTAATAACAAAATTTCATCGTAGCTAAAACGTAATATTCTGCCGTCATATTTTGAACGAATCACGCATTGCCCTTGAGCATTATTAGGTATGAATAATGCATTCAAGACCAGCTCACCCGGCCAGTCCCAATAAGCCGCCAAGTTATCCAGCTGCTGTAAAACCGCGAGTCCGGGCTTAAGTAATAAATCACTGAGATCGCACGACGCAAGCGTCACACCAATTGAAAGCCAATCAGAAACCGTAAGTACTTTACCCGCTTCATCCGTTAAACTTGGAACCAACATAACTATCCTTTTGATGTATAAATTATAATTTATAACAGTAAAGTAACATCGCCATAACTAAAAAACCGATACTTTTCAGCAATCGCTTCTTGATACAATGCCATGGCATGTTTATGCCCAATAAACGCCGAAACAAGCATAAGCAGTGTCGATTGTGGCAAATGAAAGTTGGTCACTAAACCATCGCAGATTTTAAATTCATACCCTGGGTAAATAAAAATATCAGTATCTGCTTTTTGAGGTTTTAATTCACCCTCACGCGCTGCACTCTCCAAGCTTCGCAGTGCCGTTGTTCCAACAGCAATCACGCGGCCTCCGGCAGCTTTTGTTTTTGACACGGCTTCACATAAAGCCTCATCCACCTGAAAATATTCGGTGTGCATTTTATGTTTTTCAAGCGTTTCGACGCGTACAGGCCTGAACGTGCCTGCCCCAACGTGCAGTGTTACATAGGCAATGTTGATGCCTTTGGCTTTAAGCTGTTCAATGATTTCATCATCAAAATGCAAGCCGGCCGTTGGTGCGGCTACCGAGCCTTTATGTTTTGCATACACCGTTTGATAACGTTCAAAATCAGGCTTATCATCTTCACGTGTAATATAAGGTGGAAGCGGTATATGACCGATCGCATGCAGCATAGTATCAATCAAACCATCGTTTAACATACGGCATAAATAAAGATCGTCTTGCTTTTCAATCACCTCAATCCGCCAAGTGCCATCAAATACAATTTCAGTACCTGATTTGGGAGATTTGCTGGCCTTGATATGCGTTAAAAACGTTTCGTCCGATAAAATACGCTCAATCAAAAGCTCAACCTTACCGCCCGTATTTTTTTGGCCATACAAACGCGCAGGAATCACCCGACTATTATTCATGACCAATAAATCACCGGGATTTAAAGCATCCGGAAGAGACGCAAACATGGCGTGCTGCATCTGTTCGCTGCTACGGGTATAACGCAGCAAACGCGAGTCACGACGGTTTGCAAGTGGGTACTGTGCAATCAGTTCGGGGGGCAGTTCAAAATCAAAATCTTTCGTGTTCATATGTTACTCATCTTAAAGCAAGCCGCGATTATCTCACAAAATAAATCTAAAAAAAATCAATCTGCTTGAATCACGGCTTTTTCCAAATCGTCTTCCGATAAAACTCGCACACCCAACGCCTCGGCTTTGGTAACTTTTGAGCCTGGATCGCGCCCAGCTATCACCGCATAGGTTTTAGCCGAAACCGAACCGGATACCCGTGCTCCTAAAGCAATCAGCTTAGCTTTTGCCTCTTCACGCCCCATATTTTCAAACGTTCCGGTGAGCACCAGTGTTTTTCCATAAAACTCATGCGCCTCATCGACCACCACAACCTCTGCTTCAGGCCAATTTATACCACAAGCAATCAATTTTGTTATCACGTCTTTATTATGCGTTTGTGCAAAAAAATGGGTGATGGCCTCGGCTGCTACAGGACCAATATCATCTAGCCCCATCAAACGCTCTTCAGATGCTGCTTCAAGTAAACCAATACTTGGGAAAGCTTGCGTAAGCGCTCGCGCACTGGCTTCACCAATGCTTGAAATACCCAAAGCATAGATAAACCGCGCGAACGTGGTCTTTTTGCTTGTATCTAACGCTTGAATTAAATTCTCGGCGG
This sequence comes from uncultured Legionella sp., assembly GCA_963974485.1. GTDB lineage: Bacteria > Pseudomonadota > Gammaproteobacteria > Legionellales > Legionellaceae > JAALKW01. The sequence continues at coordinate 6,500 of CAXBBS010000011.1, forward strand.
ACTTTACGCCTATACGTGGTAGTTCAATCAAGCTTTCAATCGATAAAGTATAGAGCGACGCGATATCTTCTAATAAATCAGCGTCCACGAGTTGATCAATTAAGCCTTGGCCAAGCCCATCAATATTCATCGCTTTGCGTGATGCAAAATGCCAAATCCCGCGTTTGAGTTGTGCTTTACAAAATAAACCGCCTGTGCACCGCGCAACGGCCTCGCCTGGCAAGCGAATCACCTCGGCATCACACACCGGGCAGTGTTTAGGTAGTATGATGGATTCTGTATGTTCCGGGCGGCGCTCAAGTACAACCGCAACCACTTCAGGAATCACATCGCCTGCGCGACGTATAATCACCTCATCGCCTATACGAATATCTTTACGTGTGATTTCATCCATATTATGTAGCGTCGCGTTACTCACCGTAACACCTGCCACAGCGACCGGTTGTAGACGAGCAACCGGTGTTAATGCACCCGTTCGTCCTACCTGAAAATCAACCGATAATAACCGCGTGACTTCTTCTTCAGCAGGAAATTTGTGTGCGCATGCGTAGCGTGGTGCGCGCGCAATAAACCCAAGTTTTTGTTGTGCTGTAATACTATCCACTTTATACACCACGCCATCCACTTCAAACGGCAAGTCAGGTCGCGCTTTTTCCATGCTTTGATAATATGCAAGACAACCGGCGAGACCTATCGCGGCGCGTGATTCACGAGGTACCGGAAAACCCGCTTGTCGTATCCAAAATAACTGCTCAAGATGACTGTCAGACCATGCAAATTCTTCTGAAGATACGCCCATACCATAGCAATAAAATGCTAACGGTCGTGTCGCTGTAATGCTTGAATCCAACTGACGCAAACTACCTGCCGCTGCATTGCGGGGGTTTGCGAACGTTTTTGTACCATCAAGTCGTGCTTTCTTATTTAAAGCCTCGAAGCCAGCTTTAGGCATATATACCTCACCGCGTACTTCAAGCACATCAGGTACGGGTGTTATTCTGAGTCTAAGAGGAATCGACGCAATGGTTTTAATATTATGGGTTACATCTTCGCCCACTGCCCCATCACCTCGCGTGGCCGCATGCACTAAAATACCTGCTTTATAGGTTAAATTAATTGCTAAGCCATCTAACTTAGGCTCGCATGCAAAACATATCGTATCGGGGTCTTGTTCTAATACATCACTTACGCGTTTAATAAATCCAGCCAAACCCTCTTCTGAAAATACATTAGATAACGACAGCATAGGCTTTGCGTGTTCTATGGGTTTGAGTGCGCTTGCAACCGCACCACCCACACGTTGCGTCGGTGAGTCCTGCGTTATTATCTCGGGATGCTCAGACTCTAACGCTTGTAACGCACGAAAAGCCCGGTCATACACCGCATCTGGCACGGTTGGAGCATCCAAAACATAATATTCATGATCATACGCTCGAATCATATCGCGAAGTTTTTCTGCTTGTTCAATAACAGGCACATCATTCATTCTTATCTATCCTAACTAAATCTAACTAACAATATTTCTATTTTGCCACGCATGCATCAGGCAGGTATACTCCAATCATCTTAATTTTAAAAAAAAGCTGAGCACTCATGCCTTCGATGATGATTGTATTATTGTGTGTACTCGCGGCATCCGGCATCAGCATCATCACGATGGCGTGGCTTACTTTGTCGCAAAAAAAACAACTTCTGGCCTTAAGCTTACTTCAAGCGCAGCTTGAAAAATCAGAACAGCGATTTACACAACAATTGCATCAATTACAGCTTGAGCTCCAAGAACGCTATCAAACAGGACAGCACAGTATTCAAACCAAATTTTCAGAAAGCCAACACAATAACCAGCATGTTATTCGAGACAGCATTCAACAACAAATGACGGACGTGCGTGAGCAAATGAGCCATAGCTTTAAACACCATGCAAACTCACTCACAACCCACCTTCAATCACTCACCGAAGAAATTCGCTCACATCTCAACGGTGTTAGTCAGCAAGTAAGCCAGCGCTTAAACGAAGGCTTTGAAAAAACATCATCTACGTTTACCGATATTGTCAAACGCCTGACCATCATCGACGAAGCACAGAAAAAAATCGCGGAGCTTTCAACCCATGTCGTGAGTTTACAAGACGTACTTGTCGATAAACGCGCACGCGGGGCCTTTGGAGAAGTACAATTAGCTGCACTCATAGCAAACATGCTACCGAGTAATCACTACAGCTTGCAATATACCTTAAGCAACCAAAAGCGCGCCGACTGTATTTTATTTTTACCCGATCCAACCGGTAATCTAGTGATTGATGCCAAGTTTCCGCTTGAAACCTATCAAAAAATCATGAATACAGAACGAGCTTCATCTGAACGCAAAGGCCTGCAACAACAGTTTCGTCAAGACTTACAAAAACATATCAAAGATATCTCTGAAAAATACATTATTCCGCATGAAACGGCCGACAGTGCCTTGATGTTTATTCCAGCAGAAGCGATTTTTGCTGAAGTTCATGCTCATTATCCTGAAGTGATCGCCCTCTCCCAACGCCTTAAAGTATGGCTTGTGTCACCGAGTACGCTGATGGCCGTACTGACCACAGCACGCGCGGTTCTTAAAGATGACGCTACAAAAAAACAAGTGCATATTATTCAAAAACATTTACACGCACTGTCAGGTGACTTCCAACGCTTTGATAAACGCATGGATAAACTCACCAAGCATATTGATCAAGCCCAGCAAGATGCCACAGAAGTGAATTTATCGGCTAAAAAAATCACGAATCGCTTTAGCAAAATTGAATCGGTTGAGCTCGAAGGCATAACAACACCACCTGATACGATACATACAAAACCGCTGGAAAAATCAAAAAGCGAGATTTAGTTTATTAGCTATACTTAAAGTAATTCTATTTAATATTGGATAACATCATGCGATTGCTTGGTTTGTTGTTCTTGGTTGCAAGCCTTACGATTCCTATGACGGCTTCAGCCGATTGCCGCGAAAATTGCTGTGACGACATGGGTGGCGTTCAATATTGTGACTCATCCGCCGGACGGTATGTTTGCCAAAATGGCCGTTATTCCAGTTGTTATTGCACGCGTCATGCCATCATGAACATGCAAGCCTTTGAAGGCTGCTGCATGTGGAAAGGTGGTGTACTGCGCGTTGATGATAGAACCGGTTTTGTTATTTGTAATAACGGCGGTGTTTCGGCCATGTGTAGCTTAGGTAACCCAATTGAGGAAGCTGTGATTGGGCAACAAGCGTTTTAAATATAAATTATTGCATTACGCGACCTGAATGAGTTGTTTCATCTCGCGTACAGCATCTTTAAAACCTACAAACAGCGCACGTGCCACAATCGCATGGCCAATGTTCAGTTCGTTCATCCCAGGAATACGCGCAATAGGCTTCACATTATGATAGTGCAAGCCATGCCCTGCATTTACAATAAGATTAAGCTTTGTAGCGTATTCCGCGGCTTGCTCAATACGCGCTAATTCTTTCATGACGTCGGCTGGTGTTGTTGCATCCGCATAGCAGCCCGTGTGTATTTCTATCACTGGCGCGCCTGCTGCTGCTGCGGCTTCAATTTGTGCGTTCACGGGATCGATAAACAATGATACTTCACTGCCTATGCTTTTCAAACGTTGAACCGCATCAACAACCGCTTGATAATGCGTAACCACATCTAAACCACCTTCGGTTGTGATCTCTTCGCGCTTTTCCGGTACAAAACACACATGCTCTGGCGAAATTTTTTCAGCAAATGCAACCATACCGTCCGTAATCGCAAGCTCTAAGTTCATACGTGTTTGCAACGCTTCTTTAAATATTAAAACATCACGCGGTTGGATATGCCGATGATCTTCACGTAAGTGCAGCGTAATACCATCTGCGCCTGCTTCTTCAGCATCCAGTGCGGCTTTGAGTGGATCGGGGTATTTTGTTCCACGTGCTTGCCGCAGTGTTGCTACATGATCGATATTCACACCTAATAAAACATGCCTATACATTGATTTTCCTCGAGCTAAACAAAGCTTCATGTTTTACCAGAAATTTACATACAACGCATGCTTATTTTAGATTTAATATTTTAGATTAACGTTGAGTCCCTAAGGCTTTTGCATTTCCGGTCCATTTCAAACCAAAAACTAACCCTTGAAGAGCAAAGTTAGTCGACGTCGTGTTAACCGTATCATAACGCAAATTATAATTATCGAAGATTGTGGAGCTAAAATAGTTAATCCACATCCATCCCGCATCTAACGTTATTGCACCATACGTGGCATCGTAAGTATATTTCGCGCCTAGTTTAGTTTCTAACTCAGGGACAATGGTAGAAACACTCACATGACGATCGGAATATAATGCTGCATACGTTGTATTCGACGCATGCTTTCCCGCTAAGATAGCTGTTGCTACATTTCCATAAATATCAATATGATTGACAAAATGATGGGTTAAGTTAGCCCCAACACGCGCGCCAACACCATTAAAGAATCGATCAATCACAGCACTGTTAGCCGCCCCATTATCTAAAACAACATAGCGTTTTTCATCAGTTAAAATTTGGGCGTATGTCAAACCTGCATGCAACCGAGCTGAGTTATTATCTGATAACCGAGAGGTATGACCCAATTCGATATTTACCGCATTCCAACTCGGGATAATTTTACCGTATACGACCGATAAAGGATCCCCGGCTCCAGAAAGCAAGCCACCAAAATCTTTAGATATCGCTTTCTCAATACGGTACCATTCTAAATTAACATCAGAAGCATCACTCCAAGCATACGCTCCATACACTTTAAAACCCCATAAATATGGGCGAGGTTGTGTTGCATGACTTGTTTGTTGGGTTGATGTTTGCCTTAATCCCCGATAATTAATATCACCATAATCGGGCTGCATATATAATGCATCGGCACCAAGAGACCATTTAGAAGGTGTTGCATCCATTGCCCCCGTCGTACCAGCATGAGACGAAGCTGCCACAGAAATTAACATAGGTAATAATAATCGTTTCATTTTTATCCTTAAAAATTTAGTTATTATTTTTGCTCTTGCCCTGAAAAAATAGACACCACACTAAGCGACCATTTTAATTTCAAACACTTCAGGAATTTTATAACCAATCGTGGAATGAAGTCGTTTTCGATTGTAGTATATTTCGATGTATTCAAGCACCACATTTTTTGTAAGGGTCCTTGTTGTTAATCTCTCCCTATGAATTGCTTCAACTATAAAGTGACTCGGCAACCCTCAATCTTTAGCTACTTGGGGAACACCTTCTTTTTCGGAGCGCTCAAGAGCAAGATCTTTAAATTGGGGGCTATATTTCTTTCTGGCAATTTTTTTTCTGATGCCTATTTTAGATTTAATACCAAATTTATATAATATTGACACCCCCTACCATTTCACCTATTTTATTAGTTAATTAAAAAATTACTTAAAAAATCAGCCTGTGATTAATACATCAGCATTCCACCTTACTGATTCAACCCAAGGACCTATCATTCATGATGCGATTCTTAAGCACACTTATAGCTTTATGTTTGTTTATATCTAGTTCGATAGTGGCTAGCAGTACACCATTAACGATTACCCCCCTAGCAACACCAAAATTCTCTCTTCCATTAAACAATACCGTTCGAGTAAAGTATAAACTTACGAATCAATCCAGCAATCAATACATGTTTACCATGAACCCTATCGCTGGCATTACCCAATTGCCATCACTGCTAGGTGGTTGTGGTAACCCAGTGGTGTTGTCAGGGCATACGTCATGCATTATTACATTGCTCATAAATGGCGCCCAATTCACTGAATTACCTGTGAGTACGCTACCCATTTTTTGTCAAAATGGCTCACCGTTTGCGTGTTTTCGCCCAGCGCGCAAAGATACACTTCAGATCACGCAAGCACCAGCAACAACAAATGCAACACTTGTTGTGACCGACTCTCCCTTGACCTTAATAACAAATGGGGACTCTGGAAAACTCACCGTTACGAACACATCGCTCGATATAGCGGCGACGAGTATCACAGCTAATTTGGCCGGTACCGCATTAGACGGGCATGTCACAGAAATAGGTAACACCTGTTCCAGCCTATCGCCTCAAGCAAGTTGTACGCTCACCTACCTGCCAGGTAACACGGTTGTACCCATGACTGATTTTATCATTCAAGGGAGTAATACAAACTCAATCATTGCTGCCATGCAGGTTTCAGATATTCCTCCCCCCCCTATTCCAACACTTGTTTCTCCATCATCGGGACCGGCTTCTGGAGGTACAGGTGTTATTGTAACAGCTGAAGATCTTACCGGTGCAACAAGTATTTCTTTCGGTGGTGTGACCACGACTTTAAACATCGTGAATTCAACAACCGTAACGGCTGTTGCGCCCGCTCATGCCGAGGGTGCTGTTGATGTGGTGGTGACAACACCGAACGGTGATGTGACCGCGCAACAAGGCTATACCTACTTAGCCACAGCCGTTGGACAACGGGCTTCCGGCGGGACGATCGCATGCCTTGACGACACAGATCAAGATTATTTGATTGCAGCGGTTACCGATAACGGTGTAGATTTCGTATGGGGCGGTTTTGGCACAACAACAAACGCAAGCAGTACCACAGATGGTGCAACGAATACGGCAATCATTATCCAGATACTGGGTGATAATGGAGGCACGCCATATGCAGCGCAACTTTGTGCTGATTACGAAGTGGATTCACAAGGCAATACCCCCTGCCAATCAGGTAATATCTGTTACACCGACTGGTTTTTGCCTGCCGTACTTCAACTCCAGTGCATCTATGGTAACCGGGATGCGGTCGGTGGATTCTCTACAACAGATCATTATTGGAGCTCGACAGAAAACGATAGTTTCGAGGCATGGGGGACGTACCTTACAATCAAAGATAGTCCTCAACGCGTGCGTTGTGTTCGGAGTTTTGCGCCTTAATAAAAACAGAACGCACCCAGTTATTAACCTTTTATCTATACTGCGCAGAATAAATCCCATCTTTTTATGATTTTATAAATCAATCAAATCACCAAGGCACAGAGTATTCTTTTAATGTGATATAATTATGTTAATAAACAAGCTATTAAGCCACAAAAATCAACACGCATCTAACCCCCTTGAGAGATATGAAGCATGCCCGTTTTGTCCGAAAACAATAAAGCTATTTTTATTGAATTAAAAGCCGCGTTTAATAACTTGCCCTGGTACGGAAAAATTATCCCTCCACGCTCACTAGCCATCGAACTTAATAACATGGATGACGTAAACCCATCCCTTCAAAGCGCTTTTTACACGCATCAGGCATATATCAAACACATCTGGCTTTTTAATCCACTTGCGGCGTTTGCTGATACCCCGCTTTATCAAGCTCTTCTGGTAATCCAACGGCTCGATCTTTTATCCGGAGAACATGCGCAAGCTAATTTTAATGCCGTAGCAAGACATCCCAATCTTGATTGGATTGTTAGCACGCTAAAAGCCCTTCACACCGCAGGGCTTTTATCTGGAGCATGGGCACAAGCTAATTTTGATGCTGTGGTCAATAACCCAAACCTTGGTGGAGTAGCTAATATACTTCTGATTCTTCATGTTACAGGGCTTCTGTCCCAACCCTATGCGCAAACTATGCGGGATGCTGCCACAGCACATCCCAACCCTGGCGGCGTTGCTAACGCGCTAAAAGCCCTCCACAGAACAGAGTTTTTGTCTGGACCCTATGCGAAAGCTAATTTTGATGCTGTTATACATCACCCCAATGCATACGGCCTTGCCGGCATGCTTCAAGTTCTGTTGAGTGCGGGACTTTTATCTGGACCCTATTCAGAAGCAAACTTAACGGCCGCATTAGAACACCGAGCCCCTTACGGCCTTGCCAGAGCCTTCCAACTTAGCCATGCCCCCAGCGCAAATATACAAGCCCAGTTTGATACCCTGATAGGCTATTCAGCCATTTTATTTTCTGATGAAACACTCCCATTATGGAGTCAAATATCAAGAGATATGTTTACAGAAGCGCACTGGAGCCGTATTCTTCAGATTTGCCGAGCAAATCAAAACACCCCCGCCATTGGCCAGATACACTTAACGCGTTACATCAACCAAGAGGTTCTCCAATTAGATCCTACAGAACCCCAGGCGTTTAATACAAAACAAAGTACGCATGTTGCAAGCGTGCACCAAACAGTGTCTGAATCAGCCTTACGACTGAATCATCGGTATGAGGATAAAATATCAAACTTAGAATCTAAATTAAACACAATAGAAACCTGGGTAAACACACACGAAAAGCATGAGATTGAACAACGCGCGATTCAACAACTTGTTCACTCACCGTATGAATTTATTGAACCAAAATCAAATATAACAACAAAAATGCTCATAGCACTCAGTTGGGAAGCCATCCATGATGACTCAATGAGGTTGGGTGACTTAGAGGATGCAGAAGTATTATTTCTACAGGGCTTGTTTGATATACAACGAGCTTATAACTTATCAGATACATTTGAAGATCGAGGTGAAGCAGATAAAACAGCGTGTGCATCAGGTACGTTCAACAAACTGATTGAAAAACTGGTCGGCGTGCATCCAGAAGCCGAGCTGAAATACATCACCAAACGAGGTGCCATGCTTAAACTTATACCGCTTATCCGTTTAGCAGCAACACAGGTTTTAAGCTTAAATAATTTAGATATTTTGGATAATTTAACTGTCGCTTCATTAAAAGAAAAAATTCAGCCAAGCGTACGAGAGCAGCTTCTTTTTGAATACGGGGCTTCGGTTGAAGCATTAACCAAAAACTATGATACGTTCGAAAAACTCAAAGCATCTCCTCATGATTATGCGCTCTTTCAAGCAGCACTCCAACTCGAGCAAGATGAAGGGCTCGAGCTCATGATCGAAGGTAAGCTGCTTGCCCCTGATGACGAACTCGATCAAGAACTCATGAACTTAATCACGGCAATCAATATAAAAAATACCAAGCCTAAAACGCATCAAGCACTTCGAGAAACACGCCTTAAGTTTTTTGAATCCTATCATGACCAATTTAAGCTTAATGACCAAGCACCAGCACAAAAAATTAATATTAGTAATAATTATTGATAATTGATTGTCATACCATCAATTATCAACCATAATTGATGGTATGACATAACAAAAATCACTCAAACTATGTTTTCTCGCTTATTTAAACTACCTCTCATGCATCAAGATAGCTTATTTATTTTTGGCCCGAGAGGTACTGGAAAAACGCAATGGCTCAAACATAACCTGTTGGAGCACCCACACACCTACATCGATTTACTTGATCCTCTGACCTATCGGACACTTAAAGCCAAACCCGAATCTTTACGTGAAAAGATTTTACTGAAAAATAACCACTGGATAGTCATCGATGAAGTTCAAAAAATTCCTGAATTATTAGATGAAGTTCATCGATTAATTGAGCATGAAGCACAGCGTTTTATCCTAACGGGCTCTTCTGCAAGAAAGCTTAAGCGCGATGGCGTTAATTTATTAGCAGGTCGTGCTATTCGCTACCATATGCACCCTCTGACCATTCAAGAATTAAACGATGACTTTTCACTTGAACATGCTTTAACCTTAGGCATGCTACCCGCAACGTATACTTATCAAGATCCTGCTGGTTACTTAGCAACGTACGTTGATATATATTTACGCGAAGAAGTCATGCAAGAAGGACTCACTCGAAACGTTTCTGCCTTTGCACGCTTTCTTGAAGTCGCTAGTTTCTCACAAGGCGCCGTGATTAATGCAACCGAGATTGCACGAGAAGTCGGTGTTAATCGTCAAGTTATTCAAAATTATTTTAGCATTTTAAATGATCTTCTATTAGCTCATACCCTGCCTGCGTTTACCAAAAAATCCAAGCGTCGCTTAATCACAACCAACAAATTTTATTATTTTGATGCGGGAGTTTATACGCAATTACGCCCTAAAGGCATATTGGATGCCCCCAGCGAAATAGCGGGAATGGGATTAGAAACGCTTTTTTATCAATCTATACTTGCTCTGATTGATTACGATCGGCTAAACATTCAAGTTTTTTATTGGCGTACAACCACCGGTACAGAAGTAGATTTTGTTGTGTATGGAGAAGATAAGCTGCTTGCATTTGAAATTAAGCATACCCAAACCATCACGCCGAAAATGCTGCATGGATTAAAGCAATTCAAACAAGATTATCCTATGGCCGAGTTATTTCTTGTATATACAGGAGCAGACATCCTGCATTTAAGTCAGAACATAACAGCCTTGCCAATAACAACAGCATTAAAAAAATTACCCGACTTACTTAAAAGCAGTACTGCTCAAATGTGATCACGTTACCATCATCCCTTCGTCGACAACGTGGAGACATCACACCACAAATCAGCGTCAATTAATGTCTAACTGATTTTATATTTGACATATGTGCTATAATCTGTCATGATCTTCTTTTTTATTTTTATGTTCTATTTTTTAAATTTTAAAAAGGAATGTCATTTATGAAAATATTAAACAATATATTAAGCCTGATGATGTTAGGTAACAACACAGCACGAGAAGCGTATACAGCGCTTGATCGCATGCATGTGCATGATGAAACGATAGAAACGTTGGAAACGACGAACATGATTCTAGACCTGCTAGAAGAAGATCCAGAAATTGTACCTGATGCACAAGATGCACCGGCACCAAAACAACAAGAAACCATACCGCAGCCAACACAAGCACCAACGGCCGTGCCAACAGCACGACCAACATCACAACCAACAGCACTACCAACACAGCTGCAAGTCGAGCCAGTAGCTCCTGTCGAAGTTGTACCTCCAGTTCGAGGAAGACTTGCCGGCTAATCTAATGTTACGATTGATACAACGCACGTGTTTCAATCACCGCACCATCCAGTAAATGATTGATACCGCGGCGCATAATACGCTTCGCGGTTTTTAAAACATCAACATCGGTCCATACATCGGCAGCAATCGCAAGAATATGCGCGCCTAAATAATCTTGATTCGCACTGTTCGATAATACAAAACCTTCACCAGGAATAAACGTGTAATATTTGTCTTCTAAAACAGTTTGCCCTGTATCGGCTTCTTCTGTATATGAAATTTGATAACCTGAAAGATGAATGAGATTGCGTTCAAATTTTCGCAAAATAATTTCGAGTTGCGTACGTTGCGAGCAACGCACTAACAGGCGGATGGTTTGCTCATAGGTTTCATACAGCATAGGTTCTGAGACATCGGGTTTTAAAGCACGGTACAACACTTCGTTGATGTACATCCCTGCCAGTAAAATTTCACCTTGCAGCAAATCTGATGTTGCTGCAATCTCAATTTGTTTGACATACATGCCATAGGGTCGTTCGTTAATTGACAGCCAGAGTGGCGTAAACGGCTGTAAGATGGCCCGCTTTTTGGGAGAACGCCCGCCTTGACAGTACGCACGGACCAAACCACGCTCACGCGTTAAAAAAAACACCTCTGTAGTACTATTTTTAGCGAGTCGTTGATGCAACAACCACGCTGATAATCCGTCAGTTATCATAACCTAATTGCTTCAAAAGCCGTTCATCATCAGCCCAGCCGCTCTTCACTTTACACCAGCACTTTAAAAACACAGGCTTTCCTAGCAATCCTTCCATATCCAAGCGTGCTTGGCTTGCGATGGTTTTTAATTTACTGCCGCGATCACCAATAATCATGCGCTTATGATTTTCTTTCTCAACTAGAATCAAGGCATGAATACGCACCAGCTTTTCTTCTTCTTCATACACTTCAATATCAACCGTGGTTGAATAGGGTAGCTCTTGACCTGTAAAACGGAAAATCTTTTCTCGTAATAACTCAGCACATAAAAAGCGTGTGGAACGATCGGTAAACTGATCATCTTCAAATAGATGCGGTCCTTCAGGCATCAACGGCTTTAGCAAGCTTTGTAAATGCTCAACAGAAAACCCTGTTTTTGCAGATAATGGAATCATGCTTGCAAAATCATGTTGCTGGCTTAAATGTTCAAGCCAAGGCAATAATTTATTTTTATCTTCAATTTGATCGACTTTATTCACAACCAAAATACACGGAACGTCCGCGTTTTTGATATGTTTTAAAACACGCGCATCGTCTTCAGTCCAATGCGTGCCTTCAACAACAAACACAATCACATCAACATCATGCACCGTCGCTTCTGCCGCTTGGTTCATCAGGCGGCTCATATGTTTAGTGCCACCACGATGTATACCTGGCGTATCAACATACACCATTTGGCAATCACCTTCGGTCAAAATACCGCGAATCACGTGACGGGTCGTTTGAGGTTTACGCGAAGTAATACTCAATTTTTGTTGTAAAATATAATTGAGCAACGTCGATTTACCAACGTTTGGGCGCCCAACAAGTGCTATGTAACCACATGTCGCTGTCATTTATCACCAAAATTAAACATATACATAAACATAAAAACGCTATTCTATCGAATCATCATAAACATGTACAAAGCTTTTTCAAATTCCTACTGAATCATGCTGGCAAGGCGATAACCGCTGACACTTATTCTGCTCATTGGACGGGGAGTCATCTTCACGAGGGCGTTTACCTTGCTTACCTTGAGCCTGAAACATGCTATTCTGAACCAAAAGGTTAGATAACGCGGCATATTCTTCTGGCTCAGCACTAAAATTATCCTCAAACCATGTAAACAACTCCGTGAATACAGGATCCTCTTCTTCTGCACCTACTGCACTATCTTCATGTATATATGGGGCGGCATGGGTTGAACTTGATGCCACGCCGTTTTGATCCACGTTTTGCTCCAACGGTATTGGCTGTGCTAATGAACTAAAATCAGTCTCTGAATTAAATTGCATCATCAAGTCTTCAACCCAGCTCTCCGATTCGTGCTCATCACATAGCTCAGTTGCTTCAACGCTATTGCTTATGTCGTCGGGTGCTGCTGCTCTATGTTGAATTTGCGGGTTATTTAACATGAGTTGCTCTAAGGCAACATGATTCGATAACATCGTCTCAATTTTTTTGACACCACCACTCGAAGAGGCCGCAGTAGTAATTTGTTTATTGGTTAAATTGAGCTGTTCCTTAAGTTGTTGATAAGAAGATAAGACTACTTGTAGCTTTTCAGCAGCACCATGATGAGACGCCATGAGTACTATCTGTTGATTGGTAAAATCTAATGATTTTAGCTGGGCATGCAACGACAACACAGCTTCTAATGCTCGAGCACCACCATGATGAGACGCCATGAGCGCTATCTGTTGATTAGTAAAATCTAATGATTTTAGCTGGGCATGCAACGACAACACCGTTTTCATCGCCCCCGCACCACCAATCTTAGACGCTATCGCAACAATTTGATGATTGGTGAAATTTAATTGTTTTAACCTGCCATGAGATACCAACAGGCATGATATATTTGTGCCCCCACTACCGCGTGACACGAGTTCGACCATGTTTTGATTGCTTAACTCAAAATTTTTGAGTGTGGCATAAGACCTTACGATGGCTTTGATTGCCTTCGCACTTCCCTCGACAGAAGCCATCGTCACAATTTGCTCGTTCGTAAACGCTTTGCTTTTCAAATCCTCATGGTAATCGATCACGGCTTTTATTGCCGACCGACTCGCCAGACAGGAAGTCATGGTTACAATTTGATCGTAAGAAAAACCATAAGGTGGATCCAATAATTTTTTATAATTTTGCAACACAAAAGTAATGGTGTTTGTCGATGATTTTACAAAAATAATTTGTTCTGCTTGCTCTTGGCGAAACCCTGCTGCAAGCAATTGATCAACCGAGGTGGTATAGAAATCTGCCGAAATTTTATATTTAGCTAGTTGTGTTAATATATGATTTTTCACAAATCACCTCGCGAGAAAATTATCGTCTATGGTGTTGGGATGAACTTCTGCTTCAGGCGAGATTTCGACTTCAGAAAACAACGTAAGTTTACTTCTTTTACTGGGTTTTTCTTCAACTTCGACAGCCGCAACGCTTGTATCGTTTTGCATGTCTGTTCGAGGTGATTTAGCGATCTCTGCACGGTAATCTTTATAATCAAAACAACTAAAAAAGTTGTGGAAAACGTGCGTGTTAATAGCGCTATTATTCGTATTTTTTTGGTAGATTGTAATCGTGGAACCACCATGTCTCACACTTGATGTATTCAAATAATCAAGCGTGCCTTTATACGTAAAATAATTGCGTACCTCTGTCATTCTATTGTTAAATGCTGATGAAAAATCAAACGGTTTGCGTTTTTCCAATGAAATATTCCCTAAATGCACGGCTAAGAAACCGCCTTCTCGTACTGCTTTATGACTTTGGAAAATAGAATATAAAAATATGTGATGAAACCAATCTGAAAAATCTGGATGCGTCGCATAGGATTGTTCGTTATTCTTTTTACCTACTTTTTTTGTCGCATAATCATAGCGTTCCATATTAAAGTAAGGCGGTGAAAAATAAGAAAGATCGTTTTGCACACCATCCGGCATAAGTTCTGCATCGGTTAAATTTTGCATCGGTTTATCGTACAAATGAACGGTGGTTGTATGCATCTTTATTGCAGCTTTATAATAGCCTAAATCCGAGACCATCTGTTGTTTACGCGCGAGTAACCCGGCGTGAGGATCGGTATCTATGTATCGCTTAATACTTGGGGTTGCCATCGCGCCCACTAACATATATCCCCAACCACCAAATAAATTGAGATAATTTTCAATGGGGCGTCCATGATAATCTCGCTCTATTTTTTCACATAACGATGTTACTTTTGATGGCTTTGACCGTGATGGCAAAAAATCTGCCTCTAGTTTTTTCGTAAGGCCGGTTAAGTCATGGGTTGTATCTATACAATGCATTAACACACCAATAAAAGAGGGTAGCGTGAATTTATAACTTAATTCGCGTCCAGTCTGTAATGAGCACTTTTGGCGTAAGTCTTCGACATAATATCCTACCGCTTTTTGCCCTTTATCTTTACCGTTACCGTCTGCCAGATCTCGAAAGTCGGTTATAACTGCAGCCAACGTTGTTAAACGATTGGATGGAATACTCGCATTAATTTTTTTTGCCTCAAAAAACATTTTTGTTGCAATGGTTGTTATGATAATTTTTTTTATGACCTGAAACGCGGGTTTGTCCTGATGCGCCACAAGTTTTTGCTCGACATAATCACGAGAAAGTACAAAGTTAGCAACATCAATGCCCTCTACACAAGCCCATGGCTCCTGTATTATCGTCTCCAATGAGGATTTGAGTGCGGGGTCAGATGCAATGATTTCTTGTAGACTTTGAAGCGTTTCTAATTTTGTTGATTTATACGTGTAGTACTTTTTAGCATGCGTGAGCGCCATTCGCTCCAGCATTGAACGATATTCATCGGCTTTTAACTGTACTAACAACGCGTATATAGAAATAGAGAGCTTATTGGCCACACTGAAGTCCTGAAAAAAATATTTAGGACAACTATAAACCACACCATCTTTTTTGTAAACACACCAGTATATATATATACATTGCAGATAAATAAAAACACATATCGTGGCATAACAACTTACAATTTGTGCATATAAAACCTGTTTTTTATGTTATACTCAACTAAAGTATAAGTAATTTACAGTTAAACAAGGAGAACCTTGTCATGGCAGCACCTAAAACCCCACAATTTTCGGATGTAAAACTCTCTCCGCTGTCCGATACAAAAATAGAAACCTTCGAAAACAAGGCAATCGAAGCTTGGTTCTCCAATGCAATGCCATCTCAAAATTCCTCAGACATGCTTAGTCAATTTGGCTTAAAGAGCGCAGATGATGTGCTTACTATGCTTCGATCACCAGGAGGAAAAATAGCCCGGGCACTGATTAACAAGCAGATGGCAACCATGGAGGCACAAAAAAACAACTCAAAAAATAATCAACTTGAAAAACAAAAACTTATGGCTCTTATTTTGGGTCTTTCTTATCAACAAGACGCGGCGGCCGAGGCAGCAGAAGAACGCATCGTTCGTCTGAATGAAAAGCTTGTCGAAAAACAACTCGACGCAGAAGAAAAACGTATTGAAGCACAAGAAGATCAAGATTTTGAAGATTCGCTCGAATCATTCAGATCAGCCGGGGCTCATTACGAAGATAGTATTGAAGCACTTGAGGCCGCACTAGAAGCCCAAAACGATGCGTTTGACAGCCTCGAAACAGAATTATCCGATCTTGAACAAATTGAACGCGATTTAGATGATCAATCTGTTTTTGTTGATAGCCTACTTGCTGATATTGGTACTTTTTTTAATTTAGCGTCAGAAGAGCAAGAGAAACTCACACATAACGATCGCGAGCTCATCAATAGCTTTCCCAAAGATAAAACCATCGCAAAAGAAGATGGTAAGTCATATATTTTAGAACGCGGTCAAAAACTTGATAAACTTTCAAGTAAAGAAAAAGCAGATGCCCACCAAGGCTACTTAAAATTAAAACCCGCGCTCGACACCCTTCAGGATAAAATCAAAACATCACATCAAGCCGATAAAAACCAACACGCAGAAAGAAAAGCGCAGTTTATTCATAAGAGTAAGCAAACGCATCACGACACAACGTTTTTAACGCAGAAGTTGGCGCAACTGCAAGCCGCGCAACATGTCATTCAAAATCATACTGAAGCCCATCGTTTGATGCCTCAGCTCAGACCCAACGCGCAACAAAAAAATAATCCTGACGCTTCAGAAGGACCGCAACAAAAAGCGCAACAACAACGACAAACAAATACGTCCCAGCACAAACCTCATGCGGCCCCGATTGCAGACGCAGAACCCAACACAGCCGTTCTTACTCGAAGCTTTAAACATATGCTGAGAATAGATCCACGGGGAACCATTGCAGCACAAGACCGTTTAGGCGCTCCTCGATTCCTCCAACAAACGGAATTTGGAATGCCGATCGAACGGCAAACGATGCGGTCCCTTCATGAAAATCGAGCAGGGAGAGCCGGTGCGACGGCTAATCGCAATTTAACAAACTCACAAGCTTTAGCGACACAAACTAACGATACAAAATGGACGCCAGAGCCAGATTCCCCCAGAGCTCAAGCAAAAGCCGCCCTCGAAGAAGCACTTCAGGCTAATTCTAAACCTAAAGCTGCGATTGATGAACATGAAGCGAAGCCAACCGCAACGGCGCCTTCGCCTTTTTCAACCAGGCCAAAACCTGAATAAACAACCGGGAGAATGGGTATGTTTTCAACGCATGCTATGATAAAAAATAGGATAAAAAAAATAGCTCTTGTGATTAGCCTGATGTTATTTTCATATCAAACCCTCGCAGATCAGACACCAACAGACATAACAGAAAAAAGACCTCCGTGCCTCTGTACAAAACAATGGGAACCTGTGTGCGGTGCCAATGGTCGAACCTACGGTAATATCTGCGAAGCCAATTGCGCGCATGTTGCTATTGAGTACGAGGGTGCTTGTTCTAGAGAGCATTAAGCACTTTTTTCCAGGACTACTGCATGGCGTATCCGTGGTGACATCTACAGCTTACTTGTCACATTAGGACCATCAATCATTTCCCAGTTAATTTCGTAACCATTAAGTTCTACAATATCTTGAACGTGCTCGAAGCTGGCTGACTCGTGGGGCTTGTTACTTAGATTACGTTGCACCGTACAAAAAGATTCTTCAGGAAAATTATTCAGTTGAAGCCGAAGATCATGGGTTTCAAATTTGGTTCGATAAGGATGAAGAGCATCCCCTGTTGAGTGCCACTGCATGGGCTTTGTTTGTATGGCGTGACTCAATTTATATACAGCACTGTCAGAGAGTTTTGTTTCCTTGATCAGTTTATCTAATGCCGCATAATCTTTTTTAGCCATTTCTTTTGCTATGTGTTTAAACAATTGTTTCGAAGCCATGAATCCTACTTTGCCTACTTTGCTCATAATTGAACCTCGCATAATCATAAAACATAAAACATAAAAACCAAATCCATTGGTTTAAATTATAGACTATTTGACTATATGTAGCAATTTCCTATACTTAAAATTATAACAAATAGCTTATTTAAACTATGTTTGGAGCTATTCGAAAAGAGGTCCTATTATGAGAAATAGAGCTTTAAGATCGCTTACTAAAGTGTTGAATGCCAAACCATCCGTATCTTCAGGCACATATACACCTACAGCAGACTCTACATCGAGTATGCTTGCGGGACTTGACAAGCAACCCGTGAGTTTTACGTTACCTGAAATAATGTCGGTTTGTATCGATACCCAAGGAGAGGCAAAAAGACAAGAGGAGCTCCAAAGCTTCATTCAAAGTTCATTCACAAGCCATTACAATGAAGGTGTCGTAAGCGTACTATTGGGCCATCAAGAGGTGACGTCAGCCGCAGGAAAACTTTATGTCAAACATCTAGAAAAGAATAAATGGGATTATTTGGTTAGAGGTGAGCCCATCCCATCCAGTATGCTCACATCAAGCTTGTCTGAATATGTAACGT
The DNA here is from genome assembly GCA_963974485.1 of uncultured Legionella sp. Lineage (GTDB taxonomy): Bacteria > Pseudomonadota > Gammaproteobacteria > Legionellales > Legionellaceae > JAALKW01. The sequence goes on from CAXBBS010000011.1 coordinate 25,040, forward strand.
ATCCAGATCGAAAGATGAAGTATGGGCATAATGGTGATTTTGTGCGGACGGCTTATCATAAAACCCTTCATGATGTAGGTAACGCCATAGAGCAAGGAAAGTTTCCCTCACTTTCTTCGGATGACCTGAAACAGGAATTAGGACCCGAATTAGAAGGCAACCTATCCAATTTAGTTGATAACATCCCACTTTCGAACGTTATTCCCGAAGTGCGCGAAGCGACCCGTCTTTGCGCATGGACGCACATGCCAGAACCCTTGGAGAAGGAATTAAGGGTAAGAAACGCCAAATACTATGAGGGCCGAGAAGAAGGCGCGGATAAAGATTTTCTTATTAGAAAAAATTTAGTGAAGGTACTTGCTGACGAATATATCGAAGATACGTACTCGCCAGAAGTGTGGAAAGCCATGGATAAAATTACACAAAAACAAATAAGTAAGGACGTGTCAGAAATAATATCGGCGCAAATGAAGGAAGGCATGGAATATAGTGATGTTCAACTCGGTAAAGCGTTAGATAGAGTGCATGGTCGAGGTCTTGTCAGCACGAGTGCTACGCATGACGCGGATTATGGTGTGAGACCAATACAACCCAGTGCGCTTGTTGTTGTGCCCGATGAGAAACCTACTGAAAAGCAGAGTACAACAAAAGCTAAAGATGATTTACGGGATCTTCTACTCAGCTCTGATCTCAATGATGATAAGGCGAACAAATCATCAGAAGATGAACTTGATGATGAACCTTCACACAGACCAGCCCTTTGACCTCATATTAAACCACAAGCAAAATTGACTTATATTTACTCTTAGTGTAGCATATTAGCCTTTTGGTGAGTGCCGATATGAACAACCCTTCCAATAAATCAACATTGAATCTCGAAAGCATCCTTAATATACCCTCTTCTGAAACTCACCAAGAGCCACGTCAAAAATCGATCGAAACACAAACAGAACCTTATCTTGAAGCTGAACTGGAACCACATAATACGGTTGAAACATCACTTAATAAATTATCAACCAAATTAAATGCTTTAAAAACACCTAGCCACGCTAAAATTAGAGCTATATTCTATGGCATGCATGATATATTTAATGACATCAGGCAGTCTAAAGCATTTTATCAAAACCAAAGCAATCTTAGAGAATGCCTGCATATTGCCTATGAATGCAGCCTAAAGCTTCTCAGCAAATACCCGGAGCACAAAATAACGCTCGCATGCACCACAACCACCAACACCATGTTTAACTATTATTTGAGCTCGTGTAACGCAGAACGGGCTATCTTAGCCCTTCATCTAAAATTTACAGATGCCGTGCACCATGTTGAGAATGATTTAGCATCACTTCTTACTGAAAATATCGAAGACCTCACACTTCATCAAGGCTCACAAACAATATTAACGCAAAAACGCCCTGAGCAGGTGCAACCCACCATAATTCAAAGCTCTACCCAAGAACTTGAATCACGATGGCAAGCTTTATCAACCAAACAAGTACAAGACACAATCACACCTAAAATTTTTAAATTAACAACAGATATATCTCAACACGTTCATCTTCAGAAAAAACACATGCCCGCGGCCGAAAAGAGTCATATTTTAACCTTAGGATTAGCGGTTGAGGCACGTTATATTGAGCAGCTTCAAAGCTCGAATGGACCCATACGCCAGATATCCAAAGGCATGCAACGCGCCGCAAAATATTTTCATGCGCTTTCTCAGCATTATCAAGATACAGGTATGCCAGAGCTTGCTGAAAAAATGGGTGATAAGAACAGGCTCATGAGCGAACGTGCCATGAACTATGCTCGAATGCTAGCTTGCCGTAACGTCGAGCAATCAAAAAATACCACCACATCTGAAAAAAAACACGCCAAATCACGACGACATGAACTTAAAACTGAAGATCCAGATAATCTTGATCAAATATGCAGTCAATATAAAAATATATGCGGTGGTGATGAAACGTTAGTCACCACAATAGAGCACGCACCCATCGATCATACATCAGTAAACCACGCACGCAGTGAATTAGCCATGACTGCAAAGCAAGATACGAATGTATTTTTTGAGTTATACATGCAAGCTCAAACCTATCTAAACCATGTTCAATATGAGTTGTTAGCTACAATACACTACAACAAAACCATCCTAAATTTTGATCCACTTCTTCAGGACGGATTGGACACGATACCTTCAGACGTTCAAGCAAGACTTATTGATGTACTTCAGTCAGAAGCGGGTGGACAAATTCAAGGTGCCATTCAGTTTTATTATGAAGTCAAATGCAAATACTATGACAGTATTCGAGAAAGCCACAATAAAGATGAATCGGTTACAATTGAACGGTTTTATGCCACATTTCAAAAGCAAGCGTATGATTTATTATTACAACGCTACACTCATTCAGAACAACTTGAAAATCCAGCGCTTTTTAAACAAAATTGCTTAGATATCCTGAACGCCGAAAATTACAGCACTCCCCTACTCAGTGCCCTAGCACGACATCAGCTTGATATATTAGCGGAACAAACGCTTGACACAAAAAATGCAGAAGATGCTCAAACTCAAAAAAAGAGCGTAAATAAATCATATCGTAAAAAATCAAGTAAACCTTCGTCAATAGCAACATCGACACTAGCACCAACGCAAGATGACCCAACGATTTTAGAGCAAATATGCTCTGAGTATGCCGTACGCGTAATCGATTTTTGTACAATATTCGCAGACCTGGACCTTGAGAAAGGCCCAACAGATGCCGTAGCCAATATGCTCTATAACGCCATCACTGATCCTGATAGACAACTGTTTGTTGATGAGTACAATACAGATGTGTTCAATTCACTCTATCGATTCGTCGCTGTTAACTATTTTAGGCCACAAGAACAACAAACCTTAGAAGCATGGGTGAATAAACAGACCTTAGCTGGCAACCATCATGCCGCAGCGCCTGATGATAAGCTCATGGTAAAATCGCGTGCTATGATTCAAGGCATACTGAAATATGGTACTTACCTTAGATATGATCAAAAAGCAGAGCTGTTTAACATACTTGGCCGCATCTACGTCACGCTGCATTCGTTAAACCCCAAACCTTTATTTAAAGAAGATGGCATCACATCTTTTAAGCGTCTTCAACGAATTATTGATGTACTCGAAGGATCCGAGCAAGATCGTTGGGATGATTTTAACTTACAAGATGCTCTTGATGAATTTAAACAAACATCATCCGTTGATCAGCGTTTGCGCCTAGCTGCGCAATTGCCCGAGGCAGAAAAAGAACAACGCGATATGGCCAAAACTGATATCAGTGCGCGAACACTCACGCTTGATGCAAGGTATGACGCCATCTTAGAAAGCGCTCATCATCATACGTTCATTGACGAAATTTCATGGATGCTGTTGGTTGCAACCTCAAATGATAAAGTAAGCGTAGGAAAAATGTATGCACTTACACATCAATTAGAAAAGCCGGTTGATGAGACGAATTTATATTTTTTTTCACACCTTCATGCCATGCTAGAATTGTGCCTTGATTTTATTGATCAAGAAGTTGAATACTCCGAACGCCAATCTCAGTGCTTGATACTAGAGCGATGTTATACGTATTTATTAACCGCTTATGCAAAAGTAAATAATATCGCCGAAGAGCAAACCGATCACGTAGAATTTGGCTTGCGACAAAACATGGATGCTCCACTACCAGAAGCTCAATCGTTTGTTAAAAACACGCTCAACTCAATTCGCGATCGAATCGATACGTTAGGAGGCAATAGTCAAACACTGCCTAATATTGAAGAGCAAAAGCTAGAAAAGCCTTTCCTTCTTCCTCTTGAAATACCTGAGGCTTTACTCAAAATAGATGCTTTAAAACCTGTTTTAGACATGCTTGAAGACAAAAAATACTGGCAAATGTTAACCATCTTGAAGAGCCGGCAACTCAACAGCTCAGAAGCGTTATTTTTGAACGCGCTTTTGCATACATGGCTTTTAAGCATAATTTACACCGATGACTTTAAAACATTCTTAGGCCCTAATGAAGCTGTACAAACCAGCTATGCGGAAGCCACAAAATGCTTAGAGCAACAACGCTTAGCACTGCTCAATAAAGCAAATAAAAAATCAATGAAAGACCTATGTAAACAAGAGAAAAAAACGAAGCCTACGGCAACTGAAGAACGAACACCTTTTAGCTCACTTAGCCTGTTTTCAACACGTACAGATGGGGAAGATAGCTTAAAAGATGAAAAGAGCCCAAGCTCAAAGTTAGCGTGATCTGCCCTTGTTAATGCTTAGATTCCACGTTAATATTTTTCTTTTATTAATATTAACGTGAATCTGTATGCTTGAAAAATCGCTACAAGAACTATCCGACCATCCTGATTATCAGGTGTTAAAACGTGTGCCTATCAATCTTCCAGAAAAACCAGACACTCAAAACAGAACGTTTGTCGCCACGGTGATTGATTTAGAAACCATGGGATTGGATGCCACACAGCATGAGATTATTGAAATAGGGCTACTCTCATTTATGTTTTCTAAAGAAGACGGGATTTTAGCCATCACAAACACGTATACCGAACTACACGATCCCGGCAAACCCATACCCGCAGAAATCACCAAAGTAACCGGCATTCGTGATGAAGATGTCAAAGGCAAGGCCATTGATTGGGATGTTGTTGTCAATGCCCTTCAAAGCACGCACTTTGTTATTTGTCATAACAGCCGGTTTGACCGAAATTTTTTAGAACTTCAAACACCTGAACCTATTCAAGATGTTGTCAAAAATTTGCCTTTTGCTTGCACCATCCAAGACATCAACTGGAGTGAGCGTGGATTTGAGAGCACAAAGCTTGATTACCTTAACTGGAAGCTTGGGTATTTCTATGATGGGCATCATGCGCTTAATGATTGCTGGGCGACGTTGAACCTGCTTATTCAAGAGCAAGGCGCGTTCGATGAGCTAAAACATGGAATTCGAAAAAAGCAAACCCTGATTTGTGCTGAAAATGCGCCTTTTAGTAAGAAAGATCTGCTCAAAGCGCGTAAATATCGATGGTCCGATGGCGCGGGCTCACTTCCCAAATGCTGGTGGTCGATGATCGATAACGTTGTGTTTGATGAAGAGAAGGCCTGGCTGGATGCTGAAATTTATGGCCGTACAGGCAAAAGCGACACCCTTCCACAACAAGAAATCACCGCTAAATCACGTTACTCGTTCCGATCAGAGTGCTTACAATTCTCATGATCTGGAAGGCTTATGCTGGACGGTGTATTTATCATGATTCAAGCCATGATATTCATCTTCAAGTACACCAGAACATGCTGTATCGCTGGCTAACCTTAGGCAGCGATGCCATACAAACCCTAATCAACCGCCGTCATCCCGAGCGTCCTGGATTAAGCTATATCCAGTTCTTAACGCTTGCGGCCCGCATTACCCCTGCGCCGTCTTGCCTGCTAGGGCTGGGTGGTGCAGGTGTTGCGCATGCTTTATCACCCTACTTGGGTACTCACATATTAGATGCCATAGATAACAATCATCATATAATCAATATATGCTCCCGTTATTTTCTTAACCAACACATCAATAATCTTAATATTATTCACCAAGATGCCTTTTCATACGTACAAAACACCACAGCATCGCGATATCAGCACCTGATGATTGACCTGTTTACTGCAACCTCTTTTCCAGAAAACTGCAATCATGTTGAGTTTTTTGGTCATTGCCGACGTCTATTATTGCCGGAAGGTGTACTCGCCGTTAATTTAGCTAACAGACATGAACAATGGCGTATATTCACGCATATACGAACTCACTTCGAACACTGCACGGTTTCTATTCCCGTCAAAGGCACACAAAATATAATTATATTTGCTTATAAAAGCACTTCGGTACAACCACTCTTAAGCATGCTTGAAAAACAAGGTTTAAAACAACTTACATGGGATGCACACTGGGGATATGTGTTAACTGCAGGGTAAAACCTGAGCCTTGTAAAAAATAAGAACATGCTATGCTGATAATAACCAAATAGTGACGAATGCGTCATGCAAGAGCAATGCATCATGGATGCTAATATTTAATATACACAAACAGAGGTGATGTATGTTTGAAGAAGTAAATCATATTCAAGAAAACAGCACTCAAAAAAAGAAACGGGTTGTCATTATTGGCCCTTCAGGAAAAAAAATCAGTACAAAGGCATCAAGATGATGTGGATTCACACAGGGCAGCTTCTGTCACAAATAATCCTGGTCTTTGATGCCAGATCGCGTAGGATTGCATGGCTCTTGCCATGAAATGTTAACTTGACGACGCATTGATTAAAAAAGATCACTTTGGTATCATATAAAGCATTTATAGGTTGTCATTAAGGTTTAATCTTAATATCGATGCCATGTTAAAACAAGATTTTGCTATATTCATCGATTGCTGATTAAATAATTTTAACGAGGATTGCATGACTGTTTTAGCCTCAAATTTAATATTAAGCAAACTCTCAGACGCTGACATTTTGTCAATGTCAGCTCAGACTATGTCACAGCTTCCAGGTATTGCTTTTACCAAAACATGCGAGTCTATTTATATTGGCGCTAATTCCTATAGCTCCCACCTATATGGTCTTAAAAACCCTCAGCAAATAATAGGTCTTAATGATTACGAGCTTAAATCATCCGTGGTAGAGTCCGCTGATGATTTTAGAAATGAAGATAAAAAAATATTTAACCATGGGAAGATATATATTTCTCTCCATATCAATAATTACTTAGCTGGAAAGAGGCATGTTTTTTTAACCCAAAAAATTCCCGTTAAAAATTTTCATGGCAACGTGATAGGATTAAATTGCGTAGCTAATGAAATTATCAACCCGTGTGCTACAAATACCATCATGAACTTATTAAGATCGAATAAATTCTTCATCAATTACAGAAAGGAAAAGTTTAATCTTGAAGTGGATGATGGGAGTTTATTTTATGAATTGAATGCTTTTGAAAACGAAGTTTTATATTTATTTAACATCGGGTTTTCACAAAAAGATATTGGATATATAGAAAATACTTCCTTGAGACAGATTATAGAGTGCTTGGAATTTATCAGATTTAAACTCAAATGTAGTTATCAGGAGCTTACCAATCTATGTCTTAAAAAACATTATCATAAAATTATCCCGAAATCTTTGCTGGATAAAATATTTTCGCGATTGATGCTTCCAAATAAAAAACTTGATCCAATGCCCCTTAGTGAAACGCGATGTAATGAATCCATTCAATACCAATTTAAAGACAAACAAAGAAACTCATTTCTTACGCTAACTCGGCAGCAAAGCCAATGTTTATATTATCTTTTGCAGGGAAAGGGAGCAAAAGAAATTGCACGTGAGTTACAATTATCCAACCGAACAGTTGAGCATTATGTTACAGATATCAGAAGGAAAAATGGCTACGCCTCTACCAAACAATTGCTAGTCAACGTACATTTTGATCCTTCAGCATGAGGGCATGAACGCGTTGAGGTAGGTTCAATTAATGGAATAATCATAAGCCTTCGTATCGGGTGATTGAACACAAGCTTTCATTAAACGTCGAATATCATCCATATCAACACGTCCTGAGCTGGCAAAAAATCCCTGTTGGGAGGTATCTTGCGGCCCATGAAGGATCTTTTGTATCGTTACACTAAGCTCAGATTCTTCATCGATCATACCTAAAATATTGTCTTCCATGATTTCTAGTAAGCAACATAATAGCCTGTCACTTAAATATTAGAACACGACATTAAACCCTTCAATATTTCTAATCAGCTCCGCAAGCACATCTTTCATGGCCAGAATAACCGCCCTCAAACTGCTCTTGCGAGAGCTTTCCAAGTGCAACTCCAAACTGACGGCTCGTTTGAATGATGCCAGGAAGCTGGTTTTTCATCACGTCAGTCACGGCCGTACATTGCTCCGGCGTGAGATACACGAGTACATGTCGAAATTGAGTCACGCTTTGAATCAGATCAGGCAGCCTTTCTTTCATGACCTCATAAACCAACGTGCGCTGCTCGGATGTGAGACGCTTACATGAAGCTCCGAAGTCAATGCATTTTTTTATGATTGTAGGCAACTTATCGTTTAATACCTGAAGTATGATTTCAATTTTATCGACGTGCAGGCGAATCAGGAGCGCTGCTAAGTTTTGTGGTGTTCGAATTAGTGTGTAAATGCGTTCTTATAAAGCATAAGGTACGATGGGTAACTTAAGTATACGGCGTATCCATGATAAAAAGAACAAGGTCATCGAGCTTTGTGAGCTGTTGCGTCACCTGTGAACGAACATTATCTTGAGATAAAAAATCGGTTAAATTCTGACCGTCCATTACCCGAACGATATAATTTAAATCAGCCAGAGATTCAATGCGAAGCGTACGCACCTCAGGTACCGATGTCTTGAGTAATAATGCTTGTATACGCCCTTTAATCTCTGGAAAATTCATGGAATATCTACCCACCCTAAGTTACGCCTTCTAATTCGCCCGTGATGGCACAAAACAATGATTGTGGCTTAGTTTAACGTGGCCGGAATGAGGCTAACCATGGGGATAAGTATTAATCACAGGGTAAAACCAAGAATAATAAGCCGTATCATGTATAACACAGGAAACTCACAAGAAAAAACCGTTTAATTTCAGAGCTTTTTTTCTGCTTATCCACAAATTCTGGGGATAACACTGTGAGAAAGCGGGTGTACGCTGTGTAACGCTTATCGCTACATGTTAAAAACACCTTCATCTTGATGTTTTTAACATGCTTGCTATACCTGACGTTTTATCTTGTCATCGAAAGCGAGTCCGATATAATAACAGGTGTTATTGATAGAGTATTTTCATCGTCAACACGTAAGCTTGCTGCTTCTTGGTTGGCAAGTTTAGGTAATAACTCAGTAAATAAATGTTGATGAGCATCCGCATCAAAACTAGAAAGGACTGCGAGCGTTAATGTTCTTAAAGTACATGTTTTGTCCTCGACACTGACTTCACAACACCAATCGATATCGGCATCCACACCTTCTCGGAGACATAACTCATTCAATAATGAGTCTTTCTCTGGGTTATTGAACTCTTTATCAAGTAAGTTTAAGTACTGTTTGTGCCGCACATATCCCGTATGAGCCATAAGCCCGAAAGACAAACCAGCAGCTAATGAAAATAGCATCGAGCCATAAGAGCCGTAAGAGCACTCAACACCCGGAACCGTGGCTCTATAACCGCTGGTCGCTTCTCCATCGTATGCGGATATATACTCATACTCCTCGCATTTGCCTAAATCAATATTAGAATTAATTAGTCGATATTTTTCATCATCGATAGGCTTTGTAATGCTAGCAAGTGCACACAACACGCCAGTAGCAATCGTGAGTTGAGTTGCTAATGCCGGCAGTCCTGTAAATAGCTCCCCATGTTTACGTAATAGAGCATGATGAACGTAACCTTTCTTCTCTTGATACGTTTCTTTTAGAACAATTCGCCCAAGTGCTAGTTTAAGCAGTGACCTTTCAATAGATGAGCCCGTCGCTTTTTCTTCCGATTGATTATCGGACTTAATACTTAATGTATTTTGACCTGGTTTGATTGTTGTGGGGCTACCGGTGGAACCTAAACGAAACCCTCTTAACTGCGTGATTGATTGCAATTGCTCTAGGGTATAATGCTCATCAAAAAATCGTGTTCTTGGGTCGCTGGAATCAAAAATACTAGATAATACGTTTTGTTTTTCTGATAAAGCGTCTTGTTTGTATTGAAATAAAAAATGCATAAGAAATCCTTCAATATGAGTATATGAGCGTCATGACTTAACTCGACAAATCCGCTCGCTGATTTATTTGTTCGCGCTATTTTTGATCACGATGGAAGGGCGTGCAATACCGTAGTTTTACCGTATTTACTCGTAATTGCCCAAAATATACCATGATGCCTCAATTAACCCCATGGAAATTATTATGTACCCAGAATCAAGTTCAGATTTATCCACTTTAATTTATGGCAGTTTCAATAACCTATTTAAAATAACAAAGCATTTAGTTAGGAGCCCCCTTTCTTTGTTTGTATATGCTTTGTCCTCACAGTCACTTCTAGTTGCAGCATTTAATAAAAAAACATTAGAAAATGTACGCGATCATTTGATTGAGAATCGATTATCCATCACGTGGGAAATCAATGAGTCGGGATTTGTAAGGATGAAAATGCCAATAGAATTGATAGACTTGAATGATACCTGCTTCAATCAAGATAACATCGACGAGTATCGATTAAGATGCAATTTTTGGTACAGTGGGCCATTGGAAGGTGTCGTTGGTGATAGGCTTAAGGATGCCGAAGACCATGATCACCCTAATGGGTTTATAAGCTATATCGTAAATAAGGGTTATGCTCATGAAGTATTCGACCTCGTTTCGCGCAATACATCAGCCCTTGAATGTCAAACCAATGCCCCCGATCAAACCGATGAATGCAGATTAATTCAGTCTTATTACAAAGCTGAAAATATAACAACGCTCTTAGGAACAGCTCAGCTAAGAAAAACAGAAGAGAGTACCGTTAAAGCAAGTGATATCGTTATTTTTGATGACAAAGCTGTTCATCGAATACAAGGATTTAAAGCCGATACACTCACACTTAATGCCGTACGTATGGATGGTGATTCAGTCACGAATATTTATCTTCGCCCTGGGGAGTCCAATGACGTTAAGCAAACCAGGACGCTACTCATCGATGAGGCTGCACATATCATTACGGATGAGGCTATTGAAATTTATAATATAGCAATCAGTCGAGCAGATAGCCTTGTTTCAGATGCTGGTCGTATATTCAATTACACCGCCTCCGTCCCTGTTCAACAAAACTCATGCAACATGTCTGAGACCATGGGATTATTTTCTCAAAATCACAAGAGACCAGATGATGAAAATTGCGTCATGCCAGAACAATGCATGATGGAAACTAAGATTTAATTTAAATAATCGAGCAGAGGTGATGTATGTTTGAAGAAGCAAATAATATTCAAGAAAAGAACACTCAAAAAAAGAAACGGGTCGTTGTTATTGGCGCGTCAGGAAAAAAAGGCAGTGAGTATATTGCTGCGATCATGAAGCGTAATGATCTTGAAATAGTTGGCCTTGTGATAAATAAACACACATCACCGCTTGTTGCAGACTTAGAAAGCCGGGGCGTACGCGTTATTCGTAATGGACACATCGATCAACTACTTACAAACATCTCTTTTGATATTGCCGTTGTTAGTGTACCGCACAGTGAACACAGACTTGTTACGCAAGCACTTTTGCATGCGGATAAATATGTGATCAAAGAAAAGCCTTTAGCTATGAGTATAACGGAGGCAGAAGAATATGACGCGATCATCAGCGTTAATCATCTTCCTCCAGTCTTCACCACGGTACAAAGAGACAGCCTACCTTCATTTTTGAATGCAAAAGAAGATCTTCATTTGATTGGACAACCGATTAGCTTCCAATATGATTACTGGTTTAATCTTCCTTCCGTTACAACAGGTTGGCGCGCTCAGATGATGACAGCTGGTGGTGGTGTTGTTTTAGATATGGGTTACCATGCCATCGATGTTATTATCAAATTTTTTGGTAAACCTAATGCTATTTCAGCATCCATGTCTTATAAATACCAAGAGACAGAACAGGAAGCGCTCGAGGATTATGCTGAAATTACCATGGAATACACCACGGATAGCTTACAAGGAAAATTAGTTCTAGACAGGCATGCTGATGTAAAAAAAGAATCGTTTACGATACATGGGTCACATGGTTATATCGTGATTCAACCCCAAGGTTATCAAGTATTTAATTTAGAACATAAACTGATTAAAGAGCTTCATTGCGTACTATCTAAAGATGAATTAACAGAAAGAATGTTCGAAAAAGCCATTCCTATCATGATGAATACAGAGCAACTTCATCATGATTTTACTCGTAATCGTCACAATGTAGAAACCATTGACCGTATATATGCATGCAGAAAAACAAAACTCAATGACTTTCAAGCACTTTCACTTTTTAGCCCAAAAACAACAAATCATAAAGATAGTGTGGATTTAGATAGGGTCGCTTCTGGCACGCATCATGCTGAGCTTTGATGCCTGACTGCGTAAGATTGCATTTAAACAAGACTTAAACCCAATAGGAATTTAAGAATATCATGATTAGTGTAGAAGAAATAAATAGATATCCTGAGTTACATGATTTTATTAACGCAGAAAGCACGGCTGAGCGCGAGCTATATGCAAAACAGCTACGCTCTTCTTATCTCGTCATGAACGATATATCGATGTTTAGAGAGAATCTTTCACCCATCGGTATTATCGCTGGCTTAGGTCTTCCTGAACACTTTAAAATCTTAGAGCGAGTTGAGCATCTATTGTTTACGCAAGAGATACCTCAAGCACTGATGAAGGCTATTCAGGGTGGTCAACTGAATATAGTTCATTATTTATTGGAGCAAGATTTAACACAATTGAACCGTTCGTCTATATATTCTTCACTGCTGATGGCAATCAGAACAAACAGCTCCGCTATATTCAACCGCCTTCTCGATATGTATAAATTTGAACAGATGCTCATTGAGAAATCGAGTGAAATATTCACGCACGCATGCCGTATATTAAATAACCCATTGATTATAAAAAAACTTTTATCCTACTCCTCATGTTTTTCACTAGCAAACAAGAATGAAAGTATATGCAATCCAACCTATCTTTTAGAATTCATTCGTGACAAACTTTCAGCATTACACGCACTAGAATCACATCAATTACATGCACATGAGTGTGTGTTTTATTTTTATGTTCTCAAAACCTTGATTCGTACGTCGTCATCTTTGTGGCATGATGAAATTAAATTTCTACTTCAAATTCCTACCGTGAGAGCATTGGTTCATACAGAAATAACGTTAGGTCAACCCAATGAATTATTTCGCTTAGCTTTAAGCGTTCAGAATTACAGCGCCGAAAAAGCGTTATCTTTGATTCCAGCAGTCATCAAGCATGCGGAGCAGAATCATTTCTATGGTGATGAAGAGGCTCTTGTACGCCACAAAAATCGTCGAATGCAATTTGAAGCGTCCGTAAGCTGTATTACCATGCTACAAGCGCTATATCCGGCTCGCCGTTCGATGCCTCGGCTATTTGAAAACGACCGTGCGGCACACATACATTACATGTATCGCAAAACGTTTATAACCGAAATCTTAGGGCATGTTTTTTCCTACCTTACCCCCCCTCATCAAATACCATCCGTGAAGGAAAACATGGATTTTGTTATAAAAGCTAAGACGATGTTACTCGCACAAGATTCTCGCCTCTTCCATCACGCTATGAAAGAAACGGAAACTGCCGAGATAAGTATCGACCAAACACCTGGGCACTTTTTTTAAGAAATGTTGAGTTGCTCTGCATATGAAAGAATCAAATCTTTACTGGAGCGACAGCCCAGCTGTTGGCGTATGAGCACTAGATAATGCTCCACCGTTCTTGGTGATAAATTCATGGCTCGCGCTATTTCTTTTGAAGATTGTCCTTGTGTAAGATAACGAAGGCATCGGCCTTGTTGCCTAGATAAATACGTTGGCAAATGTGTGTTTCGATGAAAAACACATACACGTTCCACATTCGATTCAAGAATAGCGCGTTGATTGGGCGCCAACATATCATTAAAATTGGGTAATACAGCTCGATTTTCAACTGACTTCGCTTCTAGTATTATGTCTTTTGCAAATATATTGTAATTTTCTAATATGTCTTGCAATAAAGCGCCGTTATTAATGACGTAATGCAAAAAATCATGCTCCGACAAATCAAAGAACAATGTATATAGATTCTGACAACCTTGTTCGCGAACAGAAAAATGCACAGCATTTCGTCCATAATTAAACCCTTTAGCCTGACCAATCTTACGAAGCAATGCCATCAGAGGGGCGCACTCTTTATAATATCCGGCTAAGACTTTATCAATATAAATGCCATCAGCGAGCATTCTTCCCGAATCATCGGTACATGCGATGGGTATTTTATTCTCATAATAATAGGATAATATTTCTTGCTCGGTCACCAACATCGATATTTCACCATGACCAAATGTAATATCATGCACAAAATTAACGACATGTTTGTCTCTTAATGAATGACAAAATGATCGTATACACTCACTCGCGTCTAAAAAAAAATTACGTGTATTTGCTACGCTCATATCAGCAACTCAATTCTGATTGAATAAAGAAAAGATGCGTATAATAACACAAACAAAAAGATCAACAAACAGTCATGTTGTTTTTATTTTAATATAACTTTACCCTAAAGTAAGGCCCCTGCAAAAAATGACGTGGTCAAGTAAATTAGGACAATCCAGTTAAGCTACCTTTTTTAATACCAACCTTTCGTCTTCAAATTGCTTTGGGCTTCGATACTCAAGGTATGAGTGCAACCGATGACTATTATAAAACATCGTGATGTAATCTAAAATATCAAGCTGAGCTTCTGAGCGCGTTTGATAGTGACGCCATTGCACACGTTCTTGCTTTAAACTGCCCAAAAAACTCTCAGCCACAGCATTGTCCCAACAATTACCTTTCCTGCTCATACTCCCAGTACACTTATGCGTATTTAACAACAACCGATACGCCTTACTAGCATATTTCGACCCTCGATCTGAATGCACAATCAGGCCTGGTGCTGGCTTTCGCTGCCAAATAGCCATCCGTAGCGCATCACAAACAATAGATGCTTTCATGCGTGAGCTAATACTCCAACCCACAACACGTCGTGAGAATAAATCGATAACAATAGCTAAATACAACCAGCCTTCCTGCGTCCAAATATAGGTGATATCGGAAACGTACGCTCGATCAGGCTGTGATACAACAAATTTTCTATCCAATTTATTCTCAAATACAGGGTGTTTATGATCACTATTTGTTGTCACCTTGTATTTTTTACGACTCTTAGCTTGTACGCCAGCTTCTCGCATAAGCGTGCGAGTTTTGCGTCGACAGGCCAGGTCTTCTTATGTTGGGTGATGAACGAGTATTTCACTTCGTTTCTTTGGCAAAGAAGACCGTCGCTTTTTTTAATATTTCTTTTTCCATTTTTAAGCGTTTATTTTCGTCCCTCAACCTACGGATTTCTTCCTGATCCGGCGTTAATTTACCATTACCTCGAAATGCATGCTTTTATCCAGCGACTTAACATCTTTGGGTTAAGTGACAACGCTTTTCCTGCGTCTGTCTGGCTATAGCCTTGCTCAAGAACAAGGTTTATTGCATCTAATTTAAATTCTTTCGAATATTTCGTTCTATTGCTCATGTTTGCTCCAGTTAAGCTTAATTATCTCTTAACTGGGTTGTCATAATCAATTAGACCACGTCATACTTGCGTTAAATTTTTATCAATGATTTTTTGAATCACTGATAATCGTTCTAATTCGTCCGTGCTCATCGTTAACATCCCCCTTAACATCATTGTTCTCCCATCCGTTAAGTCACTTTTAAATCGTAGACTCACTGGGCGAGAAAGGGGATCTTTCTATTTTTCTAAACCGGACATTTCTACTTTGCCGCTACAAATATATGCCCCTTAATTGCTCGCTATCACCTCATATGTTACACTTTGTAAATTATTTTCAAGAGGCTAATCAACGCTTATGACACAATTAAAACCAGGAATAGACTACACAACACTGTTAACACATATTTTTAAACAGCCCGTACAATTTACAACAACAGCATTGTTTTTTGCTGCTTTGCACCGTGGATCTCTTTCTGGATCCATTTATGGTACATTCCTGACGTTTGGCTTGATCGCCGGCTATACCTGTGCGAAAGTAAAAATTGAGAAATTGAAAACTAGAACCGATTTAATCGAAGCTACTTACGTAAACCATTTTTTAGATCAACTTGTTACCGACATACATAATGCTGAAATGAGAAATAATCCTTCTTTATTCGATCATGCTAAAGTAGCCCTTATGCTGCCGTTCATGATTAAATTTTCATCATTTATGTTAGCACTCTTGCATCTAGAGTTAGATAATTACCAACCGCAGATACAAAACTTCATGTTGTTGCTATCTATTTATACAGGTCTAAAATTTGCAGTATCTTCAAAAGTAGACGAACTTAATCAATCAAACCTATTGCTTGAACAAATTGAAACCAGTGAAATATTATCCGTCTATACGCGCCTAACTTCCGCACAAACCACGGAACTTTTTCAACGTATTCAAAAGCAACCAAAGATTAATGGTGTTCAGCATACTGGCTTTTTACCTAAGAATATTGAAGCGAAGCTCGACAGACTAATTCCAAAGAAAGATTTACTCCAGTTTACAATTTTTAGTTCTATTATTAATAAAAAAGGCCCCAATAGACCCGCAATTCCTCGGGACATGCTGATTGAAATAGGAAAATTCATGCAGTTGGGCAATGATGATGATGGTCAACCAAATATAAGAAATATCATTGAGCATGCTCAGGAAAGAGGTCTCAACTTGTGATGACGTAGCGTGTTTACAAGGTTCTTTGAAAGTTTGGGTATTCTTGCGAACGGTGGTTCGCCTTAATACTCATGTTATTTAGCTACTCAATTGCGACACCGACGGCTTATCCACAAATTCTGGGGATAAGACTGTGAAAAAACCGGTGTACACTGTGAAAGCGAGTATGGCTACACCCTCAGAGGGCTCTACTCGACTCTCATGAATGGAATGGCGTAGCAGCCTTCGTATCGGGTAATTGAGCATCGGCGTTTTGTGCTTCTTGAACACAGGCTTTCATTAAACGTCGAATATCATCCATATCAACACGTCCTGAGCTGTCGAAAAATCCCTGTTGGGAGGCATCTTTCGGACCATGAAGGAGCTTTTGTATCGTTACACTAAGCTCAGATTCTTCATCGATCATACCTAAAATATTGTCTTCCATGATTTTTAGTAAGCAACATAATAAGCTGTCACTTAAATATTCGAACACGACATTAAGCTCGCCAATATTATTAATCAACTCCGGAAGCACATCTTTCATGGCCAGAATAACCGCCAAAAACTGCTCTCGTGAGAACTTTCCAAGTGCATCTCCAAACTGATGACTCGTTTGAATGATGCCAGGCAGCTGGGGTTTCATCACGTCCGTCACGGCCGTACATTGCTCCGGCGTAAGATACTGGAGTGCAATTCTAAAATCATTCCCGTTTTTAATTATTTCAGATAGCTTATCGCCCATAGCGAGAGCAACGACTATGCACTGCTCCGGCGTGAGGTCTTGGAATAACTCCCCAAGCTTAGTCCCGTTTCTAATGATTGTAGACAGCTTATCGCTCATGGCGAAAGTCAACGCCGTGCACTGCTCCGGCGTGAGGTACACGAGTACATGTCGAAACTGAGTCACGCTTTGAATCAGATCAGGCAGCCTTTCTGTCATGACCTCATAAACCAACGTGCGCTGCTCGGATGTGAGGCGCTGACATACGGCTCCGAAGTCAATGCCATTTTTTATGATTATAGGCAACTTATCGTTTAATACCTGAAGTATGATTTCAATTTTATCGACGTGCAGGTGAATAAGAAGCGCTGCTAAATCTTGTGGTGTTCGCACATCAGGCACAGATGTATTGCGTGGTAATGCTTGCATACGCGCGTTAATCTCTGGAACATTCATAGACTATCTACCTACCCTAAGTTACGTCCTCTAATACGCCCATAATAGCACAAACCAACCACAAAGGTCTAATTAAGAGCATTTGATGCATTTAATTAGCCTGGCCTTTTACCCTTGGGAGCATCATCGTCCGACTCTTCTCCACAAGGTCTTTTCTTAGGATCCTTACTATCATCAAATAATGAAGTTTCAGCATTCGAACTTGTACTAACCAATTCATCCATAGCAGGTTTTTCCAAACGAGGTTTCTTATGAGAATTCCTATCATCACCGAAAAATGAAAGTCTAGCCTTCGAATGAGATGATTTAACAGCAGCGTTTTGTTGCTGATCATAATTAATAATTAACTGTCTCATCACATTTATTTCTTCAGGATTTAGGGCCGCGAAGCCCACCTGCTGGTAACTATGCATGATCTCTCGTATTTTAATACCAAGCTCAGATTCTGCATGCGCCATATTCAGCAGCTTGTCTTTCATGATATCGAGTAGGCGACAGAGTTGCTGTTCATTTAAATATTTACTCACAGATTTAAGTTCATAGATATTTAGTATGATGTCAGGTAACTCATCTTTCATGACCTCAAAAACCGACGTGCGCTGCTTCGTCGAGAGCGATTGGAGTGCATCTGCAAACGCTGCGCCGTTTTCTAAGATGTTAAAAAGCTTATCGTTCAGAGCTAGAACAACCGCCGCGCACTGATCGGGCGTAAGGCGCTGAAGAACGGCGCCAAACTGACCGCCATTTTTTATGATGTCAGAAATCTTATCGCTCAGAGCTAGAACAACCGCCGTGCACTGCAAAGGGCTTAGCCACTTAAGTAAAAGGACCAAATTAGAGCCGTCGTTAATAATATCGGGTAGCTTGGCTTTTATAGCTAGAACAACCGCCGTGCACTGCTCGGACGTAAGGCGCTGAAGAACGGCGCCAAACTGACCGCCATTTTTTATGATGTCAGAAATCTTATCGCTCAGAGCTAGAACAACCGCCGTGCACTGCTCGGCCGTAAGGCGCTGAAGAACGACACCAAACTGACCGCCATTTTTAATAATTTCTGGCAGCTTATCGATCATGACTTCATAAACCGCTGTGCATTGCTCGGGTGTGAGATACTCGAGTGCAGCTGAAAAATCAAAGCCGTTTTTAATGATTTCAGGCAGCTTATCTTTCATGGCCTCATAAACCGGCGTACGCTGCTCGGGCGTGAGGGGCTTAAATACATAGCCAAAATCATGGCCATTTTTAATGATATCTAGCAGCGTATCACTCATCGCTAGAAGAACCGCTGTGCACTGATCGGACGCAAGGGGCTTAAGTACATGGCCAAAATCATGGCTACTTTTAATGATGTCAGAAAGCTTACCCCTCATTGCCAGAGTAACCTCCGTACACCACTGAGGGCTGAGCCGCTTAAGTGTGCGTCCAAAATTCTTTGTATTTGAAATAATGCTAGGTAATTTGTTTTTCATGACCTCATAAACCGAGCTGCGCTGCTCGGGCGTGAGGTACACAAACACATCCCCAAAATCAATGCCGTTCTGAAAGATGTCAGGCAGCGTCGCTTTCATGGCCTCATAAATCGATGTGCGCTGCTCACGCGCTAGAGGCTTGAGTACAGCTCTAAAATCTGCGCCGCTTTTAATGATGTCTAGCAGCGTACCACTCATAGCTAGAAGAACCGCGGTGCACTTCGCAGGCGCTAGAGGCTTGAGTACAGCTACAAAATCTGAGCGTTCTTTAATGATGTCTGGCAGTGTATCGCTCATCGCTAGAATTACCGCGGTGCACTGCTCGAGCGAGAGGAGCTTAAGTGTGGCTGCAAACTGACGACTGTCGTTTATGATGTCAGAAAGCTTACCGCTCATGACCTGAAGTATCATTTCAATTTTATCGACTTGCAGGCTAATCAAGAACGCTGCTATATCTTTCGGCGTTCGAATAAGTTTGTGAACATGTTCCTCTAAAGCATGAAATACCATAGGTAACTTGGCATTCGGCGTATCCATGATCAAAAGAACAAGATCATCGAGCCTTGTGAGCTGTTGAATCACCTGTGAACGAACATTATCTTGAGATAAAACTTCAGATAAATCCTGACCCTCCATCCCCTGCACGATAAAATTTATATCAGCCAGTGATTCAATATGAATCGTGATGCCCAGTTGCCGCAATAACGCTGACGTAACACAAAGATTATCTTTTCCAGTGTAAGTATGCGTTTCGAATGCATGCTTTAATTCATCATGTGCTTGATTAAAAGCCTGTATTGATGTTTCAATAATTTCTTGACGTGTACCCTCGCCTAGAGATACACCTGCAAGCAAGGCATGATGATTTTTCATGGCCGCATACAGCGCTTCACGCCTTGAGCCAATGCAGGTCTGTATAGCGTTTTCAGCACGAACAGCGCTATCCGCATTAAAAGCCACATCGAAGAGCAAACTTATTTCTTCTTTTATTTTATCCGGAATTTTTAATACTTCTTCTTCAGGGAGTGCTTGGTAATAATCTCTAAAATTAAGGATTGGCGAGTAAGCTTGTCCTGCCGCATCGACTTGCGTGCCCCGCCCGCCATGCGCATCATTTAATTCCAACTGATGAACCAATGTGGTGAGTTGACTTAATAAATGCTCGTCTTCGGTACTTACCTTTTGATAATGTGCTTTGGCTTGGATCACGGCTTCAGTATAAGGTGAATGCATGGTGAGGCGCTGCCATGCGGCTAAATTAACCTGTTCGTCTGATTCACCCAACTCAAAATCATAATAAGGGTTATAAGGCAGTGCTTCTTTTTCATCCATCAGTTTTACAGCGGCTATCAGGCCTACGGGATAAAGATAGCGCTTGCTGTCAGATAACACATACGATTTAAGCACCTGCTCAACGGGAAGCTTTTGTAAATCAGGGTAATCATCTGAAAAAGATTCCAAGGCAAGGCCTGGCATAAGTTTTTCAAGCGGATGATTTGGTGAGATAAGCTTTGCAATGTCTACGAAAAATTGCGTGAGCTCTGAATTAGGCAGGGCGGTATAACTCACTGAGGTGCCTTGAATAAGAGGCCAAGCCTCTCGAAATAATACCTCGCAATTCAATAAACACCGTGACTCATCCGTATCATCTTGAAAAATATTAGAAAGTCTTTCAAGTATATAAAGCTTCCAAGCCTCTTCAACATCGGTTTTAAGCGTACGCACGTCAGCTACCGATGTATTGCCTGCTAATGCTTGTATACGTGCTTTAATCTCTGCAAAATTCATGGAATATCTACCTACCCTAAGTTACATTTGATTAGCCTGGCCTTTTATCCTGAGGGATATCATCGTCCGACTCATCTGTCCGAGGTCTTTTCTGAGAACGCTCAGCATCATCACATAATGAAGTTCCAGCTGAATCTACACGAGGTTTCTTATGAGAATTATTATCATCCCCAAAAAATGAAAGTCTAGCCTTCGACTTAGATGATTTAACAGCGGCGTTTTGTTGCTGATCATAACTAATTACTAACTGTCTCATCACATTCATTTCTTCGGGACTCAGGGCCGCGAAGCTCCCCTGCTCGGAGCCATGCATGACCTCGTGTATCTTGATACCAAGTTCAGACTCTGCATTCACCATACCCAGCAGCTTGTCTTCCATAATATCGAGTAGACGACCGAGTTGCTGTTCATTTAATTTTTCGCTCACATATTTAAGCTCATAGATTTCTTTTATAATCTCAGGTAGATCATCTTTCATGACCTCAACAAGCACTGTACGCTGATCAGCCGTTAGGCTCTCAAGAGTGCTTCCTAATTTAAAGCTATTGTATCGAATGAGTCTAGGCAGCTTATCTTTTATGGCCAGCGTCACTTCCGTGCACTGCTCGGGCGTGAGGTATCGAAGTGCAGACCCAAAATCCAAGCTTTTTTTAATCATATCAGGCAGTTTATCCTTCATGGCCTCATAAACGCCCGTGCGATGCTCGGGCGTGAGTGACTTGAGTACACCGCCAAATTGATGGCCGGTTTTCATCAGTTGAATCATCCTGTCTTTCATAGCTAAAACAACCGCCGCGCTCTGCTCAGGCGCGAGAGGCTTGAGTGCGGCTACAAACTGAGGGCCGGTCTTAATGATTTCAGGTAACTTATCGCTCATCGCTCGAATAACCGCTGTGCACTGCTCGGGTGTGAGGTGATGGAGTAGCCAGCCAAAATCTGCGCCATTTTTAATGACGCCAGATTGCTTGTCGATCATCGCTAGAATAACCGCCGCGCACTGCTCGGGTGTGAGGTGATGGAGTAGCCAGCCAAAATCTGCACGTCTTTTAATGATGTCTAGCTGCTTATTGGTCATTGCTAGAATTGCCGCGGTGCACTGCTCGGGCGTTAGAAACTTAAGTACAGTTACAAAATCTGCGCCGAATTTTATGATTGCAGGCAACCTCGATTTCATGACCTCATAAACCGACGTGCGCTGCAAAGGGCTGAGCCGCTTAAATACATGGCCAAAATCATGGCCGTTTTGAATGATTTCAGGTAACTTATCGCTCATCGCTCGAATAACCGCTGTGCACTGCTCGGGCGTGAGGTGCTGGAGTACACGGCGAAAACCATCGCCGTTTTTGATGATGTCAGAAAGCTTATCGCTCATCGCTAGAATAACCGCCGTGCACTGCTCGGGTGTGAGGAGCAAAAGTACATGTCCAAAATCAGTGCCATTCTGAATAATGGCTGGCAGCCTCTCTTTCATGACCTCATAAACCGACGTGCGCTGCTCGGATGTAAGTAAAAAAAGAACAGCGCCAAAATGAGCGCTGTCCTGAATAATCTCACGCAGCTTGTCTTTCATCACCTCATAAACCAACGTTCGCTGCACAGGATTGAGCTGCTTAAGTACATGGCCAAAATCATCGCCGTTTTTAATGATTTCAGGTAGCTTATCGCTCATCGCTAGAATAACCGCTGTGCACTGCTCGGGTGTGAGAAACAAAAGTGCACGCTCAAAATCAGTGCCGTTCTGAATGATGTCAGAAAGCTTATCGCTCATCGCTAGAATAACCGCCGTGCACTGCTCGGGTGTGAGAAACAAAAGTGCATGCCCAAAATCAGTGCCGTTCTGAATGATGGCTGGCAGCCTCTCTTTCATGACCTCATAAACCGACGTACGCTGCTCGGATGTAAGTAAAAAAAGAACAGCGCCAAAATGAGCGCCGTTCTGAATAATCTCACGCAGCTTGTCTTTCATCACCTCATAAACCGACGTGCGCTGCACAGGATTGAGCCGATTAAGTACATGGCCAAAATCATGGCCGTTTTTAATGATTTCAGGTAGCTTATCGCTCATCGCTAGAAGAACCGCTGTGCACTGCTCGGGCGCGAGGTACTGAAATACACAGCCGAGATCATGACCGTTTTTAATGATCTCAGAAAGCTTGTCGCTCATCGCCAGAGTAACCTCTGTACACTCCTGAAGCCTGAGCCGCTTAAGTGCACGGCCAAAATCATCGCTATGTGTAATGATATAAGTCAATTTATCTTGCGTGAGCTCATAAACCGACCTGCGCTGATCGGGCGTGAGAAAAAAAAGCACAGCGCCAAAGTCAGTGCCATCCTGAATAATCTCACGCAGCTTGTCTTTCATCACCTCATAAACCGACGTGCGCTGCTCGCGCGCAAGGAACATAAGCACACCCGCAAAGTCAGTGCCGTTCTGAATGATATCAGGCAGCGTCGCTTTCATGGCTTCATAAACAGCCGTACGCTGATCGGGCGTAAGACGGCTAAGTATCCCGTTAAAATTACGAGCACTGTTGGTGATGGCAGGCAGCGTCTCACGCATGGCCTGAAGTATAACTTCAACTTTATCGACTTGCAGGCTAATCAAGAGTGCTGACAAATCGTTCGGCGTTCGAATGAGTGCGTGAACGTGCGCCTCTAAAGCATGGAGTACGATGGGTAACTTGGTATTCGGCGTATCCATGATGAAAATAACAAGATCATCAAGCCTTGTAAGCTGATATATTACCTGTGAACGAATATTATCTTGAGACAATACATCAGCTAAATCTCGACCATCCATCCCTTGAACAATAAAGTTCATATCAGCCAATGATGCAATGCGAACAGGTATGCCCAGTTGCTGTAGTAAAACTGGCGTCACACCAAGATTATCTTTTCCTGTGTATGTATGCGTCTCGAGTGCATGTTTTAATTCATTGTGTGCTTTGTCAAAAGCCTGCATGGCTGCTTCAATCAGTCCTTGTCGTGCACCCTCGCCTAAGGATATGTCAGCTAGTAAAACTTTATGACTTTGCATGGCTGCATACAGCGCTTCGCGCCTTGAGCCAATGCACGTTTCAATAGGATTTTGGGCCCGAACAGAGCTATTCGCATTAAAAGCCACATCAAAAAGCAAACTTATTTCTTCTTTTATTTTATCTGGGATTCTTAATACTTCTTCTTCAGGAAGTGCTTGGTAATAATCTCTAAAATTAAGGATTGGGGGGTAAGCCTGTCCTGCCGCGTCTTCTTGCGTACCCCGTCCGCCATGCGCATCATTTAATTTCAGCTGATGCATTAACGTGGTGAGCTGACTCAGTAAATGTTCATCATCTGTACTTACCTTTTGATAATGTGCTTTGGCTTGGAGCACAGCTTCTGTATGAGGTGAATGCATGGTAAGACGCTGCCATTCCGCTAAATTAATTTGTTGATCTGCATGACCTCGTGCATCATCATAATTAGGATTATTAGGCTGTGCTTCTAATGCATCCATCAGGCGTACGTCAGCCATAAGCGATACAGGGTAAAGGTACGCCCCGCTGTCCGACAAAATATGGGTGTTTAAAATATCAGCGGCGGATAAATCACCGGTATCACCTTGATAAACACCTGGCATAAGTATGCTGAGGGCATTAAAATTCTCCTGCCTTTGTATATCAGCCTCAAGTGTGTCCAGATGTGTTTTAAGACGTTGGGTTGGGTTCACCTCATAGCTATCCGGAACCGCCCTCTCAGCGCTCCAGCTGGATTGTAATAACTCACTTAATGCTTGATACGTTTTTTGATAGGATTTTTCCGTAGAAATAACCTCAAAGGTTAAATTATTAATCTCTTGCTTAACCGCTGCGCGCCAAGCAGCGTCAGGACCCGATACGCGCTCAAGGCTTGCGTTCAGCTGTTTAACCCAGAGCGCCAAATTCATGATTGGATTTTGAGTGTACAGTCTAGGTAGCGGCGTATCTAACGTCCATTGTGATGCTAATAATTCTTGAACTCGGCTGATGCAATCTGATTTTTGATTCAAGTAGTTTGACTCAAGCTCAAGCCAAGTTTCTTGATGCGCAGCTAATGCTTGCTGTATATGTGAGCGCCACATGTGGTTGTGATTATCAGCGATCAACGAAGCTAAGTCTGTTAATATATGCGTGAGTTCCGAATCAGGCATGGCGGTATAACTCACCGCTGTACCCCGAATAAGAAACCAAGTCTCTCGAAGTAATGCCTCGCAATTCAAGAAACACTGCAACTCATGGGTATTATCCTGAAGGGCGACCGACAATCCTTCAAGTATATAGCGCTGCCAAGCTGCCTCAACATCGGTTCGAAGCGTACGCACATCAGATACCGATGTATTAGATGTATTAAGTGCTAATGCTTGTACACGCGCTTTAATCTCTGGAAAAATCATGAAATAACCACCCATCACTCGATTTACTCTTTATATATTGAGTATATCACAAAAAACAGTATGGGTTAATTTAGAGCATTAAGAGCAGTGGGGACGCTTACAACATCATGCATGCTTTTAGCAAAACCTGCTGCACCAAACAACGTAAGTCCGGTGCCGAATACAAACATTTCGGTTGGATTAGCATGAAAAAATAGACTCAAGCCCAAAGCAATCATGGCAAATTGAGCTGGCGGCATACTCAAAATATCATGTGAAAACTGAAACCAACTCGCGATGTATACATCACGCGCTTTTCTATGCCCAACCATCTGAGCCCGCGTTTTCATCTGATGATAGATTGATTGCTCGGGTATATCTGATAAAAAAGAAGCAATATGCGCGATTACTTCCGTTGGAAGCGTGACGTGCCGCCCTACACCAGCAACACCGGACGTTTCCATCGGAACCAGTGGAGCAATAACGCGAGCAAGCTCCGGTTCACCGTTGCAACTCAGGTCTAACCGAGTACGCGCCTCGCCGAGTTCAACCAAAAATCTATCGATTTCTTGTGGCGTTTTATGATTAAAAAATCCATTATTTTTCAAAGTAATAAATTTAATATGCAAGGGTATTATCTGAATAAAATCACGTAAATCTTGCGGACACATATAACCCAACTGGCTATGACTTAGCTCCAACAAAGTCACGCTTATTGGAATACCCGCAAGAACCCGTGCTAATTGAGCACTGGTTTTATGACCAAAACCATTGCCAGCTAAAATAAGTGTGTTAACCCCTGCTGAAATACCCGACAAACCTAAGGCTAGCTCATCACTCTTTTTTTTATATAAATCATTTCCACTCAAATCAAGTGAAGTTACAGTATCTGGAAGACCGGCCAAAGCTCGGGCTAATTCAGCCCCGGATTTTAAATATAAATCGCACATAGAAAAATCAACCGACGTTACATGTGCAGGAATACTCGCAAAGGCTACAGCCAATTCAGCGCCGGTTTTATTTTCAAACTCGTTCAGGCTTAAATCAAGCGACACTACGCTTTGAGGGATAGCCTCAAAAATATGCTCGAGCTGAGTGTAATTATTTGCATATAACCCACCTCCACTTAAGCTAAGCTTGCTTACGCCAGCAGGTATGCCAGCTAACGCATCATATATAGAGGTGTCCTTCTGAATAACTAAATAGTGACGCATCCTAACATCCTAATATATCAGGAAGGCCGTCCCTGACATGCTCAATTGAGTTTAATCGAGTTTGATTGCTTTTGGAGATCGGCTTCTACGTCTTTAATAACTGGACGTTCGTTGGCGCGCTCCTTCCAACATTTCGCAATTAACTCACCATAGGCCACCGAAGTGGTGTTTTTTATCTCTTGAAGATCGCCAGGTTTTTCTCCCTTTAAAATTTTTGCCTTACCTTGCTCTATAGATAATAACGCATAAGGGTGTTTACCTGATGCCATTTCCCATAAAATAACACCTAAAGCATAAATATCAGAGGCTTTGCTTGAACGCGTTTCTCTTATCACTTCTGGCGCCATCCAAGGCCAAGTGCCTTCTTGATAGACATAGCCTAATTTTAATGCTTGTTGACTACTCATACTCATACTCATGGTATGCCCAAAGTCTGTTATTTTCGCACGATACCCGCTTAATAGAATATTATGACTTGTAAGGTCGCAATGAATCATATTCAAACTGCTGAGATAACTCAATCCATGCGCAATACCTTGTGCATAATTCAATTGCATACCAGGTGTTAGGGGCATATTATTTTGATGTAGTCGATGATGTAAATCACCCTCAGGCAAATACTCAAGAACCAACCCAAACGTACGATCTGATTCAAATGCACCATGCATACTGACGATGTTAGGGTGTCTTAACCCGCCATGAAGCACGGCTTCATCTTTAAATCGTTGAGTATATTCTGGGTTTAATCGGTTGCTAAGAAGCAGTTTAACTGCCACAGGTGTATACCCAAGCCAGTGAGCTTGATAAACCACTCCGAAACCACCACTACCTATTCGAATATTACTTATCGATAAATCAGTCATGGGAATCATTGGGAGCATTGGGAGCATTGGGAGCATAGGTGATATTGGTGCTTTTGGTGCGTTTAATACCGATGGTGTTGTGAGTTGCACCTCTTCTTTTGCAGTATTTTCATGTTGTATATGAGTCGGCGGCTTTTGTGGCAGTGGCTTTTGTAAAAGTGGCTTTTGCTTTGAATCTGTTACTGGCACTTGCTGGACTGGATAAGCACATCCCATACTGTTAGATAGCGGATAAAATCCTTTGGCGGCGGGATTTAAAGCTACCGGGGTTTCAATGAGTCGATGCGTGCCTTGACCCTGCGAACGACTTATTGCTAAGTTCTGAAAAGATTCTTGAGTATCTGAGCTTTCACTGGATATATCCACTTCCGGTTCTGGGCTGTCTGAATCAAACTCACATCCTGCAACCCCAAATAATAATTTTTCACATCGTTCCAACTGCTCTTCGCTGGTATAAAAAAGGTCGATTATTCTTGCTGTGCCATCAGGCAATTTTTTACCGGTGTATTTTTCATATTTTGATTTGCTAGATAACGGTTTTTTACCCTGCTTATTCGTATACATCTATTACACCCCACAATCACCACGCCAATATAAGCCCATATTGTACCACATGAGCTCAAAAATAACACCCGTTGTTGATAAATAGGCTCATTAGCGTGCAGTTATGCGAAGATAAATAGCATGACATTAAAATAAATTTTCGATTGAAACTTACTCAATGTCATTAGAAACAGCTGAACTCAATGATGCTTCTTGCATGATTTATTGAGTTCAGCTTTATGCTCCAGTTTAGGTCAATTCACGGACACAACGAACACCACTGGTGTTTTCTTTGCCATCATGGGTTTGATAGGAAAAATAACTGCCAATATTACCAAAATAGTATTGGGCCCATGCATTATTGTACGTACCATCAGCCTTTGAATATTCGGTAGAACTCCACATAATACCTAAAAGATTACCAACTTGACGATCAAATAAATTGGATAACATGTTTTGCTGTGTGGGATTTGCTTCCGTACCACAAAAACTGTCAAGACCTGGTGTTCCCGGTGCATCAACATAATAACCCATTTCACAAATGGAGGGTAAATACCAATCATTATACCCACCTATATCTACATTTTTACATAGACCGGCAGCATATCTGCTTTGTGAAATTCCGTTACCTTCAAGATAGTTAAAGATAACATCTGTATTACAAATACCATCAGATTTTCCATTACAAGCATCAGGTGGATTGGTAGACAACTCATCTATACCCGTTAAAAATGTATAATCGGTGCAAGGCGCAAACGCGTTAATGTTGCCAGGTTCGCGCGTACATGATGTATTAGCATTAGCAGCCCATATAAGACCTAAAGGCCACGGAGCAGCTTGGTTTTCAAGCGCTGCAACTTTACCCCCAACACTCGCTGTACTAGGTGTCACGGTATCATCAATGGCAAACACATAGCCTGACTGATATTCAGAACCATAACTTAATATATTCAGTGGAATAGATAATTGACTCGCCGTGCGAGATACCGTTGTTAAAGTTGAACTTACTGCGGTCGCGCCAGGTGTAACGGTTAATGTACACGTACCACCTGCAGCAATCGTGCCACAGGTTGAAGGGCTAATACTTGCGTCGTCTGGGAGTGCGGGTGATAATATATAATTAACATTCGTTGCCGTTTCAGGCCCAGAATTAGTAATCTTAATTTCTCTCGGCGTACCGGTTAATGCGGCATTTAAGCTAGGGTTGTTAACAGATAAAGCAAGCCCTTGACCCGTAAGGGTTGCTCCAGCATCGGCATCGGTTACAGTAACACTAATCGGTTGGCTCGCTTGATAGCTCCAAAAACTATTGACCGAAATTGAAGGGCCATCATTACTTGAGCTTCCAGATAACTGCTCAGCTGAAACCAACAAGGTTAAGGTACACGAACCGTGTGATTCTAAACTCTCTTGTCTACTACACTTTCTTAATGATCTAGGTATAACACTAATGCCTGGTACAGGCAGTAATTCAAATAAAAGTGCCACATCATCATTATTTGTAATCGTGTACTGGACGAGTGCCGAACCATTTCGAGGGAGTATAAGATGGTTCTCATAGCCAGTATCTAAATCAATAGAAATCAACGGCGTCGCAGCTAACACCGTTTGTGCTGACAAAGAAAACATGAGAGACAGAGCTAAGCGTTTAGCTCGTATATGATTGCATTTTTTTTTAGGTACGATGAACATCAAAATCCCTTTGATTAAAAATCATAGAGGATATTAAAACAGATCTAATGCTAGGATGAAAGCACGGAAAATAATTAAAAAACAATTTAACGCTCAAAATAAACGCACATAATCCATGGTAAATGCACCACTATCGCATGCGTGACATACGTGCTATAAATTAGCTCTAATTCAACCTAACTTATTCTATAATTAAGGCATATATCTATGAAGCAACAACACAATTTAATCGGCTTACTCATCGCTACTTTTTTTTCTCAAACACTCCATGCGACAAGTGTGGCGCTACCTTATCCAACCGTTGTAACTTTAAACTTGGGCCCAGGATGGCCTACGTCGACACAAAGCGAGGTCATTGAGTTATTGCCTAATGTAAACAACCGATATATGAGCACAAGCAATACAGACGCATTTATTGACGGTGAATTGTTTGTAGGATGGCAAGAAAAAATAAATAGCTGTGCATACTTGGCAGAATCACAGTTAGGCCTGGCTTACATGGTCACCAACAGCGCTAAAATTAACGGTGTTATCTGGCAAGCCAACAATCCTCTTTTTGATAATGAAACCTATGCGTATCGAATTAAACATAGTCATGTTGCTCTTAGAGGAAAACTCTTAAGCACACCGAAAGAAACCTATCAAGGTTATGTTACCGGCAGTATCGGTATCGCATTTAATACCTCCTATGCCTTTAATAGCCAGCCTGTCATTAGTACGGTACTCCCCTCACCTAACTTTCAAACCAACACCGAAACAGATTTTTCCTACACAGTCGCTGCCGGCGTACAAAAAAAACTTAACTCAAACTGGGCCATAGGTATGGGCTATCAATTTGCAGACTGGGGGAAAAGTCGCTTAAGTCGCGCTCCAGGACAAACCATGAATACGGGACCCGGATTCCATAATTTTTACACGAGTGAGGCCCAATTTAATTTAACGTATAGCGTGGCATAGTAGCCCGATTCTTATAGAAAAACCGCTTCCAAACAAGGAGAAAAATATAAGATGGCATATTTGAATACCAAACAATCCCTGATCATCACATTGGATGTTGATGCTTCGTTATTGAGTCAATTACAACAGATTGAAGATGCAGGATTTTCCGTCGTTGAATTAAACAATGCCGAGCCGGCTATTTTAACCGACGTTATAAAAAAATATCCTGGCCTTAGATTAGGCGTCAGTAATATTCTTAATACCGACCAATTAGAAGCTGTTCAAAAAGCAGGGGCTCATTTTGGAAGCAGTCCCGGCTTTATGCCTAGCTTGATTCAAACCGCCAATATTTATAACTTTCATTATCTACCTGGTGTTGCAACACCATCTGAAGCCATGCAAGCTGCGGCGCTTGGCTGCCAACATGTACGACCGTTGCCGGCGACGCTGTCATTTTGTACGTTACTTAACAAATACTTACCCAACTTGCGTTTGTTTCCTGCTGATGTCACGCAAAAAGAAGCCGAGAAGCTTCTTAAGTTAGATTCTGTCTCGGCTGTAAGTGTTTTAAATCCTGAGCTTCAGCTATGTGAAATAGCTATGTAACCACTAGCCCCGACCCTGGGTGAGCGGTTCAATAAAGCTTGTGTTTTCACTGGTTTCAGCATTTAGCTTTTGCAAAGCATGCTGAGCGCGTACACAACCGTTATTTTCTGCTTTTTTTAGCCATGTTTTAGCTTTACCTTTATTCTCATCACCTAAAGCACCGTTGTAATACAGCATGGCTAATTGATACTGCGCATAACCATTGTCTTGCTCTGATAATATCTGATAGAGCTCGGCGGCTTTCTCACTGTTTTGTGCCGTCCCCACGCCCTCTTGATGCATGCGTGCCAAGGCAAGTATCGCTTGTACATCACCTTGATCAGCCGAAGCTTGATACTGACTGAGCGCAAACACAGGGTCTTGCGATACACCCATCCCTTTTTCTGCTAAATAACCCAGTTGATACATCGCGTTTCTATCACCTAATTTAGCCGCTTTCCTGTACCATTGAGCACTTTTTCGATAATTACGTAAGTTTTCATCATGCATATAAAGCCCAGCTAATTGAACCATGGCACGTGCATGACCACGCTCTGCGGCTGATTTATAAAGTGTAGCTGCTTTGCTATGATCAACGGGGCGTCCTTTACCGTACTCATACACAAGGCCCAAATCAAATTCACCAATCACACTGAATTTGTTTGCCGCGAGCTCATACGCGATGGACGCCTGTTTATAATTATCATCCACGGTCTCATGAATAAATCCTAAAGCGACTGCGGCAGGTGCATAGTTACTCATCGCACGACTATACCACTGCTTAGCCAAGGCATAATTAGGTTGTTGCCCTAAATGACCCAATTGATTCAAACGCCCTAACAAATACTGCGCTGTCGCATGCCCTTGATTCGCTGCAAGCTCATACCAATGAGCCGCTTTTTCCATATTGACGGTGCCACCGAGGCCTTGCTCTAGCAAATAGCCAAGTTTAAGTTGCGCCTGTCTGTCACCACGCTCAGCTAAATCTTGATAAATACCACGTGCTTGCTTCACGTGCTCGGTATCTTCTGTACCCGTTAACGAATAATCAGCCAAGAGCAAACTTGCTGTGGTGTTACCCAAAGCATGCGCTTTTTCTAAGTTAGGTAAAAAATCTAGGCCCTGATTATGCTCTAAAACAGCCATGTTTAAATCAGCATACGAAAATCCTGCGGCTGATGCCTGCCTTAACAAAACAGCAGCCTCTTCTTTATCTTGGCTGACCTCATGCCCTTTGGCATAATACGTCCCTAAAATAAACGCACTCACAGGATTAGACTTAGCTTGTTGATACCAATACACAGCGTCACGCTCATTTTTACCAACCCCGAGACCGCGATCAAATAACATGCCCAATAAAAGCGCTGCTTCAGGACTGCCTGATTTAGCTTTTTCTTCAGCGACAGCATAAGCGTGCTCTTGTTTTTCTTTTGAATTACTCATGGCATCAAAAAATGCAAGCGGCAAGACAGCCTCTTCAACACCTTGGTTTGCGGCACCTTCATACAAACGCTTCATGAGTTCATGACGTTTTGTTTTTTCTTGAACACTCAAGACCGTAGCTTGATCGCGCACCAGAATCTCAGCAAGACGATATTCGCCTTTTGCATGCTGATTAAACGCCGCTAAAGAATACATCGACATCGCACGGTCGCGGTTAGGCTTAACCACCCATTCCCCCTCAGGTGTCTGAAAACCTCGCTCCAATAAACGCCCTAGCATATACTGTGATTCAGGATTACCTTTGAATGCCGCGTCGTTTAACCACCCTAGCGCTTGCTGGTAATCATGTTGACCGTCTTCACCATTAAAATAAAAGAGCCCAAGCGTATATTCTGCTTGTAAATCTTGTTGATCAACGGCCTGCATATAATAATCCACCGCTTTTTTTAAGTCTTTTGTAACGCCATGGCCTTGTTGATACAACTGCCCTAAGGCAAACTGTGCTGTGGGATCGCCCAAGCTCGCACGTTCTTCCAATAATTCTGACCATGCTTCTTCAGCTAAAGGATACGTTATAAAATCTACATTTTCTTGCATTAATTTTTGTTCTGAATCAGCTGAACTTCGAACCAACATGTCATAATAATCCGTCAATGGAATATGATTGGGCTCGACTAATTTAAATTCTGGTTGATATAAATGCTCTCGACTGATACCGGCCATTTGGGGCGGTTGGTTATATTGATTCTGACGCAAAGCACGTGGATCGTTCCATGCTGTAAAAATACCTTCGAGACCATAACCACTGTCGGTAAGTGTTGATGCTTTACCACCGGTTAACCAACGTGCAGCTAAAACCTCTTCGTTTTTTGAAATCTCGGCTTCTGCTTTATCCGCTTTTTCTTGCCACGATTTCTGCAACGCTTTATCCCCAGCCTGCTTAGCTAAATCAGCGAGACCTCGCATGGCTGGCACATACCCCTGAGCAAGCGCTAATTCAAATAATTGCTTGGCTTGCGCAACATCTTGAGACTCTAATTTTCCTTCAGCATAGACCCGCCCTAGTAAATATTGTGCTGCGGCTTCTTTTTGCTCTGCTGATCGTTTAACCCAAATTAAACCTAAATTATTATTTTTACGATGTCGGCTTTCAAGAAAATGCTCAGCCAAACTTGCCTGGGCCAAGCTGTTACCTTGTTTAGCGGCGGCAATATCATAACGCCTTGCTTTATCTTCACTTTTTCGCACACCCAAACCGAATCGATAGGCTGCAGCACAATACATTTGAGCTTGCATATCGCCCTGGTCTGCCGCTTTTTTAAACCATGTAAGCGCATCGGTTAAATTCTTTTCTTCAATCAGCGCATAGCGTGCCACAATTTTTTGAGCGGGCAAATAGCCTCGCGCAGCTGATGCTCTCAGGCGATGAAGCGCTCGTTGATTATTTTTAAGCACACCATACCCATAAAGATACATACGTCCCATATAATCATCGCCAACAGCACCTTGCTTTGAAGCATGCATTAAATCATCAGACGCCTGAATATAATGACCTGAACGATACGCATCGATACCTGTGTTTGCATAGGCCAACGGGGCACTTACAGCGGTGATAAAACAAAACCATGGTGTTATTGGTCTTATAGAACTCATGGATATTCTCCTTAATATTTATTATTATGCTTTTTAGCGTGGAATAATTCCGTAATACACCACTTCATGTACCGCGCCGTTCCTCGAGTTACCGTCCACCAACCAATAATTTCCTCGATTATTCATACCGTACTTCACACGCGCATATTCACACACTTTGACACTCTCGGCACAATCCACAATCTTGCCATGGCTCGTTTTTCTATCATCCATCGTACATATATATTTCATGCGCTCACTGCTGGATAAGACAGCCCAGCGATGCGGGCGAATCACATGATTCAAATACACGCTCTGACTACTTTCTGACTGACGCATCTGATATAAATTAATAGCTCTATCCGTTTTGTTATACATAAAGTATAGTGACTGATCGTCACCAACGCTTCGCGGTAAAATTTGAAGTACGTTTAAATCAAATTTATACCCCACATCCCGACAACCTAAGGGACTACGGCTCCCATCATCTTTACTTGCTGCAAAACAGCTTGCCTCCATGCCGAGCAGTAAGACCGAGGCCATAAAACAAGGTAAGATAAAATTTTGATGATTTGTACGCATCATGTTCTCCCCACAGAATTAACCGTCCGAACAATCACTTTTGTTCCTTTTTGATCGTTTTCATCCGTCGATATTTCAACAAATTCTTCGTTTAACCATTTCGCGTCACGCGTGAACATCCTCACGCAACCATGACTAGCGCGATATCCCGGAACATCACTCGATCCATGCATGGCAAAACCTTTATGAAAGTACATGCAGTACGGCATCGGTGCGCCCCCACGACCTACCGGGAATACATCCGAACTGCAATGTGAATTTTCTTTACTGAACATCCTATAAATGCCCGTCTGTGTACGGCACGATTTATTACTATCAGAGCATTTATCACGACCAGACGACACGGGACCCCAGTTTAAGAGCTGCCCATGCTCATCATAAGCACCCCAAGCTAATTTATCTTGATCAACAATAATTTGTTTTTCGTTAGAATCAATTTTTTTAGGAAAAGGCGATATATCAAGTAAGCTGAGTGTTTTTAAGTGCTTAGGTATGACAATCACTTTTCCGGCCCAAAGCGAGTTATAACTTCGGTTAAGGCGTTGCACGAGATCGCGCTGTTGTTCATCCGGGAATAAACGCTCCCAAGAATCACCTCGTTGTGTTTTAATGCACTCAAATTGCGGTTGGTTACAAAGACCTTTTCCATAATAAGGTGAGTCACTTGCCCATACCGTTCCGGTGGAACAGATGGCACTTAATAAAAGCATGGTATGACTAAACTTCTTCATCCGATTCTCCAGCTGTTTGTTTCATATCGCATGAATATGAATACGTTTACTTACACTATCGGCTGTGAGGTATAAAAGTTTAGAAAGTTTAATTTATGTTTTTTTAGTTATGAAAGTGGCCATGTATGCGCATAGCAAGCTCATCACTAATGCCGGCCACTTTAGCAATTTCTTCGCGTGAGGCTTTAGCAAGGTCGCGTAGGCCACCAAAACGATGAAGCAAGGCATGACGGCGCTTTTCTCCCACGCCTGGTATATTATTTAACGTGGAGCTTAACGTGGTTTTTTCGCGTTTTTTTCGATGTGCTGTGATAGCAAAACGGTGTGATTCATCTCGAATATGTTGCAGCAAATGTAATGCAGGAGACTCAGGCGCCCAACTCATCTCGTAAAAATCGTCAGCGAGAACCAAGCGCTCCAAACCGGCTTTACGAGCAGGACCTTTGGCAACACCGAGTATTTTTACATGATTTATCTCTAAAGCATCGAGCGCCTGCTTCGCCATCGACACCTGACCCTTGCCGCCATCGATCACCGCAAGCTCAGGCAAAGGTTTATCGTCACGTAATAAACGCTTAAAATAACGTGTTACGGCTTGCTCCATCGCCGCATAATCATCTCCAGGCGTAATATCTTTGATATTTAAACGTCGATACGCTGATTTGCATGGCCCCTGTTTATCAAACACCACACACGATGCAACCGTGTCTTGCCCTTGTGTATGGCTGATATCAAAGCACACCATACGTGAGATTGATTTTAAGCTTAGCGCTTGTTGCAACGCCTCATAGCGCTGTTCAATTAATAACTTAGAGGCACGCCGTTCTGAAACGGCACGCTCCAAATTATCAGTTGCAAAATCAACCCAACGCGCTTTGGCACCACGTGGATTAATTTGAATCTTGCAAGCTTTCTCACGCCGCACACGTAATGCAGCCTCCCAAGCGGCTTGTTCTTGCACCGGATGATTTGTTAAAATTAGCGCAGGTATGCGCGCGGGTGTATCAAAATAATAATGTGATATAAACGCTTCAAACACCGCTTGCTCTAAATCCTCTTGTTCCAGGCCTGCTTTAGGAAGTCTAGGAAAAAACACCTGGCTATCCAGCACTTGTCCACCTCGTATACCTACCCATTGAACACAAGCAAAACCAGGACGAACATAACTCACCATGACATCGGCATCCCCCTCACGCAACGTCATGCCCTGCTGTTCTTGAATAAGGCGTATATGCTTCATTTGATCACGCAGTGCTGCCGCTTCTTCGAACGCCATTTGTTCAACAGCCTCACCCATACGCAGCTCCAGTTCGGTGAGAAGCTGCTGAGATTTTCCACGTAAAAATTGCGTCGTGTCTTGCACGGCTTGCCCGTATTCTTGCTTGGAGATTAAATCAACACAGGGCGCCCTACAACGCCCAATCTGATATTGTAAACACGGCCTTGATCGCGCGGCAAAGTCACCGTCACTGCAGTTACGAAGCTTAAATACTTTTTGAATCAAATTCAGCGTTTCCCGAACCGCACTTACCCCCGGGTAAGGCCCAAAATAGCCTTTTTCCTGAGGATTTTTTTTTGTTCGAACCATGCTAAGACTGGGATAATTATGTTTTAAACTCACGTATAAATACGGGTAAGATTTATCATCTCGCATGAGTACATTGTATTTGGGACGTAAGCTTTTAATCAGTTGGCTTTCAAGCAGCAAGGCTTCTGTCTCGCTCCGAGTTACACTTACATCAATACTCACAATTTGACGTACTAAAGCACGTGTTTTACTGCCTTGATCGGATTGGCTAAAATAGCTTTGCACACGTTTTTTTAAACACGAGGCTTTACCGACATAAATAACCTTGTCATCCGTATCGCGCATGCGATACACACCCGGTTCTAAAGGTAGGTTAGTTAAGGTTAATTGTAATTCAGGTGAGATGGTCATGTTGTTCAAACGCACCATGTTTCATCGCCAAATGTGTAAGCTCCACATTGTTTTTGATGCCCAGTTTCTCGAACATACGGTAACGATACGTACCTACGGTTTTAGGGCTCAAAAACAAGCGTTCGGCAATTTTATTCACCGTTAAGCCTTCCGTAATCATAAACATCACTTGCATTTCACGTTCAGATAAATCATCCAGCGGAGATATATCGGTTGGATTTAAACTTTCGAGGGCGATTTTTTGAGCAATTTCAGCACTCAAATAACGTTCACCTCGAAATACTTTGCGAATCGCGGTGACCATTTCTTCAGCGGCTGAATCTTTGGTGAGGTAACCCATGGCGCCTAATTGTATAATACGCGTGGGCAGTGGATCGGTGGTTGCTGCAGTTAATACAATAATTTTGATGTCTGATTGGCATTTTTTTAAACGCCGGGTGACTTCCCAGCCGTCCATGCCGGGCATTTTCATATCTAAGAGCACCACATCAGGCGCATACGTTTTTACTTGTTTAAGTGCTGCTTCACCGTTTTCAGCTTCAGCAATCACATGGATATCAGGTAAATTATCCAGCAAACGCCGAATACCCATACGAACCAATTCATGGTCATCAACAATGAGTACTTTGATCAAGCTACACTCCTCAGGACGATCTTAGAGCTGTACATGAAAGATGCAGCGATACTAACAAGTCTCTCGCCTTATTACAATGCTAAGTTTCAATAGCTATTCACTGCAATTCTATACGTCGTTTTATTTTTTAAAGACACACGGTTCCTGAAGGGTAGGTTCTTCATCCCCCTCCTCCTTCAAAGCAAGCTCCTTATACTTATCTTTAAAATCAGTAAATTTTCTTGGTTCAATCTTAATGATCGGGCTAAAAAAGCCGTCCAATCTTGGATGATTTCGATGTTGGAGTGCACGACCTATTTCAGAGTTTTTATCCTCAGAAAGCGTTTTAAAATAATTCAGGATCTCCATGCGAATCTGAAGTTCATCATCTAAAGGTATCTGCTTGGTATGTATGTTGTTTATTACCTCGTTAATCGAATGTACAAGTGTATTTTTATAGGAGAAAACTCGTTTTAATAACAACTTATTCAATTTCATTTCCATGAATATATCCATAAAAAAACGGACGAGATTAGAATTAGCCTGTCCCTGCTCCGTAGTTAAGAGGCCAGCTTGACTCATAATGCTAAGGACGGAAGCAGCCCCATCGGGGTCGTAATGCTTGAGCACGGCTTGACAATTCGCCTGCCCCTGCTGCTCCCCGATTAAAAGACCAGCGTAGCTGAGCGTGCTAAGGGCGGAGGCGGCCCTCTCTGGGTCGTGATGCTTGAGCACGGCCTGAGAGTTAACCCGCCCCTGCTCCCCGATTAAAAGGCCAGCGTGGCTCAGCGTGCTAAGGGCTGAAGCAACACCCGATGGGTGGTTGTGCTTGAGCACGGCCTGACGATTAGCCCGGCCCTGCTCCCCGATTAAAAGGCCAGCGTGGCTCAGCGTGCTAAGGGCTGAAGCAACACCCGATGGGTGGTTGTGCTTGAGCACAGCTTGACGATTCGCCGGCCCCTGAACCCCAGATAAAAGCCCAGCTTGGCTCAGGGTACTAAGGGCAGAGGCAGCTCCATCTGGGTCGTGATGCTTGAGCACGGCCTGACGATTCACCTGCCCTTGCTCCCCGGATAAAAGGCCAGCCTGGCTCAGGGTGCTAAGGGCGGAGGCAGCCCTATCTGAGTTGTGATGCTCGAGTACAGCCTGACAATTCGCCTGCCCTTGCTCTCCAGATAAAAGGTTAGCTTGGTTCAGGGTGCTAAGGGCTAAGGCAACACTCCCTAAGTAGAGATGCTTCAGCACAGCTTGACAATTCACCTGCCCCTGCTCCCCAGATAAAAGGCCGGCTTGACTTAGGATGTTAAGGGCTGAGACAAGATATTCTGGCTTTTGATGCTTTAACACAGCGCGGTAATGACCCAGTGCACCAGCTCCACTTAATAATCCAGCCTGGTGCATAATAAGCAAAGCAATGAGTAGCCCCTCTGGCTTTTTGTGGGCAGTTACCCATGTTTGGCTAACCAAGCGTCTTAGACCTGAATAAAACAGGGTGTGTAATGTATCCACCAGACGATCTGAGTCATCTTGTTTAACATACATTTTTAAGTAATCAATCACATCGGTTGGGTAGCCTTTAAAAATTTTATTGACGATTTTATCGTGCTCTTCGGATAGATGGCGAGGCGTTTCTGCAATGCGGTATTGACTAAAAGAATCACCGTACTGGATGCCTTGACGCATGAGTTCTGGTATTGGAGTCACTTTAAATAAATTTTCAGGTGTTTTACCACCACAGCCCAGGGTCACACAGTTAGCATCGGGGTGTTGCTTTAGCGCTGCCTCACCAAATTGAGCCATAATCACATGCAACGCCCCGTTGCTTACCTCGCCGCTCAAGCACTCTAACGAATCTAAACACACATTTCCAAGCATGCTTATCCAGACATAAGACTGACCGATAATTTTAAAATCTTGTTCATTGATTTGGCCTGATTCAATCAGTGCAGGATTTCCTTTTTTCTTTTGTTTAACCAAAACATAAAGACCATTGTCGTGTAAACTCACCGCATCTTTGACACATTGCTCCGAGTGCCCTGCAATGGACTGACAACAATCGGTGATTTGCCCCAAAATTAAGGCGCGTTTATCCGTGAACGGTAGCTTAACCCAATACAAACCTTCAGCTTCACCCTCACCTTGAATGGTTAAATCAGGCAAGTTATCTTTTATTTTTTTAGGCCAGCCGGGTGGTTCAGC
Organism: uncultured Legionella sp.; assembly: GCA_963974485.1. GTDB lineage: Bacteria > Pseudomonadota > Gammaproteobacteria > Legionellales > Legionellaceae > JAALKW01. Next base: position 65,379 of record CAXBBS010000011.1, read on the forward strand.
AAGATAATCCAGGCCAGCATCAAACATCGCTTCCGATGCTTTGTGGTGTTTACATAATTGAGCAAACTCAGGGTCTTCTGCTGCGCGTTTGTAGCTGCACAATGCAAACATGCGCTTCGCTTCTGCTAAATTATCATCATGTTTAGGTGCTCTTCTTCGCTCACCTGGTTGCGTAGCAATTTTTTCCTCGATTTGCTCGGCCATTAAAAAAAAGGGTAAGGCTTTAACCCCATGTGTTTGAATGAGCGCTCTCCATCCTTCGCGGTCTTTTACTGTTTTGGCATGAGGTAAGGGCTCCAGTTGTACGAGTAGCGCTTCATGAAAAGGATGTTGCCTATCATTGTCAATATTATTAGTCAGTTTGTACGTGTTTTTTGCGAGCGAATCTAAAGTAGATTTTTCTGGATGTGCTGGGTCAATAAAAAGCGCCATGATTTTATAAGCATAATTATAGGCCATGGTATCTTCCGGGGTATTGTTTTTTTCGAACAACACCGCCATGGTTCGGCAACTGATAGCCATCTCTGAAAATAAGTTGTGCAGGTGTTCTGAGGGAGGATTAAAATACCCAAATTTTGTGTTTAATTCATCAAATTTAGCGCGAATTCCCTGAGTATCCCAATCCATATGTTCTATATTTTTTAATTGCATGAGGGCTTTCGCTTGATTGCTTCCATCGTTCAAACTAAAAATAATGCCTAGCACCTCTTTTAATTTGGGATAGCTTAATGCAAAACGTGCATCGATGTTGAGTTCTGCAAGCACATCTTCGTCGGAGGCTGTTTTATCCATGCCTTCAAAAAAAATACCCCGTAACCTTGTTTTTAATTGACGCAAATTCGATGGCTTACACGCAACTGTCGGGGGCATTTCCAAGCGGGTTAAGTTTTCTTCAAACCAGGCAATAATTCGGTCGCTGGTAAAAAGCTCATGGTTTAAACGAAGCATCAATATCCAAAAGACAATTCATTGATATCGGCACATGACTCAACTAATGCGGCTATACCAACAACACAAGCGCACACGAGGAGTGGTACAATAAATGGCGCAAATCCTAGAAGAACACAAACAAAAACAGGATGCGTTGCAACACCCAGTACCGCAGCCCCAACAACCGCTTCCGCCAGTCCAATAGCAAATAACTCTGCTGCTGCCAAAGTAAAAAGGCCCATGCTTGCGCCGTAATCATCTTCATACCAAGCCGCTTTAGCGGTCTCCGTCACGAGAGCACCCGCGCCAAAAAGACCTACCGCAGCCCCACCCACAACACAAGCGCCCACAACACTCAAGGCTCCACCCGCAGCAACCGCGCTCGTTGGGGCAAAAAATGAGCCAATACCGCCAACAGCAAGACCACCTACGGCGCCACTGATTGATTCACCTATTTTATAAAACATGCAGACACCCACCAATAAAAACAACATAATACAACAAATAGACTTGTTTGTGAACTGTTTGTTTTCAACTGTAGCGGCAATTTAGAAATGTCCCCATCGGGCAAAATAGAAATGTCCCCTTTTGGATCCTGGTGAGTCTAGTCTTAACAAAGGCTCAACTCATTAGGATGAAGAACAATGAACCAAAAGGAACTGTTGATCATGAGCATAAAAGAAGTAGAGCGTGTCACCACCATTCAAAGAGTTATTGATAAAAAAATAACGCAAACCGTTGCATCACAGCATCTTGGCTTAACCGTGAGACAGATCAAGCGATTAGTAAAGAAATATAAGCAACTGGGTCCACCAGGATTAATCTCTAAACAACGAGGCCAAGTAAGTAATCGAAAGTTTACAGAGCAGAAAATCAAGCTCATCAAAGAGCTGATAGAAACGCATTATTATGATTTTGGCCCGAAATTTGCTTCGGAAAAGCTTTACGAATTACATAAAATCAATGTAAGCAAAGAAACACTGCGTCAATGGATGATTGAATGGGGCTTATGGCAATCAAAGAGCAAGAAAACAGTTCAGTTACACCCCTTGCGTGATCGTCGACCTTGCTTTGGTGAGCTCGTTCAAATTGATGGCTCACCTCACGATTGGTTTGAGGGTAGAGGGCCAGCATGCTGTTTATTGGTTGCCATAGATGATGCAACAAGCCGACTGTGTAGCTTGCATTTTGAACCATCAGAAACGACGGCTGGTTATTTTAAATTAATGCGCAAATACATTGATACTTACGGGTTACCTCTAGCCACATACAACGATAAGCATGGAATATTTCGTATTAATTTACCCAATGCACCAGAAGAGTCAGAAACGCAATTTGGCCGCGCCATGGGGCAATTAAATGTAGAAATCATTTGTGCAAACACACCCGAAGCAAAAGGACGCGTTGAACGTGCCAATCAGACACTCCAGGATCGTTTAATCAAAGAGATGCGATTGCTTGGGATCTGCGACATTGAATCAGCCAACGCTTATTTACCAACCTACATAGCAAAGCATAATTCACTTTTTGCGGTTGATCCACTTAACGAAGAGGATGTACATCGCAAGGAGTTACCAACACCGGATGTACTCGATTTTATTTTTAGTTTTCATGAGGAACGTAAACTTACAAAGAATCTAGAACTGAGCTATCACAACATGATTTACCAAATCAAAACAAAGACCAAAGGTTATCGATTACGTCATGCCACCATCACTGTGTGCGAAGACTTAAAGGGAGTCGTTACCCTTGTTCACCGTGGAAAAATACTTGATTATAGCTGCCACATTAGAGCAAAACACAATCCTGAGATTGTTGATGCTAAGCAATTAGCCTTAAAAATGGAGTCTATAAAATCTTCGCGTAAGCCTTTTAAGCCGGCACCTGACCATCCCTGGAGGCATTTTGTACTTAACCCAGCTAAGGCAGCAATACGTGCTCTAAATTCGAGATAAAAAAACTTTATGATTAAATGATGTATACTTTAAGTACAGTACAGCCGGGGACGGCAATGACTGTGAATGGATTGTCTAAGGTTAAAGACTCTCTGACTTGGGGACTCTGTCCCCAAACCCCTGGGATATTTCAGAATGGATTATCACTGCACAGGGGGACATTTCTAAATTGCCCAAAAGGGGACATTTCTATTTTGCCCTAACACTGTTTGTTTTCAACAGGCCAATATATGTATATTAGGATTACCTTCATCCACCGCAAAATAAGGCGCGTATTCACCTAATTCTCGCGTATGCGCAATTAAACCAGCCCAATCATCTTCGACAAAGTTATATAACGTTTTATAATTATCAATCACAAAATAAACGGGTTGAAGCATATCAATACGATACGGCATACGAAAAATGGCAATCGGATCAAACAACACGCGCATCGCGTCATGACTATCTACGCTGTAAGGTGTTTCACTAATTGAAGATAAAATACCGCCGCCATACGCTTTCACGCCTTCGGGTGTTTGAATCAAACCAAACTCCACCGTAAACCAAAAAAAACGCTGTAACAGCGGCCAATCGGTTTCTGGAAACGTTAAAACCCGTTGGGCATAAGCTTGGATAAAATCAGCATAAACTGGATCCATCAGCATGGGGCAATGCCCAAATAATTCATGAAAAACATCAGGCTCGGTGACGTAGTCAAGCTCTTCACGTGTGCGAATAAACGTCGCAGCTGGAAATTTTTTATGGGCTAAGAGCTCAAAAAAATCACGTGCCGAGATTAAGGCCTCAACCGGTGCAACTTCCCACCCCGTCGCGGCGCGAAGATGCGCGCTTACCTCAGGTAATTGAGGAATTTTATCAGCAGATAACGGAAGAGAAGCTAGGCCTTGAAGAAAGGCATCGGATGCATGGCCTGGCAACAGCGCTTTTTGACGTAAAAATAACGTCTTCCAAACGTCATTTTCTTCAGGTGAGTAGGCAATATATCCCTGCTCATCTGGTACGTGTGCAACATAACGACTTACAAATTCCATACATTCTCCCTCCCTAGATGCTCTGGTTTAATAATTAGGGTACACGTGATTTCTGCAGCATTGAAACAGGAATCGAGGTCTCAATACCTTGTGTGGTTTGACGTGGCTCTCCTTTCCAAGCGTGGCCGTACAGCACTTCGTAGGTCAAGGGACACTTGCCTTCCGGTGTACGTGTTGTTTCAGCCATAGCCTCAAACTTAGCCCAATAGTTTCTACCCGTGAGGCCCTGATTACGTTTAGCATTGATATTGCGTATACCTTGTTTTTTCAACGAGCGTAATAAATCAGGCCACGTCTTATAGCGTAGTACAAGCTGCTCCATATCAACAACAGGATCTAAAAATTGTTCGGCAAGTAAAATATCACCTACATCATGCATATCTAAAAAATTATTCGCATGCGCATGCTGTTCATCTGCGCTTCGTAGCTCTTTAAACGTATCAGGCCCTACGGTTGAAAACATCAAACAACCACCAGGATTCATGACACGATTCACTTCACGTATTAATGCCGGATAATCCGATGACCAATGAAACACTTGATTTGAAAACACTAAATCAAACAAACCGTTCGCAAACGGCAAGGCATGCATGTCTGCACGAAGCCATTCAGGATGTGTTCGCCACCCCTGATGTGATTGAGCCTCGCATAGCATCGCATGTGCAAAATCAACACCTACAACAACAGCCTTAGGATATTTTTTTTTGAGTTGCTTGGTCAATAAGCCCGTTCCACATCCTAAATCCAACACATAACGTGGTTCGATTTTAAGATACGATAAACGTTCAAACAATTGCGTGCCTATGGCGCGCTGCGCAACCGCCGCAGCTTCGTAATCAGAAGCGCGTTGATGAAAAGCATTGCAAATTTCTTTAGAAATACTCATGATACCCGTCAGGAAGCAAAACCCAAGATCCAAAATCCAACATCAAACACATCATGGAGCGTATGAGTTCGCTAAGCAATAAAATAAGCAGTATACCATATCTTTTACGTCTTAAAACGCCGTGTGCTTTGTGCCGTCGCCTGCATCGTGGCCCCTATTCTGTGTGCACGTTCTGCGAACATACGCTTGTACCTCTTGGCCCGGCTTGCCAACACTGCGCAACCCCATTAATTAAAACCACGTTACAGCTATGCGGGCACTGCATCAAAAATAAACCAGCGCTTGATCACGTGTTTGCATCTTACCGTTTTGAAGAGCCGCTTCGCACGCTGTTACATGATTTTAAATACCGCGAAAGCCTGCATCTAGCAAAGTTTTTGAGTTCTATTATGGGCGAAATCCATCAAACCGAATGCCTGATTCCTGTGCCCTCGCATAAAAAACGCCTACGACAACGAGGATTCAATCATGCCGTCATTTTGGCTCAGCATTTAGCAAAAAAAATCCAACGCCCCTGCCTGAGATCGCACATTCAAAAAATAAAAAACACGCCCTCACAAGCCAAACTCGATGCCTCTGAACGCCGTCGCAACCTTCAGAATGCTTTCCAAATCAAAACATTGCCTTATCAGCACGTGACACTCATCGACGATTTAATCACTACGGGCAGTACCGCTAACGAGCTTGCCTTGCAACTCAAAGCACAAGGCGTTGCACGCGTGGATTTATGGTGCGTTGCCAAGACGTGTCTTGTGTGAATTTTAGACTATGCTTTTTTGACAAATTGAGATTTTAATTTCATAGCACCCACACCATCCACTTTACAATCAATATCATGATCGCCCTCAACCAAGCGTATGTTTTTTACTTTAGTTCCTACTTTTACCACCGATGAAGAACCTTTGATTTTTAAATCTTTAATCACGGTCACGGTATCACCGTCTTGAAGCACTTGGCCGTTGGCATCTTTAATTACAGGCGCGGTCTTCGACTTTTCTTTGATTGCATCAACCGCATCAATCATCCACTCATGTTCGCATTCAGGGCAAACAAAAAGCGTACTATCTTTATAAGCATAGTCTGACTGACATTTAGGGCATGGCGGCACAGTATTCATGAATTAATCCTATTAATTGATAGACTGATTAGATATCATCTAATTTATATATCTTCATCATACGCCCTTATTATGCCAACCTTAAGCTTTATTCAAACCCTTGCTGTTTGGATTTTACCTGTACTGCTTGCAATTACCCTGCATGAAGCTGCACACGCCTGGGCAGCTCACCGTTGTGGCGATAGCACCGCTAAAATGCTTGGTCGCCTCAGCATGAATCCTTTGCGACATGTTGATCTCGTCGGCACTCTACTTGTGCCACTGGCAGTTGCTGTGTTGAGTAATTTTCAATTTGTATTTGGATGGGCCAAACCCGTCCCGATTAGCTGGCGTAAACTGAACAAACCACGTCGTGACATGGCCTTGGTTGCCGCAGCAGGTCCTGCGTCTAACTTTATGATGGCGTTACTCTGGGCTGTATTGTTAAAAACAGGGCTGATATTAAACCCAGCTACCTCAATCCTTGCATTATATTTTGTGCTGACCGGCCAAGCTGGCATCTTGATCAATCTTGTACTTGCTTTTTTAAACTTGCTGCCTATTCCACCGCTTGATGGTAGTCGTGTTTTAACCTCTTGTCTTTCACCCAGACATGCCTATCAATACAACAAATTAGAACCGTACGGCTTTTATATTCTTCTCGCGCTTTTACTTACCCATGTCTTAAACATGATATTAAGCCCCCTTATCCTAGGAGGCATGAGTATTATCGCGGTCTTATTTAATTTGAGATAGTTAATCACACGCCTTGTTGATGGAGTCCCTTGATACGTTTATCGATCAATTGACTGATGCGCTTAGGAATTTTAGCTTTGGGGTGTTTATCCATGACTTGCTCAAGAACACGATCTTTATGCTTTAAGATAAGCTGACTCATATCTTTCATTCGCTGGGTAAACGAACCTTTTTTGATTCCTAATGCTTCCTCAAGAAGCGTAAACTGATTCAGTCCTATTTTTGAAAAAGTATATCGATCACCAATTTTAAAAGAAAAATCTTTATGTAAGCTCTTATAAATCGACGTACATAAAATATCATAAAATGGAGCAAGCTCGTTTTTATGTTTACCCCATAATAATGAGAGATTCTTAGAGAGTAGTGGACCCCAAAAATGAGACAGTAGTGTAAAATATAACTATTGGCTCAAGG
>CAXBBS010000012.1:0-48903 GCA_963974485.1 uncultured Legionella sp.
GTTTGAAGTTAAAATGGTTGCTTAGTGAGGTGTCCGTTTTATCGTGGCAAGATCATGCATCAATATTTTTAGGGACGATAATTTTAATTATGTGTTTAAGGATGGAGATACTATATGACCAATATATTAATTTCAATATTCGTAAGTTTATTTATAGTAGTCATAACCACTTTCTTATTTTATGAAATTTTAGGTTTTGTGATGCGGTTAATAACAAATAAAAAATTAACGCCTAGATGGTTGCTACTCACATTAATCCTCGGGGTCTTTTGTGCTCATAGCGCCAGTGTAATAGCTTATGGTTTGGCATATTGGATATTAACTGGATTCTCTCACTACCCAAAACTGGAGGGAATAGATGCAAATAATATCGAAGCTTATTTGTATTATTCAGCAACAACCTACTCATCTTTAGGTATAGGTGATATATTTCCACGGGGTTGTTTAAGAATTATTACCAGTTTTGAAGTTATTAATGGCCTAACATTAATTGCTTGGTCAGCAACATTTACTTATTTTTCTGTTCAAAAAATGTGGAATTCAAATATAAACTCACAAAAGACATAGCATGCTCTATCCATCAAAATTAGAATGGCCAGTAACCCTAAAACCCATTTTTATAGGGCTTTACAGTGTCATCATTCTATTCGCAAGAAGCTTCTAATTTACTCACTTTCAAAGAAGGTAATTAGCATATTACAATTACTTTATTTGAATAAATGTCATCATCCCGGAGCGCATATGATAAAGCATGTGACAATGTATAAACCATTTTCCACTGGCATTGGCCTTCATTACAACCGATACACTTGAGTTTGGAGCAACATATACAGTATCCCGAATAGCACCATTAATAATTGGTTTACCATCGATAGCAATAATTTTAAAGACATGCCCGTGAATATGTATGGGGTGGGACATATCTGTATTATTAGCAATATGAAGGGTATAACCTTTGCTTTTGATTAGATTTATAGGTTCTACATTCGGCCATGACTGTCCATTAATCTGCCACATGTATTTTTTCATATCACCGCTTAAACTAAGGTTAACCGTTTCAATAGAATTGAAATCGGTTAGCTCCTTACCCGCAGCATGTATCTTTTGAGATTGCTGGTAGTTAAATTCTTGTGAATTATGTAAGGAGCGCTCAGATATATTAGTTACTTTATTATCACCTGTGTAAAGGATTATTCCTGTTTGATTATTCTTTCCTTCAACTTGGCCTAAAATTTGGAAAACGCCACCAGATTTAGGTATTTTCAGTTCAACATCCATCCTTTGAGCAATGGATAATTGAAACAAGTTCCCTTTAAGCGGTTCTATTTTATTACCATCTACGGCAACAGCAGTACCAATGAGGCTGCCTAGGTTTATCCAAAAGTTGCTGGCGGCAGAGCCATTGATGAATCTTAATCGATAAACTTCGCCAGGCACGACCTTTTTAGTGACTGGATTATGAACATCGTGGTAATTTGTTAAAAACGCATCATAATCAACATCATTTAAATCAGGTTCTGCTTCTTTTTTATCAGTGCGTTTTACATTACTCATATCCATTTTCATATCACCCATACTTCCGGCATCCTTTTTTAAATATTCCATGATTTTTTCAGGTGATCGAAAACTAAAATCTTGGAACATAATGACTATATCATTATTAGGATTATACCCTTTAGGATATATAATCAACGGTGCCTCGACATAAGTCTGTTCTTGAAAACCATAATGAGAGTGCATCCAAAAAGTACCACTCTGTTTAAGCTTATAAGAATAATGATAACTTTCACCAGGCTGAATGAATGGCTGAGTTAGCTCCGTACCGTCTTGATTGTTAGGCAACAACATACCATGCCAATGCAATACCGTTGGATATTTAAGTTTATTTTTAACTGTTACATTAAATTGGTCACCTTCAACACCATAATATCCCCAGGTACCATCAGGTTGAACCACTGTATTGACCATCACCTCTTTGCCATTAACATTAATTTTTTTGACAGTTACTAAGAGTTCAATATTCTTGGAAAAACTCATACCACTAAATAATAAAGTAAGTATCATGAAAAAAAATTTAATTTTATGCATATTTATTCCTATAAATACATTGAAACGACAATAACGTTACAAGCTTTACAAACTACTTAGTCATGAACTTAACGAAATTTAAGCTTGAAAAGGGAGGCTCATAACATGAATCTTATGGCCACCTTTAATTTCCAACTAAACGCGCACTTAAGAGACATATATATTGATGTGGATTTCCTGACTCCATCGTTATTTAATATGAGTGTAGTATATGTCAGTGATCTTTGAAAATGATCTACATAAATCACCAACACTATAAGCTCGCCTTGCAAAAACCCATTCGGGATCTACCAATATAGATCCGTCTTTTTATTTGTAATTTTGCCTGTATGTATCGCATTGTTAAATTTTAAAAAATAACCAAATTAGCAATTCGATACCGACAGGTTATAATCATCTAAATTATGCAGCACTTACCTGTGATATAGAGAAGACAGGAACATTTGGCATGATTTTAATTATTTTTTTGTTCATAATGTGTGCTTGAACCACATTGAATATGCTAAAATAAAATCGAACTCTAATTAAGGAATTTTCTTTATGAAAAAAACATCTTTTGCAGTAGCCACATTGCTTTCCTGCCTCTCACTTGCTTTCATTGTCCCAGCAAGTTATGCCAACTCAAAAACCACATCGAATACTTTATGCCATACATGTAAAGCATGCAGTTGTTGTAATCAGTGTAGCGCATGCGATAAATGTAAATAAACACATGGATTAATGTTCTCTCGAAAACTATAATGGCTGTCAATAATTCAGACAGATTGTCTATGAGTTTAATCCCTCATGATTTAAAACGAAAGAGGGAGCCAATCAAAACAAGTGGCCATAAACAGTGCATTAAAACCCTCTAATGGTGATATTCCCGATTACCACCATTAAGGAATTTGAATCTAACGTGAATTCAACTAACTAATGCAACCACCTCTATTTTTCACTATAAATACACCAAACCAACATTATAGAAGTTTCCTGGCTCGTGATGGCATCACAATGCTCAATCTACCCTAACTTCTACATGCAATACACCATTCATGTCATAAGGAAAAACACCATGCCATATAAACCAAGGTTTTTTTCATGTACAGTGCGTTTATTTAGAACACGGGTGAGGCGTGTATGTTTACTGAGTTATTAAATCGAATTTATGGTTTATTGAATAGACTTTATGGCATGGTTAGCGCTGTATTTTACCCTATGACACCAACCGCTAGTGCCCAAGAATTGGAACGCGCCCTCCTAATAAACGATGATAATGCAATTGACCGAATCCTTAACTTGCCACCCGAGCAAATGCCTGATTTAATAGCATTAAAAGACGCCCTAAAAATGAGCTTAAAAAGAGGCTGTGCAAGTTATGCCTTAACAAAAAATTGTACCCCATCTATTATTAACCAAGCCTTGATTGAATGCTTACGAGAGGAAGCATGGGATGTGATCGCCTGGATGACTCTCATGCCTTCACTACATGACAACCTAGATGAACCAACTATCAATACGATCACTTTACTCGTGGCACAAGCTTCCCAATGGTATTGGTTAGATGACATACTCAAATATAAAAGCATAGCGCAAAAGATTCACTCGACTACCATGAGCCAAGTATTACTGCTTGCCATACGCTTAAACACAAAAAGATACGAAATAAATATAGACGTTAAATTAATAGAGCAGCTCATCAATTTAAATGACGAACAAAGACCAGATGTGTCATCTATTCAAGCATCCCAACTTGAGGCAATTAAAATGGGCCGAACAAAAACTGTTCGTGCATTTCAATCACTGCCTGAATCTCATCAACCGAATATTGAGTCAATCATTGATGCTGTAAAAAGAGCTGCTCAATTACAAAATTATGGAACAGTAGTTCACCTGGTTGGCATTATACCAAGTGATAGGCGCCTTGATATATTAGAAGCATTGTCAGAAGAGGATAGTAATAGCTCTTCGTTAAGCTTAGGTGAGCCCAAAAAAAGAAACACGCTTCACTGGGCTGTATGTCGCAATGCTACAGAAGACCTTTACACTATTTTAAATGCATTGAGTGAACCAGAACGTTTTATTCTAATAACAAAAATGCCTAACAACGCATTCTATGATCATAGTTATTCCCCCCTGATAACAGCCTCCATCACAGGGCGTGGTGAAAACTTAACAATCCTGTTGAATTCTCTTTCTGAGACACACAAACTGGAAGCTATACTCCCTAAAAAAATAACTATATATACGCCATTTTACTCCTATGGGCGAATAAAAAAAGAAACCCTTTCCGCCTTGTTATCTGTGCTTTTCGGTGAAAATCAAAATTTACATGATGCTTATAATGAGCTTTGTAGAAAGTGCGATATCAATAGCCTTAACGCCTTACGCAATCACTTCCTGAGAACTAACTACCCGACTAAAGCCCAAAGTTATTTAAGCTTTTTTACACCTTCTTTTTCCATTCCAGGACATCCATTAGAACCCGAAGAGTTAAATTTAATCGTACGCGTTGTATTATATGAAAGGTATAGTGATTATGACTATATTCAACGTGGCGCAATAGAAGATAGAATAACGGCATATCTTGCTTCCAGGACTGAAGAAGATCCTAAGTTTGTGCGAGCCCTGACAAATGAAAACAGATGACTTGCGCCATCATCAACAGGTTCGACGGGGTATTTTTGCGAGCGTAAACTCGCACCAGTGTCAGGTTAGAATCTATAAGCCTCGTCACAAACCGTCAGATAATTAAAAACAAGAGCCTATTCTGACACTTTTAGGAGAAACTGCCGACGTCAGTCTAGGGTATACTCTAAATGAACACAGCCATCACCGAAGCAAGTTTTTTGTAATACATGCATTACATGTTATACTTGTAGTAAGAATTACCTATGGAGACAAACATGCTAGCCGTACGATTACCCGAGCAGCTTGAGAATAGGCTATCAGAACTCTCAAAGGAAACGCACCGTTCTAAAAGCTTTTATGTGAAACAAGCATTATCATCCTTTTTAGATGATCATGAAGATCGCTTAATTGCCATATCTCGACTTGAAGAAAACAACCCAAGAATATCTTTGGAAGAAATGGAGCGTCGACTTGACTTGGAAGATTGAGTTCGACACCAGCGTTGAAAAGGACCTAAAGAAGCTTGGACATACGGCCCAGAAAAAAATTATACAATACATCAAAGAAAAGATCTTACCTGCTGAAAACCCTCGCCTATTGGGAAAATCACTATCCGGAAAACTCAGTGATATTTGGCGGTATCGCGTCGGTGATTATCGCCTCTTAGCAAAAATAGAAGATGATCAATTTGTAATACTTGTTATACACGTAGGTCATAGAAAAGATGTTTATCGATGAGTTGTGTGTGGCGCTTTGATAGTTTTAGTAATGGCGCCACACATAGGTATAATTAAAGCTTCACTACCGGCAAATCCGACCAGCTGGTTGTATATTTTGGCGAACACCATTGTCGTTTAGATAGTTCTACTTGATTGAACCCGCTTGAAGCAATACTAATACTGGAACTTCCAAAGCGCCGATTAATAAGATCATATGTTTGCATAAGCGTATCGGAACATTTTGGAGCTTCACTCCATATATCAAGCTGTTGTTGATTCTTTGGCGTGATTTCATCCAAATATACGCCTACTTTTTTATATGCATATCCTGATTTAAAAATATGTTCCAGTATCGTACGTGCCGTGTGAGTAATTAGGCGGATATCACTGCTTGGACAAGCCAGCTTCATACTACTCGAGCCCTTGTATTGCTTAACATCAGCTCCGAACTGACTGGTTCTTAAGAAAACTCCAACCCGCCCACACACAGACCCCTGCTTTCTTAACTTACCCGAAGCAACATCACAAAAAGACGCTAATGCTTGCATTACCGGGTTGAACTCTGCCTCTGTGGTAGAAAAACTACGTGAACTCATGATGCCCTTCTTGGCTTCATGCGTATGTGTGACAACACAAGATGTTCCGCTCAGTTCCAAGATAACTTGAGCAAGCGTCACGTTAAACTGCTTTTTCATATAGTTCGGGCAAGAGTCTTTTAACTCACCTGCTGTATTGATTCCACGTTGCATCAGTTTGGTGGACCATTGCCTCCCTACCCCCCAAACATCTGATACATGTTTTTGATACAACCAGTGCTCTTGGTCGGTAATATTAAAATACGAGCACTTTAAGTCTTTTTTAGCAATTTGGTTCGCAAGCTTAGCCAGCGTTTTTGTTTTTCCAACGCCAATCGAAACAGGTATACCGGTATATCTCAAAATCTTTTCATGTAGTTGAAGGAAAAAAGGCATCATGTCTGATTCAGAAAGGCCGTCTAAGTTTAAAAATGCTTCATCAATCGAATAAATATCAACCTCAGGCCAGTTCTCCTCCAAAATGCTCATCACACGATTCGACATATCGCCATACAGTGCATAATTCGATGAAAATACGTGTATCCCCTTTGATTGGCATAGCCGCTTAATTTCAAAGAAAGGCTGGCCCATCTTAATATTAAGCGCTTTTGCCTCATTCGAGCGAGCAATAACACAGCCATCATTATTTGATAGGACAATGATGGGTTGATTTGAAAGGCGAGGATTAAAAACACGCTCACATGAAGCATAAAAATTATTGCAATCAACGATAGCAAACATATCTTACACCTTGTGGATGACGCTGGTTACAACACCCCAGATAACCGACTCAGAAAAAGCATTGATATCAATGTCATTGTAATCTGGATTGTCGGGTTGAAGCTTAGTAACCCCTTCCATTTGATACAACCGTTTAACCGTTAACTCACCATCAATGGCTGCAATCACAATTTTACCGTGCGTAGGCGTTATACTCTTATCAACAATGAGGATATCTCCAGATTGAATACCTGCATTCAGCATTGATTCACCTTTTGCGCGTACAAGAAACGTTGCGGCCGGCTTCTTAATTAGATATTCATTTAAATCGAGTAATGATTCGATGTAATCATCTGCGGGGGACGGGAATCCGGCAGAAACAGAACTGCTATAAAGCGGGATTTTTATCCTGTCAGTGCCTATCAAACATTGTTTAACCAAAAGCTGTTTGGATTCAGGGATACGGACAACAACCGTAGGTTCTTTCTTTGGGCGACCAGAGCCAACTCTTGTTCCACCTCGTGCCATAGGACTTCACTTTTGATTTGTGTAACATAAATCAAGTGTAGTCCCTGAAAGACAATATTGCTAACTTATTATTCCGACAAACCATTATTCAGAGCCTGTTGATAACAGTTAACAACAAGCGTAAGTCAGTAATAATGAGGTTTGTCGACTAAACACAGGAAATCAACAAAGAACCACCTGTTAGGTTCAGGGCTTATCTTTCGCTTATCCACAAATTCTGGGGATAAGACTGTGAGAAAGCTGGTGTACGCTGTGAATGCCACCACGACAGACCGAAACTCCGCTATTTAACTACGTTCAATGAAAAACATCTTGCTTTGAGCGTTTCAAGGAGTAATCTTGTCCACTTTAAGTGGTTATGCGGTGTTACGTCGCCAAAATCACATAGTGCTTATCAATAAATGTCCAAAAAAATCAATTTTTACGACACTGTCGATACAGTTTAGATTATGAAGAAAGTGAGGTTGTTTATATGATTAAAATTTCTAAGATCGAACCAGATACAATCGATCCTGAAGCATTGGCTTTCGGAGCTATTGAATGTATGGACTGTTATTATGATGGTCCTATTCCAACAGATTATTTTTTGGTGACACCCGATCCAGAAACAGACAATGATTACATTGAACTTAAGCACGTTGTAAAAAAACAATTGGGGCATGATGAATTTTCTGAAATGTACTGTAATTTAGGCGCCGTGATCATGGCATCCCGCTGCCCTCAATGCAGCTCTAGGAATATTTTTGAAGATTTTTAAATCTATTTATCCCAACCGGGTATTCTTGCGTATCGTGATCAGTGATTATCGTTTGAGCGTGCTCACCAAAAACCCCAACATTTAGCTAAAAATAGATGGCGGTTCAATTTTGCTGCCTGTAATTACAATTTTTTTATGTCTGGACTTACCACCCCGTATTAACGCGACTTTACGTCGCGGTACATCAAACGTTTTCGCTACAAAGTTTAATAAAGCATCATTTGCGCGTCCATCAATAGGTTGTGACGTCAATCGAATTTTGAGTTCATCACCATGTAAACCAACAACTTCTGTGCGCTTTGCACCTGGTTGAACATAAAGATTAACGATGACAGTATCATTATCGCACGTATACCACGCACTCATAATTTTCTATGATGTTTAATTTTGTTCATCAAATAAGGAATGGAACACCAACCGACCATCCCTTCAACGATCAACACCAAACCGAGAATCATAAAAAAGTATTTTCCCATTCCAAGCAACACAGCCATACAAATTAATAAACCAATCACGGCTCGATTGATGCGATCGGTCTTGTCAATATTGCAATGCGTTGAAAACATGATGCCTCCATTCTAAATTAGCAGATCTGTTGCGATAATGTAGCAAGTATAACGTAGGTTGCATCAGCGCTGGAGTGAGATGCACAAATTAAAATATATCTGAAATTATTGGCTTTAATCAATCTTCCGCACGACTTCCACAATACTGATCATCAAAATACTTCTTCAGTTTCATGCGGCACGTACCACGACTTAAACCTAGCACAATAGCTGCTTTGCTTTGATTGTATTTGCAGTGCTCGATGACGGATTTAAACAGTGCAGGCTCTATTGGCTCAAGAACCATATCATGCAGATTGGTGACGCCCTGAGTTTCCGGTAACGACAAAAAGTTTTCAACTGATTTTTTGACCGCTTCGGATAAGTTAATCGCTTTTTCTTCGACTTTCATCACAAGACGAAGCTTCGCTTCTTAGGCCGACTATCGTCGGCAACTTGGTGTAATCACTGCCATCAGTTCCATGCATAACCACCGAAGTAGCATTAACCGCGTGATAACTGCTTTAACGCATTGAATAATGACCTCAATCACCTTAACATGCGCCGAATTTAATTCGGTCTGACATCCATGCTATTACCTCAATCAACAGTCACCACTTCATGCTAACCATTAAATCGCTTTTGTTGAGGGATAAAAACTGGTACTACTACCGTAAGTATTTTGAAGAGCAAGATGCCATACGACCTGCGGTCATTCATTCCATCACAAAGATCCTAAGCTGCAAGCATTATACCAGGGGCTATGCCGAGTACCACTGCTCAGATTCATCATGCACGCACATCAAGCGTGTGAAGTTTAGTTGCAAAGATCGAAGTTGCAGCGTCTGTGGAAGAACGGCTACTGACAAATGGATTGCTAAACAAAAAAACACCCTGCCTCCATGCCAATGGCAGCACGTGACTTTCACAATTCCATCTGATCTATGGCCATTTTTTCAAACTGACCGGCGCCTCATTAATGAGCTACCGAAGCTTGCCGCACACGCTTTGAAAAAAATAGCAAAGAAAAAAGACGTCATGCCAGGTATGTTCATGGCCATACACACCTTTGGAAGAAAACTAAATTGGAATGTGCACCTCCATGTATCCGTAACACGTGGTGGGCTCACAAAAAACAACGAATGGCGAACGCTCTTTTTTAAGAGTAAAACACTGATGAGCATTTGGCGTTACGCCGTCATCACACTCGTTAGAAAAAGAATGATTCACGGACTGCTCTCAATCCCCGGCGAATTGCATGGAAAAAATATTTTTCACTTACTCGAAAGACAATACGACAAATACTGGCGTGTGCACTGTGCTAAACCGCATAAGAACCCAAAGAAAGATATTGAATACCTCGGGCGATACATCACGCGACCGGCCATCTCTAATGCAAGGCTCATGCATTACGACGGGGCAAACGTCATCTTTGACTACCTCGACCATCGAACAAAGAAAAACAACATGATCCAAATGGAGGTATTTGATTTTTTTGACCGATTTACTCAACACATTCCTGAGCGATACTTTAGGATGATTCGATATTTTGGTTTTTTAAGCAATCGGCTCAGAGGTAAGCTTTTGCCTATCGTGAATCAAATTTTCAACCACAAACCCAAAGAGAATTTGAAATACCCTTGGCAATTTCTTGTCAAACAGAAACTTGGATTCAACCCCTTAGAATGTATCCTATGCCGATCACAGATGAGACTCGGTTCTCTTAGCTTTAGCCTGTCCTTTAGAGAGCTAAATCTTCAGCACGATCAGCTTGCTTTGCAAAAACAGATTAGAGTTTACCCAATATAGATCCATCTTTTTTTTGAAACCTTGCCCCAAACAAAAGCACAGAGAAAAATATTTACCCCTTTGTTTCAGCTAGCACTGAAACACATACACATCTTACTTCGTGAAGCATCTGATTTTTCAGCATAATAATCACTCAAACAATCTTTGAATTTCCTACAACATCAAGCTGCCATACTGCCTAAAAAGGACTGTGCATAACGAATGAAGCCACACCACTCCTGCCAGGAGTTGCCCGTGTTGCATCACTTTCTTGGTTGTTTTTTCTTTCTTGACGAATCTTGCTTAATCTATCATGCGCATGAGCAAGGGTCTTGTTCGCAACCTCTATCACCAAACGGCTTGATTCTTGAATTTCTGTTGATTCAGGTAGTTCTGGTGTACTCACCGGCTCCGCTACCGAAACAACGTTTGAAAGTACGTCACAAAGTGATTTTGCTTCTTGGAGGCTATGTTGAAATTCGGCAGAAAGCGCTTTAATCTCAGCTTCGGTTAACGATACCTCGCCTTGAGAAGCCTCAAGCTTTCGAGATGACTCTTCGAGCGCTTCGATAATAGAAACGTAACGCAAATTTTGAGCTTCTATCGTATCAACCTCACCCTTAAGTCGTGTGATATCTTCCGAGCGCTGTTCATGCAACGTAACTAGTGAGTTAAACACATCGTTGAGCTGTTCTTCGAGCAAACGAAATGCGTTAATGGATTCTGCAATGGTCGCTTCCATTTTTTTGATGTCATCTGCAAAAGATGTATCCCTCTGCCTCATCATTTCAGCATGCTCCTCCATGATAGAGATAGCCGTGACATATAACCCGGTTATTAACCCCGTCAGAAACCAGGTCATGCCAATCAAAAAGCCAACCGTGTAGCTTGCTGAAACAACCGCGGTGCCAATCATGACCTTTTTCCATAAAGGATTATCGGCATACCATTCAATGAATTGGTCAATACGGCTCTTTCTTGCTTGATAGAGCCTCGTCAGCTCAGACAAGCGTGGCTGCATCTGACTCATGATATGGGTATCGCGTTTTAATTTTTTCAATACGGTATCTATACGATTTTCTTGAGGTAAAGATGTGGCATCAAAAACTAAGGGTGTGCTATTAGATGGCATGAGGAGCTCCTAAGACCGAAAGAGGTTAAGACCAAAGCTGGATTGAGCGTTTTGTTTTTCTTCATCATAAGCACGCAACCTATTTCGAAGTGCGTTATTTTCTGAACGCCCCTCTTCAACACAAGCAAGCGCATCGTCCAGACCGGAAGATAACTCTGATACCGTGCCCTCAAGGGCTCTATTTGTTGCTTTCAGCTGATGAATTTCTAGCAAAAGCGCCTGTTTTTCTTGATTGGTTCTGATTAATCTTGGAAGCTGCTCTTCCAATGAGGCCTTAATATCTTGTATCTGGGGACGCTGTTGGGTCAGTTCCTCGGCCATAACCTGCATGGATTCATGGTTCGATGCGTGCTGAGTGGGTAACGTAGAGATGACGCCCGATAAAGTATGATTCAGGGACTCTGTTGTATCCACGGCCGATGTCAATCGGGGTAGCTCAACACCCATGCGAGCACGCTCGTCACCCATTAGCTCTTCATGCAAAGCTGATTTCTCCCTCGTTTCTGAGGCCAATTCCCTCGCTTCTGATAGGATCTTATTGCGGACAACCTCAGCTTCATGTTGAAAGGTGGGTAAATCAGGTGTATTAAAGCTATCGTAAGCGTACTTGCCAGCTGACGCAGCTAACAAACACGCAGTCGTTGCTACTTGTGCGGTAACCGCTGCTCCTGTAGCTGAGCCACTAAACACCATTAAAGCAGGAACAAATAACATGAAAGAACTCCTGTTGCGAAAAACAACCAAAAACTAAAGTGCGCTTATTTTAACCAAAATAGAGGTTTTTTTGCAATGACCTTTTTTCTACTTAGCGTGTAAGGATGAGCTTACATTGCCTCCATTAAGCCGCCTTTTGTTGCATCGCCATCTCCATCTCCATCACACCGAGTTGGTCGTGTAATTTTGCGAGCTTCATCGCTGTGCTCTCAATGACGCGTTCGTTCATGGGGTTGGGTTGTCGCTTAAACTGTGATTCCATCATGCTTAAGTACCGTGTTTCGGTTGAAATCAAGGCTTTCAGTTCTTGGTAAGCGCGAGCTTGGGCGTTCAATGCAATGGTTTGTGTGTACTTGCACGCTTTAGCCTCAGCTGACGGATATAACGTACCTCCCCTACTCTCTTGCCGCTTGAGTTTGTGCATGCGAACGGCTTGACTCTCCTGCTTGGCTTTCAAGGCTTGGCCCACGTCCCAATGGTTGTAGAAGCCTTTAGGCGTACACCATCTTTTTTCACGCATGAGCTTAGCTATGAGGTTCATGCGATGATGGGTGTCTTGAACACCGGGGAATTGTTTTTCGGTATTCAGTAACGAGAAAACGATTTCCGAGAACACTTGCTCTGGGTCTGAGAAGTTAAGTTGGTACTGCGTGTTCAGGTTACGCATCGTGCCCTTGATGTAGTTCTTGGTGGTCTCAGAGAGTCGTTCCCCTATTTGTTGTTCAACGGCGTATACGGGGTATTTAGCGGGCTCTGTTGCCTTGGGGGTTTCTACCACAGGTTCTTCAACACAGGTTTCTGGAGTTGGAGCATGCTCTTCAAAGCCGTTATCCCCAAAAGTAACGCTACAAAGCTCCCTAACTGTATTGTTAGTTGAAGTATTACAATCTTTCTCTTTATATATGGAAACGGCCAAATTGGCCGAACCGGTTCGGCCAACATGTTCCGAAAAAACGCATGCTGATGCTGTGGGTGTTGTGGTTGTAAGGCCTTTGATGGTTGTTTCCCCTGCCACATGGGGGGTTGTCCCCTTCTTCTCACCGATAAGAAATAAGAGCTTCTCGGTCACACGAATGTAGAGGTTCTTTTTCTTATGGAGCCGGTTGACCTTATCAATGTAACCAGCATCCGTGAAGATTTTTAAGTAGCGACCTACGGTACGTACAGAAAGACGAGACTCCTGAGCGATTTGCTCAACACTTCGAGTGAACCATATGTTCCCGTCATCCAGGGTATAGTTCGATATCTGCCACCAAAAAATAAGCTTATCTAAAAGCGTCGCTTGGTTATAGTTGCTGGTGATGTCATGCAAGCGTTCAAATCGATTATGGTTAATTGATGATAACCTGATTTGTTTTTTAGCGGCATAAGGACGTACATCTTGATTTTCCTGTAAGCTATTTTTCTTCATACGTGATCCATCCTTAGCTTGTTGCCAATGATTGACAAAAAGATCTATGGATACTAGTATGATGATGTGCTTTCATTCATATAATATGTATCCATATGATATGAATCTTGTGGCTTGGTTGGCGCCGAGTCACAAAACCCCTTCTTTTTTCAATTTCCAGTTTAAAGTTTACATTTATTCCCTCAATAGAAAATTCATTTGTGTAATTTGTATGTTATTGACTATGCACTACAAATCTAAATTGATCAACATTGAAATTAAAACCTTGTTTTTTTTATTTAATTATTTTTTGTAACTTATTGAAAAATAAGAAAATTTTCAGTTAAAATAATTTACCTGGAAGATTGATCGGATTTGTTGCTTAATTTATTCTAATGCACTACAGTAGTGCTTATGTGTTATTGGTTTTTGAGTTGTTTTTATAAAATATTTAAGTAAATTTCATTTTTTAATAAGGAAAAATTATGAGATCTGATAATGAACAAGCAAAAATTTTGGTAATTGCTAACAATAAAGGTGGCGTAGGGAAAACAGTTTTAGCTCAACTTATGATTAGTTACGCCGTTACTGTTTTAGGATTGCGTGTTTTGGCTGTTGATGGTGACGGACAAGCCAATTTAAGTAAAAGGCTCGTCAAGGATACGCGTCTAGAATTGCCCGCTAAGTATTTCCCACCTATTCATCCGGAATACGATCCCGAACAACATCCTGATTGGGATGGTGTTTCAAGCCTTGCTTCATTGTATATG
The DNA here is from genome assembly GCA_963974485.1 of uncultured Legionella sp. Taxonomy (GTDB): domain Bacteria; phylum Pseudomonadota; class Gammaproteobacteria; order Legionellales; family Legionellaceae; genus JAALKW01. Next base: position 14,337 of record CAXBBS010000012.1, read on the forward strand.
GATGGCCCTATTGCGATTTATCCTGGTTATGAATATGAAAATTTAAAAGTTCTACCAGCCCATAATGAGATTCTGAAAAAGATTGAGGAAAAACAATTTGACAGCAATCTTTCATATGAAGATTTATATGATATCCCAAGACGATTTTTTGAGCCAAAACGCATGTATGAAGCCGGGTTTGATTTGGTTGTAGCAGATTGCGCACCTGCTATTTCGATAACATCTGTGGGGTTGATGCGGGCGGCCACTCATACGGTCATGCCTTTTCAATTGCAGGAAAAAAGTTGCGAAGGATTGAATGCCATGTTGCATTGTTTTCATGAGCAAAATGACGCTAAACCACGATCGCAAGCTAGTAAGTTGATTGGTTTTCTTGCAAACCAAAAGACCTGGAATAAAAGAACAGGGCAAGATGATCAACGTAAAAAACTTGAAGAAAGTGTATACATTAAACCATATTTAATGCCATGCGAATTAAGAGATGCGGGGGATATGGCCAAGATCGATACGAAAGGTGCCGATCTGGCAATGCCATTTAATGGCTTGAAAAAAAACTCTACATTAAGAGTCGATGCAATTAATGCATGTAATTATATTTTCACTAAAATGGGCTATGAAAAGCTTGTTGAAGAAAAAGGAATGAAAATTGAAGAGGAGGAAATGGCATGAGCTTAATATTTAATAACTCCATTGAAAAACAATTTAAAGCGACAAAAAAAGAAGAATCTTCCAGTCATGATACAACACGAGCTTTAAACTTCGGTAATGTATCTAAGCCCTTGAGTTTTAACGATGGTAATAAAGAAGGTTATTATCATGTTCGTCCTAAGGCATTAAAGCCAAGCCTTCATAATCCTCGACCAGATTGGAAAATTGATGATGAATGGTTAGTTTGTCATGCTGGTATTGATATGAGTGATGTTTTTGAATCTAACATGGATTCTCCATGTTTAATAAAAATTAATGAAACAGAGATTGATGGAAAAGTTGTTGAGTCTGTCGTTTATCCAGAATTTGAATCATTATTGCATAATCCTGATCCTTCATTTAAAAAAGATTATGAATTTTTAGTAAAACTTTCAAAAAGTCTTCGTGAGACAGGGCAGATCCAGCCCATAGAAATCGAATCTGATGAATGTAATAATGTTTTGATCGTTTTGGAAGGACATTTGCGACGGTTGGCTTGTATTTTGGGTCGTATTCCTTACATCAAGGCTATTCGTAATGAAGGTCTTCATGATTTATCAAAGCGCGATAAGGTTTCTCGACAAATTACCGAGAATAGCATGCGAACAAATATTAGCACGTATGGCAATTATCTCTTGGCTGTTGATGAATTAGCAGAAAACCAGAAAGTTACTGTCAGGGATTTGTCGGGTAGGTTAAAAATTAATAAAGATTTAGCTGCTGCCTTTATCAAATTAATAAATCAACCAGGTAAATATGATGCGGTAATTTTGGATACATTAAAGCAAGGTGATCTTTCTTCCAGGAATTTAATCAAAGCCGTTTCTTATACACAGAGTGATAGGCAACAAGCATTTATTCAAAAATTACAAAAGAAAAATAATAATGTTGAACCGTCAACGGATGTGATTGTACGTGGAAGAGATGGGCGAAAACGTTCTGTTGCTACTTTGCAGATTAAGTCTCATGATAATTGTATCAAGGCTGGAAATAATCTTTTAAAGTATATTCCTGATTTGGCCACTTACTCCAATATTTCTACCGTCTCGTCTGTAGAGGATATGATTAATCTTATGAGTAAACTCGAGTCTTTTTTATTGGGCGTCACTTGTGAGGATAAATAATGTTTCTTGAACGGCCAAAAGAAGAAAAGGTTTCCTCAAAAACCCAGAAAAAAATTACGTTAAGAATTCCTGAGAAGCTTTGGAATGCTGTTCAGAAAAAAGCAAAAAATGAATACGAAGGTAGAGGTAAGCAATCTCAATTAGTGAATGAAGCGCTAGAACATTTTTTTAAAAGTTCAAGCGTTGATGATATTGATTGGAGTAATGCTTCTGATGATTATGTGCTGATTAATTTATTGACCCAGATTAAGTTAGGGGCAACGATGAAAAATATTGGGTCTAATCCAGTCCAGGCAAACATTGATTTACTTTGGATCGAAAAATTAACTGAGTTGGAACTTAATATTAAAAGTATACGGAAAATGTTGGATGTGCATATCAAGCCGGCGATTATTCGAATGGCATTGAGTCAATGGTTGTATATGGATAGACGTTTAATAAAATAAATTAGAAATGGTTGGTGACTTGTCCCCTGGGGGACAGAGTCGCCACATACCCCGTATCCACTGGCCTTAGGTGTGTTTTTAGTTTTTTTTTGCAAGCGATACAAGGACTAAGTATGAGCATATTAGGTACAGGAGTTGATGCACTCAGTTTTCAATCCTTAAACATGAGTAAGCGTGATGATGAGTTAGATTCTATTAAAGCTGTTCCCCTACGATTGATTAAAATCGGACAATATCAGCCAAGAAAGAAAGATTCAATTACGCTTGATTCAATACATGATTTAATCGCTTCTGTAAAAGAACATGGTATTTTACAGCCCGTAATCTTGCGTTATGTCGAGCCAGAATCCTATGAGTTAATTGCAGGTGAGAGGCGTTTGCGTGCCGCAATAGAGCTTGAGTTGAGTGGAATACCTGCGGTTGTAAAAAAGATTGATGAAAGACAAGCATATGCTATTGCCATTATTGAAAATATTCAGCGTGAGCAATTAAGTTTTTTAGAAGAGGCTGATGCTTTATTAAAGCTTAAAGATGAGTATTTGATTAGTGTAGAGGCCGTGTCTCAGTTGATTGGCAAACCAAGAACTACTGTGGCAAATTTAATTCGTGTGGCTACAAAATTAAGTCAGGAAGGTCGAGGTTTATTGGAAAAAAACTTGGTGGATTATGGGCATATTCGTGCTGTATTAAGATTGGAAGAAACGTTGCAAAATCTTGTGTTAAATCATGTTGTAGCCAAAAATCTTTCGGTTCGAGCAACAGAAGATTTTGTGAGAGAACATGGTTATTATAAACTGATGAATGGTGAGAATAAGAAGATACCAAATTCTAAAATATCGCAAGATGCTAGGGATGATATTGTTTATAATTTATCATATAAGTTCCAAACAGAAGTTGGCTTGAAAGTTTTATCTAATGGTAAAGTTCGCGTTTCTATGGATTTTTCTGATATTGATTCAGTAAGAAAAATACTATGTGAAACAAAATAACCTATTAGTTTTTATTTTAGACATGAGTTTCTGTGATTTGATCTTCTTTCGAGCGTGAACACTTTTATATTGCTTTAATGCTTGCAAATGTAGCGCAATATTAAGTGTTCACTTTCGCAGGAATCCCCACCTAGTTAAAGGTTGTGAAATGAAAAGTAAGAGTGAATATATTGAGCCACTATATGAAGAAATAATTAATTTTGATGTGGATAATTTAATTAGAATTTTTTTCTTTAAAAATGATTTAATGGTGTTAAATAGCTCTATGGTAATGGAAGGATATGGTAGGTATTCTTTTATTTGTTTTGATAATTTTGCTTCTTTTTCATCTAAGGGGAATGAGCATTATTGGAATAATGAGTCAATTGATGTATGTAATCCTTTTGATTTTATTTCTGAAAAAATAAATGAATATAAGTTAAAAAAAATAGCTTTTCTTCCTCCATTGCAGGGAGGTGTTGTCGGATCTTTTGGTTATGAAGCAGCGCATTATCTAGAAGATTTGCCTAGAGTACAGGATAATATTGAGTTACCAGATATTCATCTAAATTTTTATGATAGTCTCATCGCAATTGATCATCTTACGGACCGGTGCTGGATAATATCAACAGGATTTCCTGAGAAATTAGAATCTAAAAGAGTTAAAAGAGCAGAGGACAATATATTAAAGATAAAAAAAATGATGTCTAGTCAAGCTGATTGTTCTGATGTGGTGAGTAAGAAAGATGTAAATATAAATCGCACCATATCCTCAAATTTTACGCGTCAGTCATATATTAATGCTGTTAAAAAGACAAAAGAATTTATTTTAAATGGTGATATTTATGAGGCAAATATTACACAGCAATTTAGCTCGATATTATTGGAAAATGAAAGCTTATTGTTTCTGTATTTTAAGTTAATGAAAAAAAATCCTGCTCCATTTAGCGCGTTCATGAAGCTTAAAGATAATGGAAGTATTGTTTCAGCTTCACCAGAAAGGTTTGTAAAGCTCACAGATAATTTAATGGAGGTTTGTCCTATTAAGGGCACAAGAAAGCGATCAAAAGATGCTAATGAAGATAAATTGTTAGCAGAAGAGCTTTTGTCTAGCGAGAAAGATTACGCTGAGAATATTATGATTGTTGATTTAATGCGCAATGATATTTCTAGAGTTTGTCAGCCGCAGACGGTTAAGGTTGATGAATTATGTGCTTTGAAGAGCTTTAAAACGGTCCATCATTTAGTATCTAAGGTTACCGGCAAGTTAAAGGTGAATTTAAAAGCAATGGATGTTATGAAGGCAATATTTCCTCCTGGATCAGTAACCGGGGCTCCTAAAATTAGATCTATGGAAATAATTAGTGAGTTGGAAATGCAGGCTAGGGGACCATATTGTGGTTGTTTAGGTTATATGAGCTTTACTGGCGATATGGATATGTCAGTTGTTATAAGGACATATTTTATTAATAAAAATAAAGTATTTTTTAGTGCTGGAGGTGCAATTGTTGTGGATTCTAAGCCAGAAGAAGAATATGAAGAGAGTTTAACGAAAGCCCAGGCGTTAGTTGAGGCCTTGACCTTATGATCCTTATAATAGATAACTATGATTCATTTGTTTTTAATTTATCAAGATATGTTGAAGAGCTTGGGAGAGAAGTAAAGGTTGTAAGAAATGATCAAATAACGATACAAGACATTTATATTTTAAATCCAACGCATATTATTGTTTCACCCGGTCCTTGTAGCCCAAAAGAGGCAGGGATCTCTATAGATGTGGTACGTGAGTTCGTAGGTGAAATACCAATTCTAGGTGTTTGTTTAGGTCATCAAGTGATAGGTCATGTTTTTGGTGGATGCATTATAAAAACAAAAGAACCTATGCATGGAAAGTCATGCTTAATTGAACATAACGGTCAAGGTGTCTTTAGTGGTATTCCACGTTCTTTTCGGGTTGGACGATATAATTCTTTAGTTGTTTCTGATGAAACTTTAAGCAAAGATATTTCTATCACGTCGCTATCATCTGTGGGTGAAATTATGTCCTTTTCAAATAAAGAGTTAAAACTTGTCGGATTTCAGTTCCATCCAGAGTCTGTGTTGACGGAATATGGTCATGCTTTAATAAATAATTTTATCATAGGGTCTATTTGATGCGCGCATAAGTAGCATTTTTTATAGATGTACTTTTAACCATAAAAGTAATTATTTTAGTTGCTGGTTTAAATATGGTAGCGAATGCTAATGAAAATATTATTTTAGCGGCAGCTAATGAATAAAATATTTTTATGTATTCTTCAAATGAATACTCATTGTATAAAAATATAAAGCTATAGATAAAAGAAAAAACGAACTCGCCAGGAAGTGTTGATGCTAAGTACCTAACAGTTATGAAGCGTCCTTCATATCTAATTTTTAGGTACTGCATAATAATAGAGGTTAGTTTATATCCAACTAAAGAGGCAATCATGCCCGCTAAAATCATTCGCGGCATAAAATCCATGGACTGCAATATAGCAGCTTGGTTTGCGTCATGGTTAAGGTGTATGCCAAATTGAACCAATAATACAAATAGGGTTTGGCATAAAATTTTACCATAAATTATTTTATCTGATAATTTATCGTTGTAAATCTCGGTAATAATATCAAGAATATAGAAGCCTAAGCAAAAATAGATTACACCAATTATAAAATGGAATTCTATTCCAAAGAGGTTGATTGTTGTAAAGGTGTGTCCGAATAATATAGATAATATTTCAACCATAATGAAAAGCATTGGTAAAATAACGATCATAGCGCTCTCTCTATTAATAATTAAATATAAGGTTAATTTTGTTCTTGTATATTTTTAACATACCCATTAATTTTATTGATCATTTCATCCTTTGATGTGCAATTTAGCAGGGTTGTTGCCGTGTTAATTGTTATAATAATTTCAGAATCGATATCATTAAATTTTCTAGATATATGACGCGCTAGTAAATTACTGGCAGAATCTTGTTGGATTCTTCGTGATCCAATAAGAATGTATTTAATTAAATTAATATATTTTCCGTCCTTCAATTTAAGCTCAACATTTTTTATTGAATATTGATATATATTCGTTTCTGAAAACAAAATTTCAAGAAATCCTTGAATATGCTCCTTTAATTGTTTGAGAGTTTTCATGTTGAAGAATCCTATGCGAAAAAAAAACTTGTGCAATTATACCACAATTGTATATTATACGAATTGTAAAAACAATTTTTACAATTAATAAAAAGGTAAAAGTCTATGACTATGTATAAAAATAATTGGATTGGTAGAGAAACACTTGATTTTAAAAGGAATGAAATAAACAAAAATACATATAATTGGATGGTTATGCCAAACAATTTAACAGAGACCATTAAAAAAACAGGTGTGGATTTTTCTCTTGATTTATTAAGCGAGTCGTTCGATAAGCCGTATATTGATGAAAGAAAAGCTTTTAATAATTATCCTGCTGATGCGTCTAATTCATTTGTGAGAAAAGTATTTCTTAAAGGTAATAATAAGCCAATGATTTTTGCGAGAGTCATTATTCCAGAGCAAACATACGTAAGTTATAAGAGTGAGTTTATGAGTTTAGGGTCTAAAGCTATTGGAAACGCGCTTTTGCATCATGACAAACAGGTTCATCGAAGTGAGTTTGAATATAAATTTATAATACCTTCTGATGAGATCTTTAATGAAATTAAAGAGCTAAATCTCATGGGGAATCAAAAGGGTTTATGGGCAAGAAGATCTGTATTTACTCTTCCAAAAGGTTATTTGTTAATAACGGAAGTGTTTTTAATCACTCTTCCAGTCTACCCTGTTCACTCATGAAAAAGACGTCTTTGCTCAGTTAACAATCCAATAATATTAAAATCATCACATTCTGTTATTGTTCTGAAGGTTGTATCTAGTGCCTTCAAATATACGCCTGTTCCGTCAGTCATATACTGTCTAAAAATAAATATTGGCTCTTGATTATCAGTATTTAATTGGGCAAGTATATAATCTCCATTTGATGGTTTTAGAGATTGTTTGAATATCAGGATAGAGTTCTTAGCAAACTCTTTTTCCATGCTTGAATTATCAAGAATGATAGCAAAAGTTCCGCTTGTGTCTGTATCTTCAACTAGTATAGTTTCGTATAACTCAGTAAAAGTACCATTTAACCATCGTGAGATATTTTCTAATTTAAGCAAAGGGATCGTATTCATATGGTTTGTTGTTAAGTTTAAATCACCTTCACCTGATACAAGCCATTCGGGATTTATATTTAAGGCATCAGCTATGTGTGATATGTATTTTCCTCCATTGGTATTGGCTAGTAAGTAATTAAGCGCTTGCCTAGATATTCCAATTTTTTCAGCAAGCCACGCTTTGGAGCGGTTTAGATCATTTAAAACAGAAGTAACTCTGTCTTTGAAGGTGCTTGTTGGCATTGATTCTATGTGTGAATTCATCATTTTTCCATTTTAACCTAAAAAAAAGCAACAAGAAAGATAGTTAATACTTTACATAATGTAAAGTTTAATTTAATATAGACGCATGTTTGTTACTTTGTGTAAAAAAATAGTTTTTGATTGCTCCTTCATAACAAATAATTTGAGAAAATAAGATTGTTTTTTTTATTAATATTAAGTCGAAATAATTAACACGAGGAAAGAAATGCTTATCTTAGAGAGAAAAAAAGGCCAGGGTTTTATGATTCGAGAAGATATTGAAATCACGGTTCTGGAGCAAGTTGGCGAGTACGCGAGGATTGGGATTTCAGCACCTGATTCCATGCCGATTGTTCGAAGTGAACTTTTGGAACGAAACTACGGGACGAGGTTGTCATCTCGGACGCCATTTATGCGCGGTAGATCGCGGCGCTAATTTAATAATAGGAGAAGGGAATGAGAGTGTCAGGACGTTTATTACGCGCATCGCAACTTGCAGTTACCGCAGGTTCAGCTGCTATGTTAATGAGTTGTGCGGCTACGCAGACAGCGATTGAGCATCGTAATTTAGAGAGTCGAACGAATTTAAGCGAGACGATATTTTTAGATCCCGTTGCGCCATCTCAGAAGACGGTCCATGTATCGGTTAAGAATACATCCGGCAAGGATTTAGATATTGCTCCTCAACTGAGAACGGCTTTGATTGCGCATGGTTTTCGTGTGGTTGGCAACCCAAGCTCAGCCCATTATTTGCTTCAGGCCAATGTTTTAAACCTCGATAAGATGAGTGTCACAGCAAGTCAGCGTGCCTTGGGCGGCGGTTATGGCTCGGCGATTGCGGGCGGTGTTGCGGGTGCTGGGATTGGTGCACTGGCAGGTAATACGAATGCCATCATTGGCGGTGGTGTGGGTGGTGGCTTGGTTGGTCTTGCAGCGGATTCCTTGGTGAAAGATGTGAATTACACCATGGTGACGGATGTTCAGATTTCGGAGCGTCTTGCGCGCGGCGTTAAGGCGCGTGAGCAGTTTAATTCATCCCTTCAGAACGGCAGCGCATCATCGAGCCAACAGAGCTATTCAAAACAGAGTGACTATCAGCGGTATCGAACACGTGTTGTATCCAACGCAGGGCGGGTGAACTTGTCATACAACAAAGCAAGACCTGTGCTTGAAGAGGGTCTGGTGAAGACACTTGCAGGACTTTTTTAACAAACATTGAGGTCCGATGGAATTCGACCTTAAGCATTAAGAGCACCTAAGAAGTTGTAAAAAAACTGAGCGAATGGTCGCTGAGGGTTTTCTGTAACCAAAAAAAGGGGAAATGACGTGAAAATGAGTAAAAAATTAGCGATTAGATGCAAGCAGGCTGCTTTGGGCTTCGGTACGCTGGCCTTATCGTCCTACGTTTTTGCCGAGGATAAATTGGCAACGGCTTTAACCGGTGATGTGCAGGACATGCTCGGAGGCTCGGGGTACTTTTGGAAGATATTCATTTTGGTGGACATCATTTTGGCGGCGGCTGCATACATTAAAAGTAAGAACCCGATGGCATTCCTTGGAACATTTTTCATTGCATTTGTTCCTGGCGTTTTCTTACATCTTTTTGTGTTTAGTTAAGATGAGCTCGTCGAACTTATACCGCCTGGTGAGTCATTTAGATGAGCCTAGGCGGTACTTTACCCTGAGCCTGGATGAGCTTTGCGTTGTCATGTTTGCGGTTTTGTTTCTGGTGATGTCAAGCCAGAAGCTTTTGGTGGTGGCCATCAGCGCAGGCTTGCTTGGTTTACTTAGGCATTTAAAGAAGGGTCGGGGACCTCGGTTTTTAGTGATTCTCGCGTATTGGCATTTGCCTCGCAGCGTGATGCAAGTGGTCGTACCTAAATTACCCGCATCTCACCGACGTATTTGGAAGGATTGAACATGAACTTTAATGTACAGCAGCACCGCCTCGGCCAACTGGCATCACGATTAAACCTGATGGTCGCCATCGTGTTTGGCCTATTGGTCACCAACATGTTGATGGGTAGTTTGGCTTGGTATGCGGCCGTGCATCAAAGGGTTGAAGTGACGCCTTTTTCAGGCGGCGAGAGCTACACCAAAAGTGATGCGGTGGTGGATACCCATTACTTAAACATGATGAGCGAGAACTTTTTGTATTCGCGATTGAACGTCACCCCTGAGACGGTGGATGCTCATCATCAACACCTCTTGGAATTTGTTTCAAGCAAGCATTACCCGCAGTTTTTATCTCAGTTAAACCATGAGGCGCGTGTGATTAAGTCTCAGAAGATATCCAGTTATTTTGTACTGACAGGGAGTTACGCGGACCCTAAAAACCTCCGCGTTGTGATGACAGGGCTGTTGAAAAGAAGTGTCGGCTTACGTGCCCTAGAGGATAAGAAGATGAGTTATGTCTTTCAGTATCGCTATCACTTAGGTCGGCTATCCATTGAGCAGTTTCTTAACGAGGAGGATAAGCATGCGTAACGTGCTCGCTTGCGGTCTTATTCTGTGTTCCAGCATGAGCTACGCCCTAACAACCCAGACGTTCCAAGAGAACGGTGACGTCTCCATACACTTAAGCGACTCCAACGCCAACCGCCTTGTGGTCAAAGGGGATAAAATTACCCAGGTACATTTTCCTGAAGGTGCCTTGGGTGTTCAAAATGAATCAGACGGCAGTTTATATGTCACCCTGCTAGTGGATAAATCCTTCACTTTATTTGTGAGCACGGAAGGTGGCCGTCACTTCTCAGCGACGATTAACCCCGAGGATGCCCTGGGACAAACCGTTCAATTTGTACCGCAAGGTCCTGTGGTTGCGGTTAAAAAACCCGTGGTGGCCTCGCCTTATCATGCGTTTGAAGTCCGTGAGCTGATGCAAGAGATGGTGGCCCATAAAACACCCGAAGGTTACGTCAAACAAAAACGTTCTGGGAAAATCACACGCTATCAAAACGGCCTGAAAGTGACGCCTGAACTTAGTTACGTCGGTGATTCATTGAACGGTGAAGTGTTCACCATCTATCACGGAGGCCGGTCTCCGATTACTTTAAGTGAGTCTTGGTTCTCTTCTCAGGGTACGGCCGCGGTCAATCTGACGTCGAAAACCCTGATGCCTGGCGAGCACGCCACAATCTATAAGGTGGTGCGTCATGCTTAAGTTCTCATTGAACAACATCATTCAAGGCAAGCAGCGTCGCAACCTGACCGTGGCAGTCCTCAGTGTACTGATGGTCGGTACAACGACCGTCGCCCTGCTCTCGAACGACAAGCCTAAAAAAACAAGCAAGCAAGAAGAGCCTGTGAATCTGGTTGGTGTGATGGATTCATCATTCAGTGAAGCCAATGCCGAGAGCGCCTTAACCGCGCAGCAAGGTGAGCTTGAGAGCTTGAAATCACAAATCAAGCAGCTTCAAGAGACGCTTAAATCCAGTGATGCGGCGCACAATGAAGAATCGAAGAAATTATCGCTACTGGTCGGAGAGGCGATGAAGGCGGCATCAACACCTAAACCAGGTCCTGAGCTCGCGATGAATCAAACGGGTACCGCGATGGATGCCGGTTGGTCTAAGCCACGTCCTAAGCCCCGCGCTCAAGCCCTATCGTTTCGTTATGACACCGGCAAGAAAGATGAGCGATACGTGCCCAGCGGTACGTTTGTGCCTGCGGTGATTTTAGGTGGTGCTGACGCGGATGCTGGGGTGAATGGCCAGAGTAAAAACAACGGCGTGATGCTTTTCAAGCTGGTTCAGAACGGCACCTTACCGAACGGCGGTTACTCCAGAATGAAAGGTTGTTTTGTCACAGGAAGCGCTTGGGGGGATGTCTCCAGCGAACGCGCTTACGTCGTTCTCGATAAACTCTCCTGCGCAAGACCGGGCGAGCCCATCATTGATAGGCCGGTCACCGGCTGGGCATTTTTTGGTGGCAAGGTGGGCATTAAAGGCAAGCCCATGATGCGTGACAACAAAACCATGGCCTGGGCAGGCTTGGGCGGCATCATGTCCGGCATTAGCTCAGCAGCGCAGTACACGCAATCCATTTTAACCATGAACCCACTTGGGGCCGCTTCAGCCGTACCCACAACTAACATGGGGGCTTACACCATGCTGGGTGGTGGTGCTAAAGGCTCGGATATGCTCGCGGGCCACTTCGTGCGTCGTGCAGAATTATTTCACCCCGTCATCCAGGTCGGCGCAGGAAATTTAGTCACCATCGTGTTTAAGGATGGCTTCAACCTTGAGTCCGAAGATGAGACCAGGGTGCGCCAGCAAGCAAAGGCGGACAACACCCGTCAAGCACCGCCGCCTGCGTATGCGGCGGATAACGGGACGTTTAACGTGCCACCCGAGATTTTAAATCAAATCAAACCTCAGTCTGAGCTGAGTATGAATGGAGCGAACCCATGAAGTTTTTAAAACCCTTGGCGCTTAGCGCCTGCGTGCTCGCGATGAGCGGATGTTCGGTGTCACAGTTTAGCTGCAATCAAACCGCAGCGGACAGCTGCTTAAGCATTGAGGACGCGAATTCGATGGCGGACAAGGGTCTTTATCTGACCTCGGGGAATCATTATGGAGCAACGATGAAAGCTGGGCGCGAGGGGAAGCAATCCCTCGCCCGCGGCAAGCATACACCGAATGTTTGGTTTGCTCCAGGCACTTCAAACACAAGGGGTAAGTAACTCATGTTAAGCGACCTGTTAGACAAAGCACAAGATACCCTTCAGCGCTTCTCACATTTCATGGGTGAGGGGAGTGCGGTTGCACCTGGTTCTATTAAGAAAAGACGTGAAGCCAAGGCCTCGGTGGCATTGGACTTACCTTCGTTAAGAGAGCTGTTGCCGTACGAGTCCATGACGGACGACCTCTTCATCATCAATAAAAACTCGATTGGTTTTGGGTTGCATGCACTGCCTGCGGCAGGGGCTGACGAGACACTGGTTAAATCCATGGCGGAGCTGATGAAGAACAAGCTTCCTGTTGGGGTAGATTGTACCGTGATGCTGTATAAGCACCCGCACTTAGGTGGCGCCCTGGCTCAAGGGTTTGATGCTTCGTTTAAGCGCGGAGGTATTTTTAGAGAACTTGCAGCCATGAGCCTTAAGTACCATGAGCGCGCCGCCGTATCAGGCTATGCCAATGGACGAAACATTGCAGCGCAGCTCGCGGATTACCGAGTGTATTTGTTTTTCTCCACCAAGAAGAATCATCAAGCGCATGCACGCATGCAGTCGCTTCGAGAAGATGTTTCGTCTGAGCTCCGTGTTTCGGGTCTTGCTCATGCCAACCTTGAACAAGCGGACTTCGTGGTATTGATGAAAAGCCTTGTTTCACCGAATGCCTCACTGAACTGGCCCGAAGCACGCATAACCCAAGACGAATCCCTGGGATACAGCATTCCCGTGGGGAATAGTTTGTTTGCGATTGATGAGTTGGGCATTGATATCGACACCAGCGATAAACAGGGCGTCCCGCACAAGCACCGTGTGGTGAATTGTCACATTGAGAAGTGGCCTGAGCAGTTTGCGTTGTGGCAGTCGCCCGATGTTTTTGCAAGCCTGCTTCATCCAGAACATGGCATACCTTGCTCGTTTCTTGTGAGCTTCACCATCCGAGGCGCATCTCAAGAGAAAATGATAGCGAAGGCAAAATCGCGTGCGAAGTCACTCAATGCCAACGCCAACGGTATTCAGCATTTTTTAAACCCAGGCGCCGTCGAGGAAGGGGCGGCGTGGAACTATATTCACGAAGAAGGTAACAAGGGCAACCTCTCATTACTTCCGACCTTTTATAACCTCATGCTTTTTACAACACCGGACCAAGAGCGTGACGCTGTGGCGAAGGCCATCGGCGCTTATCGCCAGCTTGGCTTTGAGCTGCAACAGTCCCGTGCTATCCAGTGGGTGAGGTACTTATCGAGCCTACCTTTCTTTATCACGGAAGGATTTTTTCAGGACCTGTCGATACTGGGCCTGATTAAGCACATGACCCACACCAGTGTGGCGAACCTTCTTCCGATTGTGGCGGACACCAAAGGCGCACCCCAAGGCATGCTGCTCCCTACCCACAGACACCAGTTGGCGTTCTTGGATACGTTTGACGATAAAAGCTTACCCATCACGAACTATAATTTTTTAACCGTGGGTTCCTCGGGTGCGGGTAAATCCATGTTCCAGCAAGCCCAGATTTTAAGCGGTCTTTCTCTCGGCGAAGTGACGTACGTGATTGATCTCGGTGCCTCCTACAAACACCTGTGCGAAATGGTGGGTGGCACCTACATTGACGCCTCCAAAATCACCTTGAATCCGTTCACACTGTTTGATTTTGACGGAAAAACCGAGGTGCCTTCAGGTGACTCAAAAGACACACGGAGCATCGAGGTGGATGACAACATCCAAATTCGTGACTTGCTGGCCATCATGGCGAGCCCCCATGAGCCCATCAGCCAAATTCAACGCGCATTTCTCTTGGATGCAGCATTAAGTTGCTGGAAGAAAAAAGGCAGGAAGTCTTGCATAGACGACGTCCTGGAGGCATTGGAGCAGCGTTTCAAGTCTTCACAAGACAGCCGAGTCGGCGACTTGGTCATCTTGCTCAATCAGTACGGCTCGGACGGTATTTACGGCCACATGTTTAATGGCGAGACGCCTAAGTTTTCAGATTCACCGTTGGTGGTGTTTGAGATGGGTGGGCTTCAAGGTAACACGGAGCTTTTAACCATCGTGATGTTCGTGATGATTGTGGTGATACAAGGCCAGTTCTACCAAACCGATAGACGTCTGAAAAAACGCTGCATTATCGATGAAGCGTGGCGCTTCCTAACGGAGGGTTCAAATCCCATTGCGGCGAACTTCATTGATCAAGGGTTTCGAACCGCGCGTAAGCATAACGGTGGATTTGGGGTTATCACGCAGTACATGTCGGACACCGATAAAACCATTCAAGGCCAGGCGATTGCAGCAAGTAGCGATTTAAAAATCATCATGAGGCAGGGGGACTTTCAGAGCTATGTTTCAAAACACCCTGACCGGTTTAATCCCTTTCAACGACGCATGATTGAGTCGTTTGGTGATGTTTCAGGTTCAGGTTTTTCTAACCTCTTGCTTGAGACCGGTAACACCTACAGCTTTCATCGTTATTTTGCAGACCCGTTTACACGCGTGCTGTTTTCATCCAAAGGTCAGGAGTTTGGGGAGGTTGAAGCGCTGATGAAGCAAGATGTAAGCGTCGCCCAAGCGGTTTACCAGGTGGCTCAAAAATATTACGGAGGTGTGTGATGCACATGAATTTCTCATCGATGGAAGGGCATGTTCGGGGGCTTTTAGGTCCAACCACCGACATGAACTTGTCACGAACCTGGTTGAGGTCGCTTAGCGTGCTTCCGATACTTGCCTGTCTTGCGTGGGGCCTTTATTCGGGCGTTACGCACGAGAGCCCGACCGTCGTGACGTTTAACGCCGATGTGATTACGCGGCAGTTTGTGATGCAGCTCAGTCAGTACAAGCTGTCTGACGAGAACCTTCGTAAGAAAACCGAGGCCTTTAAAAAAGCCCAGAACGACGCATTAAACGAATACGCGAGTAAGCACCACGCACTGGTGATGCAGCGTCAGCACGTGATTGCCGGAGCAGAGGACGTCACCCCTGAAATTCTGAAGCTGATAGCTATCCATATGCGGACTTCATCATGAGGGCGTGTTACCCAATGTGTTATCTAAAGCGTTACCTAAAGAGCGGTTCACAAACGGTTCAACGCTCTGTTTTTGCTGCCAGTCTTTTGGGGCTGTCTTGCGCCGCACAGGCCTCATCTTTAGGTGCTATCGGTGAAACCTTCCCTGTGGCTGAGCGTAGTTTCTTGAGCCTGATTGAATCACGTTTAAAGCAGTTCGATGAAGCAGGCACACTACGTGAAATCGAAGCGCGCTGGGTCAATCAAGTGAATGAACACGCGCATCGCCCAACACCGCTAAACCTTCCCCGTGCCACGCAATCACGCACGCACCGCTATTATCCATCGACAACCCTTGGCCAAGACATCCGTGACCATCAAGGTCGTGTTTTGATGCCCGCTGGAACACAGGTTAATGCCTTAAGTCATATGCCGCAGTACCAGCCGCACTGGATTTTTATCAATGCGGATGACAAGGACCAAATCGTCTGGGCGCGGCACACACTACGAAAAAACACCAAGGTGATTTTAATCACAGGAAACATCGGTGACGCAGAACGTGCCTTAAGCACCGAGATTTTCTTTGACCAAGGTGGGCGCATCACGCAAAAACTTCACCTGACGCAGGTGCCCGCTGAAGTCGCACGCGAGGGTGTGACGTTACGTATTGATGAGATTAAGCTTCGGGAGGGTGGTGATGCGTACTAAATTATCGTCCATTAAACAGCTCGTTTCTGTCAGTTTATGCTTCATCGGCATGATGCTTACTGCGAACCCATCACACGCCTCAGCAACCTGCACCGGCCATTTTGTGAATCCCGTGAAAGATGTCTGTTGGTCATGCATGTTTCCGCTCACCATCGGCAAAGGTGCGGTGGTTCGGGGCAAAAGAATGGGGCTTGGTGTTCCGTTACAGGATACAGACAACGCCACGTCACCCGTCGGCTCTTGCCCTTCCAGTCTTGGGCAACGCTACGGTCTCAACATTGGGTACTGGGAGCCTTCGGCCTTGGCTGAAGTGACGGATACGCCGTACTGCTTGGTGAACCTCGGCGGGCATCGCCTAAACCTCGGGCTGAAAAGCACCCGTGGCGGGAGTCAATATATGGACGACGGCTTATCAAGCGCCTTTTTCCATGTGCACTGGTACAAATACCCACTCATTTCTTGGCTTAACCTCATCACTTCAGCGGGATGTTTCCAAGGCGGTGAATTTGATGTGGCGTACCTAACGGAGCTTGACCCCACGTGGCGCGACTCTGAGATGAGCTTTGTTTTAAATCCTGAGGCGGCTGTGTTTGGTAACGTGGCGGCGGCTACGGCATGCGCCGCAGACAGCCTGTCATCAACGCTTGCGAATAAGCCGTTGGATAGCCTCTTTTGGTGTGCGGGCGCGCAAGGTAGTTATTTTCCTTTAACCGGCCATGTGAACACGCCTATCTCTCCCGTCCAAACCGCACTTTTACTCACCGAGCGCATGAACTTTAAATTACATCGACTAGGCCTTATCGAAGACTCTGGCGTGAATGCTGTTCAAAGCTTCTGCCGCGAGAAGTATATGCCGGTGACCCCTAAATCACGTTATCGCTACGAGATGGTGAATCAAGTACCGGACGGGAAGCACTGCTACCCCTCCGGCCACAGCACTTTAACCTGGGAAGCGGGCAAGATTAAGCCGCATACCCCAGACCAATATGGGTTTTTAGTTTGGAGGAAAAGAAACTGTGTTTTCTTATAAATCTACGGTAAATTATACTATGCGTGCCTGCCTCATTGTGGCCTCCATGATGAGCGCAGGACCACTGTTCGCAGACCAGCAAGTCTTTGTGAGCTTCTCGATGCCCGAGCGTCTCTTAGAAGAGACTTTGGCCGAGAGTGCCCGCCTGCATATACCCGCAAACCTCAATGGCTTGGTGAACGACTCCATGCCAGAGACCATCGCGAAGATTGTGGCACTCACCGAGCGCGTACCTGACTTATCCCTTCAAATCGACCCAACAGCCTTTGAGCGTTACGGCATTCAGCAGGTTCCGGCCCTCGTGGTTGAGCATGGTGATTGCTTTGATGTGATTTACGGCACACGCACCTTAACCGAAAACCTAAATCGTATTGCGCGTTCTGGCGCCTGTGCTCGAAAAACGAGCCTGGAGGGTGCGCGATGAAATGCTTTATCCCTTTGATCTTATGCGTAAGCGTATCTCATGCTGCAACCCTCGACCCGATAGCAGCACGTGATGCAGCGCTTCAACAGTTACGCACGTTTCACCCTGAGACCCTCATCCCAGGGTTTAAAAGTGCACCTGCCGAGGTATCCATCAACCCCAATGCAACCGGCGATTTAACCCAATTAAATGCAGCCGCGAGCGCACGTGTTTCCCATGATAAAACCGCACGCTTTGTGGCTGCGGAAGGGCGTCGCCATGAATCAGAAGCCAAGCCTGACATCACCTTTGAGACCAGCAAAGGTGAGCGCTTACTTGAAGCACATGAAGGTGAGGTGGTGAATCTACCTTGCGCTGACGGCTCATGTGATAAAACCGTTGCCGAGGAAAGTAACGATCTGGCTGAGGGATTAACACAGCTGGGGACATTTGCGGGAACCGCTGAAGACGCGGCGGCCCATCAGTCACAAGCAGGCCAACCCAGTATTTTTTCGGGATCTTCGAAGCAGTGTAAGTCCCTACCTGTAGGGCTTCATGATTGCTGCACGGGTAGTGGCCCCCTGGAATGGTTGGTGAGCTGCCCCTCTGATATGCAAGCGCTGCAACGCGCCAAGCTCGAAGGTCGCGTGGTTTATTTAGACTCCTATAAGAGACACGCATACAGTCATGAGCATCATGTGTTTTGTGTTTTCCCAACCAAGCTTGCAGGGATTATTCAAATTCAAGGGAGGCTCGGGCAGCTCAAGATACCATTTGGAAGCGCCAAGTATCCCAACTGCCGAGGGCTAACGCCTGAAGAGATAGGCCGCATTAATTTCAGCACACTGAATTTAACATCGCTGACCGATGGGTTTAAAAACCGAAAACGCACGCCGAGTGATGCAACACTGGATACGTCAGGTGCCTCCCATGCGAGCAAGCTTTACGACCAAGGGGTGTCGCATGATTAAGCGAAGCCTGTTTGCCGCACTGTTGCTCGGCGCCTTGTGCGTCAACAAGAACGCACTTGCATCAGAAAAGCCGCCAGGATTTCTTTGGTATAACCTGCCTAAAGAGACGGTATCCGAGCCTGAAAAACCACGCGGTGTGCCATTTAACCAATTAAGCTACACCGACCGAGATAAAGTGCTCAACTTCTACACCATGGAAGCCTTACACAAGGTGCGATTCACACACAGTGTTGAAGACGAGCGGGTATTTTTGGCGCTTCAAGATTATTGGTTACGTGAAGCAAGCGCGCACAAGCAAGTGAACCAAGAGGCCCTACTCAAATACCCCGAATTTGATTTCAGTGTGACGCACCCAACTTCAAATATTGGCACGCAAATCACCGATGAAGTGCATCATCAAGAAGAAGTGTCGCATATGAAAAGTCTTGCTAAAACCTCAGGCCTCTTATTTTTCTATCGCTCGAAAAACCCTTATGACACGCGGCAAATCCCGATTTTAGAAGACTTCTGTCGCAAGTTTGGCTTTGAACTCATACCGGTCAGTGTCGATGGTGAAGTCTCACCTGAGCTACCTAAATCCCGCTTGGACAGAGGGCAGGCTGTGCGTTTAAACGTGCGTTATTTCCCAGCAATTTTGCTGGTTAATCCCAAAACCCACGCCACGCGACCTGTGGCGTTCGGGCTCACCACACAAGATGTGTTAACAGCTCGCCTGATGCAGGTGCGAGGAGTCTCAAAATGAAATCGATGATAGCAGGGCTTTTACTTTTACTCGGCGGTGTTAGTCACGCGCATGCAGCGTTCTTTGATGACCACAAAGTCATGTTCTTTTTTGCGAGCACATGCCCGCACTGCCATAAACAAGCGCCTGTTCTTAAGGCCTGGGCATATGACGCGGGTGCTGACATTGAGGCGTATTCGTTTGATGACCAACCCTTACCGGGATTTGAAGAGGTTTATCCAGCGACACAAGCGTTGGTGAGTGCGGCCTTTAAAGGAGAGCAGATTCGTTATCCAGCCCTTTTTATTGTTCATGACAAAACGGGTGAGCTTTATCCGGTGTCGGTGGGTGCGCTTACTGAGTCTGAGCTTGCTCTTAGAATGCAAACCTTGATTCCTAAGATAGTCGCCTATGAATCACGAGGTGTGTCATGAAAAAGAGGGCGCTCGTTACGGGGCTCAGCCTTTGTTTGATGTTGGGCCAAACCTCGGCTTTTGCAACGGTTGCTGATGACATGGATGGGTTTTTTAATGACGTCGGGTTTGCGTCGAACACCACCAATGTTCAGGCTTTTCAGTCACAAGCCGCCGGGTTTTATGGTGGTGGCTCACTGTATGCCAGAACCCCGGTACGAAACTACCGATTGGTTACGTTGGATTTACCCGAGGCCCGCACGGGTTGCGCGGGTATTGATTTGCTCACCGGCAGCATGAGCATTATCAGTGGAGACAAAATTGTTGAGTTTGGAAAGCAAGTGATGGCAAGTTCAGGTGCCTATGCGGCGGATATTATGATTGCAACGACGATACCTGAACTTAAAAATGTTCGTGATTTTCTTCAAGCGACCGCTCAAAAAGTCAACCAAACAAGCATCAACTCGTGTGAGATGGCGCAAAATCTCGTCGGTGGTCTCTGGCCTAAAACAGCCGCCTCGCAAGACAAGATTTGTAATGACCAAAAGCGCATGGGCAAGCAGGGTGAGCTCAGTGATTACGTGGCTTCACGCATGGATTGCGCGGGGCTGGGTCGTAAAGAGGGTATGGAGCAAGCGGCTCAAAATGATAAGTATAAAAAACAAGTCGTGCTCGATAAAAATCTGATTTGGTCTTTGCTCGGTGACGCCGGTGTTGTGGCGAACAGCCAAGAGCTCGCGGAGCTTATGATGAGTTTAACCGGCAGCATCATCATTGATAAAGACGGCAAGGTAACACAGGTGCCCTCGCTTCTGGAGGGTGGCGGGCTTGTTCAAGTGCTTTTGGGTGCGCCAGGCGCGCAAGCGAAAATCTGGCACTGCGCCGACAAAGACAAGTGCTTGGGCGTTGGGCTTAAATCCATGGTTATCAGCGAAGATAAATCCTTGACTGGTAAGGTTCGTAAACTCATTCATGAGATTGACCAAAAACTTAAAGTAGATGATGCACCCACACCTCAAGAAATGAGCTTTCTGGCCATGACCCCTTTGCCCATCATGAAATTCTTAACGGTCTTAAATAGCACGCAATACGGCGCAACTGGCTCGGATATTGACGCGTATGCCACCTTGATTGCGACCGACATCCTTCAAAACTACCTGAGGAACCTCTTGCAGGTGGTCAGTGTAGAAACGCACGGCAGTAATTTACCCGAAGACCTGATGAATGATTTACGTCATCGCATTGAGGTGGCCATGACCCAGGTCTCGAAATTAGAGCCCGATATTGAGCGGAAGTTTACACAAAAACTTGAGCTTATTGAAAACGTCGCGCGTGTTGAGAAGCAGCTTGCATCAGGTCTTGGAGCAATATCATGAGTAATCAAATCACCATTCATGTTTTAAGTTTTGGCGAGTATTTTAAATACATCCTCGATGCCATCGCGGCGTTTACTAACCCAGAACACAAAACCTTTGGGGTGTTCATGGGGTTTTTAAAGATGACAGCCTTGGTGGGCATCATCATGGCGTCCGTTGGTTTTATTAAGCAGCGAGACCCCATGATTTATGCCAAGTGGTTGATGGGTTACGTCCTGGTGTTCCAGCTCTTGATTCTTCCAAAAACAGAGGTCTTTATTTACGACATGTCGAAGCAGGGCGGCTATGAGGTTGCCAATGTTCCGGTCGTTTTTGCAGTAACCGCAAGTCTTGTGACCTCGATGGGTACGGGTCTTGCTGAGATGTTTGATGAGCTCTTTTCATTGCCGAGCGATTTGAAGTACACCAAAACAGGTGCGCTTTTTGGCTCGAAGCTTGTTCAAGCCGCCCGAGATTTTCGTATCATTGACCCAGACCTTAAACAAGAAATGGATGATTACTTTAAAAATTGTGTGGTTGGCGATATTCGCATGAATGACAAATACAGCCTGCGTGAACTGAAACAAAGCGCTAACATTTGGGACCTTATCAGTAAACAGGCTTCACCTTTAAGAATGACACGCGTTAACAAAATGATTGTGACCTGCCAAACAGCAGCAAGCCCCAAGGGTGCGTTCAGTTTAAAAGCGAAGCTTGATAAGGAGATACATAACGCCTACGACTTTTTTGGTATCAACCTGTTTGGTAAGACCTGTACCACGGACAAAGCATCGGGCAGCTGTAAAAATCATTATGAGAAGATGTTTGAGACGCACTTGAACTCAGCATTTAATTACTACCAAACGATGACGGACAGTTCGGCTGATATTTTTATGCAAACCATGATGATGAATGCCATGGATGACGGCATGAAAAACTATCAAGCGTTCACGGATAGTACCGCAGGCATTGTGAATAATCAGTTCAGTAAATCTCAGGCGCAGCATCGTTGGGGATGGGCCATCATGGGTGAGAAAGCTTTATGGCATTTACCTGAGCTGCATGCTGTGCTCACGATGCTTTTGTTTGGCATGTTTCCTATTGTCTTGGTGATGTCCACCACCCCTGGCGGGGAGCGCACGTTCAAAGGTTACCTTCAGTTCTTTTTGCAGCTCCAATTCTGGCCGGTGCTTTTTGCCATGATGAACTACATTCAGACCGGCGTTGGAGGCATGTCAACTAGTGGTTATGGTGCTATTTCTCTGGTGAATATCGATAAGATTGATGAGCTTCACTATGACATCTCAGGTATCGCGGGTTACATGATGTGCATGATTCCTTTCTTAGCGAAAGGTATGGTCTCAAGTCTGAATGAAGCGTTCAGTCATCTTTCGACCTCCATGATGAGCCATATTCAAGGCTCTTCGATGGCCACCGCCAGTGAAGCAGCTAATGCGAGCTTTAGTTTGGGGCAAACAAGTTTTCATAATGCCTCAGCTAATAATTTCTCGGCGAACAAGCATGATTCCAACTGGACGAACATGCATGGCATGCACACCGAGCAGTTACCTACGGGTGTTCTTAAAACTCAAACCGCCAGTGGGGACACGGTGTTTGATGTATCGCCTGGCATGACCAAAGGTCCTGTAGGTGTGAACGTGAGTCAGGGTATTCATGGCAGCTTGAATCAAGCAGCAGAAGACAGTCGTCAAACGGCAGAAAACGAAAGCCACAACTATCAAAGCTCGCTTTCGAACTTTGCACACAAAGCCATGCAGTTCTCAGAACTGAATGGCCACGACATGCGCTTAGGTAATGGCATATCTGAATCGGATGCGGGTCAATTTAATCGAGCTGTATCAACCATGTCGCACATTGCAGCTGAAGTTTCTGAGCGCACGGGCGTATCAAAAGATGAGACATTTACCCGAATGATGTCGGGAAGTGCTCATGCAGACTTAGGTGCGTCAGGTGGCCGAGGAATTGCGGGCAAAGTCTTTGGTGCAGTAACCGGTATCAAAGGTGGTGCGGGTGTTGGTGTGAAAGCCGACCGAAGCTCAATAAGCGGCGATAGGTCGAATGACGGCGTTGATAGCTCAAGTTCTTCGCGTGAATCACAAGACTTCAATGATGCTTACAGCTTTGTCAAAAGCTTCACGGCGAACCATCATTTTGATGACACCAGCACGACGGGGGCAAGTCTATTCAATCAAATGGGTGCGGACTTACGTCAAGCCGAAACAGCCAGTCATAACAGGGATGCATCCATGTCTCGAAGTGCGCGCATCAGTGATGCAACGAGTTACGTTAACAATGAGGGCGCCAATATCACCCAAAATATGGACCAAGCCTTCCCATCGTATGTCGCTTCCCGAGTTGGTGAGCACACCCGTGATGAACTCTTCAGTCACCCAAGTGATGTTCGAAGCGTCGAGAAGCTTGGTAGCTTAGGCCAAGACTTCATCCATCAAAAACGTGAGGAACTCATCGAAAAATACGGTAATACCCATGGTGGCGCTCATATTGATGATGTGTACCAACAAGGTAGGGCGCATGTTGCGTCACATGCATCAGGCATTGCAGGTTCGTTTGATGCTGAGCATCAAAAACTATCACAACACGCGGCGGGTCTTGGCGTGAACCAAGTGGATGCAAGCGCCTTTAAGCAACGTGCGCATGATGAGGTTCAAGGTAAAGCGGTTCAAACACAAGAAAAGGGAGCCGTGATGCACAAAGCACATGAAGTTCAAAAATACATGAAGGAAAGGAGTATCGAGGACGGTAAGTACGAATCAACTCAAGGGGTCGCACCATTTCACATGGGGGCTGATGCCAAGGAATTTTGGAAGCACCCCATCGATAGAATCAAACATAAGGAGACAGTTGAATGAACGGACGCGATATGAAAGCAGCGATTCAAGCTGATATTGAAACACTCAAAACCATGGACGTCGATATTTTGTCACAAAAAGAATATTACGGCGCTATTCGAAGGCTTTATTTCTCGGTGTGTTTCAAAATGTACGCCTCTCTGATTATCCCTTTCGTGCTTGGGTATATGTTCAATATGCATGATATCAGGCATTACGGTACAGAGGGTTTTGAGGCAGCGATTTGGTCCTGGGTTGCGGCTATACCTGGCACGATTATTTTTTCGGTCCCTTTATTCGGCCTGATAACCAATTACATCATTTTCAAGATGCAATTTAAAGACAAGCTCAAACTTGGCGAAGACATTGACCAGATGATTAGACGCATGGGTCGTCTTGCTTGGCTGTCGTTCTGGGGTGTCATGAGTCTTACCACGTTTGCTTTTCATCCTATCTCGCTTCTATTTTTGGGTGCTTTTGGTGGTGGAATCATTTTGTGGGGTATCGGGGTGTTCGTTGAGATGGAGATTAAGCGTCTTGGGATCAGTGTTTTATTCGGAGAGCTTAAAAAGCATTTCGAAAAAGATGAGGCCATTGGGGCCTAATAATTTTATTAAATTTATAAACGAAGGAGAGTAGTCATGCTTGGCGAAAACAAGATCAAACAAGTAGTACAAAAAGACATGAATCAATTGACGCGCATCAATTTAGATTTAACCCCTAATGAACATGATGAAAAACAAATAAAATCCATGGTTTCAAAGTTATTTTTTAAGCTGATGTTGCCGTCCATGCTGCTGCTCTTGGTGTGGTATGCCCCTGAATTTAAAGGCGGCGGGGCTATTCAACATTTTTTTGATAATGCTAATTATGTATGGAGTCGACAGTTTATTTTCACATGTACGTTTTGTTTTTTTTCTCTACGTCAAATTAACCATTATGTGCTCTTTCATCGACAAATTAAGTCACACCTAAAACTAGGCGAGGTGATTGATGATGTTATTAAAAAGTCTGTTCGGTTGTGGTACCTCACGTTTTTGTTAACGTTATTTTGTCTATCCGTATCGCTTAATATTGTGACGCTTATGCTGTCCGAAATCATTGCTTTTTCGGTCGCCCTTATCGTCATGAAGATGTATTCAAGTATCGAGATTAATCGTCTTGGCATTGGCGCGCTTACTCGGCAAATAAAATGTCATATAGATAAGAGCAAAAAGAAGCAGTTTTTCAAACTATGGCCTTATTTTACGTGATCTAACTTAAGGTTTGATGCTGCCCAGGACTATATTCTGGGTGAGCGTCAAACCTAATCTTTGAATAAATTTTAAACCGAAAATCAATTTCGGAAGCGATAGCTTTACCTAAAATAAGGAAACATCATGCAACATGAACCGAATCACAAGCATTTTACCCGAGGTGGACAAATCGCCTTTCATAACCTCAGGATGCTGTTTCAAATCAACAAAGCGCTCTTGAAAGTGTACTTCGCAACCGGGGTAGCGTTTCTTGCGCTGGCCATCTGGTTATGGGTGCCATCAGAGATGCTGATTCAGACGGTCGATTATCACACAGCAACCTTCTTAAAGCTTGTTGGCAAAGAACACCTCTTTGACGTGCCCTATCATGGGAAAATCTTTAAGGTTTCGGTGAAAGAGCTCACCACCAACCCATATTTTGCTTACACAGGGACACGTTTTTTAACCTACTTAATGCAATGCGTTTGGGCGTCACTGGGTTTTTCATGTGTGTTTGCAGGGCTGATGTCTTGGTATTTCGTAAGAACCGGTCGAGGCCAAACGAAAAATCATTTCATTCGAGGTAGCACCATCGAGGCACCTCATGTTGTGAAGCGCAAAATCATCAAAGCGCGCATGAATTCGGACATCACCTTAGATGGGTTCCCGTTGATTAAAAACTCAGAGGTTCAGCATCTTTTAATCCACGGCACCGTGGGGACGGGTAAAAGTCAGCTCATCATGAAAATCATGGATGCGCTCAGAGCCCGAGGCGACCGCGTCATTGTTTATGACAAAGGGTGCACCTTCATGGAATCTTATTTTGATGAAAAGAAAGATGTGGTGCTTAATCCTTTTGATTCACGATGTGCGCCATGGGATTTGTGGGCTGAGGCACCCACCGACGAGCTCCTTGAGAATATGGCCGAAAGTCTGATTCCGATGCACGGCGAAACCGATCCGTTTTGGGTGAATGCCGCAAGAACCGTGTTTTCATCGACGGCTTCACGCATGCGAGAAGATAGCGTTCGCTCGTTAGACAAGCTCCTACGATTATTGTTAACCAGTGAGTTCGATACGCTTGAGCCTTATTTAAAAGGTACGCCAGCGGCAACGCTTGTCAGTGGAAAAATTGAGAAGACAGCCATATCGATTCGTGCGGTTGTCACCACGTTTTTAAAGTCCATGCAATCACTCAGGGGTTTGGATGCCACGAACCCGTTCTCCATTCGCGATTATATTTTAGATGAAGAGAATAAAGGATGGCTTTTTATCTCAAGCAACGGCGAACAACAAAAATCAATGAAACCGTTAATCAGCATGTGGATTGCGATGGCGTCGATGACGCTCTTGAGTTTGCCTGAGGATGCCAATCGTCGTGTTTGGTTTATCTGTGATGAGTTACCAAGCCTTCACAAATTACCGATGCTTGGGGAGACCATTGCTGAAGTTCGTAAGTTTGGTGGATGTTTTCTTCTGGGCATGCAGAGCTTTTCACAGCTTGAAAAGGTTTACGGACGAAGTGGCGCTGCTGAGATTTTTGATTTACTCAACACGCGCGCTTTTTTTCGAAGCCCGAGCAATGACATGGCAAAGCTTGTATCAAAAGAGCTCGGTGAAGAAGAAGTGGAAGACACCCGTGAAAATTATTCTTATGGCGCAAACAGCATCCGTGACGGTATTTCATTAGGAAAAAACAGGCTGACACGACCGCTTGTGACCTACCCCGAAATCATGAATATGAAAGAGCTCACGTGCTACATACGTCTGCCGGGCGATTACCCCATCACCAAGCTTGAGTTGAACTATGAGAAGCGAAGTGTGGTGGCGGCAGGATTTTCGCTACGCAAAGCCGTTGCTGAAGAGCGGCTTCAATTACCACATCAAGCTGAAGAGGGTGGCGGGCAATCAGAGGAGTTGCCGCTTCCTAAAGCGCCTGCAAAAAAAGAAAAAGCAGAACTCGAAGCTTCTTTTTAATATAAGGAAACAAGCATCATGTTAAGTCTTCAAGCTAAACCCCTCAGTGGTGGCGGACGTGCCGTTAATTATTACTTCTCGCAAGATAATTATTATTTCTCAGGTGAGCTATCAACGGCTTGGCATGGCAAGGGGGCTGAAAAGTTAGGTTTAAAAGGTGAAGTTAATCAAGCCGTGCTGGAAGCCTTTGTTGACGGCAACTTACCCAATGGTGAGGTTTTAGGGATTAAGACCTCATCAGGAGAAATGAAGCATCGGGGCGGTTATGATTTAACCTTTACAGCACCTAAATCCATGTCTTATTTAGCACTGGTTGGTGGCGAGAAAGCATTAATTGATTTACAGAAAAGAGCTGTAGCTAAAGCGTTGTCTGTCGCTGAATCCATGGCTGCTGAAGCACGATTGGTTAAATCTGGAAGTATGCAGTATGAAAAAACAGGCAACTTAACGTTTGCTACCATCATGCATGATACTTCACGTGAACTCGATCCAAACCTTCATATCCACGCCTTGTTGATGAACGCGACGGAGTGCTCTGATGGCAAGTGGCGCGCACTTGCATCAGACATGACGCGAAAGCATGGCACCATGGAATGGATCATGAACAACAAGATTTTTCTTGGCATGGTCTATCGCTCTGAAATTGCTGTCGGAGTAAAGGAAATGGGGCTTGGCATCGAGAAGACGGGCGACCCATATGGGCTCTTTGAAATTAAGGGATTTGATCAAGCGCTTTTGACCGGTATTTCAAAGCGACGCACACAAATCAAAGAAGAAGTGGCGACCATGAAATCAGACACGGTTAAAGCGTTTGATAGAGCAACACAGAACACGAGAAAAGTAAAAGTCGTTCGTGATGGCGAAGAGCTTCGAGAGCACTGGCATAAGGAAAGCATGTCTTATGGCATAGACCCCAAAACCTACATGAGCGTACTTCAAGAGCAAGAACGGGAGTCTAAGCCGGAACATGAGGTGAGTGATGGTACGTATGGCCATCAAGCCATCCAAGATGCCATATCTCATTTATCTGAAGGCAATATTCGGATGAGTTACCAAGCCATTTTGGAGAAGGGGCTCTACTTTTCAATAGGCGAGTGCAACGTAGAGGCATTAAGCCATGCGATTGAAGAGGCCATCAAAACCAAGCAATTGATTGCGTTAGATAAGCGAGCCACTGAATTTACAACACAACCCTTGATTGATGCAGAAAAAAAGTTGGTTGAAACGCTGCGTGCAAGCACACCACAAAAGCATGGTATAAAACGCAATGCTGCGCTGATTCAAGGGTTAACGGACAATGAATCCATTCAAAACGTGGTGACGGAGGCGCTTTTTCATAAAGATTCTGTGGTGCGTATTAAGCAACAAAGTTCAACATCCCGCGAGGTGATGAAAAGCTTTTTAGATTATGCGGATGATTCCAAAAAAGTCCGAATTTTAACGCCAAGCTCTCTTAAGGCAAGCTCGTTCCATGGCGATATGAATCAAAAACCGAAGAGCCTTTGGCAGTGGCTGAATGCGATAGGCAAAGAGCGTCATGCTGAAACCATCAAAGGTTTTAATCATCAACACAAGGATGAACATAGACTCCCTTTCTTTTCAAACAAACAAGAGCGTGAGCTGCTGATTGTCGACGATGCTCAACGCGTCAGTCATGCGGATTTGAACACGCTCATTAACATTGCAGAAAAGAGGCGTGCAAAAGTTATTTTGCTTGAAAGGCCATTGGGGCTTCAAGGTTTTAAGCATGATGTTGCAAGCTTGTTGGATAAGGCTGAAGTGAAGACGTTTCACGTTAAGGATGCTATCAAGAAAACCGTTTCGGTGCATATAACGGAAGTGAAAGACACGGAGGATAGGCTTAAGCAATGCGCCAATGCTTACACACGCGTACCTACTTCTGAGCGCGTACACACGCACCTGGTGACAGCATCGAACAAAGAAACACAGGAACTGAATCACTATGTCCGTGACAACCTTAAACTTCAAGGTAATATTTCTCGTGAAGAAGCCACCATCAAAACATTAAGTGCGGTTTACCTAACGGAAGCCGAGAAGAAAGTGGCTAAAAGCTATAAGCCCGGGCTTATTATGTACCATAAATCACGTAACGGCATACAGAAGCTGACCATTGCTTCGGTGATACAAGAGGATAATCAGCTGCTTGTTCAAGATGGTGATGGGATTCAACGTAAGCTTTCAGTCACACATTTAGGCTCTAGAACGGCGGTGTATGAAGAAGTGCCCTTGAAGGTTTCTGTGGGCGAATCCTTACTTGCAACCCGGGAGATGAGGCTTGAAGGAATTAAAGCGGGTAGCTCAATCGAAGTCACGTCCATTACCGAGCGCGGCATTAAAATTAAACAAGGCAAGAAAACACAAAACCTGTTCTTGGATGACAATCGACATCACCCCTTAACCTACAATTATGCAAAAACACTCCATGCACACGATTTAACACAGAAGAAAAATACCATCCTGACCATGCCTTCTTATGCGCTTAGAAAAAACACCTTGAGCATGCTCACTGAATCCAGCAAAGACAACGTACATATCCTGACCGATGACGCAGATAAAGCCTCGCATTACGCCAAGGGGATGCGCGAGAACACAACCGCCATCGACGTGACTTTAGAATCAGCCAAGCATGTTTTCCCAGAAAAATATTTAAGCGAGGGCGTAAAACAATCCCTGATGACCTCACTTCATCAAGCCATCGAGCAATTGACGGATGAAAAACAGCCCTTGAGCGAAGCAGAGCGTGCGCTTGATTTTGCCATCACCTGCCTATCTGAAGAGGAGGCGGCCTTTAAAGCAACCGATGTCCTTGGCATGGCGCTTCAAGAGTCGATTGGAAAAACGAGCATGGATGAAATAACCACCTCGCTTGATGCCTTAATCAAAAAGGGAGATTTACTCTGTGGTCCCAATCAAATGCTAAGCACGAAAGAAGCGGTTCAATTCGAAGAAAATATTCTTGAAGATGTGCGTTCGGGCAAAGGGCAGGTGACACCTCTTCTGAGTAAAGCAGAAGCAAAACAAAAATTTCAAGATTTAAAGCTCACCCAAGGACAACAAGACGCGTGTCAGCTCATCACAACAACAAACGATAGATTTGTCATGGTTCAGGGGTATGCCGGAACCGGAAAAACCACCATGACCACCTCCATGTTTGAGGCCATTAAACCGGAAGAAAACAAGGGGGTTCAAGTCATATCCGTTGCTCCAACTCACCAAGCCGTAAAAGAACTTCAAGCGATTGGCATTAAGGCTCAAACTTTAAAAAGTTTTTTAATCGAGCAAGAGCAAACGCCTACCGTTGACTCCAATACGATGGTATTACTCGATGAGTTCAGTATGGTCGGCAACCGCGATTTCGCACAACTATCATCCCTTGTTCATAAAAACAAATCCCGCTGCGTGCTTTTGGGTGATATCTCCCAGCATCAAGCGATTGAGGCGGGTAAGCCAAGTCCCTTAGTGATGTTTGAGGGGGGTATTTCTGTAGCCTACATGGATGAAATAGTACGACAAAAAGCCGCCGGTTATAAAGATGCCGTTCAACACCTCGTTTCGGGTAACACAGATGAGGCATTAAGTGCGCTCAGCGTGTTGCCTAGAAACGCCGTTCAGCGCCATGAGGAGAATGGTTTCTTTGAACAGTTGAACTCATCGGTTGTTGAGGTCGTCATGAATGAGGATGAAGGCTCTACTCAAATCAATCCTCGGGTTGAAGGTGAAAAAATATATGACTTGGGCTTACTTGAAGTTGCTTCAAAAGATTATTTATCCAGAACCCCCGAGTGTCAGAATAATACGATTGTCGTCATTCATGAAAACAAGCAACGTGACATCGCCAATCAATTGATTCGAGAAGGGCTTGTCGAACAAAACCAACTGGGGCCTGAAAACAAAACATTTCATCGATTGGTGGCTACAAGCCACAAAACACAAGAGCTCTACCACCTTCAATCTTACAAAGGGTATGACCAAGGAGGTCGGTTTTTCTTAAAGCGCGACCAGAACTATTTCCAAATACAAGGGATTGATGAGGCATCAAAGAGCGTCATACTCCTCAATGAGCAAGGCGAAGAGACAAGATTTTTGCCTGAAAAGGCCATTCGAGATGGTCGAATTGAATTATTTGAGTATCGCAGGGATAACGTATCTGTTGGGGAAAAAATTCATTTCAAAAAAACGGATAAATCAGCTGGGCGTTATGCGAATGAACGATTAACGGTGTCATCTGTGGGTAAAGATGGCATAAAAGCATGTGACGCAAGCGGGCATGAATACGCATTAAATGATGACGGGTTGAAGAATGCCCATTGGGACTACAGCTACACGGCAACAAGTTATGCTGTTCAGGGTATGTCAGCGAAATTTGTGATTGGGGTTGAAAATACGCGCAATAAATATTTAACACATTTGCGTGGCTTCTACATCAGCACCACACGGGGTATTCAACATGCCATGATTTACACCAACAGCATTGCAGAACTAAAAAAATGCATCTCACACGAACCTGATAAAACATCGGCACTTGAAGCACTCGGGCGAGTTGACCTTAAACAAGCAAAGCAACGGTCTGACAAAAAATTATCGGCCAAGAAAATCAACAAAGTTAACGCCCTATCAAGTACACCAAAACCCAAAGCATTTACATTGGATGCGCATGCTATCTCTCAAGAATTATCGAATCATGCAGAGCAAGTGGTGGAGTCATTGCTTGGTGAGTCCAACCGAGCTCTATCGTCCAAGGACGAATATCGATATGGGCGAAAGGGGAGTCTCGCTATATCCATGCAAGGCGATAGCCGTGGGACTTGGTTCAACTTTGAGAGCCAGGAAAAAGGCAACCTTATCCATCTGATTCAGAACACCCTAGGCTTAACCTTTAAAGAGGCCTTAGCGTATGCATCAAACAAAACAGGCCATGATTTAAAACCAACAATGAAGCCGACCACAACCACAAAAAAAGAGGATCAATTAAAGCCGAAGGAAGCTAAAAGCCAAACAAAAGCTTATGCACTTCAGCTGGTGAAAGAATCTAAACCCCTACATGGCACACTGGCCGAGAAATATTTAACAAAACACAGGGGAGTATTAAATATCAATAGTGCTGATTTGCGTTTCCACCCAAGCGTACGCAGCAAAGAAAATGGGGTGCGTAGCTATTTTCCATCACTTCTTGCGATCGCAAGAAATAAAGACGGTCAGGTTCAATCTGTGCAAGCCATCTATCTTGATCCGAACACAGGTATGAAGGCGGTTAGGGACGTAGACAAACGAACATTTGCGTCTAATTCAGGTTCAGGGGCAATTATTAGCCCAGGCCTGGACAAAGATGCTGTGACGTACTTGGCTGAAGGCGTGGAAACGGCGCTAAGCATTCGAGATGCTGTTAATAACGAGCGTGTGATAACCGTGCTGGGTAAGCAAAATTTTAGATCGATTGATCCAGCACTGACAACCCAAAATATTGTCATCTGCCTTGATAATGATGGTGGAAGCATAAAAGATGAAAAGCTTATCATGGAGTCTGTTGCGCGGCTTGAGGAAGCCGGAAAAAACGTTATTCTTACGCGCCCGGAGCAAAAAGGTGATTTTAATGACGTAGCCATGAAGTTTGGTGTAGAGGGCGTATCTAAGATAATTAACAACGCGAACTCAAAATCAAACACGAGTAGAATACATGTCAATGAACATGCCATAAAGCATGGCGCATCGAGCAATATAAAACTTGAGATGCCAACGGAAGCTAAAGAAATAAAGGCTAATATTCAAAACAAAGACCTTGGACAAATAGAGCGAGAAATTTATTGATACAACTAATGTGGGCGCTACACCCTATATATAATTTAAGCTACGAAAGGGAAGCTCTACAAAAGTTTTATTTTTTCTTTCAGTGGGTTAATAATTGCACAGGTTGCTAAGTATATATCGCTAGATTTCTTGCAATACAATCTATCATACTCATGAGCATTTTCATTCTCATCATGAATTGGTAAGTTACGCTCGCACTCCCAGTAAAAATTAAAATAAGCGCTTGAAACGTTTGTTTCAAAGTCGTCGATCAATTTATCGATTCGATCATCGTGTAAAAAACGAACATGAGCAAGGTTGCGAATACTTTCTTCGATAGATTTCGTTAAATACTCCGAATGGCGCTTTTCATTCGCAATAACTTTAAAAGTATGCTCATCACTTAAGCTATGTTGCGAGCAAATGTACCGAAGCCACTCTAAAGATGATAAAGCTTCTTTGAGGGTAGTAAATTTATTCTTATATCTAAGTTTCGATCCATAAAACACATAAGCAATTGCCATTGCAAAAAGTGTCCCGAGTATTGATGTAATCAAATTAAATATATGCTGACTTAACTCCAAGACCATAACTTTCTCCCCAAAAATCATGAATTTTTTTGCTTAACAATCAAAAAATCATCCTCCCTAAAAATTTTATATTTTTTCGTCAGAGGTTAAGTTCCTGAGGCATTGCGCTATTCTTTGCCTGTAGTACTTCGGTAACTCCCAATCATTTGCCGGGTAACATCACTTGGATAACACAATGGTGAATAACCACCAGCTTTATTCCATGCGCTTCTCTTACCACACCGTCTACCGGCCCTATCTACGAAATAGGGACATGGGCAATTTCCGGGATAAGCTGAAATAGATTGCTTAATTAATAGTTCTTTAATTTTATCGTCTGATAATAAAATTGGATTTTGTTGTGCCGAAACATGCAAGGGAATAAAAATAAAGAAAATCGATATCAGCTTAATAAGCCCGTTTAAAACATGCCGATCACCTCTAATTATAGCCATAGCGTAAACCTAGATCATATCAACTATGTGACGCTTATCGTCATAATCGTCCGATTCTTTAGTATTTAAGCCAGCGTCACTTCATTCACCCCTATGATCAGTGGTTTAATTTTGAACGGGATGTAATCATAGCCCCTAAGGTTCGCTTCCATTGCTTTTTGAATACCCTAAAAATCTATACTAAACTGATAAACAAAAGGTCAAATTTATGGTAAACATGAAAAAACTAAATAAATTTTATATTGCGATAATTACCTTACTCATATTCCCGACCGTAGGGATATCCCAAAACCATGATGACTGTCTTGACAGAGCCTCGACCACAATTAGTATGCGCTCTTGTTTAGCAAAAGAACTTAATGCTTACAATGAACAGCTGAGTGTAAATTATGAGCGGTTACATAAATCATTGACATCTAAAGACCAAGAAAATTTTAAAAAAACTCAAAAAATATGGCTTCAATTCCGCGAAGCTGAATGTGATTTTTCAGCTTTTTCAGAGCAACCAGGAACTATAGCCCCTCTCATAATTACTAGCTGTTATATAGATATGACTAAAGAACGTATTAAACAATTAAAAGCTTATATCAACCAAAATAAAAATTGATGCTCTCAAAAACGGTGATTTATGAGAGGGGTTAAATTATTTTTTCTCTCCACGGAGCTTCCTAGCCTAAGCATTCTCACAAACCATTCTTGATATTAC
>CAXBBS010000013.1:0-48129 GCA_963974485.1 uncultured Legionella sp.
TGCCCGAATTCTTCACGATTATTAATATAGTTAGGACGATGGTTAATGAGCAGTTCTTTAGGAATGCGGGGCTTGCGTGCATGCCGTTTGGTGCGCACAAAATGCTTTCGTCTCAGACATTTGTAAAATCGATTGCGGATATTATAGCGACTATAAATGTAATGATATATCGTTTCATGGCTAACAAGGCATTTGCCTTCGTTTTCAGCTTTGAGGCGCCCTTCAATTTGCCAGGGCGACCAGCCACGAAATAATTTGTCATGGACATAGGAGCGAAGAGGCTCATCTCTATCCAGCCTCAAGCCTCTGACGCGTCGCTTTTCATAACGATTTTGCGCAGGTGTTGGGGCGTAATAGGTATTCCCACTTGCCCAACTTGTTGTGCCATTACGTTTTATCTCTCGATAAATCGTTGAGCGATTAACTTTTAATAAGCTTGCAATTCTTGACTTCGAATAACCCTTCTCCAGCATAAGAGATAAAGAAATACGATCCTGTTTTGACAAATGACAATAAACTGCGCCCATGAAGATTCTCCTTGTGCAACGCATAACATCTTAATCATTTGTCGCACTTGGATCTAGATTCTGCCTTGAATCTAAGGTGAATTCAAGCAACCCGAACCTTTTGAAGCTCACCGAGTATTTTTCTCTTATGCGCAAATGATTTTTTATTTCTTAATTCAAGTGCCGCATTAATATCTTCAACAACATTAGCCGAATCAATCACATCATGATCTCTGATTTTTCCCTGCTTATAAAACCATTCCGCAACTGCGCTCCAACGCCACAATGGGCTCTTATTAGATATTTTCAATATAGGTTTAGGGAAGTTTCCTGGGCCTCGTGTGCCCTGCATTAAAAGAGAAACGGCTTGCCTCGTTATCGATACACGATCAGCAATATCAGATAAACTTACTAAATGTTCCGGAGCAACACTAACAATTAACGCACCAATATCTGCCGATTCAATATCTTTTATGGCTGATATAATCGTCGATTCAAGGGCCACACCTTCCCTATCAAAATCAAGGTAAACAACTCCATTTTTATAATTAATCAATGCATCATCACACCCCGCTTCAAATAAAGCATCTTCTAGACCAGGTGTTTTCTCATCAACACCATCAAGAACTAAGGTAAATTGATATATGCTATTCACTTTCATCTCCTTGATGCTCACAAGCATCAACGTTTCGTTTAATTTGCCGAGCATGATTCTCAGGACTTTTTGGTGTCGACCACACACTCATAGCGTGGCCTTCCCTATCTTTAAACGAACAAAGCAAACGTCCCCACGCATGAGCAGATTGCCCTGATGGCTGGTATCGCCACCCTTTTGATTCGGCATATTTTATAGCTTGCTCAATTATTTTATTGGGATGCTTCGGCCTCACCATAACTCCACGTCTTTATTTTAATTCTAACATCTTGTTGACATATGTCAACTTTAACTCGCAGCAATAAAGTCTCGCAAACATAAGCTTTCTAAGAAATGGCCTTCGGGGCAAAATCAACCAACGAATGCAACTGCTTTTTTCCCATCTCAAGCTGCGAGATGAATAATCGATGAAGCATCACTGCTTTGGTTAAAAAACCGTTTGGTAGCTAAATAGATCTCGAAAAACTTTAGCTTTGAAGTTTTCGATGAGCCAACCTTTCTTTCCATAATGTACAAGCGCAACTCATGCTCGGTATTAGCATTCATATTGGTGGCAGCGCTTCCTTTTTTCTCCCATTTGCTCACAGCCATATGTGACTCATGTGCAACTTTTTCACCAAATTCACGTAATGACATAGAAAAATAAGAGCGAATAAATTTCACTTGATTGCCTGTCAGTCGTGCATCTTGAGTAGCAAGTTTCTCGATAACTTCATCGGCTACTTTTTTTACATCTATCTTAGGTGACCAATCACCATCAATCGAAATCATTTCAACAGTCTTTAACTCAACAGGAAATCCAAGGCCTTCATAAATATAGTTGTTCACGATTTTAGTTTTCATCACAACTCCTTCTTAAATTCTAATTACTGTAATAATTGGCATGAGATCATCAGAAAATGTAATGATGACTCTTAAGTTAATGCCGTCAAGGTCATGCCCTTCAATGCAATATTTCCAGTCTTGTGCCAGATCACTGATCGACGGATGCTCATATATATCTTTTTGCTTGTTACGCCTCCGCCCATAATCTTTTTCGCCAGACAAAAGTTGAATTACATCCAGTTCAGATATATTTCGCTTATAAATCATCGAATTAACGATGTTTAGACAACATAGAAGCCAAAATTAGGTCCAAAGAAATTGGCGAACCTTAACAAGACGAATTAACATTGACGTATCCTCCTCTTCTTGATCTTGCTCTATCTTATGAGATGCGTCTAATATTTTTTTTGATTCATCATGATTGTCGTCATTGATAATGGCGCTATCAAAAAAATCGGTTTTTTGTATACCATCTTTTTTTATGAGATCATCGCAATACTTAATCCAACCGCTGGCCTCATCTGGATCAAATCGTTTTGGTCGATCAGTTTTCCACCAATTATAAAGCTCTAAAGTCTCTCGAGCGGCCACTGCTTGTGGTGTTAATTGTGCATGGCGCGAATCTTCTTTTTCAACTAGATCTTCATCATACCGAAGATCGCTGGCCCATTTCAGATGTGCAATCCCTGCTTCTGGGCAACGCCATTCTTTTGCATGAAATACTTTAAGATACCATGGGAGGTTGTACGCTTTATATTCATCACCCGACGATATTACCTGCATCCAAGCTAATTCTATTTCTACAAAATTAATTAATTCATCAAAAATAACATGTAATAAGCGGTGATCGAAATCATACCACTGACCACGCTTAAGATTAGATGTCATAGCATGACTTTTATAGAACCATCGATTTTTTATATAAATACGCACATCATCAATACGATTAATTGGCCAACAAACTGTATCTTGCAAATGATCGAGGCCCTCCTCTGCTAACCAATAGCGGAAATGTTTTATTTTGACTTCTTTTTGCCATTTAACCCATTCCCCTCTTGTTCCAGAAAGCGGTTTTGACGTCCCCCGAATCCAGTCAGCTAGTTTTGAGCATGACCAATATGATTTCATTATATTTTAAATCCATCCATTAAATGCACGATTAAAAAACAAAAAAACTTCACCGTAATTAATGACCTATTTACCCTTCTTTTTAACGGTATATTTAAATTTCACCAATGCAAGATTTACTTCTATACTTGCTTCAGTCTCTGATGTGTCTAAATCCTCTGGAACAACTAAATCTGAAATAAGATCACCTGTTTTTTGCATCAACTCTTGATACTTCGGTGAATTTTGTGGTGTTTTGGGTATTGCTTTAATTGTTCGTTCAATGTCTCTAACCTTGGCGAAAGTTTCAACAATTGCTATGGTCGTTTCTACAGCTTTAGGACTCTTCAAAATAGTAGCGAGCATATAGAGACCCTTTTCAGTAAAAGCTTTTGGTAAACTGGGTGAAAACTTTAGTTTTTCTAGGTGGTCACAATTTGTGACTACCTCTTCTTTTTCTTGCTTTGTAAGGCTAATAACATAACCATCAGGAAATTTATTAGAATTCCTACTCAATGCCTGATTAATTTGTTTTGTTTCCACACCATACAAATCAGCAACATCACTATCTATAATTACGTTTTGTTGACGGACTTCAATGATCTTATCTTCAACCACCAAATATGTAGCTATTTGCACAATTATTCCTTAATGATATCTATTACATATTCAAATACCGATATAGACTCGGCCGTGATATTTTTAACATTTTACAAATTTCATCAATGCCCAGCGTTTTATCCTGGTGCATGCGCTTAACCGCCAATACTCTCGGATCGTCAGAACTAATTTTTGGCCGCCCACCTGTTCTTCCGCGCGCACGAGCTGCTGCAAGGCC
Organism: uncultured Legionella sp.; assembly: GCA_963974485.1. GTDB lineage: Bacteria > Pseudomonadota > Gammaproteobacteria > Legionellales > Legionellaceae > JAALKW01. The sequence goes on from CAXBBS010000013.1 coordinate 3,932, forward strand.
AGCTTGAGTTCTTTCTTGAATTAAACGTCGTTCAAATTGAGCCATTGACGAGAAAATATTAAAAACCAACTCACCCGAGGCTGTTGTTGTATCAATTGAACCATCAGATAGCGATCTGAATCCTACTCCCTTGTCCTTGAAGCTTTCAATAACTGAAATAAGGTGTGTCATAGAGCGACCTAATCTATCAAGTCGCCAAACAATGAATGCATCTCCATGATTTAATTTTTCAATAGCCTTATTGAGTCCTGGTCGTTCAGATTTGGCTCCGGAGCTCTTATCAATAAATATGTTCTTTCGATCACAGCCCGCTTTCAGTAAGGCATCAATTTGAAGGTCCAGGTTTTGATCATGAGTGCTGACGCGAGCATACCCAATTAACTGTGAAGCTAAAGCGTTCATGTATTCTCATCAATATAACTTTGGAACAAGTTTACAGAAATATGATGTAGATACAAGTTTTCAATACACAAGAACTCAATAACCATGCGGATCGACCTTTTGGAATTTTCATATCTCATCAAACGACCGTTTCTTGAGATGATCGGTCTTGATCTTGAGTTGATACTCGCGCATAACCGATAAGCATGATTGCATAAACCTGTTGCCATTTGATTTGGTCATGCAATACCTTTGCGCAACAAGCAAGCCCTTGAGCTGTGGTGAAGCTAATTTTGTTGCGCAAACGGTCGTTTGTGCAATTGGCTTGGTGTTTGATTTTTTCAGCTGCATGAGCAACTTTCAATTAAGGTCCATCATAGCATCCCTTTTTTGCGACGTGCTGACATTAACTTAGAAAAGTGACATGTGAATAAGAGTTAACAACAGGCTAAAGCCATTGACACCCTCACCCAAAGGAAGGTGAGGGTGTCAACATAAATATCACAACTCATCACCCATGGACAAAAACTGAACAGACTGATATTTCTTTCTCTATATAGTTTTTATTAGAAAGTGCCCGAAGCGCTTCTTCTGTTGCTGAAAGTGCTGACGCCCTTTCTCTTGTTCCTTCGAAACGACGTGTATCACACGTAACGCATATTGTTTTTAGCGGCCCTAATGACTCGACTAACCAATGAATTGAATTAAAAAATATGCTTTCTTCACCTAAAACTCCCGGTATAACATTAATTGCAGCCCCTAATAGAAACAAACAAAATACGGGAAGTGTTATCAGCCCCACCCTAAGAGAACGAACAATTGCATCCTCGCTTTCAGCAGTGAAATTTCTCACCGCTTCAAAAGATGAAATTCCCGGAATTCGTGAGGCAATGTTCAAAGCAGTAGCAGGAATCAAAAAAATAGGAATCGCGACTATTGAAATAACAATGATATGGATAGCAGAGATGGAGCCCAGCAAAAAGGCCCCAGCAGATTCTATTCGAGCCAATAGGATATTGGCTACACCCTCGAAATAATCACCTTGGCAGAAAGAGCGATATCCACTCGAAGTCCTTACTACTGAGTCGTGAAACAAACGCTTCGCGCTGTAATCAAAAAAGAACAAATAATTGTCTTGGTATATATCCAAAATATTTACCTCTTAATACCTATTAGAAACGAATTAACACAACCATCACTTCTTTAATCACCTTGCTTTTAGCGCAATTATTAACCAAATGATCTTTGAGTTCCCTACCTTAATAAAAATTTAGAAACTCGCCACACTCTGGCTCTACCCCTTAATCTTCCTCGCGACTTCCACAATACCTGTCATCAAAATATTTTTTCAGTTTCAGGCGGCACGTACCACGGCTTATACCCAGCAGAGCAGCTGCTTTGCTTTGATTGCACTTGCTGTGTTCGATGACCACTTGAAACAGTGCGGGCTCTACTTGCTCTAGCACCATATCATATAGGTTGGTGATGCCCTGCGTTTCGGGCAACGACAAAAAATTTCCGACTGTTTTTTGGACTGTTTCGGACAAGTTCATCACTTTTTCTTCGATTTTAACCATGAAGTTCACCTTGATTTCGTTATTAGACTAAATTGACTCAACATCTAAAATGTATGTTACACGATTTTTGTGAACTAAAATCCCCAAACACAACTACCCCGAGCCTCGACATGGGCACGCAAAAAGCGCGCTTGCGAAGACGCTTGAAAATAGTTTGCTAAATGGGCATGACGGGATTCACCACCCCATGAAAAATCAATGTTTTTTTGGGTAAAAATAAGTCCTGCTATTTTTACGCATAAAAAAACCGCTAGGGCACTTAAAACAAACATTTGTAGTTCCTTTGTGTTGGACGTACTTAATATTTTCGGCATCATTGCCTCGTCATCGATGTTCATCGACAACATGCCAAAATCTAAATTTCACCACCCTGTGTTTTTCCTGAAGGCGGCACTTCTATTCAATCAACTGCTTCTGATTCCGAGCAATATGCCCGGCAATGTTTCCAGGTGTTTCATCTTGAAAACCAGCTTAAAATCACCACCATAACTGGTTTTCAAGACCCTTCCCACAAGCTTATCCACGAATAATGTGGATAACCTAAAGTAGACTGTACAACCGAGACACACCTGAGTCTTGTTCATCTTGGTTCACTTCCGTTTCAGAAGCCTTCCTCTTCGCTTTGGCCTCTTTTCTAGCTTGAGCTGCTTGCCTCATGCGGTCTAAATCTTGATAACCATCATCCACAATTTTTTTTGACTGCGCTAAGGTTATATCAATAGCGGCATCCCGATTTTTTTCATCAAGGTTATCCAGGGCAGTATCCTGTTTTAATTCTTGCTCAACCGATGAAACAACCTCTGAGAGCGTGGCAAAAAACGCATGAACACATTCAAAAGAGCGTTGAATTTCAGCATACAAAGCATGAAGCTCAGCTTCTGTTAAAGCCACGCCCTCTTGATGCTCTGACAGTTTTTTTGATGTACTTTCCAGTAACAGAACAACCGATGCATAACGTTGATTGTACTCACCTACGTTATCAACATGCCCGGCAAGCGTAGATATTCCTTCGGCTCTTTGTATCTGTTGCTCGCCTAAAGATTCGAATACGGTCTTGAACTGCGCTTCTAATGTTTGGAATGATTGAACGTGACCGTCAATTAACGCCTCTATTTTTTCAGCGCCCTCACCTGTGAATGCATCACGATTTCTTGTGATTTTTGCATGCTCCTCAACAATTGAGATAGCCGTAGCGTACAACCCAGTGATTAACCCCGTAAGAATCCATGTTATGCCGAGTAATGAACCCACCACGAAACTTGTTGAGGCAACCGCCCCTCCGAGCCAAAGTTTGTCTAACCAAGGCTTGTTGCTGTACCACTCCACAAAGCGGTCTATACGACTTTTTTTCTCTTGATAGAGTTTTGCAAGCTCACTGATGCTCGGCTTCATGTCACCCATGATTTTGCTTGGCTTAATGTCATCCATAGCATTGAGTTGGGCTTCTAAATCATACTCAACATCATCAAACACAGGTGTCGATGAGTATTTAATTCCGGACTCATTCACATGTGATATTTGTGGGGTCTCAAAGGGCTCTTGGTTGTTTGATGGCATGATTAAGTCCTTGCAAAGAAGCTAACAGAGGTAGGGGCGTTTTCTTTGTTCTCAGCGGAATTTTGTGCGCGAAGTTGCTTTTGAAGCGCTTCAACTTCTACCTGCAGCTCATCAATCTCTGCTTGCTGCTCTTTAGCAAAGGCGTTTGTCTGCTGGGCGTATCGCGAGGTTTCTGCAAGCTGTTTTTCAAGAGCATCAACTTTGAATTCGAGCGTTTCATTTCTGGATTTGAGCGCCTTATTTTCTTGACTCACTCGAAGCAATGCAGGAAGGTTATCGAGCTTATCAGAAATCGCTGAAATATCGACTTGTTGTCGACTGATGCTTTCGCCATGGCGTGCTTGCGCCTCAGCTAAACCTCGCAGTGCCTCTGTCTGTGGTTCAGGTGAAGAAATAACCGGTATTTCTTTGCGTTCTTCCAAAGAGGTTAACTCCGAACCAAAGCGTGTTAACTCTCCGCCCAAGCTCACATTAAGTTGCTCTTCTTTCTCGCTGAGTTGTGTTAACTTCTCGGTTGAATCAATCACCAGCGCTTCACTATCTGCATGAACAACATTCAAACCACGCTCGACCTCATCATGCATTTCTGGCAAAGGCTTTTCACGAAACCACTGGTGAGTATACATCGCTATAGCTCCACTCCATCCTAAGGCAGTTTTTGCAGTGGCAAGCGCCGCTGGCGCTGCGGCTAACAAAGGTAATGGCATATTTTGTCCTTATCGGGTTGATTATATTAATCTGGGTTGATTCCTTCAGTTGTGCGTATTTTAACCAAAAAGGAATAACTGGTCAAATGAGGACTTTCTTGTTTTTCTGTAAGACATGCCTTACCCCCTTCGCTTCAGACAATCCTGTGATACGATGATTTATATACCGCACACCTTAAGCCATAGCGATGCACACAACCCTAGAAACCGAACATTTGATTCTTAGACCGCCTGAGCTAGGTGATGAAGTACCCCTGAACAATCTCATCTGTCGCTCAAAAGAGTCTCTCAAACCCTGGCTTCCTTGGGCGCACGATACGCGCATCAGCACCACCTTGCAGTTTGTGGGGCATGCCGTTGAACAATGGGATTCCAGTAAACAAACTAATTTCCCCATGGTGATTTTCCACAAAGAAGACGCTTGTTTGATTGGATGCAGTGGCTTTAATGAAAAAAGTAACCCGTCCGTACCCCTCTATGAGCCAGGATACTGGCTTGATACCCGGTACACGGGACGTGGGCTAGCCACGGAGTTCACAACAGCGCTCACACGCTACGCGTTTGGGAAGCTCAACGCTAAACGTGTACAGCTATCCATCCAAGCCAACAACACCCGAAGCATCAACGTCGCTAAACGCTGTGGCTTTGAGCTGGAGGCGACCCTGCGTAACGCCTGTGTTGATACCCTCACCGGTGAAGCAGCCGACGTGTCGGTCTTTGCTTGTTTTGACACCAAGAACCTTCCTGCTCATCAGGCACGCTGGACTTAGTCACCTCAAGCCGCCTTTTGCTGCATCTCCATCGCCCCGAGTTGGTCGTGTAGTTTAGCGAGCTTGATGGCGGTACCCTCAACCACCCGCGCGTTCATCGGGTTAGGTTGTCGCTTGTGTTGTGCCTCCATCATGGTTAAGTAGCGTGTTTCGGTTGAAATCAAGGCTTGAAGCGCTTGGTAGGCTCGGGCCTCTGCATTCATCGCGGTGACGTGGGTGTATTTACAAGCTTTATCCTCGGCTGAAGGGTAGTACGTGTCTCCCCTGCTCTCTTGGCGCTTAAGCTTACTTACTTGGGTGGCTTGTTTCTCCTGCTTAGCCTTAAACGCTTGCCCTACGTCCCAATGGTTGTAGAAACCCTTAGGCGTACACCACCGCTTTTCACGCATGAGTTTAGCAATCAGGTTCATGCGGTGGTGCATGTCTTGAATGCCAGGGAATTGTTTCTCAGTATTCAGTAGCGAGAATACAATCTCAGAGAACACTTGCTCAGGGCTTGAGAACTCAAGTTGATACTGTGTCTTCAGGTTACGCATCGTGCCCTTGATGTAGTTCTTGGTGGTCTCAGAGAGGCGCTCACCGATGTGTTGTTCAACGGCGTAGGTTGGGTAGTTAGAGGGCTTGGTTGTCTCAGGGGTTGCTATCACGGGTTCTTCAACACGTGTTTCTGGGGTTGGGTGATGCTCTTCAAAGCCGTTATCCCCAAAAGTAACGCTACAAGGTTCACTAACTGTATTGTTAGTTGAAGTATTACAATCTTTCTCTTTATATATGGAAACTGCCAAATTGGCATTACCGGTAATGCCAACATGTTCCAAAAAAACGCATGGTGTGTTGGTTGACTCTATTGCTTGGACGACCGTTGGTTCGCCCTGCCCTGCCATGTTCCCCGCAGTTTTGACCTGTCCACCGATAAGTGACATGAGTTTATCGGTCACGCGGATGTAGAGGTTCTTCTTTTTATGTAGGCGATTTACTTTTTCAATATAACCGGCGTCTGCGAATAATTTGAGGTATCGGCCTACGGAGCGCACGGAAAGACGAGACTCCTGAGCGATTTGAGCGATGCTACGCGTGAACCATATGTTGTCATCGTCTAATATGTAGGTAGATATCTGCCACCAATACACCAGCTTATCTAAAAGCATCGCTTGGCTGTAATTGCTGGTGATGTCTTGTAGTCGTTCAAACGATGCATGGTGCACCGATGAGAGGTTCTTGGAAGTGCAAGAAGCACCTTTGTTTTTATTTTTATTCATGCGTGCATCATCCTTAGCGCTTATACCAATAAATTGACAAAATTTTTGGTAAACACTAAAATGAAGGTGCGAGGTTCATTGTAGTGTCATACCAATTTATGGCCTGGTTTTAACCGGGCCTTTTGGTTCTTCGTATAAAATTTTTATTTCATAGATTTGTACTCTTGCTATTAATCCTTAATAACACGCTATAAGCCTCTTCGTTAACACGTAAATTAAGAAAACCACCTTTTGATGTTTTCCCTTTTTCTCTCGTAATAAAGCCTTTTGTTATCAATCTATTTATTGATACTTTGGTAGAACCAATGGATGCAGTGATATTATCTGCCAGCGCTTTCGTATGAATTGGCCCTGTTTCTAATCTATCTTTAGAACACATGTTTATTATTATATTTAAAATTTTTTTTTGCAGCCCTGTTAAGTTTGTTAGCTGTAACTCCATAGATATAGCGGGGCTTGAAGCTTCTTTTTTATCTTCCGGGATAGTGTTTTTAGGTTTGATTGTCTCACTTGGTTTATTACTGATGTGATCAGCTGTATCGCTATGAGCTTTGGGTTCTGGAATGGATTTTAATGACACCTCTTTTTCTTCAATGATCACATTTGAAGTTGATGATTCATTTTGATCGTTACCAGTCAAATCCCATGGTCGATACGCATGTTTAACAAAGCCTTTTTTGTTTCTTGCTGATACGATGTCTTTTAGGTCAGGCATGGTTTTCTCCTTAAGCCATTACCGCATGACTTTGCTCAGATCTTGGTTTAGCATTTTTTGTTTGGGCGGGCGTTATTTCCAGAAGTTCACGAGTTAGTCTGTCAAAATCATCGCGAACAGAAGATTTCTTAATAACTTTAAAGACGTTTTTGTTTTCATCTGTAATATTGGGTATCTCTTGGGCGAACTGAACGGTTGTTGATAGGACTTTACCTTCTAATTCAGAGTCTGATAGCAGTGATACAACAGCTTTATCAGATAGAATCGTTTTGCTGCTGAATTTATTCAGATAAACACGGTACGCAATATTTTTTTTATACGTTTTATTAAGCATATCTATTTCTTGTTTTAGGATTTTCAATCCTTTGGCGCTAAATTTATCAGGGCTCAAAGGCGCTAGAATAATATCAGCATATAAACTTGCCGCTGTTACGGCCTGACCCATTGTTGGTGGGCAGTCAATAAATATAAAGTCATATTCATTCTCGATTGGTTCGAGTAGGTTTTCATAAAACTTATCCAAGGGTAATCGTTGATTAACAATTTCATTATCAAGAATTACATTTTCTATTCTACTTGAAATTAAATCGACGCCATTTGATAATGGGATAATACAGTCTCTGATTGATATTTTTTTGTCTTTAATAACATCGATAAGAACGGGATATTGTTCGGGGTCAACATTATTGGCATCTGTTAAATTTCCCTGTGGATCAGCATCAATTAATAAAACACGAGCTCCGTAAGAGTTTGCACAGCTTGATATGCTATCGATGGTTGTTGTTTTGCCTGTGCCGCCTTTTACGATCTGACCAACAATCCTTTTTTTCTTGAAGGATATTTCAAACAGGTCTTTGGCTATTGCGTAATTTATACAAGATTTATTACCTATCTTTGGGCAGGTTAAGTTTTTGTTTTTAAGTTTTCGGTGAACGCCTTGAACCGAAATATCTAAAAATGTCGCTGCATTTGCAATTGACATCTTTGGTGAATAGGTTTCGTTTGCATCTGTATTAAGCATGGCTTCATCAGTCCTTTGTTTACGTTTTCATTCATAATAGTTGCTTAACTTAAACCAAGTCAATATTAAAATAGATTATTTTTTTTGATTTTAGATCAATTTGTTACGCTCCATTTAGGTTATTACCCAAGCTGTTACCTAAGCTGTTATCTAAGTTGTTATCTAAGCTGTTATCTAAGCTGTTATCTTAGTTGTTACCTAAGTTGTTATCTTAGTTGTTACCTAAGCTGTTATCTAAGTTGTTACCTAAGCTGTTATCTAAGTTGTTACCTAAGTTGTTACCTAAGCTGTTATCTAAGCTGTTATCTAAGTTGTTACCTAAGTTGTTACCTAAGCTGTTATCTAAGTTGTTACCTAAGCTGTTATCTAAGTTGTTACCTAAGTTGTTATCTAAGTTGTTATCTAAGCTGTTATCTAAGTTGTTACCTAAGCTGTTACCTAAGCTGTTATCTAAGTTGTTACCTAATCTGTTATCTAAGTTGTTACCTAAGCTGTTACCTAAGTTGTTATCTAAGCTGTTACCTAAGCTGTTACCCAAGTTGTTACCTAAGCTGTTATCTAAGTTGTTACCTAAGTTTATTACACGCCCCTACTGAAAAAAATATTAGATAATGATCTAATAATGCTATTTTTCAGGATAAAATCGTCGCTCAAGAGGGCAGGGGAGGGTTAATCCGGTATAATATTTAAATTAATGCCTTGGTGATTAAGAAAACACATGCTGATTTCACATAAAGATGATGAGCAATTTAATTTAAAAAAACATATTGTCAATTTGAGCAGTGGACTGGGCGACACATCCGATCTTGATGAAAAGATAAAACTTTTAACTGAACTAAGTGAATTTGAATTAGGCCGTTTTTTGCTTACTCAGCGAGGGCTTAATGGGTATTGGACTGCTTATGTGATTTTGCATGGGCCAATCTTTGTTGGTTTGTCGCCTCTAGAGTCATGGATCCTTCATCGCGCACCTGGTATTAAAGGAACACGAGAGCGGTTTTTTATTTTTCAACAACAAGTGCAAAAGCGGCTATTAAATAATATGGCTTTAGCGTCGATACCCTGTGGTCTTATGGATGATTTATTAACCTTGGATTATAGTGAGCTGAGTGATATTACACTGACTGGCATCGATTTGGACCTGTCATCGCTAAATTTGGCGAGAAAAAATGCTATAATCAAGAGCATTGATTTTGCTAACTTCATACAAGAAGATGCTTGGGATTTTGAGGCAAAGGATTCGTTTGATGCCATCGTCAGTAATGGTTTGAATATATATGAACCCGAACCCAAGAGGCTTCTTGAGCTGTATACGCAATTTTATTCTGCACTTAGAGATGAAGGCACTTTGATAACAAGCTTTGTCACGCCACCACCAGTTATTTCGTCACGCTCGCCATGGAAGCACGTTAATGAAGAGCATGCTTTAATGCAACGATTAATCTTTGGTGAACTGATGAAGGTTAATTGGCAGTCTTATCAACTAGAAGAGGATGTTGTTCATCAGCTTGAGCAGGTGGGTTTTCGTGTTCAAGAGGTAATTTATGACAGCCAATGTGTTTTTCCAACAATTATTGCAAAAAAAAACTGTAAACCATCATTAAATTAATTTTGAAATAAAATTCTTGTGCTTTTAGGGAGGTTTTCATGCCATCAGTATGCGTATATTTAGGCGCCAACTTTGGATTGGATAACACGCTTGAAGAAAAAGTGGTTCAACTTGCAAATCATATTTGCCAGCGGGGTCTCACCCTTGTGTATGGTGGTTCGAGTCTTGGAATAATGGGCCTTTTGGCGAAAACAGTTAAAGAGCAGGGTGGGTGTGTGGTCGGGGTGATTACTGAACACCTTCTTGACAAAGAAAAGCCACTAAAGAACTTAGATGCTCTGCATATTGTGAAGTCCATGCAGGATAGAAAAAAAATGATGCAAGATCTATCTGATGCGTTTGTTGTCATGCCTGGCGGTCTTGGTACACTTGAGGAAGCGATCGAAACGTGGAATGCCATCAAAATTGGCGAAATGAAAAAGCGTATAGGATTTCTTAATGTTGGTGGGTATTTCGATCATTTGTTTGCGTTCATGAGCCACTGCCATAAACAAGGATTTGTCATGGAAGAACATGCGCATATCCCTGTCATTCATGACGATGTAGGGGCTTTGATAGGTGCGTTATTCGATTAACCGTATTTTAATAGAAGTATTTTGATATTGTAGTACGCGTTTTTAGCCCGTAAAATGCGTGGTGACAAGTGTAGTAATCACCAACATGGGTCATTTTAGAGAGGTGGAATCAAGCTGTTATGATTAAAATACGAATCATGGAAATCAAAGACAGTCAGGAGTTTAATCAAACATGGCAACACTTGCTTACCGAAACAAAATTTTTGCTGTGTGAGCCCGGTGAGACCGCAGCCGTTACGATCGAGCAGACTCAAAATCGCGTGCAGCATATCCTGAGCCAGGAAAATTCTACCACTCTCTTGGCCGAAGACGATGGTAAGCATGTGGGCTACCTAATGGTTAATGGCGGAATGTTTAAAAGAAACCGTCATTCGGCTTACATTGTTATTGCTGTCCTCCAGGCTTACGCGAACCAAGGTGTCGGAACCCGGCTCTTTGAGTCCCTTTTTGCTTGGGCTTTAAAGCATCAAATCACTCGATTAGATTTGACCGTCATGAGTCACAATAAGGCGGCTATTGCTTTATATCAAAAGATGGGGTTTGAGATTGAGGGGACCAAAAAGAAGTCCCTCTGTGTCGATGGGATCTATCGGGATGAATATTATATGGCGAAGATATTGGATTGATCTGGAGTTTTTTTAGCGCCATCTATGAGCGGGTTAGAAGCACTGCCTACATCAGTGTTCACGTTCGCAGGATTATTTTTTTAATCTGGCCTAATTCATCGCATATACCCAATGTAAGTTCAAATTTTGTTTGAATAAAGAGACTGGGGACTAAAACCTTTTGAATGAGATCATGATTTTTCTTGATGTAATTAAATAAGGTTAAGTGAGGGTCGTAATTATCTGTTCTGATAGACGTGACATGATCGGACACAATATCAAATAAATGAAATAAATAATCCGTCTCGCTTGGTAGTAATGAAAGCCAATAAATCTCATCATCAAAGGTAATATTGCTATATGATTCAAAAGAAATATTCATAGAGGCGTGGTCTATTTTGTTACATATTTCATGCCAAATGTTTTCAATCTTCGATGCGTCGATGAAAAACTGACATATCGTAATATGGGGAATAGATTTACTACCAATACAGAAACCACTCGTATAGGGCTTTGCCTCCGAGACTAAAGCATCAAAATAATTGGTGTTTGTCTGTGGTGTAAGTGCCACATTGTATTTTTTCATGGCCATCTAAATGTAATCAAATCGTTCTATTAATCTTTTCGAAATAAGCGATGAAATACCAGGATTATTCGAAATTTTGACATCATTTATTTGATTAATCGGCATGACTCCAAACAATGCGTTGGTTATAAAAATATCCTCCGCATTTAATAGCATTTCTAATGAAATTTCTTCTTCTTTGATTGTTAATTCACTGAGGTTTAGTTCATTCAAAATAACGTGTCTAACAACTCCAGGAAGAGCTCCGTCGTCAATGCGAGGGGTCGATACAGTTTTATTATTTACGATGAAGACGTTAGACACAGATCCTTCTGCTAGGAACCCTTTCGAATTTAAAAGGAAGGCTTCGTCAGCACCTTTGAGAACCGCTTCTTTTCTAGCAAGAATGTTGTCTAAATAACTAATGCTTTTTACCCTTGATGCCATTGATAGCTCGTTTCGTCGTGTTTCCACGACCGCTGCGTTCATTGAGTGGCGTTTTTTTTCTGGCAGGGCGGCCGAAGTTAAAGTATATGACGGTGTGGGGTTACCAGTTGCAAGTATCCCTCGTTCTGACACTCCGTCTGTTACGGTCAATCGAAGGCTTCCTTTGCCATTTAATAATTGATTCTTAGAAATTATATCGGTGGTCATGCCTTGGAGGTCTGAATAGGTGAAGGGCAATTTAATCCCAAGTATGCAAGAGCTAGTCAGTAAGCGATCCCAATGATACGGCAACAACGGAATGGTTCCATTCTTGATTAGCATCGTTTCAAACAACCCGTGACCAAGCGTAAAACCTCTATCAAAAACATTGACACATGGTGCTTCGGATAAAATAATTTGTCCGTTAAAAATTATATGAGACATAGTTTAGTGCGCTTTTTTTAAAATGGGTTCCCAGGGAGGTGTTAATACATTTCCCTGGCTACAAATCATGCAGGGGTCATGGTCGTAAGACCCGCATTTTTTTTAGTCTGTAATACCCATAATGAGATTAAACTTAACAAGCCCGGTAGCATGAGAAGCAACCCTGGCGAATAAGCACCAGAAAGGCTGTTCGAAAGTTTTAAAGCAATTAACGGGGTAATACCGCCACCAAAGCAAATCGCAAGTGAGTATATAAAACCTGTGCTAGAGCACCTAATGTTCAAAGGAAATATTTCAGTAATAATTACAGGTGTAATACTAAATATCCCTGCGCAAGGAATTGCTATTATTAATTGCGCAACAAGTGATTGATAAAAACTACCGGTTGATATAGATAGGTAATAAGGAACAATCATGATTAATGAAGCGAGGCTTGGTATGAAAAGCGTTTTAATACGGCCATATTTATCAGACAAAATTCCAAAGATAGGAATTAAAATAATCAATAAAACTAAACTGATAGAGTTAATTAAAAGAGATTGATAATTAAACAAATTATTGACTGTTGTCATATGGATGGGTGCGTAAATAAAAACTATCATGGTCGCAGTAACACCAAACCATACCAACGCAAAGACAGCTAAAGACTCAGCAAATCTCTTCTTTATGCCATAAAATGTTTCTTTTGCAATGCCAAAAAAAGGTCTTTTTTCTCTACGCGCATTTTCAATAATAAAATCAAAACTATCAGGAATAGAACTTCTGATCCAATAGCCTACAATCATAGTAATGAATGAAAGAATAAAGCCTATACGCCATCCATATGATGGTATTAAACCTTGCTTCATAGCATAAATCAGTGCTGAGGCAACCAGTGACGCTGCTAATATACCAGCATTAACGCCAACAGCAGCCCAAGATCCAAAATAACCCCGTTTGCTTTTTTCGCAACTTTCAATCAGAAGCGACACGGAGCTAATATATTCTCCGCCAACAGCAAAGGCTTGAACTAATCGAGTAAATAATAAGAGAAAAACAGAGAGAACACCGATGCTTTGGTAAGATGGAATAAATCCAACCGCCGTCGTACAGATTCCCATGATGAAAATACAAAATGTTAAAATATTTTTTCTTCCCAATTGATCAGACAGAATGCCAAAAACAAAACCGCTGATGGGTCTTAAAATGTATGTAAGCAAAAAAAGAAAGAACATATCTGATAAATTTGAATGTGGTGGCAAAAATTCTTTGGTCAGATATATGGAAAAAAGTCCCCATATTGCATAGTCATACATTTCTAATGCATTCCCAATAGCGCCACTGATCATGATTTTTTTTGATATTTTAAACATATACTTAATCAGCCTCCCTCGAATTAAAGGTTCCAGCTAAAGTTAATTCATCATGAAATCCCATCGAGTGGTAGTCCGTAACTCTATCTAAAAATATTACTCCATCAAGATGATCTATTTCGTGTTGTATAACCCGAGCGTGCAAGTCAGAGACTTCTCTTTCAATTAAGCTTCCTTCTGCATCAAAGCCACGATATACAATGGATTTGTATCGAGATACTTTGGCTCTCAGTGAGCCGACACTTAAACACCCTTCATAATCAGCATATGTTTCATCTGTTATGGGTTCGAAAGATGGATTAAATAACACAGTATAAGGGATGGGGGGTAAATCTGTGCGAGCAGGATGCTGCTCCATTCCAAAAACAATAGCTCGTTTATTTATGCCAATTTGTGGAGCTGCTAGGCCAAGACCACTTTCTACTTTCATCACATTGAATAATTTTTCAGATAAACGGCGCAACTCGTTTGTTCCATATTCATTATCAGGTATTAATTTAGAAACCAATCTTAATAATGGATTGCCCAGTTTTATTACTTCCGTGTTACTCATAATTTAATATACCTTACAAAAATAGATAGAGTTGGATTCTTTTTGTTGGGAGATAGTAGATATTGTGATTATTTTTCCTAAAATACGTTTGGCACTATATAAATATTATATGAGGCATTTAGCGTGCGTTTGATTATAAACGTTCATGAGTATATTGGGTATTCTTGCGAACGTGATCATCGATTCTTGTCAGGTATGTTCGCCGAACATCCCGTTTTTGTTAGTGCCGAAATTATCCCGGATTGCTCATGCTGGACAGGAGTTTTCATTGTGTGATTATTTGTTGAATTGATTCCTCATGAAAATAGTGGGTCTTTAGTGATCGAATGTGATATAATTTGATGTTTTTGATGGTGAAATAGCTTATTATATAGCAGGATTGCTTATATTTTAAGATGATATCTAGCCGGCGCTATCTAATGTTTTTATTTTTGAAATGGCTTTCATAAACCTTGGGATATTGATGAAAAAAATAACTGTATTGGATCTGGGTGGAACGATCACAAGTTATATACACAAAAGCACAGATGAATTTTATACTAAAAAAGGAGGTGCTCTTTGTTCACTTCTTGATGAATTGCCTATTTTAGAAAAAACTGAAATTGTTTATGAGTGCTTTTCTGATACGATTAGTCACGAATTAAGTTCAGATGATCTTTTGAGCTTAGGAAATAAAATTCAACAAATAGTAGAAGATCCAAATGTATTCGGATTAGTCGTCTCAATGGGGACTAATGCATTGGAAGATGTTGCTTATTTTATTGGCTTAACTGTTAAAACGCGAAAAAGCATCGTTTTTACAGGGGCTCATTTCCCACAAAATAGCTTGGCATTTGATGGTAAAAAGAATTTATTTAATGCCATTGTTATTGCAAAAGATGAGCTATCCGAAGATCTTGGGGTGGTTGTTACCTTTAATGATGCTGTGGTTTCGTCAAGATGGGCTACAAAAAGCAAACCGGGAATATCAAATGATTTCTCTAATGATGGAGTAGGAACCATAGGGTATGTCGTTGGAGGTGTTTTTCATCAACGGATGCATTCAACTAACAAATGTACTTTTAATAGTGAGTTTTCAATTCGCGCCATGAAGTCCCTTCCTAAGACAGCAGTTATTTATGCTCATTTTGGTATGGATATAGATTACCTTGGCTCTCTGGTTAATAGTAAATCAATTAGTGGCATAGTAAGTGCTGGTTATGGCAAGGGATACCAAACAAAAGAAATAAGTACATTACTTAATAAGGCAGTATTGAACGGTATTTCCGTTGTACGTTGCGCTCGTTCAGGGCTGTGCATTACAAATATTGACGCGTCTTATGATAATAAATATGGATTTATTGTAGCCTCAGAATTTTCTCCTCATAAAGCCAGTGTATTATTATCTGTTTGTTTAGCTCATGGATTTCCAGCCCATAAAATACAAAGGGCATTTGAGGTATATTAATGAATCTAAATGGCATAAAAATACAATACGGTTCGAAATTTACTCAATCATTAATTGCCTGGTGTATGCGATTTAAAAAACATCGAATGTTTAGATTGGCATTGTTGGATGTGTATTTAAAGAATGATGGAATAGAACTTGATGTTTTAGTTAATGGAATTAAAAGTCAGATTATACAATATACACCGGATGAAATTATTTTTAATGACTCCCTGTTAGTCGAGTTTTCTCCGTGTGATGTGAGGGCGATCACTTACTTGTCTTTTCATAAGTATATTAATGAGGCCTATGAATCTCCTATTTTAATACAAAGCCAACAAATCAAACAAGGAAAGACTATTTTTTTATTTTGGAATCGTTTTACTACAGAAAAATTTCAGATGGGAGCTATAGAAGCATATCAGAATTATGATCTTTTAAATAAAATCAATAAGATGGATATGATAAATATTATATCTACGGCCGTTCAGGAACAATCAATGCAAGATTTTAATAATATGAGTTAACTATGAACGTTAAATTTAATAAGTTATATTTAAACAAAGACATATCAAAAAAGTCATCTACAGAATTTAAATACATGAACTTTTTATCCATGATTTATGTTACTTTTTTGATGGCAGCAACCGTAATGGCTTATAAATTAGTAATCATCTGGGGTGTTACAGAGCCAGGGTCAACGCTCATTTATACGTTTACATTTTTTTTGGGAAATATTTACTCAGAGCTATATGGGGCAGAAAATTCAAAAAAATTAATTTGGCAATCAATTGCATGTGGGTATTTATTTGCCATATTAATAACTATTGTCAATGAATTTCCTTCGCCTGAATTTTGGAATCTAAAAGAGCAATTTAATTTAGTTCTTGGCCATGTGTTGCGATTTACTAACTCAGGTGTTGTCGGATATTTAGTTAGTTCTTTTCTCAATGTTTATTTAATTGCAAAATGGAAGTTTAAATTAAAAGGTCGATATTTTTGGTTCAGGAGCCTTATGGCATCCTCCATTAGTGAGGGTATGGCAACTTTCATAGCAGGATTTATGACTTTTTTTGGGATGATGCCAGCTAGAAATATAATGTTGGTCATGTTGAATGCTTTGCTATTTAAATTAATCTATGGGCTTGTTGCTGTATGGCCCGCCAGTTTAATTGCGTACATCTTAAAAAGAAAAGAGCATGAAATAACAGAAAATCCTGTGTTGAATCCTTTTTCTTCAATTATGAGCCAAAAATAGTTCTTGCTTCTAAGAGGGTGGCCAATACGTAAAAATTTATTGGTAAAGGTAATGCGCTAAAATCTTCTTCGGCTGGATTAAGGCATTTAATAAATTTTTTATCCATTGAGTTAATAAGAACTTGCCGAAACATATAATGATTATTATCGCCTTTAAGTAAACAAAAGTCCCCGTTAATAACGGATTCAGTTTTGTCAAAAATAAGGACGGTGCCTTTGGCAAATTTTGGCTCCATGGAATCATCGTACATTGATGTTGCAAAATAATTTTTCTTTTTATCTGCGTCAATAGATATGTATCTTTTTGTAATAGAAACAGCCTCTTCAATGCCTAAGTTCTTTATTTCCCTGAACTCTATGTATGGGATTTGATGGGTTTGATTTTTACCAGCGATATTTTTAGTGTTAACAAGCTGGTTTTCAATAAAGTTATGTAATGGGACATTAAAATAATTGGCGATAGGAATCAGTGTAGCAATTTTAGGGTTTTGATTTGTGCCAGAAATGATTTTATTAATGATTTGCTGGGCAACCCCAAGCCGCCTTGATAATTCACTTTCACTTATTCCCTCTTTTTTTAAGAGGTGTTTTAAATTCTCGCCAATATAATTCATAAAGTTACTTTGTTATTAGTTGAATCTCAGGTTAATTAAAAAATATAAAAATAAAGTAGCAGGGATCTATTGATACCTACCCTTTAAAGTGTTAAATTACACTCTAGGTTGTAGTGCATGCCTTTTAACTCTTTAAATTGTACCAGTTAACGGGGTTACTAATCAATCTAAAACAAAAAAGATAAGGCAAGCATGGCTGCAAGTGGTTATTGGGATGTGGATTTCTGTAATAGGACGAGTGAGGAGGAGTGGTTGTGACGGTATTACGAGTAGAGCGAAGGGATAGCAATTTTCTTGTCGTCAAGAAAACTTGCCTGCAAGACGCGGAGTTATCATGGGGCGCTAAGGGCCTTCATTCATACCTCATGGGCATGCACCATGACTGGAGAGTCTGTGTTCGCGATCTCGTGAACCACGCGACCAATGGCCGAGACGCCGTTCGCTCATTACTTAATGAACTTAAAAATAAAGGCTTCATTACCGTCGAGCATGATCGAGATAACACCACTGGAAGATTTGGTCAGTACGATTATGTTGTGCATGAGCTCCCTATTTTGGAATCTACTGAAGAAACCCAACAACCCAGTCATCATGGGCATTATAACCCCGAGCCTGGAAACACGTCAGCGGTAAAAGTATTCGTAGCGGAAAACCCGGCGCCGGTCGGTTCGGCCCCGGCAAACCCGCCCTTAATAAATATTAAATATAATAAACAACAAGAAAAACAAGCAGCAGCAAGCAAAGAGGTAAGTGATGAGCTTGGTGGCGCTAACCCAGCATCTTCTGCTGCTGCTTTTTCTTCTCCCCAAAAACAAACTGCAAAACCTACTTCAACCCCAACACCGATTGCTTCACCAGGAACCGAGCTACGTATTGGTGACACATTAACGCCAGCTCAAGAGCAACGAACAACGCAGATGATTAACAGCCTTTCCGTTGACGACGCTTTTAAAGCTAGCTTGAGAGACGAGGTGGTGCACTGCTTGCTGAGCGAGGATTGTTTTAAAGCGTGTGGCCGCGACTTTGCACACAAGCTTAATGCTATACGTGTCGTGATTCAGCGCGGTGAGTGGCAGCGTCCTTCAGGCATGGTGGTTGAGGCAGATATTAAACGGTCGAATAAACTGGATGTTCTTAACAGCGGTTTACAAGCCGCACATGCGGAAGCAACGCATTTTAAACGTTTGTGCCGTAGCGCCCCAGAGCATGCGAAGGCCACGTTTGAGAAGTGCGTGAAGGAAGCGCAGGTTCGGATTACAGAGATGGAAGATAAGCTTGAAACGTTTATGAGCGGGCAAGCAGCAGAGACATGTTAAGCAATCATTAAATAATAAAAAGGGGAATAAAAATGTTGATATTAACAAGAAAGAAGGGCCAGGGATTCATGATAAGCGACGACGTCCAAGTCATTATTCTGAACAACAAGAACGGAGAAGTTGAAGTAGGTATATCTGCACCACGATCGATTCCGGTTTTAAGAACGGAGCTGCTTCGGCAGGGTGATAGCAACGTACGATTTAACCATAACTAAGGTTTTAATTAAGAGGATAGAGAGATGAAGGCAGTAGGAAACGTAGTTAAGATTTTAAGCGCCGCTTGTGCCACAACCTTGTTAGTGAGCTGTGCTGCGACACAGATGGAGCCACAGCCACGGCATGTAGAGACTAAGTCGAACTTGAGCAAGTCTATTTTTCTAGATCCAGTTTCACCGGAGCAGAAAACGATTCATGTGTCGGTTAAGAACACCTCGGGTAAATCGATGGATATCGCCCCTCAGCTTAAGATGGCTTTGGCTGAACATGGCTACCGCGTTGTCAGCAACCCAATCAGCGCACACTACTTGCTGCAAGCGAATGTGATGAGTGTGGGGAAGATGAGTTTAGCGTCCAGCCAACTTGTTTTAAAAGATGGGTATGGTTCGGCGGTTGGTGGGACAGGTGGCGCAGCACTGGGTGCATTGTCCGGTTTTGCAAATGCAGCAGGTGGACGACTTGCGGGTAGTTTGGCGGGTGTTGCAGCGGATACTGTGGTTGGTAACGTGAATCATACTCTGGTTACGGATGTTCGTATTTCAGAGCAGACAAGCCCGAACCACTATCAGCGTTATTGTACACGGATTGTGTCGAGCCCTGAGCGCACGAACTTGTCATTTAATAAAGCAAAACCTGTGCTCGAAGAGGGTCTCGCTGAGACGCTTGCAGGACTTTTTTAATAAAAACGTAGGTCTGATGGATAGGGCCTAACGTACCAAGATTTTCTAAGGATGTTGTAAAAAAAATTGGGTAAATCAGTGCCCAGGGATTTTTGCAGCCTAAATAAGGTGATTGGAGGGTGTTATGCAAGTTAATTACTCAGAAGTAGCAGGTCATGTGATGGCTCACCGCAGTTTTTCGAGAAGGGATTATGCGCACGTTCGTCACGAGAAGATGCATCCCTTGAAAGAAGGTTTTCAGATGATGGCGTCGTTTGTTGTGCTGACCGCGTCTCTCGGCGTGATGTATTTCACGATGCTGGTGGTGTCTGACATTCAGCAGAGCGACACCTTCAGTCAGTCTCGTTCGATGACAGCGCTTGAGCGTCCTGCTCACGCATTGCAACGATGAGACTTTAACCATGAACAACCTAACGAGTGGAGTATACGAGATGACGGTTTCTAGCAAGATGTTAAAAAAACTCAAGAAAAAAATCGCCGATGTAAAAGGGCCACTGGGTCATATCAAGCGCTACGGGTTCTTATCACTGTTGATGGTCCCGGGTGTGGGTCACGCAACGGCAAGTATTGATTCGGTATTGACGAAGGGCCTCAGCATTCTTCAGGGGCCATTGGCGAAAGGGATAGGAGTCATGGCGATTGTGGGGTCGGGCTACCTTTGCCTTGCAAGAAACAAGCTGCCTAAAGAGCAGTTCGTGATGATTCTTGTGGGCCTCGGCATTATTTTCGGCGGCTCGTCTTTATTCACCACATTAACCGGGTAGGACGTCATGAGCAATAACACGATGGATGTGAACAGGGTGTTTTCAGCACTCACCCGACCTGCGATGAGCGGTGGTGTGACCCTGGACTACCACGGCTTTAACCTGATGCTCTCGGTGTGCGCATTCATTGTGATGGGCAACCTGTTGTACGGCCTGATTTTTATACCGGTGCATGCGGTGGGCTGGATGATATGCAGAAATGACGCGAGCCTTTTTGTCATTGTAAAAAAGCTGCTGAAGTTACCCAGCATGCTGAATAAATCCATTTGGGGAGTACGTTCTTATGAGCCTTTCTAAACTATTGAAAACTGCACGTCAGGAGCTTCATGTCTCAAGCATGATGCCTTACACACACTTGAACTCACCGATGGTTTTTGAGACCAAGACGGGTGAGCTTGGGTCTGTACTTCAGGTTGAAGGCTTGCCTTTTGTGACCGAAGGACCGGACGCTTTGAACCAAGCCAGTCGTCAGTTGCATCAAGCGCTGCTTGGTCTTAGCGAAGAATTCATGGTGTACACCACGGTCCATCGTTCGCTGGCGAGCTTAGCGCTGGACGGCGAGTTTACCTCACCGTTTTCACGCCGTGTGAATGATGCCTACCATGCACGGTTTAAGCATCAGAACCTGTATCGCAACACCATCTACATCACGGTGGTGCTGAAGGGTGTAACTTCAGGCACAGCCGCCAAAGGCATGAAAGGGCTTGAACGTCTTCGTAACCGTTTGGGACCTGACCACCGCGCGATGCAGCGTGATGAGCGCATGAACCAGCTCAGCACCAAGGTGCAACAACTGGAGTCCATGCTTGCCGTATTTAAACCGCATTGCTTGGGTAGCCGAGATAAAGCGCTGGGTTATTCTGAATTGATGCAGTTCTTATCGTTGGTACCGAACGGTGGGGACGTGAACCATCCTGCGATGCCGGCTTACGCCGCACCGATGGCCACCAGCATTCCTGATGCCTGGACACAGGAAGAACTTTACCCCGAAGGCAACCTCAGTCAGTACCTGTGTTCTAAACGCTTGTTCTTCGGCGACTTCATTCAGTTTCAAGGGGTGTCGTCCGATGACACGCGGTTTGGGGTGATGTTGTCGATTAAGAAATACGGCCAAGCGACCGGCAGCGTGTGCCTTGACCCGTTATTAACCCTGGATTGCGAATTCATCACCACCCATTCATTTGCGTTTGAGTCCCGAGACGCCGCGTTAAAAGCGATTGCTAAAAAGCGTGGGAAGCTGATGAATGCCGAAGATTTAGCGACCAGCCAGATTATGGATTTAAGTTCACTGGAGAATGATGTAGCCAGTGAGTCTTCACGTTTAGGCTTTCATCATAATACCGTACTCTTACTTGCCGACAGCCAAGAAAAACTTGAGTCGGCCATGCGTGAGACGGTGAAGGCGTACAGCTACTCGAACACGACCTTAACCCGCGAGAGCCTTGGCTCCGAACTTGCCTTCTGGGCACAGCTTCCAGCGAACCAGCATTTAATTACCCGAGCGGCACTGATTACGTCTGAGAGCTTCGTTGATTTCTGCTCACTCCATAATTACAAAACCGGATTCTACGATGAAAACCATTTGGGCCAAGCCTTAACCCTGCTTGAAAGTGAGTCTCGAACACCGGTGTATTTTAACTACCACGGTAAATCGTCTAAAACCAACCCGGCACCTGGGCACACCGCTATTTATGGTGCCACCAACGCCGGTAAAAACGTCTTGGTCTCGTTCATGGACGCGCAGATGGAGCGTTACGGCCAACGCAGCTTTTTCATTGACCGAGATGAGGCCTCTAAGATTTATGTTTTATCTGCACCTAAAAGTTCGTACACCGTGATATCACCGAAGTATCAAGACCAGGTGAGTATGAACCCGTTTCAACTACCGGATACCCAAGAGAACCGAGGCTTTGTTAAAGCGTGGCTGAAAGAGTTGGTGAGAAAGCCTGATGAGATTGATTTTCCAGCAGACATAGCCGAGTCGCTTGCTGAGTGTGTTGATTACGCCTTTGGTTCGTTGGATAAGCCGTTCAGAAAATTAAGCAACATTGTGCAGTGCCTGCCGCGCTCATTTGAGCGTTGGCCTGAGCTGAGCCTTTGGTTGCATGAAGGGTCCAACGGCAGCGCAGGTGAATACGCCTGGATATTTGATAACGATGAAGACGCCCTTGAATTTGATTTTGATAAGGTCGGGTTTGATGTGACCTGGTTGATGAGGCCCGAGATGTCGGTGCTTGTATCCACCCCGGTGTACGCCTACATCTTGCATCGTATGGAACAAAGCATGGACGGCTCGCGCCTCACCTCCTTTGTGATTGATGAAGCCTGGCAGGTCTTTGGTTCGCCGTACTGGCAGCGTGTATTAAAAGATTGGTTGCCGAGCATCCGTAAAAAGAACGGGCACTTCATTTTCATGACCCAGACCCCAGAGAGTGTTTTGGGCGCCCCGATTTCGCCGATGATTTTAAATAGCCTCGCGACCAGCCTGTATTTCCCGAACCCCGATGCCTCACGCGAGACCTACGAGCAGGGACTGAACTTAACCCCGTCTGAATATGAGACGGTGAAGCACTTAAATCCTGCGTCACGACTCATGCTTTACAAGCAAAAAAGTGAAGGCTCCATGGTGTGCCGTCTTGATTTAAGCGACTTGAAAGATGAGCTGCGCGTGTTCTCGGGTAACACCCAGAGCGTTAAGTTGTTCGATGACATCTGTGTTGAGCAGGGTGGATCACCCCACACATCCATCGACCTTTTCTTGGAGCGAAGCCGATGAAGAAAACGGTCTTAGGTATCGCCTTATTGCTGGGCTCAACCCTGGTGCATGCAGATATTCTCGGTGTGTCTGATGCCGCCTTGCTTTTGCAGGCTGTTGAGCAATTTAAAGAGCTTCAAGAGCAGACAGCCAAAATGAAAAAGGCTTACGACCAAGGGAAGGCGCATCTTGATACAGCGAGTCAGTTGAAGCAGCTGCACGAAGGCCATTACGGCCTGGGTGACTTGAAAAACACCGCTGCGGATTTAAAAAACCGTCAGTGGTCCCCGGAGACGTGGGAAGACGCTTTGCAGAACCTCGCCGGGGGCAACAAGGCCCGTTATGACGCGTTGGTCAAAGCGTATGAGAAGAACAACGATTTCTTAAGTGATGATGAGTTCGCCAAAGGCGCAAGCAAAGAAAATCTGAAGCAGTACAAGAAAAAACGCGCGGTCAACGAAGCGGTGACGGTTCAGACTACCTACGCCTTTGATGAACTCAGTAAGCATATTAAGACCGTGCATGAGCTATCGGCCAAGATTGAGAGCAGCAGCAACCAAGGCACCAAAAGTGCGTTGGATTTAAATGCACGCCTTTTGGCGGAGATTGCTTACATCCAAGTTCAGAGCTTAAAACTGCAAGCCCTGATGAGCCAGCAAAACGCACAGAACGCCGCAGACGATATTTGGGCGGAGAGCGAACGTTCTCGCTTCAACCAACTTCCAGATAAAAAACACAAGGGGAATTTATGAAACACATCAGCATCATCTTGATGGCTTTAGCCATCAGCTCATGCGCGGCGCACCAGGACATGGACGCGCCATGCAAGAACTACGGGAAATATTGCCAAACCGAGCGCATCAACGGTTGGTGATAAACGGTCCACACAAGGTTTAATCACAAGGAGAAGTACATGAAGAAAAAACTATTAACCGCAGCGGTTCTCGCCAGTGCAACCTTACTCAGCGCTTGCCATCAGGACGCACTGAAACGGCAGCCTGAAGAGAAGACCCTCGCGTTTTTAATCAAGGCATCATCTGTAGCGGGTAAAAAGCTACATGTGAAGTACAAGCCAAGCCATGCGTACAGCTTCTGCATGACGGGCAACCCCACAAAAATTGATTGTGACGCCGTGTATGACGAGATGCTCAAGGTGGCTAAAGCCACACCGGACTTCAAGGACTTAACGTTGGCTGAGTTGAAAGACCCATCCTCGTTCAAAGCACGACAAGAGCCCCTGGACATCAAGTTGTATAACATCATTGACGAGGACATGTAATGGAAATCCCCACTTACGCCACGCTCATCTTTCGCTTAGGCACAGAAATCGACCTGATTACGCAGAGCTTCATTATTGATGGTTACAAGGCGATGGCTTCGGCCTTGCAAGCGCCTGTGGCCACCATGTGCGCGCTCTACATTGTGCTGACAGGCTTCAGTATCACCCGGGGCCTGATTAAAAAGCCGATGGATGAATTTGTAAAAGTGGTGCTGCGTATCGGCATCGTTTACATGTTGGCGTTTAATTGGGGAGTATTTTCAGAATATTTCGTCGGGCTCTTTGTGAAAGGGGCCGGCGAACTTGGGGCGGCCATGATGAAATCCACCCCATTAACACTTCCAAAAATTGATGGCATCACCAGCGCTGCTGGCATCAACGGCACCTTGCAGTCCGCACTGATTGAAGTGGTTCGCGTCGGACTTTGGACCTGGGAGAAGGGCAGCTTTAGGCATATGGGACCCGCGTTCACCGGATTTATTATTTGGGCTTCAGGCATCACCGTGGTGGGCTTGGCCTTTTTCGAAATCATCGTAGCGAAACTGATGATAGCTGTGTGCATGACCACGGCCCCTCTTTTTATAAGCTTCACCCTGTTTGATAAAACCCGCACCTACTTTGACCGTTGGTTGGATAAGATGGTGGGCTTCTCTTTAGTGCTCGTGATGGTCTCTAGCGTGGTGGGGCTTTGCATGCACCTGCTTCATTGGAGCATCGGTGGTCACTACCTCAATCAAGCGGTGGGTATGACCACGGTGGATTGGATACCGCTACTCCTTATTTCTTGCCTTTGCGTGATGCTGATTTTGCAAGTGGTGGGTATTGCAAAAAGCATCGGAGGCATGTGCTCAACAGGAACAGGCTCAGCCATGATTGGTGGCGCAATCGGTGGCGCCATGGGGGCTGCGACAAGCTCTGGCGGCCTGCTGAAGAAGGGTGCGGACATGGCGGGTATGAACCCATCAAAAATGGCCGCAAACGCCGGTCGTGCGTTCGGTCAAGATATGGCAGAAAAAGGTAGTCACGCTTTAAAACGAGGTGGCGAGATGATGTCGTCCATCCATAAACGTATGCGAGGAGAGTGAACATGAAGAACGTCAAAGAAAACATCGGTACCTGGTTCACGGAAGAAAAAAACAAATGGACCAAGCCTTCGAAGAAAAACACCGAAGGCCCCAAGGATTATTTCGCCCGAGCACGTACCTGGGCGGATGATACGTTCGGTGCCTTGGAGCAATCCAGAAACCGTTATCAAGCCGCCTTCTTTTCATCGATGGGCCTGAACATCCTTGCGGTCAGCGCCGTGTTTGCCTTAGCACACGTCCAAACCCTGGTACCGATGATGGTGCATCACTTTGATAACGGTGTCGTCAGTGTTGAGCCCTTAAACCAAGAGAAGGCATCCATCAATAAATCACAAATCGAAAGTGACTTGGTGCGCTACATCCAGGGCCGCGAAAGCTATGACGTCAGCGCCTACCGTACCCAATACGACCTGGTGAACCTCTTGTCCACCGACAGCGTTGCTAAAGCCTACATGGCCGAGCAAGACCGCAGTGAAAAATCCTCACCGATTAACACCCTCGGGGTGGAAGGCAAACGCGAAGTCCATGTTTATAACATCAACTTCTTGGATAACGTCAGCTTCAACGAAAAAACAGTCGCTAAAGACCACCACAACGTGGCTGAAATCGTATTCACCCTCACGGACGTAGATAAGAACAGCACCCGAAAAACCGTGCACCACTACAGTGCGCTGGTCTCCTGGGAGTACGTGAAACCCTCAGAGAACCCAGCAGAACGCTGGCAGAACTGGGACGGGTTCCTCATCACCAATTACACCAAACAAGTACGTAACGTTTAGGAGCAGACATGAGACGATTAATGGCAGGACTCTTGATGGCAGCGTGTACCTCACCTGCTTTAGCTGAACAAGCCCCGGTAGGCTTTCCGAGCGACAACCGGATTAAGCGGGTGGCGTTTCAAGAAAACCAAGTGGTGCCGTTGAACGGTGTGACGTTCACCTCCACCCAGATTATGTTTTCACCCGGTGAGCACGTTTTAGATGTGGAAGGCGGGGACAGTGCTGGCTGGATGGTGACACTTCACCCTCATCTTAAAAACATGTTGTTTGTGAAGCCAACCGTGTTGGATTCAGATTCCAACATGACGGTGATGACCAACAAGCATGTGTATTACTTTCATATCAAAAGCAATACTTCACTGACCTCCAACACCAAAAACCAGACCTACGCCATCAAGTTCGTCTACCCCGAAGATGAGCGGGCTAAGCTCCGAACAGAGCTGAAGGCAAAACAAGCCCAAGTCAACGAAGCGAAGGAGCCTTTGAAGTACAACTGGAACTACCGGTTCAGTGGTAACAAAACCATTCTACCCAGCCACGTGTTTGATGATGGCACCTTTACCTACTTTGAGCTCCGTAAGAACCAAGCGGTACCGGCCATTTTTGCGGTGGATGATAAAACGGGCGCGGAAGCGGTGGTGAACACACGCCAGCAAGGAAACTATTTGGTGGTTCAGCGCTTAGCCCCTCAATTTACTTTGAGAAACGGCAAGGCGGTGACCAGTGTTTTCAACGGCAATGCGATTTATAACATTCGTCATAACAGGGGATAAGCCATGCATGAGCCATCAACAAATGACACACTGACTTCAGCATCGAAGACGTCTCAGGTGACTCCTAAAAAGAAGCCAGGCTTGCAGCCTTATCAACTTGGATTGATTGGGTTGGCAGCGGTGGGGCTTTGCTTCACCGCATTCATGCCGAACAAACCTAAATCCGAGGTACGTGAAGCCCATGACAGTCAAATCAGCCGAGAAACCCTGAACCAAAACCTAGAGCTGATTCATGCGCTGAATAAGCCCAAGCCATCACCGGTGGCTGAGGTCCCGCATGAAATCAATGAAGAGCCCTTTGTTGACGACCGCACGGAAGAAGAAAAACTCACCAAGGCCATGCGGTTACGCATGAACGCCGCCAGCAGTTTTGAGTTAGGTGGCACAAGCTCAAGTGACGCGATGGGGGGCTCATCAACCACATCGGCCCCTGATGTAAGCGCGCTTGCACAAACGAACAAAGACCCAGGCCAGGCGTTCTTGGCTCAAAGTGATGACATCACCATCGTCAGTGCACGTAAGCTCGCGCATCCTGAGTATACGGTACCCGCCGGCGAGATGATTTCGGCGACCCTTGAAACCGCCATTAACTCAGACTTACCCGGCATGGTCCGCGCGATTGTGACACGTGATATCTATTCCCTTAAAAACAGTAACAAGTTGATATCTCGTGGCGCCACCCTCGTCGGTCAGTTCAGCTCTCAAGTGGTGGAAGGTCAGAGCCGTGTACTCGTGATATGGAACAGAATTCACATGAGCAACGGCGTGATTGTGACACTGAACAGCCCAGGCTCTGACCGTATCGGTCGCTCAGGCCAAGGTGCTGATTTTGTGGATACGCACTTCATTGAGCGCTTCCGTAGCTCTGCACTCTTGTCCATGCTCGGGGTGTTCACTGCAACCGTCGGCGTGAGCGACAGCCGGGACCGCTACAACAGTGCTTCACAATACCGAGCGGCGCTTGCGAACAATTTTCAAAATTCAGCGGGTCAATCGTATCAGGCAGGCAGTGCGATAAAGCCCACCTTAAGCATTAACCAGGGCGCTGAAATCAACGTCTTTGTCTCCCATGACTTAGATTTTAAAGGGGTGGGTACAGCTCAGAATCAAGGGCCACAAGCGATACGAGGTGACGTATGGAAGTAGCACAGAAACGCTATGCACCGGGTTCGGAGGGGCTGCTTTCGCCCCTGCTTCCTTGGCTCTCAGATAACGAAGTCTCCGAGATTTTAATCAACCAACCGGGCGAGGTGTTCATCGAGAAACGGGGTGTGATGACGCGCTTTGATGTACCCGCGTTAAACCGAGCACACCTACGCCATCTGTTCACGTTCATTGCGAATGAGAACAGACAGAACCTGGATGAGAAGAATCCATTATTGTCAGGTAATTTATACGACGGCACGCGGGTTCAGCTGGTGATGCCACCGGCGGCCAAACACATGGCCTTATCGATTCGGAGACAAAGTATCAAACAAATGTCGCTACCGGATTATAGAAAAACGAACTTCTATGACGTAGCTATTCCCTTTGATATCAATAAACCTGCAAACGCTTATGCAACTGATGTTGATAAGAGGTTACTGGATTTGTTTAACCAAGCGGATTGGCCTGAGTTTATGGAGCAAGCCGTTAAGGCCAAGAAGAACATCGTGATATCAGGAGGCACGGGCTCCGGTAAAACCACCTACCTCAGCGCTTGTGCGTCATGGATAGAGCCAGAGGCTCGCATCATCACGTTAGAAGACACCTATGAGCTGAAGATACCTCACCAAAACCAACTTAACCTTTGTGCGGTTAAAAAACCCAACAGCCAATCTTCAACCTTTGAGATGCAAGATTTAGTGCAAGCTTCTCTAAGGCTCAGGCCCGACCGAATCCTGATGGGTGAAGTGCGCGGCAAAGAAATCCTTGATTTAGTCAGCAGCGCATCGACAGGACACGAAGGCATGCTGACCACCATTCATGCCCCCAACCCACGTGTGGCGTTGATGCGCATGATTCAGATGTACAAGCAGAACAACGTACCCTCCATGAGGGATGATGAAATACGCGCGGTCTTGGATGAGGTGATTGACATCATCATCCAGGTTAAAAAATCACCTGAAGGACCTCAGACCCATTCAGTTTATTTCAAAGGAGCTTTCGATGTTATTTAAATTTTTTGAAAAATATCCTTTCGCGATGTTCGTGATTATTTTATCGACGGCTGAGCTCATCAGCGCCATAGCTTTTCATTTTATCGGATGGCATGAAGTGCCTTACCCCGGAAGCTTTTTATACGCCATGAGCCAAGGATTCATGAAAGAATCACTGGCCGCGATGGCGGCGGTGCTCGTGCCATGGGCTTGTTTTGAGGCCATCATGAAAGGAGGGGTAGCACGCATCACAACCAAGGTATTACTCGTCACGCTGGCAGCTATTGCCGTCACATCTATTCTGGGCGCGGTGGCCTTTCATTTCTGGGAAGAATACCCGCTAGGTCTTGCCAAAATCATACGTCTGATACAGCACCACCGACCCGGCTCAGAACTTTACCGTCACTTTATTTTGTCTGAGCAGGGCGCGTTTCTCGCAGTGGGGCTCGGGGTTGCGATTCATCTTGCCCAACGATTTTCATCAGAAAACGACATGCTAGGTGATGCACATTTCGCAACACCTCTTGAGGTATACCAATCAGGGTTTTTTAAGCGTGAACTGACCAGCATCATCATCGGTAAAAAAGAGGGCGCACCCATTTACTCGAACGGTGATGAGCATGTCCTGGTGTTCGCACCGACAGGGAGCGGTAAGACACGCTCCATCGCCATACCGAATCTCTTCAACTACACGGACTCCGTCGTTTGTAATGATGTAAAACTTACGCTGTTCGAAACAACTTCAGGCTACCGCGAACAAGTGCTTGGGCATCAATGCTACTGCTGGGCACCTGCGCACCCCGAGCGAAAGACCCATCGGTTTAATCCGCTCGATTTAATCTCAACCGATAAAATTCAGCGTATCACGGATATTCAGCGTATCGCGCACATCATGATACCGGATAACCCTAAGTCCGACCCCATCTGGTCACGTGCATCACGTAAATTACTGAAGGCATTAATCTTGTTTTTACTGGACACACCGGGACAGCCCACCACCCTCGGCGAAGTCGGGCGACTCATCAAGCAACAAGACTTCGATACATGGTTAAAGAAGATGCTCGAAGAATCCGAGCATCTTGACGCGGATTTTTACCGCAATGGATTTAGTTATATTAATAATCATGAAAAAACACGCTCTTCTATCTTAGAGACTTTTTCAGGTTATTTCGAGTTATTTGATGACCCTGTTGTGGACGCCGCAACAAGCGCCAGTGATTTTGATATTAGGAATTTAAGGCGCGAAAAAACCACGATTTATATCGGGTTCAGTGAAGATGACATGGAGCGGTTAAGCCCTGTCTTAACGCTGTTCTGGCAGCAGCTGGTATCCGAGATGATACGTGAGATACCGAACCCCATCGATGAGCCTTATTCATTGCTTTGCTTGATTGATGAGTTCTCATCTTTAGGGCGAATTGACCGAGTAAGACGGTCTTTGAAGTTGCTCCGGGAGTATCGGGTACGTTGCATTCTGATGTTCCAGTACATCGCACAAACCTATGAAAAATACTCACATGATGAGGCTAAGGCCTTCGTCAATATTAAAACGAAAGTGGCCTACACCACCGAAGATATATCAGACGCTGAGTTCATCAGCAAAATGCTGGGGACACGTACCCAACGCGTGACCACGCGTTCGGTATCTAACCAACAACAAGGCAGCAGTGACAGTAAAAATGTGAGCTACCAAGCCATTCCGCTGCTTCGTCCCGATGAGGTTATGAAGATGTCACCCAAAGTATCGCTTGTAATGCGTTCAGGTGTAGCGCCTGTCAAAGCTGAACAATACATCTGGTACAAGCAGCACGACATGAAGCATTTAGTGATGGGCGAGGTCGATGTTCCCGTCGTGAGCGCTGAGCTGACGGATTTCGACCACCATGAGAAGCGTGCGCTTATTGCGGAGCGTCAGGCCAACGAAAATCAACAAAAAGAAGTTGCAGGTCATGCTCGAAGTTATTGAGGTTTTGAGTGAAGTTTTAAAAAACAAACCCAATAAAATATTTTATGTACATAACGAAAGGTAAAATAAACTATGAATAATAATCAAATTAGAAAATTCTCAACGGTTGCTTATGAGTTGTTTAAAAGTGACTCAGCAGAGAACAAAACCTTTCAGTTTGCGGCGTATGTAGCCTATGACGAAATATCAAGGCAAGAAGGCATAGAGGATTATGAGCTGGCTTGTGTTGCATCTGAAGCGCTGGCTGAACATACCACCGAAGGACATCGTTATGCAGCTCGCCTAACACTTAAGAATATAGCGCTGAAAAAAAGCATGGATGACAAGCGAAACGCTCAAATGCCATGGGAGCATGAAAGCCAGGGTTTATTGAGGCTGGAGCAGCAAGACGATCCATTTTTTGCATCGTTGGCGAGGGTTGCATGTGAGGATGCCTCCTCGCACCTGTTTGCTCAAGAATTCAAAGATAAATATCCCGATCGTGAGGCGATAGAGTTAATCAAAGAACGGTACGCCAGAACATTTTCAGCGGCATACCTGGCCTTTCTACGCGCCTCAAAATCTAAGTACATCGCTTTATCAGAAAAACGTTTTAAGGCCAGTGTTCGACAGGATTTAGCGTTTAACCTGAGGGATGAACCATCTTTTGGGGAGATTTGTTCGTATATCTTGATGAGTACAGAAATGAATATAGGTATGGCTGCTTACGCGATACTTGGTTTGATTGCACTTGCTCTTCCAATGCTGGGTGTAACCACCGTGGCGCCGGTTGCCTGTTACGCTGTAGGGGGCATTATGTCTATTTCAGGTTTTTCATTTTGTTTTTGGCAGGCATCCGTAGCAGCGCAAGAAGTCAGTGAAGATAAAGGGCTTGAGACTATCCATGCTGAATATGCATGAAGCATTCAATGAATTCAAAGGAGCAAAAAAGGTGAAATAATAACTTAGTGAGCATTATTTTGACATGATAAGGGGGTCTAAGTTATACTTTCTTTGAAATTTTATAGGGCAAGGGAAGCAAAGCGATGCGACTCAACAATATTGAGCAATTAAAAAGCTATTATCAAGAACTTCCTTGGTATAAAAAAATTCTTTTCCCAGGGCGCTTGCATTCTGCTTTAGCTCGACCTGCACCAGTTGAGCCCGAGGTTTGTGAGGCTTTCAGGCAAGCTTATACATCATGGACTTGGTTCTTCTACAATTGGATCTTCGCTGATTTATCAACTTTTTCTGAATACACACCTAATTTTGATCTATGCTTCACAGATAAAGATGAGGCTGACTTAACCGAAGATCAGAAAACGTTGCGTTCCGCCTACCATAACACTCGTTATCCGCAACCCATTCGCGCTGTTTGTCTCGAGGCTCGTGATTATTTAGATAGACAGAGTTATTTATCTGTACAAACAATTAATCAGTGGCCTGAAGCTCTTCAAATTTTAGTGTCAGAAAATGTGATTACCCCAAACCAAGCATCGGGTAATTTGAGCGCGACCCAAAAAAACCTCATAGCAAGTGTTATCAGAAATGACGATCCTATAGGCGTAGCTCAATTTATAGCCTCAGTTCATCCCGCATTAGAAACATTATCGGAGGAGCGCCAACAAAAAGTCACTAAACTTGTTGAAATTGCATTACCGGCACTCTTAAAAATACCACCTAATGTGAGCAAAAACAAGCTAATTTGTGTTCTATTGAAATACATCGAGGGTTCTTCGACAAACAAATTAAGCGCTCCAAATGCCCAATATCTCACTTCAGAAGTGGAGCATCTTATTTCTAGCATTAACAAATTAACAAAGATATGTGACGATGAAAAAATATTTGATTTAGTACTGGAGCAATTAGATTTTGCTAATATTTATAGTTTCCATATGTCAGATATCGTTCTTAGAATGGAACTATTATTGCAATCAACGTCCCATTTGAATTCTGTTAGAGAATTATTATCAGGAAATCATGGTGCCGTAGTACTTGAAATATTAATGAGAACGCCTGAGAGTGTAGTATCTCATAGAATACGCTTGTTGAATAAACTTGAACGCTTATCGACACTTAGGGATGAGGAAAAAACCTTTTTATTCTCAGTAATTAATGACCAACAGCGCAACGCATCCACTTCTAGGAGGGACGCTTATTACGATCTCCAAATAGAGGCCTGTTTAAATTTATTTTCACGTCTAGATTGCGTGGAAAATCCAAGTAACGTTCAGCGTGTTTTTCGCCGCGACATTTACCACTTGCTCTTTATCAATAAGCTATTAGAATTTATAAATATACATAGTGTTAAATCAAGCTCAGTACAAGTGCAAGCTGATTTTGAAGCGTTATTGCCTAACGAAACCCTTGATGACGCAATTGAATATATGAATACACGACTCAGTTTAAGTCGTTCAGTTCAAGCAGGTCTGGAAGAGCAATTAAAAGCTGATGATATATACCATAGGCTTGTATCTCGTGAAGTATTTGATGATATCTTTTGTTTACCTACACTTAATCAGTTTATCCGGAGTCATAAAGAGCAATTTTCGCACGGGGATTGGTTACGTGTTTTACGCTCAGTTAATGCGCTTAGTCAATCTCAACTCATACAAAGGTGCACGCAGTACACTGATAGAGATATGTATTTAGGGATGCTGCTAGATTTAATTAAAGATGGATCAGATCCTTTTGTCGCATATACAATTATAACTCAACTTGATCGACTGAATCTTTTTCGACGCGACTTGATCAAGTATAAAACTTGGGGGGGCTCTTCTCGCACATTCACTCATTTATATGAGGTATTGACGGTGTGGTTCGATGATAAAAAGCTACGTGATTTATGGGCTAAACTAAATCCCAAGCAGATGCGACGCAATCAGTTTCGAGCATTGGTAGAGCAGTGTCATGCAGTATTAGAAAGCAACCTAGCTAAGAAGCACTCTAAACTTCATAATATCATTCAGAAAGCTCTCTATGATATACACTTCGCCGCTGCTCGTGAGAACAATACAGAAGAGGCGATTACAAAGATTTTCTTCGATTTACCCAAGGATATCCAGAGTGTTCAAGCGGTACATGTACAAGAATTTATTGCTGATAGAATTGTAGGACAGGTTCAAACACTTATCGATCAGGACGATGGATGGCGTCGTATGAACGAGGTTAACCTCCCTGTTGATCTTGTTCCTGATGTTTTAGAGACACTTATTGGTTTTATAGAGCTTCAGAAGACACCTATTGCTTATTTTACTTGCGCATTATTGTTGACCGGTGAAATTCAAAGGAAAGGCTATGAAATTCCCTCTGAAAAAAGAATTTATGACGCAATTGGTTTTTATGATAAAGCGGCTCACGATGTAACATTAAAGCCATTCGTAGATTATGCATTGTGGCATCTTAAAACGGTTATGCCTTACGATACTGTTCAGGACAAACTGCACCAATATGATGTAACACCAGGCGCAGTTGTGGCGAGCTACGGTAGCTTTTTTCAGGAGGCACCTGAACGCTCTGTTGAGATGTTATTGTATCGCAGCGTCACACCATCTGATTGCTCAATGTGATTCTTTGAGTCAGTAATTCTGTAGCTGTTATTAATTGTCAGCTACACTTAACGCTCTAAGTCATGACCTCGATCTAACCCGCGTTCAATGCGGTTACTTAACCCTTTTGAAACCCCGGGTAGGTGTTCTTTAATATAAGGGTTAAGTTTTTTATCAGCTTTAATAGATCTAGCTATATCAAGGAGTTCTTTGTCCAGCATT
The DNA here is from genome assembly GCA_963974485.1 of uncultured Legionella sp. Classification (GTDB taxonomy): domain Bacteria; phylum Pseudomonadota; class Gammaproteobacteria; order Legionellales; family Legionellaceae; genus JAALKW01. Next base: position 38,845 of record CAXBBS010000013.1, read on the forward strand.
TCAGCTCGGTAACCTCTCACTTTTTCTCGGGTATAGAGCTTCGATTCATATTCGGCAAGAATAGGATGTGCTTCTTTTAATTGCTCGTGCAGGTTGAATCGATAGGACTGCTGCTTATCATTGATAAAACTTTTTAAATCCGAAGGCTTGATGCAATTCGCATCGGCCTGTCGTTTTATATGACCATAATCGCTTTGAACATCAACTTTATTTAAGGTTTTCATGAGTTCAGGCGTGACCTCAAGATTATCCGCCTTGACTTTAGCGACCAATACCACGGCTGTATATCTTTCATGATAACCAGAGGTGAGTTTAACATGCTGGGCTTCGAGATAACCTATTTTAATACCCTCTAATTTGTCACCATACTTTGTCCATAGCTTATGGCCTTGTTTATCACGAACACGTGATACGGCGTAAAGCTCCTCAAAAGCAGGTAGCGACTCCATGTTCACGCCTTTTTCACGTGATTCGCGCTCAAGTGCTCGATGCAGCTTGGCACCTTTAGACTGAATATCCAGGTAGTTAGATGCTTCTTTTGCCATACCTCGCAGTTCGCGCTTATTATCATCACGTGTTTGAGCGCTTCGTTGTTTAACAAAGGCCTCGTAATTCACCACGTAATTGAATTTTTCTTTTATTTTATTACCCATACCGGCCATGTGGTTGAGTGCGCGACCCACGAGCTTATCAGGGTCAAATCCACTGCGTATGGCAAAGTCGAGCGGCCAATCAATCACGTTATCTTTGGTGGATTCGCGTGACAGGGTGCGCTTTAAGGCATCTAAATCTGGATGTTGTCCTGCATCAGCATAGATGGACAGTTTTTTACGATGGCGTGTGAAGGCGACAAAGCTTAAGGCCCGGTTCCAGTATTTATTATCAACAAACACGCTGGTGTTATCGACCGTCATGCCTTGTGATTTATGAACGGTGGTTGCGTAGCCATAATCCAGGTGATGATAGGATTTTGGAATCGTAACGGTTGAACCATTATCAAGACGTGCTTCAAGGTATTCATCATTAATCGAGGTAATCGTTGCTAAATCGCCATTTTTAACACCGTGTGTTTTATTATTCTTTTTAAAGAGGATGCGTTCACCCGAAGCAAGTGCGATGTCACGCTTGCCCATGACTTTAATGTAATGCTTTAGATGAGCAGGGATGTTAACCGTATGACCATTATCAAGCTGCACGGTGACGGCTGTATGCGATACCTTCAGAATATTAACTTGCTCACCACCCGAGATACCCAATTCACGGTCAGTTAATGAGATAATAGCCTGAGCACCCGGTTGAAGCGCGCTGCCTTTGTGCTCAACTTCGCGATAGTAAATAAATTCATCGGTTGCGAGCTGCGATTTAGCTTGTAAGGCGGTACGTGCGTGCTCATTGAGCTCTGAAACACTGTCTCGCGTGAACGATAAGATAATATGAGATTTGATGTCATCCGGTGTTGTGATGGTTTCAGCCCAATCACGGACTAACTCGCTTACGGCATTACTGGATGGCGATTCTTGAATAAGCTTCAGCGCACCTTTCTTATCGTAATGCGCCAGTGCTATATCAACCTCACCGCGCGCTAACATCAGGCTTGCTTCTCGGTCGCCGAGGTCTTCTTGGCGGGTGATATTATCCAGGGATATATACCCCACGCGGTCGGCAATACCTCGGAATATTTCACCCTTTTGAATCGGCTTTAATTGCTGAGGGTCACCCACTAAAATAACTTTGGCTTTGGCGCGATTCGCTGCGTTTAAAATCATGGCCATGTTCGCAAAATCAACCATGCCCGCCTCATCAATCACAAGTACATCGTGGTTTGTGAGCACCAGCTTTTTGTTGGATAACTGATGGGAGAAGGAGGCTATCGTAGATGATTGAATGCCCGTATCATCTTCAAGCGCCTTCGCGACTTTGCTTGAAAGAGCGGCGCCCAATACACGACAATGACTCGACTCATAATACTCTTTCACGGGCTTTAATAAATAGCTTTTTCCTGTCCCAGGCTTGCCCACCAAAAGGCTAATATCATGGCCTTGTGTGATAAACGAAAGGGCTTCTTTTTGCTCTTCGTTCAGCTTAAATTTAGTAATTAAACCATCAAGCGGTTTCTGATAATCATGCGTTCTACGTGCATGCATTTGCTCAACATCTTTAAGCAAGCTGGCTTCTTGCATGTAATGATTTCGCGTGGTGTAAGTCACATGCCCGCGCTCATCAGGACCTAGTTCAATCACGTTTTTATTCGACAATAACTCTTCAACTTTCACTAGATAAAGTTCAGATGATGTCGTTTCTTTGAGGGTTTTAAATAAGAGTTTTTCAATGTCACGACGGGTAAAAACACTGTGCTCGATAGACAGGAGTTGAATCAATTCATCAACATCACCCAGGGCGATTTGTTCACGTGATTCACGAATAATTTTGTTCTCTTCTTTCAGGTAACTTCCACCACTATGCCGGGATTTACCCTCATGCTTTTCAGGAATGATGTGATTTAAATCAACCGATAAATCAATGCCATGCTCAATAAAAAATTCAGTCTGAGCGTCACGATATTTCTGACTCCACCGCTCATCTTCAATAACTTTACCCTTAAAAAAAGAAGGGTTTAAATCACGTGCCTTATATTTTGAAAAGCCATCTTTATCTAATCGACGCGTGGTGTAATAGAGATGAGCATGAGGATTGCCATCGCCTTTATCGTGAATAGATATATCAACAGGAATGCCATCATCTACAAAATTAACTTTAGCGAAATGTTTAACAAATTCAATTTGTTGTTCACGATTAAGTTCTTTTGGAAGGGCTAAAACAAGGTCTTTTCCAAGCTGTGCATCTTTCCTTCTTTCAGATACTTCAACCTTATTCCATAGAAATTCTTGGTCTTTAAATTCATCAGGAGCACCTTCAGGAATCATCAGTTCTGTTAAAACAACATCCGTTCGTTTTGTGTAATCGTGAACAAGGCCAGTTCGCTCATCTGTCAAACATGTTCCTGAGCGATAGGCGGCCGCGGCTACTGCGCTATGTCCTTTCGCTCTCGAAACTAAACTTACTTTTGCAAATGCTATCGCCATAGGGTGATTTTAGCAAACATTCGTTAGAATGTATATTGCGCTCTTCGAGATTGATTGAACTTCGCTTTGCTCGTATTTTTGGGTATTTATCTTGGTATGAATTGACATATATGCTAAAATTAACTAAGAACAACAATCATGAGGTGGAAAATACGATGGCTAAGAAAACAATATCTGAAAAAGAGCAAGAACTTATTAACATCATAGAATCTGCAAAGGACAAGCTGCTTAAGTTGCAACACAAACAAAAAATAGAACTCGGCTCTCTTGCATGCAATCATGGTCTTGACCAGGTTGATAAAGAAACGCTGAATACCGCATTCAAGAAACTTGCCAAAGAGCTAAACATTGGAAACAAATAATCAAATCAAGAAACAAGAGCAACGCATCGCCAGGGCAGAAAATTCGCTTGCACTTGAGAAGTTAAAGAAAAGGCGAGCAGACACCCGGCGAAAAATAGAACTCGGTGGTCTTGTAGTAAAATCAGGAATCGACGGATTTAATAAATCTGTTATTCTTGGTGCGCTGATACATGCTTTGCAGTCGATCGAAAAAGAAGAAAGTTATAAAAAAGTTTTTGAATCCATAGGCGATGCCGAATTTTTAAAGGACTAAAAAAATGGAACTATCCATGGATGTTATCGAAAAAGAAATACGTGATTTAAAATTAGAGATTGCTCAACAACAAAAAAAACAGGAATACGACAATCTGAAGAAAGACCTGTTTGATATCACCTACAAAGCAAACAACACCATGACCGAATTTAGTGGTGGCATGATGGAAGTTGATACCGAAAAACTTCTTAAAACACCTCGCTCAAAAGAATCTTTTTTTGATTTGGTTTTTGGTCGTATTCTTCGAATGTTTAATGCAAGACCCATCGTCGGAAACATCATTGGAATTGGACTAGCTTTTGTAGGTCTCATGAGCATGAACAAGTATCTTAATAACCCCGACCTCGTGGTGGTGAAAATGTATTTGGGTCGGTTCCTGATGATTTCGGGCATCGTGCAAATATTAAAATCGGCAACCCGGAGCCTGCTTCTTCCGTTGGTTGCAACAGCAGTCGGTGGTACCATCGCCAACCAATTAACCGGCAATCATTTAATGTTTGGACAGCCATCGTGGTTCTATCAAGGTGTGCTCGTTACGGGGCTTATTGGCATTGCTATTTCTGTATTTTCGATTGATTAAGATCTTGGTTAAATATAATGTGTTCGTCATTGATAATGATTAGGCCTAAGGTGATACTTCTGTATGTTGTATAGGATGCTTTGTTTGGTGCCGCATGAAACGGCAAAAACATCATTAGATGCTAGAAAAACAGCTGTCACAATTATGGCTACCGGAGAGATAAAAGATATAGTTGATTCTGATTTTTATGACTCTTTTTGTGTTGGTGGGGCATGGACTGGGACGTTAACAACCCGATTGTTAGATCAAGAAAAATTACAAACCTTCGATAATGAAGTGAAAGAAAAATATCAATGGCCTGTTGAGAGAAGCGTAGGCGGGTTAAATAATGATTCTAGAACTGAAAAACAAAAAATGGCGTTAGATGTATTTTTAAAATACTTTCCGAATTTTGAAGGAGAGCCCCCTTTCTTTCGAAGCGATAACGCTAACATGGGATATGACGATGATGCACTTTTCATAAGCAATGAACGCCAATATTACAAATTATTAGGTGATTATGAAGGAAAATGGTTTTCGTCTAGCGAATATCAAATGATAGATATGTTTAATCTATCCAAGAGCATTGTTACGCCAGAAAATGTCATTAACAAACACTGGGTGGTTGTTTTGACTTGCCACCGCTGATAACCAAAGGTCATCTAATGAAAGATATAAATTTCCCCCAAGAATATAGGAAGATAACAAACGACCTGTACCATCAAGCAACTCGATACATAGAAGAGGCGCGGCTTCGAGTTCAACGCTCAATAAATACTGAAATGGTCTCTGCATATTGGCTAATTGGGCGGGATATTGTCGAAGCAGAACAAAAAGGACAAGTCCGTGCGGCTTATGGTTCTAATTTAATAAAAGAACTTTCACAGCGATTATGTGATAACTATGGGAAAGGATTTGGGGTAAGCACACTCCGGGATATTCGCCAATTTTATATAACATATGAAGACACTTCTCCAATTCACCACGCAGTGCGTGGTAAATCTAAATCGTTCAGCCCAAATTTAGGGTGGGTCCATTATCGCACCTTAATGCGCATTGATCGTATTGAAGCACGCCTTTTTTATGAGCTCGAAGCGGAAAAAAACGCTTGGAGTGGAAGGGAGCTTGAACGCCAAGTTAACAGCTTGTTATTTGACCGATTGGCAAAAAGCAAGGATAAAAACGGGGTGTTGGCGTTAGCTAAAAACGGTCAACAAATCAACAAACCCGAAGACGCCATTAAAGAGCCTTTAATTTTAGAATTTCTTGGCCTACCAGAATCCAATCGTTTGGTGGAGTCTGATTTAGAGGAGGCCTTAATAACCAACCTCCAACAATTTCTTCTTGAGCTCGGCAAAGGGTTCTCATTTATAGGACGTCAAAAACGCTTAACGTTTGATGGTGATCACTTTTATGCAGACTTGGTTTTTTACCATGTTTTATTAAAATGCTACGTTATTGTTGATCTTAAAACACACAAATTAAAACATGCTGATCTTGGGCAAATGCAACTGTATGTCAATTACTTTGACAAAGAAATAAAACAACCTGATGATAACCCAACGATCGGACTGGTCTTGTGTACTGAGAAAAGTGAAGAAATGGCAAAATACATGTTAGGCGATAAAGCAAAACAAATTTTTGCAAGTAAGTATCAGTTACACTTACCAACCGAAGAGCAGCTTAAACGAGAAATAAAACGAGAAATAAAAGAAATAAGTTCTGGACCCTGATTAAAAAATTTAAAGAACAGCCCTACCTATGCACAAGTCCATAGGGCAGGAGCACCTTACTCTCTGCGTATAGCCCTGTGGGCCCTGTGTCAGAGGTAGAGCAACTTCTTGTGTGTTTTAAACAGTATAAAACCGGACAAACCATTAGCTCCCGACACAGTAAAGCAAAAATACTTGAAAAAAACTACAATGTAGTTATACTATATTAATGTTAAATATTAAATTTGATTGGGATTCTGCCAAGGCAGATTCAAACATAAAAAAGCATGGCGTGAGCTTTAATGAAGCTAAAAGTGTGTTTTTTGATGGAAATGCAAAGGTTATTCATGACCCGGAACATTCGAGTGATGAAGACAGATTTATTATCCTGGGATTGAGTGTGGGAGCGCGTATGCTCGTCGTCATTCATTGCTACCGAAAAAATGATCGCGTTATACGCATAATCTCTGCCAGAAAAGCCACTCAAAAAGAATCAATGCAATATCATGGTGGTGATTTATGAAAAAAGAATATGATTTTTCAGAGGCAAAAAAAAATCCTTATATACACGACTTAAAGAAACAAGTGACTATTAGGCTTGATGCAGATACGATCGATTATTTTAAACACTTATCAGAAGATAATGGTGTCCCATATCAGACGCTTATCAATCTCTATTTGCGTGATTGTGCGCAAAAACATAAAAAATTACGTCTGGACTGGCGTCAAGCAGGGTAAGACGAGTTAGGGAAAGGCTTAACTTTTTCTCATTGAAGTATACCTCAGAGAGACAACAAACAGAGACGTTTTTATTGTCCCAATAGCATTGTTTTCCTAATTTTGAAACGTTATGCTAAAGACATCTAGAACTCATTGAGACAAATTCATGGCTTGTTATGGTTATGCTCGTGTATCAAGTATAGATCAAGATTATGCACTTCAAGAAAAAGCGCTTCGTGCCGCAGGATGTGAAATTATTCGCGCTGAAAAAGCATCAGGAACAAAACGTAATGGACGCACTGAATTAGAGCTATTGCTCGAATTTTTACATGACGGAGACACGTTAATGGTCACCCGCGTGGACAGACTTGCACGTAGCATCAAAGATTTACAAGACATCGTGTATGCTCTCAAAGAAAAAAACGTCACATTAAAAGCAACAGAACAACCCATTGATACGCGCACTGCTGCCGGCAAAGCTTTTCTTGATATGCTCGGTGTGTTTGCTGAATTTGAAACCAACCTTCGACGTGAGCGTCAGCTTGAAGGCATTGCTGCGGCAAAACAACGTGGTGCTTATTTAGGGCGGAAAAAGAAGATTGATGATAACGAAATTCGACGACTCCACGTGGAAGAAAAAATTAGGCCTACGGACATTTCGCGACAATTAAAAATTGGCCGGACTTCTGTATATCGTGCTCTTAATAAAAACATGAGTGCATCAGAAGGGTCTGTATTATGAATAAGAAAAATATCGACAATCATGAAAATAGTGCTGCTTTTAAAGAAGTGCTCCAACTGATTATTTCATCCAAAAAACGTGCATACCAAGCGGTCAATACTGTATTAATGGAGCTTTATTGGAAAATTGGAGAACACATCAGCAAAAAAATCAAAACGTCGGAATGGGGCGATGGTGTTGTCATCGAGCTTGCTAATTATATTGCTAAAACCCAACCTAATCTGCAGGGTTTTACACGTTCAAATTTATTTCGAATGCGTCAATTTTATGAAACATACTGTGATAATGAAGTTATCGCACCACTGGCGCGACAATTACCATGGACGCATAACCTTATTATTCTTGGTCAAAGTAAGCTCCAAGAAGAACGTGAGTTTTACTTGCGGCAGGCGGTTAATGAAAAATGGAGTAAGCGCGAATTGGAAAGGCAATTCAGAGCAGCCCTGTTTGAACGGACAGCACTAAGCTCAACAAAATTATCACCCGCATTGAAGCATACCCACCCGCAAGCAGCAGCGTTATTCAAAGATTCGTATATGGTGGAATTTTTAGATTTACCCAATGGGCATAGTGAGGCAGATCTACATACGGGGTTACTACATAGACTTAAAGACTTTCTTATTGAGCTTGGGCGTGATTTTTGTTTTGTGGGCACCGAATATCCAGTTCAAGTTGGCAATCGAGATTTTTTTCTGGATTTATTATTTTTCCATCGCGGTTTGAATTGCTTGGTCGCGATTGAATTAAAAGTTGGGCGATTTGAGCCTGAACATTTGGGTAAATTATCATTTTATCTCGAGGCATTGGATCGTGACATAAAAAAGCCTCATGAAAATCCAGCTATCGGGATTTTATTATGTGCTAATAAAGATGACGAAGTCGTAGAATATTCGTTGGGTCGAACAACATCAGCAGCTCTTATTTCTGAATACAAAACTCAGTTACCTGATCGTAAATTACTACAAAAGAAACTGCACGAATTTTATCTTCAAAACGAAAATAACTCGGTGGATTAATACTGAAAAACAGCCGTTATTGGGGGTAAGTCAGGATACGTGTATTATGTGGCGCAGCACATAATACACGTATCATGGAGTTATAGTTAGATCTGGTGTATGACAGTTTAAAAGGAGTTACAGTCAAATGTGGTGTATGGCATTAGGCGGCCTTCCTGTCTGATTGCTCATTCACTTGCACCCCATCTTTGAATTCAACATTGTTCACAACAAGCGTTAACAAGTTAAACCCACTTATTTTTCTCCATCGTTTTTCTGCTGACTGCATGAGTTTATAAACCATTGCCAGCGTGGTATCACGAGAACCACAATTACGCGTTTTCTTCGTTCTCAACCGTACCGTCGCAAACGTAGACTCGATCGGGTTGGTTGTTCGAATATGAATCCAGTGCTCGGCTGGAAAATTATAAAAAGCCAACAGTTCTTCACGATTTTTTTCCAAGCAGTCCATAGCCTTTCGATATTTAACACCGAAACGCGCAATGGCGCTATCAAACGCTTTATCTGCGTCCTCACGGCTTTCAGCCATCCAAATATCATGCAGAGCATCTTTTACCTTCGGTTGCATCGCCTTCGGTAATTTATTTAAAACATTCGCTGTCTTATGAACCCAGCATCGTATCATGACGGCCTATAATGCCACCAAGCATTCAGACAATCTCTCTGTGAGTTCAATTCCCTAAAGTATAAACTTTGAATGAAATGGATGAGAGGAAAAGATACATGTCAAAACGAGGCAAGAAATATACAGCTGACTTCAAGACAAAAGTGATTCTTGAATTAGGGGTTTGAGGTCCAATGGTACGAAAACGTACGCTAAGGATCTTCATCATCAGAT
>CAXBBS010000014.1:0-41284 GCA_963974485.1 uncultured Legionella sp.
CCTTGAGCCAATAGTTATATTTTACACTACTGTCTCATTTTTGGGGTCCACTACTGATTGAAGAGCTGACTACCAGTAAAAATGATATCGATAATTTTATTCGCAGCACAGATATAGGTACCATTTTTATTGATTCAAAACTTAATATTAAACGTTATACGCCTGCTATAACCCAGGTGTTTGATTTATTACCGCAAGATGTAGGGCGGTCTCTAAAAAACTTTGCTTATAATCTACGTTTTGAGGGTTTGATTGTAAAAATTAGAGCTATTATTAAGTCGAAAAAAACGTTTACAAAAGAAGTGCAAACGCAAGAAGGCGAATGGTTTTTCATGCGTATACAACCCTATTTAGTGGAGGGGCGATTATGTGAAGGTGCGGTGATTAGTTTTTTTAATATTCAAAATTTAAAACAAGCCCATCAAGATTTAATCAATAAAGAGTCACGTTACCGAGCGTTGATTGAGGCAACGTCTGCGGTTGTATGGGACGCTGATCACGCGGGTACGTTTGAAAATAAAGCACAAGCTTGGTGTTCATATACGGGGCAAAAACCCGGTGAAGCTATAAATTTAGGCTGGATTCAGGCCGTTCATGAAGAGGCTCGGGATATATGTAAAGCGCTGTGGCAAGCAAGTATCAAGCATGCCAAACCGTTCCATTTGGATACGAAAGTGTGGTCATGTAAGCATGACTGCTATCATTATGTTCGTTTGGAAGCCGTGCCACTCAGCGAGCACTCACGCGAAGGTGTGCAATGGGTATGCTCATTAACGGATATTGATGTTGCGAAACGTTATGATGAAAAATTTCGATTTGCGGTACAAGCATCACCATTTTCAGCCTTGATTGCGGATGAGCAAGGAATCATTACTTTTGTTAATGCATCGACATTAGCTTTATTGGGTTATGAAGAAAAGGATTTAATTGGTCAGGCCATTGAAATACTTTTGCCTAAAGAAAGCCGAGAGCGGCATGCTCGTTTTCGTGAGCATTATATGAAGCATCCTGAGGCACGTATCATGGCATCAGGCATCGAAGTTTTTGTTTTATCTCAATCAGGGAAAAAAATTGCTGTGGAAATTCATCTGAGCCCTATCGAAGCAGACGATGGGCTTTATATTCTTTGTTCGATGATGGATATTTCAAAACGTATTAAAACAGAAGAAATTTTACAGCGCTCCACCGAAGAATTAGAGCTTCGCGTTTTTGAACGAACCCATGCGTTAGTTGAAGCGAATGCAAGCCTGACAGAATCTGAGAAACGGTATGCCATGCTTTATGAGCATGCGCCAGATATGTATGCCTCCGTATCGCCAACGGATACGAAAATCATCCAGTGCAATGAAACGTTGGTGAAGGTGCTTGGATATAAATCCAAAAGCGAGGTGGTTGGTCGGTCGGTGATGGAGCTATATAGCGCGTCATCGATCGCGGCTGCGAAGCATTGTTTTGAGCGTTTTGTGAAAGATGCTGAAGTGAATAATACAGAACTCACGCTTCAAAAGAGAGATGGCTCTATATTGCCTGTGATGCTCAAAGTGAATGCCGTACGCGATGAAAAAGGACGTGTTCTTTATAGTATATCAAGTTGGCGTGATATATCAGCACAAAAAGCACTGGAGCAAGAAAAGAGAATGACACTTGAACTTGATATGATTTATCAAAGTACAAAAATCATGAGCGAAGTCTATGATTCGGATGAAGCGATGCAGGCGTGTCTTAAGATGATTTGCGAGGTGATAGATTGGCCTGTGGGGCATGTTTATCTTCCTGATGAGCAAGGTAAGTACTTAATATCATCTGACGTGTGGGCGCTTAAGCACCCTCGAAAATTTAAATTATTTAAAGCGTCTGAGAATAATTCAAATTGCCACAAAGGTGTTGATTTACCCGGTCGTATTTGGTCGTCTAAACAATCAGCTTGGATTGTTGATATTGCTCAAGATACTAATTTTCCTCGTTCCAAAATCTATCAAGATCTCGATGTAAAAAGTGCGGTTGGATTTCCGGTCATGGCTTATGGGAAAGTGATCGCTATTTTTGAGTTTTTTGCTTTTGATGTGCATGTGGAAAATCACGAGTTATTAAAACTTTTTCAAGTCGTCGGCGAACAAGTTGGGCGAGTGTTAGAACGAAAGCAAGTCGAGGCCCAAATTGAAGCATTGGCTCATTATGACGTAGTGACAGGATTGCCCAATCGTATTTATTTCAACGAGGTGTTTCAACGGTTCTTATCGAAAGCAAAGCGCACAAAAAAAACGTTGGCGCTATTTTATTTGGATGTTGATAACTTTAAAAAAATTAATGATACCTTAGGGCATCCTGTCGGTGATAAGTTACTGAGCAACTTAGCCATTGCGATGAAAGAACTCATTCGAGATGAAGATTTTATCGCAAGACTGGGTGGGGATGAATTTGTAATCCTTATGGATGAAATCAAAAACTATAAAGAGACGGTTACTTTTGCCAAACGTATTTTAGCTTGCGTCTCTAAACCGTCGTATATCGATGGGCATGAAATTAATATTAGTATGAGCATTGGTATCGCGCTGTATCCGGATGGAGGCAAGAATGCTGATACGTTGCATAAAAACGCCGATATGGCGATGTATCGTGCCAAAGCCATGGGTAAAAATGCATTCCACTTTTATTCCAAAGAACTGAACGACATTTATCAGCGGCAAATCACGATTGAGAGTCATCTACGGCATGCGATTAAGCGGAACGAACTTTCTCTGGTGTATCAACCACAAATCGCCATCAAAACAGGAAAAATATATGGTTTTGAAGCGCTGATTCGCTGGGAAAATGAAACCTTAGGACATGTCACGCCGATGGAGTTTATACCCGTTGCAGAGGATGCGGGTCTTATTCATGAGATTGGTGCTTGGGTGTTGGAGACGGCATGTCAACAATTTTACGATTGGGGAGAGCAGTATCTGGGTGGCGTTGAAAACAATCCTTTGGTGTTATCGATTAATTTATCGGTCTTGCAATTAATGCAAAAAAATACCGTGAAGCATATCAAGCAATTGATTGAGCACCATCAATTTAAACCCAATTCATTGATGCTTGAGCTGACAGAGACGGCTTTAATGTCCAACCTCGACCATTCGACAACCGCGTTGGATGAATTAAGTGCGCTCGGGGTGGGTCTTGCCATCGATGATTTTGGAACGGGTTATTCGTCACTCAGTTATTTAAAACAGCTTTCATTTACCTCGTTAAAAATCGATCAGTCGTTTGTACGGGATGTCATGAATGATGCGAATGATGCTTCTATTGTTCAAGCGATTATACAGATGGGTTCTGTGATGGATTTAGAAATCATTGCTGAAGGTGTTGAAACCAAAGAGCAGCTTGATTTTTTAAAGAGCACCGGATGTGATTATGCACAGGGTTATTATTTTAGTCGTCCTCAGATACCTAAGGATATTGAAGAAACATTGCGGAACCTGATACGTTGATTGAGGGATGTTATGACCGATTTTAAAACGCAATTGCTCGAAAAAGAAGAGGCGTTGAGTAAGCAGCTATGGCTGCGCGAAATGCAACTCAAAGTACATACGGTGTTTCGTGGTGAAAAAGATCGTGAAACCTTGTGTCGTGATATTTTAGTGAGTCTTGCTGAAGTCACACATGCTGATGTCGGTGTGTTTTATTTTATGGAAAATAACACGCTTAAGTTTATCAGCGGATATGCCTTTCCATCGGATCGCGCATTGAATCAAACGATTGCGATCGGCGAAGGAATTATAGGCCTTGCTGCGTCGACCAAAGAAATCCAACGATTTGACCATCTAGAGCAGGACGATTTGGTCTTAGAGTCATCCACACAGACCTTGCGCGTAAGAGCTATCATGGCTGTTCCGCTGACGTATGAGGGGGATATTCTTGGTGTGATTGAGTTAGGTGCATGCCATGCATTTTTTGATGACAGTTTTGATTTTATGGAACAAATCAGAGAGTCAATTGCGATTAGTCTCAATATGGTGCTGGAACGAGAAAAAGTTAGACGTTTATTGAGCGAAACACAAGCTCAAGCCGAACAATTAAAACAACAGGCGACTCAGCTGCAAGTGAGTAATGAGACACTGAAACAGCAAGCCCATGAACTTAAAGCAAGTCAAGGAGAACTTGAACAGACCAATGAAGAGCTTGCTGGGCAGCGTGCGGCCTTATTGGAGCAAACGAAACAGCTCGAAGAAAATAATCAAGCGTTAGAAGAGTATCAAGAAAGTTTAGAAGAAAAGACGCAAGAGCTTGAAAATTCAAGTCGGTATAAATCTGAATTTTTAGCAAATATGTCGCACGAGCTGAGAACGCCCCTGAACAGTATTTTAGTCTTATCTCAATTATTTATAGAAAACAAAAAGAATCATTTGGACCAAAATCAAGTGAAATCAGCGCAAACGATGTTTAAGTGCGGTAACGATTTATTAACGCTTATCAATGATATTTTAGATTTATCCAAGGTTGAAGCCAATCGACTGGAAATTGATTTTGAGAATATATTGACGAATGGATTGGTCGATAATCTCAATAATCTATTTCAAGCTGTAGCGGATAAAAAAGGCCTGATATTTAACGTTGTGTTAGATAAAAAATTTCCAGAAGCGTTTGTTTCTGATGTGATGCGACTGGAACAGATTTTGCGTAATTTCATAAGTAATGCTTTAAAATTCACGGACGCGGGAGAAATTAAGGTTCTTTGCACGGTCAGCAAACCTTCGGATCATTTTCACTTAGCGACCTTGAAAAAAGAGGGGGGATTAAGTTTTTGTGTGAAAGATAGCGGTATTGGCATTCCACAAAGTAAACTTAACGATATTTTTACGGCGTTCCAGCAAGTGGATGGCAGCACAGCACGAAAATACGGTGGAACCGGGCTGGGTTTAACGATCTCGAATAAATTAGCTTTACTCCTTGGTGGTGAAATTTATGTTAAGAGTGCATATGGGCAAGGAAGCATGTTCACCTTAACGCTGCCTTTATCGATAGAGCCCACCGAGGCGACGTCAACAGATAAGCTTTTATTATCACCGATGGGTGCCTATGTTGAAAAACAGGCAATTGCTGATGATCGCGATCAATTAAATCCAAAAAAACGGACGTTATTGATTATTGAAGACGACGTCAACTTTGCTTCAATATTATCTGATTTTGCGCATAAGAATTCTTTTCAGGTTATCTCTGCTGCAACCGGGCCGACAGGCCTGGACTATGCTGAAAAATATGCGCCTGACGGTATTTTACTTGATGTCCAATTACCGGATCTAGATGGTTTAAGTGTTTTAAAAGCTTTAAAAGAAAATGTTGCCACACGTTATATCCCGATTCATGTCATGACCGTCGAGTCGTGCGAAGAGCAAGCGATGTCTTTGGGCGCTGTGAGTTTTATTCAGAAACCGATTTCTAAGCATATCATCGAGCAAACGTATCAGGATTTAATGGCAACAACGAAGAAAGTAAAAAAACACCTCGTGTTACTGGAAGATGATGATACTGAACAAGCCATCGTACGTGAATTCTTTACGGATTACCCGGTTGTGATTAAAGCATTTAAGACGGTCACACCTGCATTTAATTATCTAAAAAAACACAAGGTGGACGGTATCATACTGGACTACATGCTTAAGAAAGGCACAGGTTTGGATTTGTTACGTAAAATTAAGCATGAGGCTAATTTTTCCTGCCCGCCCGTGATTATCTACACAAATCAAGATTTAACACAGTTTGATAAAAATACGTTTGCTGAGTTTTCACAAACGTTTGTTGCTAAAGGCATTCATGCGAAAGAAAAGTTGCTGCGTGAGGCAAACGTATTTTTTCAACAAATCACACAACATTCAAAGAAATCAAGATACATGCATCAAAAAAAGAAACCATTTGATTTGCCTATTATTTTATTGGTTGATGATGATGAACGTAACCTTTTTGCATTGAAAGAAATATTTGATGCTGTACAAGCCTTAATTATTACCGCGAGTAATGGCAAAGAAGCGGTTGAGCTCTATCGGGCCTATCCCGAGACAGCACTGATTATTATGGACATGATGATGCCCGTGATGAATGGCTATGACGCGACTCAAGTGATTAGAAAAATGAATACCGTTGTGCCCATTATAGCCTTAACGGCAAAAGCCATGAAAGGTGAGCGTGAAAAATGTATGGAGAGTGGTTGCACCGACTACTTAGCCAAGCCGGTTGATGTTCAACAGCTTCTAAGTTTAGTTCAAGTATGGTTAGGATGAGGCAATGACGGCGTCAGTGAATCAGGTTGAAATGGCGCTCTTATTTGAAGCCATTAAAACGTGTTACGGCTATGATTTTAGTGATTATGCCGGTGCATCTTTACGGCGACGTCTTTTAACGTTATTAACCAATCATCGGCTTAAGAATGTTGCAGAATGTCAGCATTTGATTATTCATGATGAAGCCTTTTTCCATACTTTTTTAAACGATCTTACGATCACAGTCACAGAATTTTTTAGGGATCCGCACGTATATCAAGCGATTGAGCAGCATGTGTTGCCTTATTTGGCACGGCATCATCGCTTTAAAATATGGCATGCGGGCTGTTCAACGGGCGAAGAAGTTTATTCAATGGCGATTTTACTCAACGACTGCAAGGTTTATCAGCAGGCTATGATGTATGCTACGGATATTAATCCTAAGGCACTTGAATTTGCTAAAAGTGGTTTATTTAAACATGCTGTTATTGAACAAGGTATCAAAAATTATAAAATATTGCATGCGACCGATACGTTTAATGCATACATGCTTCGTCAGCAAACTCATGTTTTGATGCATGCTACGTTACGAAAAAATATCGTTTTCACGGAGCATAATTTGGTTACCGATCAAAGTTTTGGAGAAATGCAGTTGATTCTATGCCGGAATGTGATGATTTATTTTAATAAAAATCTACAGAATCGCGTTTTGCGTTTATTGACGCATAGTTTGTCTATCGGCGGGTATTTATGCTTAGGTACGGGAGAGTCGTTAAAATTTACGAGCGTTGAAAACTGTTATGAATGCGTTGATAGTCCTGCGCGACTGTACCGAAAAATTAAGGCGTGTGCGCCATAAGTCACTGATTACATAATGTTTGGGTAACAGAATCTAATTTAGCACAAAGGAGGGTCGAATGAGTAAGATAAAACCTGTTATTTTATTGGTTGATGACAAAGAAGAAAATCTTTTTTCATTGAAGAATATTTTAATGGATGAAGACTGTGAAATATTAACAGCTCTTTCAGCAAAGAAAGGACTGGATATACTCAGAGCACAAGAGATTGCTTGTTTGTTTCTCGATGTGCATATGCCCGAGATGAATGGTTTTGATATGGCCAAAATAATTCGTGAAGATACAAAAATAAACATGACGCCGATCGTATTTGTGACGGCGGTGGAGCTTGGATCGGATAAAGTAAAACGCGGTTATGACTTAGGTGCCCTGGATTATTTAATTAAACCACTTAATCCAAATTTAGTACGCGCTAAAGTTGATTTATATTGCCAACTTTATCAAAAAAATAAAGAACCGGAATAGCTTAAAAAAAAATAAGACGTATGTTAATAGGATTGCATGTTGCTAAGGCGCATTGCAAGGATGCTGAATATAGTCAATACTGTTTTTATAAGGTATTGGATAAAGGCGAGCGTACTTGATGGATATGGATGGCCTCAAAGAGCCGGTGTCAGGCAGCACCCGTGTCAATAATCAGTTGAATGCACAGGCTAAAGAAGTGCTGGTGCGAACGCATACGCTCTTAATTAAACGTATTGCGTATCATCTGTTAGGGCGACTTCCGCGCTCGATTCAACTGGATGATTTAATGCAAGCCGGGATGGTGGGTTTACTGGAAGCCGCGATGCGTTATGACGACAGTAAAGGTGCTTCGTTTGAGACGTATGCAGGCATTCGTATTCGTGGACATATGCTGGATGAAGTGCGTCGAAATGATTGGGTTCCGCGTTCGGTTTATCGTAATGCGCGTATGGTTGCTGAAGCTGTTCGCCAGGTCGAAAATAAACTTAATCGTGATGCAAAAGACGGTGATGTTGCCAAAGAGCTTGGCGTAAGCCTTGAGGAATATCATCATATTTTAAATGATGCGACCGGTGCACACTTGTATGGGTTTGATGATTTAGGTGTGACGGATGACTCACTGAAAAGTGAAGGGGCTGCAGCGTTGCCTGAGCCGCAGGCGCGTGTCATGAAAGATGATTTCAAAAAGCAGTTGACGGAAATTATTGGTGGCTTACCTGAAAAAGAGCGTTTGGTTTTGTCACTTTATTATGAGCATGAGCTCAATCTTAAAGAAATTGGTGAATTACTGGGTGTAAGTGAATCTCGTGTGTCACAACTTCATGGTCAAGCCACACATCGTATTCGAGCGCGTATTGAAGATTAATCTGGATTTATCTGTATAATCGGGTGGATTTCAGTTGGTCAGCGCTTGCTTTCTATGTAAAATAACACATCGTTTGAAATCACGTTATTACCACACCTCAAGGGTCGCTATGTTAGAAGTGAATCAGGTCAATCTGACCTTGGATGATTTATCGAAACGCATTACCGCATTAAGTCATTTTTTAGAGCTGGATGTGAAGACGGAACGCTTGGAAGAGGTGACGCGTGAGCTTGAGCTCCCCAGTATTTGGGAAAGCCCTGATAAAGCACAAGCCCTAGGTCGTGAACGGGCACAGCTCGAGTCGGTTGTGATTCGAATTAACGCGCTTGCATCGAGTGTGGTTGATTTAAAAGATTTATTTGAGATGGCGCGTGATGAATCAGACGAGCAAACGATTCATGAACTTGCTGATGACGTTGCGATCATTCAGAAAGAAGTCGAAGGACTCGAGTTTAGACGGATGTTTTCTGGCGCACAGGACGCATCCAATGCTTTTATTGATATTCAATCGGGATCAGGCGGTACAGAAGCACAAGATTGGGCTGAAATATTATTGCGTATGTATTTACGCTGGGGTGAGCAGCACGGGTTTGATGTGAGCTTGCTGGAATGCTCTGCGGGTGATGTGGCAGGCATTAAAAGTGCGACGATCCAAATGACGGGTGATTACGCTTACGGTTGGCTACGAACCGAAACTGGGGTCCATCGTTTGGTGCGAAAATCACCGTTTGATTCCGGTAATCGTCGTCATACATCGTTTGCGTCGGTTTTTGTTACACCTGAAGTGGATGATGATATTGAAATTGAGCTTAACATGTCTGATTTACGTATTGATACCTATCGTGCGTCAGGGGCGGGTGGACAGCATATCAATAAAACAGACTCGGCGGTTCGATTGACGCATATCCCGACTAATATTGTTGTTCAGTGTCAAAATGATAGGAGTCAACATAAAAATAAAGATCAGGCGATGAAGCAGTTACGCGCCAAATTATATGAACATGAGCAGCAAAAGCAGATGGCAGAACAGGCCTCGCTCGAGGCCAGTAAGTCTGATATTGGCTGGGGCTCCCAAATTCGTTCCTATGTTCTTGATCAATCACGCATTAAAGATTTACGCACCGGCGTTGAGACGAGTAATACACAAGCCGTTCTTGATGGCGATTTAGACCCATTTATTGAAGCCAGTTTAAAGGCAGGAGTAATAAGTAATCATGACTGACGAAACGGATACAACGAATGCAACTAATGCAACAGAAACGCTTGATGTTTATGACGTACGTAAACAAAAACTTACAGCTTTACGCGACGAAGGGTTTGATTTTCCCAATAAATTTCGCCGCAATGCGTTGGCTGCGGATTTAAATACAACCTACGGTCAGGTTGAAAAAGAAGCGTTAGCTGAGCAAGCGGTTTCGGCGGCAATTGCGGGTCGTGTTGTCCTGCGACGTGTGATGGGTAAGGCCAGTTTTTTTCACATTCAAGATGTCTCCGGTCGTATTCAAGTGTATGCGAGAGCCAATGAAATGCCAGAAATCTACGAGCAATTCAAGCAGTGGGATTTAGGCGATATTGTGGGGGTCACCGGAAAATTATTTATGACGAAAACCGGTGAGCTTACGTTGCATGCGGATAGCCTGCAATTACTCACCAAGTCACTACGACCGCTTCCAGATAAGTTCCATGGTTTAGCGGACCAAGAAATGCGCTACCGTAAACGTTATGTTGATTTGATTGCTAACGAAGAAACACGCCGCACGTTTATGTTACGTTCGCGTTTAATTCAAGTATTTCGGCAATTTATGGACAGCCATGCATTTCTAGAAGTTGAAACACCCATGATGCATCCGATTCCAGGTGGTGCTGTGGCGCGACCCTTTGTGACCCATCATCATGCCTTAGGCATGGATATGTATTTGCGTATAGCACCTGAATTGTATTTAAAGCGGCTTGTTGTGGGTGGTTTTGAGCGGGTGTATGAAATTAATCGAAATTTCAGAAACGAGGGTATTTCCACGCGCCATAATCCTGAATTTACGATGATCGAATTTTATCAAGCGTATGCGGATTATCATGATTTGATGAATTTCACCGAGCAGTTATTCCAAACAATTTGTGATGACGTTGCAGGAACACGTCAAATTAACTATCAAGGTGATGTGCTTGATTTTGATAAGCCTTTTGTGCGGATTAGCGTAAAAAGTGCAATTTTAAAATACCATCCTGAGTTATCTGAAGCAGATTTAAGCACGCAATCCTCGTGTCGAGCTGTGCTTAAAAAGCTAGGATTAGCTTACAAAGATACGGACGGCGCGGGTAAGTTACAGTTGATTATTTTTGAAGAAAATATCGAGCATCAACTGATTCAACCGACGTTTGTGATGGATTATCCAACCGAAGTTTCGCCATTGGCAAGGCGTAGCGATAACAATCCTGACGTGACGGATAGGTTTGAGTTATTTATTGCCGGTCGTGAAATTGCGAATGGTTTTTCTGAGCTTAACGATGCAGAAGATCAAGCCGAGCGTTTCAAACAGCAAGTGGAAGATAAAGATGCCGGTGATTTAGAAGCTATGCACTTTGATCATGACTACATTGAGGCTTTGGAGTATGGCATGCCACCCACAGCCGGTGAGGGGATTGGTATTGACCGCTTGGTGATGTTGTTTACCGATGCGCCATCGATTCGTGATGTTCTTCTCTTTCCGCATCTACGAAATGAGCAGGTTAAGTAATTAAATCTTCTAATTTAAAATCAGCCAAAACGCCTGGCGTAAAGGGGTTCAGTGCGCTCTCTGCTTTAAGTAAGTAGCGTCCTGAATCCCCGTTGATTTCAAATAAAACATGAAGTTTTGAACCGTCGTGTTTATCTAATAAAATATTAAATTTCTGTAATATTTTAAATAAGGCCCATGGGCCTTTTTCAGCAAGTTCGTATTGTTTACCTTCGATGGAATGTAAAATAAGCTGTGCGTTAGATTCTGGCCAAATAAAGTCGGTTGCGGTGTCGGTGTTTTGCGTGTCTCGAAGACGCGTACTACCCAGCGATAGCTCCAGCCCAGCAATAATTGGATCTAAACTTATTTTTTGTAAACTAAAATTAATTTTGCTTGATGCGTGTTCATTTGGAAAAAACATGGCCGTGATGACATTGGCATGGACTAATTGCTGAATAATATCTTGATTAATCGGCAGGGCATGGCCGTCGGCTTCTTGCCTTACCCATTCGGGCTGGGATGTATCTAAGAAGGGCTTAATATAGTTTTCAGCAAAGGTGTTGAGCACGCCATGTTTAGCAAAAAAATGGTTAAAGTCAGCGAGTTCAATTTCTTCTGAAGCGTTGGCATCTAGAGGATAGCGATGCATAATGGCGCGTTGATATTCGGGAAGGATATGCTGCGCCCATTGAGCATTGATGTATTTTTTTGTGTCGCTAAGCAATAAAAACCAAGCATCATCTGCAATTTGTTCGGTCCAGGACGCAACAGGTTCAGGAAGTTGTTTTGCATTGGCGTAGAGCGTTGAGAGTGCATTGCGAGACCCTTTGTTTTGAAATCGTTGTTTGGTCAGCATGAAGGCTGTGTGTCCTTCGTCTTGAACCACAGTAAGGGTATTTAAAAATTGGCGTAATTCACGTATATCTAGGGCTAAATCACGTAATCCTGACTCACTAACCAAGCTCAGCTCGGTAAAGTGACTCGCAATATTTTGATTAAAAACAGTGTTTTGATGCTCGAGATCGGGGCTGGTTTGGGCTTGAATAAAATGGGTCAGTTCACGGAGCGTATCAGCTTGATCAAAGAGGCTGAGCAGGCGTTGCCCTTCAGTATAGTTTTGTACATGATGCGGTGAGGTATGCTTAATAAATTGCTTCCACCATGTCAGGTAATCGTACGCGTAGGCTTGTTCAAGTAAACGGGATAAGTTATCTAAGTCTTGGCGCTCTAACACCCAGTTATCGAGTTGAAATTGAGATGATGCATAAGGAATGTTTAAGCTGGTTTGTTGAAACCCTTCTTTTAGAAAGTACAGCGGAACGCTGGATGCACCTAGGTTAAAACCATCCCAGTGTAGATTTTTCTTATCGGTAGAAAAGCTTTCTTTGAGCAGGGAATAATAGAGATAGCCTACGGGCAGGGCATTCAGGTAAGCACGGGTATCACGTACCAGCTGCTGATTAATATCAAGCGCTTGTTTAGGGGCTATCAGTGTCTTGTTTAAAAGTTCGACTTGACGGGCCAGATCTTCCGAAGCATGATTTTTTTCCCCATGCTGCTGGAACCAGCGGATAACCTCATCATGGCTGCGTTTAGATGGCTCGCCCAATTCGATATAAATTTTTAATGCATGATATCGAGCCGAAGTGGTTTGCTCTGGATCGCGAAGTACGCGCTCAAGTGTTCGAAGCATCTGAGGTAGAAAATCATTGTGCACGTGTTGTTTCGAGGTAAAATCAATCTGGGAGTGAAGTTGTTGCAGTGCCGGCGGCGATAAACGACTGAGTTTTATTTTGTCTAAAGCATCTGCTGCTTTAGACAAATGAAACAAGGCATTATTTTGTTTATTGGATTGCTTGTTTAAGAGGTCATAAGCCAAGAGTTCTTTGGTCACGTTATCTAACACGCGTGAGGAGGCAACATGATGATGGATAATCAATGCGAGCGAAAATCCAACCAAGCAGGATGCGGCTCGAAGTACGTACTTTTGAGCGACAGCAGGGCGCGGAGCAGTATATTGGGTTTGGCGCTGGAATGCGTCAAGTGCGCCATCAATAAAATAAGCACGATCATTACTGGATTGGGGTATTTGCGTGGGCAATGCTAACGCATATTCATGACAAATTTTTTGATTAAGATGATCAGCACTCATGCCTCCTTGCTGGGCACTCGTGAAATAAATGGCGCATACACGGCAATGTTTGGGTGAGATTTGTTTGAGTAAGCTTTCGATAGCAAGCTGAAATTTTGCCAGTTGTAACGGAAACTCTCGAATTAAACTACGTTTAAGGCTTGAGCGTACGGGATGAACTTTTTGGAGCATTTCTTGGCTCAATGACTCAAGTAGGTATTCAAAGCGGGCATGGTAGTTATGGGCTAATTTGCCTTTTTTGTGCCCCCAGTCGACAGAAAATCCTAGAGGTTTATTTTGGTCCAATCGTTTATCATGTTGAAAAAAATCACAAAAACCAGCCAAGTTGTCGAGTTTAGTAAAAATAAATCCTGTATCAACTAAATAGCCAAGGGCACGCCCAAAGCGTTGTAACAATTGGGTATGACTTTGCGTTTGTTTGCTGAGTTCACTCGGTGAATGAATGATCAGTTCATTGATATCAATCGCTAAAAGCAAGCCTGTAATACGTAGTGCGCGATGACAATGATTCAATTGTTTTAATGTGTGTTGCAATAAGGTCGTACTTTGATTCAGCCACGCTTCGTCGAGATCTAAAATAATGCCTTGTGCGTTATAATAAATTTCAGCGGTTCGTTCAGCATTGACCGTGATGTTTTTGTGCGTATCATGACGAAGCAAGGCAGCTTTACCTTGCCCTGTTTTACCTATGAGTAGGATAAATGAAAGATTATTCTGGTTGGGTTGTAATCCAGGCAATATTTTTTTTAATGCCTCAGTCAGCACTGCGAGTGATGTATCCATTAAAAACCTGATGTGTTGGATTGAAATTGCAAGTCCATGATTCGTTTGGCCTGATGTTCAAGTAACGTTTGGCTTATCATGTAAGATCCAAGCAAAACAGCGCACACAAGGCCTGTGGTTTTTAGCCATGGTTTGTGATCAACGGAGACCTGATCCGTGGGGTTCTGGGGCTCGGTAAACAGTCGTAAAGGTTTAGATACGCGATTTTTTTGAATCAGCTCATGTAATTCTTCGATTAAATTATCCAGTGTTTGTCGGCCGACCGTGTTTAAATGCTGTTCGCCTTCAAATCCGGAGATAAGGCAGTAATAAGCGAGTTCAATCAGATCCAAATATTGATTTGGCCGCGTTTTTAAATGATCGACAATATCAAAAAATCGTCGCTCAGGGCCAACCCCATCGTGTGATGAAGGTGTGAATGCTTGAAATTCAGCGGGGTTTTCCTGGACGCGTAAATAGCATTTTCCAAGCAGTTCATCCATGGTCGAGCTCATTAAATATTGTGCGATAACAATATGCTCATCGGCATTTTTTTGTAAATTTAAGCGACTACGAAACGCTTTGAGTTCATGCTCAAGGTTATCGATGACGGTTTCAATGGGAGGTAGTGTATGACTTGTGCCCAGTCGCTCAAGTAAAGAAAACAAAGGACCCGCTGCTGCCAAAAAAGAATTAGATGTGTAGGAAGCACGAAAGAGTTTGGAGCGATAGTAACTCGATGGTACCTGATGCGTGCCTGGCACAACAAACGGTCCCATGAGAGAAGTTGAACAGAGCTCGGCTGACATATCCTTCTCCTAATTAAAAATGCTTATCTGATAATACGTTATCTTGAATAAAATGAGAAGGTAGTGATAGCTAAGTGAAGTTTTGATAAACTGGTCGCGTATTAAACATTATTTAACGTTATTTTGAGAGTGAGTTAATATGCCAACAGCTGAAGAAATAAGTACATTATTAGAATCTGTGCAAGTAAAACAATCTGCGATGGCACATTACCAACAACATGCTTCAGTTCTTTATGTTCTTGAAGCAAAATACACGTTGTTTCATGTGCATCGTCTGCTCCAAAATCACAAGAATTCATCGCTAGAGAAAACCTTAGAAACGTTTCTTAAAGCACGTTGGGGCTGGCTGAAAAATACAGATGCTCAATATTTTCATGATACACAAAACCCTGCAAATTTAATGTGTATTGAAATTGCAAAAATGCTAGAACGGAAGAAAAATAAAGCTTATTTACTCTTTCTTGTACCAACGTTGGGCAAGGTGCCCGCGTCTGAGTATGTTGCTTCGTCTTATGAACATGATGACGACGATGATGATTTAGCGTTTAATTTATTGATGCTAAATGATGATTGTACACGGATGATGTATATTCCTGAAGTGTTGGAATTTGCTGAGCAAGACAGCGTGCTCAAACATACCTCGCTTTTTAACGGCAAGCGGTGTGATTTAAGTATTGCTGAAGAAAACCGATTGTTAGCACGGCATCCGAGTGTTGAAAATTATTATCATGCCGTGCGCGATAAAGTTAATTTTCAAGTGCATGGCGAAACAGCCGGCGCGTACCTCATGCGATTAATTGTTGGATTACGCGAAGGTGGCGCACTTGGGAGTGGTGAAGAGTTCCAGGCAGGGGAAGAGGCGAATGCTGCCATTGCTGAATTTTCGGTTTTTTTAGGAAGTTTAAATACGAGCACAAAAAGAAAATTGTTGAAGACGGGTATCGTTGAGCGTTGGATCGATAATGAAGTTAAGCGTCGATCGATTGCGCAATCGTGGGCCCTCTTAATCAATGGTTCAAAAGAAGAAGAGGATGAAGATCAGGAGGAACGGTATTGTGTCGAGCTCGTTGCCCATGATCTTGAAGAGATTCTTAAAGACAACCCTATGCTTTATCAGCTGATGCCGTTTGAGCAAGAAGGTGTGGGTACGCTTGCAGCGTTTCAAGAAGCTGTAACACAAGCTAAAACAACCATGTTAGATGAGCTCAGTACATCAAACACACATCGTTATTTTGGTGCGGCAGGTGATGATAGGTTTGCGTCTGATGTCTTATCTAAGATCAGTCGAGATCGAGCGTTTTATTTAGCGCAATCTGAGATTGCCTATGTTGCGCGTTGTTTTCAAGGTGATAATGCAGCGTTAAAAGAGCCTGCAGCGTCGATTTTATCACATACACGTGATTATATGACGCGCAAAAGTCTACGGGAAGCACTTAAAGATTTACCCAAGAGCATGTCTCGTGATGTGCTTGAGCAAGTGTTCCCAAAGCCCAATGGTTATTTGCTTTATTCTACTGAGGAAAAAAAACGTGGGAAAGAAGAGGTGTCATCTGAGCTAGAGCGATATGCTAAAAAAGCGAGGCAAGTGCATTTTTCTATTTAACGTTTTAATATTTAATCCATGAGCCGTACGTGCAGCTCATGGATTAAACGTGATGGCTTAGTGCTTAGCTAACGCCAAGCTTTTCAGAATGGTTAAGGCTGCATAGAGCTGGTAATCATCATAGAGCAACGCTTTTTCATCCGCTTTGATTTTTGCTTTGCTTGTTGATGAGATTTTTGTTCCGTTTTGTAAGTGCCCATGTAAATCCGCCTCACTGAAGTTTGCGATGGGATTTTTTTCTGATTTTTTAGGCATAGAAAGCGCATCAATATTGATGTCGGGTTTGATGCCTTGAGCCTGGATGGAAATCCCGGCGGGGGTGTAATACAGTGCTGTCGTAAGTTTGATACCACTTTTATTATCAAGCGGTAAAACCGTTTGGACCGAGCCTTTACCAAAGCTAGGCTTACCAAGGATCACGGCACGTTTATGGTCTTTCAGTGCTCCGGCTACAATCTCGGAAGCTGAGGCTGAACCGCTGTTGATTAAAACGACCATGGGGGCGTTGTGTAAGACATCACCGGGGTTTGCAACGGCAGTGAAGCGAGAGCCTGGTAGGCGTCCTTCGGTATAGACGATGAGCTGTTCTTTATCCGTCGGTTTTTTATCGATGAAGGCGTCAGCAATTTGAATCGCCGAGTCGAGCAAGCCGCCGGGGTTGTTGCGTAAATCTAAAACAAGGCCTTTCAATTGTCCGCCTGATTCTTTTTTGAGTTTTTCAATGCCTATGAGCATATCCTGAGATGTTAAGGCCTGGAATTGTGCAAGGCGGATGTACCCGTAGTTATTATCGAGTAGCTTCATATCGACGCTTTTGATCTGAATATTTTCACGTACAAGTTTAAACGATAGAGGTTGCTTCTCACCTTTACGCAAAACCGTAAGTGTGACCGGTTCACCGATTTTTCCTCGCATTAAACCGACAGCTTGACGGAGATCGATACCTTGCACCGCGTGCGAATCAACTTTCGCGATATAGTCACCTGCTTGTATACCAGCTTTCATAGCGGGCGCGCCAATGAGTGGTGAAATCACTTTGATAAGCCCATCTTCCATCGTGACTTCAATACCTAAACCACCAAATTCGCCGCTGGTGGATGTTTGCAAATCCAGAAACTCTTCTTCGTTGAGATAATTTGAATGTGGATCGAGGCCGGCTAACATGCCACGAATCGCGTTATCAAATAACTCCTTGTCACTGACGGGGTTGACGTAGTATTGTTTTATTTGCGCAATGGCGTTCGAGAAGCGTTGAACATCTTCCATCGGAATGCCACGGGTGTCTTTGTTCTCTGTCGGTGCCAAAGGAATAGCGTAGGCAACGGAAGACAATGACACGGGGACGGCGAGTAGTAACGCAAGGGTAAGTCGAGACATCGCATGGTGAATCATAGGTGTTCTCCTTGGCAAATGCAGCTCAGTAGGCGTGCATCAAGACATCCATTGACGAGTAGGAACGGCCC
The DNA here is from genome assembly GCA_963974485.1 of uncultured Legionella sp. Lineage (GTDB taxonomy): Bacteria > Pseudomonadota > Gammaproteobacteria > Legionellales > Legionellaceae > JAALKW01. The sequence goes on from CAXBBS010000014.1 coordinate 17,930, forward strand.
TTCCTCGCCTTCTTACTTCGAAGTATAGACCGTTTTCTCGAAGTCCACCGGTGTGTCCAACGGTGGCGATTTGCTGACCTTGTTTTATCGATGCACCTTGTGATGTGAAAAGTGAGGCATTATGGGCATACAGGGTTAATAATCCCTCGCCATGATCAATAATAATTAATAATCCGTAACCTTTGAGCCAGTCACTAAAAATAACTTTTCCGGATAAAACAGCAACAACTGGCGTGCCTTCGCGTGCTAAAAATACAATGCCTTGATTCAGCGGTTTGGTTTCTTTTTTACGGCTTTTAAGGGGGTAGGGCAAATGTGAGCGCTCAAAATTAAATGCTTTATGTTGTGGTCGATATTTTTTTCTGGCCAATGTTTTAAGTAAAGCACGTAAACGCGCCTTGTCTTGTTGGTAGGCTTTGAGTTGATCGTGTTTGCTCTGAATTGTTTTATTTAAATCATCAATCAGGGCACGTTGCTCATGCTTCATGCGCGAGAGATGTTCTTGATGATGCATGACGTCATCTTCAAGTTTTTGCAGTGCTTTTTGCTCATGGGTTAAAATACGTTGGTTTTTTTCTAAGCTTTGGGTTGTTTGACGAATACCTTCAATCAATTGTTGATCGGCTTTAAATAAATAATGATAAAACACAAATAGACGTGCGATGGTGCGGGGTGCTTCTTGATGAAGTAGCCATTCCCATGGGTGCAGTGCGCCTAGTCGATGGCGGGCGCGTACATGGTTGCTGAGGGCAAGTTGTTGCGTTTTAAGTTGTTGGTTGAGAGGCTCAATACGTTTAACCAAGGCGAGAATCGCTTGCTTTTTTTGTTCTTCTTGTTGGTTAAGTGTATGCAATTGATGTAAATCAGCCCCTAATTTTTTTTCCGTGCGTGCTAGGTCTTGATATATTTTACTACGTGATTTTTTATCCGTGGTAATTTGGTTTTTAATACGCATCATACTGCTTTCAATTCGACTGAGCTGTTGTTGTGCGTTTTTTTCAGATGGCGTGCCGGCCCAGGTGTGTGTGCAAAGCATGAGGTTTGTGATTAATATAAGTGCGCATCTGTTCATCATGAAGCATCACGCGATATGAGTGATTGACCGGTCATGGCTTCGGGGGGGGATATACCGAGCAGTGCGAGTATCGTGGGTGCTACGTCGATGAGCGAGCCTTCGGCATGTGTAAAGTGCAAACCAGGTTCTCCAACATAAAGCAACGGTACCGGCCCGCTTGTGTGTGCGGTGTGTGGTTGCCCTGTAGTATGATTAAACATCGATTCGGCGTTGCCGTGGTCTGCAGTAATCAAGAGCTGTCCCCCTACATGTTTAAGTGCTTCACCGATGCTGTGCATTGCGCGGTCGAGTGCTTCAATCGCTTGTATTGTGGCGTTAAAATTTCCGGTATGACCGACCATGTCAGCGTTTGCATAATTACAAATGATCACATCATGCGTTTTGTTTTGAATCGCTTGAGTGATTACTTTTGTGATCGCAGGTGCACTCATTTCGGGTTTTAAATCATACGTCGCAATGTCGCTTGGTGAAGGAACCAGTATGCGATCTTCGCCAGGAAAAGCAACTTCCGAACCGCCATTAAAAAAGAACGTGACGTGTGCATATTTTTCTGTTTCGGCAACACGTAATTGGCGTAAATGATGTTGCGATAAGATTTCACCCAGTGTTTGTTGAATGCGAGCTGGCGGGAAAACAGGGGTTGTTTTTAAGTTTTCGGCGTATTCAGTCATGCTGATAAAATGCGAGAGCTTGGGGCGTGTGTTACGAGAAAAACCATTAAATTCATCAGAAATAAATGCTTGTGTTAATTCACGTGCACGATCCGATCTAAAGTTGAAAAAAAAGACCGCATCTCCATCTTGCATGGGCGTTGCGTCAGAAATTTGGGTTGGAGGAATAAATTCATCATGAATGCCTTGCAGGTAAAAATGTTTAAGCGCTTGGTTGACGTGATGAAAATGATTTTTAGCATAACCTTCGGTTAATAGTTGATAGACGGGGGCAACACGATCCCAACGCATATCTCGGTCGAGGGCGTAGTAGCGACCACAAATCGAATGAATGCGGATGTTTGTATGAGGTTTGATTTGATTTTTGAGGCGCTCCAAGCTTGCTTCGGCACTTTGAGGGGGCGTATCTCGCCCGTCAAGAAATAAATGCAGTGCAATATGTTTTAAATTTTGTTTTATACAGCGCTGTAAAAAAGAAAATAAATGATTTTCATGGCTATGGACACCGCCAGGTGATAATAATCCGAACACATGTAAGGTTTTTTGGCTTTGCTCAAGCTGATTAAACATGGTTTTAAAAGCAGGGTTGCTCTCAAACGAACCATCATCAATCGCTTGATTAATCCGCGTGAAGTCCTGAGGAACCATGCGTCCAGCACCTAAATGCATGTGACCTACCTCCGAATTTCCCATTTGCTTTTCGGGCAAACCGACCGGCTGGCCTGATGCATTGAGGAGCATGTGAGGTTGTGAGTGCCACCAAGAATCCCATTGAGGTGTCTTCGCTTGTGCGATGGCATTGTGTTCTAATTTTTCTGAATAACCCCAGCCATCAAGGACCATAAAAACAAGGGGGGGGAAGTTTGACATGTTTTCTCTTAAACTTTTGAGATAAAGAGGTTAGACTATAGGCCATTTTTTTCAACGGAAGAAGTAGCTTGAGCCAAATAATACCGCAGCATGTTGCGATTGTGATGGATGGCAATGGACGTTGGGCCGAAAATCAGGGCTTGCCGAGGGTAGAAGGGCATCGATCCGGTGTCGAAGCCGTACGCGCTATGGTTGAAACTTGCCTGAAGAAAAAAATTTCAACGCTAAGTCTATTTGCCTTTAGTCGTGAAAATTGGGCGCGCCCAGCCGAAGAAGTTAATTTTTTGATGGACTTGTTTATTGAGTCACTTGATCGGGAATTAGATGCCTTGCATGAGCAAGGGGTTCGATGGGTATTTATTGGCAACCGAGCAGAGCTCAGTGATGTTTTACAAGCAGCCATGCAGTCGGTTGAGCAACATACCGAGAATAATCAAGTCTTAACGTTGAATATTGTGATCAATTATGGTGGACGTTGGGATATTGTTCAGGCTGCACGTATGCTTGCTGCGCGCGTTCAGACGGGCGATCTCTTGCTTGAGGATATTAACGAAGATGTATTCTCTGATACACTCGCAACGCGACAATTGCCTGAACCTGATTTGTTTATTCGAACCAGCGGTGAACGTCGTATCAGTAATTTCTTTTTATGGCAATTAGCGTACAGTGAACTGTATTTTACAGACATATACTGGCCTGATTTCACGGCAGATGAGTTTGAGCAGGCGTTAACATGGTTTGCTTCACGTGAACGGCGGTACGGAAAAACGTCTAAGCAAGTACAAGTAATTAAAGAAAACGAGGAAAATCATGTTTAATTCGCTCCGAAAACGCTTGATTACGGCGTTGATTTTAATGCCTGTGGTGTTGCTCGTGCTTCTTTTTGCACACCCGCTTGTTTTGGCTGCTATGGTGTTAGCTGTGCTGGCAGTTGGAGCTTGGGAATGGTTGGCTTTAATTCCCCTCGCCAAGAAATGGCACCGGGTACTTTATGGCGTGTTGTTGATTCTATGCGTGGTCGCCTGTTTGGTTTGGTTTCCCGTATGGATTATTCTGAGCCTTGTCGTCTGGCTTGCGATTATCGCGGCTATATTAACGTATCCTCGGTCTGAGGCTGTTTGGGGACGACCGGTTGTGGTCGGCTTTCTGGGAGCGTTGTTGTTGCCTTTGTCAGGATGTGTTTTAGCGGCCATCTATGAAAACGTCTATGGCATCGGTTTAATTATTTACGTATTAGGGCTGGTGATTGCGGCAGATTCAGGTGCTTATTTTGCGGGTAATCTTTGGGGGAAACATGCCTTAATTCCTAAGGTAAGCTCCGGGAAAACGATTGAGGGTTCCTTAGGTGGCCTGGTGTTACCCATGCTTGTGGCTTGGGGGGGAGCACTGGTTTGGTCACCGATTTCATGGTTGGCTTGGTTTGGCCTTGCTTTGGTGACAACCGTGATGTCGATGTTTGGCGATCTGTTTATTAGTATGTTAAAGCGGCGAAGTCATGTAAAAGATACCGGTTCGCTTTTGCCGGGGCATGGCGGTGTGCTGGATAGAATCGACAGCTTGCTTGCGGCGTTGCCTTGTTTTTATATAGGGCTTTATTTTCTACCGCTTGGGTTTTAAATATGTTGATGACCGCGGTTTATTTTCTCTTAGCTTTACTCTTACTGGTGACGCTTCATGAAGCCGGGCATTTTTTAGTTGCGCGTTGGTGCGGTGTCAAAGTTTTGCGGTTTTCATTTGGGTTTGGCCCGGTATTATTTTCGTGGCGAGATAAATATAATACAGAATTTGCTTTTTCACTGTTTCCGTTGGGCGGCTATGTCAAAATGTTGGATGAAGCTCATGATGAGATGTTGCCTGAAGAAAAGCAAACCGCGTTTAATGCGCAATCGATAGGCGTTCGAAGCGCGATTATTTTAGCGGGACCGTTATTTAATTTTTTGTTTTCATTAATTGCGTTTTGGTTGGTTGCGGTTCTAGGTATGACAACGTTGGCACCGATTGTTCATGAAGTTCGTGTTGGCAGTGTGGCACAGCACGCAGGCCTTCAACCCCAAGATGAATTTGTGGGCGTGGATGGTTTGAGCGTAGCAAGCTGGCGTGACGTACGTTATGCTTTGATGCCACATATGGGGGCGAAAGGAGCGGTTGACGTAGAGGTTATTTCACCCAATAAAACAGCCCGCCAGCATTTAAGTTTGCCGTTGGGGGCATGGTCTGTGCCAGAGCCTAAAGTTGACCCGTTGGAGCAGTTAGGTATAACGCCGTTATTACCCATTATTCCGCCACGTGTAGCAGAAGTGTTCCCCGATACCCCCGCAGAAAAAGCGGGTATTAGGGTGGGCGACGAGGTGTTAAAAATCGACGGGCATGCAATAACTGATTGGCGAGAACTTGTAATTTATGTTAAAAACCATCCCGACCAGTTAATAACGCTTGTGCGTAAACACGGTGAACATGAATCACATGTGGCCGTTCACTTAGGTCATCAGATGCATGATAAAACCTTAGAAGGTACGCTTGGTGTGCGTTCTGATCGAGGGGATTGGCCCAAACATATGGTTCGTCTGCAGCATGAAGGGCCTGTGGATGCGTTGATAACCGCATCAAAACAAACGTGGTTGTTGACTGAATCTACGGTTGTCTGGATAGGGCGGATGCTGGTGGGGGATTTACCTCTTCACAATTTGAGTGGTCCCTTGGGGATTGCCGAAGGTGCTGGGAGTTCTGCGCGAGGAGGGTTGGTATATTATCTGTCGTTTTTAGGGCTGTTGAGTATTGGGCTGGGCGTTTTAAATTTACTGCCTATCCCTATGTTGGACGGTGGACAGCTGATGTATTGCTTGGTTGAATGGGTAACAGGACGTCCTTTGTCTGACCGTTTTAAAGCGGTGGGCATTTCATTAGGACTTTTTTTCTTGATGGCGTTAACCGTCGTCGCACTGAAGAATGATTTGATCCGCTTAGCGGGATCATGACTTGGATGTAAGATTAATCATGAAGAACATGAAGATAATAAACAAAAAAAACGTGCTGATGTGGTGTTGTTCGTTGATGCTTATGTGGTCTGCTGGAATATCTGCGGCTTCGTACCGATTTGTTGTGAAAGATATTAAAATCACAGGGCTTCAGCGTGTGAGTATGGGTACGGTACTCAATTATCTTCCGGTCCAAGTCGGGGAAGAAATCGGTCCTGAGGCAACGCCTGGAATTATTCGAGCCTTGTATGACACGGGTTTTTTTCAGTCGGTTGTTTTAGAGCGCGAAGGCGGTACCTTAATTGTTCAGGTGGTTGAGCGAGCAACGATTGGCTCGGTGTCCGTGACAGGAAATAAAGAAATTCCCGCGGATAAGATGAAAGATATTTTGAAAGAGCTAGGTCTTGTCAAAGGACGTGTATTCCAACGTGCCTCGCTTGAGCGGCTCGAGAAAGAAATGAAGCAGGCATACAATGCGCGTGGAAAGTATAATGCGCACATTGAGTCAGCCGTTACGCCCTTGGCGGAAAATCGAGTTGATATTCGCGTGACTATTTCGGAGGGTCGTGTTTCACGCATAAAATCGATTCAAATTATTGGTAATCATGATTTTACGGATGAAGAACTTGAAGCCGAATTAGCGCTTTCAAATAGCAGTATGTTTACCTATTTCACTAAAAAAGATCAGTATTCAAAAGCAGCGATGGATGCTTCCATCGAAGCGTTGCGTTCGTTTTATTTAAATCGAGGGTATTTAAAATTTGCATTAGTGTCCTCGCAAGTCTTGTTATCGCCTGATAAAAAAGACGTGTTTATTAATATTAATATTGAAGAAGGGGCGCAATATCATTTTTCTGGTTTTGCTATCTCCGGGAAAACGGTTTTATCTAAAGACAAGCTCGCTTCACTGGTGAAAATCAAGCCCGGTGATTCTTTTTCACGTAAGAAAGTAACCGAAAGTATCTCAGATATTGGTTTGGCGCTGGGTGATGTCGGGTTTGGTTTTCCAGCTATCAATGCGGATCCGCGTATTGATGAAAAAAATAAAACCGTGTTTATTACCTTCATGATTGATCCGGGTCGTCACGTGTACGTACGTCGTATTAATTTTCACGGCAACACAAAAACAGCAGATTATGTGTTGCGAAACATGATGCATCAAGATGAGGGTGGCTTGCTGTCGCTACATAATATCAAGGAATCTGAGCGGCAGTTACGCATGCTTAATTACATTAAAGATATTAATATTAAAACCACACCGGTTCCCAAAGCAAACAACCTGGTTGATTTGGATGTAAGTCTTGAAGAAACGCCTTCAGCTGAGGCCAGTGCATCTGCCGGTTATGGTACAACAGGACCGCAATTTAATGCATCGGTGAACCAATATAACTTTATGGGCACGGGGCGGACGATTGGTTTTTCTGTGAACGCGACGTATTGGGGTCAGGACTTTAACTTTAATTATTATAATCCGTTTTATACCAATACGGGCGTTGGTCGCGGTATTGCCATGTATTACCAAAAAGTAAGCCCAACAAAATTGGATGTGAGTGCGTACAATGCAGATCGATTTGGGGGAGACGCTAATTACAATGTTTTATTGAGTGAGCGTAGTAGCTTCCAATTTGGGTATGGTTACCAAGCGCTTAATATTAAGTCTACCGGTGGGCTCTCGCAAATTCGAGATTTTGTACAAACCTTTGGCTATGATTTTTATCAGGTGCGTGTTACGGCCGGTTGGAATAGAAATAGTTATGATCAAATGCCTTATCCAAACAAAGGATTTAATCAACAGTCGGGTGTGTTGGTTGCTTTACCTGCAACGCATGATTCGTTTGAGTATTTCAAAGTTTCGTATCAAGCACGGGGTTATCAACCGCTAGGAAAAGGGTTTATTTTCACGGCGCTTGGAAATGTGGGATACGGTAATACGTTCCAACATCTAGGGCTTCCGTTTTATGAGAACTACTTTGCCGGGGGTATTGCGATGCCGGGTCAAGTACGTGGTTATGAAAGTTATTCGCTGGGTCCAAAAGATAGTAATGGGACAGCATTAGGGGCTAACTTATTAGCGAACGCAAGTATCGGTTTGGTTTTACCGTATCCATTGAGCCGCGAAAGTCTTAGAACCAGCTTGTTTATGGATGCCGGTAATGTGTTTGTTCAAGGAACACCTGTACACTTGAGTGGTATTCAGGAAGGTCCTATGCGATATTCAGCAGGTGTTTCTGTTGAGTGGCGATCGCCGTTTGGACCGCTGGTATTCAGTGCAGCAAAACCATTGAATAAGCAAGCCTTTGATACGGAACAGCCCTTCCAGTTCACGATGGCATCGGCATTTTAGAGTGTATCGCAAGTTATGGGGAACTATGCTAGCATCCAGCCGGTAAGGCTTAACACGTTAATATATTAATTGATTAATTGATTAACCAAAGGAGAGAAGGTCATGAAACGACAACTAGGAATTGCATTGGTATGCTTGTTGACAGCATTTTCAACAGCTGTATTGGCGGACGGATCAAAAATCGGTGTGGTTGATTTGCAAAAGATCATGCAAACATCGGATGATGTGAAAACAATTCAGGCTACGCTCGAAGAAAAATTCAAGCCACGTCGTGATAAAATCATGGGAATGGAAGCTGATCTTAAAAAAGATATGGAAGCCTTTAAGCGTGATAGTTCGGTGCTGAGTCAAGCTAAACGTAAAGAGCTTGAGCAAAAAATTATGATGGCACAACAAACATTTGAGCAACAAGGTCAGCAATACCAGCAAGAATTAAGTGCTGCGCATAATGAAGCAATGGAAAAGTTTTATGATAAAATTCGCGCGGCTATCGCTAAAGTAGCTGAAGCTGAAAAATATGACTTGGTCTTTCAAAAAGATGCAGCGCCGTTTAGTGTTGATAAATTAGATGTGACTTCAAAAGTGATTAAAGCAGTTCAATAAGTAAGGGTTTTACATGACGACGATTGTCAATACAGAAGAAATTCTCAACTTAATACCTCATCGTTATCCATTTTTATTGGTGGATCGTGTTTTGGATTATACGCCGTTTGAGCATTTAACAGCGATAAAAAATGTGACCATGAATGAGCCTTGTTTTCAAGGTCATTTTCCAGGTAATCCTGTGATGCCTGGCGTTTTAATTCTGGAGGCATTAGCACAAGCTGCAGGAATTTTATCGAGTGTGTCACGCAAACCCAAAGATGGGTATAAGTTTGTTTATTTTTTTGCAAGTATCGACAAAGTCAAATTTAAGCATGTGGTGACACCTGGCGATCAGTTACGGCTTGAGGTGTCACTGTTGACCCGGAAAGGTGATTTTTGGCGTATCGAAGGTAAAGCTTACGTGGGTGATAAATTGGCATGTACAGCTGAAATGATGAGTGCAGCAAAGGAAGTTAAGTGTGATTAGTGAACAAGCGGTCATCGATCCTTCAGCTAAAATTGCTGCAGGTGTAACCATTGGGCCAGGTACAATTATTGGGGCTGATGTGACTATCGGAGAAGGAACGTGGATTGGCCCGCATGTGGTAATCCAAGGCCCTACGACGATTGGAAAAAATAATAAGATTTTTCAGTTTGCGTCGGTTGGAAACGATCCTCAAGATGTTACGTACCGTGGTGAACCGACACGTCTTGAAATCGGTGATGAAAATGTGATTCGTGAATTTTGCATGATCAGTCGTGGTACGGTCAAAGGTGGCAGTGTTACACGTTTGGGAAATCATAATTTCTTTATGGCTTATGCGCATGTTGGGCATGACTGTATCGTGGGTAACCATGTTTCTATGGTAAGTTATTCAGCGCTTTCAGGGCATGTCGTTGTGGATGATTATGCGACCATTGGCGCCTATTCTGCCGTCCATCAATTTTGTAAAGTAGGGGCCTACGCATTTATTACACGCGCGACGTATATCACCAAAGATGTGTTGCCGTATGTGATTATTGCAGGTCAAGATTCAACGGTGTATGGCATCAATAAAGTCGCGCTCAAACGACGAGGTGTGACGTCGAGTGCGGTTGATCTCTTACGTCGTGCATATAAAATTGTTTTTCGTAAAGGTTTGACAGTTCAAGAAGCACTGGTTGAGTTAGAGGTACTTGTGTTGGAGTGCCCCGAAGTATCTTTGATGATTGAATCCTTGAAACAGTCAACGCGCGGTATTGTAAGGTAGGTTTTTTTTATGCTTGATCCTCATATTCTACGAACAGACTCTAACGGGGTTGCCACGCGCCTTAAAACGCGGGGTTTTGATTTTGATGCTGCCGAGTATATGGCTTTAGATGAGGCGCGAAAAACGCTTCAAGTTGAAACTCAGCATTTACAACAAGACCGTAATCAACAATCTAAATCCATCGGTCAAGCCAAAGCTCGAGGAGAAGATATTGCACCGTTACTCGCACAGGTTGCAAAGCTTGGTGAGGAACTCGACGAAAAAAAACAAGCACTTACTGCCTTACTTGAAAAAATCGAAAATATTTCATTAACACTACCTAATATGCCCGATGCTTCGGTTCCCGTTGGTCGCTCTGAAGATGATAATCAAGAGGTGTTTGTTTCAGGTAAGCCTGTAGCGTTTGATTTTGAGCCACAATCACATGATGCCTTAGGTGAGGCTTTAGGGCAGATGGATTTTGGTATGGGCTCAAAACTTACGGGTAGTCGTTTTGTTGTGATGACCGGTCAACTTGCAAAGCTTCAGCGCGCACTCACACAATTTATGCTGGATGTTCAAACGAACATGCATGGCTACGAAGAAATCTACGTGCCCTATTTGGTGAATGCCGAGAGCTTGCAGGGTACAGGTCAATTACCTAAGTTTGGCGATGAATTATTTAAAATCGAAGGTGATTTTCCTTATTATTTAATTCCAACCGCAGAAGTGCCTGTTACGAATACGGTTCGTGATATGATTTTGTCAGAAGACGCTCTGCCTAAACGATATGTTTGCCATTCTCCTTGTTTTCGTAGTGAAGCCGGTTCTTATGGTAAAGATACCAAAGGTTTAATACGCCAACATCAATTTGAAAAAGTGGAGCTTGTTTGGATCACAACGCCTGAGAAATCAGCTGAGGCCTTGGAATCTCTTCGCGGCCATGCCGAAGCAATTTTAGAGCAGCTTGGCTTGCCGTATCGAACCGTTGCATTATGCACGGGCGATTTAGGCGCGAGTGCGGTCAAAACATATGACCTCGAAGTTTGGTTGCCGAGCCAGAATGCTTACCGCGAGATTTCGTCGTGCAGCAATATGGGTGATTTTCAGGCGCGACGGATGCAGGCCAGATACCGCGCAGAAGGGGCTTCAGAAACCACGTTATTACACACGCTTAATGGGTCAGGCTTGGCTGTTGGTCGTACGTTAGTGGCGGTACTGGAAAATTACCAAGATGCATCCGGTGTGATTCATATTCCAAAAGCGCTTCGTGCTTATATGGGCGGGATTAAGCAGTTGCTTCCAAAAGGCTCTTGAGTTTTCTCGGTATGGTGAGGAATGAGACGCTCATCTATTATTATAATATATATTAAGGGAATAAAGAATGATAAGCGATAAACTCAAAATTGCTCAATATTACGATCAAACATTGTCTTACTATGATTTTTTTTGGCATAAAAAAACTCATGCAATACATTATGGATTTTCGGATAAAAATACTGTAAACATCGAAGAAGCATTGTTAAATACGAATCGATTCCTTGCAGAAAAAGCTGAAATTGTCTCGGGTAGCCGTGTTTTAGATGCCGGTTGTGGGATAGGCGGGAGTACGATTTGGTTGGCTAAAAATTGTGGTGCTCAGGTCGTGGGAATTTCACTGAGTGAAAGGCAGGTAGAAAAAGCGAAAGCATTGGCTGTGGATAATGACGTTGAGAATATGACGGACTTTAAAGTTATGGATTACTTGAACACAGAGTTTCCTGATAATTCTTTTGACGTCATATGGGGGCTTGAGAGTATATGCTACGCTGAGCATAAAATTGATTTTATGAATGAGGCATTTAGATTATTAAAACCGGGCGGTAAGATTGTGGTTGCCGACGGCTTTCTTCAAAGACCTCCTCGTGGCACACGTGAAGATATGATGCTGGATGATTTTTTGGATGGCTTGGTGCTTCCAAATCTTGCGTTAGTGGATGATTTTAAGAGCGATCTGGGTAAAGCTGGATTCCAGAATATCACATATTTTGATAAGCGTGTGGAGACAGAGCCATCGTCCAAAAAGCTTCATCGCATGTGTTTACTTGCCTCATTTTTTAGACCTGTACTCAAGAAATTTAGTCGTTTTTCAGATTTAGTTATTGGAAACCTGAAGGCAGGCGTTGCTCAACGTAAAATGGTCAAAGTGGGATTAGCTAGTTATGGGGTATTTTACGCCGAGAAATAAAAAGTAGATGCCGAGGGATGTCTATTAAGCATAAACCGCAACCGCCGCCATCAGTAAGAATCCAACAATCACAAAACTAAAATCACGTAAGTTACAGCAGCGCTGCACCATCACGCAGCGCTCCAGCCCGTGTAGCGTACCCAGGTATAAAAACGTACCGGCAGATATCGCCATTAACAGTGGATCGATAAACGAATGTGTGGACACATCTCGACCTACATACCAACCAATACCAATGCCGAGCGGTGTCATGAAGGCAAAACTAAGAAAGAGCGTGATGGCGGTTTTAGGGCTTAACGTACTCTTGTTAAGTTGGACTGCGATCGCAAAGCTCTCGGCCCATTTATGCGCAATAATCGCTAAGAACAACATGATTTGCATCGAGTAATCTTGGCTAAGACCCAGTGCTGTGCCAAGCACAAACGAATGAATCGAGAGCATCATCCAAGCCATGATGGCAAAAGCAGGATGCGTTGTGTGAGCATCATGATGAGTGTGATGCGCAAGATGTTCATGAGCATCATGGTGATAGAGCTCTTTGCCGAGGTGTTCGAACCACAGAAATAATAAAAAAACGATGCCAGTCACCAATAAGGCAAACGGATAATGATAGCCTTGTTTCATAAACAACGTTTGTGCGTCTGGGAGCATATGGAGCAGGGCCGCACCTAAGAATACACCGGTGCCCAGGGTTTCACCCATCGGAAAATCGGTATGTTCTTGCTCTGCTTGGGCGAGGCGCTTTTTAAAAGGAAAATAGCCTGCAACAAGAATCATGGTCAGTGCACTTAAGGCAAAGAAAAGGTTCAACGTGGCGGTGGTTGGCATCATACTTAATACATCTCTTAAAGGGGTTCGGGTGGGCATTGAATTCGAATGCACATGGGTTCTGAAAGCAGATTTAGATCGTCAGCCACACGCGTTTTTAATTGCTCTCGCGTGTCGCCATTTATATGCCCAATTAAATCGATGGTGAGCTTACCTTCTAAGTAGTGCAGGTGGCAAGTTTGTATTTCAGGAAATTGTTTTTGCCATGCTGATATATACTGCTCTTCGAGTGTTTTTCGATTGGGAAGGTGCTGTGATGGTTTATGAATTTCATCATCTTCAGGATCAATATGTACGGTAACGTCTTTGACGCCGGGTATATTTTTCATGAGTTTTTGGTGTACGTTCTGAGCTATATAATGGCCTTCAGAGACCGAAATCATAGGGTCGACTTGGACATGTAAATCGATAAAAATATCACTGCCCATCAATCGACTTCGTAATTGATGTATTTTACGAACGCCGTGAGTGTTTTTGATGGTTTGTTTGATTTCAAGGCGTAGTTTCGTTTCAACACCGGTATCAATCAGTTCTTTGATGCTTCGCCAACCGTAATCGAATCCCATTTTGATGATAAGTAGACCGACGACAAACGCTGCAATACCATCCAGTGCCGGGTAGCCCGCAAAGCTTCCGAGAAGTCCTGCAAAAACAATCAGTGATGAGGCGGCATCTGAACGGTGGTGCCAAGCATTGGCAATCACCAGATCCGATTGGATGGCGCGTCCCACATGACGCGTGTACCAAAATAAAGCTTCGTTGGCGATGATGGAAACAAAAGCAATCGGCAGCGTGAGCAAACCGGGGTGTTCGAGTTGGTGTTGGGTGAGATGACGTATGGCATCCCAAGCGATAGCAGCCCCGGTGATAATTAATAATAACGCGAGGATATAAGTTGTTGCTGTTTCAATACGTTGATGGCCGTAAGGATGCGATTCGTCCGCTTCTTGGCTCCCGTATTTAGAGGCAACCAGAACCATCGCGTCGGTCAATAGGTCGGAAAGAGAATGAAAACCATCGGCAACGAGCGCGCTCGAATGAAACCATAACCCACCGAATAATTTACTTACACCCAGTAACGTGTTGACCAAAGCTCCAATGATCGTCACGCGCTTGGCTCGTTGATAACGGGTTGTATTTGGCATCAGTACACTTATCCATCAGATTCAAATTCGGTCATGATCGTATCAGGTTTGTCAAAAAGTTGATAGCCATGGTAAGCTAAATTCGGCTTGTGATTTGGAAAATTCTTCAACGGATGGGATGAGAATATGAAGCGTTTAATCAGTGTAATAGGGTATATCGCGACATTATGTGTACTGCCGGTACTTCATGCAGGGACTCAGCCGATTTTTACAATTATTCCGCAGTCCTCACCGACAATATCTCTACCCATCAATGGTGTTGCAACGCTTGATTATACGGTCACCAATCAGACCACAATCACACGCACGTTAACGATGGTACCTACACAAGGCATCACACAAGTGACCACCGATGCAGGGACTTGCGCCCAGCCGTTTACTCTTGGACCGAATCAATCGTGTACACTGAGACTATCCATCTCAGGGAGTCAAATTAATGATCAAACGATAGGTGGGCCTAGAATTTGTAAAACTCAAGCGGATAATCTTACTGCCGATCCGTTTTTATGTGCACAACCCAGTAAAACAGATATTTTAAATATTTCTAGAGCATTAATCGAACGCCCGGAACTAACCGTAACGCCTGCGAGTATATTGTTTAATTTACCGTCCCAAACAAAAAGTTTTAGCGTAACCAATCACTCAACCACGGTCACGGCGGTAAATATTCGAGGTATCACAACAGGTACGGTGTTAGAGGGTAATATTACACAAGATGCGAGTGATTGTACCCAAGTTCTACCTGGTGGCACGTGCGCGCTTTCTTTTACAACAGCTGCGACAGAGCAAGTGTCGTTACAACAAACGTTTCCTATCAAAGGCATCAATACAAAAATCACGCCAGCCACCATCACGATACAGTTACCTCAAACAGCCATTATTAAGGTAGATCCCACAGAAATTATCTTGCAAGCAACAACAGGTACACCCGTCACGCAAAGCATCACGGTGACCAATACAACCGCGGGTATTACGGCGACAAATATTTCAGCAGACATCACCGGTGCACTTGCAGATGCGGGTGTTACGCAAGATGCTTCAGCATGCGCAACACTTGCCGCAGGGGCCAGTTGTGCATTGGTATTTACTCCTGGAACGACTGCGGTGACCACACAAACCGTGGTGATTTCTGGAACAAATTCATCTCAAGTTCACGCTAATATTGGTGTTAATGGCGCAGCACTCGCACCGTTAGAAATTACGTCAGGTAATAACGCTACGCTTACTGCGGATGGGGTGAGCACAACAACCATGACGGTTCAAAATAATTCGACAACAGAAACAGCGCTGAATATCGCGCCTAATTTAAGTTCCTCGTCACTGGCGGGTTATCTTGAGGTGGTTGAAAATACCTGTGCTTCGGTTCAAAAAGGCGCAACGTGCAGCATGACGTTTGAAAGTGCCTCGACCACGACGCAGGTGACTGGGACGTTTCCGATTTATGGAACGAATACCACGGAAGTGATTGGTACGCTTACGGTTAAACCAGTACCTTTTATTTATGTATCCGATCTTGATACAAATATCATCACACTCTGCGGTGTAGATAGCGATGGCAGTCTAACTAACTGTGGTGATTCAGGTGTTGAACTTCTAGCGGGGAGCACACCCGAAGGTGTTGCTTTAAACTCAACGAATACACTGGCGTACTATACGGATAAATTACTCGATGCCATTTTTAAATGTAATGTTACGGCGAATACCGGAAAATTATTTGGATGCGTAAATTCGGGCGCCATAAGTACGGCACTGGATGCGAATACGCAGGGCTTGGTCTTTCATCCCGTATTGAGCAATATTGTTTACGTCACGGAATATCCAAACACGCTTTCAACGTGCCCACTCAATGCAGACGGTACAATTGGCACATGTATCGATGAAACACCGACGTACGATGCAAGCATCAATGTTAATAATTTGTTAGGCTTGGCATTAAATCCCACCGGTAATTTTGCCTACCTAGCTAATGCCTTTTCACCCACAACGGTTTTGGTTTGTGGCGTTAATACAAGCACGGGGGCTTTAACCTTCCCCTGTGCCAACAGTACAGCACCCGTCACTGATTATGTGGCAGCCGTAGTCATAACGCCCGATAATCAAAAAGCTTATCTTGGGGGCGGGAATTTGATAACAACATGTGATGTCAATGCATCTGATGGATTGTTGGATAATTGTGTTGCATCAGCAACGTTTACGCAAATTGGACGCACGGTAAACCTGGCTTTGAACTCAACAGAAACAAAATTATATGTAACAAATGATACCAATGCTGTGGCGATATGTTCTGTGGACTCTTCCACGCGTTTAATTACCGACTGCATCAGTCAAGTAGAGTCATCCTTATGGATTCGATCAAGCGGTCTTGCATTGCTCGAATAATATAACAAAAAGTGACGTAAACTAGTTGACCTAGGGGCAGGCATTAGGTAATATTCGTGACTTCTGTCCTAGTGATGGTTTTTTCGGGGTGTAGCGCAGCCTGGTAGCGCGCCTGCTTTGGGAGCAGGATGTCGGGAGTTCGAATCTCTCCACCCCGACCAAATACAATGAGCGCCCGTAGCTCATCTGGATAGAGCATCGGCCTTCTAAGCCGAGGGTAACAGGTTCGAGTCCTGTCGGGCGTACCAAAACGTCAAGTAGGATCGTTCAGTTACACATAAACACGTCGTGGTGGGCGTAGCTCAGTTGGTAGAGCCCCGGATTGTGATTCCGGTGGTCGTGGGTTCGAGCCCCATCGTTCACCCCAGTTTATATTATATCTGCAGTTTTTTGAAAAATTTAAATCAAATACATAAAGTTTATGGGATATTGTGAAGTTTTCTACTTTACAAGCCCGGCTTCATATCAGATAATTCACATCTACTTGCGAGAGTGGCGGAATTGGTAGACGCGCTGGATTTAGGATCCAGTAGGGTAACCTGTGAGAGTTCGAGTCTCTCCTTTCGCACCATTTTTATGCTTAATTTATACTTAAGATAATTTGAGTCAAAATACAAATAACACCAATGGGGTGAGCAAATGACTGTTTCTGTTGAAACCTTGGACGGCTTAGAGCGCAAGGTAAATATTTCTGTACCAACAACTAAAATTGAAGAAGAAGTAAGTTCACGCCTTAAATCTATGGCTGGTCGTGCCAAAATGGATGGTTTCCGTCCAGGAAAAGCGCCATTGAATTTGGTTAAACAACGTTATTCTGATGATGTACGTCTTGAAGTGGTTCGTGAAATGTTACAACCCTCACTTTATGAAGCGTTGAAAGAGCATGACTTGGCTCCTGTAGCAGCTCCGCGTATTGAACCAGGCCCCATTGAAATGGGCCAAGATTTTTCTTATTCAGCATATTTTGAAGTGTTTCCTGTGTTTGAAATTAAAGAACTAGGTGAAGCGCAGTTAGAGTTAATTTCATCTGAAGTGACCGATGCCGATGTTGATGCGACTGTTGAGAAACTTCGAGAACAGCATAAAGCTTGGAACGAGGTGACGCGAGCTGCAGCTGATGGCGATAAACTTGTGATTGATTTTGATGTCTTCGAAGGCGAGCAAGAGCTGGGTGAGCAAGGTCGTGGACGAGATTTTGAAATTATTTTAGGTGCAGGTGCTGTGTTACCTGAACTTGAAACAAGCTTGATCGGCACGAAAAAAGATGAAAAAAGTGAGCATACCGTAGATTTCCCTGCTGATTGGCATGATGTTGCTTTTGCTGGCAAATCGTTATGCTTTAAAGTCACTGTTCATCAAATCATGGAAGGTGTTTTACCTGCATTAGATGATGAGCTGGCTGAAAAATTTAATATTGTAGACGGCGGTATCGAAGCACTTAAAAAAGATATTCGTTCACACATGGAGCGCGCTTTAGAGCGTCGCGTGAATGAACTTAACCGTCAAACAACGTTTGATGAATTTTTAAAACTTAATCCATTTGATTTGCCAGCGGCATTAATGGACGAAGAAATTCAGCACTTACGTCATGAGTTTTATCATCAAGTATTTGGTCATGAGCACTCAGAAGATGAAAAGATTCCTGATTTCCCACGGCACTTATTTGAAGAGCGTGCGACACGTCGCGTTCATCTGGGGCTATTATTTTCAGATTATGTCAAGCAGAATGAAATCGTAGCAGATAAAGAAAGTGTAGAAGCGATGATTAATAAATCAGCTGAATCGTATGATGATCCAGATGAAGTACGTGCATGGTATCATAACGATCAAAAACATATGGCTGAAATTGAAGCGCTTGTTATTGAAGAAAAAGCAGCTGAAAAATTAACAGAAAAAGCAATTATAACAACAAAAGCAGTAGCTTATGATGAGGTGATGAACCCACCTAAAGCTAATAATGAAGCCAATCAGAATGACAAAGGAGAGTCTGCATGATAAAAGCACACGGGCAAGAGGTGATTCGAAATGCTAGCGGGCTTGTGCCCATGGTTGTCGAGCAAACTTCTCGAGGTGAGCGTTCGTACGATATTTATTCACGACTTTTAAAAGAACGTATTATTTTTCTTTTAGGTGAAGTGGAAGACCACATGGCGAATTTGGTGGTGGCTCAATTACTTTTTCTGGAATCAGAAAATCCAGAAAAAGATATATCCATCTATATTAATTCGCCGGGTGGCGTTGTGACAGCAGGTCTTGCTATCTATGATACGATGCAATTTATTAAACCTGATGTCAGCACGTTATGTATTGGACAAGCTGCAAGTGCAGCGGCACTTCTCCTGTGTGCTGGAGCTGCTGGTAAGCGTCATTGCTTACCAAATTCACGTGTGATGATTCATCAGCCTTTAGGTGGTTATCGTGGACAAGCAACGGACATTGAAATTCATGCCCGTGAAACGTTAGCGGTGCGTGCGCAACTTAATCGAATTATGGGGCATCATGCGAATAAAACGCCTGAAGAAATTATGCGTGATACCGAACGTGATAATTTCATGAGCCCTGAACAAGCCTTAGAATATGGTCTCATCGATTCCGTGCTTCAAAGCCGTGAAGCGTTGACCCAAGGTAAGTAACGTTGGAGGATGAAAAATGAGCAAGTCAGAAAGTGGTGAAGAAAACAAAGTGCTGTATTGCTCATTTTGTGGAAAAAGCCAACACGACGTTAAGAAGCTGATTGCAGGTCCTTCTGTTTTTGTTTGTGATGAGTGCGTAGACTTATGTAACGACATCATGAAAGAAGAGCAAAAACAAACGGAAGAGGTCCAAGAAACATCGCTTCCAACACCTAAAGAAATTTCGAATTTTTTAGATGAGTATGTGATATCTCAACCACACGCTAAAAAAGTTTTATCCGTGGCTGTTTATAACCATTATAAGCGCATGCAAAATCAAGCAAAAGAAACCGTTGAGCTTGGTAAAAGTAATGTGCTTTTAATCGGACCAACAGGGTGTGGTAAAACATTACTTGCTCAAACCCTTGCGCGTTTGCTCAATGTGCCTTTTACTATGGCCGATGCAACAACGTTGACCGAAGCTGGTTATGTCGGTGAAGATGTTGAGAATATCATCCAAAAATTGCTTCAAAAATGTGATTATGATGTTGAGAAGGCGCAGCGTGGTATTGTTTATATCGATGAGATTGACAAAATATCTCGTAAATCAGATAACCCATCGATAACACGCGATGTTTCGGGTGAAGGCGTTCAACAAGCGTTGCTTAAGTTGATTGAAGGCACAACCGCGTCCATTCCTCCTCAGGGCGGGCGTAAGCACCCTCAGCAAGAATTTTTGCAAGTAGATACGTCGAATATTTTATTCATATGCGGTGGAGCATTTGCAGATCTTGATAAAGTGATTCGTAATCGTAGCGATCAATCAGGTATAGGTTTCTCAGCGGAGCTTAAAAACCGCAAAGAGGTTGTAAAGCCTGAGAAAGTACTTGAAGGATTACAATCTGAAGATTTGGTCAAATACGGTCTTATTCCTGAGTTCGTTGGGCGACTTCCTGTGGTTGCGACGTTGCATGAATTGGACGAAGATGCGTTGGTCAAGATTTTAACCGAACCTAAGAATGCTTTGGTTAAGCAGTTTCAAGCGTTATTTAAAATGGAAGGTGCTGCACTTGAGTTTAGAGATAACGCATTACATGCGATCGCTAAAAAAGCACTTGAGCGTAAAATTGGCGCGCGTGGCTTGCGTTCCATTATTGAAACCATACTGCTTGATACGATGTATGACTTGCCGTCGATGGATGACGTAACGACCGTTGTTGTAAACGAAAAAACGGTTACAGAAAATCAAGCGCCTGTGCTCATTTACGGTAGTGAAGAAGTTGAGCAGGCGGCCGTAGCCGGTGGTGCAACATAAAGGACATAAACGATGTCGAAAGAACATGAAGCGAAGGAACGAGAGCACCAAGCAGCGGAGTCGAGCGAACAAGCTTTGAAGCCAGCTGAAATATCAGGACCGGTAAGTTTACCGGTCTTGCCACTTCGGGATGTTGTTATCTATCCTGGTATGGTGATACCACTTTTTGTGGGTCGCGAGCGCTCAATTCGAGCACTTGAAGCCGCGATGATGGATGACAAGCGCATATTTTTAGTCGCACAAAAACAATCAGCAGATGATGAGCCAGACGTGGATAATTTATATCCTCTAGGCACCATTTCAAGTTTATTACAGTTATTAAAATTACCCGATGGAACCGTCAAAGTCTTGGTGGAAGGTGAGACGCGAGCAACTGCCAGTGATTATCTTATTGATTCACTGAATGCAACGCAAACAGGTATTGAAGTAGCCGAACCCGTCAAACATGACTTCATGGCGGTGACGTGTGAAGCCGTTACTGAATACTCCAAAGCATTTAAGCCGTCAGAGATTGAGATCATGATGCGATCACTGATGTCGCAATTTGAGCAGTACATCAAGCTCAATCGAAAAATTCCTCCCGAGGTATTAGGTTCGCTTGCAAGCATTGATGAGGCTGGGCGATTAGCCGATACGATCGCAGCACATCTAACCCTGAAGTTAGATGATAAACAAGTTTTACTTGAAACGTTGGACGTGGGAACGCGACTTGATCGTTTGATGGCGCTGATCGAAACGGAAATTGATTTATTACAAGTTGAAAAGCGAGTTCGTAATCGTGTTAAGCGGCAAATGGAAAAAAGCCAGCGAGAATATTATTTAAACGAGCAAATGAAAGCCATTCAAAAAGAGCTGGGTGATTTAGGTGATGAAGGCAGCGAGCTTGATCAGTTAGAAAAAGCAATTGAACAAGCGGGTATGCCCAGAGAAGCCAAAGAAAAAGCTGAGGCGGAGTTCAAAAAATTAAAGCTTATGCCTGCAATGTCTGCCGAAGCAACGGTGATTCGTACGTATTTAGATTGGATGCTCAATGTTCCTTGGAAAAAACGAAATCGTATTCAGTTTGACTTAAATAAAGCTGAGGCGATGCTTGATCAAGATCATTACGGGCTCGAAAAAGTAAAAGAACGTATTTTAGAATATTTGGCTGTACAAAAACGGGTGAAACAATTAAAAGGCCCTATTTTATGCTTGGTTGGACCTCCTGGTGTTGGTAAAACATCTTTGGGACAATCGATTGCAAATGCTACTGGACGTACGTTTATTCGTATTGCATTGGGTGGCGTGCGCGATGAAGCGGAGATTCGCGGACATCGAAGAACATACATTGGTTCGATGCCAGGTCGTATTATCCAAAAACTTACGAAAGCCGGTGTAAAAAACCCGTTGATCATGCTCGATGAAGTCGACAAAATGGCGATGGATTTTAGAGGTGATCCAGCCTCTGCTTTACTTGAGGTACTTGATCCTGAGCAAAACAGCGCATTCACCGATCATTATCTTGAAGTGAGTTATGATTTAAGCGATGTCATGTTTATTGCAACGGCAAATGCTTTAGAAATTCCAGCGCCTTTACTTGACCGTATGGAAGTGATTCGTCTGCCGGGTTATACCGATGAAGAAAAAATTCATATTGCTGAATATTATTTAATTAAAAAACAATTAATCGTGAATGGCCTGAAACCAGAAGAGCTTGAGTTTACGCCGGAGTCTGTGCGAGAAATTATTCATTATTATACACGTGAGGCTGGGGTTCGAAATCTTGAACGCGAAATCTCGAGTGTGTGTCGTAAAGTCGTGAAAGAAATTTTGGGTCATAAGCATGTGAAACACATCAAGCTGACACCTAAAAAAGTAGAGCAATATTTAGGGGTGAAAAAGTTTCGCTACGGGCTTGCTGAATCGCACGATCAGGTTGGGCAGGTCACAGGACTTGCTTGGACGAGTGTGGGAGGCGAGTTACTGACGATTGAGGCAACGATGATGCCTGGTAAGGGTAAGGCGATGCATACCGGTCAGCTGGGCGAGGTGATGCAGGAATCGATTCATGCGGCCATGACGGTCGTACGTAGTCATGCCAAGGCCTTGCATCTATCAGAAACGTTTTATGATGAAAATGATTTTCATGTGCATGTACCAGAAGGCGCAACGCCTAAAGATGGTCCAAGCGCAGGTGTTGCGATGTGCACGGCCTTGGTTTCTGTGTTATCAAAGATTCCCGTTCGAGCTGATGTTGCAATGACGGGAGAAATCACACTTCGAGGGCAAGTGCTGCCTATTGGTGGTTTAAAAGAAAAATTGTTAGCGGCACACCGTGGCGGTATTAAGCGTGTGTTGATACCATGGGATAATAAAAAAGATTTAACAGAGATCCCTGAGAAAATTTTAAAAGATTTAGATATCCAACCGGTCAAGACAATTGAGCAAGTTTTAAAGCTTGCACTGCAATCAGACCCTTTTGAGGTATTAAAATCTGTTAAAAAGTAAAAAAAAGCACCATGAATAAAAAAAAGACTAAATTAAATGAAAAAAGTTATTTACAACGACTGAGGAAAGGGGTATATTTTCGTCGTCGCTTAGGACTGGCGGGCTTCGACGAAGAAAGTGCTTGACGAGGCAGCGGTGGATTGGTAATAATTCACTTGAAGTTAAAGGGAAGCATAACTGAAGAGGAAAGATGATGAATAAGAGTGAATTAGTTGAAGCAATGTCCCAAGACTCTGGGTTAACAAAAGCTGACGCAGCACGAATACTCGAGTCGTTTATGAACACAGTAACTGGTGCCTTAAAAAATGGCGACCAAGTTGTATTGACTGGGTTCGGATCTTTTTCAACGGGTGACCGAGCTGCACGTACGGGTCGTGATCCACGTACAGGAAAAGAAATACAAATTAGAGCTGCCCGAGTAGCTAAGTTCAAAGTCGGGAAGTTACTAAAAGAAGCCGTTAACGTTTAAACAGTTTTCGGGTGCTTAGCTCAGCTGGGAGAGCATCGCCCTTACAAGGCGAGGGTCACAGGTTCGATCCCTGTAGCACCCACCACGAAATGGAGTGGTAGTTCAGTTGGTTAGAATACCGGCCTGTCACGCCGGGGGTCGCGG
>CAXBBS010000015.1:0-38779 GCA_963974485.1 uncultured Legionella sp.
AGGACCTTGATTTTACACCCGAGCAGATGGTCGCCATGGCTTCGAATGGTGGCGGTGCGCAAGCCCTTAAAACCGTATGTGTATCTTATCAAACACTGCAGGACCTTGGCTTTACACAAGAGCAGATCGTCGCTATGGCTTCGAACGATGGCGGTGCGCAAGCCCTTAAAACCGTGTGTGACGCCTATCAAAACCTGAAAAATCTTGGCTTTACACAAGAGCAGATCGTCGCCATGGCATCAAATAATGGCGGCTCACAAACCCTTAAAACCGTGTGTGACGCCTATCAAAACCTGAAAAACCTTGGCTTTACACAAGAGCAGATCGTCGCCATGGCATCAAATAATGGCGGTGCACAAGCATTAAAAATGGTCACAGCACACGCCTCAAACCTTCTACAGGCTGGATACTCCTTAGAAAAAATTACTGTCTTAGCGGCTCGTATGGGAGGAGCTGGAAAAATTTATCAAACACATCAAGCGCTATCAGACATATCGCTTGAGGATATAACGCTCCTCTTTGAAATCCTAGAAAATCATGAGCCCAACAGCACAGATATATACGAGCCCTCCTTTTTTGAATCCATTTTCTCTGATGGGCAAACTGCCATCACTCAGCATGCTGATAATACGCAGCATGAACAGCATGAAGACGCGTTTGACGAACTCTTTCATTTTGATGACAGTGACGATGAAATACTGAAACCTGAAACACAACACAACCTTAATCACCACGCTTTTTTCAAAGAGAACACGTCCAAACGATCTTATAAATCTTCAATTGACGACAACAACACATGCGACGAAGACAACCCAAGCCAGCGTATACGACCACTACCTCTTTTCAATTGGTATACGCCAAAATCTAACGATAACGTTATTGGAACATATGCTGATTGTTTGCCTTGACTAACCTGCGTATAATTCACGCATATCATTCGAGTCTTACAAATCTATTTATACACTACCCGATGAGACTTGTTCACCCTATCTTTTATTTTGGATACCCCCACGCTTATGAAAAAAACATTCATCTCAGCCTTTGAAGCAAAGTTCCAAGTCGTCGCATTACAGCATTTAATGATTAGTCGTATAGAAAAACTTCATGCGCTTCAGCTTAAACAAGAAGCGGAAGGTGTGGCTCCTGGAGAACGCCCTGTGATCACGTTTAAACCTTTAAGCCGGGAAATGAGCGCACAAACACAAACAGACATTGATTCTTCAACGTTTAATGAGCAGGATTATCAGGTATTACCTAAATCAGTAAAAGAGAAACTCTCTTGGGTAGAAAAAAATCTGACGCGTGCAGATACAAGCAACCAAGCTATTTTTGATGATGTCTGCAGCATATTCAATGCCTTAAGAAAAGAATCTAAGTTTTACACAAATCAAGCGCACATTCAGCAATGCTTGAAGCTTGCGGTTCTGTGTGTGGAGCGTTTATTTGCACAAACAATCGTATCGACGGATGCGAAAAAATACTGTCGAATAACCCAACGCATGTTCCAATATTATTTTTCACAGGCCAATGATAACCGTAAGATGTTAGCCCTTCATTTGCAATTTAGAGATATCATAAAAAGCGATGATGCTCTGATTTATTTAATACAAGATGAGGTGGATGGTGCTTTCTTAGATACAGAAGAAGCAATACATAAGACAACACAAACACGTTTATCACAAGCCCCAGATACGCCAGAAGAGCAGTCTTTACCAAACCCAGAAAACCCGCTCAGCCACAAATTTTCAGAACGTTGGGCTAAACTGCAATCAGCCTCGATAAAACCTAAAGCATTACAGGCTAAGCTATCCAACTTATCACATGAGATTTCACAGCATGCCTATGCACACAAACATAATACAAACCCCACGGACTGGAAAGCGTTTTTATCATTAGCCTTAGCCGTTGAAGCACGTTTGATTGAACACATGCAGACATCTCGTAGCCCGAATGCTATTCATCCATTATCTAAAGCGATGCAAAGATCTGCGCATTATTTTCGATTATTACATATACATTATCAGCACGTAGGAGCTTCAAAAACATTGATAGCCGAGCTTAAACAATCCTATGAACTGATGGAAGCGCGCTCAACCAATTACGAACAAATGCTTGCTTGTTATTATGTCGAAACCTCAGAGAAAACATCTTCGGCAGAAAAAGAAAATGCACGTCAAGTGCGTGCCTCCTATCAATCCGAAATGCGAGATGAAACAACGGCTTTATGCGCACAATTCCGAGAATTAAGCCAACCGCTAGGCACGGCTGTAGCACTCAGAAAGAAGTCCAAACCAGTCCAAGACATATCCATTGAAAACCGTCGTACGTTACTCGAGACAAACTTATTAGCCGGCAGCAAATCACCTTATGATTTATATCAAGACGCTAGAAAATATCTCAACGCCGTTTTAAATCAAGCTTCACCCAAGTCAGACTATGATGTCACGTACTTACATCAACTGGATAATCACTATGATGCCAGTGTGAACGGTATTTTTGATCCGTTAGAGTCCGAACAACTACTAGCCTTGGCTTTGGGCGACAACAGAAGCATGCTGAAACGTGCGGTAGAATTATATTATGAAGCAAAATGTCGGCACGCGGATACGCTGTATACAATGCATCCGTCCGACAACTTTATTACGACGGAAAGATTTTGCACGCACTTTCGACGAGAAGCTTATGCGTTTTTATTACAAAGCTGTGAGCCTGGATATAAAATTCAAAATATCACTCTATTCAAAAAAAACTGCTTAGGTATTCTTCATGCAGAAACCTATCGTGCGCCCTTACTTGAAGCTCTCGCAAGGCACCAGCTTGATGCGATAGCACCACGCCTGGCTGCTGAGGCAGCATCTGAGAAACTCGCCGAAAAAGATGATGGCACGCATATAGAAACATCCACACCAAAAATCAACATTTTATTACATAAAGCACCCAAAATCGCACCAGCTGTGAAAGCCCTTGATGAAGAAACCATTTGGGAACGACTTTGTGCAGAGTATGCCGTTAAATCGGTTGATTTCAATGATTATCTGAACAAAATAAAGCACGAAGGCTTAACCGATGAAACCGCTGAGTTTTTATATGACGCGATAACAAATTCAGATAGGCGCTTGTTACTAAACGAAGATAATAAAACGGCGTTTTTTAGTCTCTATGACATGCTTTTAACACAGCATTATAAACCTCAAGAATATGAGGCTTTGGAGGATACCAAAGCAGATAATATTTTAAATGCAAAAAAGGACGCTGAAATTCCTGCAGATAAACGGATGCCCAAGACCATTAAACTTGGTGGAGCTTTACTTCAGTATAGCCGTCTTTATAACTCTAAACGACAGTTAGACTGCTTATTTTCACTTGGCGATAGTTACCTAAACCTTCTCAAGATCGCTCCTACACGCGCCTATAAAAAACGAGCGGAAGAGGTTTATAGAGAAGCGCTCACTCATGTAAAAAAGATGGAAAATGCGGCTGATGTGATGCGCACGATTATGGATGCAATGCGTCTGATTAAAGCCGTTGTGTTTGAACGCGAGCAAGCAAATATTGACGCACTTGAAAATAGTACGTTAAGAAAAGACAAAAAAAACCGTTTAATGAACTATCGATTGTTTCAATCAATAGAAAATACATCGATTGATCTTGAGTATCGAGCACAGATAATACATCAGTTAGGTGATAACCTCATACTTCGCTCGCAGATCAATAACTTAGCTTTTCCCATAACAAATGCTAGAGAATATAGTGCTAATACGGCTTTGTTTTTGCAACATTTATATCAAGAGCAAAAATCAATTCTGTCAATACTTTCTGGGCACATATCTGCTATGTGGCAGTGGTATATCGGTCTTCCTGCGGATGTGGGTGAGCATTATTTAGAACCATTAAAAAAACATCATGCATTATTACTTGATTATTGTGCAACAATGGAGGATTTACGAGACGACCAATTATTATCACTGCCAGAAGCCATGATCCAACCGTTTAAAACAATCCTCCCGGATATCGAAGATAAAATACAACGCGTAAGTACGATAAAAGAAACCCTCCCGACCCTTGATGATATAAGAAAACAAAAAACACGCGAGTTCTCGTTGATCATACCGAGTGATTTTCGTGAGCTTTCAAATTTATCCGAAGAAGTTAAACTCGCAATCAAACTCATTGATGATAGCAAGTATTGGCTAGCACTTGAATTGATGGCCTCCTTCCAAAGCCAGGGCTTCACGACCAAACAGGAAGTTCAGCCAGTATTATTTTTAAATGCGTGCATACTAAAATGGCTTGTGACAATTATTTCCTCACCTCATTTTAAGGCCTCACTTGGCGATAATAATGCCTTAATAACAAGTTATGAGCATAGCGTTCAAGCGATATTAGATATACAACATAAGTGTTTACATAAAGCTAAAAAGAACAACAAATTATTAAATAAAATGTGTGATGCCTTAGCACAAAACACCTTATCTGTACTGGATGGTGAAGCGTATCTTCAAGCGTGCAGTATATTTAATACAACGGATGAAACAGCGTCGGATGATATTAAGAACGCCTGTATATCACAAAGTCATCGTTGAAAAAATAGCCCGAGATAATCAATCAGGAGAGCTTGCCCGATACACGTTGTTTGTATGGGTGAGCCGCCCTTCATCATCTGAGTAAATATTAGGCCACATGGACATGCGTACAAACATTCGCCAACCAGGTTGCGTGGCTGGTTGTGCTCGATGTGGCGTTATAGAATCAAATTCAATCATCTGGCCATCATGATTGGTATAAATCTCAGGTTGTTCTTTTTCTATGGCCGCATTTAAATCCTCCCATAATTGAGGATCTTCTCCAAACAAAGTAAATTTATTTTTTAGAAATTGAGTATTACTCACGCCATACGTATTATTAGAATCAGAATCAGAATCAGAAAAAGTACAAACAATATAATTATTCGTATTCAGTGTGTTATTTATTGAGTATGAGCCATCACAATGCCATCCTGGCTGAGCGGGATAGTCTCCCGGTTCTAAGTTGTGGATTCGACAATCGATCTTATTCACCATGTCTAACGCTCGTGTATTTTTTACATACTCATCTGGAATCGCATCTAAAAATTGGTTCATAATTTCCCCACCGTGCTTACGAGCAAAATGAGGCGAAGCGGCAATCAATCCTTGTTCGTTTTGAATCTGATGTGCAGAAAAAACGCCGGGCAGCTTTGTAAGCAAACGATAATTAGGATGAAACTCAAATTTTGTATTGGCACTCAAATAACGCGCGCCATTCATCAGCGCATTAGGGAAGCGAACGTTAAATAACCTATAGTGGAGCATCATATTCAGCCTTGATTATGGCAAACAAACGTCCGTTGCCTATTGTTCAGAAGTGCGTTTTTATTTATGCATTTTTATACGCAAATTCGTATTGTTTTTTTTAACACGTCAGTGTAGCTTGCGGATAATAACCGTTTTTGCTCGTATTCACTCACTGTATCAGCGAACTCAACGGCTCGAATTGAATTGATTGAAATCTTAGGGAAGCAATTAGCCTGAATGATACCAGATTCAATCGCTTTGCCACATACTTAAGATCTACCGTTCAAGAAACAATACAACAAACCTCGCTACCTCACCAAAACACCTGCAGGCCTATCAAACCCGGATCCGAGCGAGTCAACACAATTAAATAATGCCCCTGTTTCTGACTGAACCGAGCACATAAATAATTGATTAAGCGCTTCGTTAGGAATATAAGCAACATCCCCTAATAAATTAAATGCAAGATTTCCTGTCCCATCAAAATTACCCTCGGTCACCACACATGAAGATAGTAATCCCGCTCCTGTGGTATCCACAGCACAGCGTGTAACCGTATTACTGGTATTATTCGTAATGTATGCATATGCTCCTGATGGACTCAGCATAATACCTTCAGGCCCATCAAAATTATTACCCGAACTATCATCACAACTGGTGACTGTCGTTCCAACAATATTGCACACAGAGATTGTATTCGCTGTGAAATTCGAAACATAAGCTCGCGTGCCCGTATTATTAATCGTCATGTCGGATGGAAGATCAAACGTCGCGCTTCGATTATTAACACATCCGCTTAAATTGCCCGTTGTTGGGTCAATATCACATGCTGAAACGCTACCGGTGCCAACACCTACGGCTCCACCACCATTGGATGCGTAAAGTATTGATCCATCAGGACTGATAGCCACACCAAACGGGAGATCAAAATCGCTCCCACCGGCATCAACACAAGCCCCAACGGTACCCGTGGTGCGGTCAAAAGGACAACGGGAAAGGGTACTTGCACCCGAATCGGTCACATACAACATGTTATTGTGTGGATTGATGGTCAGTGCTTCAGGCGTTGTAAACCCCGTGGCTGCAACAGAGCAACCGCCTAACAATCGGCCTTCAGAGCCCAGCTGACAAGACGATAAGGTGCCACTGCCTTGGTTGGCTACAAAAACGAATTGTCCTGGACTTGTCGAGGAAAATCCAAGGCTTTGCGCAGGGCTTGGTTCCGAGCACAAAAACAAATCGGGATTTGTACTATCACCTTGCGCTTTACAGACTTTAGGTCCACCTAAAATACCGGATGCAGACATTTGGCTTGCATTAATTTCTAAATCGAGCAAACAACTTTGCTGTGGCGCTAACGTAAACGGCGCTTGACATGCACCGGCTTCCGTTGTGATTTGACTCACGCCTGCAATGGGCACGGTTGTTAACGTACGCGTGGTTTGCGTGGTATTCGTTACTAGATATTGAACATTTTGTTTGAAATTACTGGGTAATAATGCAGCCGTGACCGTACCCGCCGTAGGCACCACCGTAAACTTCGCTTGAGGTGCGGCCTGTAAAGCTCCTGATAAGATGAGGAGTAAAAAAGCATGTCTAAGTTTCATAGTTATCTCGTATTTATATGATATAAAATAGCGAACATTGTACTTGTTGCGCATACATATGCTTCGATGACAAACCTTGATTCATGGTCTGCCCTGCGGCTCGTCCTAATTGATTCTGTCCCCAATCAGAAAACTCATAGCCTACCGCTGCTTGGAGATGACTCATGAGAGGTTTTTGAAGCCCGACACCGAGCGTGTAAGAAAACGCTGTTTTTGTGTACGCGGCAAAACTTGGCGCGGGTACTTCCTCTGGAATTTTAGGTGTTTCTGAATAGTTGTATGCGCGATTAAAGCCCACGCCTAAACTTCCACTAATATAAGGCTCAAGAACATAATCAAACTCACCTAACAGCCTTGCTTTCAGTGCAACATACGTATGGTTTATTTTGTAGGCATAATTAAAATTATTAAAGTTCGGATTAGCATCTTCCCACACATCACCCGACACATCGGCATCACCACTCCAGGCCACCACAAGACCCAACTGCGCCATCACAGGTTGTGTTAATAAGCGCGGATGCAATAACTTCTGGCCTGCTAAAAATAATTCAGCCGTCACAAACGTGTCGTTACTATTGTTTGCAATATAGCTTTTTTGCACGTCTGGTTGTACATAAAACGTCTGTGTTTTATTAACCGAGGCCCACGTTGGGCCAGCACTTAAACCAACCAAAGGCTTCCATGTATTAGATTCTTGCTCCATATTCATTCCGCCGGCCATGCTATCAGCAAAGCAAAACATCGCGCAGACACCCATGATATTAGATAAAATTTTTGCGTTAAAAAACATGTCGTTTTCCCATTCCTAAGCTAAGGCAACATTGAGCTTGATGTAAGGTCCATTAAAATTAAACGCCTGATTTTTAATATCTGAAGACACGATAGCCATCGTACCGGTGGAGAATTCAGGCGTGACAACATACGTTCCCGGTTGCACCAAGGTACTCGGATTCACCGTTGAAATACCGTTGATATACGATGCAAAACGATACCCCAGCTCCACATTAAATTTAGGTATGTTCACGCCCGTATAATTATAAAACAGCCCTAATTTCCCATCGAAACCCGGAACGACTTGGGTTGTATCAGGCACTGTGATTTCTTGATGGCTGGTACCTATGCCAAGCGTCGTGAGCCGCGTCGATGTTGATGTAAATCGGTCGTGAATACTCATGTTTCCAGCAGTCAACGTCCCTAAAAACTCACCCAAGATACCCACACCATGCGTGACTGTGTAAGCAACATTAAAACCAAGATCGGGACCTACCCCTAGGTAATCCGATGTATTTTGCAGCTGGAAAGAAAAAGCCGGATCGGGAGCTAAAGCATAACTGTAATCTGTACCAGGCACACCGACCATATCGCTAAAAACCGTCGTTAATTTTTGTTTGATCTTTAATACATTGATACCACCAAATAATCGCGCGCGTAACTTAGGATGAGGCTCAAAAAGGCGGGCGGCATTCAAGGCAATGCTATCAAAATCAAACGTCACCGAGCTATCGGCACGTTTAATACCGAACACAGGCGGGCTTTGCTCAAACGGTGGCGAAACAAACTCTATCGATGACAGAGCCGTTGTTCGTGCGGCTTGTTTAAACGACGTATCCCGGGTATTCAAATGAACCCAACCTAGCGATGCTTGATGTATATTATCTGGCAATAGATAATGACCACCCGCCTCAAAACCCGGTGAGTAATCTGGTTTTAATGCTTGGTAATGCCAGCTTTGATAGTAAGGCTGCGTACCCGAAACAAAAACCGCGTAATTCAAATTACCGGCGTGAGGTTGCAAGTATAATAAGCCGAGATAAACGTCAGCATTTTTTTTATTAAAGACAGCTTCTGCAAATGCACAGTTTTGTGCAATGCCCCCAAGCATCATGCCTAAGACCAAGGCTGATTTTATATATTTTTTAGACTTCATCCTGAAGTTCCTATATCTGACGTTATTTTAATAAAATATTTCTTTCAGTAAAATACTACATCCAAGCACTAACATAAACACGGCGAAGCCGCGTTTGAGTTTAACACCGTCAACACGTTGATTAAACTTAATACCTATCAACATGCCCAGCATCGCCAAACCTAAAAACGGCCCCAAAATAGACCAGTTAATATCAAGGCCTGCAATCAGCCAATCACCTTGAAACCCAAGCAACGAATTCACCGCAATCACGGCGAGCGATGTGCCTATCGCTTGCTTCATCGATAAGCCAAATAACATAATTAATACAGGAATAATTAAAAACCCGCCACCCGCTCCGACCAGTCCGGCAAGTACACCCACCATCCCACTACCCAAGCATAATTTTATTGGATGTTGGTATGGATCATACGGTGCCTGGTCTTTAGGCCTTGCAGCTACGGGCTTTAGCATAAGAGAACCCGTGAGCAACATCAAGAGCGCAAACAAGCTCATGATAAATGTACCTCTGGATAACACATATCCCCCTAAACTTAAGATAGGATCAGGTATCACCGGAACAATAAAACCTCGGGTCAATAAAATCATCAAGGTTGAAGGCAAAACAAACACAAACGTCTCACGTGTTTTAATTAAACCTTGTCGCCAATAACTCACAACGCCAACAGCCGCTGTGCTACCCACCACTAAGAGTGAATAACCTGCGGCCATCAACGGTTTCATACCAAATATATACACTAAAATCGGAACCGTGAGCATAGAACCACCACTGCCAATTAACCCGAGCAGTAACCCCATAACACTGGAGAGAAAAAATCCAACCGCAATTAGCATACACAAGCACTCACATTAAGATCCTGTCTTCACAGGATAACCGCATGCTATCCAGCCAAGAATACCGTCATCTAAATTATAAATTTCGAGCGACGCGTCTTCTTGTAAAAGTTGCTCGCAAGCAAACTGACTACGCTTACCCGAGCGACAATGCAACACAAGTTTACGTGCATGATTAGCTTCCGGCAACGCACTTAAGCTGATGGTTGCAAGGGGTATCAACGTTGCTTCAGCAATATTTTCAGATGCGTATTCAGCTGGTTCACGAACATCTATCACAAGCGCTTCATCCTGCTCAATCCATTGCTTTAACGTGGTTGCATCAATTTGTTTAATAGACATCGTCTTGTTCTCCAGATTAATTTACAAAATTAATTCACAAAATGATAATAGGTTTCATCGTCTTTAATCATGCCTAAATCATAACGCGCACGCTCTTCAAGCGCTTGGTCACCTGATTTTAATTCGGTAACATCGGCTTCAAGTGCACGATTACGCACCGCTAACGCCTGGTTCTTTGCTGCACGTTCGTTCATTTTTTTCTCAGCACGTAACCACGTTGGCAAGCTATCACCACCAAACCACAATTTATATTGTAGCCCCATCAATACCAATACAAGCCCTATGACAATAACGCGCATATTATCCCCTCTCAAAAGCATGTTATTATGACGCTTCATTCTCACACACATAAATGCCCTATGTCACCTAAACATCAAGAACCGCTGCGTATCGCTACACGACAAAGTCCGCTTGCTCTCTGGCAAGCTCACTATGCTCGTGACAAACTTCTTCAACATTGGCCATCGCTCACCATCGAACTCCTGCCCATGACCACGTCGGGTGATCGCTTTGCCGATAAAAAATTACTGGATATCGGTGGCAAAGGCTTATTCGTCAAAGAGCTCGAAGAAGCACTACTCGACGGCCGAGCCGATCTTGCCGTGCACTCCATGAAAGATGTACCTACGCTATTTCCCGCGGGTCTCATACTCGACACCATTTTTGCACGACAAACACCCACCGATGCCTTTGTGAGTAATCAATACCCAAGCCTCGCTTGCCTCCCGCAAGGTGCCGTAGTCGGAACCTCAAGCCTGCGACGTGAATCCCAATTGCTCGCCTTAAGACCCGACCTCAAGATCAAGCCTATTCGAGGTAACGTAGGCACGCGCTTAAATAAATTAGATACCGAAAACTACGACGCAATTATTTTAGCCGCCGCAGGCCTCGAACGCCTCGGTCTTGACGCGCGCATTCAAGAAACACTGCCGTGCAGTAGGATGCTCCCTTCTCCAGGGCAAGGAGCCTTAGGCATTGAATGCCGAGCAAACGATACGGTATTACAACAACTACTCGAACCGTTACACGATGCACATTCAGCCCTTTGTGTTCAAGCCGAGCGTACGGTGAACGCTATGCTCGGTGGAACCTGTCACACACCCGTTGCTGTTTATTGCCGTGAAACGCAACATAAAAACCTCACATTGGACGCTTTGGTTGCCTCAGCCGATGGCACAACCATCATTCGTGATACACAGGTAGGCACGCCCGATGAAATATTAGAACTTGCGGAGCTTTGCGCACGTACGCTGCTATCCAAAGGTGCTGCTGCCTTGCTCCAAGCACCCCCACCCGACCATGCATAGCGTCCACACGTTAGAAAAATTGCGTGTATTAAACACACGTCCTAAACAACAAGCATCTTCACTGGCACAAGCGATTGAAGATGCCGGTGGTATCTCGATTAATTTACCTCTTCTCGAGATTAAACCTACAGAAATCATCTGGAAAAAAAATTTAAATAATATATACGCCGCAATTTTTACAAGCCCAAACGCTGTTCACGCTTTTTTTGCGAGTATAGCACCGCAGATTTGGCCCCATAAAATAAAGCTCTTAGCCATCGGCCAAGGCACAGCTCAAGCGCTGATGCAGCACGGTTTACCTGCGCCTACTTGCCCTAAACAACCCAACAGCGAGCATCTGCTTATGCTCGATGTCTTACACACGAGCCAAATCCAAAATAAAAACATAGTACTCATCAAAGGTCTGGGCGGACGTACCTTAATCAACACTGCATTAACCGCGCGTGGCGCAGATGTAAGCATTCTCGCTGTATATCAACGCGCCTTACCACAGCATAATAAAAAACGTATCCAAACACTCTGGTATGAAGACGCCGTCGATATTATACTGATAACAAGTGAAACAGCGCTTGTTCATTTATTTAAATTATTTGAACCCTTTGGCGAGGAAGCACGCGCGTGGCTTTGCGGTAAACCTTACGTGGTCATCAGTGAGCGTTTGCGTAAAGCAGCATACGAACGCGGCATACATACCGTCATCGTGAGTTCATATGAACGTATCATACATCAGCTACTAAGCTATTCATCATCATAATCATAATCATAAGGATCATGACGTCATGGCAGCATCCATCCCCTCAGAACAAAACGCAAAACCCAAGCCTTCAGCACCCAAAAATATCGCTGGGTTGGTTGCCCTATGTGCGATGCTACTCGCGATCGCAGCACTGTTGATGAATTGGCAACTAACCCAAACCATCAAACACAAAACAGATACCTTCGACACCGAGCTTGACCAGCTTAACGAGCAACAAACAGCGCACGAAGCCCGTCTAGAAGATCAATATCTCAGCACTCAAAAAGCCCAAGCTACCTGGCAACATAAACTTGATACCTTGAGTACTTCTCTGGAAACCACGCGTAAAGAATACAATAATTTATCAGATGACTGGCGCTTATCAAAAGCACGTCACCTACTTGAACTGGCAGCTATTAACGCACACTGGAGCAACGATAAAGATACAACCGTTGCGATGCTTCGTGAGGCGGATACAATTTTAGCGCCCATTCATAACCCGAAGCTTATTGCTGTGCGTGAGGGCTTAGCACACGACCTAACGGAGCAACTCAGCGCACCAACAACCGATATGACTGCATTGCTGACACAACTCAGTGCCATTCAAGCAAGAACGTTTCATCTTCCGGTGGCCCCCATACCCACAGAAGCCACACCGGATACGCGTCCAGAAAAACCTAATCGCATGGATATTTTCACACAATTTTTAAAAAACCTGGTGGTTGTTCGCTATAACACGGAGACCCTGGACCCCAAGCCCACCTTAGCCTATGAAGCCATGTTGCGTGCAACGGTTCGCCTCAACCTTCAAGAAGCAGCATGGGCCATTTTAGAGCGTAACGATGCGGTGTATCATGTTGCATTAGCTCAAGCGATCACCAATATCGAACACACGTTTTCATCTGAGGCTACATCAACCCAAGCCTTAATTCAGCAAATCAAGCAACTTGATACAGCGCAATTACATGCGGAGAGTATCATGCCAGACCAAGCGTTAACGGCCTTAAATCATCTACTCTCGACGCCAGCGCCAGCAGAGCACGAAGGAGAACATGCCTTATGATTAGAATGCTTCTTATTTTACTTGTGCTTTTTGTCTCCATCTGGCTTGGTCTTTATTTACATGGCGATCCAGGATACATCTTACTGGTGTTTCGTCATTGGACGCTTGAAACCACGGTATGGGTTGCTGTTGGTGCGGTTTTTCTTAGTTTTGCTTTACTCCATCTTTTCTTTTTGTCGTACAGAAAAACCATTCACTTACCGGCATCTTGGCATCATTGGCGGGTGAAACACCGTGCTGGACGCGCACGTAATAAAACAACCCAAGGTTTGATTGAATTCAGCGAAGGGCATTGGAAATTAGCGAAAACACATTTAATGCAGGCGCTTCCGAATGCCGACACGCCACTGATCAATTACTTGATTGCTGCACGCGCCGCGCAAGAGTTAGGCGATTCTAAATTACGTGATGATTACTTACGTGAAGCGCAGCAGTCTATGCCTGACGCAAAAATTGCGGTTGAACTGACGCAAGCACAACTTCAAATTGCGCATCAACAATGGGAGC
The DNA here is from genome assembly GCA_963974485.1 of uncultured Legionella sp. Classification (GTDB taxonomy): domain Bacteria; phylum Pseudomonadota; class Gammaproteobacteria; order Legionellales; family Legionellaceae; genus JAALKW01. Next base: position 13,636 of record CAXBBS010000015.1, read on the forward strand.
AAGCACTCGCCACGTTACGCCACCTCCATGATTTATCCCCGCGTCATCCTTATGTACTAAAATTACTCGCGCGCCTCTATGAAGCGATTGGTGATTGGCCTCAACTGATTCAGCTCTTACCCGATCTTACCCGTCATAAAGCTCTATCCAACACTGATTTTAATGCGCTACAACACCGTGCTTATCTTGGGGGCATGCGTGGCTATGTTCAACACGCTCAGTGGGAAGAACTTAACAAGCTTGTTGACAACTTACCTAAAAAATTAAAACATGACCCTGAGCTTATCGCAATCTATAGTCGCGCACTCATGCAACAAAACAAAGATGCAGAAGCCGAAACGGCTTTACGCCGCGCGTTCCAAAAAAACTATCATGATAATTTAATCACCTGCTACAGCGAGCTCAACCCTGCATGCGCGAGGCTTCATGTGCTTGAATCGTTACTGAAGCATCATGCACATTCACCGGCCCTGCACCGTTGCCTCGGAAAATTTTATACAGCCCAAAAACTCTGGGGTAAAGCACGCACGCATCTGGATCAAAGTTTAGTGCTTTCTGAGATGCCTGAGACGTATGCTGTGCTGGGTGAGTTACTCGAAGCACTTGATGATATATCAGGCGCATTTTCAGCCTACCAACAGGGTTTAAACAAAGCCTTAGCGCTTAAACCCCAATAAAATAAGTTCTGCTCGAGCAAAGGCTTGATAGCAAACGCTTACGTGCCCCGGGGTTTGTTAGCATCCTGATCTTCGGGCATGGTGCTATCGGCATTGCTTTGATTCGTTGACGAGTCAAAAAAATCAAGGCGCCTCTGAGGAACTGCATTCACCTCGGCACGAGGCGCGATGTGTTTTTTCATAAAGACACGGACAAATTGTTCAGGCTTTCCCTGTCCTATCACAGCATTAAAATTAGCTTGTGCATCTTTTCCGGCTAAAAAACCTACGCTGCTACCATCTACTACAAAGGCTTTGTATAAAGCGATAAGGTTTGGATGCCCTACCACTGCATCTCGATTCGCTTGCGCATCATCTCCGGATAAAAGACCGGCTTTGTTCAGGGTTTTAAGTACGTCAGCAACGACGATAGGGTATTTATGCGCTACCACAATATCTCGATAAATGTGCGCATCCTTTCCAGATAAAAGCTTGTTGTTCTTGAGGGTTGCAAGGGCGTGAGCAACATCGTTAGGCTTTTCATGCGCTACCACAATATCTCGATAAATTTGCGCATCCTCTCCAGCTAGAAGGCCTGCGTTTTTGAGGGTACAAAGGGCCTTCGCAATGACTTCAGGGTTTTTATGCCCTACAACAGCTTTAAAATTAGCTTGTGCACCATCAGATGCGCCATCATAAGAAGATAGAAGATTTTCTTTATTAAGCATTTTAATGGCCTTATTCAGCCAGTAAGGGGATGAATGCCCTACCACAGCTTTAAAATTAGCCTGCGCATCAACTCCGGATAGCAGTCCTACAATTTCGAGGGATTTAAGGACCGAAGCAACGGAGCTAAGCTTGTTACCTTCTCCATAAGCATGTCTTACATCAGTATATTTTGCCACTGCATTTCGATTATCCGGCGCATCAACTCCGGATAGAAGGCCTACTTTTTTGAGGGTACAAAGGACCCCCGCAATGACTTCAGGGTTTGGATGCACTACCACAATCTCTCGATAAATGTGCGCATCACCTCCTGATAGAAGGCCTGCTTTTTTGAGGGTACAAAGGGCCTTCGCAATGGAGGCAGGATTTTCATGCCCTACCACAGCTTTAAAATTGGCTTGTGCATCATCATCATATATAAGATCTTTGTAATCGTTATGTTTAAGAGCACCAAGAAGAAGGGAAGGAAATGCATGCTCTACCACAGCATCAAAATTAGCCTTCGCATCATCTCCCGATAGAAGTCCTGCAATTTCGAGGGATTTAAGGACCGAAGCAACGGAGCTAAGCTTTTTATCTTCTACATCAACACGTTTTACATCAGCATATTCTGCCACAGCATCAAAATTAGCCTGCGCATCAACTCCGGATAGAAGGCCTGACGTTTGAAGGGTTTGAAGTGTACCGATGAGCTTGTGATCGAAAAATCGTTTAAGTGAAACAAAAAACCATGCCCGAAAAAAACCCGTGTGCTTTACATAGGCCTGATAAACCTCAAAGGCGCTCTCAGTCGTTGGATTTGAATTATCCATCGCGTCGAGCTTAGCTGCCAGTGCACGTGAAAAAAATATTCTCCTGTACCAAGGTAGGTTATCGTAATCTTTTTTTAATCGAATGAAGACCCTTTCATTTTCTTTGGTCCCAAAGCTCATCGTAGTTTCTCCAGTAAGAGACGAGCATTTGCCTTACCCATCCAGGCTCATGCTCTAAAAAACTTAACTACACTAATTGTATCATATAAATACACGAAGTAAAATTAAAAAACCCTTAATTGATTGGGTATTAATCAAAAAATACTGAAAACAAGCTAAACATCAAAGCTCATGAATGACCGTTTGCCTTTGCGTGCCTAAGCCATCAATGGATAAAACCACTTCGTCGCCAGGCTTAAGATATTGATCTTCACCCCAAAATTTTGCATTGCCTGGGGCTGAACCCATCGAAATAATATCGCCAGGATAAAGCGTAAAGTATTGGCTGACATAGCTCACAACAGCCGTATTATTATTAATATAATCACGGGTATTAAATGCTTGACGTAATTGATTGTTCACCCATAAATTAATATTTAATTGATTCGGATCATCAATCTCATCTTTCGTAACAATATATGGGCCAATAGGTGCAGCATTATCAAAGCACTTGCCTTTGGTAAATTGTGAATCACCGCATTCTAATTGCAAAAATCGCTCCGACAAATCATTGACACAGGTGTAACCAAAAATATAATCACGCGCATCTTCTTGCTGAATATATTTACCTTGCTTTCCAATCACAATGCCAAGCTCCGCTTCCCAGTCTAATTTCTGGGTCATTCGTGTATATAAAATAGGATCGTGAGGACCACATATGGCAGATGTCGGCTTCATAAAAAGCAGCATATCTTGTTTTGGCATTAAGGCGAGCCCAAGCTCTCGTGTATGCAATGCCGAGTTAAGCCCTACGCAAATTAATTTTCCTGGACGACCTAAACATGCCGCAATATGAACCGAAGAATCGAGTATAGGAAGCGTTTCAACATCCAAGGCTTGAAGATATTGTAAGCCTGCCTCATCCGGCAGATGATGTGGGTCTAAATCAACAAGATGTTCAGACAAACCACGTAATATTCCCGAAGAATCCAACATCCCTGGTTTTTCATAACCCTGCTCACCATACCTAAACAGCTTCATATTTTCACCTCAAAATAAATCATAACTTTTTTCCAAAGCGACTAAATCAAATTTATTTAAAAATAGTGACATACTCATCCACGAGCTTAATGAAGCTAAATCACTAAACTGTGGCGGTAGATATTTGGGTGGCGAAATAATCCCTTGCTCTAAAAGTTGAGACAGATACTTCAGTTCATTAATCATCACTTTGCCACAAAAAAGCAATTGTGCATTTTTAATTAGATTATTCTTAGCTGATAATCGCAAATAATTATAAATAAGAATAAACCCTCTAATATAAGATAGGTCTTTAGTAAATGGACCCAAGACTGGGGTGCTTCCTCTGAAAACACGTACAGAGGCATTGTAGGCGGGCTCTGGTGAACCAAACTGCTCTAAAAAAAACTGATAAACATCTAAAAAATTTGCTCCTTTTTCAGCAAGATCAATCGCTTTAATCCGATTCGTTATTTTAAGCAGCCGTGCAGGTGACGAATTAAACGTAAAAAGCTCCATAATCACCGCTAAACCTTCTTGAGTCACGGTAGAACAAGGTGGACCAATCGATAAAAATGAACAATAGGGCTGAGCACGTCCATTGAGCGTCGTGCCCACATGAACCCAGCCTTCATGAACTTCGAGGTATTTAAGATCTCGATCACTAAACTTGCAATTGGTATTCAGCTTAATATAGTCGGCCCCCGCAGCAGCATCGGCAATGATCATGTCATCAATTTTAACCGTCACCAGGTTATCGTCCACAAAATAACGATCCAACGATGACTTTAATTTCTGCAAAGCTACTTCTGCGCTATAGCGCTTTTCATCCAGCTCAGTCGATAAGTCTACACTTAAATCTTTTAAAGCATCTCCCAGCAAGTTACCTAATTCGGTAAGCTTTGGCCCATTAACATAGAATACATCGTCTGGGCTACCATACAAACGCTTGGCAATTTTAGAAAACTGTGGGGTCCCTCTCGCGTCAAGCATGCGCACGGCTTCAATGTAATCGAGTGCTCTTTGCTCGATCAAGCTATTGATGGTTGAGTACTGGCCAAGTAAATTTCTAGAGTCATGAATAATTCCATAAAACTCATCAATCTTTTGCTCCACATTAAACGGCAAAGGAGACGAGTCGTAATAATTTTTATCTATATTTGGCAGAATTTTGGCGTTATTTTTAAAAAAATCGCGTTTAACCTGTTCGGGCCATTTTATGGCATCAAGAATCCTTATCGGCTTTTGAGCCTTGATCAACCGCTCTGATAGTTTTGAAATCTCACGATGCTCTTTGTTATGCATAAGCTATTATCTATATGAAGAACTTCTTTGAAGTATAGTCAATAATCGTCGCACATGATGATATAAGTGAACGTAGATTTTAATTCTGCTTCAATCGATAAATAATTGTTCTATATTCATGCGTTCTATTTATCTTTGGGGCTTCCCTAGCGTCTCAAGATTAAAGCAAGCCTTCCCATTGTTTTTTTTTAACCATTAATGTATAATAAAAAACCACATCACTATGAGCATAACTTTATGTTAGATAATATTAAATCGATATCAAACCAAGCAATAACGACACTTCTTCAACTAGAAGCATCAACGGTGAATCCTATTGAAAAAGAAAACATCCAGGCCTCAAAAAAAGTTTATGAACAACTCTTGGCATTGATTGAGCATGCAGAACAACAGCATGCCACCCTGGGTTTAGGAATTTTATCCCGACAACTGAATCAAACCTCGGCAGCTGAACTGAACGCAACTGAGTTAATGAAAAACTTTTTGAAGGTATTGGAATACCCCAATAAAACCACGTTTTCAATGGACAAGCAGCCGCATAGAGAGACTGGCCTAGATATTTCAAAACAACTTGCCATGGTTCCTCTTCTATTTGTGGTCCCTATCGTATCAGCCTTGCTTCCCGCATTACTGGCATCACCCGCGCCGTGGCTTTTCCTCATAGCGTCCGCAATACCCTTACTTGCTGTGTATGCATTCTTCGATGAGCCGTTGAGCATGTCACGCCTGTACCAAGAAATGGCTGGCATAGAAAAAGCGCTGGCGTACGTTAACCTAGGCCTGTGCGTAGTTATGACTTTATTGTTGGTGTCACCTGAAATTCCGTTACTTGTCGCTGCAATGGCATTAACAGGTCTCTTGGTTACAGGGTTGTCTCTGTTGAAACATAGTCAAATATTGCAAGAAAAGCACAATAACTTAGATGATAAAACAAATACGATAAAATCTAATTTAGACGATGCTTCTACAAAAACAACACTGCATCGGTTTTTTAATTCAAGAGAAACTGATGATGCAAATACAACCCATCAAGCATTAGAGAGCATCACTGCCACCACTTAACCTCACGACTCTTGTCGACACGCTTCGCGCCATGGAAGGCTGAAGAAGCGTTTAAACGCTATCTTTAACTTCAGTGCACGCGATTTCGTAAAAGTTCTCGCCAATATGAATACGCTCACGATCGTTCTGCTTACGCCAGCGGTTGGTATCTCGTAATGAATACACACACCCACAATATTCTTGCTTATAAAATTCTTCACGCTTGGCAATTTCATACATCCGGGCAGCACCACCGCCTTTCCGCCAATTATACGTCCAGTACGTCATGTTGTCGTAACGTGCTGCCGCACGTTCACCTGAACCGTTGATTTGGTTCATATCTTTCCAGCGTGAAATACCAAGCGAGCTACATATCACAGGATAACCATGCTCATGTGCATAGAGCGCTGTACGTTCAAAACGCATGTCAAAACACGCGGTGCAGCGTTTGCCACGTTCAGGTTCCCACTCTAAACCTTTGACGCGTTCAAACCAGTTGTCTTTATCATAATCAGCATCAATGCACGGGATATTATGTTTTTCGGCAAAGCGTTTATTTTCTTGTTTACGAATTTCATATTCTTGAACAGGGTGGATATTAGGATTATAAAAAAAGATAGCAAATTCAATACCTGACGCCGTCAAGGCTTCCATCACTTCACCTGAACACGGCGCACAGCACGAATGCAATAAAAGTTTTTTTGCTCCGTTTGGTAATTCTAATATTTCTCGTTTCAATTCAGTTGTCATACACGATCTCTAGAAATCTCTAATAAAATGCTTTCTGTAATATTTTAACTCATCTATCGAATCTTTGATATCATCTAACGCCAAATGCTTCGATTTTTTCTCAATACCTTTGATTAAACCCGGCGCCCAACGCATCGCAAGTTCTTTGAGTGTGCTGACATCTAAATTACGATAATGAAAAAATTCAGCTAACTGGGGCATATAATTGCATAAAAAACGTCGGTCTTGGCAAATACTATTCCCACACATCGGCGACGTACCTTTATTGACATAGCTTTGCAAAAACGCCAACGTTTTCTGCTCCGCATCCGCTTCTGTCATACGACTGTTCTGAACACGTGACACCAAGCCCGAAGCATTGTGCTGCTTCGTATTCCAGTCATCCATGCCATCTAAGCGTTCTTTGGATTGATGAATGGCGAGCATCGGGCCCTCATCCAGAATATTTAAATTTTTATCCGTGACAATCGTTGCGATCTCAATAATCCGGTCATGTTCAGGCGAAAGCCCTGTCATTTCTAAATCAATCCAAATTAAGTTTTGCTTATGCTTCATGTTTTATCCAGTTATTTATGAGGGATTGTACGGCCATAACACGGCGCTCATAGAGCTTATGTTTAATTTGCTCGCCCTGATAGCCTTCGTCAATCAGTGCACGGGGATTGATCTCATGACAACATTCAAAAACTAGCTTCCACCGCGCGATATACTCAACATTTTTATCACAAACAGCCATCGTACGCGCTTCACAAACCCTTAACAAGGCTTCATACCGGACATAACGACGAAACGGATCGACATGCTCTAACGTCGTCACGATATCTTCTGCACTTAAATGCGCTAAATTTAAAATTTTATTTGAAAATTGCGCGGCCAACACCGCTAATTGCTGATATTCATTCGGTATACGTAAACGCTGGCATAAAGCTTCTATCCGAGCTTGTGAAAAAGCATGCATTAACGCTGAAAAGCGAACCACGGGATCATGAGATATTTTGCTTGCAGCCACCAAAGCTTTTGAATCCATACCTGCACTAAGCTCGGATAATACTGAAGCAAGTGCACCACACGTTTCTAATACTGTAATAAAAATTTCAGGGTGATACCCACACAAACTTTTTTGCCACTCTTGCCACACGCGCTCAGGGACCAAATGGGCAAGCTCCCCCTGCTGAACCATCTGCTGCATGAGCACACGCGTTTCTTCAGCGACAACAAACCCTAATCTATAATAACGCGCGGCAAAGCGTGCCACACGTAACACACGCACCGGATCTTCCATGAATGCAGCGGATACATGTTTTAACTGCTTGGCCGCAAGATCGCGCTGACCGCCGTACGGATCAATCACATGGCCATCATCATCCATAGCCATGGCATTGATGGTCAGGTCGCGCCGACTTAAATCTTCATCAAGCGTCACACGTGGATTAAAATCACACACAAATCCATAATAACCGTCGCCGGCTTTACGCTCTGTTCGAGCAAGCGCGTATTCTTCTTTGGTTTTAGGATGCAAAAACACAGGAAAGTCGCGACCGACTTGCTGATAACCTTGCTTTAATAGATCGTCTGGCGTGCCACCGACCACAACCCAATCGCGCTCATGAAAAGGCTCACCGAGTAATTGATCACGAACAGCGCCCCCGACTAAATAAATTTTCATAAGGCATTCTTTTTTTTATTCACTTTTTTACTCACAGTGTAACCCGCGCTTTAAGGCTTTCACAAGAAAACGTGCGGGTGATATCGCTTGAGCTAAGTTACGCGACAGAGATGTAGGTTCTCTAGAAATACTTGAGGCCAAATATTCAGCTGCCAACGGAACACTGGTCAAGCCTCGTGAACCAAACCCCGCACATACATATAAACCCGGCCAATACTCACCCGCATGGGGTAAAAACCGCCCCCCATCTAAGGCAAGTCCCGCAAATTGCTTTCTAAATTTTTCCACATGAGGTACAGGGCCAACCAGCGGTACGTGATCAAGCGTTTTAGCACGATGCCCAGCCCAACTTCCCGTTATTTTAGTGGACCACAGCGCTTGAGCATAAGCTTGATTATCTTGATGATAAACAGGAAGCTTGGCGAGTTTAGCTAAATTTTCTTCGTGCTCAGCCGCATGTGCTTCGCCATAACTTGCCCCTAACCAATGATTGCCCTCGGCATCTTTAGGCAGTACATGACCTGCGCCACACAACGGAAGCTTGAGTTCCGACGAGCGCGTATTACTCGCCATAGCCGTCAGCTGCCCTCGAACAACACTCAGAGGCAAGCTCTCGGTTTGAGGAAAATCACGTGCGGCGCCACCGTTCGCTAAGATAACAACCGGCTCGTCAAAATCAAGTGCCGTCACCTGCGTATTAGGCTCCCAGGTTATACCTGGCGTATCTAATAAAAATTCACACAATGCACGCACATCCAGCCAACCGGCCTGCGGTACCCACAAGGCTTCTTGAGCCACACATATACCAGCTAAGTGCGAGGCTTGTTCTGGGCTTACAAATTCTCCCAACGTAGGATAGTTTGCAAGCCATGGCCCAAGTTTTGCATGGGATGCACGCATTTTATCCGTTACAGCAAATTGTAGAATCCCGTTAAGTTCACCTTTAATTTTTCCGTCTTTAAGCCATGACGCATACGTTGGCGCGGCATATAAAAAAGCATGCAGCATCCACGTTGTCAGCGGTGACGGATACGCCGATAAATTAGGATAAAGTACAGCATGGCGGTTGCCCGAGGCGCCCATAGCAACCTCAGGGTTTGAATCCAGCACACGAACCTGCCAACCGCGCTCTGCTAAGGCACGCGCCGTAAAGCAACCGGCAAGGCCTGCTCCAATAACTACGGCAGCTTTTTTTTGAATCTTAATCTTAGGTGCAACATGCCACGGTGTTTTAGGTTTTATGCGTGTGGGTGTATGATTGATTTTTGAACCCGACAACATCGCCATGATCGCGCGTAAGCGAGCAGACATGTCATCAGCAACACACCACGTCTTCATATGCCAGGATCTTAATGTTTTTTCAAGAATAGGCTCACCACACACAAGTAGCGACGCCAGTGCCTCTTCAATATCACCATAAATCAGGTTTAATACAACACATCCCTGTTCAATATCAAACGTATACATACCGGGTGGTAACACAGGAAAAACGGTATTTTCTGGCGATAAAACTGCAAAAATCACCTTTTTCCCTGTATCAGAACGCGTCTCAGCAAGCACACGTAGCGCTGAATCAATCAAAACTGGCAAACACGTTCGCGGCTGCTTCCAATGTATATTCAATATCAGCGCGTTGATGCGTCGAAGAAACAAAACCTGCTTCAAAGCGAGACGGAGCAAAATACACACCAGCATCTAACATACCGTGATAAAACGCACAAAACATCGCATCATCAGAAGCTGCGACATCACCTTGATTACGAATGTTTTGATTACCCGTAAAACAAAAGCCAAACATGCCGCCTAACGCCTTGGCTTGCAAAGGTATGTGATGTGTCGCCGCAACATTCATCAACCCTGTCACCAAGGCTTGTGCGCGCTCTTCGAGTTTATAATAAAAACCCTCGGCTTGTACTGCCTGTAACGTTGCAAGCCCTGCCGCCATGGCTAACGGATTTCCTGACAAGGTCCCTGCTTGATACACGGGGCCATTGGGTGCCAAATAATCCATGATCGCCGCTTTACCGCCTAGCGCACCCACCGGCATACCTCCGCCGATGACTTTACCGAGCGTGGTGAGATCGGGGGTTATATTATAAAGCGCTTGCGCCCCGCCCAAAGCCACACGAAAACCGGTCATCACTTCATCAAAAATTAAGAGCGCACCTGAGCTATCACATAAAGCCCGCAAGCCTTCTAAAAACCCGGCTTCAGGCAACACAAATCCCATATTGCCTGCAATCGGTTCAACAATAATCGCTGCGATATCATCGCCATGCATTTCAAATAATTGGGCTGTTTCTTCTAGGTTATTAAAATCGGCCACAAGCGTATGTTCTGCTGTACTTGCTAAAATTCCAGGGGAGGACGGTATACCCAGTGTTAACAATCCTGATCCTGCATTCACCAGCAAGCTATCACTGTGTCCGTGATAACAGCCTTTAAATTTGAGAATTTTAGATTTCTTTGTAAACCCACGCGCCAAGCGAATCGCTGTCATGGTGGCTTCGGTACCTGAATTAACAAAGCGTATTTTTTCGAGTGCTGGCATGCATTGTCGAATCATCACGGCAAGCTCAGTTTCTTTGGCTGTTGGTGCACCAAAACTCATCCCTTGATGTAACGCCTCAGTCACTGCCGTCATGACCTGTGTATCGCAATGACCTAAAATTAACGGCCCCCATGAGCCCACATAATCAACATATTGCTTACCATCAGCATCCCAGACATGCGCACCTTCCCCTCGCTCAAAAAATACCGGGGTTCCGCCAACCCCCTGAAACGCACGAACAGGTGAATTCACGCCACCTGGAATCACCGTTTTTGCAGCATCAAATAATTGTTCAGAGCGTGTCATGGCTGTATTCCTTATTAAATTCATAAAAATTTTGCATATTGTATAGGAAAAAAAATGCTCAGGCCATATAATAGCGCACCATGAAGCAACCTACTTTTGATGTCATTATTATAGGCGCAGGTGCCGCAGGCCTGATGTGCGCCATTGAAGCCGGAAAACGCGGACGACGTGTGCTCGTGCTCGATCACGCCAATAAAGTCGGTAAAAAAATACTGATGTCAGGTGGTGGGCGCTGTAACTTCACCAATTACTACATCGATCCGACCCGCTATATTTCACATAACCCCCACTTTTTAAAATCAGCCTTAAGTCGCTACACGCAATGGGATTTTATCGAGCTTGTTAAAAAACATAACATTCCATTTTATGAAAAAACATTGGGCCAATTGTTTTGCGTGAACAAATCGAAAGACATCGTTACCATGCTGCTGGCCGAATGTGATGACGCAGGTGTGACCGTGCAAATCAACACCAGCATTGAAAACATAAAAAAAATAAATAGCTCAGGCTTTGAGCTCAAAACATCGCAAGGAAAATTAAGCACTCAATCACTCGTGATTGCAACCGGTGCACTTTCGATTCCAACACTGGGTGCAACCCCATTTGCTTATCATATCGCTGAGCAATTTGGTCTTAAAGTCTGGCCAACACGCCCAGGCCTGGTCCCGTTTACGCTCGACCCACGCGACAAAGAAACACTCACGCCTTTATCAGGCATCGCGCTTGATAGCGTGGTGCAATACAAACATATTGAATTTAAAGAAGGTTTATTATTCACACACCGCGGCTTGAGTGGGCCGGTGATTCTTCAAATATCATCGTATTACCAGCCCGGCGAGCCTATCTCTATCAATTTGCTTCCCGAAGTTAACCTGCTTGAAACGTTAAAAGCTGCGCGAACAGCTTCGCCTAAAAAACAATTAAACTCAGTGCTTACCACATACCTACCCAAACGTGTTGCTGAGATATTTACCCCTGAGCATCTCGCTACAAAAAATCTGGCCGACTTAACCAATCAAGATTTAGAAACGATTGCAAACACCATCAATAACTGGTGTATCAAGCCGAACGGTACCGAGGGCTACCGTACCGCCGAAGTCACCCTGGGTGGGATTGATTGCAATGCTGTTTCTTCCAAGACCATGGAGGTACAAAGCGTTCCTGGGCTTTATTTTATTGGCGAAGCACTCGATGTCACCGGCTGGCTTGGCGGCTACAACTTCCAATGGGCCTGGTCATCCGGTTGGGCTTCAGGTCAAGTTGTATAAATATATACCTAAATATACTGTTTTTTCATTGTTGCTACGCAAACTTTCTGTTATACTTGAAACTGTACCGAATGGGGGTGACCAGGTTTCGACGTAGGTTACAAAACCTGAAGGGCATGCCGAGGTGGAGATCACTCGTAAAATATACTCAAATAAACTTAAATGCTAAAAATGATGCAAACTTCGAAGGTGTTGCTTTAGCTGCATAAGCTTTAGTTACATTGTTCGAGCCGTGTACTGCCATAAACCGCGGTACCCCGTTGACCGAGCTCGCTTATTGGTATCGCATCAACGGTCAAAAGAGATAAGCTAGCGTATTGTGGTGTCTCGACTCAATGCGTTAAATTAGAGAATCGCCAAAGACTATCCTGCCCGTCGGAGCGTCATTGGTTAAAAACAAAAGGCACGGCTAAGCATGTAGAACTGATGGCAGAGTGTTTGCGGACGCGGGTTCGATTCCCGCCGCCTCCACCAATTAAGTTGTTGATTTACAATGACTTTTACAACAAACCCTAATTTAAGGGTTCTCAGCGGGTTTATTCACCTTTTTTCTTATCAATATAACCACCCCAATCATTCACGGGTTGATACCCTTTCTTAGCAGAATCATCAGGGATCCATTTACCATACGTTCTCATCACCATTTCAGTATCCACGTGCCCCATCTGGCTTGCAACCCACATGATATTTTCACCACCGGATAACATCATTGACGCATAGGTATGCCTTGTTTGATAAGGATTACGGTAACGAACCCCTGCTTTTTTTATCGTATGAATCCAGGCTGTTCGTCGAATTTGATGATCCGTTTCCCAGGCTTCATTCGTTCGAGGATTATGAAAAACTCGCTCTGCCCCCTCAAACGTATATTTTTTTTGCCTTTCGAGCGCCTCAAGAGCCGGTGGAAGCAACATCACAACACGCGTTCCTGCATTGGTTTTCGTGCCCTTCACTTGCTTTTTAACAACCGCTCTCACCACATGCACCAAACCATTGCTTAAATCAACATCCTCCCATTCCAAAGCAATGAGCTCAGACGTGCGCAATCCTGTAAAAAAAGCAAATTGAAAAAGATTTTTTATCTGCTCATGATGTGCCGCTTCTAAAACTGCTTTCACTTCCCCTCGGTCAAATGGATCGACTTTAAAATCACTTTTACTCGTTTCTTTGCTTAACAGTTTAGAAATAACAATTTTATCAAGTGGATTACTCTTGATGTACTCATCATTTAAGGCTTGCTCGACGATAGCACGCAAAGGACTCAACAGATTGCTCACGGTTTTTGATGTTACACCTAAACCACGTATCCACTCACGAATAAATGCTGGTTTTAAGTCTTGTATCGCTATGCTACCAAAATAAGGAATAAGTCGAGCTTCACATATTTTTTTATAACCTATGTAAGTACTATGCTCGCGCGTTGCCTGTACCTGCACCAAAAAATCACGAAGTAACTCTTCGATGGTTGCATCCGTTTTAACATGCCCAAAACGTCGAGCTAATTTCGATTGCGGAAAATAATCGGCATAAGAAAACGTACCACGTTCAATAGCATTCAGTATTTCGCTTCTTAACCGATCGGCATATTTTATATTGCTCGGGGTAACCTCTAATTTTAACGTTTCCCTACATTGCACACTTCGATAATAAAAACTGATTCTAAGCGTCGTCTTTCCAGAACTCCAACGCCGAACCTCTACGCCCGCTGGAGTCTTTGGAGTGTTGCTTGATTGCCGTTTTCCACCCATTGTTCAACCTCCACCAAGTTAACCCATAAATTACCATCCGGCCCAAGCTTGCAATGCAATCCATCCAACCACATGCCACGCCTGCGTTTGCAGTGCACTGCATTGGTTGTATCTCCGGTGTCTTGGCAATATTTTTTAAGTTTTACCCATTTCATAATCAAAATTTCCTTCTTTATTTATGAATAAAAATTTAACCAGCAAGAGCACACGATTTATGCTCTAGATTGATCTCAAGTACAATTTGGTACAGCTTTAAAAGCTGCACCTCGGATTTAAATCCGATTGGCCAATGAGCATGACAATAGATCATTCGAAGGTTATCGAGTGATGTATGTGACAGTTGGGCTATGTGCTTCAGTGTGTAGTGGGTTGACTCTAAAATATACTGAATCATGCCTTTGTAAATATTCAGTCTTGATGAATGATGATCCATGGAATAATGCTCCTTACTGTAAAACGGGTTACAGTGCTGTTAATTATGAAATATTACCGCGTGATATTATCGTCAGTTGTGATAACATCTACTTTTACACGGGTGTAATTAATTACATAGGTGTAAATTATTACATTAACGTAACGAAGTCAATGCATGTCAAACACAATTTTAAATAATTCAAGCCATTTATTATTGGCGCAAACACTCAATGATTTGATCGATCGTGAGAATAAACTCTCACCAGCTGCGCTCGCACGTGCATTAGGTATTCCAACAAACAAGATCACACGTATTTTGAATGGTGATGTGACTGATCCTAAAGCAAGTACATTACTTCAAATTGCCAGCCATTTTGATATAACTATTGATCAACTTTTGGGTTTGAAGCCGATTATTCCTGTAGGTGAAGCGGACTCACAGCAAACAGCAACCCGATCATTACCGGTTTTTGAATTCTCTCAGGACGCATCAAAAGCCCCGAAAGAATGGTATCGTTGGGCTGAAAACGAGCTTGATGGTGACTACTACGCACTTGCAATTGATACCGATCTGTATGAACCTATTTTCCCACAAAATTCATTATTGATTATTAACCCCGATGTTGAACCTGACGATCGCTCGTATATTGTTTTAAAAAAAGCCGATGGCTCATCCTATTGCTCCATTAAAAAATATGTTGTAGAGGGGCATCAAGTCTATCTCTATCCGATCAATCCCAAATTACCTGTTGAAGTTTTCGATAAAAATTTATACACTATTGCTGGTGTAATTCTTGAAGTGCATCAGAAGCTGCGCTCAAAAAAATAAGTTGTTGTAGGATGTACTCATGGAAAATTGGAGCCAGCAAAATAAATTTTTACGCTTTATCTATCAGCACGTGTTTTTGCGTTTCACCGGACAAATCAGAGAACCCTACCTCATTCGAATCGATAACATATTTACACATCCAGACACAAACGAATTATCCGTTGCTTTTCACATTGCTAATAAACGTGTTAATCAGGACATGTCCGTTGCTGAGTTTGTAAAAACCGACATGATTTATCTTGTTGATCCGCGCATTGTGTTCGATATAGGGCAGCAGTTTGGTGCCCATTCAGAAAAGCTCGTGATTACGCAGAAAATGCAGCCCAATTTAAAGAAGAAGTGTATCACCAGTTTGAAAAGGGTTTTTATCGATGAGTAATTCCCTGACAGGTAAATCTAACACGCCGCTTCAATTTAGAGTATTCCATACGCTACTGGGCTTTGCTGTCTTCTTTTCTCTAATTACGGTACCTGCGGAAGCCCAAATTATTCAGCTGTTTGATATAGCGATATCATCTGAGTTTTTGTGGTGGCCGATGGTGTTTTTTGCATTTCAATTGATATACCGCGTTTATGGTTTTGCTTATCTCCGACATACCGTTTATTCAGTGATGCTCTTTCATGCCATCTATATCTTATTTTTAAAATTTGCCATTTGGTTACCCGCATCCTCGTTCTGGAAAATGCAGGAAACATACACTCAGGTACTGGGTAGAGACGTTTTTTATTTGATAAAAAGTACCGTATTTTTATGGGCGTGTGCTTTATTACCGATACGATTACTGAGCACAATAGAGCAAAAGCAAAGCCGCTACGTTTTTTTGTTTTCATTCTTGGCCTTTTGCTTGTTGAACATGATATTTCTGAACCCTCAAAACATGACAAGTGAAGCGCAATTCATCATTCCCTTGCTGATTTACGGCTTCTTCAATATTTTTTCTCATATATTGCGTGATAAAATTGCGGATATTGAGCAAATTGATCTCCCCAATCATACCGATAATCATTTATTTCGATTTCAGTTACCACACACCTTGATGCCCCATGGTAAAAGATTTAAATACCACCACATGTTGTTTTGCTCCAGCATCGTGTTTTTTATCGCTTCAAAAACGATGGCGGCTAAATTCATTTCCATTGGTTTTTTGACGATTAATGTGGGCGGTATCGTTTTTTCATTGGCCTATTTAGCCGCTGATATGATGACAGATGTATACGGTATTGAACGAACCAAGCAGATGGTGTTTTTCGTGATTTTTTGTAATTTATTATTTGTCTTTGATGTTTGGCTCACGAACTTGCTTGCTGTGGGTCAGAACGATCCATTTAAAGCAATTCTGCATAATCAAGCACGTATGTTTATCGCTTCAGCAACGTCTTTTTTTCTTGGCATGACGATTAACTCAACCGTCATTTCAATCATCAAAACAAGGCAGCGCAAACGGGGAATTTCTCTAAAAAAAGAATTCATCACGACGGTTTGGACACGCATTGCCGCGTCATCTGCTTTTGGGATCATGATTGATGTGAGTCTTTTTTCGTTCGTAGCATTTTATGGGATTGTACCAACCGAAAAACTCGGAAGCGTCATTCTATTCGAGGATGCTTATAAAATATCCTACGAAATACTGCTCGCGCCAGTCTCGATTTTGCTCATTTATTTACTTAAAACCAAAGAAAAAGTCGATATCTATGATGAGCTATCGAACTTAAATCCGTTTAAAATTGATACCAATTACAAAATGGATGCTAACAAATTTAATGAAAACTATATTCAACCCAAGAGACGTAACGATGGATAAGCATATTTATGATTTTATGGCAGCCACAATTGAAGTAGCTGCAGAAAACCCCCTTGCTCCATATGGTGCAATGATTGTTTATGATGATAAAGAGGTTCTTTTAAAATCAGTTAATAGCGCACATCATCATCCTTTAATGCATGGCGAACTGTCGGTTATTCATACTTTGTTTAACAATGGTTTTGATGGTGATGCCAGTAAATTAAGCCTTTATACCACGGCTGAGCCTTGTCCCATGTGCGCTGCCGCTATTTATTGGGCGATGATTCCTAAGGTTGTTTATGGTAGTTCGATTGCATTTTTACATGATTTGTTTGGTCGACAGATTCAGGTTAGTGCACAGGAAGTTTTATCAAAAACACCTGAATTTTATAGCTGTCATCTAATTGGCGGGATAATGGAAGAGGAATGTAATCAATTGTTTATTGACGCGAAAAAATTGAGGGTGTCATAACGTCAGCCATTTTAAACCTAGATTCATATTGGAGTAGTTACCTTGAGAACAATGAAAGTCATGAAAGGCTTTAAACCTTTACCAACTGAAGATGGCGAAGAGTTTTATCCTAATGGATTTTTTATATTCAATATTAGTAAACTTATTCAATACATCGCTAAGAATCAGGATATTTTTCAAGTAGAGCAAGTTGAAGTTAATTCCTTACGATTATTCAGCTCTTCAAATTTCAATGACGCTACGATAAAGTCCGCGGATCTTTCTATTCCCATCATCATGGCTGAAATTAGTCCAAATCAATTTAACATCATAGACGGACATCATCGTTTGGAAAAAACCCGTCGTGAAGGTATGGACGTCGTTTTAGCCTATAAAGTGCCCGCCGAACACCATATTCTATTTTTGGATTCAGCTGAAGGCTACCAGGCATATGTTAAATATTGGAATAACAAACTAAAAGAAAGTGAAAAATACAATGTCAACTGAAAAAGCAAGGTATCGTAATCGTGGGCCATCCCCATTATTAGACATAAGGCAATTAAAAAAACATCTAAATGCTTTTACAAAAGAGCACTTGATTGAAATCGTTTGGTTAAACACACAAACGAATTCCGAATTATGGAAAGCATTAAATGCTCATATAGGAATTCAACTTGCCAAGGGTGATTGGGAAAAAACGAAGGAGGCGATTGATTATGGCCTTTATTTTTCAGATCTCGTGCCCTATTCTGAGCGCGGTCATGAAATCATTATTTACGAAATGATTCGAGCACTTGAAGATTTGTATGAAAATGGCAACACAGAACTTGCTTTACGAGCAGCAGACTATCTTCTTGAAGAAGGTGAAAATGCACTTCATTATTTTGATGAAGGCTGGAGCTGGTCCTGTGCATTAGAAGATATTTCCAAATGGATTAACACCAAAAATAAAAAATCTAATGTGTAGAAGATAGCACTAAAATAACACAAGAAGCCGTCAACATTGCCGCCGATGCCCACAATACAAACCAACTAAATTTTCTTGTCTGATGCGTCAAATCACGAGCCTCAGCCAGTGAATCCGAGATCATTTTTTTCATAGCCTGAGCCTGTTCGCCGGTAGACTCTTGTAATAATTTAGCCATAGCCTCTTTGCTCGTAAGTAATGCGGCATTCAGAACTCTTTCAGCTTTTGCTTTGGCATCATCTTTCCATTGAGAGGAAATGAGCTCCATCTCCTCTTTGAACTGCGCCAGCAGATCTTGTTGGGCTTGTCGATTTTCTTCAAGTAACCTGTCGTTCATGGTCTGAAAAATTAAAATCGGATCGTCTTTACCCAAGAGCACACCATGCTTAACAGCAATGTCTCGAATGGCTTCATCAAGCTTACTCGACATTAGATCACCATGGCGCTGTCGAGCTGGCTAAAAAGCTGATCGCGCACAATTTTCAAACGTTGGCGCGTCATGATGCTTTTTTCTGGCGTTTCCAGTGCTTCATTAAACGTTAATTTTTGTTGCAGCATGTCGGTTAGATCGCGCCCGTAGGTTTCTTTTTTTAAGTCAGGGATGTGAATTAAGGCAGATATGCGGTCTTTATTTTCTTTGTACACTTTCATGTGTTCAAACGTTTTTCCTTCATGTTCAATTGGCCCCCAATAGGGATTGAGCCAGACAACAAACTTCGCCTCATGAGAGAACTGGTTAATCAACTGCGCAAAGCCATTCATGGTGTCATATAAGGCTTGGCCACCGGTAATCACGGTATGAATCACGACGTCGTGCCCTAATTCTTTTAACAGCGACGGCACTTGATTGCTCATGAGGTAGTGCGCTAACGGAACAAACGAACTGGCGCCATTATCAATGACAACATCTTGCGTGCTTGAGGCAATTTTTTCAATCAATGCATCAAAAAGCCGGGGGTTAATTTCATCGCCGCTCATCACTTGAATATGCTCAACCTTTAAGGCTTTGAAACCATGAAAGGTTGCATTAATGGGATCGGTATCGATGCAACGTGGCGATTCTACTTTGTGGTATTTATACTGCGCTGTTGTTGCTGAGATAAACGATTTGCCGACACCACCTTTGCCCTGCAACGTGATATGAATTTTTGGCATTACAAGAGTTCCTCCAAGTTAGGTTTTGGATTAAACGTAAAACCACGCATGTCATTGGCTGTTTTACTTTTAACCGCGTTCTCATCCTTGGTGTTCTCCTGCGCTGACTTAATCAACTTAAGCACGTAATGCCTAAACGCTTTATAGCCGAATGAAATTTGACCCTCATCCGATAACGTTTCCCAAACAGCTTTCATTGAGCATCCCTTATCCAGGGCTTCTCGAATATCCTCTTTCAGTGCGATGAATTCAATCTTGGCATGGGATCGTCCCGTCTTTTTTTCTGACTGCTTTTGAATGACCCGTTCTGAAAGTGATTTTTTCATGTTTTATTTGGCGTTAATTTTTGTATTTGAAGAGTCTAAAGGATACCTTGCGTTAGAACAATAAAAAAGAACATTTTGGAACTATTAGGAATTTATTAGAATATAAAACGGATTAATTTAGTGCGCTCAACGAACTTTTAGGAATAATTTGGATTTATTTGGTCTTTTATCAAGAAAATTCCATAAAATTCGTTGTAAGCTCCAAAAAGTTCTTGTTATGATGCTAAAAAGAGACACCGAAGTTCAGGGCAAGATAGGTGAAGTTAGCTAACCAGCAAGCTGGCTACCAAACATCACACGCCTTATTCGCACCTGCGGTGCTCAACGTTACCTAAAGGATTGCAAACCACTTATTTAGAGGTCAGCATCCTTATGGACAAAATTCAAAAACCCCTCACCCGAAAACACGGCCGCCACCTTCGTGTGCCCGTCCTTCACGATGAAGAACTTGCCATTAAGTCCCACGCTGCCCAAGCAGGGCTTTCTATTGCTGAATACTTACGTCGCATTGGGTTGGGTTATCAAATTCAAAGTGTCATTGATCAGGATTATGTGCTTCAACTATCCAAAATAAATGCCGATATGGGTCGGCTTGGCGGGTTACTTAAGCTCTGGCTGGTACAGGATAGACGTGTCGCGCATTTTGACCATAGGACAGTCAAGACGTTATTGAACCGTATTCAGACAACGCAAGATGCTATGTTTGAGGTGGTGAAAAAATTATGATCATTCGCCATATTCCCATGAAGTCCGCCAGGCGCAGCAGCTTTTCAGGTCTTGTAAACTACATCACCGATGAACAAAACAAACAGGAACGCGTGGGCAAGGTTAGGATATCAAACTGTAACAGTGTTGATCCCACCTGGGCTATTCAGGAGGTTTTGGCAACACAGGCAAAAAACCAACGCGCCAAAGGCGATAAAACGTATCATGTGTTGATATCATTTGCGCCAGGGGAGAGCCCATCTGAAGCACTATTGAAGATGATAGAAGATCGGGTGATATCATCGATTGGGTTGAGCGATCATCAAAGAATCAGCGCTATTCACCACGACACGGATAACCTTCATGTTCATGTTGCCATCAACAAAATTCATCCCAAAACGTTCAATATGATTGAGCCTTATCGAGCCTATAAAGCGTTTGCCGAGGTTGCATCCAAACTTGAGGTTGAGCACGGTCTTCAATTAACCAATCATCAAACACGAAAAGGCCTATCAGAAAATCTTGCGGATGATATGGAACAGCATTCAGGTATTGAAAGTTTTATTAATTGGATGAAACGAAATTGCAGCTCACAGCTTGATGGTGTCAAAAATTGGATGGCACTGCATCAAGTACTCGCACAACATGGCATCATCATGCGCGTTCAAGCCAACGGGTTTGTTTTTTGCAACGACAAAGGCTTAACGATTAAAGCAAGCTCCGTTTCTCGCGGTTTTTCTAAACACAAGCTTGAATCAAAACTGGGTGCGTTTACACCTGCGGTATTTGACGGTGAAACTCAGAAGAAAAATGTTTATCGATATGAGCCCTTAAATAAAAACGTGATTGGCTCGGAGCTTTATACCCGTTATCAGCATGACATGACGCACGGTAAAACCACGCTTTCAACAAAGCTCAAACATCTGCGTGAAGCTCAATTCAGGCTGATTGAAAAAACCAAAAAACGTGCTCGAATCAAGCGTCGTGCGCTGAAGCTCATGAGCGCGTCAAGAACCCAGAAAAAATACATGTATCAGCACATCAGCAAAACCCTTTTAAAAGATCTTGAGGCAATTCGTGGAAATTATACAACTGAACGCAAACATCTTGTGGATGCCAACAGAAACAAAACATGGGCTGACTGGTTACGACAAAAAGCACAGGAAGGCGACCATGAGGCTTTAACGGCTCATCGTCAAAAATTAATTTTAGAACAGGAGAAAAACAATGAACAATCACGACGATACCGATTTAATGATGGACGAAGAACTTCAGGAAGCCATCAAGTTGCTGGAACAACCGCAACCGCGAGAAGTGGAAACAGAGCAAAGCCCAACGCTTTCAGCGTTAGACAAGGCCCGCCAGCCGAAGGTCAAAACAGCTTGCGAGACGTGTCCCAACTCGATGTGGTTCAGCTCACCGGAGGAAGTGAAGTGTTATTGCAGAATCATGCATATGATAAGCTGGAGCGCCAAAGACGCCAACCTGATAACCATGTGCGACGGAAAGTTTTTGGGTTAAAGAAAAAGGGAGTAACGCATTAATGGCTCAGGTGTAGTAGCTCAGTTTGACCTGCATGAAATTGACTCACTACGTTTGTTTGATTAAAATACTAACACTTAATACCTGTTGTAGGCTCTCTTATCATGTTTTTTGATACCCCTGCGTTCCAAGCGCTGATGAATGATTATTCCAAGCTCACCGCTATGGAGCTGTTTGAAACATGTTCCGATGGCGCTCAACAAAATAAACAAGCGGCGATACTGGTCTTATTATCTAAAACAGATTCGGAAAGCCTTCAATATCAAGATCTCCTAGGCCGACAGCATGATAACTGGCTAGAACGAACCGACGTTGAGTTTAAAAACCAGTTGATAAAAACTGCGCACCAAGCTATGCAAACCTCTTCTTCCAATTTAGAGCACAAGCTTACTATCCTGAGCTTTTTGAAGCACATTGAAAATCAAACGATATCCATTCCTCAAGTCCTTATTGATGCCTTTGTAAATGACCCTCTTTATTTTCCTTTACCCGTATTAAGTGCGTTTATGCCTCAATGCCACACTGATGACATAATGCAACTACTTTTAACATTACAAGGCAAATGCGAAGATGGGGATTTTGAGGTTCGCGAGAAAGCCTTTGAAGCCATAGCTGCAGTTGTACCCAAGTTAGATCTAGCCCAGATTCCTGATAACCTCTTCATCTACCTACAACAACAATTGCTATATGGAGTTTATAAAATTAGAAAGAAAGCCCTTATAGCTATAGCTGAACTTGCGCCTAAGTTTGCCCCAGCACAAATAACCAAACTATTCATCGACCTACAACGACAATTACATGCTGAAGATTCAATGGTTCGTAGGGAAGCCCTTATAATCATAGCTGAACTTGTACCTAAACTTACCCCAGCCCAGATTCCTAATACACTCATCACCGACTTACAAAAACAATTACAAGACGGGGATTATTCTGTTCGTGCTGAGGCCCTTGACGCCATAGCTGCACTTATACCTAAGTTAGACCCAGCCCAGATTCCTGCACCCATCACCGACTTACAAACTCAATTACAAGATGGGGATTATTCTGTTCGTGCTGGGGCCCTTCGCGCCATAGCGGCACTTATACCTAAGTTAGACCCAGCCCAGATTCCTAATACACTCATCACCGACCTACAAAAACGATTACAAGATGGGTGTTATGATGTTCGTGCTGGGGCCCTTCGCGCCATAGCGGCACTTATACCTAAGTTAGACCCAGCCCAGATTCCTGAAGCACTCATCACTGACCTACAGCAACGATTGCAAGACGAGAATGATGAGTGTCGTAAAAAAGCCATTGAAGCCATAGCTACATTATTTCCTCGTGCAATCTTTGTGCAACAAGAGGAGCTGATGCAAGCACTTATACAAGCATTAGAGGAAACTAATCAACGCACAGGATGGTTTGGATTCTTTGCTACAGATGAAAGTGATATGAAACAACATATTTTAAACGCTATAGAAAAAATTGTTTCTCATGCAAGTCCTGAATTTGTATCACCTCAGTTGCTTCAATTAGTACAAATGGAATTAAAAGCTACTGACCCAGAAACTCGCGAATCAGCTTGGAATGTACTCATTGCACTTACCCTCCACTTCCCCAGACAAGTTAATGAATATGTTGAGCAATGTCCTATGGATGCTAAAGATTGGGCAAGTAACGTTCTTGGTTGTCTTGTGAGCTTTTGTGGCAGAAAAGAGACACACACAGCATTAATCACTGAATCGGCTACTTTATTCTCATCGGCTTCAAAACCATCAAGTATTCATAACGGTATAAAAAAATTAGACCTTACACCAGAACAAATAGACGATATGAAGGCTTGGAGTAACACATTTCCATGAAGCGTGATATATCTCCAATAAACACAACTGTTCTCAACTGCTCTTATGTTTAATGTTAAAGCATATTTTTAATCTTAACCCACAAGGGCGCGATCACGCCCTTGATTTTCCCTAGGTGAACAGGCCCGTAATATCGACCATCAAAAGACCATGCGCTTTGGTTCGTCATGGTCATGCATTCATCGTCTTTGAGTTGATAATTTAAAGCGTGCCATTGAGGTAAGGCACGGTTTACGGTGAAGAGCCTCAGGAAGCCATCAAGTTGCTGGAACAACCGCAACCGCGAGAAGTGAAAACAGAGCAAAGCCCAACGCTTTCAGCGTTAGACAAGGCCCGCCAGCCGAAAGTCAAAACGGCTTGCGAGACGTGTCCCAACTCGATGTGGTTCAGCTCACCGGAAGAAGTGAAGTGTTATTGCAGGATCATGCACATGATAAGCTGGAGCGCCAAAGATGCCAACCTGATAACCATGTGCGACGGAAAGTTTTTGGGTTAAAGATAAAGGGAGTAACGCATTAATAGCTCAGGTGTAGTGCTCAGTTTGTCCCGCATGAAATTGACTCACTACGTTTGTTTGATTAAAATACTAACACTTAATACCTGTTGTAGGCTCTCTTATCATGTTTTTTGATACCCCTGCGTTCCAAGCGCTGATGAATGATTATTCCAAGCTCACCGCTATGGAGCTGTTTGAAACATGTTCCGATGGCGCTCAACAAAATAAACAAGCGGCGATACTGGTCTTATTATCTAAAACAGATTCGGAAAGCCTTCAATATCAAGATCTCCTAGGCCGACAGCATGATAACTGGCTAGAACGAACCGACGTTGAGTTTAAAAACCAGTTGATAAAAACTGCGCACCAAGCTATGCAAACCTCTTCTTCCAATTTAGAGCACAAGCTTACTATCCTGAGCTTTTTGAAGCACATTGAAAATCAAACGATATCCATTCCTCAAGTCCTTATTGATGCCTTTGTAAATGACCCTCTTTATTTTCCTTTACCCGTGTTAAGTGCGTTTATGCCCCAATGCAGCGATAATGAAATAAAGCAACTACTTTTAACATTACAAGGCAAATGCGAAGATGGGGATTATGAGGTTCGCGAGAAAGCCTTTAAAGCAATAGCTATACTTGTACCCAAATTAGACTCATCCCAGATTCCGGATACGCTCATCA
>CAXBBS010000016.1:0-37088 GCA_963974485.1 uncultured Legionella sp.
TGAAAAGAAGCTATTAAGTAGGCTAAAGCTGTTCGGCCATACATATCTTTAGCTTTAACGAGATCTGGAACTAATTTTAATAACTGTGCAATATCGTCATCAAGTACACCATTCGTATTCTTACCAACAAGTACATGTAACAAGGTAGGCTCTGCACCAAAAGTAGCACGAACCGTAAGGTCAGCACCCTGATTCGCTAAGGTAATAACGGATGTCCTAAAGTAAGCTAATGTGCAATTACCATAATGAAAATCTGACATCAATTTTTTCAATTGTACTGTAGCTTCTGTTGGTGTAGTCATAATAACCCCTTCTTAAATTATAAAGATCAAAATTTGAGCGCATTATACATTAAAAGTCATTATCTGTACATAAACAGGATTATTGGACCTGCGTCACTGAAGGTTTATCTGCAGTGACGCAGATATACCACCCCAAAGAAACCCAGTCACACCAATACTTATCAGCCTTTTGTCCTAACGCACGTCATGCGATGTCACCTTATCTCAACTAAAATTCTTGCTATACCCGTATCGCTTTGATAACGTTTCTTGTAATAGCCATATCATTCCCTAACCTCATGGCAGGACGACAAGTCGGGAAACTCTTCATGGATATTCTGTCATCCGACAGATTGCATACGAATGGAATCACGCTAACTTTTCCGGGAGAGATCATGAATAAACGTTCTTTAAGACAAGCTGCAACCCTATATTTAGAATGTAATCGTCAGGGCAAATTCACAGATAGAAAACATCAAAATTACGTTATCCATAAAACGATGGATGATCTCTTTAGAATCGGCAGCACACCCCGCTCGTGGCAAGCCTTAACAACCCAAAATATTGAGGGTCTAATCAAGCATTGGCAAAAGCAAAAGCTCCGTCCGGCAACCATCATGCGTTACATGACCATTATTCGTAAATTTCTATGCGCATTAGACTGCCAAATACCTGAGATTGATAACAAAAGCCTTCAACTTACTCGCGAATACAAATCTAAGAAGAAAATCAAAATAGAACCCACCATTTGGAAAATGTTTATCGAACCCACAAGTTCCCTCATTATGGCCTTACAAACTGAATTTGGGTTAACGTTCAGTGAAGCCATTCACTTATGGCCAGG
The DNA here is from genome assembly GCA_963974485.1 of uncultured Legionella sp. Taxonomy (GTDB): domain Bacteria; phylum Pseudomonadota; class Gammaproteobacteria; order Legionellales; family Legionellaceae; genus JAALKW01. Next base: position 1,126 of record CAXBBS010000016.1, read on the forward strand.
CGTACATGCACAAGAACATCAGCTTTGGATTACACGTGAAATCGCATTTAATTCACAAGATAGATTTATTCCGATACGAAACCAAACGCAGCACATGATTCTATCGAGATTAACTAATTTAATACATGGACATGACACCCTCATACAGTTTGAAGGTTATGATTTTATCCGTATAAAATGGCGAAATACCTTAGCTAAACATCACCTACCTACAAACAAATCATGGCGTTACCTTTATGCATATCAACGCTACCGCACCTTATTACCGACACTTAGTAAGCATGAAGCACGCCTCTTAATACAAGAGGAAATGGGTATTACATCGCGTAATACGTTATGGCTGTATTTAAACGCATAATATTTCGGGGGACAACGGGGACACGGGGGACACCGCATCCGTGCTGACTTTATTTGTCCCCAAGTGTCCCCACATGTTAATTCTACTGGGGACACCGTGAGAGCTGATGTAGCCTGATGTCCCCATGCGTCCCCGCCGTCCCCGTGGTTTATTCCTCTTCCCACAAACAACTGTTAAAAACATACAAACGCGGTATCCCTATGCCAGCCACTCTAAATTTTTGCGTTGCTCTGCCATCTTTGCCTGGCGTTAACCAACCGGCATCAAGCAGCACTCGTCCAACAACTTTAGGATCAAAGCCTGCACAAACTTCATTTTTAAATACTTCAGATAAAACCATGTAGATTCTATCCCCGTTCTCTGCGGTAGTATAAAAACCAGCACGACGATTGATGTGTTCATTATTAGGACTTCTAAGTTTATCAAAACGACTGGAACCATGTGACTCAAAAAAAGCTCGAACTTGAGAAAGAACGGCTCTATCCTCTCGATTACCATGCGAACCAAACGCATCCAACCAGGCTCTAAAACAGGTATGAGCTGCATGAAAAGCTTCACCCTCGGCCCATCCGGTTAATCCATACTGGCTTGCCAACTCGCCAGCTGCAGCCACCAAAGCAAATCGTCTTGCCACCCTTAAAATCTGTCCTGAACAATCTGGCAAGGCGATGATGCCAACAAATTCTTGAATAATTTTAGAAATGCTACTGGATACTTCTTGACGATGATTGACAACCTTCTGTAACCAAGCCAATCCCACAGCCCCGTGATAACGGCTAGCCGCTTCTTTTAAACTCAAAGCCATGGTCTCGGGATTGGGTTCATCATGTAAACGCTCAAAAATCCCCATATTTAAACCTGCATCGGCTTCAATATCAGCCAAACGAATTTCCTGACCAGCATTGGCCCGCTGTCCGGCTCTTGCCATGAGTGCGGTCAAAGATTCTTCTCCAGCAGACAAAAAGAATAAAGACCACTTGGCAGATTTTTTTGCCGTGCCATGCCGAGAAGCACGGGTTTTACCCTGACCATTTGCAAGTAAATAAGCTGCCTCCCCTGCTTGCTTCGGATCCATTTGGCTTAATTCATCTAAAATCAACAACCCATCGTTATGCAAAGCCGCCAAGCCTTCTAAACCATTTGAAGTTGTGCGCCATAATCGAGAATAAGCCTTCGGTTCGCCCCATACAGAAGCCGCAATTTTTAAGGCCGTTGTTTTTCCTGAAGATGACGCGCCTCTAAAATGAAAGCCACCCGAATCCTCACCAACAATATTAGCTAGTGTTGGTGCAAAAGCCGTCGATAAGGCAAAAATCAAACGAGAATTACCCGAAGCCAAGCGACCAATTGAATCACGCCATGCATCGACTGTCCCAGAAACAGACAAGGCTGGCTCGATGGCATTGGTATTTTGAAAAACAACCAACTCTGAAGATTGCCCGATGAAACCTGCGGCTGTTACAAACACATCCTCATGCCAACCCAGTTTATCTACACAGCGCGCCCTCATGTCCACGGGAAAAACCTGTATGTAAGAAATCAACAAATCACGGGTTAATTTATTAGGCGATATGCTTAAACCTAACCGTGCAAGCTCCTTCCTGATTTCAGAACCATCCCCATGTAACAAGGCAAGAGGCATGGCCCATTGATGCTTCACACCATCGTCGTCATACCATTTAAGGAGCCGTCCCCATTCACCACTTTTTTCATCTCGTGTTTTAGCCGTGATGTGAAAAGGAGAACAAATCCAACGAGAAGGCAGTTCATTACCGTCTTTATCCGTACCAAGAAAAGAAACACCTTTGGGCGTTAGCTTAAAATGACCACCTGCGTACTCACACGTTTTGAGGTGCTTTTCTTGCTTATTATCTAACGTTAACACTTGAGCTTGGTTCATGAATCTCTCCAACAAGAGTTCATGGAAGGTGCACGGATGCAATAGAAAAATAACCTTCCGAGAACTGTTATATTTCTATCGAATCAGTCAGCTACTACAATCGAGGACTGACCTTGATCGCTGGTTGAATGATAGGTTTTGAGTTGCTGGATAAAAGCAAGAACTTCGCTCTTTCGATAAAGAACCTTACGACCCATTTTAAGATAAGGTACACCTTCACCAGCCCAACGATTACGTTCGAGTAATTGAGTCGAGCAATGTAAAATTGCAGCCAAGGTATTTTGATTAAAGAGTGTCGAATTTGGAGCAGATTCAAATTCGTTTATAAGTTGCAGTCGGGATATTTCTTTTTTAGACATGGAATAACCTCATCAATTAATTATCAAAGCAGCATCTAGCCGTCTAGCAGCAATCCTTGCTGTTTGATAACCAGTTGACACCGTAAGGTATTCCATCTGGCTACCAAAACAGATAACGTACAGTTCTTTTTATAAACTGTCGCTTTCTATTCCTTTCTAGCTTGCTCTGTAGCGGTGAACAAGCCATGGACTATTGAGATATCCTAAAACTTCATGGGCCTGCAAAGGTCACATAAGTGCTTTCTCAAAGTCTGTAAAAAGTATTGATCTGAATTCAGGGTGAAGTCAAGGCTTGTTTAGCCAAAAAATCGTGTTGTTATCAAATAAAAGCGTTTGATATGTTTTCATCATCAAGATTTCAATCTTGTAATGTCTACAAACTTGCCTTTTTCTGACATGCAATCAAATAAATATTACAATCAACCTTCGACACATATTCGACACGGAAAATTCTGAAATGATTGGGTTTGATGTAAGTGCTTGATTTTACTGGTGCCGTTGAGACGAATCGAACGCCCGACCTATTGATTACGAATCAATTGCTCTACCAACTGAGCTACAACGGCAAGATGGAAACGTAGTATATATCGATGCCTAGTGTTGATGCAAGACCACACCTAAAGTCCAATCGGTTTCTTCATCGTTTGACGTGAGATAAATCGATTTTCCAGAGTCCAAACCATACCCCTTTTCCATAAGAGCATGATAATAAGACGCTCTAAGACAGCTCTGAGAGAGTCGTTCGTTATCAGGGTAGTCTACAAGTAAATCAGACCACAAACGCCGGCAGACGGTGTTATTAGCCTGCTCAAGCAACCATGCATTCGTTGCGCCTAACTCATCTCGGCGAAAAGGCTCTTCTTTCAGTAAATAGGCTAAACCGCCAAGCACATACCAAGTCTTTGAGGTTGTCACCGATAGAACAGGCTGAATGGTTTTATTAACGGCATGAACCTGATTAATAAGTTGGCTGACGGCTTCTTCGCAATGCTCTGCGTCACCATGACCCACAGAACCATCAGGAAGTGGATAACCCTCAGGAAAACATGCAGGGCTGTTTAGAAATTGTTGCCCCACTAAAGTAGCTCCAAGCCCTAAAAAACTACGTACAAATAATGTAATATCTTGATGTTCAACTTCAACATGAACCAAATCATCGGGGTTTATGCCGTCAGAAGAAGCTACCGGTGCGACGATTTGAACTGATGCGCCCCCCATATCCATCACCCCGACCTCTTCGTGTACGCCGCCAGGAAGAATGTTCCGCTCATGATTCACAGCAAGCCATGCAAACACACCTTCTTCGCGCCCAGTGATAGTTTTTGCCTCAATAAGATTCCACGCTGAAGCGTCAAACCAATGATGAGCGGCAGAGTAATAAGTTTCTTGTTGTTCATGAGATAATAAGCGCATACCGGCTGTGGCATAAAAATAAACAGGGATGTGTTCTGGAGCACCATCAAATAAATTTTTTAAATAAGCATCAATCACCGATTGCTTGGATTCAAGCGAGGCATACCCAGGGGTGATTTTGTTGAACCAAACCTCGTTCGCCCCCTCTATTTTATGATCGCAATCGTAGGCATAAACATGCAAACGCGAACCGGTACTACCCACATCAACCACACCTACCATGCATTTTCGCGCAGGTGATGCCTCAAAGGCCATCACATCACCTAGCAAACCCCAAGATATGAGAACAAACAAAACGGAACGAAGCATAATACATGATGCCCAATAAAAATTTACAGAAGTTTACGTTGTGTTTAAGAACCAGTCAATATAACCCGTGTTCCCATCTATTAATTTAGAATATTCAACAAAAACTGACCTAACTGATTACGAAAATCAGGATGTAGATTAGCAGATAAAGCTAAACAAGGCGTGTTTGATTCAACATTTTTAAATATACACACATCCAGCACGTCATCTATCTTCAATATATCTTGCTGCGATGCATGCGTTGCACAACTCGCCCGACCAAACAGTCCCGCTGGATCTTGGTAAGAACTTTGGTGCTGCTCCGAGAAAAAATTATTCCAGATATTGACATTAATAACAAATCCTCGCTTACCATCGAGATTCGCTAATCGCTTACACGCATTGAGTATAGGCGAGCTCAAATGATAAGGCTTGTTTTTTATTTTATGACACACCTTTTCAACGCATGAAATCAAAAGCGACTGTAGACCTTTTTGAGAGCAGTTTAAATCACCAATCGCCGATAACTTAACCAAACTCGAAGAATATTGATGTTCAGAAGTTTCTAACGCTGAGCTTTGCACTTGCTTAGCTAATTTTGCAAGCGTTTCATGATTGCTGAGATCTAATTTTATTGCCTGTGCACGTAAAAAACACCCAATAACGTTGTCATAACATGGATTTTCACGTGTTGATTTAACGCTATTAATAAACAAACGTTTGGGTATATCCATATCATTCTCGCAGCAATGCCTGAGTGCAAACCCAACAGACGCACAGAGAAAATCACTTAACGTAACGGCGTGTTCCACACAAAATTTACGCCATGCACGTTGTTTTTCTTCATCAATAGTAAAAAAAGACGAATAACTATACCCTGTTTTTTCCATATTAGAAAAACGATGCTTTATAGGAAATGAAAAAAGCTCGGCGTCATTTAGATAGTCTTTCCAAAAAGCTTCGTCATGCTCCACGGAGGAGCGTACCACATACTCTTCATGCTGAACGTAAGATTCAAAAGCATCCTCTTCAACCAGAGTATTGTCTGTCGACTCACGTGAATAAAATAAATATGCATCCGAGAGATCACGAAATAAAATCTCAAGTGATTGTTGATCAGACACCATATGAGGCATGGCAAGCTGTAGTTCGATGCGCTGATGTTTTAGTTTAAACAGTTTTGCACGAAGAAAAGGTTTTTTATTAGACCAAGCTTGATATGCATCTAATTCTTGCATTGATTGATTCAAGCTTTCTTCAATAAAATTATGATGAGCATTATCTAAAAACACATGCTCTTCCCAAACAAGGCTTTGTCGTGCTTGTTTTTTTTGCATAGGTAAAAACCGATGTATAGCATACGACAATGCATCATGTTTTTGGATCACAGCTTGTAACGCACGATTTAAAATACGATGATCTAACGGACCTTCAACACGGCGACGCCCTACGACATTGAGCTTTTTGACTTTTGAATCAAAAATATTCGAAACCCATAAAACAAATTGAAAATCAGTCAATGGCATCCACGAAGAAGCTTGCTTTACATTTTTTACTTGGAGCTTAGGCTGATAATCAGGGGCCGCAAGCACTCGATCACTAAACTCGAGAACAGAGGGTGCCTGATACAAATCGACAAGGCGGACATCTTTGCCCAGCGTTTGTTTTACGCTCACAACAATGCGTACAGCCAATAATGAATGCCCGCCCAATTCAAAAAAATTATCTTCGATACTCATCCCTAACAAACCTAAAGACTCACACCAGATCTTAAGTAACGATGCTTGCATGCGTGTCACATGTGAGCATTCATGTTGTCGTGTTTGCTCAGGTTTGAGTAAGGCTTTACGATTTAATTTTCCACTACTATTGAGCGGTAAATGCTCAAGATACATAAACCGTTTAGGAATCATGAACTCCGGTAACGCTAGAGTTAAGCTCTGTTTTAACGCATCTTCTGAATACGATGTTTTATCCGCCCTACAGATATAAGCAACCAACTGTTCCCCATGAATAATTACAGCACAATCCCGCACGCCGAAACAGCCTCGTATATGGGCCTCAATGTCTTCCAACTCAAGACGATAACCATGTAATTTTACTTGATTATCCATACGCCCATAAATAACAAACTCACCTTCGTCCGTCATGCAGGCAACATCCCCGGTGCAATACAACCGCTGCCCTTGTGCGCCAGGGTGCATAACAAATTTTTCGCACGTTAAATCCTCCTGCCCCATATATCCCTCAGCCAGACCCAAGCCGCCGATGTATAACTCCCCTTTTTTACCTGACGGCATGATCTGCATTGAGGTATCGAATACATACATCTCTAAATTATGAATAGGTTTTCCTACCGTGATGTTTTTATCTGATTGGATTTTTTTTAACGAACACCAAATCGTCGCCTCCGTTGGTCCATACATATTCCATAATGACATCACGTGCGGCAATAAATATTCAGCTACTTCCGTTGTTAAAGGCTCACCCCCACACAAAGCAACCAAATCGTGCTTTCCTTGCCAACCTGAATCATGCAACATCCGCCAAAATGAAGGCGTCGCTTGTAATAAAGTTACGGGATGTTCTTGTAATATATTTTGAATGCATAAAGGATCTTTATGTTCAGTTTCATTCGCTAAAAATAATGTTTTATGCTGCCAAAGAGGTAAAAATAATTCTAGCGCGGCAATATCAAATGTAAACGTCGTGGTAGCTAAAACCATCGCATCCGCTTCATTTAAAAAATGATGAGACATGCTCGTTAAAAAATTATCTAAAGCACCCCGCGAAACGCATACACCTTTAGGTGTGCCTGTTGAGCCTGATGTATATATAATATATGCGAGCTTCTCACGACAAGGAGGTTTTTGTATAAGCTTATATGTTTCGGCGTAACCCGCGTCTTCGATATCAGCAAGAGCCCATACATGACAAGGTAAATCCGCATATGCATCATGATGTTCAGATGCATCATGAAGCAATAATGCCACATGACTATCTTCACATATGGCGCGTATGCGCTCCAAAGGTGTCTCAGGATCGACTGGAATATAAGCTATTTCAAGCGACTGCAAAGCAAGTAAAAGCGAGAGTAATCTAGGTGTGCGATGCAAACATAGCATCACTGGGGTGTGGATCGCGCTTAAAGCGTTCAATCGATTGATCCACGCCACCATATCATCAAAAAGATTTTGATACGTCCAAGATGTGTCTGATGTGATAATGGCAATACGATCGGGCGTTGCATGCACATGTTTCAAAAAAACGGGAATTAAACTCATACTCACCGAGCAGGCCTCACCTTTTTGATATGACTGATATGATTGATATGATTGAGATATATCTACGTGCATAGCATCCGTTCTTAAGTTTTCTCTATAGTAATATATAGCACATTGTTGGCATTGAGCCACCCCCTCTATAAATTGCATTAATATCTTGCATTTTTAAAATATGGCATATACTTACGGTATACATTCCAATCTAAATGGATTAAAAATGGATGAAAAAAGCTGTGTGTTTTCTCGCGTAGGCCGTTTTATTTATCGCTTTAGAATTGGCTTTATTGTAACCTGGTTACTTATCATTACACTCTGTGTGCCTTTTATCCCTCAAATTTTAACCCCGTTTCAATCGACCGGCTTCGTTGCTGATCGTGCCGACAGTACGCTCGCGAAACAATATTTGAATAAAAACCTAGGTTATACACGAGATAATCGCTTTATTGTGCTCTACCACAGCCCACACTTAAGTGTGACCAGTAAAGCGTTTAACAAAAAAATTCATACATCTTTAGTTGGGTTAGAAAATTTCCCCATTCCTCATGAAATTATTTATCCTGAAAATAACGCACAACAAAGATCAAGTAACAATCACAGCGCTTACGCTGTCATTTTGTTTAAAAATCCGGAGCCTATGAGCTCTGCTATGCTCAAAAAATTTAAAAAAATCATCAAAATACCCGAAAAAATGAAATTATCTATAGGTGGTGAGCGCATATTCACCGAAGGCATTAACGCGCAAACACAAAAAGATTTGTATCAAGCAGATGCCGTTGCTGTTCCTGTTACGACTGTTATATTAATTCTTATTTTTGGCACGTTAGTTGCTACACTTATTCCTATGGCACTCGGTGGAGGGTGTGCCTTAATTATATTAACTACGCTTTATTTTATTGGCAATATTTTTACTTTATCAATATTCACACTCAATATAGCGCTACTACTCGGATTATGTCTAAGCCTGGATTATTCTTTGTTTATTATCTTCCGCTTTAGAAGTGAGTTAAAACAACAAGCCTCCGTATCCGACGCCATCGCCGTGACATTTAGTACAGCAGGCCGTGCAATATTATTCAGTGGTCTTGCCGTTTTTGCGAGCTTAAGCGCCTTACTTTTTTTCCCCATTAATATTTTATTTTCGATTGGTGTAGGCGGATTAACAGCTGTTTTTGTTGCCGTCATGCTTGCCTTAACATTATTGCCGGCTATTCTTTCGGTCATTCATCAGGGGATCGACCGATTAGCATTGAGAAAAATACAACCCGAAGAATCCATTAAACATCATATATGGCGTAATATAGCGACCTATGTTGTCAATAAGCCTTTAACTTTTTTTGCTATTAGCCTAAGTATTTTATTAATACTCGGTTATTCGTTTATACACGTTAATTTTGGTATATCTGATTTTAAAATTGTTCCTAAACACTCGGAGAGTCGACAATTTTTTGATGAGTTTGAAAAAAGCTTCCCTCATACCGAATTAGCACCCATTCTACTGGTGGTTTCAACTGAGCGCGGGTCTATTTTGTCAGCTCATCACGTATCCCAACTCTATGACTTTACTCGCAAGCTTGAAAAAAATGCGGCGGTTGAGCGTGTGGGCAGCATTGTCACCACCACACCGAGACTGTTGAGACGAGCCTACCAAGAGCTGTATATGTCATCTGAGCAACGTGAGAGCAATGGGATCAAACAACTGTTAGACACCACCACAGGTGAGCAATTTACGGTTATTCGTATCATCAGTAAATATGAGGGAGATTCTAGCCAAACCAAAGCTTTGATTAAAGAACTCAGAGTCATGGATCCAGGTAATGGCCTAACACTGCGCATGACAGGTGTGCCCGTACAAAACCTTGATGTCATGCAGGCCATCACCGATGCCTTTCCTTACGCAGCGCTATGGGTGATCGGCTTAACGTATTTAATTTTACTTATCTTATTACGTTCACTTTTTTTACCGTTGAAAGCTATTTTTATGAACATTTTAAGTATTTCAGCGTGTTATGGCGTACTGGTATTTATTTTTCAAGAAGGTCATTTTCATGAATACCTTAATTTTCAAACGCAAGGCATACTCGATATAACCTTGGTGATTATTATCTTCTGCGCCATCTTTGGTTTTTCTATGGATTACGAAGTATTTCTACTCACGCGTATTCAGGAGCATTATAAAAAAACACATGATAATCAAGCCAGTATTATTTTTGGTATAGAGCAAAGCAGCCGTATTATCACCAGTGCAGCGCTTATTGTGATCTGTTTATGCGGCTCGTTTATGACAGCAGACGTACTCATGGTCAAAGAGTTTGGATTAGGTATTGCCGTGGCGATTGCTGTGGATGCCTTTATTATTCGAACGCTTTTAGTGCCCTCAACGATGGTTCTGATTAAGAGCTGGAATTGGTATTTACCGAAGTGGCTGGATAAAATAATGCCCTAAATCCAAACTAAATACGATACGCAATACGCGCGTAAGCAGCGTATAAAAAAGGCACGTAATCTTTTGCCGGATTCAGTTCTGACGTACCGTACCCCGACATATAGTTACCGACCAACTCGCCCATCACATGCGGCGTAAATACATAATTCAGACCTATGCCAAACGAAGGTGACGCAATCCAAACATTATTGATCTCATCATCACGATGGATACCACCCACGCCAAAACTCGAATATGCACGTACCGTGGTGCCTGGTAGCGTAAGCATAAATTTCGCCATCACCGAAATCGCTTGTGTTTTTGTATTAAGCTCGGTCCGATCGTTATTTTCAAAAGCAAAAAAACTATCTTCATCAAACACAACCGTAGCATCAGGATAAGCAAGATAATTCGCTTCAAGTGCGAAATAAGGCGTAAACTCGACACCAGCAAACCCTCCCCACACACCGCCGCCCTCTTGAACCTCAATTGGCGTTGACATGGTTAGCACAAGGTTTTGGTTTTCTATTTCAGGAACCAAGCCTACCCATGTTGTCGAGCCGTAGCCGCCATTTGCGCCCACATAAAATGCATGTGTATGGGTATTATTTTGACCGGCGTCACCTGAAGATGCTAAAGCCGGCCACAAAAGAACACTACTCAAAACAAGATTTCGCATCAGCTACAAGCCCGACCTGTACCACTGCATAGGTTACCATCTTTATTTTGACCGCCATGTAAATAACAATTCCACGAATCTATACAACTTTCTTTCGTGGTGTCATGCTGGTATTCACAAGCATTTTCCAATGAACCAAATACAATCAACAAGCGTTGATATAAATTATTCATTTTACCGCACATAACCGCAGGCAACCCCGCTGTACAATGGCATTTAGCAGCAACACGAAAGGTTGCGCAAAAATTTGGTGCATTGGTAGGCGTAGCTTGTGGGCAAGCAAAACTCGCGGAAGAGACAAAAAACAGAACAACAACAATAATTAGTCTATACATCATATCGATCAATCCTTGGTCAATAGAACAGCAACAAGAATCATCATTCTAACCAGGCGCGCTCCATATTTCAAATTCATTTGCGTTTTAAGGCAAAATCCACATCACGCGCCTAAAAATTAATCCTGCAATCGAATACCATTCGGCTCTATGCGAATCACGCCTTGCTTATAAAGCGTGCCAATTGCATGCTTAAAGTTCTTTTTACTTTCGTTAAACACGTGTTTAATTTCCTCTGGCGAACTTTTATCATGCACAGCTAGAAATCCATCTGCTTGTTTCAAGGCATCTAAAATACGCTGGGCTAACCCTGGAATATTGTTATGCCCTAGTTTTCTTAAGACAACATCAAGCTTGCCATCGCTTCGAACCGCTTTGATATAACCCCGTGTACGCTGCCCATACTGTAATGCCTGAAAAATATCAGCTGAATAAATTAATCCCCAATGCGTATGATTCACAATAACTTTGGTGCCCAGTTCAGTTGTTTCGGCTATCAATAAATCCACTTCCTCACCGACATTGAGACACACCGGTGTTTTATCTAAATAATAATCAAGCTTTGAGCTTGCAACCAAACGATGTTGATCGTCTTGGGTTAAGTACACTATGTAAGATTTATCCTGCTGCATCGGTCTGCGCTGCTCAGGCTTGGGTACAAGCAAATCTTTATCCAAGCCCCAATCAAGAAACGCCCCCACACGATTCACATCAATCACCTTTAAAAATGCACAATGCCCTAACGTAACCCTAGGACGCTTAGTGGTCGCAATGATTTTATCTTCTGAATCAAAGTAAATAAAAACATTGACTTGATCCCCTATAGCCGTACCTTCAGGAATAGCTTTACGAGGCAACAAAACCTCACCCCAATCATCTCCATCGAGGTAAACACCAAACGGTACTTCTTTGACAACACGTAGTTGATTAAACTGGCCCACTTGAAGCATAATCGCTCGCTTATATAAAAAATATGCCGGAGTTTAACATAAATTCAGGGCGTAACTTAACTCGATGACAAAAAACACACTATGATCACAATTTGACTTAAGGCACCAAAGCCTATACTCTTTAACTATTATGCTCATCTAAATAACTACGGTGCTTATGACTAATTCTGATATGACTCCTGCGTGGCAAACGCCTCTTAAAGATCTACATCTTGCTCGCGTCTGGTTTCGTACATTCCGCGCGAGCATGGTAACGTGGCAAAACGTAGAATTTGACGCACGTATTTTAAGTTTTACTCGCGGGTCTGAGCTCGAGCTCATGTCATCTATAAAAGATGATCGTGGTAAAACACAAGTTGATAAAGCACAAGATGGTATCGTTTATCTATCCGAAAATCCTAAAACCTATTTGATAAAAGGCATGGAAAAAGAAGCGCCTTTGGGGGAAGCAGGAGACGTAGATTTAACTAATTTAGCAGATAAACTAAATAACCCTGATAAACCCGAGCATATTAATTTCAGAAATACTGTTTTAACTATTGTATCAAAACTAAGACAACCCGAAGGCAAACCCTTTCCTCAGGATTTTTCCAATGAGCCCGATGACATTAAACGCATTAAAAATCTTGAAAACGCACTTTATCTCGCCGAACAAGCCTTTGATAAATTAGGGGACTTAAACTTCAACTTAAAACACCTTAGAGGCAACAACTTCGAATTCATCGCCGAAGCCTACGAAGCCTGTCATTTATTATTAAACTTAATGACCGATGCCGAACAGAACTTTCGTAATGAAATAAACTTTATCGCTGACGGATTAGCCCATGCCTTAGCGCTTGCAAACAATCCCAATGCACCACGTGCGTCATTTACCAGTCATGACGTAGGTCTCACGATTGGCCGCGCCATAGAGCACAGAAAACCAACATCAGGCGAAGACGGTTATGATTTACTCACGTATTTTGGCGCAGTTTTTCCCGCCTATCCGGTTCATATTGAGAAGCTCCGTGTCTCTATTAAAAAATTAACCTCACGAAATCCAGAATATACCGCCAGCATTAACAAAGAAAAAATGGAAGAATTGATTACTCAAGGTAAACAATTAACGCGTACCATTGCCAGCAGCAACCAAAATAGTCTGTACTTTGTGTTCAACTTAATGTCTCTAATGCGTCAAACGCACACGTTATGGACCCATATATACCAAGAAGCCGGTGAATTAAATGATACGGTGAAAAATCTAGGGCGAGAATACCTCGCCATATTAAACTACGAGCTTTTACCTGTACTTTTTCGTGGCGTAGACAAACTTGAAATGCAACTCTTGCTCAAGCCTGGACGTTTATCCAAGCCCCTCATGGAGCAAATCAAACCTCGGTATGAAAGCTTGGTGCAAACGGCAAAGCTACTGATTAATTTTGACCAAACAAACGAACACTTGTTAAAAATTGAAGATGCGCGATTCATTGAATTACGCTTAAAGCCTATACAACAAAAAATGGAAACGTCCATCGAAGCATTGCGCTTGATTGTTCCGGCTTTAGAAGCGCTCGATGCTTATCTACAAAATCCAGAAGAAACAATTCCAGCCGACTTAGAACAATATATTTTAGCACTTAGCCCTTACATGTTAGACACCGATAAACCATTACTTACCCGCATTAACAAACATAGCAACTATACCTGGGGCCATCTTGCATCGGATTGGTATAACTTCGTTGCTAACTGGGTCACATGGAGTAACGAAGAAACGCAAAACAAACCCAATTCCGCGAATATAGAACGTTCACTACGCCAACTAAAACAACGCTGGGAGCAACTTAAACCAAATCATGCATTTAAAGTTGAGCGCTATACGCTACAGATTGAAGAAGTCCAAAAACAAGCCCATCGCGTTCTGTACCCATCCAAAACAAATACGCATATTTTTCAAGTTTCAGAACAAGAGATACTTGAAGACATCTATTTTTTACCAGAAAACCAGCCAAAAAAAACAGACAAAGACAAAGATAAAGATAAAGATAAAAACAAACGTATACTCTATCAAAAAATAGGCGATGACACCTATGTTCAACATCCTCAAACACTAAGTACGCATGCATCGTGGTCGTTATACCGTTCATATGAACAGCAGATACAGCAGTTAAAACAAGCAAGCGCCGACTGCAGCAGTCTCCTCAATGCCATAGAACATCACAACGCCTGGAAAACTGCCCAAACCCTTAGTTTTCCAACCCCATACGTACTTGCTTTGCTTGATAATAACGTCATGCATCAACCCAAAAATATCTATGTAAAGATTCAAGATGGCGTCCTTCAGTACCAAGTATTAAAAGCCACCGATGGGCCTTACACCCTTTATTTAATGACACTCGAAGAAGCCATTGATGCGGGTCACAAAGGATATATCTGGGATCATGATCAAAATCAACTGTCTTATATTGCAGAAGATAAAAGCGTTCAAGCTAAAGTTAAGCTAACCAATACAGCCTTTTTAAAATTCTTTATTAAAGGTCAAAACTCTAAACTTGGTCAAAGCAATCACCTGCAATTAACCGAAGAAATACTTCAACGCACGATTACCTCACGAGGAGGACATCACCCAGGTGTTATTCAAAAATCCAGTATCCCTCTTTCCGTTCTGGGTTGCTCACTCGCCGAGTTAACTGCACTTGAGGCATTACAACAGTTTTTACCTCACATCCTCAATGAACTGCTCGAGCGCGGGCACATTCAAGACGAATTTAAATCAAACTGTATCCGATGGTATAGCTCCATTCAGCCTTACATCTCAGACCTAGAATTTGACGCTCGTTTTACACATTTATGTTCAGGCTCTTTTACAAAAAAAGTATCAAAAAACACACCTCATATTGCTATAGCTGACGCCAACAGAGCATGGTCCTCTACCCAGGTGGCCCTCGAAAACCAAATAGAAAAACTCAAAATAAAACGTGATGCATTTAAAGAGCAAATTCAAAATAAACCATTTAAACGCCCATCTGAGCTTAGTGCCAGACTAAAGCGCCGTGAATTCTTGCAGGATACGGCACAATTTATGACATCATTGGATCCTATCCAGCGCCAGCTTCACAATTCAAAAAAAACATGCTTTAAAATAGATTTAGCGTTGACTCACTTAAACACAAACGACCCCAATGCACGCCTAAAAATAGAAGATCACCCCTGGTTTCAAGATATCTATGTTGGTTCTATTGCACACGCAACGAGCTTAGAAATAGAAATGCAGCTCAAACAAATGCTCGCTTATGAAACGCTTCAAATTACACGCAACGAGCAACTGGTGATACAATTTGGATATGACTTGGTTTTAATGTCAAATTTGCCCAATCATGACGAGAAAAAAGCGATACCAGGTGAAATATACCTCGATGAAATAAACCAAGATAATAGTTCTAGTCGATATATTGTGCTTGGTGAAAACGGCGAAATACTCAGAGGGAGGCTGGAAGGTATCACCTTAAACCAGCTTAAGCGAGATTTAAACAACCTTTCGCTTAAAAAAGCTATCCTAGAAAAAATATCCAAAGCTGATCACACGCCACAATTAAAAACACGTTCTTCTGCTCAACCAACAACATACAAAGAAGACGATGCATTCATGAGCTTCGGGCATATTTATGAGCCCGTTGTTATGCAAGAAAAATCACAAAAAAAACCGGGCGAATTACAACTGAGCATTAAGAATGATCTGCTTTATTACAGGTTTATGCATTATGGCCATGAGCTGGAAGGAGAAATTGATTTACAAGACATCAAGCCTGCATTAACTGAGTTTAATGAAAATACCGTCGTCCCGAACGATACCTTGATATGCATTCTTAAGACCGTGTATACACGTCGTAAACAAAAAATTGATAGCAAATTAGAAACCCCTTTACCGGAAGAAGCCCTGGATTTATATCAGTGGTATTTAGATCATCACAAGAACAGTGACAAAAGAGCCTTATATAAATCAAATGCTGAAAAGAAACCTGCTGCAATAGAAAAAAAACACGAAGAAAATGCACCTGAAAACCGTTTAGATCACCTGGTTAAACATACACGGCTTTCACAATACCTAAACAACCTCAAATCTGATATTTACCAGCACATTGGAATCCTAAGCACGCCCTTAAAACAAGAGTTAGAGCTAACTCATAGCAGACACCTACTTCCATACCCTGAGGTTGGCGCTCAAAATTCGCTGATTGATTTTCTCAAGGCGGCGCTTGGAACCCATATGCTTAATGCTGCGGTGAAGATTGAAACTTGTATGCTTAGTGTTGCGCTAGAGATACCTACATCTGATGAGGGGCCTGAATATGACACATTAAGTTCTTTAAAAGAACCGCAGCAAGTTTTGCTATTCAAACGCCTTCTGAACATGATCCATTATCTTGAGCAAATCGTACTTGAAATGGAAAAAGTCAATAACAAAGAGCTTCAAGTTTCTTACGTCATGCATTTGGTTATCTCATACCTCTATT
Organism: uncultured Legionella sp.; assembly: GCA_963974485.1. Taxonomy (GTDB): domain Bacteria; phylum Pseudomonadota; class Gammaproteobacteria; order Legionellales; family Legionellaceae; genus JAALKW01. Next base: position 17,604 of record CAXBBS010000016.1, read on the forward strand.
TTCAAGAAATCTTACCCTTACTGTCTGAACTAAAGCAAGACCCTGTTTTTTCATCACTCTATGCCGACATCGCTCATCACATAGAACATTTTTATAAAAAAATAAACCATGAGAGTAAATACTACATTGAAACAAACCATCCGGATGATAAAGGAAAAAACAAACAGACAGCCCTGTATAGCACCCTGAATCTACTCAAAATGCTGCCTGAGCGTTTAGCATCATCAACAGATGATTTTGAAAAAAAACGTCCTAAACTCAAACAAGCAACCGAAAAATCGGTACGTAATATTGAAAAGATTATTCAGCATTATAATTCATCATGGTCCTATGTTTTATTACTTCTTGATCTACCTAGCATAAAGCATCTATTAGGCGATATGCATCATGATATTAAACTTTTATTAAAAAATTCTCATGAAGCAACACTCAGTAATTTAGGTCACCTTAAGACAGAATATCTAGCAAAAATCATCCTGGAAACTGATAGAGTGGAGCACAAATTAGGATTAGCACCCGGACTTATCAGTCAACCTATCAAAGAAGTCATGGATGAATTTTATAAAGGCTTGATCACACCACTCACACCTTCGGTTGATCAACAAATCCAATTACTTTGCGGTACACCCTCGCTACCCGAAAGAATTAAAACTGCTGAATCTCGTAAAAATAGCGCTAAAGCTGACACGATACAATATAAAAAAGCAGCTGAAACCATACAAACGTTACTCAAGACCTGTGATGACGTTCAAAACCCTAAAGACAAAACAGACTATAGTGACCTCGATGATGATTATCAATCAAGCTTAGCCACATTAAAAGCTTCACTGAATAACTCTGATGTCCATCTCTTATCCATTCAAGACGCTCTAGACATAAAACTTCAAGATTGTTTCGTATTCGATGAAAAAAAATCTGAGCTTTATCATCTTGATGCTTTAGGCAAACCTAACCCTCAAACTGGATGTAAATTATATTTAAAATCGATTCCTTCTAACCAAAATAAACCCTTGATTCTAGACCATGAAATCGACCTATTTCATCCCGATGATGCAGATAATGAAGCTATACCTAAAAAGAATAAGAAAAAAATACGCGCTAAGCTTCCTACATTAGTTCAACATGGAAGTACATATTACATCTATGCAAATGTTGATAACAAGGGATGGAAATACACTGAGCTTAATACTGAAGTGATTGCTAGCATGCACTTAAACTTTTCACGTACAAAGCCCCTGGATATCCATAAAAAATACCAAGGCCTCTATGATGAACTTACTGCCAAAACTGGTTTGATTTATCCGATTCACTTGAAAAACACGTTCAAAACTTTGAGATTTATCAGTAAAAAGAAAGAAGCTAACATAGCGTTTGAGAAGCCTGCTGAAATATTATATTTATCAGAGCATGCCATCAGTGAATACATTAGCTCTAACAGTAACTTTGCGCTCCCACAACATAAACTGAGTATCCAGCCTGGATGTTGCTTGGTCTCACTCAAAGCCAAACCTAATGATTTTTATGAGCTTGAACTTCCTGCCGGATACAGCAGTTATTACGCCCAAATATGTGAATATGATCTTGGATTAATATTAAGCCTAAACGATGATTTAAGCACAGCGAAAAGCGGCGTTATTTACTTATCACAAAATCCTAAACAATATTTCGTTAAAGGTATGAAGAAACCTGTAACAATTAAAGAAAATAATAAAGAAATTAATTTAGAAAGTTTACGGACAAGGCTCCAAGATGCCGATTTAAAACGAGCCATTTTCAACATCACATCAAAAGCAGGTCATACACCTGAGCGCACGGATGTTTTATATTATATTGATACAGAAACCAGCTCGATAACGACACTGCCTATTCCAGAGATAAAACAAGGTACGGACGCAACCAAAACGTTAAAAGACACCCGGAAAGATGAAATATTTGATGCGCATGATTTTAAAAACATGTGGTATCTAACGGGTCACGGTTGTTGTTTGATTTCACTCGATACTCAACCTACCGATTTCTATAAGCTTAAATTACCGGTTGGATACGGTAGTTATTACGCTCAAGTAGGAAGCAATACCGATGTTCTATATTACATTAATGCGCAAACCTACTCTATAAAAGAGCTGCCTATTGCTATCGAAAAACAAAAGACAAGAGATGAGAAACCTACGAAAGAAATCGAAAAATTAGAAGAGACGAAAAAAAATAAAGCATTCAATACGAATGATTTTAAAAACATGGCGTATTTAACCGATCATACCCCTGATCTTAACGGCCACACACCTGATGTGTCACTCATGATTGATATTAATAACTTTAAGCCCAACGCTCAAAACTTTGAAAAACTTCAACAACTTGCAGAACGCTCTCAAGCCTATTATCAAGGCATGATAAAAACATCAACTATAGCCGAAGCAGTCGCAGACGACCAATTAACGTACTTAACAGGGTATCGCTTCGCATTGCTATCCTCTTTACGTGGCGATCTCACAAGGGCACAAGGTAGCACTGTTTATTTATCTGACACGCCAAAAGCCTATTTAGTCAAAGGCATGGAAAAAGCCGTTTTGTTTACCCCAGCTGACGAGGTAGATTTAACTAATTTAGCAGAGAAAATCAAAGCTCCTGAATTTCAAAAAACTATTTTAACCATGACAGCAAAAGCAGGCCATACGCTTGTAGAGAATCAGAAAGACAAACAAGAAAACACAGGCTCCACTCCCTTGATATGCCAGAAAGATAAACAAAAAGAACATAACAATGCAATTAAAAAAACTATTTATACCGACTATTTTAATAGCACCGCGGATGGCCTAGCTTCTGAAAAGATTGACCTGCAAAGCTACACATTGCGTCCATTAACTAAAGATACAATATTAAGACCGAATCGTCTATACATTAATCTGCGTGATGGCGGTTTCGAGTATCGCGTCATAAACCCTGCAGGCAAAGAGCGTGGAAAAAGTAAACAGGAAAAACCTAACCTCATTTATTTAGCCGAAATCAAATGGTCTAAAAACAAGCAGCCCGAATCAATCGACGAGCTGATTCCTTATCTCCCGAAGATACTTGAAATAACAGCAAAAAAAGGTGATGGTCATACTCGTCCACATTCATTGGCTGATGACTACAAAGCCAATCTAGCTAAATCGCTTGACCTCATAAAAGAGCAAGCCGTAGCAGCTGCTATCGCGTCAGGACGATCTACGGCTATTGATCAAGCCTTAGCTAACCAAAAAGATGAATTTAATAACGAGCAACGCAAACATTACGAACAACTGGATGCCGTCAATCAAGCTGTCGGTGAGTTTCGTCTATATTTAAGTCGCACAAGAAAAAAATCTCACAAAACATCATGTTTTTTTGAAAGCATGGATACACTTGCATCAAAAACAGCCGCATTAGATCATATTGATACCCTTTCTGCTAATTTAAGTAAGAGCCCTGAAGAGCGTATTCAAGCTATCCAAAAATTTCTAAAAAGCCCCATGATTGCAGATAATTTAATGGCGTATCACACGTATACATCAACCTCTCTCAAATCGCTATTGCAGTGCGTGTTTCACTTGTTTGAAGCCGTCGGATTATACACCCCGGAAATGACCCAACGTTTAGATAAAATCGTGGATACCGTGAAACGTCATGAACCACCGCCACCCTCAGCCAATAATCCCTGGTCGTTCTTTTCAAAAACAACCCGAGAAAAGATCAAAGAAAAAATATCTACACTAAATCCGAGTGATGCAGGGCCTGAGATATAGGCTATACTATTCGTATAAAATATAGTACCTTTGAGAATTTTTTATGGCTATAGTCCCTGGCGTTGTTCCAAAAGATTATCTTCGTATGAAGGTGAATGAATTTAATAGCAGCGTCGAACGTGCTGCAACACCGACGTATGACTCTTGGGACCGAGAGTGGACCCCTGCAAAAATTAGCATCAAACAAGCAGGAGGCCTTCAAACAGATGCAGATAATACTTATCGCGATCTCATGGAAGATAAAATAACTGCTGATGAAGCCTATACACAATTCAATGCATTAGAACAACAACGTGTTGAATTATCCGGTTACAGTGCTTTTCCGATTCCAGATGCCCCTAATGCAATCGCCTCTGATTATGCCGAGCTTAAATCAAGCGAGTTTCAACAGCAAACTTGGAGATCTGATGGCGTTAACTGGAAAGATAGTGATGCACTCAACAAGACCTCAACCGGCATCGCCGAAGGTGTAAAAAAGGGTAAAATAACCCCAGAACAAGCTGCTGATTTGCGCGAGGAATTGCAAGAACACCGCGAAAATTTAAAAAAACTCTCTGGAGACCCTTACTCTGAAGACTCTCTTTCAGATGAAGAACAGGTGCAAGTTGATGAGATACAGAACCGATTAGCAGAAATGCAAGACGAATGTGGATATGTTGCCCCGGTCAGTAGCAACCAAACCAGGTACGATAATTCCAAACCAGACAGTCAGGCCGAAGCCTCTACTCAGAACAGTGCAGGCCCTCAACAAGATGATTCAAAACCTTCACCGCTTGCTACTGGAGCTGTGGTGCTCGCCATTGCCGCGCTTGCAGCTTTAGCCTTCTTGTTTTTACCTCTTGCACTCCCCCTTCTTGTCGGCGTTGCAGGCGTTGCTGCTGCTGGGGTTGTAGCCTATCGACATGGCCCTGAAATCATGTCTGCTGCCAATTCTTTGTTCAGTGGTGGAGCACCAAGATCTACCAATCAAAATACATCTCAACCTGAGCCTGAACCTCAACCTGAGCCTGAACCTCAACCTGATAACAACGAGGAACCTGATGTTGAGAACGAACAAGAGCTTGATGCTGAGTTCGACACACCAGAGGTTGAGAACAAAGAAGAGCCTGAAGTTACAAAACCTGATGCTGACACAGAACCATCTATTCCTATGCAAGGCCTAGACGACGCTCCTACTCAAACCAAAGGTGATGACTTAAAAAACGCTTTGCATGAAATACCTGAGGCCTCTCCAGAAAAATCATCAGAAACACAACCCACACAAGATTATGAGCAAGATTATGAATCACCCAGGGGGCCATAAATACCCACTCATATCGATGACGGCAAATAAGCATCAAACCGTACGGTTTTTCCTTCAAGAACATACGTTGGGGTAAGTAAGGATTGAACACGTGTAGGCCACTTGACCACCACTCGACTTTTGACGCGCGAACGTGCAATTTCAAGCAAACTTAAAGGATCTTCATCTGCGACTAGAAACTCTTTCAATACAGGAAAATCTTTTTTGTGCGGCGTAAGATGCAGTGGGTCCATATAAATAATATCGGGATAATCGGCCGGTGTTAGTGCTTCGAGGTAACTCCGAGCATCAAACGCATGCAAAGCGAGTTTCAAAGATGCATCACCCTGGTCGCTCAAACGCTGAAGAGCGTCTTCCAACAAAGCTGCGAGTACAGGCTCGGATTCAAGCATGACGACGTTCAGGCCTGATGCAGCAAGTATGGCGGCGTCTTGCCCCCACCCGGCTGTTGCATCAACCACCTGCATACCAGGCTCTGCACCACAGGCGCGTAAAATCGCTTTTTGCGTTGTTTCAGAGAGTAATGGTTCACTCACAAGTACTTGAAAATCAATGCGCATCGGCACACAATCTTGCACACACAAAGCAAGTCCTGCTGAACTCACCTCCAATCGTGGGAAGCGCATATCATCCGCATCACCCAAAGGTACGTTCAATTCTTTAGCCAAAAAATTGGCTTGCGAATAACAATCCTGGTTGGTATAACTTACGCTCGCGATATTTGCCATACTAAGTACTCGCTAAAAATTTAACAAACGCTATATTATTTTAATAATGTAACTTTTCTAACGTTTAAAATCTATATTCTCGTGATACCACATGAAACCTAAAGCAATTTGATTTATCATAGACTTTTTTAGATTATTTGATTCTAGGAGCCCGCGTCATGAATGTCGGTCAAGACACCTTAGGTACACTGAGTACGCTCGATGTAAACGGTAAAACTTATCACTATTACAGCCTGAAAACAGCTGAAAGCAAACATTTCAAAGATATGGCGCACCTTCCCTATTCACTCAAAGTCTTATTTGAGAACTTATTGCGTTTTGAAGACGGTGATACCGTTACAACCGATGATATCGCAGCGTTGGCTGACTGGGTTAAAACAAAAACATCTAATCATGAAATTGCTTACCGTCCTGCACGTGTACTGATGCAAGATTTTACAGGTGTACCAGCCATTGTTGATTTGGCGGCTATGCGCGACGCGGTTTCGGCTATGCATGGCGATCCCAAAAAGATCTCACCGCTATCCCCAGTTGATCTCGTGATTGATCACTCCGTCATGGTTGACCAATTTGCAACACGTAATTCGCTAAGTATTAATACCGACAAAGAAATGGAGCGTAACAAAGAGCGCTATGAGTTTTTGCGCTGGGGACAAACCGCGTTTAATAATTTCCGTGTGGTGCCTCCTGGTACCGGTATTTGCCATCAAGTAAACCTTGAATATCTGGCTAAAACCGTGTGGACGTCAGAGCAAGACGGCATAGCTTACGCCTATCCTGATACGTTAGTGGGAACAGACTCACACACCACCATGATTAATGGCTTAGGCGTGCTTGGTTGGGGCGTCGGTGGTATCGAAGCGGAAGCGGCCATGCTCGGCCAACCGATTTCTATGCTGATACCTGAAGTGGTTGGCTTTAAGCTCATGGGTCACCTGAACGAAGGCATCACCGCAACCGATTTAGTTTTAACCGTGACACAAATGCTTCGTCAACACGGTGTTGTGGGTAAATTTGTTGAATTTTATGGCCCAGGTCTTGCAAGCTTGCCACTCGCTGATCGCGCAACGATATCAAACATGGCGCCAGAATACGGTGCAACCTGTGGTTTCTTCCCCGTGGATAAAGAAACACTGAATTATCTAGAACTCACCGGACGTGACGAGCAAACCATCGCACTCACCGAAGCGTATTCAAAAGCTCAGGGCCTATGGTATGACGCAGGCGACGCTGATCCTGAATTCACACACACCTTAAGCTTAGACATGACTGAAGTTGAGCCGTCGCTCGCAGGACCAAAGCGCCCTCAAGATAAAGTCACATTAAGCACCTTGCCAATTGAATGTGATAAATTCTTAGAAGAGTCGGGAAAACTGGTCGAAAAAGACAAAGCCTTCTCAACCAGCGACGCGTCCATTCAACTTCATCATGGTGACATGGTGATTGCAGCTATCACCAGCTGCACCAACACATCGAATCCAAGCGTATTAATGGCTGCAGGCCTTGTGGCTAAAAAAGCCATCGAAAAAGGCTTAATGAGCAAGCCTTGGGTTAAAACCTCGCTCGCACCTGGCTCTAAAGTTGTGACCGATTATCTCGAGCACGCAGGGCTCCAGCGCTATCTAAACGAATTAGGTTTTAACCTTGTTGGGTATGGTTGCACGACGTGTATCGGAAATTCTGGCCCATTGCCTGACCCCATTGCTAACAGCATCACCGACAACGACATTGTCGCGTGCTCTGTTCTGTCGGGTAACCGAAACTTTGAAGGACGTGTTCACCCTCAAGTTCGTGCTAACTGGCTTGCTTCACCACCGCTCGTGGTTGCTTATGCGCTAGCCGGTACCGCACGTATTGATTTAAGTAAAGATGCGTTAGGCAAAGATAAAAACGGCCAAGACGTATATCTTAAAGACATTTGGCCAACACGCGCTGAGATTGCAACCGAAGTTGCCAAAGTCAGCAATACCATGTTCCGCCGTGAATACGCGGATGTCTTTAAAGGCGATGATGCCTGGCAAGCCATCAAAACCGCTGAAAGCACGACGTATCCATGGGATAATAGCTCCACCTATATCCAGCACCCGCCGTTTTTCCAAGATTTGAAATCTACCCCGGCACCTGTTCAATCGGTACATAATGCTTATGTCTTGGCGTTATTAGGTGACTCTATTACTACAGACCATATTTCACCCGCCGGTGCGATTAAAGCAGACTCACCTGCAGGACGTTATTTGAGTGACGAAGGCATTGAAGCCAAAGATTTTAACTCGTACGGCTCTCGACGTGGAAACCATGAAGTAATGATGCGTGGTACGTTTGCAAATATTCGTATTCAAAACGAAATGACCCCTGAAATCGTCGGTGGTGTGACACGTTATGTTCCGTCGGATGAAGGCATGTCGATTTACGATGCCGCCATGCGTTACCAAGCTGAAGGTCATCAACTCGTGATCTTTGCGGGTAAAGAATACGGCACAGGCTCTTCCCGTGACTGGGCTGCTAAAGGTACGTTGCTACTCGGCGTTAAAGCCGTGATTGCTGAGAGCTTTGAACGTATTCACCGCTCGAACTTAATCGGCATGGGTGTTTTACCGTTGGAATTTGAAGCGGGTACAACGCGAAAAACGCTCGGTCTAACAGGTAAAGAACGTGTTAGCATCACCGTAGATGATAGCTTAAAAGCAAAAGCTAAGCTTCACGCCGTGATCACACAAGAAGATGGCAAGGAGCTTAAAGTTAAACTCACCTGCCGTATTGATACAACCAACGAACTGAGTTACTACAAAAACGGCGGTATTTTACAGTACGTTTTACGGAACTTAAGTTAAGCTAAATTAAATTTAGTTAATGAATAAAAAAAAAAGCCCCGAAAGGGGCTTTTTATTACGTCTAACCTAACCCTGGCGCATCCTTGTTTTCACTATTATCCGACTTATCCAGCGTTGTAAATATCTCTTTTAAAGCATTATCCGTCTTCACAAGTGCATCCCATTGCTCAATAAAAACTTTATTCTCTGCTGCCGTTTGTGTCTTACGAAAGAATTTATCTGTTTTCCCAAAAGTCGCAAGTGATATTAAAAAATTTACTGAATCTAAAACTAAATGTACAGCTTTAACAAATAAACCAGACAAAAAATTACGTTGCTCTTTCTCTTCTGCTGTCCCGCCTTTTCCTTCAAAAGGTATAGATAGCGCATCATTTATCAAATTTTCTAGGCTATTCCTGGTATTTTGAAGCACTGTCTCACCGTTATCAGAGTTATAATTGACACGGATTTTTCTTATTGTTTCAGCCATCCCTAGGATTTTTTGTTTATCCTCATCATGAACAGCATAGTCAGCAAGTATCTCTAATTGGCCCGCGCTATCGACTAATAAATTTTGTATGTCAGAAATCGCGTTTAGAACTTTATCTTTTTTGCTAGACTGTGGCATAGCATTCTCCAAATAATAAGATGATGTAGTTAAAGTACTCTGCTTGTTCGTTAGATTATAAATGAATACAAAAAAATGTCAATATATGGCCATATAGTTCAATATTGTGAATAAGCACCTTAATGGCACCACCCGTCAGCACCAATATGGAGCCACCGAAAACGCAACTAATTAGCTCAAATTAAAAGCACGATTATTTCGTTATTATTGTTATTTACCTGTTCGGTAACTTCGACCCTCAAGCTTGCGGAATATATCCTTTGTTGCTAATGATCGAGTTATGTTTTATGTTTATAAAGTTTGTTGGCACACACAAAGAATATGACCGTGTGCAAGCTGCGGAGGTGAAATAATATGATTAAACCCATTCTTAATCATGAAGATTACCAAGAGGCTCTATCACAAGTAGAAACCTTATGGGGCGCAGATCAAGACACACCTAACGGTGATCAACTTGATATCTTACTTGTTTTAATTGAGGCATATGAAACCAAAAATTATCCTATGCCCCATCTCATCCAATTGACGTCATTTACTACCCAACAAATTAAACACAGAACCGGCAGCACCTGTTTTTAAATCACGGGTGGCTTCAGCTTGCAAAGCGAGCTGATAGGCATGTTGCATCCAGCCTAAATCAAGCCATACCCAAGCCAGAAGCATACATCGAAAAATCTAATTTAGAAATCCTCTTGTGCTTTTGCTTAGCATGCCAAAGATCCCAATCACGTTGAAGGTTTAGCCAAAATTCTGCCTCCATATCTAATGCATCAGATAGAGCCAGCGCTGATTCTGGTGTAACACCGCGTTTCGCATGTACAATTTCATTTAACCTCGCATAGGTCCAGCCCATATGCAAAGAAAATTCTTTTTGAGTCATCCCCATCGGTTTAATAAACTCTTCAAGTAACATCTCACCAGGATGAGTGGGTGCTCTTTTCGTTGGTAGCATGTAAGCCTCCTTAATGATAATCAGTTATAGATACATCATGGGCACTCCCATCTTCCCACCTAAAAATAACAGCCCATTGCTTATCAATTTTTATACGCCAAAACTCAGATAGCTTTCCTTCAAGTTTTGAAAGCTTGTTACCAGGAGGAACGCTTAATGTTTCTACTTGCGTGGCTGCATTAATCTGATCTAATTTTCTTTGTGCTTTTTGATGAAGAGCGTAAGGTAATTTTCTAGAAAATCGCGAGCTTACCCCATTAAATACATCTTCCGTTAGCTTGTCTTTAAAATTATAGATCATATAAGCTATTATATCAAATATCGATTTATGATATATTGTAGAGGCATCTGATATAAAGAGCTAGTTTTAATAAAAAATCAACATATTCACGTACGACGTTTCTTAAAAAAATTACTAAGCAACGCTGCACTCTCAGCTTGAAGAAGCCCTTCATCAATTTGAAGGCGATGATTGAGCGCTTCGCTACCTAGTAAATTAAAAACAGAACCCGCAGCACCTGTTTTTAAATCGCGGGTGGCAAACACCAGTCGTGTGCAACGCGCTTGCAATAAAGCACCCGCACACATAGAACATGGTTCCAGTGTCACATAAAGCGTGGTATCTAACAGCCTGTAATTTTGCGTTTTTTGCGCAGCTTCACGCAGTGCTAACACTTCAGCATGTGCCGTGGGGTCATGGCGCGTAATCACCTGATTAAACCCCGAGCCCAACAGCACGCCATCGCTAGAAACAACAACAGCCCCAACAGGAACCTCACCTATTGCTTCAGCTTGCAATGCCAGCTGATAAGCGTGTTGCATCCAGGCTAAATCATTCATCATATAAACTTACTCAAACCAGGCGTCGAAAAACCTAAATCCCAAAGATTTCAATCACGTTTTTGTTAACTTATTTTTAAAATTATAGATCATATGAATAATATTTTCATATGTTGATGGCAATTCTCTCTGATATATATGAATAAAATAAACCAGTATGATATAATATATAACAAAAACAACGTATTATGGTATAGCCTGAAAAAGGGGAATATAATGCCGGAAGTCGCGACACACCCAAAATTGAACCAATTTTTCAGTTCAAAAGAAGAAAAGCAACAAATATTAACTGCTTATAATAAGACTTACTTTGACGATTCTAACAAAGTAAGATTACCCGTTGGGGAGGATGACAGTGACTCTTTAAATGCCAGAAAGCATGCGGCACAAAAATGCTTAGGTCAAGGCATTTTAAGTTATGTCACCGATAACGAAGATTTATGCCTTTTAGCTCTTGGGCGAATGCACCAAAAGCCCATTTCTTATATTAATCACGCGAATGGCAAGGCTATGTTACATTCTTCATATAATGTAAGGGATACGGACAACGTGTATGTTAGCCCTAAGCCTTTTGCTGACTTTGTCTCCCGTATAGCCGGTTTTCTTATTTATAATAAAAAAAACCATGGCATGTGCTGGATGGATATAAGTAGAGAAGGTAGTGTGGTTTCTCATGATCCTAAAGCGCAAATACATCGCAGCAGCGATACGCGTTACAGTACAGCATCTGCAGAGCTTTCCCATACAATCATTAAGAATGCCGAGGATATACTGATTGAGACCCAACAAAATACAGATCAATCAGCAGTGATAACTGGGAAGACTCGGGTATATATTAATGAAATAGCCGAAGCTATGAATAAAAAACCAAGCTTTCGATTACAATCTGATCTGGAACATTTAGCTATTCTTCCATTATTACCAACAGAAGGAAGGTATACAATTCATATCAAGGGCTCAACGGGTCCTGTTTGTATCTATAATCCAACCTTAGTTGAAGATTATAGCTTGATGGATGCTATTGAATCCATGAAAAATACTCCACCGGAAGCACATGATCCAAACGATGCGCCCCTAGCCTTAGTACCAGGAACCCTGTTTTATTCACATCCGGAGAGGAGTGAAAAATTTCCGCCTTACTGTATTTGCCCCATTACAGGGGCTCCAATGACTGATCCAGTTGTAACAAATAATGGGCGAATTTATGAACGATCTGCAATAACAGAATTGCTAACCCGAAACCCTATCCATCCAGAGACGGGAAATCCCCAGACTATCGAGGATTTATTTGCAGCAGATGAACTACGCGAGCAAATTTCGGGATGCACCGACAATGATCGCAACCCGTTGACACCCTTTCATGGCCTGTCTTAACTCGCTATTTGGCTGAGCTGCCTCCTGCTATTCCCACTCAATCGTGGCTGGAGGCTTTCCTGATATATCATACGTTACACGTGAAATACCCGCGACTTCGTTGATAATACGATTCGATACTTCACCCAGAAAATCCCACGGTAAATGCGCCCAGTGTGCCGTCATAAAATCTTGCGTCTCGACAGCTCTTAAACAAATCACGGGATCATAACGCCGTCCGTCGCCCATCACACCGACACTTTTTACAGGTAAGAACACAGCAAAAGCTTGGCTGACTTTATGATATAATTCAGCTTCACGAAGTGCTGCAATAAAAATGGCGTCGGCTTGGCGCAGGATATCTGCATAACCGGGTTTAATTTCACCTAAAATTCTTACGCCTAAACCCGGCCCTGGAAACGGATGGCGATGCAGGCGCTCCTCTGGTAAACCGAGTGCGACACCTAACGTACGAACTTCATCTTTAAATAAAGCTCGAATCGGTTCTAATAACTTAAACGGCAAAGCATCAGGTAAGCCCCCAACATTATGATGAGATTTAATGCCAGCCGACTCAATCACATCAGGATATATCGTGCCTTGTGCTAACCATTTAACTTCAGGAAGACGCTTGGCTTCTTCTTCAAAAACCTCAATAAACGTGCGTCCAATAATTTTTCGCTTTTCTTCGGGGCAATCAACGCCTACTAATGCATTTAAAAAACGCTCTTCCGCATGAATACAAGTAAAATTCATGCCCTGTTCATCAGCAAACAACGCTTCAACTTCTTCAGCTTCACCTAAACGTAGAAGCCCTGTATCAACAAAAACAGCGTGCATGTTTTGACCTATTGCACGATGTAATAAGCCTGCTACCACTGAAGAGTCCACACCACCCGATAAAGCGAGCATGACATGATCAGAACCGACGCGTTGTTGAATATCGTCAACAAGTTCTTCTAAAATATGTTCCGTGGTCCATGTCATATCTGCATGACATACATCATCAACAAAGGCTTTTAAAATACGTACGCCTTGGTGTGTGTGCGTGACTTCCGGATGAAATTGAAAACCGTACCAAGGTTTAGATGCATGTGCCATGGCAGCGATGGGAAGATCGCGTGTTTTTGCAAGCGAAACAAAACCATCGGGCAAGCACGTCACATGATCACCATGACTCATCCACACATCCAGTAAATTCTCACCTGATGGGGACTTGCGATCATAAATCGCTTCTAAAAATTTATGATTTTGTGTTAAACATAGCTCTGCATAACCAAATTCACGAATAGCCGAAGATTCAATTTCACCACCCAGCTGAATCGCCATGGTTTGCATACCATAACAAATACCTAACACGGGGAGATTCGAGCTAAACACCCAATCAGGCGCACGTGGACTGGCTTCATCTAAGACCGTGCTCGGTCCTCCTGATAAAATAATGCCGCACCAATTGCCAGCCTCAAGTATGTCTCGCTTACTTGTGTATGAATGAATCTCACAAAACACATCCATTTCTCGAATTCGTCGCGCTATGAGTTGCGTATATTGCGAACCAAAATCAAGAATAAGCATGCTTTTATCTGTATGTTGCGTATGCTGTGTCATCAAAACAACTCTATTTAATAAATTTTAATTTAAGTTTAATTATTAACTTGATAATTAGGCGCTTGCTTGGCAATGCTCACATCATGAACGTGAGATTCACGAATACCGGCATGTGTGACTTGAACAAACTCGGCCGTCTCATGAAGCTCTGCGATGGTTTCACATCCTGTATATCCCATAGCCGCACGCAAACCACCCGTCAACTGATGAATGATCGTATTTATAGGGCCTTTATAAGGTACGCGCCCTTCAATGCCTTCCGGAACAAGTTTATCTGGGGTTGCGCCGCGCTCTTGGAAATAACGATCGCTTGAGCCATCGCGTTGCGCCATAGCACCGATAGAGCCCATGCCACGATAGCTTTTGTACGTACGACTTTGATAAAGCTCAATTTCACCGGGAGACTCTTCGGTTCCTGCAAACATACCACCCAGCATCACCGTATGAGCCCCTGCAGCCAATGCTTTCGCAACATCACCTGAAAAACGTATCCCGCCATCCGCAATTAAAGGCACTTCGCCTTTGAGCTCGGCCGCTACATTGGCCACGGCTGTGATTTGCGGCACACCAATACCGGTAACAATGCGCGTCGTACAAATGGAGCCTGGACCAATCCCTACTTTGACGGCGTCAGCACCGGCATCCACTAAAGCTCGTGCACCACGCGCAGTCGCAACGTTACCACCGATAATTTGCACGTTTGGATGGTTTTGCTTAATACGTTTAATTTGCTCCAAAACACCTTTGGAGTGCCCATGCGCTGTATCAACCACAAGCACGTCAACACCCGCTGCAACTAAAGCTGCTACACGTTTATCCGTATCCGCAGCGAGCCCTACAGCCGCCCCCACGCGAAGCTGACCGGCATCATCTTTAGATGCATCAGGATGATCTTTTGCTTTTTGAATATCTTTAACCGTGATTAAACCCCGTAAACAAAAGGCTTTGTTCACCACCAGTAATTTTTCGATACGATGTTTATGCAATAATTTTTGAACTTCTTCGCGACTAGCCCCTTCTTGCACCGTAACTAAGCGCTCTTTAGGAGTCATTACAGCAGACACCGGCAACGATAAATTCGTTTCAAACCGAATATCACGCCCGGTAACAATACCTATCAATTGCTCACCTTCAACCACCGGGACACCCGAAAATTTGTATTTCTTAATCAGTTCCAATAATTCTTTTACGGTTTTATTAGGCTCAACCGAAATAGGGTTTTTAACCATCCCGCTTTCAAATTTTTTAACCGCACGGACTTCATCGGCTTGCTCCGCAATACTCATGTTTTTATGAATAATACCAATACCGCCCTCTTGAGCTAGAGCAATGGCTAAACGCGCCTCGGTGACTGTATCCATTGCTGCAGAAACCAAAGGCATATTAAGCTCTATATTGCGCGTTAAACGTGTTTTAAGTGAAACTTCCCGAGGTAATTTACTTGAATACGCAGGAAGCAATAAAACATCGTCAAATGTAAGTGCCTGCCCAATAACTGAAAATGCCATGCTAACCTCCAAGATTAAGCCCGTGTTTAACCGAATACTGTACAATAATTAGCTCTCAAAAACAACGCTTGACCTTGTTTATTCAACGCTTCTCTTATATAAAATATAATTTATTATTTAAAAAAGAAGAACCCTATGCTGAACGCACTCAAACGCTGGGCGCCACTCATGAGCTTAATCATGCTTTTGGGAATTTTTCTGCACTTTAAGCTTTATCACTATCTATCGTTTGAAAGCCTCAAAACTCATCGCGTGCTCTTACTTGCTTGGGCCGATCAACACCTGATACTCGCCGTCTTAAGCTTTATGCTGATGTATATCATCGGCGTGGCAAGCTCGATGCCTGGTGCCTTTTTTTTAACGTTTATTGGCGGATTTTTATTTGGTCCATGGTTAGGAACGCTGACGGTTGTTATCAGCGCGACACTGGGCGCCATGTTCGTGTATTTAGCGGTAAAATTAGCACTGCGTGATTGGGTGGCTAAACGCAATGCCAAATGGCTTAAATCCATGGAACAAGGCTTTAAAAATAACGCGTTGTCTTATCTTCTTTTTTTGCGTTTGGTTCCTGTTTTTCCTTTTTTTCTAGTGAATATTATCCCTGCATTGCTAGGCGTACCGCTTAGCACGTTTATGATCGGTACGTTTTTTGGGATCATGCCTGGGTCGTTTATTTATGTTTTAGTTGGCAATGGCTTGGGTCATGTGTTTGATACCAACAGTACACCTAATATTTCAATCCTAACCGACCCGGCTCTACTCGGACCCCTTCTTGCACTGGCTCTGCTTGCGTTAGTGCCTATGGTCTGCCGACATATAAAACAACGACGTAACTTAAGTTGATGTTTGTTGTTTGATTAATTGCCATGCTTTTGTCATCAGCATCGGTTTATGAAAATAAAAACCTTGCCCATAAACACACCCCATATCAATCAAGGCTTTAACTTGCGCTTCTGTTTCAGGGCCTTCTGCAATCAGCTTAAACTTTAAATCTTGCGATAATTGAACCAGGGCATTAATAATCGCGATCGCCGGCTTCTTTCCTCGTTTATCCAGTTTTTGCGTAAAAACTTTATCAATTTTGACTGTATCAAAATGATATTGCGTAAGTCGATTAATCGATGAATATTCCACACCAAAATCATCCATTGCGCATTGAATACCTACTTTTTTTGCCTGCATTAATGCCGTATTTAAAGCGCTTGCCTTTTCTGAGCTGAAACTTGATTCAGTGATTTCAAATTCAAGATTAATTTTATTTGTTTTTAGCATGGATTGCTTTGAGCGAGCTATCTTAACAAGGCATGCAATATGCGATTTGAAATCGATTATTTTAGGAGAAATATTAATGGATATATTTAGAGCTTTCTGAAACTTTAATACCTTAATATCAGATAATACTTGGTGCAACACATACTCATTGAGCTTTTCAGACAACCCCCAATCTTCTAAATAGGAAATAAAATAAAAAGGTGAAAGCAATCCTCGTGTCGGATGATGCCAACGAATCAGCGCTTCTAGCCCCAAAATTTCTCCTGTTTTAAGATCAACCTGAGGTTGGTACAGCATACAAAATTCTTTTTTAATAAAAGCGTGTTTAAAATCAGATTCAAGGGTCATAATCTCTTCAAAAGATTGCTTCGATTTTTTTGAAAAAAAACAAATATTTTCTTTTTTTCTTTTTGCATCATATAAAGCAAAAGCGACATGACTCAGTAACTCTTCTTTTGTTTTACCCCCGGATGGATAGCACGCAACCCCCATCGTCAAACGACAAGCTATTGATTTTCCAGCCAAGTTATAAACTGTATCACTTGCCTGGGTTAAGCAAGCAACAAGCTCTGTAAACTCACTTGAATAACGGGCGTTTTCAAGCAAAATAAGAAATTCATCTCCCCCAACGCGCGCAAAAAAATTCGTGCTTTTTAAAATAGATGAGATACGCTGAGCGAATGAAATCAAAAGTTCATCACCTACGCTTGCACCGTATTTATCATTGATAAATTTAAATTGATTTAAATCCAACATGAACAAACAAAAACTTTTTTTGTTACGACGATGTTTTTCAATCATCTCACTTAATTTCACATGCGCAAACTGCCTATTAAATAACTGAGTCAGCGAATCGACTTTAGCCATGTTTTCAATCACGGTATAGTACTGAAAGGATTCCATTATATTAGAAACCACACCCGTCAACGATGTTAGATCATCAATAAGCTGTTGAGAATAGCCCTCTTTGCGATTAGCAAGACCGTACATTCCAAGTAGCTCACCATTTAATCCCAAGAGAGGTACGCCCAAGTAAGATGTGACTTCTTCTGGCCCTTTAGGCAGACCTCGTCGTTGTTTATCCTTAGAGGGATGGTTTGAAATAACAACGTTCTTTGTTTTCAGCGTACGACCAAAAAGCGTATTTAAGTTTCTATATTCAAGCGCGTCCAGCGCATGTGCCTCATTAATTGCATATATTGTAAGGTACGGAAGGCCCTCTGGATCGTACGCAACACTTCCAATAAAGCCATATGTACTACCCGTTATGTTTAACAAACCATGAAGAATATCATCAAAAACAATTGTTTTTTTTTCCGCCTTAATGTAATTACTTTGAATGCTTGAAATCAGCTCCATCTGCTGTTTCACTTTTCTTTTTTCAGAAATATCTAAAAACGTGACCACCCCCCCCACAATATTTTTATTTTCTATAATAGAGGTTACATTATACTCAACATCAATGGCCTTACCTTTTTTGCTCCAAAAAACCTCGTCATCAACATGTAAATATTTATTTACACGAATACAATGCGCAATATGACAATCTTCTTTTGCATAAAAGTTTCCGTCTGGATGTGCGTGATGTACTTTGTCATGCATCGAATACCCAATCAGCTCTTCGGGCATATAACCAAGAATTTCGCATGCTCGCGCATTAACAAACGTCGTTATTCCTTCCATATCTAAACCATAAACACCTTCGCTGCAGCTATTTAATAAAAGATTTAAAACCCGACCTTCTCGATACTGCCCATATAAGCCATTAATAATTTTAGAAAATTTTTCAATCAAGCAAATATCATCAGGACTTAAAAAAAGTTTTTTATTTGAAAAAAACTCAACAACCCCTAATATTTTATTGTTGTATATGACGGGTAAAGCAAGACCTCCTGCCAAATTAAGCGGATGTTCACTTAATTGCTGGCGTGGAAAATTTTTTGCCGTTCTTATATCAGAATAATAAATAGATTCTTGTTTTTCCCAGGCTGCTCCAGGCAAGCCAATGCCTTTTTTAAACGACGTTTTTTTTGTAATATCAATAAAGCTATTATATTTTCTTGGCCGATTTTTAAAAAACAAATGTGAGCTTTCCAATTGTTTTTTAACATAGTTGTATTGATAAAAGTGACCCACTTCAAAATCAAACAGCCTTGCGAAGTTCTTTAAAATATTTTGAATTAAATCTTTATAATTTCCAATAGCCTCAACATCGTGAATAATAGCAAGGTTAAAATCAATCAGTTTTTTATTCTGCTCCCGTAGCATGCGCTCCTGGGTAATATCATGAATAACAACCACGTAAAATACTGCCTCAGCTAATTTCATGTCACTTATTGATACAAAAACATCCATCCATGATCCGTCTTTTTTTTGCGCTACAACTTCCCGACTCGCTTCAATAGCATCCAGATTATTTGACGCAACAGAAGGTATTAATTTCTTGATTTTTTTCCCAAGCATTTCGTCCCGCGTGTATTGAAACAGCTTTTCTGCGGCAGGATTGTATTCTTGAATAATACCCAACGCATCAACCAAGATATTTGGCTGGATATTTGTTATAAAAATAGACTCGAATAAATTTGTATGTTCTTGCAAACACCTTCTCCTTACTTATCAGCAGCTTACTCTTTAACTATAGTACTAAAATCAAAAAAAATTGGGATACCAGGGCAAGATCATCTAAATAATAGCCGATCTCATCATTCATGATGATCTATTT
>CAXBBS010000017.1:0-32272 GCA_963974485.1 uncultured Legionella sp.
AAATAGATCATCATGAATGATGAGATCGGCTATTATTTAGATGATCTTGCCCTGGGGACTCGGCTATAAAAATCATGTCGGCCTGGATTGCGCTTATTTTGCTAAAGAAAATTTATAAAATTTAATTTTATAAATCAAACCTATCCGCGTTCATGACTTTCGTCCATACGGCCGCAAAGTCATGAACAAATTTTTCTTGGTTATCATCTTCTGCATAAACTTCTGCATAGGCCCGGAGAATAGCGTTCGAACCAAAGACCAAATCAACACGCGTTGCCGTCCACTTCACTTCGTCTGTCTTACGACAACGGAGCTCGTATAAATTATGGCCAACCGGTTTCCAGTAAACATTCATATCCATTAAATTAACAAAAAAATCGGTTGTTAATTTACCCACCTGATGGGTTAAAACACCATGCGGCGTGCCACCATAATTTGTTCCTAAAACACGCATCCCCCCCATCAAAACCGTCATTTCGGGGGCTGTTAATCCCATAAGTTGGGCTCTATCCAGCAAAAGATCTTCGGGTTTGACAGAATAATCTTGTTTAAGCCAATTTCTGAACCCATCATGCACGGGTTCTAGTACTTCGAAGGATTCAATATCAGTCATGTCTTGCGTAGCATCACCACGACCTGGTCTAAACGGTATGTTTACATCGATACCAGCTGCTTTAGCCGCTTGCTCAATGCCAACATTTCCCGCAAGCACAATCACATCGGCAAGACTCGCACCTGATTCAGCAGCTATTGGTTCTAATGCATGAAGTACACGCGCGAGCCGTTCTGGCTCATTACCTTGCCAGTCTTTCTGTGGCAGAAGGCGGATGCGTGCACCATTGGCACCACCACGCATATCCGACCCCCGATACGTTCTTGCACTGTCCCACGCCGTCGTCACTATATCACTTAGGGTTAAGGCGCTCTGCTTTATTTTCTGTTTCACGGCATCAATATCATAATCCGTCGCGCCTTTCGGTACGGGATCTTGCCAAATCAGATCTTCCTTGGGTACATCCGGTCCTTGATAACGTGCTTTAGGCCCCATGTCTCGATGGGTTAATTTAAACCAAGCTCGCGTAAAAACCTCTTCAAAATATGCAGGATCATGATAAAAACGCTCGGATATTTTGCGATACTCAGGATCCATCTTCATGGCCATATCAGCATCGGTCATCATCGGAGAAAGACGAATCGATGGATCTTCAACATCCACCGGTTTATCTTCTTCTTTGAGATCAATAGGCTGCCATTGATGTGCGCCTGCCGGGCTTTTCTTCAGTTCCCAATCATACTCCAGCAATAATTTAAAATAACCATGATCCCATGTGGTCGGATGGGTCGTCCATGCGCCTTCTAAACCACTGGACACCGTATCACGGCCAATACCCCGGGTTGTTTTATTGATCCAGCCCAAACCTTGCTCTTCGAGATTAGCTGCTTCTGGGTTCGGTCCAAGTAAAGCTGCATCGCCATTGCCATGACATTTACCCACGGTATGGCCACCCGCCGTTAACGCCACCGTTTCTTCATCATTCATGGCCATGCGGGCAAACGTGATACGCACATCTTCGGCCGTTCGCAACGGATCAGGCTTACCATCAACGCCTTCGGGGTTCACATAAATTAACCCCATCTGTACCGCCGCCAATGGATTCTCGAGCGTCTCACGACTTTTGCCCTCGTAACGATTGGCATCTAACCACGCTTTTTCTGAGCCCCAATAAACATCTATTTCTGGATGCCAAATATCTTCGCGACCAAACCCAAAACCAAAGGTTTTTAATCCCATCGACTCATAAGCCATGTTGCCGGCAAGAATCATGAGATCAGCCCAACTTAATTTGCTACCGTATTTTTTTTTGATGGGCCAAAGTAATCGGCGTGCTTTATCTAAATTGACGTTATCAGGCCAAGAATTAAGCGGCGCGAACCGTTGATTTCCTGTACCTGCACCACCACGGCCATCGGCGGTACGATAAGAACCTGCGGCATGCCATGCCATACGAATCATCAAACCACCGTAGTGACCCCAATCAGCAGGCCACCAAGCCTGACTATCGGTCATGAGCGAACGTAAGTCGTGTTTAAGCGCATCAACATCCAATGTTTTTAAAGCTTCTTTGTAATTGAAATTTTTATCCAACGGATTCGTTTTTGTATCATGCTGATGTAAAATATCGAGATTTAAGGCATTCGGCCACCAATCCATGTTGGTGTTTTTTGAGGTTGCGCCGCCATGCATCACAGGGCATTGTCCACGTGACGGCGCCGTGATTTTATTCTTATCCATATCTGAACTCATGCCTAATTCCATCCGTAAATTAGTGTGAGTCTAAATATAAACAAAACTGACTCCGTGAGCAAACCCTGATCTCTTTAGGGCAAACGCTGAATCGACACCCGCGTACTAAAAATCATTGCCTTCAAACGCAATCAATGCCACGATCACACCAGAAGTTATGAATGCATCATGAGTACAGATCAGCGCTATGACCCAAATGCCCGAAGTATGTTTAACAGCAGCACATGAGCATCAAAAATCTGCTCGCATTCCTGAGGCGATTGCAGCCTATGAATCGCTGTTACAACAAAAAACCTCACTATCCCCAGCAGATCACAATAATTTGGCTACGCTCTATGAGCGCATGGGCAATCCAAACCAAGCATTAAAGCATTACGCTCTGGCCGTACATGCAGCCCCCGATTTTGCGATCGCGCATTATAATTTAGGTCTGATTTTTTTAAAACAAAATAAACTGGATGCTGCGGCAACACAATTTAATAATGTTTTAATATTAAACCCTGAGCATACGAACGCGCAATTTTATCAAGGTATTATTAGCCTCACGCGCCATGAATTAGATGCAGCAGAAAAAGCCTTTCAATCCGTACTTGCACAACACAAAGAACACGCTGATGCACTGGCAAACTTAGGGGTAATCGCTCTAAAGCGGGATCAAGGCCAACAAGCCATCACGTACTTTAGCCAAGCACTGGCATTTGATAAACATCATGAAGATGCGCGTAATAACCTTGCTGCAACGTTTATGCATTACGATCGTTTTGAAAATGCACTCACGCATTATGCGTTGTTACTCGAAACGTACCCCAACAATCTCGAATACCACTACAACGCCGGTGTGGCTGAAATGATGCTCGGTCAACTCGAACATGCAACCAAGCATTTTGAGTTGATTCTTAAACACACACCAACACACCATGCTTGCCTCACGAACTTAGCCAGTATTGCCCAGCGCCTAGGACAATCGCACAAAGCCGTGGATTACTTAACACAGGCGCATGATGTTAATCCTGACGACAAAAGCAGTCAGTTTATGCTCGATGCCTTTAAGCACGGCAAAGAACAGCGCCCTGCGTGTCCCGAGTACGCGCAAAATTTATTTGATAATTATGCTCTGCACTACGAAAAGCACATGACAGAAACCTTGGGATACAGCGTGCCTCGACATATGGCTCAAGTCCTGCATCAGCTCATTCCTTCGCTGCAGGTCGAGCGTGCACTTGACTTAGGCTGTGGGACGGGTCTTTCTGGCATCATCCTCCGTGAATTAAGCCAGCACTTAACCGGTGTCGATCTCTCACCTAAAATGCTGGCGCATGCGCGTGAAAAAGCCATCTATGATGAGCTTATCGAAGCTGAAATTATCACGTACTTAACCCAATTAACGCCAAAAAACACCACATTTGATCTCATAACAGCCGCAGATGTCTTGCCCTACTTGGGTGATTTATCGCCTTTATTTGAACACGTTAAAACATGCCTCGCACCGCGCGGCTTATTGATTGTAACGCATGAGATCTGTGACGCTGCTAACTGGATGTTACAAACAACGGCACGTTTTGCGCATCATCCTCGCTACCTGATAGCCTTAGCTGAAGAGCATGGCTTTAAGATTGTACACCACGAATCTTTCGTTGCTCGAAAACACTACGACGACGACTTACCGGTCATGCTTTATGCCTTGCAACGCCCGTGAGCATCAGCAGCTAAACACCGTTATTCAAGCCATGCGAGACGGTGCTGCAATTGTTACGCCAAATAACCGCCTTGCAGAGCAGCTTTTAGCTCGTTATATAACCGAAGACGGTCGACGCACACTTGAAAAGCCGACCTGCCTACCTTATCAAGCATTTTTACAGCATGCATTTGAACGTCTTTGCCATCAACACCCCCACGACACACACCCGGTATTATTAAACGAAGCACAACTCCGCACCGTATGGCGTCACGTATTAACCCCGGACGAAAACAGCCAGCATCATCAAAAACTATTAAATTCGGTGCTTAGCGCTTGGACTGTTTGCAACGACTGGCAAATTAACATGCCCCATCCAGACTTTGCACTCACGGAACAAACCCAGCAGTTTGAAACCTGGCGCGCAAGCGGTGAGGCACGCTTAAGCAGCTTAGGTGCTTTGGCCAAGCAGCAACTTGTGGCGCACTTAATTAAGCACTTAAAACATCCGCCGTTTAAACGCATTTTATGGGTTTGTTTTGATGAGTACACGCCTATACAACAAGCATTTCAATCACATTTAAGCGCTCTCGGTGTCGAGCAAGAACATGATGATTTTCTAGGTGATATTACGTATACAACCTATCAATGCATGGCGCGTGATAAACACGACGAATACGCACGTATGCTGTATTTTATACAAGAAAAGCGTAAAGAAAACGCGACGCATATCGGCTTAGTGATTCCTGACTTAAATCAAGATGCCCCCAGTCTTATGCGTTATTTTAAACGCCATCTTCCCGAAGATGTCTTTAATATTTCGCTTGGAAAACCGCTCACCGAATATCCTTTGGTTGCTCATGCCTTACAGTGGATAAGCCTGAATCAGGCTGAGCTAAGTCAACATCAAGCGCAGCTTTTATTAAGCTCACCGCATCTTATGGCTGCTCAATCTGAGTTTTTAGCACGTGCTGCATGTTTAAATAACATCCCGCTGTTACAAGAGCAACGTATTCCTTTTATGCGCTTTAAGCGTGCGATTCAAACACCTGCCCCTGCACTTGCTGAAGCACTCAACACGCTAAAAAGCTACCCAACAACCGAGACTCCGCTTGCTTGGGCGCGTTTTTTTTATGAACGTTTAACGCAGCTCGGCTTTCCAGGTGAGGCAGGCTTGACCTCAGCGCAGTACCAATGCTTTCAACGCTTAATTGCTCTGATGGATGATTTTATTGCGCTTTCTGTGGTCACGCCAAGCATGTGCGCCAAAGAAGCGTTTCGAGCCTTGCATGATTTAGCAAAAAACACGATTTTTCAACCTGAAAAATCAGATGCCCCCGTGCAAATATTAGGACTCCTCGAGGCTTCAGGCTGCACGTTTGATGCCGTATGGATGTCTGGATCAACCGATCAAAAACTTCCAACACGCACACGTCTATCCGCGTTTATTCCTATCGCGTTGCAACGCGAGCTCGACATGCCCTACGCCAATGCTTCGCGAGAGCAACGCCTGGCCGAAAAACGCATCAAACGCCTGCAACTTGCAAGCCAAGAGCAAGTGTTTAGTTATCCAGCGCTTATCGGCGATATACCCGCTTTACCTAGCCCGCTGATTTTAGATTACCCATTATTGCCTCAAACACGAACACCAACGCCTACATCACACCCAACCCAATTGCTGACAGAACAAGAGCCTTACACCTATCCATTAACAGAACAAGACACGCGTACGGGTGGCACCGCACGTCTTGCAGACCAAGCGCTTTGTCCGTTTAGAGCCTTTGCAGCACATCGCCTCAAAGCTACCACAGCCTCAGAACCCACAGAGGGCCCTGACGCCATGCTTCGCGGACACGTGATTCATCATATTTTAGAGCTGCTTTGGAAAAAATTAAAAACGCAACGCGCGCTTATTGCGTGTCGCCAGACTGAGCTCGAAACGCATATTGATACGGCGATCCAAACAGCACTCGCGCCTATCAAAGCCAATAAACCCACGTCGTTTCCAGAACTCATGCAAACCGTTGAGCACGCACGTTTAAAACGCTTAGTCTATGCTTGCCTTACCTGGGATAAATCTCGCCCGGCCTTTGATATTGAAGCCATCGAAGAAAGTTATCAGCTAACGCTCGGCGAGCTTGAATTCCGCGTGCGCGTTGACCGCATTGACCGCCTTCATACCGGTGGGAAATGGGTGTTAGACTACAAAAGCCGCCTACCTTCACCACTACCGTGGCATGAGGAACGTCCTGAGTCACCCCAATTACTTTTATATGCGTTATTAGACGACGCCATTCGTGGTTTATTATTTGTTGAGCTTAAAAACGGTCAAACTGCTTGCCGTGGCTTTACTGAAAACACGGCTGACATTCAAGGTATCAAGACGATTAAAGAAGATGAAGCTTGGTCAACCTACCAGCATACATGGCACCAACGACTCACAACACTCGCTCATGAATATCAAACAGGCCACAGCCTGCCACGCCCCCCTAAAAAAAGCACCTGTCAAACCTGTAATTTTCAGCCTTTGTGTCGAGTTTAAACAACCACAAAATTTACACAAAAAGAACAAGATGTTAATATAGCTCACATCTTCGCCGCCAAGGTACCAATATATGAAGCAAAGCAATGCTATTATCGCTATTGTTACACCTGATCGCTTTAAACATTTTATTGCTAACCCAAATATCGATGCGAATAAAAATAATGTTGAACATAGCGGTCATTTGCATTGCATTGAGGGGTATCTATTCACTCAGGGCGTGAACGTTGATGATAGCTCAACATCAGATCAGGACTTGGAGATTTTAGTAAGAGAAAAAAGTTTTCCAAGAAGACTTAGGCAGATTGTTACAGAAGATATTGATCTTATTAGTATTCTAGACCAAGAAATATTTCCTGATGAAGCTCCCCTAAACCTTAGCCATTGTCATGATCAAGAATATTCGTGGCTCATATCTGACACCCATAATCCATGTAATGTATTAAGCTATATTTTCGTTACCAAAACCAAAAAAGATGAGCTTTTTATTCATAATTTAGGAACTTTGCTTGATGCTCGTGGAAAAGGTCTAGCGAGTGTTTTATTGAAACAAGTACTCAAACAAGCCGATGTATCAGATAGCTCGATTAGACTTAGCGTGCGTGTAACTAATGAAGCTGCCACCACGTTATATAAAAAGTTTGGCTTTGTAGCAGAAGTTCGTGGTGATTTAGAGTGGCTATCCATGCAACGCCCCTCCCTAAGCACAAGGCTGAGCAACACAGCTCCCCGTGAAATTAAAATCGATGATTGGAATTTTCGCTTCAAATGTCTCGGTGGTATAATAGCAGTAGCTGGAGGCGCGATGCTTGTTACTGCCTTATTGCTCACCATGCCAAAATTAACCATTGCAGGTACTTGTTTATTAGGATCGGGTATTGCTATAGGCTATTTCTTTTCAGGCCGGCCTTCTGAAAATGAACCCTCGTCGCACTTAAATCCACAGCGTGCCACGCCCTCCTAAAAAATCAACGGCTAAAAATTTAAAACTGGCGAAATTTATCTATTTGATACATGATAACAACTGTTTCTTACGAAATGCTTACTTGAGATAATGCGAACAAAGGAGCTGTTTCCATGAAAAAGACATCACTTGCCATCGCTTTACTTGTGCTTATACCTACCCTAAGTTTTGCCGAAGAAGAGGTCATCACACGAACCGAAACACCTGCGCCCATAACACCTCCGTCACCAGCCGTGATTAACTGTCAGTATCAACTCCCTGAAGATACCGCGTCTGTTGAGCAAGCACTGATAACCACCTGGGCAGAAAAAGCTTTGGTTCAATCCTTTCAGTTTGTTCCGGAAAATATGAATACCGAACTCGAAGCCCTTAAATCATGCTACACCGACCAAGGGTGGAAGGCGTTTAACGAAGCGCTTAAAACATCCGGCAACCTTGAGGCGATTCGCTCCAACAACCTCAACGTAACCAGTAAAATTGCGGGTGAAATACACGTCGAAAACATCAAAGAAAAGCAGTGGAAAGTTTCTATGCCACTCAAAGTCACTTACGAGAACAAAGAAAAACACTTACTTCAGACTCTGAACGTGGATTTATTGATTGCTCTAAAAAAATCAGGATCGTTTGGCATTATGCAAGTCATTGCTGCGCCAGAGCAAAACAAAGAAAAAAAAGTATAATTTAAATCATTGCTTCCCTTCATCCGAACAGAATACGCCATGCGGGTGAGGGGCTAAGCTAGAACGAGCACTAAAAAAAATAACCAGCTGAATAAATAGAGCTTCGCCAGACGAGCCGCTTGCTGCTTGACAGACCCATCACGCTTTAGCTTCCAATAAAAAAGCCATGCGGTCATGCTTGCAGGAAGATATAAACTTAAAACACGAGCAGTAAACCAAAGAAGTTTATGAGGTAGTACAGCGGTAAACTTCGCCGTAAAAAAAGCAAGACTCGCTTTAAAATAAGCGAGCACCCAAAGAACCTCTTCATCAAACCAAACCCACAAAAACGACACAATCACCATGGGTAAAAGTACACGCACCCACGTCACCGAAAGCACGCTTTTAAGCCACGCAGTAATTTCATTCGTGAAAGCAACAAAAATAGCTGAAAAAACCACCAGAAAAAGAACAAGCCCCATATTAAATCACCTTTTACAACACCTCTACCTAATCGACCGAATCAACCATGATCGCATCAATCTCCAAGCGCGCTCCACGTGGCAATGCTGTCACACCAAAGGCTGTACGCGCGGGATAAGGCTCCGAAAAATAACGTGCCATCGCGTGATTAACACGCGGCATATGCGTTAAATCTTTCAAATACACGGTAAGCTTCACCACATCATTGAGGCTTCCGCCTGCGGCAACGCATACGGCAGATAAATTATCAAAAACTTGCGTTATTTGTGCATCAATCGCCTCGGAACACAACGTCATCGTACTTGGATCAAGAGGAATTTGGCCTGATAAATACACCGTTTTATCCACACGAACGGCTTGACTATAGGTACCGATAGCTTCAGGAGCATTTTTTGTTTGTATCGCTTGTTTCATCATGCGCCTTGCTTATTACGATAAATTCGCGTGACGCGATTATTCGCGCGTAGGCGACGCATCACACGCGCTAAATGCGTACGGCTTAATACACTGACAGAGAAGGTCACAGCATTATGCGTGCCATCACGTGGGTCTACACTGATATTACCAATATTGGATTCTGCTTCAGAAATAGCCGTCGCAAGCATCGCGAGCACTCCGCGCTGATTCGCAACTTCTACGGTAATATCAACCCAAAACTCGCCTTGAACCTGCTCATCCCAACGCATCGAAATAAACTGCTCTGGGCTTGTACGTCCTTGATTAACAACCAAACAATCACTTGAATGAACCAAAATACCACATCCTTGTTGAAAACGACCGACAATATTATCTCCTGGAATTGGCTGGCAACATTCAGCAAAATGAATGACCATGCCCTCCGTTCCCTTGATGGCTAATGGCCCACCATCAGAAGATGCCTCAAATGCATCGCCATCTTGCGTCAAGACCAGACGTTTTGCAATGACCATTGGCATTTGATTGCCAATCCCTACGGCATATAACAAATCATCTAAATTCTTGACTTGCAAATCACGCAGCAAAGCCTCCATCGATTCATCAGGAACCTTGTTATAATCACTTGAGAGCTCTGAAAACGCTTGCTCCAGAAGCCGTTTCCCCATGCTCACTGACTCAGCACGCTGTTGGCTTTTCAAGAAATTACGAATATTGCTGCGTGCTTTACCCGTCACCACAAAATTAAGCCACGACGGGTTAGGGTGTGCCTCAGGACCGGTGATAATTTCGACGGCCTGCCCATTGGTCAGTGGAATACTTAAAGGAACCAAGCGACGATTGACTTTGGCTGCAACACAACTATTACCGACATCAGAATGCACCGTGTAGGCAAAATCGACCGGCGTTGCCCCTTTAGGCAAC
Organism: uncultured Legionella sp.; assembly: GCA_963974485.1. Lineage (GTDB taxonomy): Bacteria > Pseudomonadota > Gammaproteobacteria > Legionellales > Legionellaceae > JAALKW01. The sequence continues at coordinate 9,967 of CAXBBS010000017.1, forward strand.
TCCATAATATGGCCTTTGGGTGTAAAAACATAAACTTCATCAGGAAATAAATCAATTTTAACGTTTTCAATAAATTCGAGCGAATCACCCGTATTACGCTGCATATCCAGCAATCGCTGCACCCATTCGCGTGCGCGCAATTGCGCTTCATTGACATCTGCACCCGATGATTTATAAATCCAGTGCGCTGCTACGCCGTTATCCGCGACACTATCCATCGCTCGTGTTCGTATTTGTACTTCAAGAGGCACTCCAAACGGACCAAACAACGTCGTATGTAGCGATTGATAGCCGTTGACTTTAGGAATACCTATATAATCTTTAAATCGCTGAGGAACCGGTTTATACGTTCGATGTAATGCACCGAGCACTCGATAACAACCGTCGATATCTTCCGTAATCACACGAAACGCAAACACATCAATAATTTCAGAAAAGGCAACTTTTTTCTGACGCATTTTACGATATAAGCTGTATAAATGCTTTTGACGACCAAACACACTCTCATAAGGAATCGAAAGCGTATCAAGCGCTTGCTGTAAATCTTGCTCGATACGCTGTGTTAATTCGCGTCGGTTACCTCGAGCCTTTTCAACCGCTGATTTAAGTGCGCGATAACGCATAGGGTACAGTGCTTTAAAACCTAAATCTTCTAATCCTGTATACATCGCGTGCATACCAAGACGATTAGCAATCGGGGCATAAATTTCAAGGGTTTCAATTGCAATGCGATGACGCTTGGTTGCAGGCATCGCACCCAGGGTTTGCATATTATGCAAGCGATCGGCAAGCTTGACTAAAATCACACGAATGTCTTTGACCATGGCAAGAATCATTTTGCGAAAATTCTCAGCCTGCGCCTCTGCGCGTGATTCAAATTTTATTTTCGTTAATTTGGTCACACCGTCAACAAGTGCCGCCACCTCTTCGCCAAAGGCCTGAACCACGGCCTCATGACTCACCGAGGTATCTTCAATCACATCATGAAGCAACGTCGCCATGATCGTCTGATAATCCAGGCGCATTTGTGCAAGATTTAATGCTGCCGCCACAGGATGTGTAATATAAGGCTCACCCGAACGGCGCATTTGTCCTGAATGGCCTTGTTCAGCAAGCTCATAGGCTTGACGACAAAGATCAACGTGCTCAGGATCAAGGTAACACAACAATTCGTCATGCAATTCCTTAAAGTGATTCACGCTGGACGCTCCCTATTATGTCGGTCCCACTGCAAAAGAATTAATCTTCGTTGAGAATATCTGCTGAAATTAAACCTTCTGAAATTTCACGAAGTGCGACCACAGTAGGTTTATCATTTTCCCACTCAACCATGGGTTGCTCACCGTGAACGGCTATCTGCCGGGCGCGTTTCGCCGCTACCATCACCAATTCAAAGCGATTATCAACATGATCCAGACAATCTTCAACCGTAACACGTGCCATAATTTACCCTTTATACTTAATATTCAACGAAAGAAAACAGTCTAGTTTACTGCGATGCAAGCAAAAATGAAAGCAATGCTTGCTGTTTTTGCATTTGTTTTGACACCCGCAAGCGATTAGCCAGCACAATCGCTTGTAATTCTAACGACGCCTTATCAAAATCATCGTTCACAATCAAGTAATCAAACTCAGCATAATGACTCATTTCATCACACGCACGTTGCATGCGATCTTCAATAATATCCGCATTATCCCGCTGTCTATCCAAAAGACGTTGTTTTAAAATCTCCAGCGATGGCGGAACAATAAAAATACTCACCGCATCTTGAAAAATTTGTTTGATTTGAGCAGCACCCTGCCAATCAATATCTAAAATAACATCCACACCTTGTTCGAGTTGCTTTTGTATTTGTACTTTTGATGTACCGTACAAGCAATCAAATACCCAAGCATGCTCAATAAACTCATCCGCACGTGCCATATCTAAAAACGTGGGCTCATCAATAAAAAAATAATGTGTTTCATGCACTTCACCTTGACGCTTGTCCCGCGTGGTATGCGAAACAGAAACGGTAATATCCCGCATGTTCTCAACAAGGTTTTTTACCAAGCTTGTTTTTCCACCCCCAGACGGGGCTGCAACAATAAAAAGACTTCCACACGCTTGTTCGACCACAAAACCCTCCAAAATTTTACATGCATCATCGTATGACGCATCTGCCAAGTACATCTATCAGGTGCATCCAACGTTTGAAACGTTTATACTTTGCTGCATCAATAAACCACCTATCTGAAGGATTTTACCATGCGACCGAGTCACCGTGAACCAAATCAACCAAGAACCATCAAAATGACACGACAATATACCGATCATGCCGAAGGATCCGTCTTGATTGAGTTTGGTGGAACCCGCGTACTCTGCACCGCCTCGGTGATTGAAAGTGTTCCTCGCTTTCTTAAAGGCAAAAACCAAGGCTGGATTACAGCAGAATACGGCATGCTTCCCCGCGCAACCCACGATCGTAACGATCGCGAAGCCAGCCGTGGTAAACAAGGCGGACGAACCCTCGAAATTCAACGTCTCATCGGTCGTTCACTCCGTATGTGTGTGGATCTCAAAACGCTCGGCGAACGTACAATTACACTTGATTGCGATGTCATTCAAGCCGATGGCGGTACACGAACAGCGGCGATCACTGGCGCCTGCGTTGCACTGCGTGATGCCATCGACTGGCTCGTCACCAACAATAAATTAAAAAAAGCGCCTGCGTTTAATTACGTTGCCGCAGTTTCTGTCGGGATTTATCGCGGTCAACCCGTGCTTGATTTAGATTACGCCGAAGACGTACTCGCCGAAACAGATATGAACGTTGTCATGAATGAAGCCGGACAATTTATCGAAATTCAAGGCACCGCCGAAGACAGCAGTTTTAGCCGTGACGAACTCAACACCATGCTTACCCTTGCTGAAGACGGCATTCAAGGCTTAATCACCCAACAAAAAAACGCACGCTAAATCACCATGCCAAGTAGCATAAATGCTCAAGTGCAACATCTCCGTGAGGCCATACGCCTCACGGAGATTGAAGCAGGGCGGACGCCTGGTTCGGTACAGCTACTTGCTGTCAGTAAAAAACATTCGATACAAGCCATCCAAACCGCATTTGATGCCGGCCTACGTCATTTTGGTGAAAGCACGTGGCAAGAAGCCCGTGACAAAATGCATGTTTTAAAAGCCCTCCCCATCTGCTGGCATTTTATTGGGGCAATACAAAGTAATAAAACCAAATATATCGCAAAAAACTTTAGCTGGGTCCATAGCTTATGCCGTGAAGATATTGCCGAAAGTTTAAACCATGCACGTCCAGAAGCTCTGCCCCCACTTAACGTATGTATTCAAGTAAATTTAGATAACGAAGCAACCAAATCAGGCGTTGCCTTAAATAAACTTGAAACACTTGCACGCGCTGTGCTCAACTACCCTCGTTTATGTTTACGTGGCCTTATGATTATTCCTAAACCATGTGTTGACGAACAATCCTCTTACGAGCAATTCTTAAATTTTTCGCGTGAACAAGATAGATTAGCAAAAAATCTAAATATAACGCTCGATAGCCTTTCTATGGGCATGAGTCATGATTTTCAACCAGCCATTCGTGCAGGAAGCACCTGGGTTCGCATTGGACAAGGTATTTTTGGTCATCCTGAGCTATAATCAAATTAATCCATCCATCTTTACTTTAATCGGGTGTTCTGATGACCATATTATTTAAAAACATCTGCCTACTCAGCCTTTTATTCATAACCACAGCGAGCTTTGCAGAGCAGCAGCCTTTTTATTGCCCACAAAAACATGGCTATGTTCGCATCGGCATGACAGAATCCCAAGTCATTGCTGCCTGCGGACAACCCACTTCAAAAGAAAAATCAAAACAGGCGGCGGTCCAACAAGTTCCCGTTACTCAGCTTATTTACACCACACTCAACCCCGATCCTGTTTATCGTGGCTACAAACTCGTGTACCGCATGTGGTCGTTACCGATTGGCTCCCAGGGTTCAAGCCTTGAAGTAGATATTATCGATAAAAAAATCTCAGCCATTCGTTTTAACGGTGAAAGCACCAATGCCTCAAGCGTTTGTGACAATCGCTCGTTTGCTGTTGGTGATTTGGCCGACATGGTATTCACAGCCTGCGGCAACCCTTCACATGTCAACCGTACCTTTGTGAACCGTAAAGTTGACAGTAAAACAAAACCGGTCACATGGACCTATAACTCCGATCCTTATCAACCCGCCTTTCGCTTGATTTTTCTTGATGGAAGCTTACGTGCTATTGAGTAACGTGAGTAGCACAGGTATAGATACGATTGCCCGATTTTTTCTTGGCTTCAGTCATTGGGAATTTATTTTGCCCATGCTGGCACTGGGGTTTATTTTTTTAAATAAACCGCTGTTCTATCATGCATTTTTTATCATGTTTTTTAGTATCATCATGAACGTCGCACTTAAAGCCACCTTTCAAGTTCCTCTAAACCCAACCATTCATCATGCAGGCTTCGCTTTTCCAAGTGGGCACATGCAACTTACAACCATTGTTTATGGCTGGCTTGCATTCAACAATACAAACAAATTTCTTCGCACCTGTATAAGTATCATTCTTGTGGGCGTGGGCTTTGGCCTTGTGCATTTTAACTATCATACGATCATCGATGTTTTGGGCGGTGTTTTTTTCGCAAGCTTAATTATCATGTTTTATGCTTGGATAAAAAATAAATATCCCAACAAATTGCCTTGGCTTTTAGGTGCACTCTCAACGCTTGCCATGCCCTACATCGCTTGGCAGGCAAGCATCCCTACGCATGCCTGGATCGCGTATTGCGCAGTGCTTGTTTTAGCGCTAACTTTCATAGGATTTGACAAGCACAACCGCGTATCAAGCCCTGATGTTTCTTAGCTTAGCCCAAGCCGACCCCAAATATTCATGCCATGCGGCATTAAAGCTCACTAAGTTGCCTGTATTGGGTAAGAATTTTTTTAAGAACCGTTGGTTCTCATATTGAAACCCGGTGTAATCACACGGTGCAGCAATAGGATGCAAGCCTTGATGTTCAAATAAAGCCATAGACCTCGGCATATGGGTCGCGGATGTTACTAAATAAAACGGTTCGTCTTTTAACCATGGCTTAATAAGACGTGCTTCATCCGCTGTATTAATCGAAGTTCCCTCAAGCACACGATCTGTTTCAGGCACGTCAAACATCTCGGCCAACTCATTATAACGTACGGAATTCGCATATTGCCTGCCTCGTCGACTACCTCCTGATAAAATCATCTTTGCATTGGGTAGTTCACGATACACACGCAGTCCCTCTAAAAATCGCCGGAGACTTGCACTCGACAAAGCGTCACTTGCTGGCATGGCTTTAATTCCAGAAACCCCACCCCCGAGTACAACAACCCAATGAATATTAGGATCAACTTGGGTTACACGCGCGTATTGATCTTCAAGTTTGACACTCATCCATCGCGGCAAAAAAGACGTGCTTAGCACAACACTACCGGAACACAATAAAGCTAAACCTAGCGCAATAGATTTAGTATCGCCTACCTGCCTAAATAAACAAGCAATTAAAATTATTACAACAATAAATTCTATAAATAAAGGATGTAATACAAGCTCCGTGATATGCCGCAATTGCGACGCACGTATAGCATCGATATGAATCATTATCATAAGCTCCTTATCAAAATTTTATTACCGCGTACGGCTCATCCAATACAATCCCAGTAACGCAAACACAAGTGTAGGCACAATAGCCGCCATCTCAGGTGGCCATAAAAACACTTGACTGAACGGACCAAAAAAGCGATTCACCAAATGAAAACTAAAACCAACAGTTGCCCCTGTTAATAATTTAGCACCCATAGTAGACGAGCGCAGCGGACCAAACACGAAAGGAATCGCAAGAATCATCATGACAACGGTACTGAACGGCTGGACCAAACGCTGCCAGTAGGCAAGCTTATAAGGAAAAAGTGCAGGTGATGCATGTTGTGATGCTACATAGTGATGAAGTGCAACAAAATTCATCTCTTCTGGTGTTTCGCCACTGAGCTTCAACACCGCCAAATCAAGTGGAATATCCCATGGCATGGTCTCATAATACTTAACATCTGTTTTATGGGAGCCAAATCGGGTTTCTTGAACACCTTGTGCCTGCCAAGCCCCATCATGTTCGATCAATGCATCTATTTTACGTGTAAAACGCATCTGATGTGCCGCATCAAATTGAAATTGATAAATATCACGCAGACTTTGATCCGGCAGCACGTCCCCCACCAGCATGAAATTATTCTCATGCCGCAGCCACACACCATGGCTTGTTCTGACCGCCTGACCGCCTGTGAGCGCTTGGCTTTTAATATCATGTGATGTCGCTAAAAATCGTGGTACAAGCACCTCACCCAACACCGTAACAAATAGAATAACCAATACAGAAGCTTTTAATACGGCCCAGGTCACGCGTTTAATCGAAACGCCAGAAGCTTGCATCACTAAAAGTTCACGATGTGTTGCAAGATTCCCTAAGCCCACCAAAGCACCGAGTAAGCACGCAACAGGAAAAAACAAATAAACTTGTTCCGGCACCTCAAGCATCACGACGCTGAGTGCTTCACGAATATGATAATCTCCTCGACCCAAATCACCCAACTCGTTTACAAATAAAATAAAAATTTGTAAGCCCGTAAGCATCAACGTAACCAAAGCAATCGAGGCAAGTACGGTTTTGGCGATGTAGCGGTCAATCAATTTCATGATGGTTTCATCCTATTACGCCACATCAAGCCTATACCAATCAAAACCATGCTCCCGTGTAAGCTAATAATCGCAAGCCATAAAGGCATTTTTCCTGACGCCACCGCGTCACGCGTAAGAAACATCAGGTTCGCGTACGCAATAAATAATAAAATAGCGGGTAACAAGCGCGCATATTTTCCTGCACGTGGGTTAACCCGGCTTAGCGGCACGGCAACCAATGTAAGCACAATCACCATCAGAGGAATAGAAAAACGCCATTGCAATTCAGCGGCTTTCGCATAATCACCCGGTCCTAACGGCCATAAATCGGCCGTATCCGCTGAGCGTAAATCGCCCGCTTTAGGTGAAGATATAGGCTCGGGTAAGCGCGTTTCATATTTTTTAAACGAAGCCACTTGATAATCAGCTTGACCTGGATTGCCTTGATAGGCACGCCCGTCAAGTAAGACCAAATCGTTCGTACCGGATTGCTTATTATGCGTTGCATAAGCCTCATCGGCCCATAAAATATCCCAACATGGCTCATTTTTTTTATGATTATGATTAAGTCTTGCTAAAAACACGCCTTCGGCTCGGTCATGATCTTTGTTCATATTTTCAACATAAAACACATCTTTGCCACCGGATGCCGCCGTAAACGTCCCAGGCACTAAGGTTTTAATCATCACTTGAATACCACTGCTACGCAGTAGTTTAACGCGCTCGACAGCAATCGCTGGATTGACCCACAATAAAATAACCAAGACCACCGCCGCCACACCGGACGCCATAATTAAGCTGTGCTTTAAGAGCTGAGGCGGACCATAACCGCAGGCATGCAGCACCGTCATCTCGCTTTCGGCATACAAACGACCGTAGGCAAGCAAAAGCGCCATATAAAACCCAAGCGGTAGTAACAAGCCCATAAACATGGGCAATTCGAGCGCCATAAGTTTCAAAATAAACATTGCTGGAATTTGACCGTTTGCAGCACGCGACAAATATAAAACAAATTGATTGCTCATAAAAATCAGCAAAAGAATGCTGGTTAAAGCAAGCAAGGTGGTAAACACTTCTTTGGCTAAGTAGCGAAAAATTAACACGGTCTCAGCATCCCCAACAAAAGATTAAGGTAGCCAAGCATATAAGGCCCCGGTAAAATACAAATCTCTACACACTATAACACGATAGGAAGCTCACCTCATGTATGGACTCAGCCAAACACCTTTTTTAGATAATTCAGATAAAAATACTTGCCTCGTGCTTGGATTTTTTGATAATACACCACTTCCTGCGTTCGCTAAAACTTGGAATGTTGAACCTCTTTGCGAAAAACTAAACACGCGTGGCGAAAGTCTATGGCATTTTCACAACGAACACGCGATTTTACTCCTGCATTGCGGTGATAAGAAAGCGTTGAGTTTGACGCACGTCGCCAAGCTCTGTCAGGCCGCCTATTCAGCGTTAAACCACCAAAAAATAAGTGCAGCCACAGTATGCATACCTCAAGCTCACCATACGACACCCAATCAACAACTGGAGCATATGATTTTAACATTTGATGCTGCAGCGTATAAACCGCCACATCTCAAAAGCGAACCCGAAAAACATCCGAACACACTGGAATCAGTGCAATTTCATCTTGATGGCGCGACCGATGAAGCCATTGAAGCCGCAATAGCAACCGCGGCAGGCATTGCTTGGGCGCGGACACTCGCTAATTTACCAGCTAATTATTGCACGCCGTCCCATCTTGCCAACGAGACTGTTGCGTTTGCCAACGAGCACGACACGCTCAGCACGCGCGTACTCGATCGAGAAGACATGGAAGCACTTGGCATGGGGGCTTTTCTTGCGATAAGCCAAGGCAGCCCTGAGCCACCTAAACTCATCGAAATTCAATACACCGGTGCAGGCGACGCAGCGCCTATTGTGCTGGTCGGTAAAGGCGTGACATTTGATTCGGGTGGAATTTCACTCAAACCACCTGCAGGCATGCACGAAATGAAATACGATATGGGCGGTGCAGCAAGCGTACTGGGTGCCGTGAAAGCCTGCGCACTCATGAAACTTCCGATTAATCTTGTGGGTTTGCTTGCTTGTACAGAAAATATGCCCAGTGGGAACGCAACCAAACCGGGTGATGTGGTCACCAGCATGCTTGGAAAAACCATTGAAATCACCAACACCGATGCCGAAGGTCGTATGGTTCTTGCCGATACATTAACCTATGCCGAGCGTTTCAATCCGAGCTTTGTACTCGATATAGCAACACTCACAGGTGCGATTTTAGTTGCGCTTGGCCGCTGGGCAAGCGGTTTTATGACCGAAGATGAAGAGCTCGCGAAAACGCTGCAACAAGCCGCAATAGAAAGCAACGACCATGTTTGGCGCATGCCGCTGGATGAGAGCTTCCAAAGCGCGCTTGAAAGCCCGGTTGCTGACATGATCAATGCCTCACTTGATCGTGAAGCAGGTAGTGTTACGGCAGCATGCTTTTTATCGCACTTTACAAAAAAATTCCGTTGGGCACATCTTGATATCGCCGGTACTGCTTGGAATTCAGGTAAAAAACATGATGCCACAGGACGCCCCGTGCCACTCTTGATGGCTGTGTTGCGTGAGGCCGCTCGTGCGCGTTGATTTTTATGTGATTGAAGATGAGCATCAAGACGCGCTTTTTCGGGTTGCGTCGCGCCTGCTCGCAAAATCTTACGCCGGTGGTCTGCGTGCCTGGGTTTTGTGTGCTGATGAGCAAGCTGCAATCACGCTTGATGCTCATCTTTGGACCTATCAAGACGATAGCTTTCTCCCGCATAGTCTCGCGGGAGAAGCACCCGAGGGCTTAGCTCCCCCCATTCAAATTAGTTCCGGAAATATGCCAACCCAAGAGGAAAACTTTAATTTATTGCTTAATCTCAGAGAAAGCACACCTGAAAATTATCAACAATTTGAGCGTGTGCTTGATGTGGTTGCTTATGATGCGAAAGAAGCTGGCCGCGCGCGTTATCGCGCTTATCGGGCACACGGTGTAACGTTGCATAAGCACACGCTCTAGTTACTGCCGTATCATCTAACTTACGTTTAACCAGTGACCCACGTGTTGTCAAATGCAAATACACCCTGAAGTAATATAATTACGCCAGAGGATAAAGAAAGCTTCACCCCATCGGTCGCAAAAATTACAGTGTAATTTTGTCCATTGATATTTATTCTATCACCGGTGTTACCGTCAAATCCAATGATGGTATTTGTTCCTGTTGTTAGCGCAGCATCAAAATCAAAAACATTACGGCCACCACCTCCATAAACGAGGTTATCATACGATTGTGTGATTTTGATTGTATCGTTATTTCGCCCACCCCATATAGGCATGCCAGATACGTCAATTTGTGACCCAACGGATCTGCCGTCAGTACCCCACTCGATTTGATGGTACGCGTTATCGGCACTGTCGCGGATCAGATTGTACTCATAGGCGTTATCAGGCCCATAGCCTGGTTGAAGAATTAGATCTTCGGTAAGTGTTGTCGTGGTTTTGACCCAACCACTAGGTAAAACAGCCGTATCAAAGAGTGCTTGTACCTCTTCAGCAGTAGAACCATTGGATGAATGCATAATAAAACGATTTCCCCAAGGATCTGTAATAAAATAGCGTTTAATCAGAACGGCACCGGATGTGCTTGGAGGAACCCCGCTTTCCGTTGCAAAGAACTTCATGTTTTGCCCTTTGTAATTGGAGGTGAATTTAACGACGCCTGCAGGAGGCGTTGTAACAAATGCGCCGGCTGCAAAGGAGCCTGTTGTTCCAATGCCCGTATATTGACTAGGATCATAAGGCCACATTGCATTAATAGCGTTGGTAAGTGTAAGCCAAGTATAACCATCCGGTGTGGTAATAGGTATTGTGCTGCCATCAGGCTGGCCGGGTGAAGCAATAAAAGCACCTTCTTGAAATTCAAGGTAACGCGTTGTGTTTTTAATATATCCGTTGGGTGGCGTGTACGTTTCCCATTCTTCAGCATTTATGGGATTACTTCCTGCTTGAGCATAAACAGTAAGGAATGATTTTATATCCTGCGTTACCCCCTCAATAGAAATAATTTCAAAAGCCCTCGTTACAGGGCTCCATGGGCTAACTAAGGCTACATTGAGAGGTATTGGTGTTCCAGCACAGGTTTTACCGCCAGGAAAGCAAATAAATAGACTGTTCTCTTGAGTCGTATTACGACCATTGACCGAACCTGAAATCGAAAGCTGTAGCGTGCAACTGGAACCTGATGTTCCTGTAGCGGATAGATCAAAGGTTAAGCCGCAAGTGTCAGCATAGGTTCCATTGCTTGTAACTTGAGTCACATGAGGCGGGAGATATTTCACAGCATTGTTATTTCGCTGAGATGCTGTGTTGTTTGATACCGTATAGTAAGCCGTTGCGACTCCGATTCCGTTATAGATTGTAGGAAATGAAACACCGGATTTCGGGATAATATTAAATACAAGTGCGTGACTCATGGTTGAAAGGACGCTTAAAAAAAATGCACATAAAAATAAGAATATTTTTTTGTGAGAATCAATCATTTTCGTTCTCATGTTGTCTCTCCATATATGACGCGTTAAGCAATGTAAGTTAATTGCAATAAGATTTCATTGCCATATAAATTTGATTGGGAAAGGGTCCCCTCGCCAAATGGTTGTCCAAGCTTTACTGAGCCTAGGCTAACATGACCAAAATCCACATAACGGTAGGAGATCCCCAGACGTGCAGATGAAAGAATTTGGGTATCAAGACCAAGTCCTAGTTGATACGTAAATGAATGTGCCGTGTTATTTGAATACTCTCGGGTAAGCGCAAGCGTCGCTGGGACCGTGGTCCCATAATTGGAAGATTTATTAAAAGAAGTACCAAGTCCCATGAGAAAATAAGGGTAAAAGCTCTCTTGGAAAACATACATTAATTTGCTCTGAGCTAACAATTGATGAAGGCTTACATTAAAATGATAACCGTATTGCTCTGAACTTAGTGAGTCGACACCTTGAGTCAACGTTCCCTTGACCTGAAACGTATTTGCTTGCGCATAAGCAATACCTGCTTGTAACATCCAGTCTGGGTATGGGTAAAATTCAGAACCGATAAAAAATTCAAACATCGCTTTAGTTTTTGAATTATTTTGAGGAGTATAAGTGTAATTTTCATCAGTGAGTGGGTTAAGGATAGGAAAGTTTTTTTCGGTGCCGAGGTTGGATGTATTGATGCCACCAATGGCCATGCTAAAAACCGGATGTATACGCGCCCCTGGATGCTTGCTATTAACCCCTCCCGAACAAAGGGGGGGGCGAAAAGAGTAATATCAAGCCTATTAGATTTATAAGTTTCATTTTCCAACGCCTCTTAATTAATCAATTAATATACTGCTGGACTAAATACCCAAACAACGCCTGAATTCCCATGGCTTCGCCGCCTTCGGGCTTACCCGGCTTCGAGCTCACATTCCAGGCCATTAAATCACAATGCATCCACGATGTTTGTGGTGTAACAAAGCGCTCAAGAAACAACGCCGCGACGATCGCACCAGCATAAGATGAGCCACTGGAATTCGCCATGTCAGCAATCGATGACTCAAACAAGCTTGTATAATGTTGATGTAAGGGGAGACGCCAAACCGGATCACACATGGCTTCTGAAGCCGTTGAAACACCTGACGCGAGCTCATCATCATTGGTAAATATCGCCGTAATTTCGGTGCCCACCGCAACACGTGCAGCCCCTGTCAGGGTCGCAAGATCAATTACCAAATCAGGTTTGTATTCACATGCTTTAACCAACGCATCAGCTAAAACCAAGCGCCCTTCAGCATCCGTATTATCAATTTCAACGGTCAGGCCATTACGCATGGTTATCACATCACCGGGGCGATATGCCGAGGCACTCACAGCATTTTCAACAGCAGGAATCAAAAGCTGTAAAAAAATAGGTAATTGCATGCTCATAATCCAATGCGCAAGACCAATCGCATTGGCAGCTCCACCCATGTCTTTTTTCATGAAGCGCATGCCCTGTGAAGGTTTTAAATCAAGACCACCCGAATCAAAACACACACCTTTACCAACTAAAGCTACACGTGGATGCTTTGGATCGCCCCAAACAAGTGATGCAAGACGAGGCTCCTCAGAAGCGGCGCGGCCAACGGCATGAATCGCTGGGTAATTTTCCTTCAGCAAAGCATCGCCTACACATGCGTCAAATTTAGCACCATGCATGTCAGCTAAGTCTTCAACAACGCTGGCCAACGCTTCGGGCCCCATGTCGTTGGCAGGTGTATTAATTAAATCTCGAACTAAAAAAATAGCTTCGGCTTCAGCGAGCACAGCTGGCAGAACTCGGGCATGCATGAAAAGCTGTTTAGGCACTTGCTCATCGAAGGCTTTATATTTATCAAATTTATATTGCGCGAGTGACCACATCACTTCTGCGCGTGAAGAAAGCGCTTGTTCTGGCCAATAACATCCCGCAGGTAATTTTGTCACAACGCGCGCGATAGCCTCAGCATCGGTGCCTTTGCCAAGCCCCACATACGCAGTTAAAACGTCGCCATTGGAATCACCGATTACAGCCCACTCACCCAGCTTGGCATGAAATTGCTGTAGCTTCAAAACTGACTTATCTTGTGATTTTGCCTGGTCTATCGAGGCAATCAGTACCAAACGAATTGTTTCTTCAGCATCGGTTTGATAAAACGCTTGAGCTTGCATTATTTCTCCAATAAATGACCACGAAATTGTGTGAATCGCACACCGGTTAAACCAAGACACACCATGTAAAGCATAAATGCAACCAAAATATGAGTCAGTAAATCAAAAAATCGCCCACCCATGCTTTGCTGCATCCACACATCAATATTACCTGATGAGTACAATAAATAAACAACCAACACTGCGTTCGCAATCAACATTTGTCCCAAAAACTTAGGCCATCCTGACGACGGGCGATAGATTCCCCGCTTCCACAACAGCGTGAGTAGCGCTGTGGCATTTGCATAACCCGCCAATGTTGAAGCAAGTGTCAAACCAGCATGCGCCAAAGGCCATACAAAGATAGCACATAAAATAGTGTTCGCAAGCATGCAATATGCGCCCACTTTAACCGGCGTTTTAATGTCTTGTTGTGCATAAAAACCTGACGCTAAAACCTTAACGATCATAAACGCAGGCACCCCCAATCCTAATGTCATTAAGCTTTTTTGGGTTTGCAAGACATCCAGCGCTTTAAATTCGCCATGCCCAAAAAAACTAGCCAAAAGCGGCATGCCAAATAACACTAAGCCAATCGCAGAAGGAACACCAATTAAAAGCAATAACCGAAGTGCCCAGTCAATGGATTTTGAAAAATGTTCGCTGTCTGCCTCAACATGCTTTCGCGATAGATGCGGTAAAATCACCGTAGCAATCGCCACACCAAATACTCCCAAGGGAAAATCAACTAACCTATCCGTATAAAATAACCACGTCACACTGCCCACTTGTAAAAACGAAGCAAAAATCGTATCAATCAGTAAATTAATTTGCGCAATCGACACACCAAATAAAGCAGGAAGCATGAGTTTTAAAACACGCAAAACACCCGGGTCTTTGAACATAATTCGTGGGCGCATTAAAAAACGATGCTGCATAAGAAATGGAATTTGCACAAGCAACTGCACGCCACCACCAATCAAGACTCCCCAAGCCAAGGCCTTAATCGGCACAGAAAAATGTGGCCCCACATAAAGCGCAGCAACAATCAGGCAAATATTGAGTAAAATCGGTGTGATCGCCGGTACCCCGAAATATCCATACGTATTCAAAACAGCGCCCGCCATGGCCGTCAGAGAAATCAACATCAAATAAGGCAGCGTGATACGTAACATCTCTGTTGCAAGCACAGTGCGTGAGGCATCCTCACCAAAACCTGGCGCAAACACAAAAATAATGCCTGGCGCAATCAGTTCTGCAACAATCACCACGCCCAGCAATACAAAACCCAAATTACCGGCGACACGTGCTAGAAATAGCCGTACATCATCGACAGCACGATTGGTTTGATACTCACTAAGCACCGGAACAAAGGCTTGTGAAAACGCTCCTTCGGCAAACAAACGACGCATAAAATTCGGAATTTTAAAGGCAATAATAAACGCATCCATCCCGGCCTGCGCACCAAAGGCTTGCGCAAACACCATATCGCGCGCAAACCCCATGATTCGGGAGAGAAACGTCATACATGAGACAAGAGACGTCGAACGAAGCAAGCCTCGCTTTTTTAGCGTGATAGCATCAGCTGAAGCAGACATGGAGTATCAAATCACAAAGATGAAGGATGTCAGGTATCTTATCGGAAAGATGAATAAGGTGCAGCATCTTTTACATATTACATATTTGGCTTCGGTACATCACGCTCAGGCATTTCACCTATTTCATAATAAAGTTTAGCTTCTTCGAGCAACGCTTGAAGTTTGGGCTCTTCTGTGTAGGCTGGATGATTTTGCATACTCGATGCCAATGCTACTCGCATCGTTTCTGTTGGAGTATTTAAAAAGTCAGATAACGCCTGTGCAACGACCGCTTGAGGACTTATAGGAACTTTTGTGCGTTGCATTCTTGATAGCATGCTTGGCTTGCTAAGTTCATCACATGATACAATCATTCTGCTAACCGCCTGATTCAAATCTTCACTTTTATTTTTGAATTTAGGCAACTCCTGAATTAAGCCTGTTTCTTCTTTTTTGAGTATCTCGATTCTTTTTTTAGATCTAACTATATCGTTTTCAAATAATAATATCAGTCCTTTCAGATTGGAAAGGCGTATATCATACTTTAATTGGGTTACTCCTATCTCTTTGATATCTATTGTATTCGTCTTAATTATGTTTCGCTGCACCTCCATTTCCAGAGAGAGTTTGTCTCTTCTTTCACACAATGTTTCATACTCAGTTTTCCAACCAAACGCATGATAGATTGCTGTATAAAAATTACGCCACACAGCCCGTGGAGTAGAAATAGGACCTGTTTTTTCATGCATGAGTCCTATCGTTTGTCTGTCTTCTCTCTCTTTAGCCATAAGCACTTTATTTTCGTTTTCTTTTGTATTTTTCAGCTCGGCTGCTTGGGCTATTGCGTCTAATAATTGCTTGTATGGTTCTTGTTTGAGATCCAAGTTTTTTTGATTTGTATCGATAAGCTCGGAATTAGCTTCTTTTTCTTGATGAATTTTTGCGAGTCGTACATTTATTGCTTGCGCCTCACGCGCATCACTACGTTGCAGGCGTTGCTCTGTAAGCTTGATTGCTTTGGCTTTAAAAAAACGATTAGACGAGGCTATCGTTGTTTTTAAAGGACTCCCATCAACTGACTCACCCTCCAATTCCGACAGAGAACCCGTGCTGGCTGTGTCCACACTGATGTCATCTTTCATAGCAATAACGCCTATTTATAAACACATACATGATGTATAGGCTAAAAAACAACCATATTCAAGCATTAAAGCGTTTAATGCTTGTAGCAACCCACATGAGAATGCTTTAATTCCGATAAGCATCAAAAATAAGGCATGAAGATACCCATGAAACGTTTTGCATTCATGATTTCAGATAGAACGGGACTTACGGTTGAATCACTCGGCCATAGTTTATTAACACAATTCGAAGATGTGACATTTGAAAAAAAAACCATTCCGTACATAGACACGCTAAAAAAAGCAGATGCCCTGGTGGCCAAAATCAATGCTTGCGCAGTTGAACATAAACCAATTGTATTCATCACATTAATTGATCCAGAAATTAGCGCCTGCATCAAAAAATCAAATGCTTGTGTCCTGGATTTATTCGGAACGTTTTTAAACCCACTCGAACAAGAACTCGGTAAAAAATCATCCTACACCGTGGGAAAAACACATGGTGTTGCAAATGCAAAAACATATGATCATCGTATTGATGCTATTAATTTTGCACTAGACCATGACGATGGTATAAAATTTAAAGGCTATGAAAAAGCCGACGTTATTTTAGTGGGTGTGTCACGTTCAGGAAAAACACCGTGTTGTTTATATATGGCGTTACAGTTTGGTGTGTTTGCAGCTAATTATCCATTTACAGATGACGATTTACTTGGTTTTGATCTTCCCAAAGCGCTTTTGCCCTATCGGAAAAAATTATTTGGGCTCACCATCGATCCCAAGCGCCTCGAACATATACGAACGGGCCGCCGTCCGAACAGTCAATATGCCTCTCCTGACCAATGCCGCTTAGAAATCAATAAAATTGAGCAGCTCTATAAAGAAAAGCGTATTCCGTGCTTAAATTCAACAAGCTACTCCATTGAGGAAATTTCAACAAAAATCATGGCCAAATGCAATCTTCAACGCAGGCTTTAACCTGTGGTCTAAAAAACAGACCACATCGCCATAAAATCAGGTACCGACATCATCGATAAACACTCCGCATCGTTCATGACACCTAAAATTTTATTGGTTGTAATATCTGAGAATTGCGTGTTTAAATTACGCTGAAATTTACCTAACAGAACAGGTTTTCCTTCTTCACGACGGCGTCGGTGCCCCAATGGATATTCAATCGTGACACATTCAGTTGGCTTTCCAGAACTAAAAAATATTTGGATACTGTTCGCAATCGAGCGTTTATCAGGCGCATGATAATCTCGTGAAAATTCAGCTGATTCAGAAACCTTCATTTTGGCACGTAATGCATCGATACGCGTATCCGCTGCGGCCTCATCCTCATAATCTTCAGCACAAAGCGTCCCGTTTAAAAGTGCTACGGCAACCATGTATTGTAAACAATGATCACGATCGGCAGGGTTGTGTAATATACCTTCTTTACTAATAATACGAATAGCTGATTCATGTGTAACTAAATCAATACGCTCAATATCATCTAATCTATCCCGTACGAAAGGATGCAGCTGAACCGCACATTCAACCGCGGTTTGGGCATGAAACTCAGCGGGATATGAGAGTTTAAATAAAATATTCTCCATCACATAGCTAGTGTAAGCGCGTTGAAATTGAAAAGGCTTCTGAGCCATGCTCACATCATAAAAACCCCACTGCTTTGCTGTAAGGGCGCTTGGGTAACCCATTTCACCTGAGTTTGTTAGTAAAGCAAGACGCACCGCACGAGCTGTTGCATCGCCTGCAGCCCACGATTTACGTGAACCCGCATTCGGCGCATGTCGATACGTTCGTAAGCTTTGGCCGTCAACAAAAACTTGAGATAACGTACGTTCGATGTGTTCACGATCTGCCCCTAAAAGCATAGAAACCACGGCCGCACTTGCAGCCTTAACCAAAATAACGTGATCAAGGCCCTGACGGTTAAAGCTATTTTCAAGCGCTAAAATGCCTTGGATTTCGTAGGCTTTGATCATCGCGGTTAATACATTGCGCATGCTAAACGGCGTATGTCCGCTTGCAACACGCTGACGACTCACATAATCTGTCACAGCTAAAATAGCACCTAAATTATCCGAAGGATGCCCCCATTCAGCCGCCAGCCACGTATCGTTAAAATCCAACCATCGTATCATGGTGCCAATATTAAACGCCGCTTGAATGGGATCTAACTCATAGGCGGTGCCTGGCACACGTGCACCTCCTGGCAATAAAGCCCCAGGAACCACAGGCCCCAATAATTTGGTACACTCTTGAAAGTTTAATGCCAACATCGCGCAGCCCAATGCATCCATAAGACATAGGCGTGCTGTTTCATAGGCCTCATCGCTCGCTGGCGTTGTATCCAACACATAAGTCGCAATGTCTTGAATAACGGTGTCGTAATCAGGTTTTAAATTGGTTTCAACATTCATGGCGCGCCTCCATAGGTACAAATGCTCGCGGCTCAGGTCCTGTATAAATTGAAGCGGGACGAATCAAACGATTATCTGCACGTTGCTCAAACACATGCGCAGACCATCCTGTGATGCGTGAGATAACAAATAAAGGCGTAAATAATCCCGTCGGAATACCTGCCAGATGATAAGCCGAAGCACTATAAAAATCGACGTTTGGAAATAACTTTTTCTCAGACCACATCACCGACTCAATACGCTCAGATACGGGATAAAGCACGTTATCCCCTACAGCCTCAGATAAACGCTTTGACCACGCTTTAATAATATCAGAACGAGGATCGCATGTGGTATAAACACGATGACCGAAACCCATGATTTTAGCTTTATTTTTTAACATGTGACGAAGTTCACGCTCGGCTTCGTCAGGTGTATTAAAACGCTCAATAAGTTCCATGGCCGCTTCGTTGGCCCCACCATGAAGTGGCCCGCGTAACGTACCTATTGCACTGGTTATGCATGAATAAAAATCTGACAGCGTTGCTGCTGTAACGCGTGCTGCGAACGTTGAAGCATTAAACTCATGTTCGGCGTACAGAATCAGTGAGACATTCATCATGTCTCGCACCAAAGCATCCGGTGTTTTACCATGTAACAGTGCTAAAAAGTGCCCACCTATACTGGTTTCTTTACTTTGTCCGTCGATGATGCGCTTGTTATCAAAATGATAAACATACCAGGTACATAAAATGCCTGGAAAAAGCGCTAAAAGGCGATCGGCAATCTCAGCCTGATTTGTAAAATCACGCGCCTCCGGCTCAAGATTGCCCAAAAAAGAGCAGGCTGTTCTCAAGACATCCATAGGATGCGTGTGCTTAGGAATTAAATGCAAAAGCTTAATTAAATCTTCTGGCAGTGTTCTAAGCTTGAGTAGTTGATTTGTATAAGCTTCTAATTCGGCTTGCGTAGGTAAATGCCCCCGTAAAAGCAAAAAAGCGACTTCTTCAAACGTACTATGTGCAGCTAAATCATCAACGGAATAGCCTCGGTAATTTAAACCTTCTCCTGCCTGTCCTACGGTTGCAATGGCGGATTCTCCAGCAACCACACCAGCCAGCCCTTCTGTTTTATTTTTCATGATGATTGTTGCTCCATGCATCTAGTTTGTCTTCGAAAGCTTGGTAATCAAGCACGTCGTATAATTCATTTCGTGTTTGCATGCGATCGAGCAGCGATTGCTGTGTACCGGTTTGAAGAATGGTTTGATAAACCTGTTGTGCGGCAAAAGCCATCGCTCGAAACGCGCTGAGTGGGTAAAGTATTAATTGAACACCGGCAGACTCAAGTTCTTCGCGTGTAAACAGGGGTGTTTTACCAAATTCAGTAATATTTGCAAGCATAGGCACGGAGAGGTACTGAACAAACATGCGGTACTCATCTAACGTTGTTAATGCCTCAGGAAATACCATATCAGCACCAAGCTCAACACAATAAGCCGCGCGATCTAAAGCTGCTTGCATGCCTTCAACTGCATATGCGTCGGTTCGAACCATAATAATGAAATTAGGGTCGCAACGAGCATCCACCGCAGCTTTGATGCGATCGCCCATTTCTTGCTGAGATATCAGTGTTTTATTGGGGCGATGGCCACAACGCTTGGCCATACGTTGATCTTCAAGATGAATGGCTGCAACCCCAGCACGTTCCATGGATTGCACTGTACGAGCCACACTTAGCACGTGGCCAAAACCTGTATCCACATCAACGAGCAAAGGAAGCGATGTCGCGTCCGTAATACGTCGTACGTCTTCGAGAACGTCAGACAATCCCGTCATGCCCAAATCAGGCAGGCCATACGAGGCATTCGAAACTCCAGCTCCCGAGAGATATAACGCTTGTGCTCCTGCCGATTCCGCTAAACGAGCCGCATAAGCATTAACCACACCCAGTAATTGAACAGAGCTAGATTCAATGACACATTGTCTTAATTGCGCGCCCATCGAATGAGCCATATCAAACACTCCTTGTCAGATATTAGTAAGCTCCCATTTTTTAGCACGTCCTCTATAGAGAGACAAGAACTATTAAAAGAAGGATTAAAAAAACCCGTTACCTCTCTCGGGTGAATAAGCTATTTTATTTGCAACGGAATTGGGGTCTTCTCGTTGCGATGACGGGTAGAAAAACGAGAGAAAACCCGTAATCGGTATTGCCGTGCTTTTTTCTAATCTGTTAGAGTCAGCCATAGACATGGTGTCTTGTTGCATAGGCTTAAAAATTCTTGTTAAATTAGTTAATAATGCCACCGAAGAACAATCGATAGCACTGGGTATATACTTCAACACGTAAGAAAATGTTTTAGGTTGTGTTCTGCCATCATCAAGCACTTGATTCATCAAACGCATATGCTCATCAGGCTGTTCCTGTTTTAACACGTGACAATATACGAGCATTTCGGCAGTGATCGTAGCAATTGCATTTTGACGCGCTTTTAAAGCTAAAAAACTCAAGGTATTATCTGATTGAGCTTTTCCTGACGTATCAAGACTAGATTTAAAGATGAATCTCCTTTGCTCAATATATAACTCAAGCCTACGATCTTCGTCTATCACATCACGACATTCAGCCTTTTGTGAGCGTAATCTAATACGCTCATCATCTCGACATTTTGCGACATGAATATCTACAAGACAATCAATATCTTGCTGAGAAAGTGATTGGTTTTCTATCGTATACTTTTGTTGAAATGCAGCAAAATTTAGCGCTGGATCGGTTTCAATCGCTACCGCTCGAGCAAGCATGTTTCGTATTATATTTTCTGTTGTCCTATTTACTCGCGGTGCAGGATAACTTTTTGTGACAATAAAGTCGGTACGCACCATCGCTGCAGGCCATAAATCAAACGGTTTTTGTTTTATACGTTCTTTTTCTGATGCCGTAAAAAGCCGCGATGGAAAGACATCTATATTGAAAAAACCTTCTCCACGATCAAATGAATCTTGACTATTTTTTAGAGAAAAAAGTGACATTCCATCATCTGACAAAATAAGACGATGTAATTGAGAATTGGTAATAATATCTTTAGAAATAGGATCGAATTTCTGTGTTAATGTAGGAATCAATAAAGCATAAATATTAAACTCTGTTTTTTTTCCGTCAGTCGAGAAAACCTTCATCCAACGCTGAATCGATAATTTTAATCGAGGATCATGATCCGATAATTTCAAAGAAAAATTAGCTAATTGTTTTACAAATGTAAGCGCGATTAGATTTTGCTTGACGGAGCACCGCGTATAATCTTCTGATGTATCTTTAATCATATCCCAGCGCATGGCCAATAACTCACACGCGAATGGAATTAATCTTTTTGGCTCACGTGTTATTTTACCATCAACAGGATCTGGCATTCCTAAAACATTTTGCTTCAGTCGAAACATTAAATACGAAATATCATGCCTTGGCGTATCTTTCGCAGGCTCAGGAACAATCTCTGACAACATTTCTAGCTGTTTCTCAGAAAAAAAGAATACACCAGGATGCTCTAAAGAAAGAGCGTCTGATAAGCAATTAAAAAATTTTTTTACGACTAAAGCTTCCATGAAAAAAACATCACGTTCGGTAAGTCTGAAGCATGTAAGTTTATACCAGTAAATAAATTTATACCACTATAATTTAAACAAAAAAAAGCCCCTTAGATTATATAAATCTAAGGGGCTTTTTAGAATT
>CAXBBS010000018.1:0-32211 GCA_963974485.1 uncultured Legionella sp.
CTTGAGCCAATAGTTATATTTTACACTACTGTCTCATTTTTGGGGTCCACTACTATTGATGGCTATCAAAAAACGATGGCTCATGTTTTAGATGAAACAAATTATCCATACGGCATGGTTGCTAACGTGTATCTTTTTTTTGATCAACGGGTTTGGAAAAGCACGCCTTATACGGATGCTCTTGGTCAACATCATCACGGCTATGATGGTCGTGTTATCTTCCTGAATGAAGCGATGAGCCTATGGGATGAAACCAATGGTCAATTAGACGAACGTGGTCATGAAATTTCCGAAGGTATTTTACGTGCTTATTTTATTGGCGATGTTGTCGAAGAGAAATTTATTCAACAATCACCCGAACAGATTAATCAAGCGATCGTTCAGCCTATGCTGGATAAGCTTGAAAAAATATGGCCGGAATTAAAGCATGCATACCAAGGCTTTCGTTTTAATGCTTATCGATATGCGTATGCTGGGGCCGTTCCTCCGGGGATAAGCTATAAAACCTGGGGCAGTTATCCCTTGCGAGTGGGTAATCTGATCCTTGCCGGTGAATTTTTTGATACCGGTGAAGACCAGTCATTTATGAATGGGGCGATTAAATCTGGGTATCGAGCGGCTGATTTGATCAGGTCTTAAAATTCTATTGGGATTATTTGGGAGCAGTAAGTTCATAACACATTCACTTCTCGTTCGAGCTTAATTTCAAATGTATCATAAACCGACTCAATAATTTTTTCAGATAAATTAAAAATATCACGCCCTTGTGCACCGCCGTGGTTCACCAGAACCAGTGACTGATGTTCATGCACACCATAATTCTCAATGCGTTTGCCTTTCCAGCCGCATTGTTCAATTAACCACCCAGCAGCGACTTTATAAGATCCGTTTGGTTGAGGGTAGTGTGGCATATCGGTATGGTTCTGCAATATTATATTTTTTTGTGCTTCTGAAATAATCGGGTTTTTAAAAAAACTCCCTGAATTTCCAAGTTTTTTGGGATCAGGCAATTTGCTGGAGCGTATATTAATCACTGCTCGACTGACATCTCGAATCGAAGGTGATAAGATTTTCAGCCGTTCTAATTCTTGTTCTATATCACCGTAGGCAGTATGGATTATTGCTTGTTTTTTTAATCTAAACGTGACGGAAGTAACGCAGTGCCTTCCTTTTTCTGATGTTTTAAAAATACTGCTTCTGTAATCAAACTCGCATTCTAAATTAGAAAATGTGCGGGTTACATGCTTGTATAAATCAAACACTTCAACTTCGATGATAACATCTTTGACTTCTACGCCATAGGCGCCAATGTTTTGTATAGGGCAGGCCCCAACGCTGCCGGGTATAAGCGATAAGTTTTCTATACCCGCATAATTATGTTGAATGCAAAAAAGAACAAAATCATGCCATACTTCGCCAGCGCCTACTTTAATCAGTATGTCTTGATCGTTTTCTTCAAGAATAGCGATCCCTTTAAAATTATTTTTAATCACCAATCCATCAAAATTTTGAGTAAATAAAATATTACTGCCGCCACCTAGAATTAAATGTTGTTTTTTATTCTTACGTAAAACATGGGAAAGATGTTCGAAGCTGCTTACTTCTGTAAAAGCAATTGCAGAAACATCGATACCAAAGGTATTAAACGATGTTAACGAAATATTTTGATTTATTTTCATCGATATCAACAAAAAATAAGCATGTATACGAAGTATAGGCTGTTTAAACAAAAGTTACATCATCTTAAATTGCTCAATTGCATTTGCTCTGGATATTTTCAGGTCGACCAAAGGTTTGGGATAATTAAGTTGGTTTTTAGTTCGGCTGTAGGGATCATGAATCTGTTTATGATCTAAGCTTTCTAATTCAGGGCAATACTGTTTAATAAATTGACCTTTGGGGTCAAACCGCTCGCTTTGACTGACGGGGTTAAACACGCGAAAGTAGGGTACTGCATCGGTACCTGTTGAAGCGCTCCATTGCCAACCGCCGTTATTGGAGGCAAAATCCCAGTCAACGAGTTTTGAAGCAAAATAAGCTTCTCCTTCACGCCAGTCTATCCATAGATTTTTAGTTAAATACATGGCGCTTACCATACGTAAGCGATTATGCATCCAGCCATATGTATTTAATTGCCTCATGGCTGCATCAACGATAGGCACACCGGTTTGACCTTGTTGCCAGGCTAATAAATGCGTTTTATTTTCAGACCACTCGAGGCGATTTGTTTTGGCTTTAAACGGTTGGTTTCGACTAATTTGAGGAAAATGAAAGCAAATCATTTTATAAAAATCACGCCAAATTAATTCACTGAGCCAAGTCATGGCACCATTATTTTCGGCGATTTGGCTTAAGTTATGATGGGGCGTTTTGTCGAGTAATATTTGGATGCATTGTCTAACAGAAATAATACCCAATGCTAGATAGGGCGAGATACATGATGTCCCAAAGATACTTGGGATATCTCGCGCTTGATCATAATCGTGTATTTTGTTTTTGATGAAAAGCTGAACTTTGTTTAAGCCTGCGTGACTACCTGGTTTTAACCAATGAATATCTTGCGTATGCGATGGTTTGTATGTGCAATGATTTGATGATTTTAGGGGGGATTTTTTCTGGCACAGGGGTGTGTTGGATGTCATCAGTATGGATGGCTTGGCTTGCATATAAGCTAAGCATGCTTTTTTATACGGCGTAAAAACTTTATAGGGTTGTTTTTGTTGATTGAGTAGTTGATCGGGAGGAATGATGCCTTGATCATGGAATGTATAGACAGGAATATTCACGGCTTGTAATTTTTTTATAACGAGAGCATCGCGCGCTTGTTCATCCCATTCATATTCTAAATTAAAATATACTTCTGATATTTTATGTTGTTTGATTAAGTCCAAAATAACTTCATGAGCGCTTGAAAAATAATCGGTTTGGGCTCGAATGAGTGGGATGTTGAGTGCTGCCAATGCTGGGTCTAATTCATCAAGATTAAAGTTGAGCCAGTCTTGCTGTACGGTAGACATATCATGACGTTGCCAGGTGACGGGTGTTGTTATATGCAAGGCAATCACGCCTTGCTGTTCTAAGCTGGCTTGATAGAGTGCTGGATTATCATCGGTACGAAGGTCTCGTCTAAACCATATCAGTTTCATGCGTCATCCTATATGAGATTATGGGGTCATGATACACTGAATAAAACAATTTATAACGATGTTCTTGTATGCGAATTTTAATTTTAGGTTATGGCTATGCTGGTTTTTATTGCGCTAAAAAATTATTAGCTGATGGGCATCAGGTGATGGGTGTTTCACGTACGTATCCTGATGATTATAAATTAGCTAAATTAAATCATGTATGCAGTGATATTCGTAGCTTAGATATTGATGGTGATTATAAGCCTGGTGCTATTATTTATTGCGCGCCACCTCCGTCCGAAGGTGTATGCGATACCTTGTTGACAGAAGTTTTGGCTGAACTTACACGTAAAAATTTAGTAGCAAACATTGTTTATTGGGGCTCAAGCGGGGTGTATGGCGATCACGCCGGGCGTTGGGTGGATGAAGATAGCGTATGTCATATTAATGCTGACATTCAGCGTCGTCGTTTAGATGCTGAGGCTCAAATAAAGACGTTTGCTGAACACAATCGCGTAGCATGGTCTATCATGCGCGTGGCTGGGATGTTTGGTCCAGGACGTATGCCTAGCACGATTAAGCCCGTGATTTATCTCGACGAGGCACCGTATAGTAATTTAGTGTATATCGAGGATGCGGCACAGGTTGCGGCGCAAGCGGTCTTACATAAAGCAGGGATAGGTATTATTAACGTTTCAGATGGTGTTCCAAAAAAAATGGGCGCTTTACAGAGGGTGGTTGCTGAACACCAAGGCGTCGCCGTAATCGAGCAAGGTTATCAAGCGTTTATGGCGTCAGCGAGCCCGATGAGGCAATATTTTTTGAGTGCGTCAAAGCGGCTATCTAATAATAAATGTGAACAACTTTTTCCTGAAATTGCTTTTGCTGATTTTGAAGAAGCAGTAGAAAAATGCCTACTGTAAAATAAAAAAAAGAAGGTGGGTTTTCACCCGACCTTCTTTTTTAGAAGTTTCAATTGGAGCAGTATTGACTATTCATCCGTAAGACGAAAGTACTTTGTTCCAAAGTAACGTTGTAATTTTTTACGAATGGTGCCACGGCTAATGCCGAGTATTTTTGCTGCTTGGAGTTGGTTTCCACGACGTCGTTCCATGACGGCTTGTAACAGGGGTGGCTCAACTTCAGCAAGAATCATATCGTACAGATCATTGACGGGTTTATTTTTATTTTCAGCAAGAAAACGATTGACGAGTTGATAGACCAAATCTTGCAAACCTTGCTCTTGTTTGATCGCGTCAATTGTAGCTGTTGGTTCAGTAACATTCATCATAACTTCCTTATTTCTTGATTAAATCAACGCATGTTTCAAGCGTCATAACGGGTGCATCACATATTAAACGCTCAATAATTCTACCTGAAGCTAAATTAAGAAGCTACCCTTTTTGTTAAACTTTGGGTACTTTTTTTTCGGTCAAGTAAGTGCGCAACCAATTCGGGGAGTGAGCAGTCGGCCTGCTCTTCCGAAAGGCTTTGATTAAGTGCTTTAAGCTCAACTTGAATCTTTTTTGTTAGATGATTTTTGTTTGAACTTAAAAGCTCGGTAAGAACTTGAGTCAGCTCAGTATGATTAAAATCATATTGTAAAAGTTCAGGAACAATCATACGGTTAACGAGCAGATTGCATAAACCGATGTATTGTACACGAAGAAGAACAGACGCGGCTAAATAAGCAATGAAACCTGTTTTATAAATAATACACATGGGCTTTTCAAGCAACGCACACTCGAGTGACGCGGTGCCCGAAGCAACCACGACAACATCACTGCAGGTGACTACTTGTGCAGCACGGCCTTCAATAAAGCTGCAGGGCACGGTTGTGGTATGCCAATGTTTTTTTATAATTTCGGGGCTCAGTGTTTTGGCTATAGGAATCACGACATACAAATCAGGAAAGTGTGCATGCAATGTTTCGGCCACACGAGATAATAAAGGTAGGTGTCGTTCAACTTCATGCGTACGGCTGCCTGGCAATACAGCAAGTAGTTGTTTGTTCTCAGGTAAGCCCAAGGCTTCCCGCGTAGGGGCTGATGCACGGCACTGCTGCAAGCTTTTAATCAAGGGATGACCTACAAACGATACGGGAACCGCCGCGTCTTCATATATTTTTTTCTCAAAGGGAAAAATCACCGCCATATGATCAACCGAAGCTTTAATCGTATGAATCCGCCCCGGTTTCCAAGCCCATAGTTGTGGACTGACGTAATATAAAATTTGAATGCCCAGCTTTTGTTTTGCAAATTTTGCAAGGCGTAAATTAAAACCAGGGTAATCCACTAAAATCAGTAGATCAGGTTTTGTTTTTTCTAAATGCGCGCTTATGCTGCGAAATGCTTTTTTGATGGTTTTGAAATGCCGTAGGACTTCGGTAATCCCCGTCACACCATAGCGCGCTAAGTCGCTGATCAACTCAATGCCTTCTGCCTCTAAGTGTTTTCCGCCAATGGCGGTAAATATCAGAGAGGGATCGGTTTGCTTGAGCTGTTTGACCAAGGCTGCTGCGTGCTGGTCACCGGATTCTTCTCCGGCAACCAGTACAATATGTTTAGGCTTCTGTAGGTTGTTCAGCATGGCTTGTCACCAGATTATGGTTAATCAGGTCGGATATTTGAGCGGCTGTTGAGAGGGCCTCACGACCTTCTTCACCAGTGACTAAAGGTATGGTGTCGTTTTGAATACAGTTTACAAAAGCGGTGATTTCTTCGAGCAGAGCATCGCCTTTATCAAATACGGATTGATGACGGGTAACTTCAGGAATGCCTGGGAACATTTCACCTTCGCCTTTGGTGAACACGGCAAGTTGTTTATTATGATAATCAATCGAGATATAGCTATTACGTTGGAAAATACGTGTTTTGCGTTCGGTTTTGAAGCTCACGCGACTTGCTGTTACGTTGGCAATGCAATTATTTTCGAACGTGATGCGTGCATTGGCAATATCAACGGAAGGCGAGAGCACGGGCGCGCCGTGTGCATCTAAAGACTTAATCGGGGATTTAACCATGGTTTGAATTAAATCAATATCATGAATCATCAGATCAAGCACGACGTTCACGTCTGTACCGCGTGGGTTATACGGCGCGAGTCGATTTGATTCGATAAATAAAGGTTTTTCTAAGTAATCATCAAGCGCTAACCGTGCGGCGTTAAAGCGTTCCATATGACCGACTTGTAGTTTGACCTGATGCTTTTTAGCCAGGGCAATCAGCTCTTCGGCTTGTTGCACGGTTTCGGTAATCGGTTTCTCAATCAGCACGTGAAGACCGGCTTCAAGGCAATCTTTGGCGATGGCGTAGTGTGCATTCGTCGTGGCTGCAATACAGACCGCATCGACTAAACCAAATAATTCACGATGGTCACGATAACCGGGAACTTCAAACTCGTTGGATGTTGCTTCACAGATGTCGGCATTACGATCGCAGACGGCAACGAGTTTAGCTTGTTGTAAGGCTTGAATTTTTTGAGCATGAAAGCGGCCCAAATAGCCAACACCGATAACGGCACATCGAATAGGATTCATATAATAGGGGACAAATTTGATGATTTAACGTTGGCGAATTATTACACCTTATGATGTTTATATCAATTGCAATTGTGGTTACACTATATAACAGTCTTTTCTTATAAACATGCGTAAACTTATGGTAGAAACTCAATTGCGAAAAAAAACGACCGATATATTAAAGCGCCCGCCACATTCAGCAGAGGCTGAGCAGGCAATTATCGGTGGTTTAATGCTGGATAATCAAACGTGGGATAAAATCGATCATATGTTGTGTGAAGAAGATTTTTATCGTACAGAAAATCGCGTTTTATTTCGAGTGATTGCTCATTTGGTTGCAAAAGACCAGCCGTTTGATGTGGTCACGGTGCTGGATAGTTTAAAATCAAGTGACGAAGAGCATGTGGCGGGTGGTGAAGCTTACTTGTTTGAGCTTGCAAATAACACACCCAGTGTAGCCAACGTGGTTGCCTATGCACGCATCGTGCGTGAAAAATCAGTTCAACGTCAACTTATCTCTGTAGCCGGAGAAATTGCTGATGCCGCGTATCAACCCGGTGAACGCGAAGTCTCAGATTTACTTGATTTTGCAGAAACACGCGTCTTTTCAATTGCAGAACAAACGGCCAAAGAAGGTGGTCCGGAAGCAATGCAGTCGATTGTGGTGCGTGCGGTCGAAAAAATTGATTCGTTATTCCATCAAGGCAGTGCTATTACCGGTGTTCCAACAGGCCTGACTGATTTAGATAATATGACTTCAGGACTTCAAGAATCTGATTTGGTTATTGTTGCCGGTCGACCATCCATGGGTAAAACCAGTTTAGTGATGAACATTGCGGAGCATGTGGCGATTGAGGCTAAAAAGCCTGTGCTTGTTTTTTCGATGGAGATGCCATCTGATTCACTTGCGATGCGAATGATGTCGTCACTCGGACGTATTGATCAAAATAATATCCGAACCGGAAAGCTCAACGATGATGATTGGTCGCGCGTAACATCAACTGTGCATATGCTCTCAGAAGCACCTATTTTTGTGGATGATTCACCGTCGTTAAGTCCTGCCGATTTGCGTGCACGAGCAAGACGTTTAGCCAAGGAGCATGGATCTTTAGGCCTTATCGTGATTGATTATTTGCAGCTGATGAAAGTCCCCGGTTTTCGTGCCGATAATCGTGCAGCAGAGATTTCAGAAATTTCACGTAGCTTAAAAGGGTTGGCGAAAGAATTAAAAGTACCTGTGATTGCGCTTTCTCAGCTTAATCGAAGCCTTGAGCAGCGGCAGGATAAACGACCCGTGATGTCTGATTTACGTGAGTCGGGTGCCATTGAGCAGGATGCGGATTTGATTTGTTTTATCTACCGAGACGAGGTATACAATGAAGATAGCCCTGACAAAGGTACGGCTGAAATTATTATTGCGAAACAACGAAACGGTCCTATTGGTCGCGCAAGAGTCGCATTTTTAGGGCAGTTCACGCGCTTTGAGGATTTGGCGTTTCAAGGTTATCAAGGCCAAAATCAGGGAGAATAATGCATGGCGAGACCGACTCGAATTGAAGTGGATGCAGATGCGTTGCGGCATAATGCCATACGTGTTAAGCGCTGCGCACCGGGCCGGAAAATTATCGCTATGGTTAAGGCAAATGCTTATGGATGTGGTGTGTCGGCGGTTGTTCCGGCACTTGATGCACATGTGGATGCTTTTGGAGTTGCGTGCCTCGAAGAGGCGCGCATCGTTCGACAATTTACATCACGCCCCTGCGTTTTATTGCAAGGCGTGTTTCAACAAAAAGAGTTATCTGATTTAGCCGATGCAGGTTGTGAGCCGGTTGTGCATCATTTAACGCAGCTTGCATGGATCTTAGAGACGCCGTTACCTCAAGCGCTCCGCGTTTGGGTGAAAGTAGATACCGGCATGCACCGGCTTGGTTTTGATGTTAAAACAGCTAAAAAAGCAATTACAGCACTAAAAGCCTGCCCATGGGTTCTGGATAATTTAGGGGTCATGACGCACTTAGCTTCGGCAGACGAACCTCATAACCCTCAGAATCAAGCGCAACTGGCTTTATTTAACCAACTTGATCTTAGTCATGGTTTGTTTGAACGCAGTATCAGTAATTCGGCGGCTATTATGTCCTGTCCTGAGGCGTTGGCCGATGTGGTGCGTCCGGGAATTATGCTTTATGGTGTTTCACCGTTTTCAGATCAAACAACAGCCTCGCTCGATTTAAAGCCTGTCATGCAATTTATTTCTGAAATAACGGCCATTCATACCTATGCACCCGGTGAGCATGTGGGGTATGGTGGTTGCTGGGAAGCAAAGCGAACGTCTAGAATAGGTGTGGTAGCCGTGGGGTATGGTGATGGCTATCCACGGCATGTCGCGCCCAATACACCGGTGTTTATTAACGGGCAATATGTACCTGTTGTTGGACGCGTATCGATGGATATGCTTACGGTGGATCTAACCGATTTTAAAGCAGCTCATATTCAACTGGGTGCGCGTGTTGAGTTATGGGGGGCGAATCTTCCTGTTGAACGTATCGCCCGTGCAGCAGAGACGATTGGATACGAGCTTATCTGTCAAATTTCACCACGGGTACGTGCGAAGGCTGTGATTATATAGGGATATGATGATTATGAAAAAAAATGCATGGGGTTTCGTTCTGGTTCTTCTTACAGTCGGTTGTACCGAGGTCACGCAGGAAGGCGTGGGTTCTGTTGCGGGAGGTGTTGCTGGTGGAATTTTAGGGAATCAAGTGGGCGGGGGATCTGGAAAGGTTGTGGCAACGGTCGTTGGAGCCATGGCGGGTGCAGTGATAGGTGGAAAAATCGGCGCGCATATGGATCGCCAAGATAAAATAAACATGGAGCGTGCCTTAGAAACTGCGCCCACAGGCAAAAAAACCAGTTGGAAAAATCCTGATTCGGGCGATCAATACAGTGTCACGCCGACACGTACATATTATCGTAACGACCAACCGTGTCGTGAATACACAACCTATGCCAACATTGGTGGTAAACAAGAACAAATTTATGGTAAAGCCTGTCGTCAAGCCGATGGTTCATGGCGTGTGATGAACTAAATTTTTGGCAAATATTCAGTGAGGAACGCATATCATGAAAGTATTGGTTGCAGTGAAACGCGTGGTTGACCCTTATGTAAAAATACGGGTTAAGCCCAATCATCAAGAGGTTGAAACCGAGCATGTAAAACATGCCATGAATCCTTTTGATGAAATCGCTATAGAAGAAGCGTTGCGATTATTTGAAAAAAATCTTGTAACCGAGGTGGTTGCGGTAAGTATAGGCTCAGATGCTTGCCTTGAGACCCTTCGGCATGCTTTAGCGCTTGGCGCACATCGTGCGATACATATCAAAACAGATGACGTATTTGAAAGCTTAAATATTGCTAAATTATTGCATGCTATCGTTGAAAAAGAATCGCCTGATTTAGTGCTTTTAGGTAAGCAAGCGATTGATGGTGATAATAACCAAACACCTCAAATGCTCGCGGCATTGCTCGATTGGCCTCAAGCCACGTTTGCCTCAGCTTTGGTGATGGATGTTGATTCTAAAAAACTCACGGTGACTCGTGAAGTGGACGCAGGTCTCGAAACCATAAGCCTAGATTTGCCTGCAGTGGTGAGTACAGATTTGCGACTCAATGAACCACGTTATGCAAGCCTGCCTAATATTATGAAGGCTAAGCGAAAGCCATTAGATGTTGTGCTTGCATCAGAGCTTGGTGTTGAGCTTAAAAAACATATTGAAATCATCTCGGTTAAGCCACCAAGCGTGCGCCAAGCTGGCGTAAAAGTTGCATCGGTGGATGAACTTTTAGAAAAATTACGACATGAAGCCAAAGTACTTTGACAAGGGAGTTGACAATGCGTGTTTTAGTTCTGGTTGAGCATGATCATGCTCATATACATCCTTCAACGGCTCATGTACTTAACGCGGCACGTGCGTTAGGAGATGAAGTTATTCTATTGGTAGCAGGTGCTGGATGTGGTGCGGTTGCAGACGAGGCCGCTAAACTTGAAGGTGTTACGAAAATTTTTCTTGTGGATGATCCGGCTTATACCCATTTTTTTGCTGATAATGTAAGTGCGCTGGTGGTGGCGTGTGCACAAGATTTTGACGCTATTCTTGCGCCAGCAACAACGTTTGGTAAAGATATTTTACCGCGTGTTGCAGCTAAGCTTGATGTAACGCAAATCTCAGATGTGACGAAAATTATTGATTCAGATACGTTTGAACATCCTATTTATGCAGGTAATGCGATTGAAACCGTGCGTGTTTTGGATGCGATTAAGTTATTAACCATTCGAACCACAGCGTTTGATGCGGTGGTTGATGAGCAACCGCCATGTACTATTGAAGTGCTTGATGTAGCAGTAGAGCCATCTAAAATAGCGTTTATTGATGCTTCATCGAGTATTTCTGAGCGCCCCGACCTTTCAAGTGCCAAGCGTGTGGTTTCGGGAGGGCGAGGCTTACAAAGTACGGAGCATTTTAAGTTAATTGAAGATTTAGCTGATGTATTAGGGGCGGCTGTTGGGGCCTCACGTGCGGCGGTTGATGCCGGTTTTATTTCAAACGATCATCAAGTGGGGCAGACCGGAAAAATCGTTGCTCCTAATTTATATATGGCTGTGGGGATTTCGGGTGCGATACAGCATGTGGCCGGTATTAAAGATTCCAAAATCATTGTCGCTATTAATAAAGATGAAGAGGCGCCTATTTTCCAAGTTGCTGATTACGCATTAGTAGGAGATTTATTTAAAATCGTTCCTGAACTGATTGAGAAAATAAAGGCATAAAAATAAAAAATAATAGTAAGAATAATTGGAGTGAAATCTATGTTAGTTGGTGTGCCAAAAGAAATTAAAGCGCAAGAAATGCGTGTGGGTCTTGTTCCTGGAAGTGTGCGCGAAATTATCCGTACCGGTGGGCGCGTGATTATTGAAAAAAATGCGGGGCTAGGTATTGGCATTTCTGACGAAGCATATGAATTAGCCGGCGCTGAAATCGTGGATACAGCCGATGAGATTTTTGATCGCGCGGATTTAATTATTAAAGTAAAAGAACCTCAGCCGATTGAATGCCGAAGACTTCGAGAGGGCCAAATTTTATTTACGTATTTGCACCTTGCTCCCGATCCGATGCAAACACGCTTACTTAAAGAATCAGGTGTGACGGCCATTGCTTATGAAACTGTCACAGAGCCCGGAGGTGGTTTGCCACTCTTAACGCCTATGTCGCAGGTTGCCGGACGTATGTCGATACAAGCGGGCGCTCACTGCTTAGAAATGACCCAAGGTGGTGCTGGAATCTTATTAGGGGGGGTGCCAGGTGTTGCTCCTGCTAACGTTGTTGTGATTGGAGGAGGTGTTGTTGGTACCAATGCCGCACGTATGGCCATGGGCATGGAGGCGCAAGTGACCGTGCTCGATCGGTCGTTGGCGCGTCTTCGTGTACTTGATTTCCAGTTTGGTTCAAAAATTAATGCGATTTATTCAACGGCCGAAGCACTGGAGCATTATGTCACCCATGCTGATTTAGTGATTGGTGCGGTGTTAGTCCCAGGTGCTGCAGCGCCTCGTTTGGTCAGTAATGCGATGCTTGACGTCATGCGACCTGGTTCGGTGATGGTGGATGTTGCGATTGACCAAGGAGGGTGTTTTGAAAGTAGTCGTCCAACGACCCATCATGAACCGACGTATATGGTGAATGGCGTGGTTCATTATTGTGTGACCAACATGCCTGGCGCTGTGCCAAGAACATCGACGTTTGCACTCAATAATGCAACGCTACCTTATATTTTGAGTTTAGTGACGAAGGGGCTAAAAAATGCTCTGCTGAGCGATCCACATTTAGCCGATGGTTTAAATATCCATCATGGCCAAGTCACGTGTGAAGCCGTAGCTCGTGACTTGGGATATGATTATGTTTCAGCCCGAGATGCGCTTACAGACTAGTTATTTCCGCTTTAAAATACTGTGTATAATCGGAACGAGGCCCGCTAATCCAAAGGCCTCACCACTAAAAATCGATGATACATCATGGGTGATGTTTTTTACTGATTTGCCCATGTGTATCACATCATCCGTTGCGATTTTTATATCTTGGCACACTTGCTCTTTAGCAAAATCTCGAATATCTCGAAGCGCTTCAATATCGCGTTGATTTTTTTTATGCTTCGCGCACAAAATAAATATTAAGCAAAGCACAACATGACTGCCTGCTAAAATAAACGCCGTAATATTGGCTGTAAAATAATGCTGAAGTGTAACAAACATGGCGATATCAAACATAATAAGCGCTGTGAATAAAGCAATCAAACCAAGACTTACAAAAAATGCTTGACGTAATTGATCGCGTACAAAAATATCGAGCATGGCACGTTCACTACGTAGGTATAGATTAAGTTTTTTATCAAAATTTCCGTTCATCAGCGATCTCCTTTACCACGAGTCAATACGCGACCAAACAGGGCACCTAAAGCAAAGATACATAAGGTGGTTGCTGGTGAAAGATTCTCATAGTCTTTTTTTACGTGCGTTAAAAACTTGGTTAGTGCTTCTTTCGCATCTTCATTTATCGTTAATGTAGGGTGTTCTGTTGTTTCAGTCTTGATCTTGGTTTCTGGTTGTTCGTGTCGTAATCGCTCGACTTCTCGACGTAACGAGGCAATTTCTTGTTCTAACGCTGATTTTTCCATATGAGCACCTAGGTTTGTCCGTAAGATTAAGTCGTTATGTTAAGTATAGTTTGCGTTTGATGATTCGCCAGAAAAAAAAACAATGATTAAAATATACGCATAAAAAGGGTTTTGTGTTAATATATTAAGCAACATCAGTTGGTTTTAAGAGGCTCATCATGGCTTACTCCGCAGCTTATTTAGGCACAGATACAGTGGAAACGATTTATAATTACTTAGGTACCCCTCGGGGAGAAACGTTAAGCTATGTCATGGATCGTATTTTTAAGCCCAGGCCTCATGGTGTAGGTGTGAGAAATCGCACGGCTCGCGTGTATAATGGACCGGTAACGGATGGCTCTAATTTTTATGACATTATGGCTCAGGGTGTAGCCGATATGCTGCCCACCATCGCTGATGGTGAACGGGTTATTAATATTATTGGGCATAGTCGAGGTGCGGTTGAGTCTATTATTGCATCCCATGAACTCGCTCGCATTCAAAAGGTATTGTGCGAGGCTGCTGATACACATATTGGTTCGGAAGAGCAATTATTTGAGTTGCTGTGCGATAGTGAACATAAGGAAACAAAGGAGCATTTTAAAAAAAAATTATCGCCTTATACTGCGGCTTTGTTTGCTAACGTGTCAGTACTCAGAGAAAACATGGCTGAGCTCGAAGTTAATTTGTGCTTACTTGATCCCGTACCTGGCGGTCGTGTTATGGGGTTCAGTGTCGCTCAAGTGAAAGACGAACGTTATTATCAAATACCACCTATCGTCAAAGATTGTCGCGAAATACTACTTGAGAATGAGCGTACGCGAGGGTTTAAAGCGATTGTGCCACATGCACTTGACCCTCAAAAAACAACATTCACACTGATGAACTTACCGGGTCATCATGGGACGGCTAGTGGTAATCCTTATGATCAGTGTTTAAATACTACTGATTATTCTAAGCTTAAAACGAAAGAAGTCCAAGATATTACGTTGTATGCGTTGTATGATTTCTTTACGGCTCATGGTGTTCGATTTGATAGTGATTATGGTCAGAGAGATAATGATCTTACTGTGTTATTTGAAAATTATCGTGATGCAGATCCCCAAGAAAAACAAAATATAAAGTTAGCAACGTATGCGATTATTCTAATAAATAAATCGGCATATACGGCCTTTAATCAAACGAGCTATGTCTCAAAATGGCTTCTTCATGGTCAGGAAGGCAGTGTTCAAAGCTATTCTACCTTGGGTATGATGAGTCTGAACCATGATCGGTTGATACATGTAGGTGGTTCAGGCGATAGCTCGCTTAAAAGTATTGTATCGTTTCAAAGTGAGCAGTTTGTTAATGCCGTGCATGCTCGCTTATTCCTGAGAAATGAGCTTCAGCTCACGGAAGAACAAACGCCTGTCGAGAGCCTTAAAACAATTTTAGATAATTTTGATAATAATATTGGGAGCATACAAAGTATTCTTAGTGAGCATGATACGCAAGGAAAGTTAACCCAAAAAATCAAGAGCAGTATACAAATGATGTTGTCCGGGTTGGTGCAAACGTACCTGAGGAATAATCTTTCTGATGAAGCCAAAGCTGATATTTTAGCGGTGATTCAGCGCGCTATTAATATTGAAATTCAATCAGACCGTCAAGCTGAGTTGACTCAGCTGGTTCAAGGGTTGAAGTTATATTTAATGGACAATTTATCTGAGGATTTGCATGCGCTGACCGTTTCACATCAACAGGATGTCTTTAATTTACTCAGTTGTGATGAACGAAATATTAAGATTTTCGATGATAAAATTTATCAGCTCGAACAGTTTAAGATGCATTTAGAAATTTTAACGAAGTATTTTCAAGCATTTAAACATGTGCAGCCGAAGTTAATGGATAATCAAAATGTATTAGAGAAAAGTCTAACTCTTTTGGCTTCACGTCGTGATGCGCTAATGAAGGATAAACAACAGCATTTAATCCTATCTGGTTTACATGATAGAGCATTAAGTCGTGTTCAAGCTCAAAAAGAAGCTAATAGGTTATTGAATGCAAAGAATCAGCAACTTCAAGTAGAAAATTCAGGGTTCAAAATAAAGAGTGCTCAGCTTCGAGTAGACAATATTGAGCTTCTAGAAGAAAATAACCATATTCACCAAGAGCTGGAAGCGCGCAAGACTAAACTAGAATTTCATCATCGAAGGCTTGTGGATCTAGAAGCAGGTCTTGTCTCTCAAGACGAAAATAATCGTGCATTACTCGCTGAAAAAATATCAGTAGAAGGTGAACGTGATGTTTCTCAAGCTAAGTTAGAAGCTAGCAATACTCAACTTGATAACAAGATTCAGCGAATAGCTGAGTTTGAAGAGATATTTGAAAGCCCTGATTCTGATGCCTTGTTTCAGGGATTAAATTTAGAAATATTGGGTGGTTTTGCGCTTGTTTTAGGTGTTGCTGTGGTGGCTATAGCGCTTACAGCGCTGATGCTAACTCCTGTGGCACCTCTCGTACCTGTGGGGATTGCCCTGGCAGGGGCAGGGCTTGCAACGGCTGGGTTCTTTGGTCTGAAGCAAGGTATTCTGCAACAGCATCAGGAAGAACTCTATGAGCGTATACCTGAAGTGAGTGTTTAAACGAAGTCAAAACAAATAGTCTTGTTGTGTTTTTTTATCTTGTCTTGTCGGTGTGCTCTCGTCTTCATCTGATGAATGGGCGTGAGACGACGCTTCGTCGGGAAGCGAATCTTCATGGAAGTATTCTTGGATGCTCGATGCGCTATTGCTGGTGTCGAGCAGGCCTGTGTCACGATTAATTTGTCTACTTACAATATGCTCCGGTATGTTGAGTTCTTGCTCAGGCTTATCTTGGAGTGCGGTCCGCATAAAATCAACCCAAAGTGGTAGGCTGAGTCCTGATGCATACTCATGTAATGGGCTTGGGTTATCAAAGCCTACCCAGGTTGTGACCACAAGATCGGGGTTGTAGCCTGCAAACCACGCGTCGATTTGATTATTCGTGGTACCTGTTTTACCGGCGATATCTTGCCGGTTGAGTACTTGTGCTGCGCGAGCTGTTCCGCCTTGAACAACGCCTCGCAAGGCTGTGTTCATGAGAAAAGCGACTTCTTCCGAGAGCACGCGAGGGGCTGGCATATGAACTGATTCAATAATACTACCATCATCGGGCGGTACTTGTGTGGGGGTGGCTTGTAATAAAACATGACCGTCAGCGTCGATGATTTTATCTATAAGATAGGGCTCTACTTTATAGCCGTTATTTGCAAATACGGCGTACGCAGATGCTAAATCAAGCGGACTAGTGGTCAGCGTGCCGAGTACGAGCGATAACGTATGGGGTAAATTTTCTTTGTGGAAGCCAAAACGGCTTACAAAATCAACCGCGTAATCAATGCCTATATCATCTAAAATTCGAATAGACACGAGATTACGTGAGCCGGTTAAAGCTGCCTTAAACCGGGTGGGGCCGTTGAATGTATGGTTTGCATTATGTGGTCGCCATAGGCCTTCTTGACTGGGGTCGTCCATCGCGATCGGGGCGTCGTTGATGAGTGTCGCCAGTGTGTAGCCTTTCGCGAGTGCACCTGCATAAATAAACGGTTTAAAACTTGAACCGGGTTGCCTGTCAGCTTGGGTTGCTCTGTTAAATTTACTGCGTTGAAAATTAAATCCACCCACCAAGGCTTCAATGGCGCCGTTGGATGGATTAAGCGCCACCAAAGCCGCTTCTGCTTGAGGGATTTGTGTGAGCTCCCATGTATCACGTTTATTATTTTTGGTTATGTAGACCACATCGCCTTTTGAAACCACTTGTGATGCGCGTTCGGGTAGTTTCCCAACCCAGCCGTGTTTTTTAAGCGACGGTCTTGCCCAAGAAAGGCCTGACCAGGGAATCGTGATGGTATCACCTGCTTGTGTAAGTGCGGTCGCCTCTTGATGTTCTACCGATAGAATAATTACCGGGATAAGTTCGTTCACCACAGGATAATGCTTGAGTGTGGTGCGTAATGTTTTAAGTGGATAATCTTCAAGTGGCGTAAGCTTGCTGACGGGGCCGCGATAACCGTGGCGATGATCGTAGGCTAATAAGTGCTTTTGGACGGAGCTGTTTGCTTTGTCTTGTAGATCGGCATGAATGGTTGTGTAAACTTTATAGCCGCGTGTGTAGGCATCGGGTCCAAAGTGATCGTAGAGTGACTGGCGAATCATTTCTGCAACGTAGGGTGCTTCGGCTTCGGTTTCAACCCCATGATAACGTGCTGTGATGGGTTCATTGATGGCTTCTTGGTAGGCTTCTTGTGTGATGTAATCGGTTTCGAGTAAACGTTCGAGTACGTGATTACGTCGTTTTTTAGCCGCCGTTGGGTTGGCAATAGGGTTTTGCGAGGAGGGTGCCTGAGGCAAGCCTGCAATCATCGCCAATTGTGCCAAACTCAGCTCTTTGAGTTCTTTTCCGTAATACACTTGCGCCGCAGCGCCGACACCGTATGCGCGGTTACCTAAATAGATTTTATTCAAATAGAGTTCTAAAATTTTTTCTTTGGAGAGCTCGCGATCGATTTTTATGGCAAGCAAAATTTCGTTAAATTTTCGAAGAAACGTTTTTTTACGGTTGAGAAAAAAGTTACGTGCAACCTGCATCGTAATGGTACTACCACCTTGAGATTTTGTGCCGGTTTGTATCATACGCACGGCAGCACGGCCAAGGCCCATCACATCCACGCCAGGATGTTCAAAAAAACGTTGGTCTTCGGTGGCGACCAGTGCATGAACAAGTGCCTGAGGAATCTCATCGTAGGTCACGGGAATACGCTTTTTCTCACCATATTCTTGGATTAATTGCCCTTCTTGGCTATAAATCTGTAAAGGTACTTGTAGTTGAATGTTTTTTAATGAATCAACATCAGGTAGCTGACTTTCAGCATAGATATAGAAACCGCCAAAGCAAATAAGCAACAAAAAAGAAAGGCTCATGAGTGCCCACAAGCCTTTTCGCCAAAAAATAGAGAGATGTATTTTCATAAGTATGTGTCGCTTGGTTGTGTAAATCTAAGGTTAGTTGAACTTCGTGTTTTTTACTAGGTTAAGCTTGATTTAGAATTCGTAGAGTCTGAGCTCGCGGAATCTGAGAAGTTGTGAGATGCATCGAGCGATTTCATCAGTAAGTTAAACAAAGAAAATTTACCGGATTTAAACATCGAGGTAGTGCGGCATGCTGTCATGGCATGATTATCAGTGGATTCGGTTGAATCTCTGCGCATGGGTTGCTCTGTAACGACAGCGTTGTGTGTTGTTTTTCGGCGAGATAAACCTAAATGAAGCTCTGGGGTCGCGAGGGCGATATGCTCGGGATCGGATTTGACCTTGGCCTTGTTTTGTAATGTTGTGAGCGTGCTCTCAAGTATAATGCAGCGCTGTTGTTTTTCTTCATAAATCTTTGTTAGTTCTTGGTTGTGATTGATTAATCTTTGATTTTCTAGTTCGACTTCAGAGGTGATTGATGAGCCAAGCGTAACAAATTCCCAATCTCGGGTTGCATGTGCTTCATGATTATTATCAGTGTTATCTGTGTTATGTGTAGAAACATGAGTTTCCTGTTTTTGGTGTAATAAATTAAATATCAGTGTTGTTTTTGTTGTTGCTTGGTCGATTTGGCTTTCCAGTGTATTCATGTATTGAGTGATGGACGCAATGCTGTCTTCAAGCGAGCTATTATCTTGTGATAAAGCTTGATTTTGTTTGAATAAAAATAAATCGTTAATATAGTGTTGAATTTCAGCTTCTGTACTTTCTGTACTGCTTGGCGAAAGCTTAATTGTTGAAAAAAATGTGTGCGTAAGTTTGTAGGCTTCGGCTGCTGGAGAATTTAATTTATAAACAGCCAGGCTCTGTTCTGTACCTAAAGAGACAAGCAATCTGTCGGTAATAAATAGATTAGCGGGTGTAAATACAAAAAGACGTTGGATGTTTTGAATAAACTCAACCAACTGAAGGTGCAGTGCTTTCTGTTCGTCCGGATTTTCTATGATGCGTGCTTTTTCTGATAGGGATATACCAAAGTGCATGTATTGGAGTAGCGTGAGGCGGCAACTGTTATTATCCGTGGTGGCTTCAATTATTTTTTCTTTGAGAATACGATCTCTTTCATCCGTACTGCAGTGCAAAATATTTTTAATCGAAGTATCTGTATCAAGTAAAGGTGTATTTGTTCTGTAAGCATGGTAGTCCATAATCACGTGTGCGATGGCGCAAGATAAGGTCTCAAATCCCATTTCGAACTCCTAACAACATAAACTTAAGAATAAAAGTAATTAAATTCATCAAAATTAACACAGGCTTATAAAAAATACTATCATGAGGTATCGAAGAAGAATTCCAATTTTCAAGAAGTTACGTTACTATTCGAACGTGATATAAGGGATTACTTAATGATAAGGGTGCGATAAGGAATAACGCGTGCTAGAATTGCCCAGTTATTTATTTTAAAACAAGCATAAGCACGGCACTCAATGCGGTTTATTTTGGTTGGACTGGTTGGACGTTGAGAGGGGTATGTAAGTAGACATGAGCATCGTTAAGGTACGAAATATCTTTCTTATTGGACCTATGGGAGCAGGTAAGAGCACAATTGGCCGTACATTGGCTCGTGAGCTTAAACTAAGTTTTTATGATTCCGATGAAGTGATTGAAGAGCGAGCAGGAGCAGATCTCTCCTGGATTTTTGACGTGGAAGGTGACGAAGGTTTCCGTCGTCGTGAACAAAAAGTAATTGAAGAATTAACACAAAAAACAAATATTGTATTAGCCACAGGTGGTGGTGTTGTGATCACACCTGAAAATCGAAATGCTTTGGCTGCTCGCGGAACGGTGATTTATTTAAGAACGTCGCTTCAGCAACAATTCGAGCGTACCAAACGCGACACGAAACGTCCGTTACTGCAGACCGATGATTTAACCGGCCGGCTTGAAAGTTTACGTGACGAACGTGAGCCATTTTATGAAGAATTAGCTGATGTAAGCTTTGAAACAGATAAGCTTACGGTTAAAGCAGTGACTAACAATATTGTTAAATATATCTATGGGGAAGTCTGAGGTCTTACAGGAAGTTGAGGTTAAGCTTCCTCATCTGCGTTACACCATATATATAGGCCGGCATCTGTTACACGATGCCGCACGCCTTCAAGCAGTCATACCTGGAACACAAGCACTGATTGTTACCAATCAAACGTTGGCTCCTCTTTATTTAGATCGTTTGCGTGAAGC
This sequence comes from uncultured Legionella sp., assembly GCA_963974485.1. GTDB lineage: Bacteria > Pseudomonadota > Gammaproteobacteria > Legionellales > Legionellaceae > JAALKW01. The sequence goes on from CAXBBS010000018.1 coordinate 20,626, forward strand.
ATTATGTCATATTCAATGCCAGGTGGTTATTTTACCCGACGGCGAGGCATACAAAACTCAAGCAAGCGTTGCCAAAATTCATAAAGCCTTAATTCAATACAAGCATCACCGAGATACGGTATTGATTGCGCTTGGGGGTGGGGTTATTGGTGATATCACCGGGTTTGCTGCTTCAACGTATCACCGAGGTGTGGCGTGCATTCAGATTCCTACGACACTGCTTGCGCAAGTGGACTCCGCTGTAGGCGGAAAAACAGCGATTAATTACCCAGGTGCTAAAAACGCCGTCGGAAGTTTTCATCAGCCTTGTGCGGTTTTTATTGATGTGGCTATGTTGGATACACTCCCGGAGCGTGAGTTTCGAGCAGGTTTGGCTGAGGTGATTAAGTATGGCGTGCTTGTGGGTGGTGATTTTTTAGGTCAATTAGCGCATGTTTTATTAGATAAGCAGGCTTTGCCGTTGCTGATTGCCCAGTGCTGCCGAATTAAAGCGAGGATTATCCAACAGGATGAGCGAGAATCAACGGGCCAGCGTGCTTTGTTGAATTTAGGGCATACGTTTGCTCATGCACTCGAAGCCGTGACGCATTATGAGCGTTGGTTGCACGGTGAGGCCGTTGCTATTGGATTGTATTGTGCAGCGCGACTCTCTCATAATTTGGGTTGTTTAAGCTTAGCTGATGTCAATCAGGTGGATGCGTTATTACAACATGCAGGCTTACCTCGCCGTATTCCATCAGATATCTCGTTATCTGCGATGTATGAACTGATGTATCAAGATAAAAAAGTACAAAAAAATAAATTACGTTTTATTTTAATCAAAAAATTAGGTGAATGTTATGTGGAAGCATCGGTTTCAGAGCAAGATGTGATGCATGTGCTTGCTGACGCGGTCAGTTTTACTTAAGATAGAGCTATCAAAATATAGATAAATCTAATAGATAAATCTAAGGGAGAAAAGCATGTATAAAAAGGTATTGTTTGCGACAGATTTTGATGAGATTGGTATTAATGCTGCTCATAAAGCAAAGAAGATAGCGGATGAAAATGGGGCTGATTTGTTATTGGTTCATGTGGTCGAGCCTATTCCTGCGTATGCATACCCAGGCTTTGCAGGGTTTGCTGAAGTTGAAGTTTCTATTCGTGAGCAGGCAGAAAAAGAATTAAATGCGCTCGCTAATCAATTAGGTGTGGATGAAAAACATCGTTTGCTTGAGTTTGGTTCGATTAAAAATGAAATTTTGCGTATCGCAGACGAACAGAAAATTGATCTCATTGTTACCGGAAGTCACGGTAAGCATGGTTTAGGTCTGCTTTTGGGCTCTACAGCAAACGCTATTTTGCATGCATCGCATTGCGATATGTTGATTGTTCAGCCTCAACCCAAAGCATGATCATTGAATTGCAGTATTTTTAAGTAGTTTTTTAATATGAAGTTGTTACGATCAGTTCATAAGGCCACCAGCATGCCAGAACAAGGCACGGTGGCCACGATTGGTAATTTTGATGGGGTGCATCGCGGGCATCAGGCTCTGTTACACGCTCTAAAAGCAGAAGGCCGTCGCTTAAATCTTCCCACGTTGGTTGTGCTTTTTGAGCCTCAGCCACCGGAGTATTTTAATCCTGAACAGGCTTCAGCACGATTAACTAATTTTAAAGAAAAATGGCGTCAGCTCTCCCAGCTTGGGATTGATTATGTCGGTTGCTTAGGGTTTAATCGCACGTTAGCCTCGATGCCTGCCGAGGTGTTTGCTAAGCAATTTATTTTTGAAAAATTTCAAACGCAATTATTACTGGTTGGTGAAGACTTTCGATTTGGCCACGGTCGCATGGGTGATTTAGCGTTGCTTAAGCGTCTGGCTACCCAGCATCATTGTGATGTACAGGTGTATGCTGACATGATGCTTGCCTCGGCTCGCGTGAGTTCAACACGTATTCGTGGTTTGCTTGATGCGGGACGTATGCATGATGCAGCTGAGCTTTTAGGCCGACCGTACAGTATGTACGGACGTGTGGTTTTTGGTGATGGTATTGGACGAACATGGGGCGTACCTACCGCGAATATCCAGCTTAATCGCTTGGTCTTACCGTTTACCGGTGTATTTTGTGTCAATGTACGGCGCGCGAATGGGCAAATATATCAAGGCGTTGCCAATGTTGGACGACGACCTACAATCGATGGTTTGACCCATCGTTTGGAAGTACATCTGTTTGATTTTGATGGTTCGCTTTATCACGAACATCTTGAGGTGTATTTTTTACATAAACTGCGAGGTGAGGTAAAATTCGCTTCGTTAGATGCTTTAATTAACCAAATAAAAACAGATATTCTGGATGCAAAAAAAATCTTACCTCGTCTTGAAACCCAAATTTCTTCTTAGAGTGACATCATGACTGAATACAAAGCAACACTGAATTTACCGCACACAACGTTTCCCATGAAAGCCAATCTTGCCGGGCGTGAGCCTACGCGCTTAGCTGCTTGGAAAGCTGAGGATTTGTATTCTAAAATTCGTGTATCACGCGCGGGTAAGCCTACGTTTATTTTACATGATGGGCCTCCGTACGCCAACGGTCATCTGCATTGTGGGCATGCGCTCAATAAACTTCTCAAAGATATTATTATTAAATCTAAAACCATGAGCGGTTTTGATGCGCCGTTTGTTCCTGGTTGGGATTGTCATGGCTTACCGATTGAGCTCAATGTTGAGAAAAAAGTAGGTAAAGCCGGCGTTAAAGTGGATACGAAAACATTTCGTGAGCATTGCCGTAAATATGCCGCTGGACAGCTTGATATTCAGCGCAATGAATTTGAACGTCTGGGCGTGTTAGGCGATTGGCAAAATCCTTATGTCACCATGGATTTTACATATGAAGCTAATGTCGTGCGTGCACTGGCAGATATTTTAGAAGGCGGGCATCTGCAGCAGGGCTTTAAGCCTGTGCATTGGTGTTTAGATTGCCGTTCGGCTTTGGCTGAAGCCGAAGTTGAGTACGAAGATAAACAATCGGCATCGATTGATGTGGCGTTTTATGCGGTCGATCCCACACAAGTTCTCGCGTGTTTTGGAGATAATATACCGCCCAAGCCTGTATTTCTCCCGATTTGGACCACAACGCCTTGGACCTTGCCAGCCAACGAAGCGGTATCTGTGCACCCTGAATTTAATTATGTTCTGGTTGATACCGGTACGCAATACATGGTGCTTGCTGAAGATTTGAATCAAACAACGTTAGCACGCTATGACATAACCGACGCGGTTGTATGTGGACAGGCCGTGGGTCAAGCATTTGATCGAATAAGCCTCAAGCACCCGTTATTTGAGCGCTCGGTTCCAGTGGTGTTAAGTACACATGTGACAACCGAATCAGGTACAGGCTGCGTGCATACAGCACCCGCTCACGGGCCAGATGATTATTGGATTGGAGTTAATAACCAATTACCATGCGTGAACCCGGTGCTTGCAAACGGTTGTTACTCAGAAGAAACACCGTTGTTTGCTGGGCTCAATGTACGAAGTGCAGAGGAGCCTATTTTGGAGGCCCTGCGTGAGAAAAACGTACTTCTTCATCATGCGCAACTCAAGCATAGCTACCCGCATTGCTGGCGTCATAAAACGCCGCTTATTTTTCGTGCAACCCCACAATGGTTTATTGGGATGGATGCGAACGGTTTACGCGCTCGCTTGCTCGATCAAATTAACACCGTAGAATGGATCCCTGGGTGGGGTAAGGCACGTATTCATGGCATGGTGGAAGGCCGGCCTGATTGGTGTATCTCACGGCAACGTGCTTGGGGTATTCCTATTCCATTTTTTATGCATCGCACAACCGGTGCTTTGCATCCTGATACCCCGGCCTTGATGGAAGCCGTTGCCAAACGTATTGAACAAACAGGTATTGAAGCGTGGTTTGAATTGGACGCAGCTGAACTCTTAGGCGACGAGCATGCTGAGTATGAAAAATCGATGGATGTGCTTGATGTGTGGTTTGATTCGGGCGTGTCACATCGCGCAGTACTCAACCCTGAAGGTGGTTCAAACACAATTGCTGATTTATATTTAGAAGGATCAGATCAACATCGAGGTTGGTTTAATTCATCCATTACAACCGCTGTTGCCATGCATGGTATGCCGCCATTTAAATCCGTACTCACCCATGGTTATGTGGTGGATGCCGAAGGTAAGAAATTCTCGAAATCCAAAGGCAATTATATTGCGTTAGAAACCTTGGTTAAGCAACACGGGGCTGATATTTTACGCCTGTGGGTGGCATCAACAGATTATAAAAACGAAGTCAGTATTTCGGAAGAAATTATTAAACGCAATGCCGATGTTTATCGACGCATTCGTAACACATCCCGTTTTTTATTATCTAATTTATTTGATTTTGATATCAAGCAACATGCTTTGCCATCAGAGCAATGGGTTGAGCTAGACCGCTGGGTGATTGGGCGTGCTAAAGCGTTGCAAGCGGAAATTATTGAAGCGTATGAAAGCTATCAGTTTCATGTGATTTACCAAAAAATTCATCATTTCTGCTCGATTGAACTGGGTGGGTTTTATCTCGATATTATTAAAGATAGGCAATACACAACAGGTGTTGATAGCGCTGCACGACGTTCATGTCAAAATGCGATGTATCATTTGGTGCAAGCGCTGGTTCGTTGGTTTGCACCTATTTTGTCGTTCACGGCAGACGAAATCTGGGAAGCGATTCCGGGATTTGCTGGCGAGTCTATTTTTCTTGAGCCGTGGTATGAGGCGTGGCCTGATATTGAGCCGGTGGATGATGTTCGTTGGGAGCGTGTGTACGCGATTCGAGAAGAGGTGAATCAAGCTTTAGAATCAGCACGTAAAGCCGGTAATATTGGTTCATCGTTAGCTGCCCATGTGACGCTGTATGCGAACGAGTCCGCTGAGAAATTACTGAAGCCGCTGGGCGATGAATTACGTTTTATTTTGATTACTTCAGGCGCTACTTTATTGCCACTTCATGAGAAACCCGAGCATCTTGTTACAAACCCAACGTTGGGTCTTGCAATTGACGTGGCTTCTGTAGATGCAGAAAAATGTGTTCGATGCTGGCATCGTGTACCTGATGTGGGCCAAGAAGCCGAGCATCCGGAATTATGCGCACGTTGTGTGACAAATTTATCTGATTCGAGTACTGGTGGTGAAGTGAGGCAGTGGGCATGAAAAAAGCGCTGATATTTTTTGTAAGCTTGGTGGTGGTGTTATGTGATCAACTTACAAAATATTGGGCGCTGGCTTTTTTAACGCCTTATGATGCTAAACCTGTGCTTCCTATGTTGTCATGGACGCTTGCGTTTAATTCGGGTTCGGCTTTTAGTTTTTTAGCCGACTCGGGTCGCTGGCATATGTGGTTTTTTTCAGGCTTTAGCATGCTCATAAGCCTTGTGTTGGTGGTTTGGATTGTGCGCTTGAATACAGCTCGTTTGTTTAAGCAAGCGTTTGCGATGGCTTTAATTCTGGGGGGGGCCGTAGGTAATTTAATCGATCGCGTACGTATAGGTTACGTGGTTGATTTTATTGATGTATTTTATAAATCGTATCATTGGCCTGTCTTTAATCTAGCTGACAGCGCTATTTGTGTGGGTGCTGTTTTATTAGCTATCGAGTGGATTCGAGAAAATAATGCCTCATAAAAATATAATCCATCCAGAACTCATGCATGCCATGCATCGTATTTATGATGTATCCGGGTTCGACTGTACACAACCTGAAATGGAATTAGAAAGCGCTGAATATGCGGCTTATGCGTTTAAGGTAAATAGCCGTGCTGTAAGATTCCGCGTTGCTAAAATTACCCCAACAAAAACAGGCCAATTTGTTACGCTATGGAAGCGAATAGGCAAGGGGCCCATTCAGCCTTATGATATATCTGATTCGGTTGATTTTTTTGTTATTCATACACGTAAAGATGATCGATGCGGGCAGTTTATCTTTCCAAAATCAGTTTTAGCTCAGAAAAACATTTTTTCAATGGATGGTCAAGGTGGAAAACGGGCTATGCGTGTCTATCCGCCTTGGGATACGAACTTGAATCGTCAAGCTCAAAGAACTCAAGATTGGCAAGTCACGTATTTTTTAGAAATACCCCCACAGGGCGGTATAGATCTCATGGATATTGCTCGCGCCAAAATGCTTTATTCAAAGATTTAATCACTTTAGCCTAAAGAAGGTGGCTCATGGTCAGGACTCGGCTCCGTCTCAGGTGCATCCGTGTCGGCAACAGGCTTTGTCTCGTCAGCGTCGATAATAGCGGACTCAAGTTCATCACGTCTCGATGTAGGCGGGTGGAGCGTAATAGTAGCTTTCACGGTTGCTTGGTCGGAAGACATAAGATTCGTAGTAACGGTTGATATGACAGGTAGAGCTACGTCTGTAGCAAGGACTGCCGCGGATTTCCCTGCAGCGTAAGTATTAATTAACGTCGTTCCTAACGTAATGATAGGTGCAGCTATTGGTAGAGCCAGCCCACCGGTCATGGCTAACGCTGCTATGCCGCCCGCTATGATAGCAACGCCCACAGCTAATATGGGCCTTTCCCATGAAGAATCATTGACCTTGTCCGCGTTTTGGTTATTCATGATGTTCCCCTCAAAATTACTCATAACTTGTGATAATTATAGTCTATTTGAAACTACCTGGGCAGTTACTCCAATAGAGTAATAGATCAATATCAAGTGTGCGCGAACCCCAATGTTTTTTTCGGAAGCGGCCATGTGTTGTTTCAATATTTTGGCAATACTTTAAGCGTTTGCTATGGCCTTGATTCTGGGTGGTGCTGTAGGTAATTTAATCGATCGCGTACGTATAGGTCACGTGGTTGATTTTATTGATGTATTTTATAAATCTTATCATTGGTTTGTATTTAATCTAGCTGACAGCGCTATTTGTGTAGGCGCTGTCTTATTGGTTATCGAGTGGATTCGAGAAAAATCGTAATTGATGCTGTCAATTAAGCTTCTGTGCTTTGCGGTAGTTTAGCTTAGTATCTTGTAACGTCTTGTAAACGCTAGCCTAGCATCTTGATAAGATCTGTCCAAATTTACGTGTGAGCCCAAGTTGATTGTTAATATATTCCTTCCGTAGTATCGTGTTATAAGCCTAAAATATCATGAGGGACATATGATGAAAATAAAAGCAATAATTTTGAGTTTAATTTCAATATTTATTGGACAGGGCTATGCTGCGAATTTGAATCCAGTTACGGTTGAGCAGGTCCATGCGATAGTATCTGATTTAGCCACATATACAGCAGGACTAGGTGTGAAAATTGTAAATAATGTGGTGAGTCAAACCCCTTCTCTATCAATTGGTGATTTTTATCAAGGCGGTGTTATTTTTTATATCGATGCAACAGGTCGTCACGGGCTTTCCGTATCATTGAACAACTTGTCTTCGGCACCCTATTTGTCTGGTTGTGGGCAAGGAGTCTGTCCTCTTGTTGGCGCAAGTGCTAATGGCATAGGGGCAGGACGTGCCAACTCGACCCTTATGATAGCAAGCCAAATGAACATCGATAGTACGGCATCGCCAAATGCGGCACAGCAAGCGGCTTCTTTATATGTTGAGGCCGCAACAGGAAAAAATGATGGTGATTTGTGTACACCAGATCAAACTGCGCCAACAAATTGTTTGGGTGATTGGTATATTCCTTCAATGAACGAATTTTCTTTGTTAGCTGAGCAAATGAATGCTGGGACACTTGATAAGGCATTACAAGAATACGGTGGCTCCGTGCTGAATAGTCCACATGCTTATTGGCAATCAACCGAAACAAGTTCTGTAGCCGCAGATAATGCATATGGTGTTCAGTATCATCCTGGTGAAACCCCTGTTCTTCAACTTGATATTGAAGATAAAAGTGAAGTAAATAATGTGCGTGCAATCAGGCAGTTTTAGGTGAATGATGATTGATATAGGTATCTTTTAAATTTAAAAGGCATGAATCCAGTCGGGTTTTATCAGGAAGATGTGCTTCCGGCCATAATTCAAGTAACGGTGTGAGCATAAAATCACGTATATGAAGTCTTGGGTGAGGTATGATTAGAGCAGGTGTTTGAATACTGTGTTTTCCATAGAGTAATAGATCAATATCAAGTGTGCGTGAACCCCAACGTTTTTTCCTGACGCGGCCATGCGTTGTTTCAATATTTTGGCAATACTTTAAAAGTTTATGCGCGGGTAGGCGAGTGTTAATTTTTACCACGGCATTGCAATAATCAGGTTGACCCACCACACCTGCGGGTCTGCTTTGATACAGGGACGAGATATTTAAAATGTGTGTTTGTGGTAGTGTTCTAAGAGCTTGGAAGGCTAAGCGCATGTGCCGCTTTGGCGAATTTAAATTACTTCCAAGCCCTAAGTAGCAGGAGGTTCCTGTCATGATGCGGGCGTTGCTTTGGGCTTTTTCCGTGTTCTACGGCGTTTGGTGCCTTGTTTTTTTTGTTCAGCCATCATTTTATTTTGGGTGTTAAAATCCGCATCTTGAAACTGAGTCCACCAATCAGCGAGTTCCATCGATTCATCACCCGCAAGTGCGCGCAGGGCTAAGAAATCATACGCTGCGCGAAAGCGAGGGTGCTCTAATAATTGCTGTGGGCGTTTTCCCGTACGTTTTTGAAGACGGTATTGGAAAAGCCAGATTTCACGAATAATTTGTGTGTGACGCTTAGGGATGGTTGTGATCTTACACTGCTCTCGAAGCACGTTATTCATGCTTTTTTCTAAGGCAGCCAGCGGCTCGAGCTCTTCAGGTTCTTCACCTGTATCTGTATTTACATCTGCAGCGACTTCAGATGCTTGTTTAGATTGTGTTACAGGTGTTGCCTTGGCATGTTGTTCGAATTTGTTTTTCTGTTCGATAAAGGGAAACCAAAGTAAAACGGCAAACAAAAATGAAGGAATCACCGGTTTGTCTTCTTGAATGCGTCGGTCTGTGTTTTTGAGTGCAAGTTCTAGCAATGCCTTAACCGGATGTTTTGAATTCAATAGCGCATCGGTTTGAGGGAAAAGCTGTCCGAAAAGCTCATGCTGTACTAAAAGCGTTTGTACCGCTTCTGCTGCGCCGCATTGATAAATCTTGGCGACCTCTTCAAATAAACGTGAGCCGGCAACCGGTGCAAGTAGATGTTTAGAGGTTGGAATAGCTTTGGCTGTTTCTGATTCGATATTAAACTTTAGTTTAGCGGCAAAACGTACGGCGCGTAGCATGCGCACAGGGTCTTCTTGGTAACGCGTGGTGGGGTCACCAATCATACGTACTTGCTTACGCTCAATATCTTTAAATCCTCCGGTATAATCGACAATCGATGAGTCTCGGATGTCGTAATACAGCGAATTAATCGTAAAGTCGCGGCGCCAGGCATCTTGTTCTAGTGTGCCATAGACATTATCTCGGACCAGCATACCTTGCTCGTTGGTCCGTTGATCGACGTCGTTATTTTCTTGCCCACGAAAGGTGGCTACTTCGATGATTTCACGATGAAATAAAATATGTGCGAGTTTAAAGCGCCGCCCAATAATCCGCGCATTTCGAAAGAGACGTCGAATTTGAGGGGGCGTTGCGTTCGTTGTAATATCAAAATCTTTGGGGCTTTTTCGGAGTAATAAATCACGCACGCCTCCACCGACAAGATAAGCTTCAAATTTTTCACCGTTTAAGCGATTGAGTACACTTATCGCATTAGGGCTTATCTCTGTTTTAGTTACATGATGCCGGTTGCGCGGTATGATATAGTCTGGGTTGACGGATGGTCGTTTAGACTTTTTGTTACGTAACATTTTTTTTATAAATTTTATGATGGTGGTGCTCACTTTAGATCTGTCCTAGCGGGCTATTATAGCAGAGACTCTGCATGAAAGTGAATTGATGAAGTCATATGGAGTAATATACGATGGAATGGTTGGATTTGCTGTCTGGTTTAGTGGCTTTAATTATTTTAGAAGTGGTGCTGGGAATCGATAACCTCGTTTTTTTGGCTATTTTAACTGAACGCCTTCCACGAGAGTCACGTAAACGCGCGCGTCAATGGGGCCTTACGTTTGCATGGGTTACTCGTCTTCTTTTGTTGGCTTCTGCTGTTTGGTTGGTTCGTTTAACTTCGCCATTGATAAGTTTTGCTGAGTTTAGTTTTTCAGCACGTGATTTATTTCTTTTAGGCGGAGGGGCTTTTCTCATTGCAAAAGCAACGCAAGAAATTCATCACGAAGTTGAACCGGTTGGATCGGTCGAAGAAGCTTTGGCGGGAGAACCTAAAACTTCTCAAGTATTTAAATCAAGCGTTCGTAGTGTTGTGATTCAAATTGGCTTAATGGACATAATTTTTTCGTTGGATAGTGTATTAACCGCCGTAGGGTTAACACCTCACTTTTGGGTTATGGCCCTCGCGATCACCTTTGCAATTGTGATTATGATTTGGGCGAGTGAGCCCGTAAGTATATTTATTGAAAAACACCCGACGATTAAAATGCTGGCACTAAGTTTTTTAATTCTCATCGGTATGATTCTGGTTGCTGACGGTTTTCAATTTCATGTGCCGCGCGGTTATATTTATTTTGCGATGGGTTTCTCGCTTTCGGTGGAGGCGTTAAATTTGTGGAAGCGTTCACGCGATACTAAAAAAAATAAAATAAAATAAATATTTAGGTTGGGGTATTAGGATGATGCATAGCATGTTATGGGTGAAAGCGTTTCATATTATCGCGATGGTTGCCTGGTTTGCGGGACTGTTTTATTTGCCACGCTTATTTGTATACCATGCGGATGCAGATGATACCGTGAGTTCAGAACGTTTTAAAATCATGGAGCGGCGTTTGTACTACGGGATAACATGGCCTGCAGGGGTTATAACCACGGTGCTGGGTTTATGGTTATTGACGTTTATGCTGCCTTATTATCAAAAAGCCGTGTGGATGCATGCAAAACTTGGGTTTGTGGTTGTTTTGTGGGGGTATCATCTGACATGCGGGCATTATGTTAAGCGATTTAAGCATAACAATAACACCCGACGAAGCCGCTTTTATCGTCTATTCAATGAAGTTCCAACGGGACTTCTGATCGCGATAATTTTGCTTGTTGTACTCAAACCTAGTTTGAGTTAGTCCATTTCAATCATTTCAAAATCAAGTTTGCTTGCGCCACAGTCTGGGCAGAACCAGTTTTCTGGAACATCTTCCCAGCGCGTGCCAGGCTCAATACCGTCTTCTTCCCATCCTTCGGCTTCATTGTAAATTAAGCCGCAAATAACGCAAATGTATTTTTTATACGGGGGATTGCTCATGATTATTCTTTGCCCTTTGTGTGTATGATGGGGGGTAATTTAGCAATTTAAGAACGACATGTAAAGCCTTGAAATCATTCGTCATCAATAATGATGAGCTTTCTTGTTTTAATTTCCAAGGCTATTTAAATCCTGGTGGATACGCTCTGCGCGAATGATGAACTTATACACATGTGAATTGCATCTTGCAAAGAAACCACTCATGTGACATTCTTTTAGAGCGCCTCCACGCTTCCATATATTTAATATAAATTAAGGATAATTTAAATGAATAG
>CAXBBS010000019.1:0-31566 GCA_963974485.1 uncultured Legionella sp.
TGCAGGATTAGGGTGCAGGATTAGGGTGCAGGATTAGGGTGCAGGATTAGGGTGCGGAATTGGGGTGCAAAAAAGTTTATAATCACCAGTGATAAATCAAATTAATCAAATCTATTTTATTTTATTGGTTAATATAGTTTGCAAAAAAACGATATTTATATTAACTTGTTATTTAGATGATGTTATTAAAAACAAAAGGAATAATAATAATGATGAATCCTGTTATGCTTGCATCAGAAGCTGTTGACTATCTTGGGATATCTCTACCAGGTCTTCATAAACAATTAAAAAATAAAAATCTTAATTACATTAAACGTCAAAATAAAATATCTTTTGGCCATGATACGTCTAGAGATGTATTCAACTTAAAATTAAAACCTACATGCTGGAGCTGGCAAAATCTAAAAGGAGGGGTAGGGAAGACGCACTTATCTTTTTCAACAGCCATTCGACTATCTTTATACGGCATCAAAGTTGCAATTATTGACTTAGATCAGCAAGGTAATTTCACGCAGGCTTGCGGGGTTAACTCTGAGGACAAGCCAGCCTTAATAGATGTAATTAGAGAGAAGCTTGATATTAAAGATTGTATGGTTCCTGTTTTGCCTGGAATTGATATCTTACCGAGCCGAATTGAAAATGCTGTTCTTGATAATTTATTTGCTATAAATGGACTTCCTGTAGATAAGGAAATAAAAAAGAGAGTTGATGTCTTAAAAAAACATTATGACATTATTTTTATAGATTGCCCTCCTTCATTAGGACAGGCGGTAACCTCCGCGTCTTTAGCTGCTGATCGGATTATTGTCCCTGTGGATCCGGAGCGTTTTTCACTTTCAGGATTAAATATAACGTTAAATGAATTAAATGATAATGTTGCTGATAAGTATGATAAGCAGCTTGATATTTATATTATTTTGAATAAATTTGATGGAAGAACAGCTCTGTCACATGAAACCCTGAAAACCTTATTCAATGATGATAAATACAGAGGTAGGTTATTTAAAACATTCATAAGAACAAGCCAGGAGCTACCTAATGCCGTTGCTAAAGGGAAAACAATTTTTGATTCTTTAAGATCATCAACTGCAAAGGAAGATATAGACTTGCTGACGAGAGAAATAATTGAGTTCTCTCTTGTTAAAGAAGAAAGTGATGGGTCGTTGAAAGAAAACAAGAAAAAAATGGAAGTTTTAGCTGATTAGGGTGAATACTTATGCCTAGAATGGATGAGGTAGATTTTAAACAAAACAAATTTAAAAGAACCAGCTTTAGAAGCTGGGATACAGATCTTGTTTCGTCTTTAAAAATGGATGCTGAAGAAGAGAAGCCCAGTGCCACAAAAACTCCTCCAGTTAAAAAAGAGCGTGTAGAAACGGTAATACCACGAGAACAAGAAAAAAAAATTATAGAAAAAAAAGTTATAGTTAAGGCTGTCAGCAAGAAGCCCACAAGCAACCATACACAGGTAATTGACACTAAAGTACCTTTTTTGGATGAAGATTTTAGGGCAACTAAGTTAATAAAACGCTTAACCGGAAATGAAAAAAAGTTTTTTTTGCTAGTGATACAAACTTGCAATGCACGTGGCTCAACAAAAACAGGTAGTATTTCAAGTGAAGATGTAGAGCATTACCTTTCATTTACACGTAACAGTCGAGAATCGGCGATCAAACGTTTGTGTGAGAAGGGCCTAATAAAACGTAACAAAGGCAAAAGAGGGCAAGGGGGTACAATCAACCTATCTGTCTCTGATAAAGTACTTGAGGTGGCAAATAAACTGATTTTAGAAGGTGATTTTGATTGATGGATATTCTTGACCATACTTGTAAAATCAACGGAACATTAGGTGATCATGAGCAAACGATAATTACTGATCACGTTCGCAGGAACACCCAGGAAGAACATTATTAGTGAACGCTTACAGAAAAACTATTTTACCACACCCAACATTCTACATAGTGAATTTTACAAAGAATGAAAGCCTTCCTTACGTTCTTTTTATTCATGGCGGGCCTGGACTTAACTGCGGGATCCTAGAACACCTTATTCAAAATCACCATTTATTTAATTCCCTACAATGCAACGTTATTTTATATGATCAAAGAAATTGTGGCCGGTCTAAAAAAACAAACAAGCTCGTACAGCACCAAGACAATATAAATGATTTAAACGAAATAATGTTATATATCAAAAATCATTCCCATCTTAATATTCAAGCCCTGGTTGGCCATAGTTATGGAGCAAAACTACTCGTTGATTACTACAATAAATTTTCATCCCAAATACCCGGTGTTTTTATCTCAACTGCAAACTCAATAATCACCCCAAGATTAAACAACTTAATGTTAGATTTGTCTTACTTGAAAAAAACAAACCCCAAAAAATATACTAAATATCTTAAAAAATTTAATCAACTAAATGCTGATAATGTATGGGACGTTTCAAAAGAATTAGCTCCACTTTTTCACGAAAACAAAGACAGACATTTTTTATACTGGGCAAATATAGACTCTTACAACCTCGTGCAAAACATTCAACAACATATCAATTTACCAATAGACACCGAAACATTTGACAGTGTAAGGGAAGATCTTTATTCAAAAAAAGAAAATTTTTCAGTTGATATCAATCAACTTAAAATACGTAAATTATGGATAAATGGCTTTCACGATTTCGTAATGAATGGGCATGCAGGAGTAATATCAAAAAACAATGGCGTTGTAACGTTTTTTAAATCGGCTCACTATCCACATATAGAAGAGAGCGAGTATTTTAATGAAATTCTTAATGGATTTATTAAAGGCGTATAGAGTTGTGAAACATCACCTTAAAGGTGCTATAGCTACCCTAAATTTTTTATATATGCGCGCAAAGTATGCTTTTCTTGTTTGATCTCACCTGAGGCCGTAAATGTTTTCCATGAGTAGTTTATGGTGAAGTTGGTCGGATGAAACTGAAAGGAGCTCCAAAGATCTGATTTTTTAAATTTAGATGGTGTTCTTGGGTCATCATCATTTTTTTCTACAAGCAATGCTAAAACGTGAGAATAACCTTTTTTTGATATGTATTTTAAGTGGTTTTTATATAAAGCACTTGCAATACCTTGTCCCCAATAGTTTTTGTCAATAATAATGTCGCCAAAATAGTAAGGTTTGCCTTTGCTTAATTCGGTATCTACTAGGTCAGCACAGATAGCAATGCCCCGCATTAATGGACAGCCAATGCTGATACCAATTAGCTCCTCATCATGAATAGCGACGAAGGCATCAAGATGTTCTCCTGCTGTCATGTACGCATCATGATAGGCATCTTCTTCTGCTGCGTCATATGCGTATAAGTAGGGGAAGTGCATATATGTTTTTCTTAGGTTTTTTATTTTGGGTAGATTCTCTTTGTAGTCAGATAGCCCCCATTTTTCATAAGATATTTTTTTCTGATCGAAAGTAGTCATTACAATAATTTCCTAAAAAACTTGTGAATCCATGTGGTTGGAACAGATTATTCAATAATGAGGAATCATGTTGTGAATCATCACCTTAATGGAGCCAACTATCATCATTAAATGTAATTAAAACGCTCTATTAACTCTTTTGATATGAGTGCTGCAATGCTGGGGCCATTTTCAATTTTTTTATCGTTAATTTGATTAATCGGCATGACTCCAAACAATGCGTTGGTTATAAAAATATCCTCCGCATTTAATAGCATTTCTAATGAAATTTCTTCTTCTTTAATTTTTATTTCATCGAGGTTTAGCTCATTTAAAATGACATGTCTAACAACCCCCGGAAGGGCTCCGTCGTCAATGCGAGGAGTCGATACGGTTTTATTATTAACGATGAATACGTTAGATACAGAACCTTCCGCTAGGAACCCTTTCGAATTCAAAAGGAAGGCTTCGTCAGCACCTTTGATAACCGCTTCTTTTCTAGCAAGAATATTGTCCAAATAACTAATGCTTTTGACCCTTGAGGCCATTGATAGCTCGTTTCGTCGTGTTTCTACAACTGCTGCACTCATTGAGTTGCGTTTGTTTTCTGGCAGGGCGGCCGAAGTTAAGGTATAGGACGGTGTGGGGTTGCCAGTTGCAAGTATTCCGCGCTCTGATACTCCATCGGACACTGTTAATCGAAGACTTCCTTTGCAATTTGACAATTGATTCTTCGAAATTATATCGGCAGTCATGTCTTGGAGGTTTGAATAACTGAAGGGTAATTTAATCCCAAGTGTACAAGAACTTGCCATTAATCTATCCCAATGGTAAGATAGCAATGGAATTGACCCGTAATTAATTAGCATAGTTTCAAATAATCCATGCCCAAGTGTGAATCCTCTATCGTAAACATTTAGACATGGAGTTTCGGATAAAATAATTGTTCCGTTGAATATTATATGAGACATAGTTTGGTGCGCTTTATAATGAATGTTTGTTATTATATCAGGGGTGCGTTTAAAGAAGTAATCATATGAGTGACGCTTAATGAACAAAAAATATGGCGTAGTTTTTATCCCAAGAGCTAGGTCTGGAGATTTTATTTCTTTAGCTGGCAATAATAAAGTTAATGCAGTTAGCTATTGCTTGGGGGAAGCATCAGCTCCTCACGTAACTATCTGTCAATTTTTTTATGATTCTGAAAGAATTTCTGATTTATGGGTGATGCTATCCAATCAACTTGAACAGGTTCAAATGACGATCACATTCAAAACTTATAGTAACGTAACTTTTGGTAGGGATCTTTACTGGATTTCATTGCTTCCAGAAGAAAGAGGGGAGCTAGAAAGGTTGTTTTCTATAATTTCTACTTATGTAAAACCTACTCGAACAGATCTATATGATCCACATTTAACCCTTTTTAATTATAGAAAATCCAGAGACTTTTCTCCTGAACTCGTAGACGGGTTAAGTATCAGTGATACCTTTGACTTGGTGGTTGGTGAGTTTGATGAGGTGGGTCAGTTAGTGCAAGTTTTGACGCAAAACCCAATGGAACATCCAGACTTGCCAGAGTCAAAATTAACTTAACTTTTATCGATTTCTTTTTATTCCTGCCTGGATGCCAATATAACAGGCTTGGAGAGGGTGAAAATTTGATAATAGACTTGTGTTGCTCATGATATCAAAAGGATGCATTTTAACAGACTCTCTTTCTAACTTATTTAATTGTGATGAAAAAACAATATTTTTACTTCGATCGATTGAGATTATTTGATTTTTAATATTTTCTTTTTCATTTTGAAGTGAAAAGCTAAAGCCTCCTTTTTTAGGCAACATTTTTTTATAGTTAATCCCATAGTAATAGCCTATAGTTGCTGCTGATTTTGGGGGTAAACTTGAAATGATAGTTGTATCAAAAACTAAATCACATAGAAAAAAAGTATTTGTTTTATTACAGCCCCTGAAATATATGCTCACCTTAAGAGAGTCTTGATCTATCATTTTTAATGAAGCAATACTTGAATTTCTTTTAAGTGAGGTAGCGTAACCCATCAATAGACCCTTAAACCCATCAACGATCTTCAATGATTCGCTCCTGTGTTAATGAGCTCTTCTTTTTATTGATTTGTATTTTTCGATAATCATTGATTTTATAGACATTATCAATAGAAAAAGGTGTGAAATTTGTATTCATATCATATATTTCAAACCCTTCTATTTTTTTAAATACATCTATTAGTTTCCAAATAATAGGTAGAAATAATAATTCACAAATTAGTTTTTTAGAGTATGCAAAGAGCAACAATTTTTTAAATATTGTAAAGGGAATGGTTCCCAAGAGACCAATTGAAAAATAAAGTAAAATATCAATGGTAATGGATAGAACGGATGAAATTAGAATTCTAGATGCTAGATCTAGGCCACGAATTTTGAGTTTCGACATGGAATAAGAGTTTATGAAACCAGATACCCAAAAGCCTATTACTGATGCAAAAATCAGCCTTGTTTGAGGTATTAATATAGCATGGAACTCATTAGCAAGTGCCCAAGAAGGCGAAGGAGGTACCTGGTTAACTAAGTTAATAAAAAAAACGTAGGTTAAATTTACCATTGTCCCGCACCATATAGCTTGTCTGGATCCTTTGTAGCCATAAACATCTGCAATTAAGATGCTAAGAATGGAGGTGACTGGGAATAAGATAAAACCACCAGTCAAAGTTATTCCCCAAAAGCTAACAATTTTAATGGCTGATATCGTTGATATAAGCCAGGTAGAAGAGAATAGAACTAATATAAATGGAAAATATTTTGATTGAAATTCATCTTTGTAGTTAGGGGTGGCTTCAAGAGACTTCATGGCTAATATGATTTAAAATTTTCTAGATTGTATCATTGTTAGCACGACAATGCCAATAATTACATGTTTTGTATCGTCGTATGCAATCACAGCTGAGCTTTCAATTACAGGAAGTAATTGCCAAGATGGAGGGTCGATTCTTAGGTCTCTAAGAGATACGGCGTTAGTTTCTTTCATCCGGACTAATACTAGGTCGTCATCCATTGCTGTTTGATCTGGGTCTACTACAAATATCGTACCCATTGGGAAACGAGGTTGCATAGATCGTTTACTTTCTATGGCATAAGCTTTTTTACTTAATTTTTCTGATGGAGAGAGCGCAACAGGCTGCCAGTTTTCCCATGTAGTGATGTTGGTTTGAGTAAAAAAATCTGGATTTACTATATCTTCCCAGCTAAATATGGGAATAAATCTTGGTGAATTATCTTTTTGAGGAAATGCTTGAGAAAACGAAGATTCATTCTCCCCAGTAAGTACATCTAAACTGACATTAAAGTAGTTAGCAATCAACTTTAATGTAGATACTCTTGGGTCAGAAGTAAAACCGCTGACCAAGCGTTGAATGCTGTTATATGGGATATTAAGAGAGCGTGCTAGGTCACTTGATGAAATGTTTTCTTGTTTCATCAAGGCCGTTAGATTTTTTGATAGGCAATCTGTAGTAGCCATCATGTCATGTGCGCTTTTCAATTTTACATTCATAAATAATAGAAATAAGTTCTGTCATTTTATTATTTTTACACAAAAGAGAAATAATTTAAAACAAAAGTAAAATTTAACCAAGAAAAGCATTAATGTAAATTAATACCACCTTGGTATTTACATTATTGTAAAAAAGTTACATAATAGTATCTCCTTTATATGATTCATTACTTTAGATTGAAATAGGGAAGGAGAAGGAACAGTGACGGTATTACGAGTAGAGCGAAGGGATAGGAACTTTCTTGTTGTTGATAAATCTTGTCTGCAAAACGCAGAATTATCATGGGGAGCTAAAGGCTTACATTCATACCTTATGGGCATGCATCACGATTGGAGGATTTGTGTTCGAGATCTTGTTAATCACGCCACCAATGGTCGAGACGCTGTACGATCATTGATTAACGAACTCAAAAATAAAGGTTTTATCACGGTCGAGCATAAACGAGATAACGCCACAGGAAGATTTGGCCAGTACGATTACGTTGTCCACGAGCTCCCTATTTTTGAATCCACCGAAGAAATCCACCAACCCAATAATCACGGGCGCTTTAACCCCGAGCCTGGAAACACGTCAGCGGCAAAAGTATCCGTAGCGGAAAGTCCGGCTCCGGTCGACTCGGCCCCGGCAAACCCGCCCCTAATAAATATTAAATATAATAAACAACAAGAAAAACAAGCAGCAGCAAGCAAAAAGGTAAGTGATGAGCTTGGTGGTGCTAACCCACCATCTTCTGCTGCTGCTTTTTCTTCTCCCCAAAAACAAACCACAAAACCTACATCAACCCCAACACCGATTGCTTCACCAGGCACCGAGCTACGCATTGGTGACACATTAACGCCAGCTCAAGAGCAACGAACAACGCAGATGATTAACAACCTTTCCGTTGACGACGCGTTTAAAACCAGCTTGAGAGACGAAGTGATGCACTGCTTGTTGAGCGAAGATTGTTTTAAAGCGTGTGGCCGTGACTTTGCACACAAGCTTAATGCCATACGTGTGGTGATTCAGCGAGGTGAGTGGCAGCGTCCTTCGGGAATGGTCGTTGAAGAAGAGTCTAAGCAGTCGAATAAGCTGGACGTTCTTAACAAAGGGTTGCAAGCAGCACATGCGGATGCAACACACTTTAAACGCTTGTGCCGTAGTGCAACGGGGCATGCTAAAGCGACATTTGAGAAGTGCGTGAAGGAATCGCAAGTTCGAATTACAGAAATGGAAAATAAGCTTGAGACTTTTATGAGTGGCCAAGAAGCAGAGACATGTTAAGCAATCACTAAACAACAAAAGGGGAATAAGTATGTTGATTTTAAAGCGAAGACAAGGGCAGGGATTCATGATCAGCGATGACGTCCAAGTCATCATTTTAAGCAACAAGGATGGTGAGATTGAGGTGGGTGTATCTGCTCCGCGCTCGATTCCGGTTCTTCGAATGGAGCTTCTTCGGCAGAGCGATAGCCACGTACGGTTTAACAATTAATTTAATAAAAACTTAGGTCCGATGGATAAGACCTAACGTACCAAGATTTTTTAGAGGATGTTGTAAAAAATTGGGCAAATCAGTGCCTAGGGATTTTTGCAGCCTAAAAAAGGTGATTGGAGGGTGTTATGCGGATTAATTGTTCAGAAGTATCAAGTCATGTGTTGGCTCATCAATGTGTTTCGATAAGCGATTTTGCTGACGTAAGCCATGAAAAGAGATGCCTTGTTAAGGAAGGTTTTCAGGCGGTGGCTTCGTTCATTGTTCTGACCGCGTCTCTGGGTCTGATGTATTTCACGACGTTGGTTGTGTCTGATATTCAGCAGAACGACACCTTCAGTCAGCCTAGTTCCATGACACAGCTTGAGCGCAACTTTAGCACCCTTCAACGATGAGATGTAAACCATGAACAACCTAACGAGAGGAGTAAACGAGATGATGGTTTCCAGCAAGATATTAAAAAAACTCAAGAAGAAAGCGGCCGATTTAAAAGGCCCGCTTGGCCACATGAAGCAATACGGGTTCTTAGCGCTTTTGATGATTCCGGGTGTGGGGCACGCAACGGCGAGTATTGATTCGGTACTTGGAAAAGGCTTAGGCATTCTCCAGGGACCGCTGGCTAAAGGGGTGGGTGTGATGGCGATTGTGGGGTCGGGGTATCTATGCCTTGCAAGAAACAAGCTTCCTAAAGAGCAGTTCGTGATGATTCTTGTGGGACTTGGCATCATTTTTGGTGGCTCGTCTTTATTCACCACGTTAACCGGGTAGGGCGCGCCATGAGTGATGACAGGATGGATGTGAACACGGTTTTCTCAGCACTCACCCGGCCTGCCATGGTCGGTGGCGTGACCCTGGAATACCACGGGTTCAACCTCATGCTCTCGGTGTGCTCGTTCATTGTGATGAGCAACTTATTGTACGGCCTGATTTTTATTCCCGTGCACGCGGTGGGTTGGATGATATGCCGTAATGACGCGAGCCTTTTTGTTATTTTCAAAACCCTGCTGAAGTTACCCAGCATGCTTAATAAATCCATTTGGGGAGTACGTTCGTATGAGCCTTTCTAAGTTATTAAAAACCGCACGTCAGGAGCTTCATGTCTCCAGCATGATGCCTTACACCCATTTGAACTCACCCATGGTTTTTGAGACCAAGACGGGTGAGATAGGCTCGGTGTTGCAGGTTGAAGGACTTCCCTTTGTGACGGAGGGGCCGGAGGCCTTGAACCAAGCCAGTCGTCAGTTACATCAAGCTCTTCTTGGTTTAGATGAGTCTTTCATGGTGTACACAACGGTCCATCGTTCGCTTGCAAGCTTAGCGCTTGACGGGGAGTTTGTATCTCCTTTCTCAAAGCGTGTGAATGATGCCTACCATGCACGGTTTAAACATCAGAACTTGTACCGCAACACCATCTACATCACGGTTGTTTTAAAGGGAAGTACATCAGGCGCTGCCGCGAAAGGCATGAAGGGAATGGCGCGTCTTCGCAACCACCTGGGCTCTGACCATCGCTCGACACAACGCAGTGAGCTTATGAATCAGCTCAGCACCAAAGTACAGCAGCTTGAGTCCATGCTTGCACCGTTTAAACCGCATTGCCTGGGTAGCCGAGATAAGTCACTTGGCTATTCGGAGTTGATGCAGTTTTTGTCTTTAATACCGAACGGTGGGGACGTCACACATCCTGCGATGCCAGCTTTTACGGCACCGATTGCAACCAGTATTCCCGACGCTTGGACTGATGAGTTCCTTTATCCTGAAGGCAACCTCAGTCAGTACCTCTGCTCTAAACGTCTTTTTTTCGGAGACTTTATACAGTTCCAAGGTGTTGCATCGGATGACACACGGTTTGGGGTGATGTTATCGATTAAGAAATACGGTCAGGCGACCGGAAGCGTATGCCTTGACCCGTTATTAACCCTGGACTGTGAATTCATCACCACCCATTCGTTTGCTTTTGAGTCTCGAGACGCGGCATTAAAAGCCATTGCGAAAAAACGTGGGAAGCTGATTAATGCCGAAGATTTAGCGTACAGCCAGATTACGGATTTAAGTGCGCTTGAGAACAACGTGGCCGGTGAGTCATCTTGTTTGGGCTTTCATCATAACACCGTGCTTTTATTGGCTGACAGCCAAGAGAAACTTGAACTCGCCATGCGCGAGACGGTGAAGGCGTACAGCTATTCGAACACCACATTAACACGTGAGAGCTTAGGCTCAGAGCTTGCCTTCTGGGCGCAGCTCCCGGCCAACCCACATTTCATCACCCGAGCAGCTTTAATCACCTCGGAGAACTTTGTGGACTTCTGTTCGCTCCATAATTACAAAACAGGATTTTATGATGAGAATCATCTAGGCCAAGCGCTGACCTTGCTTGAAAGCGAGTCCAGAACGCCGGTGTATTTTAACTATCACGGCAAGTCCTCTAAAACCAACCCTGCACCCGGACACACAGCCATCTACGGCGCCACCAACTCAGGAAAAAATGTGTTGGTGTCTTTCATGGACGCACAGATGGAGCGTTACGGGCAACGTAGCTTTTTTATTGATAGAGACGAGGCATCTAAGATTTATGTGCTTTCTTCACCTAAAAGCGCCTACACCGTGATATCACCGGAGCACCAAGACGCCGTCCGTATGAACCCATTCCAACTTACCGATACCCATGAGAACCGAGGGTTCGTGAAAGGCTGGCTTAAAGAGCTGGTGAAAAAGCCGGGTGAGGTTGACCTGCCCAGCAGCATATCGGACGCCCTAAACGAATGCGTGGATTATGCATTTGGGTCGCTGGATAAACCGTACCGAAAACTAAGTCACGTCGCCCAGTGTTTACCGCGTTCATTTGAGCGCTGGTCTGAGCTGAACCCTTGGTTACACACAGGCTCACAGGGCACGGAAGGCGAGTACGCTTGGCTATTTGATAACGACGAAGACGCACTTGAGTTTGATTTCGATAAAGTCGGTTTTGATGTGACCTGGTTGATGAAGCCTGAGATGTCTGTACTGGTGTCGACACCGGTGTATGCCTACATCTTGCATCGCATGGAGCAAAGCATGGACGGCTCGCGTCTCACCTCGTTTGTAATTGATGAAGCGTGGCAAGTGTTTAAGTCACCGTATTGGTTACAGATATTAGAAGACTGGCTGCCCAGTATTCGTAAAAAGAACGGGCACTTTGTTTTCATGACCCAGACCCCTGAGAGTGTTTTGGGCGCCCCGATTTCCCCGGTGATTTTAAACAGTCTGGCGACCAGCCTTTATTTTCCGAATCCCGATGCCTCAAGCGAGACCTACGAGCAAGGGCTAAAGCTCACCCCGTCAGAATACGAGACAGTGAAGCACTTAAACCCAGCATCACGCCTCATGCTTTACAAGCAAAAGAGTGAAGGCTCCATGGTGTGCCGTCTTGATTTAAGTGATTTAACCGATGAGCTGCGCGTGTTCTCCGGCAACACCCAGAGCGTTAAGTTGTTCGATGATATCTGCCATGAGCAGGGTGGGTCACCTCACACATCCATCGACCTTTTCTTGGAGCGAAGCCGATGAAGGCCGCAGCGTTAGGCATCGCCTTACTTCTAGGCTCAACCATGGTGCATGCAGATGTTTTGGGCGTCGGCGATGCCGCGTTGCTTGCCAATGCGGTTGAGCAGTTTAAAGAGCTGAAGAAACACACGGAGTCGATGGAGAGTGCCTATAACAAGGCGCGTGACCAACTGGATACGGCCAAAAAGCTTAAAGCGCTTCACGAGGGTCATTATGGCTTGGGTGATTTGAAAAACACCGCAGCGGATTTAAAAAACCGCCAATGGTCGCCTGAGACCTGGGAAGACGCACTTCAAAATCTCGCCGGTGGCAATAAGGCCCGTTATGACGCCTTGGTCAAAGCGTATGAGAAGAACAACGACTTCTTAAGTGATGATGAGTTCTCCAAAGGGGCAAGCCAAGCGCATGTGAAGCAGTACAAGAAAAAACGCGCGGTCAACGAGGCGGTCACGGTTCAGACCACCTACGCCTTTGATGAGCTCAGCAAGCATATTAAAACCGTGCATGAACTGTCAGCCAAGATTGAGAGCAGCAGTAACGAAGGCACCAAAAGCGCCTTGGATTTAAATGCGCGTCTTTTGGCAGAAATTGCCTACATCCAAGTTCAGAGCTTAAAACTTCAAGCACTGATGAGTCAGCAAAACGCACAGAACGCAGCCGACGACATTTGGGCTGAGAGCGAACGCTCGCGCTTCAACCAACTTCCAGACAAATAACTTAAGGAGACATGATGAAACACATCAGCATTATCTTAATCGCACTTGCCATCAGCTCATGTGCCGCGCACCAGGACCTGGACGCGCCATGCAAGAACTACGGGAAATACTGCCAGACCGAGCGCATCAACGGTTGGTGATAAACGGTTCACAAACGGTTCAATCACAAGGAGAAGTAAATGAAGAAAAAACTATTAACCGCAGCGGTTCTCGCCAGCGCAACCTTGCTCAGTGCCTGCCACCAGGATGCACTGAAACGGCAGCCTGAAGAGAAGACCCTTGCGTTTTTGATCAAGTCATCATCTATAGCGGGTAAAAAGCTGCATGTGGCGTATAAGCCAAGTCATGCATACAGCTTCTGCATGAATGGAAATCCCACAAAAATAGATTGTGACGCCTTGTATGACGAGATGCTGGTGGTGGCTAAAACCACACCGGACTTCAAGGACTTAACGTTGCAAGAACTGAAAGACCCATCGTCGTTCAAGGCACGGCAAGAGCCCTTGGACATCAAGTTGTACAACATCATCGACGAGGATATCTAATGGACATCCCCAATTACGCCACGCTCATTTTTCGATTAGGTAAAGAGATTGACCTGATTACCAGCACGTTCATTTCAGGTGGATATAAGGCGATGGCTTCGGCCATGCAAGGGCCTGTGGCTACCATGTGTGTGCTCTACATTGTGCTCACGGGATTCAGTATCACCCGTGGTCTGATTAAAAAGCCGATGGATGAGTTTGTGAAGGTATCGATTCGTATCGGTATCGTTTACATGTTGGCGTTTAATTGGGGAGCTTTTTCAGCTTATTTCGTCAGGCTCTTTGTCGACGGAGCTGGCGAACTTGGCGCGGTCATGATGAAGGCCACCCCATTAACACTTCCTGAAATTGATGGAATCACAAGCGCGGTTGGCATCAATGGCACTTTACAATCCGCATTGATTGAAGTGGTTCGTGTCGGCCTTTGGACCTGGGAGAAAGGAAGCCTTACGCATGCGGGTCCGCTCTTTACCGGGTTCTTAATTTGGGCCTCCGGCATCGCGGTGGTTGGTTTG
The DNA here is from genome assembly GCA_963974485.1 of uncultured Legionella sp. Lineage (GTDB taxonomy): Bacteria > Pseudomonadota > Gammaproteobacteria > Legionellales > Legionellaceae > JAALKW01. The sequence goes on from CAXBBS010000019.1 coordinate 13,793, forward strand.
GCCTTTTTTGAAATCATCGTTGCGAAACTCATGATAGCCGTATGCATGACCACGGCCCCTCTTTTTTTAAGCTTCACGTTATTTGATAAAACACGCACCTACTTTGACCGCTGGCTGGATAAGTTGGTGGGCTTTTCTTTAGTGCTTGTGATGGTCTCCAGCGTGGTGGGGCTTTGCATGCACCTGCTTCACTGGAGCATCGGTGGTCACTACCTCAATAAAGCGGTGGGTATGACCACGGTGGATTGGATACCGCTACTGCTCGTCTCCTGTCTTTGCGTGATGCTCATTTTACAAGTGGTAGGCATTGCGAAAAGCATCGGAGGTATGTGCTCAACAGGAACAGGCTCGGCCATGATGGGTGGAGCAATTGGAGGTGCGATGGGTGTTGCGGCAACGTCGGGCGGCCTCATGAAAAAAGGGGCTGACATCGCAGGTATGAACCCTTCCAAAATGGCCACGAACGCCGGTCGTGCGTTCGGTCAGGATATGGCAGAGAAAGGTAGTCACGCTTTAAAACGAGGTGGCGAGATGATGTCGTCCATCCATAAACGTATGCGAGGAGAGTGGAAATGAGCAACTTAAAAGAAAACATCGGCACTTGGTTCACGGAAGAAAAAAACAAGTGGCTGAAGCAAGATAAAAAACAAAGCGAGGGGCCTAAGGACTATTTCGCCCGAGCGCGAACCTGGGCCGATGACACTTTCGGCGCTTTGGAGCAATCCAGAAATCGTTATCAAGCCGCCTTTTTCTCATCCATGGGTTTAAACATCCTCGCTATCAGTGCGGTGTTTGCCCTAGCCCACGTGCAAACGCTGGTGCCGATGATGGTGCATCACTTTGATAACGGCGTGGTCAGTGTTGAGCCTTTGGCTCAAGAGAAGGCACCCATCAACAAATCACAGATTGAAAGTGATTTGGTGCGCTACATCCAAAGCCGTGAGAGTTATGACGTCAGTGCTTACCGTACGCAATATGACTTGGTGAACTTGCTGTCCGCTGACAGCGTGGCCAAGGCCTACATGTCTGAACAAGACCGAAGCGAGAAGTTGTCACCGATTAACACCCTCGGTGTGGAAGGTAAACGTGAAGTGCACGTTTATAACATCAACTTCCTGGATAACGTGAGCTTCAACGAAAAAGCGGTATCCAAAGACCATCACAACGTCGCCGAAGTGGTGTTCACCCTGACCGACATGGATAAGAACAGCGCCCGGAAAACCGTACGTCACTACAGCACGTTGGTCTCCTGGGAATACGTGAAACCCTCAGAAAATCCTGCGGAACGCTGGCAGAACTGGGACGGGTTTTTAGTCACCAATTACACCAAACAAGTACGTAACGTCTAGGAGCGAACATGAAACGATTAATGGCAGGACTCTTGATGGCCGCATGTGCGGCCCCAGCTTTAGCGGAACAAGCCCCGGTTGGCTTTCCGAACGACAGCCGTATTAAACGCGTGGCGTTTCAAGAAAACCAAGTGGTGCCTTTAAACGGTGTGACGTTTACCTCCACCCAGATTATGTTCTCACCCGGCGAGCAGGTCATGGATGTGGAAGGCGGGGACAGTGCAGGTTGGATGGTGACCCTGCACCCGCATCTTAAGAACATGTTGTTTGTGAAACCGACCGTGTTGGATTCAGATTCCAACATGACGGTGATGACCAACAAGCATGTGTATTACTTTCATATCAAAAGTAATACCTCGCTTACATCCAACACCAAAAACCAGACCTACGCGATTAAGTTTGTCTACCCCGAAGATGAACGCGCCAAGCTTCGAACTCAACTGAAGGCCAAGCAAGCTCAAGTCAGTAAAGCCCAAGAGCCCCTGAAGTACAACTGGAACTACCGGTTCAGCGGTAACAAAACCATTCTGCCAAGCCATGTGTTTGATGATGGGACCTTTACCTACTTTGAGCTTCGTAAGAACCAAGCAGTACCGGCCATCTTTGCGGTGGATGATAAAACGGGCGCAGAAGCTGTGGTGAACACACGTCAGCAAGGCAACTATTTGGTGGTTCAGCGCTTAGCGCCACAGTTTACGTTGAGGAACGGCAAGGCGGTGACCAGTGTCTTTAACGGCAATGCGATTTATAACATTCGTCACAATAGGGGATAGGCCATGAATGAGTCATCAACAAACCAGGCGCTGAGTTCAGCATCAAAAACATCTCAGGTGACACCGAAGAAGAAGCCGGGTATGCAGCCTTATCAAATCGGACTCGTTGGGTTAGCAGCGGTGGCGTTATGCCTCACCGCATTCGTACCTCACAAAACTAAAGCTGAGGTACGAGAATCACATGACAGTCACATCAGTCGAGAAACCCTGAATCAAAACCTTGAGCTGATTCATGCGCTGAATGAACCCAAGCCATCGCGGGTTGTTGTCGAGCCCCAACGCGAAATCATGGAAGAGCCCTTTGTTGATGACCGCTCGGAAGAAGAAAAACTCACCAAAGCCATGCGGTTACGCATGAATGCAGCCAGTAGTTTTGAGTTAGGTGGCACAAGTTCAAGTGATGCGATGGGAGGCTCATCAAGCACACCAGGCTCTGATGCAGGCGTGCCCGCGCAACCGAACAAAGACCCAGACCAGGCGTTCTTGGCGCAAAGTGATGACATCACCATCGTCAGCGCACGTAAGCTCGCACACCCTGAGTTCACCGTACCCGCCGGTGAGATGATTTCAGCAACGCTGGAAACAGCCATTAACTCAGACTTACCGGGCATGGTCCGCGCGATTGTGACACGTGATATCTACTCACTGAAAAACAGCAACAAACTCATATCTCGCGGTGCAACGCTCGTGGGGCAGTTCAGCTCGCAAGTGGTGGATGGTCAAAACCGCGTGCTGGTCATATGGAACAGAATCCACATGAGCAATGGCGTGGTTGTCACACTGAATAGCCCAGGTGCTGACCGCATCGGTCGCTCAGGTCAAGGTGCTGATTTTGTCGATAGCCATTTCATCGAGCGCTTCCGTAGCTCAGCACTCTTGTCACTTTTAGGCGTGTTCACCGCAACCGTCGGTGTCAGTGATAGCCAGGATAGGTACAACAGTGCTTCACAATACCGCGCGGCTCTGGCAAACAACTTCCAGAATGCATCAGGCCAATCACTTCAAGCTAACAGCGCCATCAAGCCCACCCTAAGCATCAATCAAGGTGCGGAAATCAACGTTTTTGTCTCCCATGACCTGGATTTTAAAGGGGTAGGGGTTGCTAATAATCATGGTCCACAGGTAATACGAGGTGACGTATGGAAGTAGCACAAAAGCGTTATGCACCAGGCTCTGAGGGGTTACTTTCCCCTCTGCTGCCTTGGCTGTCTGATAATGAGGTCTCTGAGATTTTAATCAATCAACCGGGTGAGGTGTTTATTGAGAAACGGGGTGTGATGACACGCTTTGATGTGCCCGCGTTAAACCGAACACACCTGCGCCATTTGTTTACGTTCATTGCAAACGAGAACAAGCAGAACCTCGATGAGAAAACCCCGTTGTTGTCAGGCAATTTATATGACGGCACACGGGTGCAGCTGGTGATACCACCCGCGGCCAAACATATGGCCTTATCGATTCGTCGGCAAAGCATTAAACAAATGTCGCTGCCGGATTATAGAAAAACGAACTTCTACGATAACGCCTTTCTCTTTGATATCAATAAGCCTGCAAGCGCGTACGCAACTGATGCGGATAAGGCGTTGCTTGCCTTGTATCATAAAAAAGATATCCCCGAGTTTATGGAACAAGCCGTCAAGGCCAAGAAAAATATCGTGATATCCGGAGGAACAAACTCGGGTAAAACCACCTACCTTAGTGCGTGTGCGTCATGGATAGAACCAGAGTCTCGCATCATCACCTTAGAGGATACCTACGAGCTGAAGATACCGCACCAGAACCAACTCAACCTTTGTGCAGTTAAAAAACCCAACGGTCAATCCTCAACATTTGAGATGCAAGACTTAGTGCAAGCTTCTCTAAGGCTCAGGCCTGACCGGATTCTCATGGGTGAAGTGCGTGGTAAAGAAATCCTGGATTTAGTCAGCAGTGCGTCCACCGGACACGAAGGCATGCTGACCACCATTCATGCCCCCAACCCACGCGTGGCATTGATGCGCATGATTCAGATGTACAAGCAGAACAATGTACCGTCCATGAGGGATGACGAAATACGCGCGGTCTTGGATGAGGTGATTGATATCATCATCCAGGTTAAACCATCGGCTGAAGGACCTCAGACCCATTCGGTTTATTTTAAAGGAGCTTTCGATGCTATTTAATCGCGCATTTATAGACAAATACCCCACCTTGATGTGTGTGTGTCTCTTATTGACCGCTGAGCTTATCAGTGTTGTTGCTTTCCATTTTATCGGGTGGCATGAGGTGCCTTATCCCGGAAGTTTTATTTACGCCATGAGGCAGGGATTCTTTAAAGAGCCCTTGTTTGCCATAGGTATCGTTCTTGGCTCAGGGCTCTGCGCCTGGGCGCTGATGAAAGGCGGGGTGGCACGCATCACAACCAAAGCGCTATTGATGATGTCCGTAGCCATAGCAATCACGGCTTTTCTGGGTGCGTTGGCGTTTCATTACTGGGAAGAATATCCTATCGGTCTTGCTAAATTAATGCGCCTGATACAGCACCACAGACCCGGCTCAGAACTTTACCGTCATTTTATTTTATCCGAGCAGGGCGCGTTTCTCGCGATGGGGTTAGGGCTGGCGCTTCATTTTGCTCAAAGGTTTTCATCAGAAAACGACATGCTAGGCAATGCGCATTTTGCAAATCCTCTTGAGGTGTATCAATCAGGATTTTTTAAGAGCGAGCCTACCAGCATCATCATCGGGAAAAAAGAAGGCGCACCGATGTATTCTAATGGTAATGAACATGTTCTGGTGTTTGCACCAGCGGGGAGTGGTAAAACGCGCTCCATCGCCATACCGAACCTTTTCAACTACACGGACTCGATTGTCTGCAACGATGTAAAACTTACCCTGTTCGAAACAACCTCGGGCTATCGTGAGCAGGTGCTTGGACATCAATGTTACTGCTGGGCACCCGCGCACCCTGAACGAAGAACGCATCGATTTAATCCACTCGACTTAATTTCCAGCAATAAAATTCAGCGTATCACGGATATTCAGCGTATCGCGCACATCATGATACCGGATAATCCAAAGTCGGATCCTATTTGGCCTAGAGCATCAAGAAAGGTACTTAAAGCGCTAATACTCTTTTTACTGGACACGCCGGAGTTACCTACCACGCTTGGCGAGATAAACCGATTGGTTAAGCAGCAAGATTTCGATGTGTGGCTAAAAGGACTTCTAGAAGAAAGTGATCATCTTGATGCGGAGTTCTATCGCAATGGATTTTCTTACATCAACAACCATGACAAAACACGAACCTCCATTTTAGAAAATTTTTCAGGTTATTTCGAGTTATTCGATGATCCGCTAGTAGACGCTGCAACATCAACCAGTGATTTTGATGTTAGGAGTCTTCGACGTGAAAAAACAACGATCTACATCGGGTTCAGTGATGATGATATGGAGCGCCTAAGCCCTATATTAACGTTGTTTTGGCAGCAGCTCATATCTGAGATGGTACGTGAAATTCCAAACCTTAAGGATGAACCGTATGGATTGCTCTGTTTGATTGATGAGTTCTCGTCTTTGGGTAGGATTGAGCGTGTTAGGCGTTCACTGAAGTTACTTCGAGAGTATCGGGTGCGTTGCGTTCTGATGTTTCAGTATATCGCACAAACCTATGAAAAATACTCACATGATGAGGCCAAGGCCTTCGTGAATATCAAGACGAAAGTAGCTTACACCACCGAAGATATCTCAGACGCTGAGTTCATCAGCAAAATGCTGGGTACACGTACTAAACGTGTGACCACACGTTCTGTATCTAATCAGCAGCAAGGCAGCAGTGATAGTAAGAATGTGAGCTACCAAGCCATTCCGCTGCTTCGCCCCGATGAGGTCATGAAAATGTCACCCAAAGTGTCGCTTGTGATGCGCTCAGGTGTAGCACCCGTTAAGGCCGAACAATACATCTGGTACAAGCAGCATGAAATGAAACATCTGGTGATGGATGAGGTCGATGTACCTGTGGTTAGAGTCGAGCTTATTGACTTCGATCACGAAGAAAAACGCGCGATTTTAGCTGAGCGTCAGGCCAAAGAAAATCAAAAAAAAGAAGTCGCAAATAATGTGCGAAGTTATTGAGGCTTTGAGTGAGAGTTAAAAAACAAATCCAATAAAATATTTTTATGCAAAACGAGAGGTGAAATGAGCTATGGATAACAATCAAATTAGAAAATTTTCAACGGTTGCTTATGAGTTATTGAAAAGCGACTCATCGGAGGATAAGGCTTTTCAGTTTGCGGCGTATGCAGCTTATGACGAAATATCAAAGCAAGAAGGTCTTGAGCATTATGCAGTGGCTTGTGTTGCATCTGAAGCGCTGGCTGAACATACCACGAAAGGACATCGTTATGCAGCTGAACTGACACTCAAAAATATAGCACTGAACAAAAGCATAGATGACAAACGACATGCCCAAATGCCTTGGGAGCAGCAAAGTCAGGGCATGTTGGCAGTAGAGCAGCAAGACGGTCCCTTTGTTACATCGTTAACGAGGATTGCGGGTGAGGATTCCGCTTCGCAGGTGATCGCCCAGGAATTCAAGAGAAAATACCCGAGTCATGAAGAGATGGAATCAATGAAGGAGCGGTACGCCAGGACATTTTCAGCGTCATACCTGGCTTATCTTCGCGCATCAAAATCTAAATACATCGCTTCATCAGAAGAACGTTTTAAGGCCAGTATTCGACAAAATTTAGCTTTTAACATGAAGGATGAACCATCTTTCGGGGAGATTTGTTCGTATATCTTGATGAGTACCGAAATGAATATTGGTATGGCTTCTTATGCGATTCTTGGTTTGATAGCGCTTGCTCTTCCAACGCTGGGTGTAACCACCGTGGCACCGATTGCTTGTTACGCTGTGGGAGGCATTCTTTCCATCTCAGGTTTTTCGTTTTGTTTTTGGAAGGCATCCGTAGCAGAGCAAGAACCGAGTAAAAATAAAGGGCTTGAGGCTGCTCATGCTTCATATGATACTCATGAGGTATGCCACAATGTTTAAATTAATTTTAGCTTCAATGTTCTTATTGGCATGCCAAATGGCGCATGCCGAAATGACGGTTAATGAAGGAAGTATTCGCGTTCAACAACAGCATCAGGAGGCTTCTCATACGTCATACAAAGCCCACCTTGAGCATCAACAAAAAATAATGCAAGCATATGCTTTGAAGCCACTATTTTGGGTGGCGTTAGACATCAAAAGGATATTATCCGGAGATGTTTTAGATATCGGGAAGCTTGATCTTGCAACATACACCTATGTGAAATCAAAGCATGGAAACAGAAAAAATAAAAATGATTTTCTGTGGAGCTTAGTGATGAAATATCAAGGCAATACGGAAAGATCCTTTTACCTGATTGATACCATGTCTGAACTTAATCCTATAGAGAAAACCGATGAAATTACACGTGCGTTTCAACAGGCAAATGCTACGGCTCTAAAACTACGGTACCTCAATCTTTTAATGGATTCGATGGGGGCCAACTGCGCTGCGAACCACCCAAAGGATGCGCTCAAAGCCAAGAATTTTTTAATCGGTCTTATTGAGGCGAGTCAGAATGAAGATGTCGTAGCTGATGTTATGGTGAACTTTCCAGATTATTTCATCAATGAAGATACTTATTCGACCATGATCAATCGGTTAGATGATCTCAACGTTCATCAGCCCAAAATGTTTGAGAGAGTTGTTACCAATTCTAACTTTTGGTATCACTGGTTATGGCTCGCAAACCACGGCGATGAATTTGACTCCAGTTGGGTTGGTAAGTTGTCACAGAGGGCCAAAGAGTATGCGATGACTCATGTTTCATTTTCAAAAAAAATTAAACTAGTTTTTGAGTCGGGCTTAGAGGCCAGAGTAGAGCAAACACCAGTATTTCTCTCGCAATATCCACAACAATCACAAGAAGAAAAAGACCGTCTTTTGCTTGAGGGCAATAATCCTCATGTATCAGATGAGATGAATGTAATGTTGAAAATTTTAAAGAAAACGTCCGATCAACGAGACCATTGGAGGAATAACGCGCCGAAGAACGATGAGTATCTTTGAGGTATGTCCTTGGTTCGTGCGCACGTGTGAGATCAAAGTTTAAAAGGCAATATTTTGTTGGGGTAAATCAAAAAACAATCATTGTCTTTCATGTTGTGGGCATATACAATCAAGTTCGGTTCTTATTAGATCACAATATAACCGAAGCAGGAAATAGGAAACAGTAACGCAGCACTATTAAATAAGGAGATACATGAAATGTCTAATATCCTAGAAAAAATACATCACGAAATATCAAGCAACGAAATCTCTTCAGTTGAAAAAACCTGTAACGAGGTTATTTCACAGTATTCTGTAAGTGATTCTGGAGGCGCTACAGTTCGTTTAAATATGATTGTTCACGATATATCTGGCGAAATTTACTAGATAAGCCATATATCGCTATTGTTCATATTTGATTAGGCAGGTTTTGGCCTCGTAAGTATGACATTGCGATCAATAAATCAACCAAGGATTTGATGTAATGTTGTACTTACTGGGGTTAGAGGAAAACTTAAAAACTATTTATATGCTCTCAAAACCTTATGCTGATGGTGATATGAATTCAGAAGAGCAGTTAAAAAAATCCTATCTGAATTTTCTTTCAAAAATACAACCTAATACATGGCACCCCAAAAAAGAAGATGGTTTATTTGTATTCGATAAAAAAATAATAGAAACGTTGATTCAAAACCATGAAGCAGATGATTTTTTAACGGATTTCAAAACAAACATTTCTCTTGCTAGTGATAGCTCTGTTAAGACCGCTTTATCCAAAGTGGATGAGGCGAAGAAGTATATAAATTCAAAGCATGAAGACTTATCCACTTTATTTAATTTAGCAATTAACTCCATCTTTTATGCGCGCTCATCAGAGCAAGGTGGAGGATCTGTATCGAGTGCTATAGGTGCGATTTGGTGCTGTAATAGGAAAAGCTGGGGCCTTGAAGATACGGTCGAGTTTATTGTTCATGAATTGACACATAACCTGATTTTTTTAGATGAGTTAAGATATAAACATTATATTTCTCTTCCCAATCTAGCTGGACAAGAAAACTTTGTTACTTCTGCGATTTTGAAAATACCAAGACCGTTAGATAAGGTTTTTCACAGCTTACTTGTCGCAACTGAAATATTAGATCACCGGTATGATTGGCTTGGTGAACCTATAAAACCAATAGTTCACCCCTCTTCCGAGCAAATACACAGCAATTGCTTGCTAACACTATCTGAAATAAAAAATTTAATATCAAAAAAAGAGTTAGTAACAGACCGATTTAAAGAGCTGTTAACGCTAACAGAGAAGAGGTTGCTTAAAATATCAGCGCACATGACAGGGGCGAGTCAAAACACAGAACTTTCTCCCTGTTAATGAGGGTGTAAGTGGGGCAATTAACTAACTTAACCGGTATTTTTTGCTCCATTGGCTTTAATCAGGTGTATTGTGTCTTGTTTCAACAATAACGATATTCTTTGACATAGAATTAATCTTTTCAGATATAATGCCTCTGTTTTTAACATCAAGATTGGCATCCCACTCATCAAGTAAAAGTATCTTTGAATGCACATCTTTATGAATCTCATCTAAAATAAGCATGGTTTTTTCTCCGTGAGAAAAGCTCTTATTTGACGTGGATTCAAACATTAAATCAGAAGATGTCGGCAATAAATAAGCTTCATCTTTTAACGATTCCTTGAGCAAACTAAAAAAAACTGATTTTCCAGAGCCGTTTGATGCGCGTATTGTAATACGACCATTATTTAATTTAGGAAGAAACTGTAAAAAATCTTCTAGTCCACTTACATCTTGCCGTTCATTGTTATAATTAATTTCTAAATTTTTCCATTTTATTTTACTCCCTAAATCTATAGTTTTATCTGTCATGGGAGAGAGCGCTCGGAGTAATCCCTTTAATTTTCCACGAACCCCGTGCCAATGCATCGCATGAGAAAAAACGGAAAAAATATTTTGTATTATTTGTATTTGACGTGGCAATGTAACAACAAGGGTTGTTAAGAGTGCATAATCACTTATGTTTTTATAAAAGAACATGAGTGTTACGCAAGCAATAGGGATAAGAGCCAGCACCATGGTTATCGAACTATACAAGTTAGTTTTTTTTGTGAGGCTTACGGCGCTGCTAACAGCATTGCTAATGTTTTTATCAACTGACGCTGTCCATAACCCCAGGTTTTTGTCATTAGCTATAAGGATGTTATCTACACCTGATAACAAACCTTGATTCATCAAATTCCTATCTTTCTGAAAATCAACAGCAGAGCTTTCAATATTCTTTTTTGATATTTTGACAGATACATATAAAAGCGAAAAACTAATCATATAAGCAAAAAATAACATAGGCTCAATTACAAATCCTATAACCAGAATATTAAGAATCGCATTAAATCCACTAGATACCCACTCATAAAACAATGCGGATGTTTCATTCATAACCAAGAAACTTTCGTTTGTAAGCCATGGGTCATTTTTATTTCGATACTCTCGATTATTAAGTAAGCTTGTGTGGTTTTTATTTGATTTTGAAAAAATGGAAATATACTTTTTAAAAGCACTAAACTTTGATTTTTCCAAGTAAATTAGGGAGTAAATGCCAGGCAAATAAACGACCATAAGCGATAGAATAAAAAGTAATAAATATATTACTGTAATATTATGCTCTGCAATGCTCTTGCCAAGGAATATGATAAATACCGTCGATGACGCAACAATAAGTTGTTGTATAAGCACAAAGGTAAAGCATAAAAAAGAAGCTTTTCCACGAAACAATGCAAATATTAGCTGCCAAACATTAGCTGGGGTTTTCATGATGTTAACCTTTGTTTTAAATATCAATAAATAATTCACTGTTTTTGTACGTCTCGACCTGAAGATAATCTTTTTGATCTACTGCGCACATAGCTCCTATTCTAGAACAACATGAGTCCAGAAGCATTTTTAATAACACCCATCCCTTCATTAATGCTCTAAGTCGAATCCAAGCCCTCGATCTAACCCTCGTTCAATACGATGATTCAATCCTTTTGAAACTCCAGGGAGGTGCTGCTGGATGTAAGGGTTAAGTTTTTTATCATTTTTAATGGCCCTCGCTATTTCAAGCAATTCTTTGTCCAGTGTCTCAGCCCTGTATCCTCTTACTTTTTCTCGGGTATAGAGCTTTGCTTCATATTCAGCAAGAATAGGATGCGTTTCTTTTAACTGCTCATGCAGTTTGAATCGATAGGACTGCTGTTTGTCATTAATAAAACTTTTTAAGTCCGAAGGCTTGATGAAATTCGCGTCTGCCTGTCGCCTTATGTGCCCATAATCTTTTTGTACATCAACTTTATTTAAGGTTTTCATAAGCTCTGGCGTAACCTCAAGATTATCCGCCTTGATTTTAGCGACCGATACCACGGCTGTATATCTTTCATGATAGCCAGAGGTGAGCTTAACATGCTGGGCTTCGAGATAACCTATTTTAATACCGTCTAATTTATCACCATACTTTGTCCATAGATTATGGCCTTGTTTATCACGAACCCGTGATACGGCGTAAAGCTCCTCAAAAGCAGGTAACGACTCCATGTTCACGCCTTTTTCACGTGATTCGCGCTCAAGTGCTCGGTGCAGCTTGGCACCTTTGGATTGAATATCCAGGTAGTTAGCCGCTTCTTTTGCCATATCCCGCAATTCACGCTTATTGTCATCACGTGTTTGAGCGCGTCGTTGCTGAACGAATGCTTCGTAATTCACCACATAATTGAATTTCTCTTTGATTTTGTTACCCATACCAGCCATGTGGTTGAGTGCGCGACCAATGAGCTTATCAGGGTCAAAACCACTTCGTATAGCAAAGTCGAGCGGCCAATCAATCACATTATCTTTGGTGGATTCGCGTGATAGGGTTCGCTTCAACGCGTCTAGGTCTGGATGTTGTCCAGCGTCAGCATAGATAGACAGTTTTTTACGATGACGTGTAAAGGCCACAAAACTTAAGGCTCGATTCCAGTATTTGTTATCAACGAACACGCTGGTGTTATCTACCGTCATGCCTTGAGACTTATGAACCGTGGTTGCGTAGCCATAATCCAGGTGATGATAGGATTTTGGAATCGTAACGGTTGAACCACTATCAAGACGAGCTTCAAGGTACTCGTTATTAATCGAGGTAATCGTCGCTAAATCACCGTTTTTAACGCCGTGTGTTTTATTATTCTTTTTAAAGAGGATGCGCTCACCCGAAGCAAGTGTGATGTCACGCTTATTCATGACTTTAAGGTAATGTTTCAGGTGAACAGGGATGTTGACTGTATCACCACTTTCAAGCTGCACGGTGACGGCTTTATGCGACACCTTCAGGATATTAACTTGCTCACCACCCGAGATACCCAGCTCACGGTCGGTTAATGAAATAACGGCCTGAGCACCCGGTTGAAGCGCATTACCTTTATGCTCAACTTCACGATAGTAAACAAATTCATCGGTTGCGAGCTGTGATTTAGCTTGTAAGGCGGCACGTGCACGCTCGTTGAGCTCAGAAACACTGTTGCGTGTAAACGCTAAGATGATATGAGATTTAATGTCGTCCGGTGATGAGATGGTATCGGCCCAGTCACCGACTAACTCGCTTGCAGCATTACTGGATGACGATTCTTGAACAAGCTTCAACGCACCTTTCTTATCATAATGAGCCAGGGCTTTATCAATCTCACCGCGAGCCAACATCAGGCTTGCTTCTCGGTCACCGAGGTCTTCCTGGCGCGTGATATTATCCAGGGATATATATCCCACACGGTCAGCAATACCTCGGAATATCTCACCTTTTTGAATCGGCTTTAATTGCTGGGGGTCACCGACTAAAATAACTTTAGCCTTGGCACGATTCGCTGCATTTAAAATCATAGCCATGTTCGCAAAATCAACCATGCCCGCCTCATCAATCACAAGTACATCGTGTTTGGTGAGCACCAGTTTTTTATTAGATAACTGGTGGGAAAGGGAGGCTATGGTAGATGATTGAATACCCGTATCATCTTCGAGTGCTTTGGCTACTTTACTTGAAAGGGCGGCGCCTAAGACACGACAATTACTCGACTCATAATACTCTTTCACGGGCTTTAATAAATAGCTTTTTCCTGTCCCAGGCTTACCTACCAGAAGACTAATGTCATGACCTTGCGTGATGAACGAAAGAGCTTCTTTTTGCTCTTCATTCAGTTTAAATTTATTAATCAACCCATCCAGTGGTAGCTTATAATCATGTGTTTTACGCGCATGCATTTGCTCAACATCTTTAAGTAAGTTAGCTTCTTGCATGTAATGATTTCGCGTGGTGTAGGTCACATGTCCGCGGTCATCAGAACCTAGTTCAATCACATTTTTATTCGACAATAACTCTTCAACTTTAACCAAATAAAGTTCGGATGACGTCGTTTCTTTGAGGGTTTTCAACAAGAGTTTTTCAATGTCACGTCGGGTAAAAACACTGTGTTCGATAGATAGGAGTTGAATCAATTCATCAACATCACCAAGCGCAATTTGTTCACGTGAATCACGAATGATTTTGTTCTCTTCTTGAAGATAACTTCCACCACTATGCCTGGATTTACCCTCATGTTTTTCTGGAATAATGTGGTTTAAATCAACCGATAAATCAATGTTATTTTCAACAAAAAATTCGTTTTGAGCGTCACGTGATTTTTGGCTCCACCGCTCATCTTCTAGAACTTTCCCCTTAAAAAAAGAAGGGTTTAAATCACGCGCTTTATATTTTGAAAAACCATCTTTTTCTAATCGACGTGTCGTGTGATAGAGATGTGCATGAGGATTACCATCGCCTTTATCGTGAATAGAAATATCTACAGGAATACCATCATCTACGAAATTAACTTTTGCAAAACGCTTGGCAAACTCAATTTGTTGTTCAAGGTTAAGTTCTTTAGGAAGGGCTAAAACAAGGTCTTTTCCAAGTTGTGCATCTTTCCTTTTTTCAGAAGTTTCAACTTTATTCCAGAGGAATTCTTGCTCCGAAAATTCACCAGGAGCGACTTCAGGAACCATCAATTCTGTGAAAACAACATCCGTTCTTTTTGTGTAATCGTGTACAAGGCCAGTTCTCTCATCTGTCAAACATGTTCCTGAACGATAGGCGGCCGCAGCTACTGCGCTATGTCCTTTCGCTCTCGATATTAAACTTACTTTTGCAAATGCTATCGCCATAGGGTTATTTTAGCAAACATTCGTTAGAATGTATATTGCGCTCTTCGAGATTGATTGGACTTCGCTTCGCTCGTGTTTTTTGGTATTTATCTTGGTATGAATCGACATATATGCTAAACTTAAACAAGAACAAGAATCCTGAAATGGAAAAGACGATGGCTAAGAAAACAATATCTGAAAAAGAACAGGAGCTTCTCAGCATCATAAGCTCCGCAAAAGATAAGTTGTTTAAATTGCAACAAAAGCAAAAGGTAGAACTCGGAACACTCGCGTTCAAGCATGGTCTTTATCAGGTCGATAAAGAAACGTTAAATACTGCTTTTAAGAAACTAGCAAAAGAGCTCAATATTGGAAATCAATAATCAAATTAAGAAACAAGAGCAACGAATTGCCCGAGCGGAAAATTCACTTGTACTTGAGAAATTAAAGAAAAGGCGTGCAGACACCCGGCGCAAAATTGAGCTCGGTGGTCTTGTCGTAAAATCAGGAATTGATGGTTTTAATAAATCCGTTATTCTTGGTGCACTTATGCATGCTTTGCAATCAATTGAAAAAGAAGAAAGTTATAAAAAGATTTTTGAATCCATAGGCGATGCCGAATTTTTAAAGGACTAAATAATGGAACTTTCCATGGATGTTATCGACAAAGAAATACGTGACCTGAAATTAGAAATTGCTGAACAACAAAAAAAACAGGAATACGATAAGCTTAAAAAAGACCTGTTTGATATATCCTACAAAGCAAACAACACCATGACAGAATTTGATGGTGGGATGACGGAAGTCGATACCGAAAAATCACTTAAAACCAATCGCTCAAAAGAGTCTTTCTTTGATTTAGTATTTGCAAGAATTCTTCGGATGTTTAATGCAAGACCCATCGTCGGAAATATTATTGGAATAGGGTTAGCCTTCGTAGGTCTTATGAGCATGAATAAGTATATGAATAACCCTGAACTCGTGATGGTGAAAATGTACTTGGGTCGATTTATGATGATTTCAGGTGTGATTCAAATATTAAAATCTGCAACCCGAAGTCTGCTACTTCCATTGGTTGCAACAGCAGTCGGTGGTACCATCGCCAATCAATTAACCGGCAATCATTTAATACTTGGTCAGCCTTCGTGGTTCTATCAAGGTGTGCTCATTACGGGGCTTATTGGAATCGCTATTTCTGTGTTTTCGATTGATTAACCTATTAAAAATATTTTTGAATGACTCCAGGGTGGATGAACTATGTTTTCAAAGCATTGCAATATTGATAAAACTGATCGTATCAACAGAGCAGTGATTGGTCTATTACTCTGTGTTGCTGTATTGATTGGGATGGGGAAATCTTTTTTCATGGTTGTTGGGTTGGTATTGGTGACGGAAGGAATCATCGGCTGGTGCTCCATCCCTTACTTGATTGGTAAAATTAAAAAATATAAAAAATAGCCCTAGCTATCCACAAGTCCATAGGGCAGGAGCACATTGTGTGCTGCGTATAGGCCTGTGGACCCTGTGGTTTGGTAGGGCTACCTCCTGGTATACGGCTTCAATTTCATTGAAGATTTTATAACTTTTAAGGAAGTTTAAATTAATGAAATATCTTCACTCAATGGTAAGAGTATCTAACTTAGAAGAATCCCTTGATTTTTACTGCAACAAACTTGGTTTAATTGAAGTTAAAAGAACTGAGCATGAACAAGGCCGATTTACCTTGATATTTCTAGCAGCTCCAAACGATCTTGAGCAAGCTCAAAAGGAACACGCTCCCTTGCTTGAATTAACTTATAATTGGGATAAAGAAAAATACCAGGAAGGACGTAACTTCGGTCACTTGGCGTATGAAGTAGAAAACATTTATGATACATGCAAAAAATTGCAGGACGGAGGCATTGTTATTAATAGGCCTCCACGCGATGGTTATATGGCCTTTATACGATCACCGGATAATATTTCTATTGAGCTGTTACAACAAGGTGAGCCACTTGAAAAACAAGAGCCATGGGTATCTGCTTTGAATGCTGGAACTTGGTAGAAATGTGTTTTTGACATTGTGCAACTAAAGTGGTACACTTGTTGTGAATAGAGAATGTGAGTACATTGCTTATAGCGGCGATTCTTTTACCATTGAATGGTATTTTGATAACAAAAATAAAAGTGAGGCCTTAGAATACTATAACTCACTTAAAGCTAGCGAAAGAATCCAGCTTTTAAAACTCGTCAAACGCATGGGTGATGTTGGCGAAATTAAAGATAAAACCAAGTTCCGGAGTGAAGGCGACAAAATCTATGCCTTTAAACCACAGCCGGACCGGTTCTTATGCTTTTTTAACGAAGGTAAAAAAATAATAATAACCAATGGTTTTAGAAAAAAACAACAAAAATTACCTTCAAATGAAAAAGAAAGAGCATTAATTAACCGTGAAAGCTATATTAACAGGCTGAAGTCAGGTGAATATTATGAGTAAAAAACAGTTATCCACATTTGAACGAGAAATGCGTGATGAATCTTTTCAAAAACAATTTGAGGAGGAGTATAACGACTTCGTCTTATCTGAAACGATCAGGTCACTCATGACAAATGAACATAAATCCGTTAGAAAACTCGCTGAGGAGTCCGGATTATCACCAACGGTCATTCAAAAAATGCGTTCAGGTCAACAAGAAGATGTTAAACTCAGTAATTTTATTAATATTTCTCATGCATGCGGGTATCAAGTAATATTAGAAAAATCTAACCAGCGAATCACTCTCTAATTTTTTTATTATTTGCTTATAGGAACAATTTTGTCACTTACATCAGAACAAAAAAACTTTATTCAGTTAATGGATAGTGAAGCAAAATCTATTTTAGAGCATGGTGGACAAGAAGATTTATTGATGTCCTTATGCAATAAAATGGAAAAAATTAATGAAATTATGGATGCCTCTTCACAGGATGAATTAAACCAATACTGCGCACAGTACGAAGGTTTTTATGAATATATGAAATTATTAGAGAAATTAGCTCAAGGATGTGAGCAAGGTATTTTTGACGACGTTATAAACTGATCGGTAACAGAACCGCATTACTGTAATCCTGTTACCGACCATCGCTCACTCCATCAGAACAAGATGGGTAGGCGTCAGGATACGTGTGTAAATAGGACTTTTCACTTTTTAAACAGGTCTGTAACCCATGCTACATGAGGCCTGAAACGTTTTTTTATGGAATCCATTTCTAGGCCAGTGGCAATTTATTAAAATCGTCACGCGCTACCTTTTGTAGGGCACAAAACGGCCGTTATTATACACCACATTTGTTGTTGCCTTTCACTTTATATATCCATGCTTAAATGTATAATTAATCATGAAATTCAAGGTTAAGCGTTAACGGCCCTTT
>CAXBBS010000020.1:0-30147 GCA_963974485.1 uncultured Legionella sp.
ACGGTTCTTGCGGCATTCACCCAAAACGGATCGGTTTCGCCGTGCATCGGAATCAAGCTTTCGGCCATGTTCTCAAGGAGCTCGTCGGTCGGTGCCTCTGCCCACAAATCCCATGGCGCACATCGTGAATCAAACGGATTGAGTACCACATCTTTCTTTTCATCAAAATAAGATTCCATGAAGGTGCACCCTTTATCATATACAATGACGCGGTCGCCTCGGGCTCTAAGTGCATCCATGATTTTCATGATGAGCTGACTTTTACCCGTCCCTACGGTGCCGTGGATTAAAAGATGCTGAACCTCTGAGTTTTTAATTAACGGGAATCCGTCTAAGGTGATGTCAGAATTCATGCGCGCTTTGATGATTTTGCGCTTCACAACATGAGGTGCTTCGATGGTGCTTCCTCGAATGAAATGATTTTTCGTTTGACCTCGACCGGTTCTTACGAAATACCAAGACATCAGCCCTGCAAACACACATGAAAAACCCAGTGACGCCCAAACGCATTGCATTAAGTAGGTTAAAAAACGTGTCCCTGTGTAAGCAAAATATGGGTTGGTGGTGAGCTCTTTCACCGAAACCTTAAAGATTTTCCCATGATAGGGCACGTCAAAGAGGTGTTCTTTGCCAACAAGCTTTAAGAAGGTTGCTGTGTGATAATCGACCGTCTGAATCAGCATCTCTGATGGCACCCATAACCAGATGGCCAGCGCAAGAAACGCTACCCCGGTTGCGAAGTACACTTTCAAGAGCGCTTTGTTGATTTGAAACAGCATCCTGAGGTTATGAAAGGCGATTTGTCCACCTCGGGTAAAATGCTTGTGATTCGGTTCATGTTGCATGATGTTTCCTTATTTTAGGTAAAGCTATCGCTTCCGAAATTGATTTTCGGTTTAAAATTTATTCAAAGATTAGGTTTGATGCGCACTAGAAATAAACTTCTGGGTAGCATCAAACGTTAAGGGGCGTTATGTGAAAATTGGCATAACTTTGAGTGCCTTTAAGTTATTTCGGATCGCAATGGATTGCTTTATGTTTTGCATAAGCTTATCAATACCAAGACGCTTGTTTTCTACCGAAATAAATATTTTTGCGATAATTAGGGCCGGCAATAAAGCAAGGGGCCATGCAATAAAATTGCTCAGTGAAATGATGTCCGTTGCCAGCATTAATACAGATATAAATGATATATAAGCCAACCAAGCGCTTTTCCTTATCATTTGATTTATCACGCCTCCTAGTTTTAATTTATCTTTTATTTTTTGATTGAAATAGACATAGTTATATAAAGTGGTAAGCATGAAAGCGACAAGAATGAAGGTAAGAACAGCGTTAACCACCCCAACTACTAATGTATGCGTCAACACTATGCCGATATTATTTTTTAAATACCCAAAATCTTTCATGCAAGCCATCGCGATTGGCAGCATAGAAGCTATCCATATGACAAGGAGCACCCTCCACCTCACGGACTTAAATTCCGTTCCAATCTTTTTGCTTGGTTTTAAATCAAAATCCAGTTGCTCTAAGCTCTCAATATCTTCTTGGACAGCTCGTTTAAATGAATGGGTGTTAAGCATTTCTGTTCTCCGTTATAAATTTAATTGGTTATATAAAGTTGGGCCATAATTTAAGCCAAGTTTGTTTTTCTTCATCGTGAATACGGCGCTTTATTTTTCGAATCAACTGAGTCAAGCCAAGACGCCTTTTCTCAATAGAGTGATAGATTTTTGCCAAAACCAAGGATGGAAAAAAAGCTATAGGCCATGCAAAAAAAATCGTTATGGGGCTGAAGGTCAAAGCCACACCTAATGAGAATATTAAAAATAAACCACACATGACCTGCGCCGTTCGTTTGACGAGCTTATCGACCTCACACCCAATTTTTAATGTATTTTCTATTTTGTGTGTGAATATCAAATACGTACGAATCGATTTGAACATTGCAAGATTAAAGATAAGTGAACAAATCACATTAAATAACCCCAGTGACAAACAGGTTTGAGCGACACTTGCGATGGAATCTTTTGCAGCATCAAGATGCGCCACCTGAAATATAGCCAGTGGCAACATGGAAGGTAGCCACGTCATCAGCATAATTTTCTTTGCAATATCGTTAAATTTTGAGTCATATTCTTTGACTCCACCGCGCGAAAAATGAGTCACCTCTATCGTGAGAATATCTTCTTGTACCGCTTGCTTTTCTGCATTTGTGTTAAGCATGACTGCTCTCCTTCGTTTTAAAATTAATAAAATTATTAGACCCCAACGGCCTCATCTTTTGTAAAATGCTTTTTAAGCTCTCCGAATAAAACACTTATCCCAAGACGCTTAACTTCCATGTTGATGAAGCCACCGATGCCACACATGATGATGCCGCCTCCAAACGCACCGAAGAAAAGAAGCGTGAATGGATGAAAGGCCGCCGCCGTGAGAAGGATGACACCCCAATAGGAAATGCATGCAAGACGTGTAACGCGTCTTATGAAATCATCGATAACTTCACCGAGTTGTAACTTGTCTTTAAACTGGGCTTGAAAAATTACGTAGTTATTAATCAGGCCAACCAAGGGTATGGTAAAAATAAAGGTGATGGGGATACCGGCTAACCAAGCCAATATAGCGCCTTCAAAAGCTTCTGAACCAGAATACCTTATGCCATTAATGTTCAAGCTATAACTGAGAAGGAAAGGCAATATGAGCGCTGCATACATGGTCATCCATACCAAACAATAGCGCTTTCTAATTCGCCCGTAATATTCTTTTTCTGATAAAATATCAACGTCCATGGTTTTCAGTGTCTCGATATCCGTTTGAATCGCTGCTTTCATTTCTGCGCTGTTCATTCAACTGTCTCCTTATGTTTTGTGCCCTTGATGCTTTCGATGGGGTGCTTCCAAAATGCTTTAGCATCAGCCCCCGCATGTTCTGGAAAAACGCCTCGGGTTGATTCGTATTGACCGTCAACAACCTCCCCTGCTTTCATATGTTTTTGAACCTCATGTGATTTTTGCATGGCGACTCCCTTTGTTTTTGTTTGAACCTCGTTGCTTTGAACCGCATCAAGCGCATGTTGCCTAAAGGAACCTGCCTCCGCTTGATTCACGCCAAGACCTGCCGCGTGTTGTGATAGTTTTTGATGCTCGGTATTAAATGAACCCTCAATACCTGAGGCACTTGCTGCAACATGCGCACGCCCTTGTTGGTACGCTGCATCAACATGAGCGCCACCCTGGGTATTCCCGTATTGCTCGATGAGCTCTTCACGTTTTTGATGGATGAAGTCTTGACCGAGATGACCAAGTTTCTCGACGCTTCGAACATCCCCTGGATGACTGAAGAGTTCATCACGTTGGTGCTCGCCCACTCGCGACGCCACATAGCCTGAAAAGGCTTGATCCATGTTCTCAAGGATGTTTGCACCCTCATTTTCAACGTAACTGGCGGCTTGGCTGATACGTGCACTTCGAGACATAGACGCATCCATGTTGTGACCTGCTGTTTCAGCTTGACGTAAGTCCGCACCCATTTGATTCGAGAGGCTTGAACCGGTTGTGCTGGTGTCATCAAAATGATGGTTCGCGGTGAAGTTTTTCACGAAACTGTAAGCGTCATTGAAGTCTTGTGATTCACGTGAAGAGCTTGAGCTGTCAACCCCATGATTCGAGCGGTCACCACTTGTCGAACTTCGATCGGCTTTCAAGCCAAATCCTGCACCACCTTTGATACCTGTCGCGGCACCAAAGACTTTACCCGCAAGACCTCGATCGCCTGACAATCCTAAATCGGCATGCGCACTGCCTGAAGTCATCCGTGTGAACGCTTCCTCTTGGGATATGCCTGTGCGCTCAGCCACTTCAGATGCAATATGCGCCATGGTGGATACGGCCCGATTAAACTGACCCGAATCTGATTCAGACACGCCATTGCCTAAGCGCATGTCGTGCCCATTTAATTGCGAAAACTGCATGGCTTTGTGTGCAAAGTTTGAAAGTGAGCTTTGATAATTATGACTTTCGTTTTCTGTAGCCTGACGACTATCATCCAATGCTTGATTCAAGCTTCCATGAATGCCCTGGCTCATGTTCACACCGACAGGACCACGAGTCATACCAGGTGACGCATCAAACACCGTGTCCCCACTGGCGGTTTGTGTTTTAAGGACGCCGGTAGGTAACTGCTCGGTATGCATGCCATGCATGTTCGTCCAGTTGGAATCATGCTTATTTGCAGAGAAGTTATTAGCTGAGGTGTTGTAAAAGCTGGTTTGGCCAAGACTGAAGCTCGCATTTGCTGCCTCACCTGCAAGTGCTGTGGACGTTCCTTGAATGTGACTCATCATGGAGGTTGAAAGATGACTAAATGCTTCATTCAGGCTTGATACCATGCCCTTCGCTAGGAAGGGAATCATACACATCATATACCCTGCAACACCGGTGATATCATGATGAAGCTCGTCGATTTTATCGATATTTACAAGCGACATTGCGCCATGAGCACTCGTTGAGCCTGCACCTGCACCGGTTTCAATGTAGTTTAAAACAGCAAACAACACAGGCCAAAATTGGAGTTGGACAAAAAACTGAATATAGCCTTTAAATGTTCGTTCACCGCCTGGTAACGTTGCCATCACCAAAACAATGGGGAAAATACCAAACAAGAGCATGGTCAAAGCAGCATGCATATTAGGCCACAACCATAGAGATTTTTCCCCCATGATAGCCCAGCTCCATCGATGTTGAACTTGAGACTTACTGAACTGATTATTGACAACGCCTGCGGTGCTGTCCGTAAACGCTTGATAATTTTTAATGCTTCCATCCATGGCATTCATCATCATGGTTTGCATGAGGATGTTTGATGAGCTATCCCGCATTTCCTGGTAATAATCAAATGCAGAGGTCAGTTGTGTTTCTAATAGGTTCTCATAATTATTTCTACACGCTTTTCCATCCTCTGGATTTGCACATGTTTTACCAAAAAACTTAATGCCAAACAGGGTGTACGCATTTTTGACTTCCTTATCCAGCTTACGCTTTAAGCTAAACTCACCATCGTTACTGGCTGCTGTTGCGCAAGTAACGATGACTTGATTAACGGGCGTCATTCTTAACGGTGATGGCTGTTTAGTGATAAGGTCCCAAATATGCGTGCTTTCCTTGAGTTCGCCAAGGCTGTATTTGCTATTCAGGCGAATATCTCCCACCACGCAGTTCTTAAAATAATCCTCCATTTCTTGCTTAAGATCTGGATTGGTAATGCGAAACTCTCTGGCCGCTTGCACCAATCTTGAACCGAAGAGCGCACCTGTTTTGGTGTATTTCAAGTCATCTGACTCGACAAAAAGCGAGTCGTATGTTTCAGCAAGACCAATCCCTATCGAAGTAACAAGGCTTGCTGTGGCTGCAAAAACCAGAGGAACATTCGATACAACAGCCCCGCCCTGCTTGGATACGTCATAAACCATCACATCCGTTTTAGGAATAATAATCAGTTGAAATATCAAAACATATCCAACAACCCACTTGACATAAACCATGGGGTCTCGACGCTTAATAAAGCCAACAGATGCCATGATAATGCCAATAAGGGCGGTTATTCTTAGGAAGCTCATAAAGACTTCGTTATCTTGATGTGTGAAAGCCGCTATCGCATTCAAAATATGCTGGAAATAACTTCCAAGACCCAAAACATAAATCGTCATAGGTGCACTCATGATATTCCTCCAAGACTAAGCGCTAACTGCTTCTCTACGCGCGCCGTACTTTCAATCAGGTCAAGCTTTTGTTTAAACTTTCGACCAACATCAGGCTCTAACCGAGACACCTGCGTCACTGCAACTTCAATGCGCTGACGTAAATCATTTATGATGTCTTCAGGTAAGTTGCTGCCATGCGTCTCCACACTGAAGACTTGCAGGAGGTTTCTTAGGTAATTTTGCAAGATATCCGTTGCAATAAGGGTCGCATAAGCCTCAATATCCGAACTGGATACACCATACTGCGTACTGTTCAAGACCGTTAAAAACTTCTTGATAGGTAGCGGTGTCATCGCAAGAAAACTTATTTCTTGCTTTGTGGGCGCACCGTCTTCTTTAAGATTTTGCTCCATATCCCGAATCAACTTACGCACCTTCCCCGTTAAAGATTGCGCCTCACTTATCTTGATGGGTGAAAGCCCAACGTTCAGGCACTTATCTTTCTCGGTGCAGTGCCATATTTTCGCTTGCGCGCCTGGCGTACCCAAAAGCACTTGAATAAGTCCGCCACCCTCCAGAAGCGAGGGCACCTGTGTCACCTTGCCGTCTGTATCAATGATGATACTGCCGGTTAAACTCATCATAAGCTCCGCGAGCTCTTGGCTGTTCGCTACAATGCCTGCGTCACCGAGCAGAGACCACACCAGGTTTTTATCGAGCACGATTTGTTTTTTATACTTATCATTTTGAGAAGCTTGCTCCATGCCTTCTTTACGCCCCACTCCTGAGCACTCCATGCGTGCCTTCACGTAATCACTGAGCATGCCTTCTTTGCCCATACGTTGTTGGTCATTACAAATCTTATCTTGCGACGCGGCTGTTTTAGGCCAGAGACCACCGACGAGATTTTGCGCCATCTCGCACGAGTTAATGCTGGTTTGGTTGACCTTTTGAGCCGTCGCTTGAAGAAAGTCACGTACGTTTTTAAGCTCTGGAATCGTTGTTGCAATCATAATATCTGCCGCATAGGCACCTGAACTTGCCATCACTTGCTTCCCAAACTCAACAATTTTGTCTCCACTGATGATGCTCATGCTGCCGGTGAGTAAATCAATGCCTGCGCATCCCGTACGAGCCTCCGGTAAATCAAGCGTAACCAGTCGGTAGTTTCGTACCGGGGTTCTGGCATACAGTGAGCCACCACCATAAAATCCTGCGGCTTGGGATTGAAAGGCCTGGACATTGGTGGTGTTCGATGCAAACCCGACGTCATTAAAAAACCCATCCATGTCATCAGCAACCGTTGCAGCCGAGGCTTGACCTAACATCAAACAAAGGCTGAGCCCCGTAACGAGCGCCTTCTTTTTCATGACACACCTCGTGATTCATGCGCGACGATTTTAGGGATTAAGACCTGCATCCTCTGTGCGAGCTCAGACTCAGAAAGCGCGCCCACCGACACCGGATAAAGCTCACCCGTTTTGTCATGCACAATGAAGAGTGCGGGATAACGAATCTGCTCACCCTTGAAGGCAATGCTCACTAAGTCTTGAGATGCTGGATACACCTTCTCAAATCCCGGCAAGGGTTGGTCATCAAACGAATACGCCTCAATGTCAGCGCCCGCGTCATGTGCCCAGGCTTTCAATACCGGAGCCTGCTTATGGCAGTGCGGGCATGTGCTCGCAAAAAAGAACATGACTTTGTGGTCATCAAAGAACGCTGCATGCGCGTGACTAACACCGCCGAGTAAAAGTAAAAGCCCTGCTATCATCGATTTCATTTTGAGACTCCTCGCACCTGCATCAGGCGAGCTGTTAACACATCTTGTGTGGTGAGCCCGAACGCCACAGGTCGCGTGGCGTGGGTTTTGGGATTAACCAGCAAAATTGCTGGGAAATAACGCACGTTTAAACGCACAGCCTGCCCTCTGTCCAAGCGGGATTTAGGTAGCTCAGGTGAGACTTCACCATCGACACTGACCGGTATGAGTTCAAAGCCAAACTTGCGACAGAAGTCTTCTAAAATCGGGATTTGCCGCGTGTCATAAGGGTTTTTCGAGCGATAGAAAAATAAGAGGCCTGAGGTTTTAGCAAGACTTTTCATATGCGACACTTCTTCTTGATGATGCACTTCATCGGTGATTTGCGTGCCAATATTTGAAGTTGGGTGCGTCACACTGAAATCAAATTCGGGGTATTTGAGTAGGGCCTCTTGGTTCACTTGCTTGTGCGCGCTTGCTTCACGTAACCAATAATCTTGAAGCGCCAAAAATACCCGCTCGTCTTCAACACTGTGTGTGAATCGCACCTTGTGTAAGGCTTCCATGGTGTAGAAGTGAAGCACTTTATCCCGGTCGGTGTAGCTCAATTGATTGAACGGCACACCGCGAGGTGTCCGGGTCCCGGACACCTCTTCTTTAGGCAGGTTATACCAAAGAAAACCTGGCGGTTTTTCTGCGGCAAGCGCGCCCTTGCTGCTGAGTAAGGCGCCCACAAAAATCAAAAGAAAAGCGCTTCGCTTAATCATGCGCTTCTCCTTTTTGGTGAAGTGCATCAACATGAGCGGTGTTCACCGTATCGAGATTGGATTCATCAGGCAGGTGCTTTCGACGGGTGAGCTCGGTGGTAAGCGCGCTTAAATTCAAGGCACTGAAATTGATGCGTTGCAGCTCCTCAGGTGTTAGGCCCCGACAGTTAGGGTATTTAGGGTTACCAAACGGTATGCTGAGCTGACCGAGCCTCCCTTGAACTTGAATAATTCCCGCAAGCTTGGTAGGGAAAACACAGTGAACATGATGTTTATGCCCGGCTTTGTGTCTCTTATAGCTCCCAAGATAAACCACACGCCCTTCGAGCTTGGCGCGTTGCAGCTCTTGCATATCAGAGGGGCAGCTCACCAACCATTCCAGGGGGCCACTACCCGTGCAGCAATCATGAAGGCCTACAGGTAGGGACTTGCATTGCTTCGAAGACCCCGAGAATATGCTGGATTGGCCTGCTTGCGATTGATGGGCCGACGCGTCTTCTGCCGCTCCCGAAACCACGCCAAGCTCAGTTAATCCTTCCGCCAAGTCATTACTTTCCTCGGCAACGGTTTTATCGCATAACCCGTCAGCACAAGGTAGATTCACCACCTCACCTTCATGCGCTTCAAGTAAGCGCTCACCTTTACTGGTCTCAAAGGTGATATCAGGCTTGGCTTCTGATTCATGGCGACGCCCTTCCGCGACCACAAAGCGTGCGGTTCTGTCACGGATAACGCGTTCGCTCGCCGCTCTATTCAACTGATTTAAATCACCCGTGGTATTGGGGTTGATGGATACCTCAGTAGGCGCATGTGTAAACCCTGGGATGAGGGTCTCAGGGTGAAACGTGCGTAACTGTTGAAGGGCTGAATCACGTGCAGCTATCGGGTCGAGGGTTGCTGCATGAGATACGCTTACGCATAAGATCAAAGGGATAAAGCATTTCATCGCGCACCCTCCAGGCTCGTTTTTCGAGCACAGGCGCCAGAACGCGCAATACGATTTAGGTTTTCGGTTAAGGTGCGTGTGCCGTAAATCACATCAAAGCAATCACCATGCTCAACCACGAGGGCCGGAACCTGCTGAATGCCGTAACGCTCAAAGGCTGTTGGGTCGATTTGAAGGGATAAGTCAGGTACGCGCTCGGTGAGTGCCACAATCTTCGCGATGGTCTCTGGCATGGAGTCGTTCACCAGGCCATTGAGGTTTGCGGGTATATGCAGGCGAGCGCTCTCGGCAAGTGTCTCCTCCATGAGCTGCTCGGGCATCGAGAAACTCACAAACACTTGGGTGCCTGCAAAAAGTGGTCCTGCGCTTACCATGGCAAGCACGATAAGGCAGGCGCGCAAAGTATACTGTAAAACACTTTTAGAGATAAACACAGTTTCTCTTCCTCCAAATTAAAAAGCCATATTGGTCTGGGGTGTGCGGTTTAATTTTTCCAGCCTCCCACGTAAGCGCCGTGTGACCCGATGGGTAACAATGCTTGCCGTCAGGCACTTGATTCACCATCTCGTAGCGATAGCGTGACTTAGGTGTCACCAGCACATGCTTCTCAGAACACGCACTCTGCATAGATGCTTTTTCAAGCCCCGAATCGGCGATTAAATGCAGGCGATGCAATTTAAAGTTCATGCGCTCCGTTAATAAGAGTGCGGTTTGAACCGGTGAGGTGTACCCATTCACGTGACCACTCAAAGGGTAGATGCTCCCATGGGCGCCCGCGCACCAAAACAGGGGGTCGAGCGGTTGATTGGCTAAAGAGGATGAGAGGCTGTCCGCGGCACACGCGGAGGCGGTGACCGGATTACCGAACACAGCCGCCTCGGGGTTTAAAAGAAAGCTCATTTCATCATCGCGCCACGTGGGGTCAAGCTCCGTTAGGTACGCCACATCAAAATCCCCACCTTGTTGGCATCCGGCTGAGGTGATGAGGTTTAGCCAAGAAATCAGCGGGTACTTGTACCAATGCACATGAAAAAAGGTGCTTGATAGGCCGTCATCGATATATTGATGGCCACCACGGCTGCTTTTTAATCCTAAGTTTAATTTGTGGCCGCCGAGGTTCACCAAGCAATACGGCGTATCGGTCACTTCAGCCAGCGCCACCGGCTCCCAATAGCCAATGTTCAGGCCATAACGCGTGCCGTACGAAGCTGGACATGCACCAACAGGTGATGTGGCATTGGCTGTGTCTTGCAGCGGAAGGCCTAAGCTCTTCACTTTAGACTTCACCACCTTCGCGCCACCAATCGATAGCGGAAATAAACACGACCAACAGACATCCTTCATGGGGTTCACAAAGTGGCCCGTGCAGGTGGCTGACGCAAACGAGAGGTTTGAAGACAGCATCAGGGCAATCAGGGTGAAGAGGCATTTAAAGCGCATGGCCGTCCTCCCCGATGAGTTGCTCTTGGATAAGCAGGGATTGACCGCTACGTATCACCTCGGTGGGCACGCTACTGATGCTCAGTTGCTTCGTGATACGCGAGGCTTGGTCAAAGAATATCTCCACGTTGAATGCACGCTCCGCATCACCGATATCACCACCGGTTAAAATAACCTTGGTCTTTTTATCTTGATTCAATATATTTTTAGCCCAAGCGACTTGCGCCTTATCATCACCGTTCAAAAACACCCAGTGCGGTTGATAGCCGTAAAGCTTATCCAAAGCATTCACACGGGCTCCAGCACGCACCAACACCCGACCCTCATGGTCTTTGATGTCTTGCCCCAGTGTGACACTCGGGTTGTAACGATAGCTTCGCGCCGCTTTGGCGCGTGGTAGACCGCACGGCGTGGGCCGATGTGCATGTTCATTCACCTGGTTTATCCATTGCTCTTTGACCGCGTCCAACTCACCTGAATCAGCCAAGTCTTTTAATCGTGACTCAATCAGGCTTAAAAAACTACGCTCAGCCACAGGGAAGGTTTCACCGATGGCACCTAAAGATGAGGCCTGTGCGGCGCAAGACAGCCCCAAAAGACTGACAGCAAAAACAGAGCGTTGAACCGTTTGTGAACCGTTCTTTAGGTAACGCTTTAGATAACACATTGGGTAACACGCCCTCATGATGAAGCCCGCATATGGATAGCTATCAGCTTCAGAATCTCAGGGGTTATGTCCTGGGCTCCGGCAATCACGTGCTGACGCTGCATCACCAGTGCGTGGTGCTTGCTCGCGTATTCGTTTAATGCGTCGCTCTGGGCTTTTTTAAAGGCCTCGGTTTTTTTACGAAGGTTCTCGTCAGACAGCTTGTACTGACTGAGCTGCATCACAAACTGTCGCGTAATCACATCAGCATTAAACGTCACGACGGCCGGGCTCTCGTGCGTCACCCCTGAATAAAGGCCCCACGCAAGACAGGCAAGCATGGGAAGCACGCTAAGCGACCTCAACCAGGTTCGTGATAAATTCATGTCGGTGGTTGGGCCTAAAAGCCCCCGTACATGCCCTTCCATCGATGAGAAATTCATGTGCATCACACACCTCCGTAATATTTTTGGGCCACTTGGTAAACCGCTTGGGCGACGCTTATACCTTGCTTCATCAGCGCTTCAACCTCCCCAAACTCTTGGCCGTTGGATGAGAACAACACGCGGGTGAAAGGGTCTGCAAAATAACGATGAAAGCTGTAGGTGTTGCCTGCTTCAAGCATGAGGTTAGAAAAACCTGAGCCTGACACATCACCAAACGACTCAATCATGCGCTGTTGAAAGGGGTTAAAGCGGTCAGGGTGTTTCGAGACGTAGTTCTGAAAGTTCCCCTGACGCATGATGATTTTCAAATCGCTTGAGGCTGCAATCGCTTGCCCTTGAATGGTTTTGTCGGTGTCCTCCAGGTACTGCGTTGCCACCCCAAAACCACCGTTATGTTTTCGCGCGGTTCGAAACCCTTGCTCAATGAAGTTCGCTGCAATAGGATTTGAGCCGTCACAGAGAAAACGCCAGGCTTCATCAATGATGCAACGTTTTTTGATACGTCGGTCGGTTTGATAGAACTGGCCCTGTATCACCACAATCATCACAAACATGACAATGGTTAATAGCTCAGGGTTGCTTTGCAGGCCGCCCATCTCAAACACCACCAACGGCGAATCTGCAAACTTAGGCGTCTCACCATTAAACATGTGACCGTAAATGCCGTTCGACCCATACTGGTGTAACAGTGTCACCAAATCGCCGATTCTGCTGTCTTGTGAGGATTTGAAACGTTGGCTCAGTGCCTCCAAGACGTCATCCATGCACGCCTTTCTTCCTTGTTTCTTCCAGCAGGTTGATGCAGCGTCCAAGAGAAACGTACGTTGAATTTGACTGATGGGTTCATGGGGGTTGGCCATGATGGCCAGCAAGTCACGAATTTGGATGTTGTCATCCACTTCGATGCCCCGCGCGTCTTTTGACTCACCTAAAGGCACCTCGGTTTTTCCATCAAAATCAAACAGCGTGAACGGGTTCAGGGTGATTTTAGATGCATCAATGTAGGTGCCACCCACCATTTCACACAGATGTTTGTACGAGTCACCCAAATCAATCACGTAGGTCATTTCACCCATAGCAAGACCGCTTAAGATTTGAGCCTGCTGAAACATGGACTTACCGGCGCCTGGAGAACCTACGGTTAAGAAATTAAAATTCGTAATGGGCAAGCTTTTGTTATCAAACGTATCCAAGAACGCCAATTGGTGCCTGTGGGTAGGGAGCAGCATGCCTTGGGGTGCACCTTTGGTGTCCGCCACAATCGGAAGAAGGTTCGCCACACTGGTGTGGGTCATGTGCTTAATCAGGCCCAGTATCGACAGGTCCTGAAAAAATCCTTCCGTGATAAAGAAAGGTAGGCTCGATAAGTACCTCACCCACTGGATAGCACGGGACTGTTGCAGCTCAAAGCCAAGCTGGCGATAAGCGCCGATGGCCTTCGCCACAGCGTCACGCTCTTGGTCCGGTGTTGTAAAAAGCATGAGGTTATAAAAGGTCGGAAGTAATGAGAGGTTGCCCTTGTTACCTTCTTCGTGAATATAGTTCCACGCCGCCCCTTCCTCGACGGCGCCTGGGTTTAAAAAATGCTGAATACCGTTGGCGTTGGCATTGAGTGACTTCGCACGCGATTTTGCCTTCGCTATCATTTTCTCTTGAGATGCGCCTCGGATGGTGAAGCTCACAAGAAACGAGCAAGGTATGCCATGTTCTGGATGAAGCAGGCTTGCAAAAACATCGGGCGACTGCCACAACGCAAACTGCTCAGGCCACTTCTCAATGTGACAATTCACCACACGGTGCTTGTGCGGGACGCCCTGTTTATCGCTGGTGTCGATATCAATGCCCAACTCATCAATCGCAAACAAACTATTCCCCACGGGAATGCTGTATCCCAGGGATTCGTCTTGGGTTATGCGTGCTTCGGGCCAGTTCAGTGAGGCATTCGGTGAAACAAGGCTTTTCATCAATACCACGAAGTCCGCTTGTTCAAGGTTGGCATGAGCAAGACCCGAAACACGGAGCTCAGACGAAACATCTTCTCGAAGCGACTGCATGCGTGCATGCGCTTGATGATTCTTCTTGGTGGAGAAAAACAAATACACTCGGTAATCCGCGAGCTGCGCTGCAATGTTTCGTCCATTGGCATAGCCTGATACGGCGGCGCGCTCATGGTACTTAAGGCTCATGGCTGCAAGTTCTCTAAAAATACCTCCGCGCTTAAACGAAGCATCAAACCCTTGAGCCAGGGCGCCACCTAAGTGCGGGTGCTTATACAGCATCACGGTACAATCTACCCCAACAGGAAGCTTGTTCTTCATCAGCTCCGCCATGGATTTAACCAGTGTCTCGTCAGCCCCTGCCGCAGGCAGTGCATGCAACCCAAAACCAATCGAGTTTTTATTGATGATGAAGAGGTCGTCCGTCATGGACTCGTACGGCAACAGCTCTCTTAACGAAGGTAAGTCCAATGCCACCGAGGCCTTGGCTTCACGTCTTTTCTTAATAGAACCAGGTGCAACCGCACTCCCCTCACCCATGAAATGTGAGAAGCGCTGAAGGGTATCTTGTGCTTTGTCTAACAGGTCGCTTAGCATGACTCGGATGACTCCTCTTCTAACGAGCAAGCGAAACGGCCATGTATTATCCCAAACCCACCGTTAGGTTTACGTGCCGTTCGAAATCCCATCGAAATAAAATCAGCCGCAAGACGCTTATTCTCGTCGCAAGAAACCGCCTGGAGCTCATCAATACCGTTCTTTGTAGCGTTATAACGTTCATTCATGTGTTTATTGTCCATGACTCATCGACCCCTTTTGTGTATGCTGGTTTTGGGCGAGGGATTGCTTCCCCTCGCGCCCAGCCTTCATCGTTGACCCATAATGATTCCCCGAGGTCAGATAAAGACCCTTGTCCGCCATCGAATTCGCTTCCTCAATGCTTAAGCAGCTGTCCGCTGCAGTTTGATTGCAGCTAAACGGTGACACCGAACATGCGCTCATCGCGAGCACGCAGGCGCTAAGCGTCAAGGATTTTAAAAGCTTCATGGGTTTACTCCATTCATGCTCAGTTCAGACTGAGGTTTGATTTGATTTAAAATCTCGGGTGGCACGTTAAACGTCCCGTTATCCGCCGCATACGCAGGCGGCGGTGCTTGACGGGTGTTGTCCGCCTTTGCTTGCTGGCGCACCCTGGTCTCATCTTCGGACTCAAGGTTGAAGCCATCCTTAAACACGATGGTGACTAAATTTCCTGCGCCGACCTGGATGACGGGGTGAAATAATTCTGCACGACGCACGAAGTGGCCCGCGAGCATATCCGAGCCTTTAGCACCACCACCCAGCATGGTGTAAGCCCCCATGTTAGTTGTGGGTACGGCTGAAGCGGCCCCAAGTGGGTTCATGGTTAAAATGGATTGCGTGTACTGCGCTGCTGAGCTAATGCCGGACATGATGCCGCCCAAGCCTGCCCAGGCCATGGTTTTGTTGTCACGCATCATGGGCTTGCCTTTAATGCCCACCTTGCCACCAAAAAATGCCCAGCCGGTGACCGGCCTATCAATGATGGGCTCGCCCGGTCTTGCGCAGGAGAGTTTATCGAGAACGACGTAAGCGCGTTCGCTGGAGACATCCCCCCAAGCGCTTCCTGTGACAAAACAACCTTTCATTCTGGAGTAACCGCCGTTCGGTAAGGTGCCGTTCTGAACCAGCTTGAAAAGCATCACGCCGTTGTTTTTACTCTGGCCATTCACCCCAGCATCCGCGTCAGCACCACCTAAAATCACCGCAGGCACAAACGTACCGCTGGGCACGTATCGCTCATCTTTCTTGCCGGTGTCATAACGAAACGATAGGGCTTGAGCGCGGGGCTTAGGACGTGGCTTAGACCAACCGGCATCCATCGCGGTACCCGTTTGATTCATCGCGAGCTCAGGACCTGGTTTAGGTGTTGATGCCGCCTTCATCGCCTCTCCGACCAGTAGCGATAATTTCTTCGATTCTTCATTGTGCGCCGCATCACTGGATTTAAGCGTCTCTTGAAGCTGCTTGATTTGTGATTTCAAGCTCTCAAGCTCACCTTGCTGCGCGGTTAAGGCGCTCTCGGCATTGGCTTCACTGAATGATGAATCCATCACACCAACCAGATTCACAGGCTCTTCTTGCTTGCTTGTTTTTTTAGGCTTGTCGTTCGAGAGCAGGGCGACGGTCGTTGTACCGACCATCAGTACACTGAGGACTGCCACGGTCAGGTTGCGACGCTGCTTGCCTTGAATGATGTTGTTCAATGAGAACTTAAGCATGACGCACCACCTTATAGATTGTGGCGTGCTCGCCAGGCATCAGGGTTTTCGACGTCAGATTGACCGCGGCCGTACCCTGAGAAGAGAACCAAGACTCACTTAAAGTAATCGGAGACCGGCCTCCGTGATAGATGGTGAACACTTCACCGTTCAATGAATCACCGACGTAACTAAGTTCAGGCGTCACTTTCAGGCCGTTTTGATAGCGTGTGATTTTCCCAGAACGTTTTTGTTTGACGTAACCTTCGGGTGTTTTATGGGCCACCATCTCTTGCATCAGCTCACGGACTTCAAACGCGTGATAAGGCGAGGTCACCACGGGTTTCTTAACCGCGACCACAGGACCTTGCGGTACAAACTGAACGGTTTGTCCCAGGGCATCCTCGGGGTTAATCGTCGCTGAGAAGTGACGACCACCTTCCGTGCTCACAAATAAGGTGAAGGATTTATCCACCAGCAGGGTGACATACAGGCTGCCGTCTGATTCATTTTGAACACCCAAGGCACCTTCGGGAAAATGTACCTGGGTAATTTTATCCCCTTTGACCACCAGGCGATTGGCATTGGAATCGCTCAAGTGTATGGAGACGTCACCGTTTTCTTGGAACGTCTGGGTTGTTAGGGCGTGGCTCATGCTGGAACACAGAATAAGACCGCAAGCGAATGCGTTACGCATGCTTATCCTCCTCGTTAAGAAACTGCTCAATGGATAGCCGACCTAAGTGATAGCGATACTGAAAGACATAACTCATCTTCTTATCCTCTAGGGCACGTAAGCCGACACTTCTTTTCAACAGCCCTGTCATCACAACGCGGAGGTTTTTAGGGTCCGCGTAACTCCCTGTCAGTACAAAATAACTGGATATCTTCTGAGACTTAATCACACGCGCCTCATGGTTTAACTGAGATAAAAACTGCGGGTAATGCTTGCTTGAAACAAATTCCAAGAGGTGTTGATGATGAGCATCCACCGTCTCAGGGGTGACGTTCAATCGCGAATACAAAAAGTTCTCGCTCATCATGTTTAAGTAATGGGTATCCACCACCGCATCACTTTTGGTGTAGCTCTCGCCGCCTGAAAAAGGCGTCACTTCAACCCTTTGATGCACGGCCGCATACCAAGCCAAACTACCCATCAACATGTTGGTGACCAATAGGCCAAACACGATGGCGACCATCAGGTTTAATCGTGATGCCAGTTGGCCGAGGCGGTGCTGCTGTACATTAAAGTTCATGTTCAATCCTTCCAAATACGTCGGTGAGATGCGGGTAATTTAGGTACGACCACTTGCATCACGCTGCGAGGCAAATGCCAATACGCGAGAATCACTAAAAACCGAGGTCCCCGACCCTTCTTTAAATGCCTAAGTAAACCAAGCAAGCCTGCGCTGATGGCCACCACCAAAAGCTTCTGGCTTGACATCACCAGAAACAAAACCGCAAACATGGCAACGCAAAGCTCATCCAGGCTCAGGGTAAAGTACCGCCTAGGCTCATCTAGATGACTCACCAGGCGGTATAAGTTCGGCGAACTCATGTTAAGCAAACACAAAAAGACGTAACAACAGGGCTGGCGCAAAGGCAACAAAAAAGGTGCCGAGGAAAGCCATCGGGTTCTTACTTTTAATGTACGCAGCCGCCGCCAGAATGATGTCCACCAAAATAAATATCTTCCAAAAGTACCCCGAGCCTCCGAGCATATCCTGCACATCACCCGTCAACGCCGTTGCCAATTTATCCTCGGCAAAAACGTAGGACGATAAGGCCAACGTACTGAAGCCCAAAGCAGCCTGCTTGCATCTAATCGCTAATTTTTTACTCATTTTCACGTCATTTCCCCTTTTTTTGGTTACAGAAAACCCTCAGCGACCATTCGCTCAGTTTTTTTACAACTTCTTAGGTGCTCTTAATGCTTAAGGTCGAATTCCATCGGACCTCAATGTTTGTTAAAAAAGTCCTGCAAGTGTCTTCACCAGACCCTCTTCAAGCACAGGTCTTGCTTTGTTGTATGACAAGTTCACCCGCCCTGCGTTGGATACAACACGTGTTCGATACCGCTGATAGTCACTCTGTTTTGAATAGCTCTGTTGGCTCGATGATGCGCTGCCGTTCTGAAGGGATGAATTAAACTGCTCACGCGCCTTAACGCCGCGCGCAAGACGCTCCGAAATCTGAACATCCGTCACCATGGTGTAATTCACATCTTTCACCAAGGAATCCGCCGCAAGGCCAATCAAGCCACCACCCACACCACCACCAATCATGGCGTTGGTATTTCCTGCCAGTGCACCAATCCCAGCACCGGCAACACCACCCGCAATCGCCGAGCCATAACCGCCACCCAAGGCACGCTGACTTGCTGTGACACTCATCTTGTCGAGGTTCAAAACATTGGCCTGAAGCAAGTAATGGGCTGAGCTTGGGTTACCAACCACACGAAAACCATGCGCAATCAAAGCTGTTCTCAGTTGAGGAGCAATGTCTAAATCCTTGCCGGACGTATTCTTGACCGATACATGGACCGTCTTCTGAGATGGCGCAACCGGATCTAAAAATATCGTCTCGCTTAAATTCGTTCGACTCTCTAAATTACGGTGCTCAATCGCCGTCTGTGTAGCCGCACAACTCATCAGCACTGAAGCAGCAACGGCTGTTGCCACACATCGCGAACCACGTAAAACCTTCCCTACTGCCGTCATGCCCTTCTCCTCAATTTAAATTAACTGCGAGCTCGAACCCTTCGCGTTGATGGGGTACGTGACTCTAACCGTGTACCGTAATTTCGCTCCAAAAGCTCACTTCGAACAATCGGCATGGAATCAGGTGCTGAAATCCCAATCCTCGCGTACTCGCCAACTTGATCCAGAACCGTGATTTCAATGTCTTCTCGAATCATGAAGCCCTGGCCCTTTTTTCTTTCTAAGATCAACATATCAACTCCTTAAGTAATGTTTGAATGACGTAACGTTTGAATAATTTCAGCCTTGCTAAATGAATGACCTAAGGCATCTTGTAACTTATTTTTAATATCCAGAAGGCAGCTCTCAACCGTTCGGTGTGATACATCCATTAGGGTTGCGATATGTTTTGAGGTGTAACCCTTCGTATAAAGCTTCGCGCAACTCGCCTGTTTTTCTGTCAAATACAAGCTGTCTGATTCATTCAATAAAAA
Source organism: uncultured Legionella sp. (assembly GCA_963974485.1). GTDB lineage: Bacteria > Pseudomonadota > Gammaproteobacteria > Legionellales > Legionellaceae > JAALKW01. The sequence goes on from CAXBBS010000020.1 coordinate 19,178, forward strand.
GTACCTTTTTGCCTTTGTTTTATTCAAAAATTCTTGTCTCGTTTTCTCCGGAAGCATGATGTTGTTAACCCTGTCATGATTGATGTCTTGTTTTGATGGCAAATAGATGCGGTGATTTTCTGCCTCTTTAATCAAAGGTCTTGCCTCATCATTAAAGTAATGAATAAAATTCTGAAGTAAATCGATGTTCCCAACATAAAAGTTGTTAATGGCATAGCGCTCTCGACTTGAAGCAAACACATACAAATACGTCACGTCTTCGCGTTTAACAATAAAGCTAATGCCGTGGTCGATATTGAAAAAGTCTCTACCCTGAAGATAAATGGGATCTTTAGAGTTTAGCTCTGACCAAAGAAAATAGCCTTTAGGAAGCAAGTGCTCTACATCCATCGTCCCAATTGAGTTAAATAATGCGTTTTGGTAAAAGTGATCAATCCATTCAGGGTTGTTCGTCAGCAACTCGCGAGAACAATCATTGTTGTGCACTTTGATGTAGTTAAAGTAGGTGATACCAATCGACTCAAGGAGTGGATTAACCAATTCTTTAACGTTTGCACTGCTCGTGAGTGCGTGATGTTCTTTTAAATTGATGCCTTGCATGACAACTCCTCTCATGAATTCAGTAATTTACCCATTAACGCATGAACATCTGCATCAATTTCCGGAATCATCATGTGCTCATACTTCACAAACCCTTGCTCCTGGCAATGACTAACAAAACCAAACAACTTATCAAAATAACCATCCACATTAAGGAATCCGATTCGTTTTTGAAGCTCACCTATTTTAATGGCGTTCCATGTCTCAATGGCTTCCTCAAGTGTTCCTATGCCGCCTGGCACCACAACAAAAGTGTCAGATAACTCTTGCATCATTTTCTTTCTGTCCTGCATGGAGTTCACCACATGCAGTGCATCTAAGTTTTTTAGCGGTTTTTCTTTATCAAGAAGATGTTCGGTAATCACACCGATAACACGCCCACCTTGCTCTTTAACAGTCCTGGCCAAAAGCCCCATCATGCCAAGGCTTGACCCGCCATAAATCAAGGTAAATTCCATCTGATAAATATGATTTCCAAGTTGGATGACCTTATCTTCAAGCCGCTTATCCACCCCAACGCTTGCACCTAAATAAACACATACTGACGTCATAAATAGTTCCTTAAATAATCGCTTGCTCATTGTATGCACTAAAACTTAACAAGTGAACCCGTAAAAATACCTGCTTTGTCAAAAAAGTCAGCATAACAAAACCTCATGATACCCTCTTATATTCATGCAAGTTGATCACCTCACACAGATGAGACTGTTTAATATCATGCTGTTTCTTGTTATCTATAAGGCAGAGCAAACTCTGGCACGCATCTGCGGTGTTACCAAAAGCATCCCAAAGTTCTGTCTCCAACGTGTCGTCATAAGCTAAAAGCAACCGGTTTGCGCAATACTGCAAAGAATCGAGTATCTCGCCTGGATTAAATTTATGATGCGTTGTTGTCATGATTTCACCTTAAGCAAGTCTGCAAGTTTGGGGTAAGTTTTTGATGCGACACGTTTATCCTTCACATCTTCATCGGAAACATCAGGCACCTTAAAACCACGTGCCACACGCGCACTCAAATCCTCATACACTTCTTGAAATACCCTGAAGGCATAATCAGCTCTTGCCGCATTCACCACATCAACCCCCAAATGTTTCACCGTGAATTTAATCGCGGGATGACTCCATACAGGACGTGCAAGATGGTAGTTCTGACGCGCTTCTTTAAACGCCGCGTGCACGCTTGGCAAACCCGTTCTATCAGGGCTCTTGCAGCACAAGTGACGGAACTGCGTGCAATTAGGTGGCCAGGTTTCGAAGCGAGCATCACGCATCATGGTGTGCAGGCCAAAAGCCATATCCTTCTCTGTTAAATCATTCAGCGCCTGGTACCACACACCTGAATCCTTATCGCCGTAAACGTTCACAAATCGTGCCCCATAAATATCAGTAAGCTGAAGCCATAAGGTGGCTATCATATTCATTCTCATGCTCTGCTCTTGCCTGGAAGCGCCCTGTCTCTTCACATAGGTTGAATGATGCTTTGTAGGCATTGATGACGCGTTCCCGAGCGCTTGGCTTATGTGTCTTACCGCTGCTTCTTGCATGTTTAATTTCCTTGGGTTGGTTAGACGGTTGCTGCTTACGCTCGGCACTTCTAGCTAACCAGCGGAGGTAAATGGGGTTGAAGTCTGCCCACAAGCTACCAGCGGCTTTGTTGTGGTCAATGAAGGCTTGGATTTCATTCAAATCTTCGGCAAAGTGAATCCCCATCGAGGTTGCTCGTGCAATCGTTTCAGGGCTTGGGGTGAAGTCGTCAGCAATCAATAATTTTTCGTTTGTTTTGTTATTGTTGTTGTTTGTTTTATATATATTCTTTACATAGCTTTCAGAAGAAGCTGCTGTGTATACTTCTGTGTTTGAAACCGTATCAGGACATGTATCGAGAACGACCGTTTCATGAGGTGTTTCGACTGATTTGTCCTTGATTAAAACTGCATGTTTATCTGTGTATACTTTATCTTGAGAGAAGTGGGCTTGGTATATTTCAGGGAGTGTTAAAAACTGAACTTGCAGACTCTGACCTTGACTCAAAATCTTAAAATCTTTAGAGCACTGCTCAGAAATCGTAATGAGATAACTTCGAATGGCTTGCTTATGTGGCGTTCCAGCACCACGTCTACCCGGAGCCGGATCGATAGATAACATAGAAGCTAATTCACGATAACTGATGTCAGAAACAATCCCTGTTTCTGGATCGGCGCGATTAATTAAGTAACCGATCATGCTGATATGAGCATGAGGTAGACCTAAAAATCTGGATTCGATTTCTTGCCTTACTTGGCTGAAAATTGTTATCAACCGTATATGGTTGCCCCTTCGATCTATGCATACCACCGTCATCCCTTACTCTTCTATTAGTTTAATTATGCTTATATAGTAAATCAAAAACATATAAATGTAAACCCGAATTACTTATTTCGGGATGTCAAAATAGGTGTATTGATACTTTTTAATATTCTTTTGGACCTTTTTTTATTATTTTGCTACTATATTTCAATGAAATTAATCACTCCCAAAAACTCTGTGCCAGAATTCCAATTGAGGCCATCATCTATATCCCTTTTCGATACAATGGGAACAGATTACTTGTTATTCCTAAAACCCCACGATACCGATCAAAACAAAAATCTTTGGACTTTACACATAACCATTAAAGATACCGGGGAAAAAGGCATTCTCGTTACATCAAGAGGAGAGACAAGGATATTTAAAGACGTTAACACGGCTGTTGAGTTAGTAAAAAAATACTCCTCTAAATTTAAGAACCTAGAGCTAACATTCAGCAATGTTAAAGCTAAATCTGCAGCTTATGAACAAGTCTAGAATTCCAATAACACTGAGTGAGTTGAAAACATTTGTTCAGTCAAAACATGATTTCGATATGGCACTAGTTCGAATGAACGAAAAAGGATCTACATGGTGGGAAATTGTGTTATACTCCCCGAGAACGAACCACAAGCATGTGATTCTAAATAAACTCGGTAAGCCTAAACTATTTAAAAAAATAGAAAGCGCTGTGAATTTCATTGAAACTTATTGTCCTTCAAACAAAAAGTTTTTAGTTTTACTCGATGGTGAATGTTGTGATGAACTTCTCTTTTAAAAAAACTCCTTTGCAAACATGCCTTTATCAAGAAGACTATCAAAATTATAATGCTATTTTAAAAACTAATTTAAAAAACAATCTCAGCGACTTAAATCAAGAGAATATAAGTTATTTTGGCAATGAAACTCCCATTCACGCTGCCTCTGTTTCTGGCAATTTGCGCGCCATAAAATCCATTGTAAATAAAAACGGGGATGCTATCGTAAACCTAAAGAATAACAAAGGGTTTTCGCCTCTACATTGGGCCTCAATGAATGGAAAATATGATGCAGTTCAACTTCTACTACAACTGGGATCCGACCCGAATGCATTAACCGATTACGAAGAGTCTTCTTTATATTGGGCTACTAGAAGTGGCGTAACTAAAACTGTGGAGCTTTTGCTTTTAACGTCAAAGAAAGATGTTGTTAACTTTAAAAATAAAGAGGGTTTTTATCCTCTCCACCTCTGTGCATCTAATGGTGATTTTGATACATACAAAATATTAATTGCTAAAGGCGCCAATCCTTTTGTAACAAACAAATATGGCGCCACCCCTCTTCATTGGTCATGCCATAGAGAGGCATGTTTAATTGACTCAAGTCAGTACCTAGGAAAGAGCAAAATATCAAGTGATATTATCCAACTATCCAACAAAAACCCCAAGAAAAAAGATTTCCTTAACTCTATTAACAAGATCGGTAAAACAGCTCTGCACTGGGCATGCATTTCTGATTTTTCATCTATAGTGAAAGATCTATTAACTCTTGGTTGTGACCCAACTATAGGGCTTGATGGATTTGCCACCACTTATTATGATGCTGTACATGGTAATTTTTCAAAAGACATAACAAACCTTATTTTGTAGCATAGAAAAAACTTCTAATTACACAACTATTACATCCTCTCGATGCCTATCGTCCTCTATATCAGCAATAGAATTGCACTCCAACATAAAAATGTCATCAACAGCCTCGACAGAATGTGTTACTTGAGGAAAAACCTCTATTATTGAGGGCTCACTAATTACCACTTCTTCATGATTACTATCTTCAATATGCCTATATCGAAATACTATTTTGCCTGACAATAACACAAATAATTTAGGGTTGGTGAACCTAGATACTCCTGTATGGTAAGTATTTCCACTCAAGGTTCCTTTTTTTCGATGAATATAAATGAAATTTTCTGTCTCTCTTATAGAGAATGAGAACGTATCACCTTTATCATTTTTCCCCAATAAATCTAATGGACGAATTACTATTTTATCTTTATAGTTCATGATGAAATAACTCCTTGTGTGAGTACCAGTGTGGGGATTCTTGCGAACGTGACGCCGATTATCGCCTAGTGTGAACACCAAAAATTCTTCTTTTTTTACAAGCGAGAAAATGACTTTATAAAAAACACTATATAAGCTGCGCCATTTATCCGCGAATTTATACCACTGACAACATTAGCAGTGGTTTGAAAAATCATGTAACTCTTAAACCAGTACCTATAAAAGTCGAAAATATAGCATTATGCTTGGCGCGACTTTTTTTAATGTTCATTATCTTCTCGTTCAATAAATGAAGTATTTTACCCCCCCTCCCCTTCTATAAAGAATCAATAGTGAAGTGCTAATTCATTATTATTCCAGAGTGGGGGAGTATATAAATATTACATATTCAAATGCGGTAACGGCCTACTATACAAAAAATATACGTTCTCTAATCTAGAACCATCTATGCTTTATGTTTTATGTTTTATGTTTTAAAAAATATTCCTCAAGTGCCTCATTCACTAAATCTTTAATTGATATTTTTTCCTTATACGAATGAAACTTTAATTTATCTTTTAGATCATAAGGGATATGTACGCTTAAAGTAACGTACTTGCCTTCGCTGACTTCCGAGTTTTTGTCTGACATACCATCTCCCATATTTTTTAGTGACATATTCCTATTGAAAAGCTATTTACATGTCATGAATAAAGCTCTCTAAAGCTTCAGTGACCTTTTTCTTTAGTCCATTATATTGCTCTTCGCTAACGCTATTTAATCCGAATACTACAATTTGGTCTTTTTTATATTCCATATAAATAGATTTAGTAAGTGCCACGCGCGTGGCACTTACTTTCTCATCATTTACGGAAGGCTTAGAAAGCTGGGCTTTGACCAAGGCAAGTATCTTTTTCTCACCAATTCCTTCCGATACTTTTTTTGAAATAGCCATTACAGCTTGTTTATGGTCCTCGCTTTTTTGGCAAAGTAGCTTAATTGTTGCTGAAGTTCTTGCAGACACCTTGCTTAAATCACCAATCTCAATCCATATTTCATTTGGAACTTCCGAAAATGATATGTAGTTATCAAACATTCCCTTTTTTATACCAAGACGTTCGTATAAGGCTTTTCGTGTCGTTCCTTCACGTTTTAATAGCTTTGAAAAAAACATTCCTTTTGAATAATCAGACACTGTTTCTTTTTCATTTTCAGAAACCAAACAAGATACTGCTTGGTCAAAACTTAGATTACGAACAATGGCATCAACTAAAATACCTCTTGATTTACATGCAAGCCATCGTCGGTATCCAGCAATAACGATATATTTACATTTATAATTTTCTTTCCCTTTGAAGACATCATTAGCTAGAACCAGTACGATAGGTTGAGCCTGCCCTTTTAGTTCTATACTATTGGCCAAATCATCTATATCACCTAACTCAAAATCACATCGGTCTCGATGTTCCCAGCTACTAATGTCACTCGGATTTATTTTTTCTACTCGCTCACCAGTGGCCTTACTATTACAAACCTGCCCAAGATCTACTTTAGTTTGCTCCATTTTATCAACAACGCTATTTAAAAAATCCATGCTCATAAAATAACCTCATTTAAAGATGTGCCACGCGCGTGGCACTTAATTCCTGACCACGATACAACTTCTTTTGCAAAGTTAATAAACTGATTATGGCTATCACTTCCTTTATCATACTGACCGACCCATTTGCCTACACTGGGGCACTTAGCAACAACATTGCGCTCTGTAATGATTTCATTGAAACTAATCTCTTGAGCGATCACTTGCGTTTGGATATCCTTTCCTTCCTTCGTGCCTTTTTTCACTTTGCTCATTAAAATTTTAAATGGCTTTTTTGCAAGTATAGGAACAGAAATGGCTTCTTTAGCATTTTCCTGATCAAGATAATTCATTGAGGTAGGAATGATAACAAAATCAGCAGACATAATGGCTTTAAAGGCATTAGGATCATAATTTGGTGGCGTGTCATATATAATCACGTCATATTTTTTCTTTGCCATTTCAATATCTGATACAGGATCATCCTTATCAATTAATTTAATCCAGTCAATTGAGTTACCTTGCTTCATCCATTTCACCGCATCTGGCTTTTCAGAGTCCCAATCAAATAAAAATGCATGAAACCCCAACTCATTTAATGCTCCAGTTAAGTTTACAGCCGTTGTTGTTTTAGCGGCACCACCTTTACCTTGAGAAACAGCTATCACTACAGAATTCATGATTGTCATGCCTATTTAATTAATGCCACGCGCGTGGCGCTCACTTTGTTACAAAACGAATGCAAGCCTGATGTTTTATTTTCACTTCAGAAATGCCCCAAGGTAAATCATTAAATGACTTAATTTCGTTTTTAAATTTCGCCATTGACCAAGTGTTAGCACACAAGCTTTGAAGTTCTTCAACAGAAACAATCCACTGGTTATCCGCTGACAATCTTAATGACACCAATTCCAAAAGCCTTTTCTTTAAGCCGGATGGCTCTTCCAGTAATCTCTCATTTATAGAAACTAAAGACTGTGTATTTCTTAAAGAAGAAACCAGTCGTTCATCCAGTGAAATAGATATTTTTTCTATCCCTCGAATAGTCTCAATATAATCATATTTTATAAGTGTAAATCCTGTAACATGCCTACCTTCATCTTTGAAAATATTACCTTTGTACGTTGTGCTAGTAAGCCGATCTAAAGCCCCTTTAAGCCACTTTATATTCTTCCCTGCATTAGGATTTCTTTTTAAAAACTTAAGGCACTCATAAGCTGAAAAAGCCACTGAAGAAGGGTGGTGCCCAGTTCTTTCTGCGATTGCGTCGATTTTTGAAAAAACAAAACGTAAAATATCAAAGTCCCATATTTTTGCCATTCCATATTCGGTATTTGCCGTTACATCCAAGGAAAACTTACTATCTATTGATGTATACTTTATTGGTTTAAAACGAAGAGCTTTGGATGTAGAGCAAAAAGGGAAGAGCATTAAATTCCGCTCGTTTTTTAAAGAATCAATTTCTATTGACTCTCTAGCTAATCGCTCGCCATAACCAACATCAACATCAACATCAACATCAACTTCCTTTTCTATAATCATTACCAACCCTGTAATTCATATCCTTTTAAATACTATACTTGAAAACTTGAAAGCTTGAAAGCTTTAAATAGCGAACTACCAGGAATATTTTAACATGTTATTAAGAGCAAGCAGTCACACAATCAGCAAGAAGAAAGAGAGGGAACACCAAAAATTGTAACCCCTACATAAGAAACCAATTAAAAAAGCAATCCGCTCATTCTTTTGACATAACTATTGCATGGCCAACCCTCCACAACATCCCATCACTGTAAATTACTCGATGTAATTTATAACCCGGCACGAATTTAGGCAGTGCTCGCTCTGAAAAAACCATATATATAGCGAACTATCAGGAATTACATAGCGAACTATCAGGAATTACATAGCGAACTATCAGGAATAACGTAGCGAACTATCAGGAATAACGTAGCGAACTATCAAGAATAACATAGCGAATCATTAGGAATAGACGACCACGCAACTCGTGAAACACAAGGTCGTGATCACATGATCCGCTACTGTACGTAACCGACCCAAGCCGTATTTAGACGTAATTCTTCACTACACGATGATTTGAATGCCTCTTCACCATTTAAAAAGCTTGAAAACTTGAAATAGCGAACTATCTACAGCGCACCGCCACTCAACACTAAATCAAGAACGCAACAGAAAAATATAAAGCGGGCTACTTCTTACAAAAACAACCTTGCCGGACTAAATAAGTCGATTCAGCCACCTAAATCCACGGCTCTCTTTGTAAGAGAAATCACAGGTATAGCGAACCATCAGGAATACACACCCACACCAACCTTAAAAAACAGGGCGGTGATCACGGCAGGACAGGAGTGAGTAAGCGCGATGGGAAAAAGAACCTACAAAGCTTGAAAACTTAAAATAATTAATGCTTGAAATCTTGAAGTCTTGAGATCTTGAAATAGCGAACCACCCGAGGTTCCTTGCCACTTAATGCCAAATCAAGAACGTAACAGAAAAGATAAAACGGGCTATTTCTTACAAAAAAAACCTTGCCGAACTAAATAAGTCTATTCGACCACCTAAATCCACGACTCTCTTTGCAAGAGAACTCACAGGTATAGCGAACCATCAAGAATACTTTAGCGAACCACCAGGAATAACTTAGCGAACCATCAAGAATACTTTGGCGAACTATTAGGAATAACATAGCGAACCATCAAGAATAACCTTTAATATCAACCGGTTAGAAACTTTGATTTATAAATAACAAAGATCGATACTCACTAAACTTCTAAAAAAACAAAACCTAAATAAACTGACAGATCAACAATAAGGGTATTTGATATGAGTAACATATGCTCAATACATCATAGTAAGTTTGACACCTTGTTTAATTTAACAGGAAACTACAACCAAGCAACGCTCTTGGACAAACTTATTTTCTGGTGGCAGATATCCAACTACACTTTAGAAGATGGTCGCACGTGGTTTACACGGAGCATCACTCAAATCGCTGAAGACTCACGTCTATCCGAGCGCTCAGTCACGCGTTACCTGAAAATTTTCACAGATGCAGGCTACATTGATAAGACCACACGCCTTTACAAAAAAAAGAACCTCTACATCCGTGTGACCGAAAAACTTATATCTCTTATTGGCGGGCAAGCTCACCTCGCAGGAAACCAAGCAGGGGACAGCACGCCTTCGCTCATCAATAAATCAGACATAACCCAAACGCAGTGCGCCTTTTCGGAACAAATTGGCGTGACCGGTCACGCCAATTTGGCAGTTTCCATATATAAAGAGAAAGATTGTAATACTTCAACTAACAATACAGTTAGGGAGCTTTGTAGCGTTACTTTTGGGGATAACGGCTTTGAAGAGCATGCTCCAACTCCAGAAACCTGTGTTGAAGAACCTGTGGTAGAAACCCCCAAGGCAACAGAGCCCGCTAAATACCCCGTATACGCCGTTGAACAACAAATCGGGGAGCGACTCACCGAGACCACCAAGAACTACATCAAAGGCACCATGCGTAACCTGAGCACGCAGTACCAGCTTCAGTTTTCAAACCCAGAGCAGGTATTCTCCGAGATTATCTTCTCGCTACTCAACACCGATAAGCAATTCCCTGGTGTTCAAGATACCCATCACCGCATGAACCTTATAGCTAAGCTCATGCGTGAAAAAAGATGGTGTACGCCTAAAGGCTTCTACAACCATTGGGACGTGGGCCAATCCTTCAAGGCCAAGCAAGAGCAGCAAGCCACCCAAGTCAGCAAGCTGAAGCGCCAAGAGAGTAGGGGAGGCACGTTATACCCTTCAGAGGCTAAAGCATGTAAGTACACACAAACCATCGCCTTGAACGCTCAGGCTCAAGCCTGCCAAGAGCTCAGGGCCTTGATTTCAACCGAAACACGCTACTTAAACACCATGGAGGCGCAATATAAGCGACAACCCAACCCCATGAACGAACGTGTGATTGAGAGCACGGCGATTAAACTTGCCAAGTTGCACGACCAACTTGGGGCGATGGAGATGAAAATTCAACAAAAGGCGGCTTGAAGGGGTGGTGTAAGCTCAGTCTTACGGATTAAGTCGAAGAAACATAATTGTACAAGACTTCTTTGGTGGTTAAAATGAGCTCACTTTAGTTTTTAGTTGTTCTTTTGTAAGGAGTTCTTTCATGCCGTTATTTGTTCCTGGCGCCATAATGCTGCTTAGTTCCTCACCTTCGGCAGCTTTGGCAGCCGCAAACGCATCAGCGGCTTTGTGTGTAGTCGCTGCGTCAGCTGGCAAGTACGCTTACGATAGCTTCAATACACCTGATTTACCTACCTTCCAACATGAAGCTGAGGTTGTCCGCAACAAGGTCCTATCAGAAGCGAGAGAATTGGCCTCAGAAACGAGGGAGAAATCAGCTTTGCATGAAGAGCTAATGGGTG
>CAXBBS010000021.1:0-27115 GCA_963974485.1 uncultured Legionella sp.
ATATGTTCTGTTATAAAAGGAGAGGTTATGTCGATGGATGTGGTTGTTTGATGGTTCAAATATATGAACTTATACATGAAAATAATAGTTATTTACAACGCAGTAAAAGTATAATTAAAATATTACTGTCTTTAACAGAAAAAAGACAAAATTTAACTTGGGAGATAGATCATGTTCACAATAGCAAGTAGATTATTCGGCGCAAATAATTCACAAGGAACTCAGGACTCTCTTTGGCTCGGATAATTCAACTCCTTCTTTAGTTAATCAGTTGCCCATTGACACGGTGACGACACCCGCATATGGCCACGCATTAAAAGAAAATACCCCTATTTTATTATTCAACGTAAGAAGTCGTTATGAAAAACAATAAGCATCAATTTTTTAAACCTGAGCCTGAACCTAAATCTAAGCCTAAACTCGTTTTAGATCTGCAGCTAGACGCAATGGTTGAGAACAAATATTGGACTGTACTTAATACCCACCTGCTGGCAGAGGTCATCGGTAAGAAGCCTCAAGGTCATATGAAAACGCTGGCCGAAAAAGCGAATACTGTGAAGCATGAGTTGCAGACGTATGGTCCTATTCTTCGTGGGCACAGTGCTGATTTTAGAGCGAATAAGGGGAAGAAGGTTTCAGGAGAAATTTTTCATAGTGATATGAAAGCGGGTAAAACAACGTATGTGATGGAGTGGACGGTTCTTAATGAAGATAAGCGTATGATTGCTTTGCTTGGTTTTGATACGCATGAAAATTATGACTATCAGCAAAGACTATTGACAGCAAAGCAACAAAGCAAAATTTTGAGCGATCCACGCAACTTAGCTATTCTTGAGCGTGTTGAGCTAAAAATGGCGGAAGCAAAGTATAAAGCTGAAGGAGTTGCGCTTAATATGAGCATGTGAGCCTGTCTTAAATGTGTCTTTGTGCCTGCTATGGTTATAAAAAATAGTAGGCACATCAATAATCATATCGGAGCTTGCGTATTATTGGTGTCTGAGAATAGATAATGCGTTAAGGTCTCAATGGTGGCATTTAATTCTGTTAGCAAGTTTTTAAATTCCTGCACTTCTGGTTTTTCATGATGCGGTGTATGAAAGAAATAATCAGCATGGGTATTTGCGTTAACATGGCCCATAGAAAGAAGATTTAAGAACGAACGAATCACATTTTCTAGCGCATGCATGATGTACGTAGCGTGCTCGCTCGTTGTTTCGCAGGCACTCCAGGTTTTAGGTTTCGATTGAATGGATGCAACTGCTGCTGTAATAGCTTTTAAAATAGCCTTGTAGTATTGGATGAGTCCTGGCATGGTAGGCGGATGCATGATTGCATGGATATCTAAGATCGCGTAACACACCCCTTTTAAGGTACTAAATTCACCCGCATAGTTGGTGTGTTTTGCTTGTGCTTGGTGGCTAAGCTTTTGTAATTCACGAATTATTTGCTGTATAGCTTCATGCTGTTTTTCTATTTGTTGAGAGATAGACGTATCACCAGACATAGCAACACTCCGAACCAAGTGTTTGCAGTGTAACCTAAAGAATAGTCTAGCATGTAATATTATCAAAAGGATTTTAATGTAATGTAGTCTCATGTGTGGGTTGTTGGATGACATGTGATCACGCTATTCTTGTGTGAAACATGCAGGATTTCTATACATGAGAAAAATAGGCTCAATTAAGACAAAAACAACAAATCGCAATCAGCGATTAGTTTCGTTAGATGTTTTTCGTGGCGTTACGATAGCCATGATGATTATAGTGAATAGCCCAGGTAATTCGACGCCGTATGCTTGGCTTATGCATTCACGTTGGAATGGCTGTACCTTGGCTGATGTCGTGTTTCCCTTTTTTATTGTGATTCTTGGCATTTCATCTGTATTTTCACTAAGCAATTTAAAAGCAATGGGTGTGAGCTCGCAACGCTTGTTAGGAAAAATCTTGAAGCGTAGCGGGTATATTTTTCTTATGGGATTATTACTCAATGCCATTCCTCATTTTGATCTATACACACTTCGTATTTTAGGCGTATTACAACGCATTGCCATCTGCTATTTATTTTCGGCATGCTTGTTTTTGACAACGAGGATACAGGTTCAAGTTGCGTTGATGTTGGTGATTATTCTAGGCTATGGATGCCTGATGGCCTACACGCCGTTAAGTTTAGATGGGAATATTGTAGGATTTTTAGATCAGCTCGTGCTCAGCCCTGCGCATCTTTATACTCCCGTATTTGATCCTGAGGGTCTGTTGAGTACTATTCCTGCACTTGGGTCTGTTTTATTAGGTAATATCTGTGGGGTTTATTTAATCTCATCACGAACACATCAACAAAAGCTTCGATGGATGAGTTTGATCGGTGTAATGCTGGTTTGTTTGGGATATCTTTGGGGTTATATTCTACCTATTAATAAATCACTTTGGTCGAGTTCGTATGTTCTTGTGACCGGAGGCATGGCGCTGTTAGCTTTCGCGGTGCTCTATTGTTTGATTGAGGTAAAGCATTGGATACGCTGGTCCAAACCGTTTGCGCTTTTCGGGCGCCATGCCATGTTGGTGTATATGTTGCATGTTATATTTTTAAAAATTCAGGCATTAATATTCGTGCATAATAAAGTAGGAGCTATTGTAAATTTACGGTTATACCTAACAGAAATGCTCTTTGGTAATTTTATTCCACAGAACGCGGCATTATGTTATGCCTTGAGTTATCTCTTTATTTGGTTTTGGGTGATTAAATTTTCTGATGCATAAAAGGCGTTAAACTCGGCGTTTGATGTAAGCGGTGTTGATACACGGCATAAAATGCAATCACTGCTTTTAAGTAATTACGTGTCTCACCCCAAGGGAGCGTATCAATCCACACATCAATTTCTTCAACCGGATGGGTTTTAATCCAGCGGTTGACTTGATGCGGGCCTGCGTTATAAGCCGCGACCATGAGTAATGGGTTGTGATCAAAGCGCGTGGCCAGATGATTTAAATAGGCGACGCCAAGATTAATGTTTGTGTCGGGTGTGAATAAAGCTTTACGGTTGCTATACGTCACGTGCTCGCGTCGTGCGACTTGTTTTGCAGTGGCTGGCATGAGTTGCATCAGGCCATGGGCACCCACCGGTGATACCACATCATCTCGAAAAGCACTTTCTTGTCGAATAACTGCATAAATCAGTGACTCTGGAATATGAAATTGCTCAGAATAGTGTTTAACAAGACTTCGGTGAGCTAAAGGAAAACGTAAATTAAGTTGATTGGCCAGCTCTTTTTCGCCGCTTAAATACACGGACTTTCCTGTCCAATGTAAATCGTTGGCAAGCCATGCCACAAAAGCACTTTTTTTCTCTTTGGGTAGTTCACTGATAAAATCATTGGCCATGCGTGAAGCTTCAAGGCGTTGATGCTCTGTATAAAGCAGTTTTATTTGATCGGTAATGGCATGATAAGGTTCAAGAAGATGTGCGTCGGTAGATGCTGCCTCATGCTCAAAAGCCAGGGGTTGTTTTAAGCGTACGCTCGCAAGAAAGCCGTAATATTGCCTTTGTTGGGCGAGTGATTGATACAGCACGCGCGCTTTTTCCGGATTACCGAGGGCTTCATCGGCGCGGGCAAGCCAGTATTGCCAGGCAGGCTTATCTTGTTTTGTTGAGCGCTTAATCAAAGTTTTAACGCGTGCCCATTCGTGTTGCCTGAGTGAATATCGAATTTGCCAGTCGAGTAAGCTCTCGCTATACGATTCAGGTTCAACTTGATCGAACCAGGCTGACGAATCAGGTTGGTTACGCAGGGCTCGATAGAGCGCAAGATGACTGAGAAACGTTTGTTTTTGATCGGCATCAAGCAAGTTTCTTCGTTTGGCTTCTTCCCAGAGTTTAAGTGCTTGTTTAGGATTGGAGGATACCAGGCGTTTGAGGCCATAAAGATAATAATGGCTATGAAGCTTGCTCGGTGTTAATGACGCAATGCGTGAAGGTTGGCGCTGAATGATTTCAAGTGCACGTTTTTCATGTGGGTTGGATAATTCAGCTTGTGATAGCAAATATTTGGCGAGGGCAACATGATGTTTTTCGAGTGCGAGTTTGACGCGTTCCAAAATTAAATCATTATCAATAATTTTTTCTTTAATTAATATATCAAAAATTTTATCGCATGCGTCGGGTTGGTTTTTTCCTGTCAGCCAAAGTGATTTAGCGCCGGTAATGGCTTCTTGATGGTGGCCTTCTTGATACAGCGCAAATTGCTCGAAGCATTGCAAATTTGTGTCGGTAGAGGGTTGGTAATGTGCTATAAATTTATCCCATTGTTCGGCTTTCGCTAATGCGTACAACCATTTTTCACGTAATTTACGTGAGAGAGGCGCTTTGCGGTCGATAAAGGCAATAAAAGCAGGGCTTGGCTCAGTCGGAAGATGGTTCTTCCAGCTTAAATAAGCCATAAAACGTTGTAGATACGAAGGATCGGGGAGCGTACTCGCACAGGTTGTCATCGCGAGACAAACACCACAAAGAATACGCGCGAGTGATTTCATGTTATTTTTCGATCTGCTGATGCATATGCGTTATCGTTTCTAAATAATCCTTAGTTTTGAATATAGCAGAGCCCACAACAAATTGCGTGACGCCCGCTTGATGAAGTGCTGCAATATTTTTGTCAGATACCCCGCCATCGACGGTGATGGGGAGTGTGGGATAGGTTTGTCGTAAAATTTTGATTTTGGAGAGCATGTCGGGTATAAATTTTTGGTTTCCAAAACCTGGGTTCACCGTCATGATAAGGACAAAATCTAGGCGATGAATACACCAACGTAGGGTGTCGAGCGATGTGGATGGGTTCAAGGCAAGACCCGCTTGGCATCCAAGCGCCTGGATGCGTGCCAAGCTTCGATCGAGGTGCTGGGTTGTTTCAGGATGAATGCTGATGCGCGTAGCACCTGCTTCGGCAAAAGCTTCAATCATGGCATCCACCGGCGAGACCATGAGGTGCACATCAAGTAAAAGCTTTGGAAATTGCTGTTTGATGTGTTGAGCTACATGAGGACCAAAACTTAAGTTGGGAACATAATGGTTATCCATAATATCTAGATGTAATGTACGAATACCTGCGTGAGATACCGCCGTTATTTCTTCACCTAGCTTTAGGCTGTTCGCGGCGAGTAACGATGGAAAAATAACATCAGGCATGGCTGCATCACGCGACGGCATCAAAAGCTCCATTAAAGATAAGATTCAACGAGTAGAGTTGATAACGCGCAGTAATCGTATTACTTGTTTGCTGGACTTGTTGTGTGAAAAGGGTTTGATCGGCAGACATGAGATAACGGAGATCGAGTGCAAAATAAGAATAGTCATCCATATAATAACTTAGACCTAAAATAGCTTGGCCCACCGGGGCAGATGCGGTTTTGCTCGTTGGGATAGTACCTACAATATTTGGGTTATTATCTGCGGTGACCCGCACCTCGTTGAGATAAAGTTTTATATCACTTTTGATGTACGCGTATCCAGCACCTATGCCGAAATACGGTACAACGTTGGATGAGAAATCGGCAAAAATGTCATAAAAAATATTGATGGTCGCGATACCAGAATCGGTCTTTCCGTTCATTCTTAGACCTGTGCTCGTTTGAGGGGCGTGGATGCTGACATCGCCGAGACGCAGGTAACTGTACGGGCTATTATTGAAGATGAACTCGGCTTCAGCCCGGTAATTATCACACCAGCGAAGTCCCACCTGCCCACCAATTGACGCCATAATGTTGTGGCCGAGCTGGCCGTTTTCAAGCTCGCCCGACGTATTTAAATAGGTAAAGGGGAAATTTGCTGCATAGTTTGCACCGACAATAAGACCGGCATACCCACCGCTTGCTGGGTTTACAGCATGCGCGGTTGTGGCAACCACAAGGCAGCTTGTGATGAGTGTTTGTGTTATCCATTTCATGTTCATCGGAAATCTTATCCTTTTAATTATTTATAGCGGGCCTCTTCGTATCGGTAGATGGCACTGATGTTGGCAAGGTGCGCTTGGAACATATGACCAAATGCAAACACGCTACTGGTACCAATGTAACGGTAGCCTATGTTTAGTGCGTAGTTTTCAGCAAAATTAAACGTCAGTCCAGCAGAACCTTGGTAAGCAAAGGCACTACCTGCATCACTAAAATTAGGAACGTCTGTTAGGCGTCTGTTATCAACTTTCATATCAATCCAGCCGTAACCCAAGCCTAAGCCAAGAAACGGAGAGATGGTTTGAATGACATCAGGAAAGTCATAATAAACATTGACTAGCCCAAAAATAGCATGATTATCACCTGAGGTTTGGGTTTGCTTGAGATCGTTTTCATACACATGATTTAAGGCTGCGTTGAGGTAGGTTACTTGACCTTCGTAACGCATGGGATTGCTTTTAAAACCAAAGCTTCCTCCAGCATTGTACTCAGATTCATAATTCGCGTTGGTATACGTGGTGCTTTCACGTGTTGTACTTATGTTATTGGGAACATAGGCATAACCGCCAAAAACACTGGAGTACCAACCGTCAATAGCGGTGGCTGCATGGGTAGCTGGTGCTGTGAGTAACAGCAGGGACGTTATGAGTGCGTGTTTCAAGGTATTCTCAAGCTATATTGATGTTATAACATGTTACTTCAAAACAATTCAGATTCCTATGTCCAGCATCGTATTGAATAAGTGCATAAAAAGACTTTATAGTGTATAATTAGACCACTTTGACGGTATGGTTTTGGGAATATGTATGCCACATGATTTAATCTGTTCTTCGATCTGTGATATTGAGTTACTGATGATTGCATCTCAAGCCACGTATCGTATTGTTTCAGACCACGAGATCCAAGAAAAACCTCAGACGTCTATTTCAAATGTAATGGGAAAAATAGCCGAAAAAAATTATAATATTTTTAAGATTAAATATCAAAGTCATAACCATTTATGCGCATTAACTTTAGAACCTGTTGATGATAGGGCACCTATTGTCATCGCTTTTAGAGGAACAAAGACAAGAAAAGATATGCTATCTGATATGAGCATTGTTGCACGAGGGGTTGCTGTAGATAAATTACGTGCAGAAGCTTGGGGGTTTTATGAAGCAATGCGCAAAGATTTTCCCGGAAAAAAAATGGTCTTGACAGGGCATTCGCTCGGCGGGCATTTGGCGCAATACGTAGCGGCTCGGGCTTATCATCAAGACGAGCATGTCCTGGTGAGAATAGAAGTAAGAACCTTCAATTCTGCGCCTATTGATACAAAGCATGGTCGAGAATTATCAGCTGATACATTAAGTCATTTTGTTCATTATCGTTTTGCAGAAGATCTGATGCATAAACTCCCTTTTAATACCTGTTATGGGGATGTTTATATTTTTAAAGCTGAATTTAACAATACAGAAGAGCAAGCGGTCCAAATAAATCACTTCGAGCAAATTAAAAAAAACCATAGTTTAAAAGAATTTTATCGTGCATTAAGTCCTCATGTAAAAGCGTTACGTGTTGGCCATGTTGTTTCTATGTCTCCCAAACATGTGGCTGCGCTTGAAAAAATAAAAGCTATGCAAGCGTCCGATGCATATTATGTAAGTAAAAAGTGGTTTTTAAAGTCTCGTATAGGGAAAAAGAGTTTAAGCATATTTAATCAGCATTCCTCTCAACTCACGGGTTTATTCGATCCGAATAAAACGCGAACAGAGCTGTGTGTTATTTTGAACAATAGCTCGGATGCAATACAAAAACTAACGCCTTATATTGTCCATGATCACGATGCCATCCTATTAAAAAATTTTTCAGATAAAATAAATCAACTTTATATGGATCTTAAACTGCAAGATTTTCATGAAAATAGGCTATTAGCGCCACATCCAGCTAAAAAATGTTTTGAAGAGTTTGGAGAAATCTTATTAGAATTAAATAATCTAGAGGACGCAATATTGTTTGAAGGCAAAGGCGGTACACCTGAAGAAAGCACGTGCTTATTCCGCTTCTGGAGTCAATGCGTTGATGTGATACGCAATGTCTTAGACCTATTCACATGTTTTTTTACGTGGTTGTTTGTACGTACGCCCGAAGAGCCCATGTATGCTCGAGATGATTCACGTTACACCAAACCGAAGCAAGCGTTGTATGTTCAAAACAGGTTAACCTCAAACGAAGACGCCTTAATTCGTGAGCAATTATCGGAGCTCTCAACGTGTGCTGAAGCTATCGTAAAAAGTTTGCGTGAAATAGATGAATATGATCGTACGCTTGGAATGGGTTAAAATAAATTAAGAGCGTTTGTATTTCGGGGCATCCTTGCCTCCAAAATGAAGGGTTTTATGCGTTCTGTTATATACGATGAGCAGAATCTGTTTCGAGCTCAGAATCATGATCTAAGGCTGTAATTATGTTGTTAAATTCTGCTACGACGTTTTGAAGCTGATCAAGGTTTTCATCAATTCTATGTTGCTCACCATCCGATGGCGCCGGTCTAAAAAAGCTTGCAGTAGAATGTAAACCAACCGCGTTCAACATTGATTTGAACGTGGATAACAACCAAAATTTTACGGTATACCAGGCCGAAACCTGTTCATCGTCTAAACCACCTTGTTTACTTTCAAAATTGAATTTTGTGGATTCCAGTTGGTCTACTAATGCTCGAATACGCCGAAGATAATCGTGTTTTTCTTCAGGCGTTGATTGGTTATATAGCTTGATTTGAACATGGTGATCATTAAAAGATTCTTTATCTTCATCAACTAAATACGTGAAAAGTACATCGAG
Organism: uncultured Legionella sp.; assembly: GCA_963974485.1. GTDB lineage: Bacteria > Pseudomonadota > Gammaproteobacteria > Legionellales > Legionellaceae > JAALKW01. Next base: position 8,767 of record CAXBBS010000021.1, read on the forward strand.
CGCTTGATTGATAGTCGACATTAAATCATTCGGTATTGTGTACTTAGTAGTCGAAACAGAAATCACTGGCGTGCCCGCATAATCTTGTATTACATCCCCTGATATCCAATAAAATGAGTTTACGATTTCCTGGATATTAGTATTAGCATTATGAACAGACTTAGCCACTGCACGAACACCGGCTTTAGTGTACTCAATTAATTGATCATTAGGCATAAGTGTTATCTCGATGGTTTATGTGGCCTTTATCTTACCATAAAGATCTCATTAATTCCTTCTTGTATGCGGGCTAAAACCCTGAAGTAATCGGATAGCGCCAATCTCGTCCAAAGGCTCTTGATGTGATTTTAGTACCGGGGGCGGCTTGGCGTCGTTTGTATTCATTACGTTTAATTAAATTTATTACATGATGAACCACGTCGGGTGTATGGCCTTTATTAATTATATCGGCGGCACTTAGTTTTTCATCCATATGATACGCAATGATGGCATCAAGCTCGGGGTAGTCAGGTAAGCTGTCTTGGTCAGTTTGATTATCGGCAAGCTCAGCTGATGGCGCACGGGTGAGTACGCGCTCAGGAATCACGCGACCTAAGCTATTACGGTAATGGGCTAAGGCATAAGCACGTGTTTTGGGTACGTCTTTGATAGGGGCGAACCCACCACACATATCACCGTAGAGCGTGGTGTAACCGACAGCGCTTTCGCTTTTATTACTGGTGGTGAGGACAAGCATGCCATGGCTGTTGGAGTAAGCCATGAGCAGCAAGCCACGTAAGCGGGCTTGAAGATTTTGCTGGGTTATTTCAGGTGCGCCCTGCTCATCAAATATAGGTTCAAGCGTTTTTAGCATGGTTTCAAACCCAGGCTCAATGGATAACGTGTGATGTGATACGCCTTGGAGTGCGAGTATTTGATTAATATCTACGGTGCTGATGTCTGATGTATAACGTGAAGGCAGTGCCAGTGCGTGCACGCGGTCAGCACCTAAGGCATCAACGGCAATGGCCAGCGTGAGGGCTGAGTCAAGGCCGCCGGACAGGCCAAGCACGACACCGGGGAAGCCATTTTTGTTGATGTATTCACGCACACCGGTGCATAACGCTTGGTAAATTAACGCGTTTTCTTCCAGTGCCGGGGCTATCTCGGATTGTATCTTATGATTTTGAACATGTACGGTTTGTAGATGTTCTGCGAATGCAGGTGCTTGCGCTTGTATTTTTCCTTGGTTATCTAAAGCAAAGGATCGACCATCAAAGACCAATTCATCTTGTCCGCCTACGATATTGACATAAATAAGGGATAAGCCTTTTTTCGCGTGAGCTTTAAGAAGCTCAAGGCGCTTTTCAGCTTTATGAATTTCAAACGGTGAGGCATTAAGACAGACCAGTAATTCAGCACCGGCTTCGAGCGCTTGTTCGACGGGGCCGGGTTGCCAGATATCTTCACAGATACAAAATCCAATCAAATGGTTGTTAATATTAAGCACGCATGAGGTATTGGAGCCAGGCGTAAAATAGCGTTTTTCGTCAAAGACGCCGGTGTTAGGTAAATGATGTTTATTGTAATGAGCAATGATTTGGCCGCGATGAAGCATGCTGAGCGAATTAAAGTGCTGGTTGTTTTCTTGATGGGGGTGGCCTAGAGCAACATGGGTAGGGGTATTCTCGGTCGCAAGGCATATGGCGGCCAGGGCTTGTTCGACGCGTTGTGTGAGTTCAGGACGGAGCAGTAAATCTTCGGGTGGATAGCCTACGAGCGCAAGTTCAGGAAATACAATAAGATCGTGTGTGGCTTGATGGGTTTGAATAATTTGGATGATTTTTTCGGCATTCGCTTCAATTGCGCCAACGGTAGGGTTGATTTGAGCCATCAAGATAACCAGCGCATTCGACATGTTTGTTTTGCCTTGTTTTAGTTTGAAAAAAAAGCATTATAAGAAAATCATGCCGTGGTGTCACGAAAGCTGATGCAAAACCCATTCTGAGAATGCATTTACGGCGCTGTTAAATATCGATATGATGTCTCGCAGCTGGGGCGCTTGAAGCTTTCGGCCTGAATTAAAATTTACGAGGAGAAAACGCATGGGATTTTTTATCCAAAGTGCAATGGCAGCAGAGGCGAAAATGCCAGCACAAGCTGACGGTGGTTTTTCGTTGGTGATGATAGGGGTTATTTTTGTTTTATTTTATTTCATGTTGATTCGTCCGCAAAACAAGCGTGCTAAAGCACATGCAGAGCTTGTTAATAAGCTGGCTAAAGGTGATGAAATTACAACATCTTCAGGTATTCTCGGTCGCGTCGTGAGCTTAGATGAGCAGTATATTAAGTTGTCTGTTGCTGAAGGTACGGAGATTACGTTACAACGAAGCGCTGTGAATGCTGTTTTGCCTAAAGGTACATTGACGTCCCTTAAGAAAGAAATAGAAAAAAGCTGAAGCAAATTAATAATAATATAGAGAAATATTATGCATAATAAGTTCCCACTATGGAAGAATCTGGCTCTTATCCTGCTTATTGTAGTGGGACTTGTTTATGCCATTCCAAATATTTATACCGAAGAGCCTGTGGTACAAGTCTCTTCGCAAGCAGCCCTGTTGCCGAAGGCTCTCAAAGAACGCGTCGAAGTCATGTTGCAAACCGCACATCTCCCGTATAAAAAAGTTTCGGCAGATACTGAGCATCTTGAAGTTCGTTTTGCAACGACCGATGTTCAGCTGCTTGCACAAGATGTGATGAAAGCAGGGCTTGGGCCTGATTATACTGTTGCTTTAAATTTAGCGCCTTCCACGCCTAAATGGCTTGCCTCTATAGGTGCCGAGCCGATGAAACAGGGGCTTGATTTACGAGGTGGGGTGCATTTTTTATTAGAAGTTGATGTTGATAGTGTTTTAACACGACGTTATGAAGGTCTCATGAAAAATATGGGACGCGATTTGCGAGATGCGGGAATTCGCTATGCCGGCATTCGCTATGTTCCTGAGCGAGGTGTTGAAATACGTTTTCGAACAACCGAGCTGCAACAAAAAGCTGTGACCGCTTTAAAAGCAGAATTTTCGGATCTTTTATTTAATACAAGTAAAGACGAAGAAAAAACGCCTGAGTTGCTTTTATCTTTGTCTGAAGCGGATCTTTCAAAAATCCGTCAAAATACGATTGATCAAACCATGAGTATTTTGAGAAATCGTGTCAACGAACTCGGTGTCGGTGAAGCGGTGGTTCAGCAGCAGGGGGCGACGCGGGTTGCGGTTGATTTGCCCGGTATACAAGATGCTGCACGTGCAAAACAAATTTTAGGTGGAACGGCAACACTTGAGTTTCACTTGGTTGATTCAGAGCACGATCCTGTGGTTGCAAAACAAACAGGTGCGGTACCTGTAGGCACGAAGTTTTATGTGATGGACGGTCAGCCTATTTTACTCATGCGTCAGGTTGTTTTAAGTGGTGACTCCATAACCAGTGCCATGTCAACGTTTGACCAACAATCCGCATCGCCTGCTGTGTCGATTCAACTCGGCGGCGGTGGCGAGTCGTTTTTCACAAAAGCAACGCGTGATAATATCGGTAAGCGTATGGCGATTGTGTTTGTGGAATCGAAAACAACGCTTCAAACGATTGATGGTGAAACCAAGCGTATCACGCATCATACGGAACGTGTGATCAGTGCACCTGTGATTCAAAGTGCATTAGGTAATAGTTTCCAAATCACAGGCTTACATGACGCAAAAGAAGGTGCAGATTTAGCCTTGTTACTTCGTGCAGGGGCGCTACCCGCAGCCATTTACTCGGTCGAAGAGCGTACGGTTGGCCCAACGCTTGGTCAAGAAAATATCCACCGGGGTATGGTGTCGCTTGAGATAGGCATGTTGCTTATTTTAATTTCCATGGTGATGTATTACCGTGTGTTTGGTGTGGTGGCTAATATTGCTTTAGTGCTTAATTTAATTTTATTAAGTGCTTTATTATCCATGCTAGGCGCCACGTTAACCTTGCCAGGCATTGCCGGTATTGTGTTAACGGTAGGGATGGCTGTTGATGCGAATGTTTTAATTTACGAACGTATTCGCGAAGAACTTCGAGCCGGGCTCTCGCCAGACAGGGCTATTTATGCAGGGTATGAACGTGCTTTCTCAACCATTCTTGATGCTAATATTACGACCTTGATTGTTGCGATTGTACTTTTTTCTGTAGGCACAGGTCCTGTTCGTGGGTTTGCAGTGACGTTATCGCTTGGATTAATAACGTCGATGCTCACAGGTGTTACGTATACACGTGCCATGATTAATTTGATGTATGGTGGACGGGACGTGAAAAAACTTTCCATCGGTATTTAAACGGTATTTGAACGCAGGTATTTTAGGGGATTTTCATGGAGTTTTTTAACCCAAATTCAAACGTTGATTTTATGGGCGCTCGTCGTTGGACCGCCATTTTATCAGGGCTTATTTTTTTGATTTCGATTGCTGGACTGTGTATTAATGGTTTGAAATGGGGGCTAGATTTCACCGGTGGGACACAAATTGAAATTACGTATAAAACCTCCGCTGATTTACCGCTGATTCGTCAGAATTTATCTGAAGCCGGTTTTAAAGAAGCGCAAGTGGTACGCTATGGATCGTCTAAAGATGTATTAATCAGCATTGCACCACGCGCAAAAGAAGATTCATCGATGCTGGTTGATCGGGTGATGCATGTATTGCCAGGCGCCGAGAAGCAGAGGGTTGAGTTTGTAGGGCCACAAGTTGGGGCTGAGCTTGCAACCAAAGGCGCGCTTGCGATATTTATCTCGTTACTTGCGACCATGATTTATATTGCTTTACGTTTTGAGTATCGTTTAGCCTTTAGTTCTGCGGTTGCGTTAATCCACGATCCGGTGCTTATTTTGGGTGTGTTTGCTTTGCTCAAAATTGATTTTGATTTAAAAGCACTTGCCGGCTTGCTTGCGGTAATTGGTTATTCGTTGAACGATACGATTGTTGTGTTTGACCGCGTGCGTGAGAATTTTGTGAAATTGCGTCGTAAAACACCGGTCGAAATTATGAATATTTCTATCAATCAAACGTTATCGCGAACCATCATGACGTCTGTATTAACGTTGTTTGTGGTGGTGGCCTTGTTTGTGTACGGAGGTGAAACCATTCATGCGTTTTCAATGGCGTTGATGATTGGTATTATCGTGGGAACCTACTCATCGATTTATGTTGCTGGAGCATTGGCCGTCAGCATGGGGCTCAATCGAAAAGATTTCTTACCGTCCGTCAATAAACTATCTGACGCACCTTAAAGCTTGCACATAGCGAGTTCAACAGGTGCGGTTTTATCAAGAACTTCACGCATGGATTTAGCTTCGCAGAGTCGCAAGCTTAATCCATGATTGCCAATCTGGATTTTGGGAATCAATGTTTCTTTTTTGTTCATGCGAATCATCACCAGATGACAGGGCGTTTTGTTGTTGTAGGGAAGCGAGCATTGATAAAACCCATTTTCAGGGGTGATCTTTTCAAAATGACAGGCTTCTCGTAAGAGTGCTAAGTACACTTTGACCGTATCATACAAAGGGCGTAGTTGTTCGAGCCAGCGTGTTAAATCGTCTTGGCGGAGCGTCGCACTGTTTTCTAGCCAAAACCATAACTGGGGTGAACAAAGCTCCACATCGTTGATGTGGCCGGTTGAGGTGAGTCCTACGGACTGTATAAATGGATCGGTATGAATCGTTTCACCAAAACGCCCGGTGAGTTGACTAAGCGTGGGGATGTGCGCCAAAAGTTTGGCAAAGCTTGTATTCGGCAGTGGGTGGGTGAGTGCTTTATTATTGATATGTTCAAGCCGCACAAATTCTTTGAGAAAACGTCCTTTGATTTCAGGCTTTTCAGCGAGCTTAATTATTTCAAACAAAGCATTCAGGGCCGAATGATGAATAATCGGATGCTGTTCTTGACAGGCTTCGTCAATGGTTGATAACAAGCGCTCAATTTGAAGCGCTATTTTTGATAGGTACTGCGTACCCAATTGAAAACAGATTGTATCTTGAGTCATAAATAGATGCCGTCCTATGCTTCTGAGATTAAGCCTAACATACCCTTTTACGAGAAGCACTATACTATTGAAAAGCCTCGACAGCTTTCTTCACTTCGCTTATGCTGACATTATTTTTTGATAGCTTTTGATATTTTTTTGTTAAAAGGGGATATAAATATGCGAACATGGTCGAGTCTTATCGCTTCAATCATCATGATATGCTGTACATCCGTTGCTTTGGCACAATCACCCGAAGGTGTTTGGACCACGATTGATGATAAAACAGGTAAAAAACGCTCCGAAGTACGTTTGAGTATAAAAAATCATGAATTATCCGGCCAAGTGATCCGCGTTTATGCCCAAGATGGCGACACAGGTATGTGTAAAGCATGCCCTGGGAAATTTAAGAACCAGCCGATCAAAGGACTGCAGTTTATATGGGGTCTAAAAGAAGACAAACACGGTGCTTGGGTTGATGGAGAAATCTTAGATCCTAAAAGTGGTAAAATTTACAGTGCAAAAATTCTTCAACGCGGCAATAAGCTCTATGTCCGTGGTTATGTTGGATTTGCGCTCTTAGGAAGAACCCAAGTTTGGGTGCGATAACTTTTTTCTTCAGGTGAGATATTCAAAGGTCGTATATGGTCATCATGCGTGCTTATATCGATTGAAGATACAATAAAGACGACATCATTGATGTCGTCTTTATTCAAATATCTACCTGGATTTATACCTTTTTTGCTCGTATCGTACCCTGATTTATATGAATGTCCGAAGTATAATAATCATTATTATCGACTAATAAGCCTCGTTTGATCGATGTATGCAAAAACTCACTTATATGAGAAAACATTTCTGAAGGAGTAAATGCAAGCTGCTCATGCCGTGTTGTTTGGTAACTCATACGTTCCGATGTAAGTAATTCCATAAAATCCAACATATCTTTCTTTGGAATTGAAAACTTACGATGGCCTCGTACTGCATCCAGTGCTGGAAGTGACACGGCTACTTGCTCGGCTTTATTTTCAGAAAGTGAGCCTAACATGAATGGGATTAATTTAGAAAAACGCATGGAATCCGTAAGTAAATCTGCTAAATAGAATTCATATTCGTCTTTTATTTCACCATGTGGCGTTTTCAAACTAAACTTACCTTCTACTTGAGAATCCTGTCTGCATAGTGATTTTATATGGCTCAATATGGTGAGCTGAGATTGTATACGTTTTTCTGCTGACACATGCTGCAATTCAAATATTTCACGCTCTAGTTCTGTCACCACACGTGTATTTAACCCATGAATGATGAATGAAAATTGTCCTGGACCATACGTGGCGTTCAAGTCGTTGATATTCATTTCATTAAATGAACCGTTGAGTGCAATGCTCATGGTGTCATTGTTAACGATTTGATTTTCATTAAAAACCATACCATTTATGCTAGCAAAGGACCGTTTGTTTCTCGTCACCGTAATCGGTTTGTACACGCGTAACATTCCGTAAGGTTGCGAAATTTTTTGCTTGTGCTCATGTGAAAGTATGCTTAGTGAATCTAATGTGCCAAGCATATTATTAGAGGGTATTTGAACACTCTCAATTGGCTGCAATGAGCCGTGTAGATCCGCACTTAATCCCGTCCATCCGATAAGGTTTATTTTGGCCTGATCGGCCAAAGCACCTGCTTTAAAATCAACATGAAAATTAAAATCGTAATTATCCCCTAATTGATAATTTTTACTTGGAACAATGACCTGTTCATGTGCTTCATAATCAGAAAATGGTAACGATATTTGATACGCAGCTGCCGGAATTTTAACAATGATTCCGTTTTGTTTTTTTATTTTCTGCTCATCTACGTTCCAAATAAGGTTCAAAGCTGCCGAATTAGTCATCTGTCCTTGATCGGGTTGTGAAGTTCCTAAATCTGGACGAGGCGGCGGTGATGTGCAAGCACTCACCAAGCTCAATACTGTCAACCATAATAAATTTTTAGGTCCATCTATAAGTTTTGTTTTTAACACGATATTCTCCTTAATATACTAGTTATTTTAAAATAATAGGGTTACATGCACGTTATGATTAACTCTCGCTAAGCCATTTTAAGCCGAAATAAAGCCCTTCAACGGAAAAACTATTGGTGTCATATTTATTAATGCCACCCAAATTTAGGTACGTTACCCACATCCAACCCGCATCAATCATCACACGTCCATGCGCATACGCATAATCAGAAGACGCCCCTAGCTTTGCTTCAAACCCTGGTACAACGGTTATAGCTGTACCACTTATCATACCCTCTTCGGGTGTTGCTATTCGCCCATGATTACTACCCGCCAAAATTTCCATGGCTCCCTTACCATATATTGAGACCGGATATTTTCCCCATGTATGTGAAAGATCTATACCCATGCGTGGACCAAAGCCATTGTAGCTTGCTACATTTGACCCTGATACAGAAATGTCTGTTGGTGGAATATCAACGAGAATTGTTGATGCACTCACAACACCGTTTCCAGTAACGGCTAAACTGCTCTTAATGCGAGCATATTGTCCGCCTGCATAAATACGTATCGTGTCTTGAGTATCAAAATTAATACGTCTCCCTATTTCAAAGTTCGCTGCATTCCAACTTTGCTCCCCTGTTGATTGCCAGTCTAATGATTCGAGCGATGCAGTTCCTAAAATAAGTAAATTAAAAGAATTAGGGGTGGTTGATACTGAATGACTCGATGAAGAAATTTTCAGTCGATACCAACTTAAAGAAAGATCATTTGTTTCGTTATACTTATAAACGCCATCCAGCTTGAAGCCCCATGACCATGGTAGTTTATTACCAGAATTTAAAGTTGAACCCGTCAAAGATGTCAAATTTAACGGCATATTTTGTACGCTATCCGTAGCAGGTTGCAAATAAAGTGCAGCAGCGCCAAAGCCCCATGATGATTGCTTACACGGCGCACCATCTTTGTCATTGCAACTCGAACTAGTCGTACCAGCAAAAAGAGCCTGAGATGCCAAAAAAAGACCCACCTGAGCAAGTTTGTTAACATACATTCCGTTATCTTCCTTAAATATAAAAACCGTTTCGGATACTTAAACTAGCAAACTATCTGTGTTGTTTCAACTCTAAATAATCAAGGAATATACTCACTTATGCTTCAGCCGATCAAAGGACTGCAGTTTATATGGGGTCTAAAAGAAGACAAACACGGTGCTTGGGTTGATGGAGAAATCTTAGATCCTAAAAGTGGTAAAATTTACAGTGCAAAAATTCTTCAACGCGGCAATAAGCTCTATGTCCGTGGTTATGTTGGATTTGCGCTCTTAGGAAGAACCCAAGTTTGGGTGCGATAATCAAATGCCTGATAAGCCAAATTTCTATTGACAACGAAGAACCTCTTATGAGATTTTTAACGTATGATTTTTTTTCACAATAAATTAATATAGTAATGATAAATTTCTATTCTCACATTTGCACATTTTCTTGGCGACTCTGGTTCACAGAGGCGGCTGCGATTGTGTGCGCTTAACAGTTTTAACACGTTCTATCCATTAGCTTTTAATCGCAGAACCTGCCTCCTTCTCAAAGGAAGGTAATAGGTTTTTGCGGCCTTTTCTGTTGCCCTCCCTCAATCATTGAAGGCTGCTTTTGGAGAAAAAACATGACTATACAACAACAAACCACCCCAGCTACACAACATGTTTCTGTTGCTATCGCTTGCGAACTAAGCAAAGAAGTGGCTAGCACAAATAAGCCGATCAAAACCTTGTTCAACGACACACAAAAATTGCTGGGTTTTGAAATTAGCTTTTTAAAAGAAAGTCATCTCGAGCGCTATTGCCGTAAGCATGGCCTGGAAGCCAAGAACACCGAGATCGTTTTGATGCAAGCAACAGGACGGACCGATTGTCATCTGCACACGAAAGGCCATAGCACGTTTATTACACTCGGCAATAAGCACGGCTTTCCAGAGCCAGGCGGTAGTGGCTTACTGAGTGCTGAATATAAGGACGGTGTGAAGGAGTATGAATTGACCGCTGAGCAATTCGGTGTTGACGAAATTTCTGTGGTCAAGCCGATGCAGATACACGCCTTTTATGCGACAGAAGGTCACATATTAACTGCACTGGGTGTTGTATCCCCACGCATTCGTCACGGGGAAAGTAACTTCGATGTCGTAGATTGTGATTATATCAGTGAAAATAAAGTACGTGTAGCGGGGTGAGATATCATTAAAAACGAAGCTCCATTCTGAAAATCAACGATGCCAGTTAGCACTGGCATCGTTGATTCCGAAGGCCCAATAGCCTCATCATGAGTCAATCCCGTATTTTCTAATCGTAAGATGAGCCTGATCGACTTAATGAGTGGGGTGAGGAAAAGAGCTTGTGGCTAGAAAACGCGGTAGAATTTTTACATATCTTAATATTTACTGCTATGCTTAATTCATAGTGATAATGATCTGTTGATTTGAGAGGTGTGTCTTATGTATAAAACTATTTTACATGCAACAGACTTAAGCGAGACGCATTTTGACTTATGTGAGCAGGCCGTGCGTGTGGCCACACAGTTTAATGCGCGTTTGTATTTAATTTACGTGATTGAATCATCTGCTGCTTTGCAACTTGCGCAAGGGCTTGGCTTTGCAGAAATTGCTGTGCCTGTAAAAGATGATGCTGAAGTGGTGATGAATACATTAGGAGATGCGCTCAATATTCCTAAAGATCAGTTGTTGGTTGAGTCCGGTTCGGTGAAACATAAAGTGCTCGAAATAGCAGATGCATTGGGTTGCGATCTGTTAATTATTGGAAGCCATACGAATCACGATCTGTCTGAAATGATGAGCAGTACTGCGCGCAGTTTAATGGAACAAGCGCCGATGGATGTACTCACATTGCGAACACGGCGCTGAATTTTTTTTAAATTTTTAATACCACATGTTCTGATTTGAACTGCAATAATCACAGGTTGAGCAACAGCCTACCGTTGTTAGGTTGTTGCAGGAACCTTGATTGGAACAGCAGCCACCCAAAAAAGCCAAACAGACCCCAGCAAGTAATACATATCGTAACGCTCTCATAGATAATCCTAATTGCATTATTGTATTTAAAGTATACATTATGTTTTTAATATTTCAAATTTGAATTAAGTTTTTATTATAATATCTTGATCTTTCATGGTTTTATCGAGATGATGAGTAAAGCCGTTTGTGCTCTAAAAATAAAAAGTAAGAGGATTCAATGCCAAGCAAGTGCTTTATTCCCATCTTATTATTCGCGATATGTACCAACGCGTCTTATGCTGCGCATGACCATGGGGTGATGAATGATCCTTATCCGGCCCATGAATCATCAGAAAAAATTTATTACAGCTCGTTTAGCGAACGTCCTAAAACGTTGGACCCTGCGCGTTCTTACGTGGTGAATGAGTCGATATTTACAGCGCAAGTCTACGAACCTATTTTAAAATATGATTATTTAACACGTCCGTATCAGCTGGTTCCTCGCACCACCACAAGCGTGCCTGAGGTGCGGTATTACAACAAAGCAGGTCAGTTACTCAAACATGCGCTTACTGATGATGTTGCTTATACGATATATACCGTGCATCTAAAGCCAGGTATTTTATATCAACCGCATCCGGCCTTTGCTAAAACAGAAGCAGGGGAGTTTGAATATTATCCGTTGCCACCTCATTTTTTGAGAAAACATCACATAAAAAATTTATCTGATTTCAAACATGTAGGAACGCGTGAGCTTACGGCTGATGATTATGTGTATGAAATTAAGCGGATAGCGAATCCTGCTGTTAATTCGCCTATTTATGGTCTCATGAGTGAGTATATTTTAGGTTTAGATACGTATGCAGATAAATTACCGAGTCGAGGTCATGTTTCTGGGTATTTAGACCTACGTGATTATGCTTTGGAAGGCGCTTATGCTGTTGATCGTTATACGTATGAGGTTCGTCTTAAGGGCCAGTATACACAGTTTATGTTTTGGCTTGCGATGCCTTTTTTCTCCCCGATCCCTTGGGAGGCCGATCGTTTTTATGCCCAAGAAGGCATGGCTGATCATAATTTAAGTTTTGGATGGTACCCCGTTGGAACGGGGCCTTTTATGTTGGTTGAAAATAATCCAAGTCGCCGAATGGTTTTGGAGAAAAACCCAAACTATCGGGAAGCGTTTTTTCCAACACATGGCTCAGATCTCGATAAAGCCAAAGGTTTTTTAAAAAATGCAGGCAAAGCGACACCGTTTATTGATAAAGCGGTCTATACACTTGAAAAAGAAGCTATTCCGCGCTGGATTAAGTTTCTACAAGGTTATTATGATTTCTCGGGCCTGACGGCTGATAGTTTTGATTCAGCTATTCAAATTACAAGCCAAGGTGAGGCGGTACTCACGCCTGAAATGAAAAAACGAGGCATTCGTCTGACAGAAGTGAACGAACCTTCGATTCAGTATCTTGGATTTAATATGCTCGATCCTGTGGTTGGCGGGGACAGCGCGCGTGCAAGAAAATTAAGGCAAGCGATTTCTATAGCGATTGATTATAACGAACACATCGCTATTTTCCTGAATGGACGTGGCGTGGCCGCACAGGGGCCTCTTCCTCCCAGTATTTTTGGACATCTGGATGGGGAAGCTGGTATTAATCCTTATGTGTATCGTTGGGACGAACATGGGCTTAAGCGCCGTTCGCTCAGTGACGCACAAGCGCTTATGGCCGAAGCGGGGTATCCGGGAGGACGCGATCCTAAAACTGGGCAAGCGCTTATACTTCATTATGATGTTGCCTCAACCGGTGGGCCAGAAGAAAAGGCCTCGCTTAATTGGATGCGGAAACAATTTAAAAAACTGGGCATAGCCCTGGATGTGCGTGCGACGCATTTCAATCGATTTCAAGAAAAAGTACACGCAGGAAATGCTCAGATATTTACCTGGGGTTGGATTGCCGATTATCCTGATCCAGAAAATTTCTTATTTTTGTTTTATGGTCCTAACGCACGTCATCCGTATGGCGGTGAAAATGTCAGTAATTATCATAACCAAGCCTACGACAAGCTGTTTTTAGACATGAAAAATCAACCAAACGGTCCACAGCGTCAGGCATTAATTAATCAAATGCTCGAACTTATTCGACATGACGCACCTTGGGTTTTTGGGTTGCATGGTAAGAGTATTATGCTGAGCCAGCAATGGACGTCACCGATGAAGTCAGACTTACTGGTCGATGATATTTTAAAATACATTGATATTGATGTGCCTGAACGCAATCGTTTGCGTGCAATATGGAATCAGCCTATTTGGTGGCCGATGGGTGTGTTTTTATTGATGGGTCTTTTATTCTTATTCCCGTTTGTGCATGCTTACTATAAACAACAACGGAGTGCCGCGGTGAGAATACGATGATGATGGGATATTTTTTACGGCGTATTTTTTATGCACTGCCTATTCTTATCGGTATTAATCTTTTGACGTTTGCGCTTTTTTTTATGGTGAACTCACCGGACGATATGGCCCGTATGCAGTTGGGTCAAAAGCATATTACTGAAACAGCGATCACCGAATGGAAAATTGAACGCGGGTATAATTACCCGTTGTTTTATAATCGTGAAGCTGAAGGCGTAAATAAATTTAGAGACACGCTTTTTTTTAAAAAATCACTACGACTTTTTGTGTTTGATTTTGGTTTTTCAGACGCTGGACGCGATATAAAACAAGATATTTCAACGCGGATGTGGCCCAGTTTTGCTATTGCATTACCTTCGTTATTATTCGGTTTGATCGTGAACATTACGTTTGCGATGCTGATGGTCTTTTTTAGAGGCACGTATTTAGACCTGAGTGGCGTGATCTTTTGTATCATGCTGATGTCGATATCAAGTTTGTTTTATATCATGGGTGGGCAATATTTGTTTGGAAAAGTTTTACGACTCGTGCCTATTTCAGGTTATGACTACGGGCTTGAGAGCTTAAAATTTATTATCTTGCCGGTGATGGTTTCGGTCATCAGTGGTTTGGGCGGAGGCGGGCGCTGGTACCGTACGCTGTTTATTGAAGAAATGCATAAAGATTATGTGAAAACAGCGCGGGCCAAAGGGTTGTCTGAGCGACGTGTTTTGTTTCGTCACGTGCTCAAAAACGCCATGCTACCTATTTTAACAGGTGTCGTGGTAATTATTCCGACGTTGTTTATGGGGAGTTTAGTGCTAGAATCTTTCTTTGGTATTCCAGGGCTTGGAAGCTATTTAATTGATGCGATTTATCAGCAAGATTTCGCAATTGTGCGTGCGATGGTCTTTTTAGGGTCGGTGTTGTATTTGGTCGGGCTGATGCTAACCGATGTTTCGTATGTTTGGCTTGATCCCCGTGTGAGGCTCGCATGAATCGTGATTGGCTTTGGAGTGATGGCTGTTTCTTAGGTATTTTGTTGGTCAGCGCTGTATGTATGATTTGGAGCGCACGCAAGCCACATCACCGTATGGCCTTCAAACGCTTGTTTGAAAAACCTGTGGCGGTAAGTGCAGCTATTTTTCTTTCGTTTTTTTTGATGATTGCGGTGTTTGACTCGATTCCTATGTATCACGTCAAAGGCTCGGTGTCTCAATCCATGCAACATACGACCTTGCTTGATAAAGCCCTTGCGCCTATCGGTGTGGTGGGGGAAACCACCTATTCGTCACCGCTGGCACTCACATCTTATGTCAGTAAAACCGTGTGGGTTCATGGTATAGCTGAGCAAGTATACCCACGTTTACGTTATCCAGCCGAGCATTTTAAGACCCAAGCTGATATACATGTATTTTGTATGCATGTGATTGAGAAAGCGCTATTGGATAGTTTCTTATGGGTGTTTGCTTTTTCGGTGGTGGTATGGGGGGTACGACGTATTTTAACGCAAGAAAAAGGCCTGAGTGTGGTGCCCAGCATGCCTTTCTTCTCGGCTTTAGTCACATTGTTTGTGTGCATCAGCATGGTATTAATTTTTTATGATGTATCACGTGAACTTCATGTGTTCGGTACCGGAAAAATAGGGCAGGATATTTTTTATCATGCCATAAAAAGCGTACGCACGGGCTTGGTGATTGGTTTACTCACCACGGTTTTCATGATGCCTTTGGCACTTTCTTTTGGTGTGATGTCGGGCTATTTTGGCGGCTGGATTGATGATGTTGTTCAGTATATTTATACCACGTTGAGCTCGATACCGGGTGTTTTACTCATTACAGCCTCGGTGCTCTCGATACAAACCTATTTAGCTAATCATCCTCACTTGATATCCAATTTAGCAGATGATGCCGACGCGCGTTTGTTGGCGCTATGTTTTATTTTAGGGCTTACCAGTTGGACCACGTTATGTCGCCTGATTCGCGCCGAAGTTTTAAAATTACGAGAAATTGATTATGTTTTAGCCGGAACAGCCTTAGGCACCAGCCGTTTCAAAATCATGACCAAGCATTTACTACCTAACGTCATGCATATCGTGTTGGTGACGATGGTGTTAGATTTTAGTTTTCTCGTGTTAGCCGAAGCCGTACTTGCTTATATTGGCGTGGGTGTTTCTCCCATGACCATCAGTTGGGGGAACATGATTAATGCTGCACGTTTAGAGCTTTCACGTGAACCGGTGGTATGGTGGCCCATCTTGGCAGCGTTTAGTTTTATGTTTATGCTGGTTTTATCCAGCAATGTTTTTGCTGATGCCGTGCGTGATGCGTTTGACCCACGGCAAGATGGGTGATTTTTTAACCATGAATTTTAATATTATGGCTGTATGTGCGGATTTTCGCTCGAGTTATCTTCAGAATTTGAATCTGAATCTGAATCTGAATCAGATTTAGATTCAGAAGAGCTTTCATTCTGATTGAATCGCTCTGCTTGTCGTTGGTTAAACGAAGCCGTATACCTGCTAAAGAATCCGTTCGATAAGCTGTCTGAATCCTCTTCATCGTTTAATGAGGTCTCCATTTCTTGGTTAAATGCATGTACTTCACGTTTAAAAAAACGGTTAAACGAATCATCTGAATCTGATGCGTCTTGATTCGGGTTTAAAATTTCTTCCACCGGACTTGCTGAACGATATTCTGATTGTTCTTCCATGATGACTGCATTATCATCATCTTTTTCTAATGGCATGTTGGTGACAGCATCAGCGATCTCTTGATTGAATATTTCATATACGACCATGTCAGTGAAATTCATCAAGGCGATATCTTCAGGTGTCGGTGCCGGTGCCGGTGAAACTTTATTTTTGCGACAGTTCAAGTAACTTAAAGTAGCATAGCCTACAACGATAATACCCGTGATGCTGATATACAAAGCATTCCAATTGATAGAGTAAGATTGATTGTTATCCTCTAACTTAGCTAATGTTGGCATGGGCGATAATTTTATGCTTGGCGATACCGTGGTCGGAGCTGGAGATAAGCGTCGTGTAGGTGTTATCGATTTTTCAGCTAGACTAGGCTTCCAGGTTGGGGCTGGGGCGGGTTGTTCTGTCGGGTGTCCACTGGGAGCACCTCTTAAATATGTAGGGCGACCTGTCGGGAAACCTGTTGGATTGTCTGTTTGGGTGGGTGCATTCGTATCACCAATTAGCGTAGGTCGGTAGGTTGAGGGCCTAAATGACGGTCTGCTAGACGATGGGTTAGGAGAAGGTACGTGCGATGGCGGTGGTGACGGCCGAAACGAAGGTTTCCAGGTGGGTGGTGTTGACGGTACGGGTAAACCAAACTGAATAAAATCCGTGGCCGATGTTATGTTTCCTGAAAACAGTTCATAGGATAAAGGTGTTTGTGTTATATGTTGTGTGCTGGTTCTATCGAGCCTTAAGTCACTCGCGCCAAACGTAACTTCATCATTAAAAGCCCATTCAAAACCCACCGGTAATTGCGCGGGTTGAAATGTGTTTTGGTCAACAAATAGGGTCGATATAACCCGGTGAGCGCCCTCATAATATCTAATCGTAGCAATCACTCCATGACGTGTGTAGGTAAGTGAGGCACATGTAAGCTCTTTTTGGCCGTAAAAAATATTTAATTCGGCGATTTTATTGCCTTGCGCATCTAATTTAAGCATAAAGAGTCGTGCATTCGCCTGACCGCAGGTCGCTAAATATTCCAGATTATCAACATGCATCAAAGCGATATCATTTAAGATAGCATCGGTTCGTATAGGCCAGTTTTCTGCCATAGATAACGTGCTTTCAACTTGGTTTAGTTTGACGAGATTATAATAGAAGTTAGCACTTCTTATCGAAGATGTGAGCAAATAGAGACTGTTTGAGCCTGAGGTTATCGCCAAAGGTCGGTCTAAATTATTCGCAATGGGGTAACCTGCTGATAATATGTAAAAATCTGCTGTGACAGTATTGATAATACAAGTCAAATATTGAGATTGAAAGGTGTATTGACCTGCTACATAAGTATTGTCATTGATAAATGCCATGCCTTTGATTGGTCGCGCAAAGATTGGTCGCGTAAACAAGCTACTCACGTAAGCTTGATTGGATAAAGTCAGGCCAGAAGTTGCATCGTGTTCTTCAATCAATATGCTGCCCGTACTCTGATAATTATGACGATTTTCTATCGTAGTAACTAACTGACCATTAGCCTGAATGTTGACATCAACAATTGTATATAGCGATGAAGGAAGACGTTTTCCCCAGGTTAAAACTTTATCTTCAAGATCAATCTTAACCAAGGTGGGTTCTCGATTTTCTGTTTTCCCAGCTATATAGAGGTTATTTCCTTCTGCAACTGCAGCGGTTGTTTCCCACGATAAATAATACGGCGACAGCACACCATCTAACTTATCAAATAACATCAGGGCACTATTATCTTGAGTGTATAGTAGATTGACGAGTCCAAAAATATAATCCGGGGTTTGTGTGACATCGATGGGGCTTAAGCCATGGCCCATAACGCCCCATACATTACCCCAGTTAGGAATAATTCCTACTGTAGGGGCATGTGTTTCACCTACGAAGGTTGGCCGAGATGTTGGATCGGCCGACGGTTCTGCCGACGGGTACCCGCTGGGCATGGCGGAAGGCCAGCTTGTGGGCCAGGCGCTGGGCCATGAACTGGGTTGTCCACTGGGTTCCCCCGAGGGCTCACCGCTTGGATTAAATGTGGGATAAGCCGTTGGATCGAACGTTGGGTAAGCACTTGGATCCGACGAAGGTTCTGCCGACGGGTAGCCGCTGGGCATGGCGGAAGGCCAGCTTGTGGGCCAGGCGCTGGGCCAAGAGCTGGGTTGTCCACTGGGCTGACCTGAGGGCTCACCGCTTGGATTATACGAGGGGTAGGCCGTTGGATCGAACGTGG
>CAXBBS010000022.1:0-26820 GCA_963974485.1 uncultured Legionella sp.
TAAATAGATCATCATGAATGATGAGATCGGCTATTATTTAGATGATCTTGCCCTGAACACCAGATAATATTATTATCGAAGGTGCGATATCTGCTCCTGAAAATTGTTTGGATTTTGGAATCCGTCATAAAGAACAAATGGAATTAATATCTAAAGTTCAAGATAAGGTTCTTCAATTACAGGCCAGTGAAACTAGCTTTAAGAATGATTGTTGCCCTAAATGTGCTGATGGTGTTTTAAAAAAGCATGGGTTTAACACCTCGTGGTTTTATGATGTATTCAGTGACCATCGAGTTATTTTACCTCGAAGAAGATGTAATAAATGCAAACATGTTGCTACTAACACGGTGCAAGGCTTGCTTGGTCAATCATTATCTGGTGAGTTAATTAAAATTCAATCCGAGCTTGGCGCCCAGTATAGTTATCGTGAAAGTGAGCGTCTTATTAATCGCTTTTCCAGCAAAAAACGTCGAATAAATAATCATGAAAAAATACATGCCACATCAGAACAAGTTGGCGAGTCTTTATCTAACTTAAATCAGGTTGCAGAAGAGATTTTGTCAGCCAAGGATGCTGACGAGCTTATTGTTCATGTTGATGGAGGGCATATTAAGAGCACAGAAGAAAATCAACGAAGCTTTGAGGCCATGACATCCGTAGTGTATCAACCAAACGCAATAACACCCAATATTAAAAACACAAGAAATACGATAACCAGTAAGCACTGCGCTGCCTCAGCCATGTCTGATTCACAAGAGCAGATGAAGCGGCGCACGATTATAGCCGCCTTAAAACAAGGAATGACCCCACAAACAAAAATCACGGCTTTATGTGATGGCGCTGATAACTGTTGGAATATTATTGATGCGCTTGAGCCTATGGCAAGTTCTATTGATAGGATCTTAGATTGGTTTCATTTGGGCATGAAACTACAAAATATTTCATTACCAGAATCATTAAAAACAAAATGAATGCGAATAAAATGGCACTTATGGCGAGGACGTTCTGATCGGGCAATTAAACGGCTGGATGAGCTCATGCTATTATGTTCGGAAAAACCTGCTGAGAGACTTAATACATTAAAAGTATATATTTCAAACAATGAATCTAAAATTATAAATTATCGTGAGCGTCAAAAACAGGGATTGCCTTTTACGAGTCATCTTGCTGAATCTACCGTTGAAAGCCTGATCAACCAACGATGCAAAGGTCAGCAACATATGCGCTGGTCTCGAGAAGGATTGGATCCTATCTTACAAATTAGAGCAGCTCTTGCCAGCAACGATTGGGATCAAAACTGGAGAACAGTTATTGCTTCTATTTAATTAACGACAACCATATAAATTACACTTCCACCATTTGAACCATCCCGTAATAATGCTTATAATTGTAAAATGAGCAAAAAAAAATTGAGGAAAAGTTGTAATATGAAAACCCAACTATCAGTGAATGTAGAAAAAATAGAAGCCCTACACATAGCAGTAGCAACGACTCAGCAGTACCCCCGTTCCCCTTACGACCTAGGATTGGGACCTGTAACGATGACAAGAACGACTGAAAATAGCAGGGCCTTTCGTAACGCACAAACTAGAGACGTATCTCAAGTTAGCTTTTTCTCTCAAATTACTAGCAGCTATAAGCTGCCTATTGAAAGCGGGGGCAGTTGGATACTAATTAATGCTCTGATCGTCGCTTCAAGTGCACTTGGCGCGCTTATACTTAAACTTGATGATCTTGGCAAGGTTGCCTTAGTCACTTCTGTAGGCGCACCTGTACTCACAACAATTACTGCTGTATTAGCAGCCTCTGGAAGCCAACTTGATAAATCAGATGATAGTGATAGTGATTGTTTATCTGTTCTTTTAATTTACAGCGCACTTATTCCAGCCTTAATGTCAGTTATCTGTCCCGGTCCTATTGGCCAGCTCATTCTCCACGATGAGCCAGATAAGGACATTAAAAATATTGCTCTTGTTGGTGCTTCAGTTGTCGGATCTTTAGTACTTGTATTTGCATACGCCCTTGGACGTTCTATAGTAAGCGCCGCGAAAAATAACAACTGTCTTTCAAGTAGTCCCCCGACCAACAACAACGAGAGCACGTTGACTCCAGCATTTGATTATTAAGGGCTCTTCTGGGTTCTGTCGCAAAAAATCCTGAGTGCTGTTAAAGTTCAGGCATTTTAGGTTGACATGGATTAAGGATGATCAGTTTCAAATGGCGCCATTTTAAAAAAGATATTATTTTAATGCTGACTCGGTGGTACCTGGCTTATTCATTGAGTTACCGCGATATTGAAGAACTGGCGCTTGAGCGTGGGCTCAGCGTCGATCATTCCACTGTCAATCGTTGGGTTATTCGTTATTCACCTCAATTAGAAGAAGTTTTCCGAAAGCGCTCCAAGCGGCCTGTGGGTAGTTCATGGCGTATGGACGAAACTTACAGTGCGCCCATCCTTCGGAGATTACTGGAAGTAATAACCGAAGTATGCTGGGTGGTGTTTTCATGCAGATATTCGTTCGTCAAATTAAATATCTCAATAATATTGTTGAGCAGGACCATCGTTTTGTTAAGAAGATTACCAAGCCAATGAAAGGATTCAAATCATTTGAAGCTGCAGAAGCAACGCTATCCGGCATCGAATTACATCACATGCTTCGAAAACAACAACATGATCAGTCAGACAATCAAACTATTTTTGAGCAATTTAACGGGCTTGCAGCTTAACTACGCCTCAAAAACGCTGTTTGTAGCCTTTGAAATTTTTTGCGACAGAACCAAATACAAACCCTATATTGCCAACTACTTTAAAAAGCGAAAAAACAGTGGTTTTGTTGAAGGTCTCAATAATAAAATTAAAGTGGCGAAAAGACGCTGCTACGGTTTCTTTAAAATTGAAACCATTTTTCAACGCTTGTTTCTTGATTTTCAAGGGTTTGAAATTTATGCGGCCGATTTCTACAGATGCGCAGAAGAGCCAAAAAAGTACTATACTTCAAAATACGATTGGGCTTATTTTTTACCAAGGGTGTTCTATGAAGCATTCAGAGATTAAAGCGCGCATACAAGCATTATCAAATAACCCATCGGTATCTGAAGTTCGCACACTTCGAACCGATGTAGAAGAGGCTTGGAAGAGCTATATGCTTAATAAGCTTTCTATTGCTTTTCGGGATGATGCTGATGAGTCGCAGTGTTTATCAAATGCTGAAGCGTTACTTCGAGATGTTTGGCTTCTTATTCAAGGCACCTCGGTGAGTTATACCGCCAGGCCTGATTCAGCATTAACGCATGTGTTACTCGATATAGCCTCTTGGATAGCCGAGGCCCACAACCAAGCGTGGCGTACATCGATACAGGACGAATTAGCTACTCATCAAGAAGCCTGGTTTGAACTTGAATCAAACTACTTAAATACAAAAGCAGATTGTATCAAGCATGTTCAAGGATTTTTAAAAGAACAGTGGACGTTTGATGCGAGCATGCCTAGGTTCTGGGCTTCAAACCCACCTTTAAATATGACAATTTTGGCCTGGTCTAAGCAGATCGAACAGCAAATTAACATGGTTCCGGGTCCTGATGATGTCTGGAGAACAAAAGTTATAAAACAACTTCATGAGTTAACGCGTGATACGCTTGCTACTGAAAAGCAGTATCAATTCGCTCGTCCGGAATTGGATGGGATATTACAGTCTCATTGGGGTGCAGACTCAGGAAAGGTCATGCCCGATGCTTATGATGCCAGCAACCCCAACATAAGCCTTCGTGCGCGCCTAGAAACAATTCATGAAAGCCTTCAAATCGAGGGGAATTACAATGTCCTTAGCATACTTATGCCAGGTGTTTATCAAGGTGATACCGGTGATTTATCCGCCACGGATATTTTAAAAAACCATATTTTATCCGAGAGCGGAAAGTATCTTTACCCTGTATCGCTTATAGCGGACGTACGTCTTATCGACGAATTAGAAGCACAGCCTAATAACCCTAATTACGATGATACACGGGGTCATGCAGACCAACAGATTAATCCAGAAGAATGGCAGCGCCTTATCACACATTCACCCCATACCGAAGCCGTAATGCAGGCTAAAGCTAATTATCAAGCGTTAAGTACTCAGAATCATCATTTACTGGGCCAACTTACCACCTTAATTCATCAGCTGGCTTTAAACGATGCGCATGGCGGACGAGGAACGCAAGAAGATGCGGCAGGACAGGTTTACTCTGCATTGCTTCAGTTTAAAAATTATTACGAAACACTTCCTCAAGAAAAAATCTCAGAAATCCCTGGTAAAATACGGGAAGAAATAAATTTACTTTTGAATGTGGCTTTCAATCCAGAAAGCTCAGTTCGCACTGAAAATCCTATTCAAACTTGCATTGGCTCAAGGCGTGAAGCACTTTATGCGGCGATACTAGGTCATGACGCTCTGCTTGCTGGAATATCCATGGGAGACGATGCTCGCCAAAGGCTTATTGAAGAATTAAAAGAGGTTTTTAATAAAGCACACGATGAATTAAAACATGCACTCGATAATGATACTTACACAGGCAGGGATAATCTTGGTGTCACACCAGCTTTGCTGGAGAACTTGGGCATAACGGTTAAGATTGAATCTCTGGCCGACATAAACTTTATCGTGCAGGGGATGGAGGGACAGGATTTAGCTGATATTTTATCTCAAGATGATGTTCGTTCACAGATGATACAGCAATTCACAAAACTTGAAGCCCTTGTGATTCTTGCCATGGAAACGTCGAGTACAAAGCTACCCACCGTGTTTCATGCTTTAGAAGCGCGCGTTCACGAACTAGCTCAAACTCCGGAAGACTTGGCGGCACTCTTGATTAGCCTGCAAGTTGATAAAATTGAAATCATGCTCCAGATCATGAGCGATAAATTTTCTGATACCATTGAATATGGCAGTCAGTTTGGAGCTGTACTTCGGCACCTCGCAGTCGAGCAACGTACAGTCGTTTATGAAGCCATGAAAGATAAGCTTCCTGACATCATTCAATCTGGATGGGGACTTGATCTTGGATTTGCACTGAAATACTGCACGGTTGAGCAATGCACGGAAGTTATTGATATCATAAAGAATGATTTGTCCGACGTTTTTGAAAACGGAGATGAGTTTCAAGTAGCACTCAGTCAACTCACACCTGAGCAGCGCACGGTAGTTTATGAGGGTATGAAAGATAAGTTTTCTGATATTATTCACGATAGCCGTGAGTTTGGATCTGTACTCAGGTGTCTTACGCCTGAACAGTGCACAGCAGTTACTCTAACCATGCCTGGTATTATTAAATCTGTTGATGATTATCATGTCGTGGTTAAAAATTTCGATCCTGAGCAAGTTTTGGCCTTTTCTAATATTCTTATTTCGCAGGCCAGCGCAGCTAGTTGGGATGAGATGATTGAGTTTTTAGAAGGTGAAGGTATAAAGCGAACAGACATTCATAACACTGCTCTTGATATTGGTGGTCAAAAGCAAAATCAAATGCGTGATGATTTAGCGACGATGCGAAGAGAGGTGGGTCAAAATGAGGCTAAAGAAGAAAGGAACGATGAAACACGGTTCTGTCGCAAAAAATCCTGAGTGCTGTTAAAGTTCAGGCATTTTAGGTTGACATGGATTAAGGATGATCAGTTTCAAATGGCGCCATTTTAAAAAAGATATTATTTTAATGCTGACTCGGTGGTACCTGGCTTATTCATTGAGTTACCGCGATATTGAAGAACTGGCGCTTGAGCGTAGTTAGGGGTCAAATCTATTTATAATGTTATTTAAGGGAGGGGGCTTTAAAGCTATTAAAAATAGATTTGACCCCTACTTATTTACGTATTTTATGATAAAAAAATAGGGGCTGAAAAAATGACACCCACCTTATCGATAGGGGGAAATGAAAATCTACCTATTATAGGGTATTTAGCCAGAAAAACATCCCAAATCTTTGGGTAGATATTGGGTACTTTTCCCGAAGTTTGGGCATATTTTGGGTGATTCTTGAGCCAACAAGAAACCACGAAAGACAACTTAATGAGCGAGATAATCGCCTTTAACAGCTTGATTTATAAGGGTTTGTGATAGTCTTTGGTGGTCGGTGGTGATTTAATTAATTGGTGGAGGCGGCGGGAATCGAACCCGCTACCATGGGTTTTGGTGGTGATCATGAAATACCATCAAATACCATGAAAACCCGCATAAAATCTGGGTGAAGTGGGGTCGTTAATGATGATGTCCAGTTGTCGTTGACCATCCTTAATTGTCAGCAAATAAGCCCGCAATAAACCCTTTTGTAATTGTTAAACAATAATAATGTCTTGAACTTCTGGCTGATAATATTCCGCTCCACCGGCTCTAATTTTCAGATTATCAAGCAAGTTTATGGATGTCGCCGTATGTGTATGACCGCATAAAACTAAAAATTGAATATTAGTATGTTTTTTCGCAGCTGTCATCAATACGTCACCTGTTGCCTTTGAAGCAAAAAATGGTAACCAATCGTTATCGCTGGGGTGATCTTTGTGCCAGCTACATTCGGGAAAAGGTGGAACATGCGTAGCAATAATGACTTGTTTAATATTGGTGGCAATAGCTTTTGCTAATGTTTGCTGAAGAATTTCGGCATCTTCATCAGCTAATTTCTGCATTTCATGTTTCAGTGCTGATTTGCTTAACAAAAACGCTTGGTATAATTCGGCAATTAAACGGCTGTCATTCAAAGTAACCGAGCTATGATCAAAGTCCCCATAACGTGCGTCAGCCCAGCCATCGTGTCCGAGTAATACCGTGTCATCACTCAATGTTACGATTTCAGGTTTTCCAAGCCAAACTAACATATGATTTTGTTTACATAACGCATTAATTTTTTCACGGACATGCGTGACACGACTACGATAGTAATCATGGTTCCCCAAGACAAAATAGATGGGTTTATCTGTATATTGATTAAACTCATTAAGTAATTCACATATATCTGTTGCTTCGGCAATATCTCCTGTAATTAAGATCTTGTCAGCACCCGTTTCTGTAACACGTTTGTAAAATTGTTCTCGTGCAGTCGTTTTTAAGAAATTGAGATGAATGTCAGTTACCCAAGCTATTTTGTTGGTGTTCATTTACTCTCCTAAAGCAATAATCGCCAGTATTCGTGATTTAACGATCTTTAGGCGGCCTTCAGATTGTTCAGAATAGTTTAAGTGCCCAGGTAATGCTTGGATAAAGTGGATATTATTCATCAATGATGCGAATTCAAATCCAAGATACTGTTTTAGGTGAGCGGAGGTTAATGCGATGTCGGTTACAATTTCTGGCCGTCCATCAATCAGCGAGATAATATCCTCTAAGTCATGGCTTAGTAAAAAATCTTGTTTGCCACGGTCTTTGAAGGCTTCCAGTTTAGTTGCGATAAAGTAAGGTGCAGAAATAATTTTTACGCTCATGGTGTCTGTTATTTTTTGTTCAATCGCATGAGCTTGGGCATCTTTATACCATCGATTAGAAAATCCCAGCACGCTTTTATCAATAGGCATGACATCAATCAAAACACCATCACAGTCCCAGCGGCATATCGGATGGTCGCCTAATAGCATGTCTTTAAATCCTTTCTTACGTAGTTTTTCTGCAAGAACATAATAAGCCGACTGAGTTATCACATTAATGATGCAATCAACATCAATGGTAAACCGTACATCAGGGGCAGCCTTATCGGTTATCAACAGCCCGGTGATGCAACCACCAACAAATGTGACGTCGTCGCATAGCTCTCCAAGGCGATGGGCTATAAGCGTAAGTGATTCAATATTACGTTGAGCAGAACTTTTATTCATGTGGCATCGCTATGTTTGATTTTAGTATTTTAGATAATTTTTGAATGGCAATTTGTTTTTCACGTGCTCGCCCAGAACGAATAGCATCAAGCAGTGCTAACATATCATAAAATAAAGGATCGGGGTGCTTAATCACAGCTTCAGGCACAGATGAATATAAAGGTTTTAGGGTTACACCACGCATTTCGCCTTCAGCGTATGGCCAAACAGGAACAGGATCATTTCCAGCGATAATGTCTTCATTGAGGATTGGGGCTGCATAACTGGTGGGAACGCCACGGGCTATTTCACCTAATTTTGCAGGGAATATATATTTAAGGCCATGTACAAAAAATTCTTCACAGGCTTGAATAATGGGTTGTGGCTTGTTCGGTGGATGGTAGGGCGTTACTAAGCCTGCTGTGACCAGTCGCTTAAAGGCCATGTTAATTTGTGAAGGACTTAAGCAAAGCTCACGGGCAAGGGTATATTGAGACCAAGGTATTATTATCCTGCTATGAATCGCTAGAATTTTTGTTAAGATGACAATGTCTTGGGATTTGATACTCATGCTAGCAGGCCTACTTAGTTGTTCCATGTTCTAGATTCTAGAATGTAGAATGAATTTGGTCAAGTAGAAAGGCTGTGAATGTGTGGAATACACCCTTGAGGATGAGTGTTACCTTAAATATCCATTTAATTCAACAGATTAATTGGTGGAGGCGGCGGGAATCGAGCTCGCTACCATGGGTTTTATGTTTTTCATGCGATACCATCAAAGAGCATGGAAAACTAGGTTGTTTCTGGTTTGTCGTTCATGGCCTGAAATTGTCAGCACATGGTGCCGCTATGGTGCCTCTTTCATTTTACTAATATCGTCACGCAAATCAAACAACAGTCAAACAAATTAAAATTACTAACTCATTGTAAATTAAAGCTTTTAGAATGTTTAAATGGTAAAAGCAAGCTAGCCAGTCAAACAACAGTCAAACAAATCAATAAGCCTAAATAGCCCACCAAGGCAGATATTTTTTTGCTTTACTACCCACTGAGTCATCATAGCATCTGATCTTTTCTGCATTTAACGTATCTCGAATGATACGGGATACCATAGCGCTGTTTTTAGACTCAATGCCAAAGCGTTCCCTCAGAGTAGAATTGGTCATGTAGTCACGTTCGACATAGCGAAGGCAGGCGTGTAAATAACAAGCCCAAACCCGATCTTGTTTATCCATCTCCTTTAGATCACGATGAGAGAACAATACTACACGAGTATGCTCCTCAACCGCCTCAAAAATAGGGGCTGGTAATTGATAGAGTTCAATTTGAGATACGACTTTATCAATACCGCTGCCGCGCTCCTCGCAGATACCAAACCGACGCATTAAAGATGCCAGTGCTTCATTGCGGGATTTTGGTGGTGTATCCAAAAAACGTTCTGTTGAAACAAGGGGTAAACCGGGGTTAGTTATTTCAATCCGATTATCAAAAATTTCAACCATTGGGCCTGCGCCAGTGATCTGAAAATCTTGATGGGTCAATGCATTGGCTAGCAGTTCACGTATAGCCAGCTCAGGGTACATAGGAACACTTTTTCTAAGCGCTGAACCAATAACCTCATTAGTTGGAATCAAAGCCATGATATAGCCAATCAACCCCTCAAATCCAACCGCATAGCCTTTATGTTCAATGTGCTCGCGCTGAGTTTCTATCCGATTACTACCCTTATAGTGGATAATGCGTAAAGCCTTGCGTTTAAGCTTAGGAAAATCCGCAAGATTTTTGGCGAAAAGCAGAACCCCAAGTGTAGTGAGGTTCCAATCACCTGCTTCACAGGGTTCTATTAATTTCTCTTCTTTTAATGCGTTTAATATCGCCGCACGTCCATCAGGTATAGGTAACCCAAGTAAATCAAAATACGCCGGATAATCAATCAGTCTTAAAATTGTTTCATCGGTTACTTTTTCTTCTGCTATACCATCCTCAAAAGGTTTGCGATCCAATGCACGCCACAAAGTTTTTTCTTTTTCAGGATGATCATTCAGTTTCTTTTTATATGAGCCGATACGGATGAATTTTTGATTTTTAAATTGCACTGGATGGCTAGATTCAGCCTCTATTTCGAGAATAACCAGAGGCTTGTCGTTAACGTTGATACTGGTAAAATAAAAGTTTATCTTTGGAGACAACAGTCTTGCAAGCCAGTTATGTAAAGCTTCATTACCAATTTTTGTTTTATTCGGATTGAAATTGGTTCCAATGACATCATGCGTTTTATCATCAATACCCCAAATAAGATAAGCAGACGGTTTACCTATAAGCAACGCTGAGTTAGCTAAGGCCGAGCAGTATTCGCCTATTTCTTCAGGATTAGCTTTATTATGCTTGAATTCCAGCCACTCTGTTTCCGCCGGTAATTTAATAAGTTCGTTAATTAAGCCAGTATAATACTGAGTAGAACGCGCATTTTTTTTGAGGTTAATACTCATATTTTTTTCCTACTTCATACTCGAATTAAAGGAGTTTTGTAATCATTAACTAATACTGACAGATATTCTGTACCACCTTCCCAATAATTGTGACATCTACTCCATCACCCACCGTAATATTCGGCCAATTATCATTCAGCGTTAGCAGCTCAAATTCCGGCGAAGTATAAGACAATTTTTTGTATTGACAAACGATCGTTTCAGGCTTGTTTATCACTTTAACTACAACATAATCCCCCGGACTTGGTTTGATATCAGGATCAACAACCAGCACATCCCCCACCCTAATCTCAGGCATCATGCTTTCATCTGTCATTTTCAGCGCAAAGGCATCAGCACTTAACTTAGGCAATAAGGCGGTACTTACAGAAATAAACACCGCATCACTCGATAAATCTTGATCACGCATTGCTTCGATATGCAACTTCGCATCACACGCCTGATGATGGTCTAACAGCGGAATTAATTGGTTAAAACGTTTTGTTGGCTTTTTTTGCATCTCATCGGACAAACACATTAAAAAAGCAGGAGGAACTTCTAGCACCTGCGCCAGTAATTTAATTTCTTCTGGCCCAGGCGTGCGCGTGCCTTGCTCCCAATTGGTTAAGCGGGTTTGCTTCAATCCACCCGCAAGTTCCCCGAGTACTTTCAGCGTTAAGCCCTTGGCTTTTCGGGCTTCGAGAATACGCTTACCAATTTCTTTTTTAATGTTCAACTCACTCAAATTAACCCCCAAAAAATAGAAATTAAGCATTGATTTATCACTAAGTGTGATCTATATTGGTCTTTAATTATCACCAAATGTGATTTAAGATATTTTATTTTCATAAATGTATCACATTACGAAAATAAAAACGAGTTTTTACAGGGTTCAGGGATAGGTACGATGATTGATTTTGTTATTAATAGCGAGGAGCTGGAGGCCATGAGTGGTTTGCCCCACATCCAGCAACTGACTTATCTCAGAGGAATTAGGCCGTATATGGATGTTAAAACAGGCGTGACTGGCATAAAACGACGTATCAGTTATCAATCGATATCCGAACAGCTTTATGTTGAGCCTCATCAGGGTCTTAAAAGCATAAGTTTTTCACGCGATCAAGTGCGTCGTGCGGTGTCTGGTCTTGTGCGAGCGGGTATGATTGAGGTGCAGTCCGAGGGCATGCAACTTATTTTAAAATGCGCTTTGGCGACAAGGCCTTATTCCGTCCAAAATAAAGCCGCCATAAACCCGCCACAGCAAGCCGCCACAAAGCCACCCGATAAAAACCCCGTAAACACTGGGCTTTCAGAGGTTGGTGCGACAAAATACGCCATAGCCGAACCCCCAAAAGCCGCCATACCTCTAAAAGAAAATAATTATTTATATATTTTTTTACAGCAAAAGTTCGAGCAATTTTGGTTGCTTTACCCCGAGAAAAAATCTCGGGAACGTGCATTTGAAACTTTCAAGCAAATTAATCCAGATGAAGCGTTACTCCGCATCATGCTGCAAGCACTTGAAATCCAAATCAAAGCACGAACAGCCAAGTTGGCACGTGGTGAATGGGTACCGCCTTGGAAATACGGCGCCAATTGGTTGCTACAAAAATGCTGGGAAGATGAGGTCAAAATCGAACAAACACAGGAGAAACAACATGCAAAGCGTTGCACAAATACTAAAACATCAACCGTTGACCCATTCTGGAACCCAGAGCCAGAGGCCACAGCAAGCGTCACCGAAGATGAATGCAAAGCAAACAACATCATCCAACTGCAATGCTACCGACAGCAATAAAAAGCGTATGGAGGACCTGTTTACCCGCTTTGCTGTTTTTTACGGGCATGTGTGGCGCAGCCAGTTCAAGAGCGATGGATTTTTAGCATTTGCGAAACAAGAATGGTTGGAAGGTTTAAAGCCTTTCAGTGATGACACGCTCAATCGGGCCGTACTTGAATGCCGTGACCATTGTGACATGCCGCCGACGTTGCCGCAGATGATTCGCTTTTGTCGTGAGATTAAAAAACGTACCACGTTTTATACCGCGCCTAAAGCCGTGGTTCCAGCTTCAAAAGAAGTGGCAGAAGCCAGTATCAAGCAGTGCAAAGCGATTTTATTTAAATAACCCATAGGAGAAAAAATATGTTGGTTTTAACACGAAGAATTGGTGAGTCTGTGGTGATCAGTGATGATGTTTACTGCACGATTGTGGGCTACCGTGACGGAGAGATTCGCCTGGCATTTGATGCGCCAAAATCGATTCCCGTCCACCGTGACGAAGTTCAGCGACGTATTTATCGTGAACGTCAAAAAGATAAATGGTTCTCTGACGTACCTCATCAAGAAAACATTGTTGACCGCTTAATCAGCAAGTTTAAGCACGGAATAAAACCTGCTCATGCATATCAATAACCGCATGTGTCATGAGGATAGTGCTCTATGATCGACATGCAAGAACACGTGGTCTCGGTTAAAGACCGAGCCCGCGAAAAGCTCAAGCGTGATTTAGGCGATTTGATTGAACAGGCGTTAAACGACCCTAAAACCGTTGAAATCATGCGTAATGCCGACGGCAGACTTTGGCAAGAGCGGCTGGGTGAGGCGATGCAGTGCATTGGACATATCAGCGAAGCACGCGCTGAAAGCATCATCAAAACCGTTGCGGGCTTTCATGGCAAAGAAGTCACCCGATTCAAACCGCTGCTTGAAGGTGAATTACCCCTGGATGGTTCTCGCTTTGCAGGACAATTGCCACCGATTGTTTCAAGCCCAACGTTTGCCATCCGTAAAAAAGCGGTGTCGGTATTTTCACTCGATGATTATGTGGAAGCAAAGATGATGACGTCTGCACAATGTGAGGTGCTTAAACAAGCGGTTGCAAATCATCGAAACCTTTTGATCATTGGTGGTACGGGATCGGGTAAAACCACGTTGGTGAATGCGATGATTCATGAAATGGTGATGCATGCACCTGAAGAGCGCATTTTTATCATTGAGGATACCGGCGAAATTCAGTGTGCTGCTAAAAACTGCGTTCAGTATCACACCACGCTTGAGGTCACGATGACCGAGCTTCTAAAAACTACGCTCAGGATGCGACCGGACAGAATTCTGGTGGGCGAGGTGCGTGGGTGCGAAGCGCTTGATTTACTCGATGCCTGGAACACCGGCCATGAGGGTGGTGCCGCTACTTTGCACGCCAACAACGCGCTTTCAGGGCTTCAGCGTTTGAAATCACTCATCAGCCGAAACCCAGCGGCCCCGGCTGAAATTGAACCGTTGATTGCTGAAGCGGTTCATTGTGTGGTGCATATCGCACGAACACCGACGGGACGAAAAATTCAGGACATTATTTCCATCCATGGCTTTGAAAACGGCCAATATCAAATCGAAACACTTGTTTCAGGAGAAGATGAATGAACCCGATAGGTCATTTGAATTATAGAAAAATAGGGACGATAAGCTTAATGCTCGTGCTGTTCATGCTTATCACCCATCCAGCGCTTGCCTCCACCGCGGGAGGCGGGCTTCCCTTTGATTCATGGCTGATGAAAATTCAGAAATCCATCACAGGGCCTTTTGCTTTTAGTGCTGCAATCATTGGGCTGGTTGCCGCCGGTGCCACGCTCATTTTTGGTGGTGATATGAACGGCTTCATGCGAACGCTGATTTTTTTTGTGTTGGTGCTCTCATTCCTGGTCGCGGCTCAAAACACCATGACGGCCATTACCGGCAAAGGCGCTGAAATTTCAAAGCCATCGTCCACAGCTCACCTGATGGCAAGGGAGTTGCAGCCATGAGCCTTCGCACCATCCCTATACGTCAATGTGGCAATCGTCCCAGCCTGTTTATGGGCGGTGACCGTGAGTTGGTCATGTTTTTAGGATTATTATCGGCCATTTTGGTGTTCGCGGCTCAAGATTGGTTGGCGGCACTTGCGGGTATTATTTTGTGGTTTTTATCGTTGAAAGGACTTCGCTTAATGGCGAAATCCGATCCTTATATGCGCGCGATTTATCTCAGACAACGCGCTTACCAGGCCTATTACGCTCCGCGTTCAACGCCTTTTAGAAACAATCAACGAGGTTATTCATGCTGACGTTCATCCTCTTTTTAATCAGCATCACAGGGCTTAGCTTATTAGCGATGTTGTTTTACCAGGTACGGAAAAAAAGCCAGGATCATCATGTAAATAAACACCGTCAAAAACAAGCAGGCTTTGTTGATTTACTCAATTATGCAGCCGTTGTGGATGAAGGGGTTATTGTCGGTAAAAACGGCTCCTTCATGGCCGCGTGGCTGTATCAAGGCGACGACCAGGCCAATACCACGGATAAAGCACGTGAGATGGTGGCGTATCAAATTAATCAAGCGCTATCAGCCATGGGTTCGGGCTGGATGGTCCATGTGGACGCCATGCGACGTGCAGCGCCTAATTACAGTGATGAGGCCTATTCTTATTTTCCCGATTCTGTATCTATGGCGGTGGATGAAGAACGAAGACAACTGTTTGAAAATATCGGGACGTTATATGAGGGCTATTTTGTTATCACGTTGACGTGGTACCCGCCTGTGCTGGCGCAAAAGCGTTTTGTCGCCTTAATGTTTGATGATAGCCATGCGCGTTTAAGTAACAGGGCCAAGACGCATCAGTTGATTGATGCGTTTAAGCAAGCCTGTCGAACTTTTGAATCGCGTATGAGCTCGGCGGTTCATCTGGAACGGTTGGCGTCAGAAAAGCTTATCACCGAAGACGGTCAAACAGTGACACACGATAATTTTCTAAGGCACATACAGTATTGTGCAACGGGACTTAATCATCCGGTTAATCTCCCTAAAAATCCTGTTTATCTGGATGCCTTAATTGGCGGTCAGGCGTTAATACCGGGTATTACCCCAAAAATTGGACGAAAATTTATTCAGTGCGTGGCCATCGAGGGTTTTCCAATGGAATCTTACCCTGGCATGTTAACCGCATTAACGCACTTGCCGGTTGAGTACCGTTGGAATTCGCGTTTTATTTTTATGGATCCCCATGAAGCCGTGGCGCATTTCACCAAGTATCGCAAAAAGTGGAAACAAAAAATCAGAGGTTTTTTCGATCAGGTTTTTAATACCCACTCAGGCGTGATTGATGAGGATGCGCTTAACATGGTGAATGATGCGCAATCGGCGATTGCAGAAACCAATTCTGGCATGGTGGGGCAGGGCTATTACACCTCGGTTGTGATTTTGATGGATGAAGACAGAGCGCGAGTTGAACAAGCCGCCTTGTTGATTGAAAAAAATATTAATGCCCTTGGATTTACCGCGCGTACAGAGACCATCAATACCATGGATGCCTTCATGGGTAGCCTGCCAGGGCATGGGGTTGAAAACATAAGACGGCCTTTAATCAACACCATGAATTTAGCGGATTTGTTACCTACCTCAAGCATCTGGACGGGGGAGAACAAGGCACCTTGCCCGTTATTTCCACCGATGTCACCACCTTTAATGCACTGCATCACCAGCGGTAATGCCCCGTTTCGCCTGAATCTTCATGTGAGAGACTTAGGGCATGGCATCATGTTTGGTCCAACACGTTCAGGTAAATCGACCCATCTGGCCTTAATCGCTTTGTCTTGGCGAAGGTACAAAGATGCACG
This sequence comes from uncultured Legionella sp., assembly GCA_963974485.1. Classification (GTDB taxonomy): domain Bacteria; phylum Pseudomonadota; class Gammaproteobacteria; order Legionellales; family Legionellaceae; genus JAALKW01. The sequence goes on from CAXBBS010000022.1 coordinate 15,934, forward strand.
CATTTATTCGTTCGATAAAGGCATGTCCATGTACCCCACGTGCAAGGCCACCGGTGGTAAGCATTACACCATTGCCGATAAAGACTCACATCTTACCTTTGCACCCTTACAGTTTTTAGCGACTCAAGCCGACAGGGCTTGGGCCATGACATGGCTTGATACGCTTCTGGCCTTAAACGGTTTAAATACCACGCCCGCGCAACGCAATGAAATTGGCCATGCGGTAGTAAGCATGCATCAAAGCGGCTCTAAAACCTTATCTGAATTTGTCATGACCATTCAGGATGAATCCATTCGTGAAACGCTAAAACAATACACCATTGATGGCTTAATGGGGCATTTATTGGACGCCGAAAGCGATGGTTTAGATCTCGCCTCATTCATGACCTTTGAAATTGAGCATTTAATGGGATTGGGTGAAAAATTTGCTTTGCCTGTGTTGTTGTATTTGTTTCGACGCATTGAAACATCGTTGGATGGCCGTCCAACCTTAATCTTACTGGATGAGGCGTGGCTTATGCTCGCCCACCCTGTCTTTAAAAACAAAATTGCTGAATGGCTTGATTCCATGGCCAAGAAAAATTGTGTGGTGTTTATGGCAACGCAGCATTTATCCCACGCGGTAGGCTCGGGCATTTTAGACATCATCGTTGAGTCGACCGCCACCAAAATCTTTTTGCCTAACCTGTATGCAAATGACCCTGAAACTCGCGTGGTTTATGAGCGTATGGGCTTAAACCCTCGACAGATTGACATCATCGCGCAAGCACAGCCCAAACGTGATTATTACTACGTTAGCGAACAAGGGCAGCGCTTGTATCAATTGGCGTTAGGGCCTTTAGCGCTAGCGTTTGTGGGTGCAACCGACCCTGATTCTATCGCGCGGATGAAAGAGCTTGAGATGCAATTTGGGGATACGTGGGTGTCTCACTGGATTTTAGAAAAAGGAGTCGATATGAATCAATTAGGAGTTACAGCATGAAAACAGCTAATCCTTATCTCAATGCCAAACGCGCCTGGAATGTCCATACCGCGGGGCTTATGAAATCCTTGCAGGTATGGCAATTCGTTGGCATGAGCTCGCTGCTGGTGACGTTAGGTGCGGTGGGTGGGCTTATCGCGATGGGTAGCCAGTCTAAATTTATCCCGCTGGTGTTTCAGCAAGATGCCAGCGGCAATACGTTGTCTGTGACGCGAGCCGACCGGGTTGGCAAGGCCGGTATGGATGACTACCGCGCAGCAGCGGCTCATTTCGTTGAAAACATCCGTATGGTGAGTACCGATGTCGAATTACAAAAAAAAGCGGTTTTTCAAGTTTACTCCTATTTGAACCAAAACGATGCGGCCCTAACGAAGATACAGGAATTTTATAACGACAAGCAGCATGCCAATCCTTTTGACAGAGCCACGCATGAAACGGTCAGCATTGAAATACGCTCCGTGCTTCAAGAATCGGGGGATACTTGGCAGGTGGATTGGGTTGAAACGGTCAGAAATCGTGACGGCAGCCTCAAAGAAAAGCCCTACGTGATGAAAGCCATGGTGACGATGTATCAGGACAATGCATTTCATGATGCCTCAAATGAATCCATGTTAAAAAATCCTCACTTGATTTATGTCCGCGATTTTAACTGGTCTTATGATTTAACGCATGGAGAAACTGTATGAAAAAACTAACGTGCGCCATGTGTTTGCTTGTTCCACTGTCAGGTTTTGCTCATGAAAACGCTGATCTAGCGAAACAATATTTTTCCGAAAGCGTACCCGCCTTGTCTCAGCAAGAACAACACGCGTTAAAGCTTGCGAAACGTTGGCAACAAGGTGATAAAACCAGCAAGCCCTTTGCATCCACAGACGGCTCGGTCAGTTTTGTTTATGGCTCAGGCCAAATCAGCATTGTATGCGCACCTTTGCAGGTGTGTGATGTTGCTTTGCAGCCAGGCGAACAGTTTAATGACATGAATGTGGGCGATCCACGTTTTATCATTGAGCCTTCCATCACCGGTTCGGGCTTAAACCAGCAAATTCATCTCATCATTAAACCCAAAGATGTGGGGCTTGATTCTTCGCTGGTCGTCACCACCAACAAACGAACCTACCATTTTCGTTTGAAGTCAGAACGCTATGCGTTTATGCCGTATGTTTCGTTTGTTTATCCCGATGAAGCACAAGCCAAATGGCAATTCATTCAGCACATGCAACAGGAAAAAAGGGAAGCCAATACCTTTCCTGAAACCCATGAATATTTAGGCAATCTTCATTTTAATTATCGCGTGCAAGGCCATACGCGCTTTAAACCTGTGCGGGTTTATAACGATGGCGTTAAAACCATGATTGAAATGCCAAGTACCATGACGCAAAGCGAAGCGCCTGCTTTGGTGGTTTTAAGAAGCCAAGGCCTATTCAAAAAATCAGAATCTGTGATGGTCAATTATCGCTTGCAAGGTTGCCGTTATATTGTTGATAGCGTTTTCGACAAAGCGGTACTTGTTGTCGGGAGTGGCCGCGCTCAAGAAAAAATTACAATCACGAGGTGTTCACGGTGAAAAGATTAAGTGTTTTAGTCTTGGTTGTATTCTTGTCGAGTTGCGCAAGCATGCGGTACGGAAATTTTACGCCTTCCTCGCAAAGTAACGATGTTTACTTGGCGACAGACGCCGCATCTCAATTAGCGCGTGTTTATCCGCCCGCGAGATATACCTTTCGTATCGGTCAAAAAATCTGTGATGGCTTTGGCACACACCTGATGCAAGCCCTGCGAACAAAAGGCTATGGCGTGATTGAAAACACGCACGCAAGAAAACAAGCCAATTTTTTCTACGTGGTGGATGAGACAGAACGCGATCATCTTTATCGCGTCAGCTTGTATGTTCAGCGCGAGAGCCTAAGTCGCATGTACGCAAAAACCCATGGAAAACTTACCCCCATCAGCCCATGGTCGCATAAGGAGTCATGTTCATGAGCCAGGATAACGATTATTTATCACCTGATACCTCACCCAACAAGCTTCAAACCGCAGGTGTTAAACGCGTGAATAACATGCCCTTAATCATCGCCGTTGGTGTTTTTAGCCTGTTTGTTGTGTTGATCGCGTTTGTTGCTCAAAAAAGGGCAAATGCACAAAATCGCGTTATAGAAAACGTGACACAGCAAGCACCAAAAAAAAACACCATGAACCTGGCTTACGAAGTTGTGGGTCATCGTAACGTGGAACCAGCAAGCGAGATCAACCCTGAAGAACCCAAGGTTCAAGCGCCCTTACCTCAACAACAGCCTTTGGATAATCCTGGTATAACGGATGATGAACGTGAGCGTATTCGCCAAGAAAAAACGCAATCCTTTGAAGAGGCGCTCAAAGCCAAAACATCCATCATGGTTGAGAATTCACGCGTCAATCATGAAAATAATACAGAATCAGAGCCAACAGAACATCTTCAACAAGCACTTGGTGGTGACGAAAATGCCATGCGTTGGCATTTAAACTCAAATCTAGAAAATCCAAACAGTCGCTATGAATTGAGGACGGGGAACGTGATTCCAGGGGTGATGATCAGCGGTATTTCATCCGAATTACCCGGGCAGATTATCGGCCAGGTCTCTCAAAACGTGTTTGATACCGCAACGGGTAAATATCTTTTAATACCCCAAGGCACCAAGCTGGTTGGCGTTTATTCCAATGATGTGAGTTTTGGGCAAAGCTCCATCTTAATTGCCTGGCAACGTTTGGTGTTTCCCGATGGCAAAGCCTTGGATATTGGCTCAATGCCTGGATCGGACAGCGCGGGTCTCACCGGGTTTAGAGATAAAGTGAATCATCATTATGCCCAAGTTTATGGATCGGCACTGTTGATGTCTGGAATTGTGGCAGGGATGAGCTACAGCCAAAATATAAGACAGCCGAATCCCTACGGCTATAACCAACCTACGGCGGGCAGTGTTATGAGCCAGGCATTAGGCCAACAAATGGGCGAGGTAGCTTCACAAATGATTTCAAAAAATCTCAATGTATCGCCCACGGTGCACATTCGCCCGGGTTATCGCTTCAATGTCATTGCCGTCAAAGATTTAACGTTTAAACAACCGTATCGTTCGTTTTCTTATGCGTGAAGGAGCAATCTATGAAGTTTAGATATTTACTTGTTTTTTTATGGAGTGTCCCGGCTTTTTCAACCGGTGCGCCGGTGTTTGATGTTGCCAACTGGTTACAAAATGCAAAAGTGATACTCAATCAGGCAAGCCAGTATAAAACTCAGCTTGATCAATACAAAAATCAAGTCCGGCAATACCAAAACATGCTGGAAAACACGAAATCGCTGACATCATTTGAATGGGATAATGCCAACGGTATTATTAATAACCTGCTTAATGCGACCAATACGCTTGATTATTACAAACAGGAAGCCGGGAGCATGCAAGCGTACCTCGATCGCTTTCAAAGCCAAGAGTATTACCAGAAAATACCTTGCTTCAACGCCCATGGCCGATGTTCACCTGAAGAGCTGAAAAAAATAAATCAAACGAAAATCGCTGCATCGGTGGCTCAAAAACGCGCGAACGATGCCATGCTGAAAGGCATTGATAAACAACAGCAAAATTTAAAACAAGATTCAAAAAAACTCAGTATTTTGCAAGCTAAGGCACAAACGGCGGCAGGACAAAAACAAGCACTCCAGGCAGCCTCTCAGTTATCCAGCAATCAAGCACATCAATTATTGCAAATTCGGGGATTATTACTCGCTCAGCAAAACGCACAAGCAACCAAAGATGCGGCGAGTGAAAATAAAGAAGCGATACAAGCCGCCGGAGATGAGCGTTTTCGTTCCGGGTCGTATCATAAAAGTTCCGGTAAAAAATGGTAATGCATGAGCAATTTAATAACCAGGAGAAACCATATGAAAAACGTAACACGATTATCAGTAGCACTCTTAGCCTGTTTGCTTTCAGGGTGTGATAGCGCTGAAACCAAGGCGACAAAAAAGGCCGTGCATCTTGCTTCGTTGACCTGTGATAGCGCCAAAACGGGTCGCTCACAAGAAGAACTGCAAGCCATCGGGGACGCCTGTTTAAAACGAGGCAGTTATTCCAAAAGCTCAGGCATACGTTGGTGAAACCATGAAAAAAATTACGTGTGTCATGGTGTTGTTTTTGATCTTATTTTCTGTGAACAGTCACGCCCAAGGTGTGGGTCTCGACAGCAGAGACTTGCTGGATAACATCCTCTTTCGCTTTTCCAGTACGGCCTCACTGTGGAGCCACACCATCTTAAATTATGCCCGTTATCTTTTTTGGTCTTTGGCGTTAATCAGCATGGTATGGACCTATGGCTTGATGGCGTTAAGCAAGGCAGATATTCAGGAATTTATGAGCGAGACCGTACGGTTTTTAGTGGTGCTCGGCTTTTTCTATTGGATTTTAGATCATGGCCCGGCCATTGCCACCTCAATCATGGATTCCATGCGACAGCTCGCGGCCAATGCATCGGGCATTGATGCGCATGTATCGCCTTCTGATATTGTGGACGTGGGGTTTGATATTGTCTCAAAAGCGATTGATAACTCATCCATCTGGTCACCGGCTGCAACCACGGTGGGGTTGATGGTCGCAGGCATTATCTTGGTTGTTTTGGCTTTGGTCAGCATCAACATGCTCATCATTTTGATCACCGCTTGGGTTTTAACCTATGGCGGGATCATTTTATTGGGCTTTGGCGGCGGTCGCTGGACGCAGGATATCGCCATTCAATATTACAAAACGGTGCTGGGTACCGCGCTCCAAGCCTTTGCCATGATCTTGATTATTGGGATCGGCAAGTCGTTTGTCGACCAATATTATGTCGCCATGTCAAAAGATATTTTATTGAAAGAGATGTACATCATGCTGGTGGTCGCCGTGCTTTTACTGGTGCTCATCAATAAGATTCCCCCTGTTTTGGCCGGGATTGTCTCCGGTGGCGGTATCGGCGGTGGTGGTGGCGGTCTTGGGCTGGGTGGCGCTTTAGGCGCTGCTGGCATTGCGGGTGCTACGTTAGCGAGCAGTGCAGGTGCTGCAAGCGCTCAGGGTGCGGGTGGTTTATCTGCCTTGCATTCAGCATTCAAAGCCGCCTCCCAAAGTATGGGTGCAGGTGATGTTGGCTCTTTTTCAAGCGGCAGCGTGGGCACAAAATCAGGCGGTTTAGCGCAAGCCATGGGGCAAGCGTCCAAATTTGCGGGTTCTTTCAGTTCGCATTTAGCCTCTGGTGCGTTAGATGTGGCACGAGAAAAAGCAGGGAGCATGAAAAGCAGTTTTACCGCAAAAGCCGCTGAAACCACAGGTGGAAAAATTGCTGATGCCATTCAACAGCGTAACAACGATGCCGGAAATGACGCATGAAACTGCAAAAACCCAATAAAGCCATTGGCCCACAAGTAAGGCAAAAACGTCACCCTAAGCTTAATAAAACGCTGATGTTACTCGTCGTACTTGCGCTACTTATCAGCATGCAGATTGGCACGCAATTTGTGGCGTATAAATTTTCTCTAAATCATGTTTATCCACCCTGGCAGGTGCTGATATGGCATTTGAAATACCATGCCTATCATCCTGATTATTTTGATGCGGCATCGGGTTTGATGGTGATGAGCAGCAGTCTTTTCTTCATGCTGCTTGTGTTTTCAGTCAAACATTCAAAACAAGACAATGTCAGCGAATACCTTCACGGCTCAGCCCGATGGGCCAATCAGGAGGATTTAAAAAACGCAGGACTTATCGGCCACGATGAAGGCGTATATGTGGGTGCCATTGAAGATAATAAAGGTAATATTCATTACTTACGCCACAATGGCCCCGAGCATATTTTATGCTATGCGCCCACACGTTCGGGTAAAGGGGTAGGGCTTGTTATTCCGACCCTTTTATCCTGGAAACAGTCGTGTGTGATTACCGATTTAAAAGGCGAGCTTTGGGCCATGACCGCAGGTTGGCGTCAACAACACGCCAACAACAAGGTGATTCGCTTTGAGCCTGCAACGTTAACAGGTACCGCTCGTTGGAATCCACTGGATGAAATCAGGGTGGGTTCTGAATATGAGGTCGGTGACGTTCAGAACCTTGCAACGCTCGTGATTGATCCCGATGGTAAAGGACTTGAAAGCCACTGGCAAAAAACCTCACAAGCGCTTTTGGTTGGTTTTATCCTGCATGCCATGTATAAGCTTCAAAATCAGGGCGAACCAGCTACCTTTCCCAACATTGATAGGATGCTGGTGGATCCTCATACCAACATTGCAGATTTACTGATTGAAATGACCCAATATCCGCATGTTGAAGATAAAGCACATCCTGTGATCAGTGCCTCAGCCCGCGACATGATCGATAGACCGGAAGAAGAAGCCGGTTCCGTATTATCCACCTTAAAATCGTATCTGGCCTTATATCGCGATCCAGTGGTTGCTCATAATGTATCTGCCTCTGATTTTTGCATCAAAGATTTAATGCATCATGAGACGCCTGTCAGCCTTTATATCGTCACGCAGCCCAATGATAAAGCGCGATTGCAGCCCCTGGTTCGCGTCATGTTAAACATGGTCGTTCGTCTTTTGGCGGATAAAATGGAGTTTGAACGCGTTGATGGCTTTGTTATGACGAAAAAAACTTACAAACATCGCCTGTTGTGCATGATTGATGAATTTCCAAGCCTGGGTAAGCTGGATATTTTACAAGAGTCCTTGGCCTTTGTTGCGGGTTACGGTTTGAAATTTTATTTAATCTGCCAGGATATTAATCAGCTTAAAAGTCGCGAGCGTGGCTATGGGCCAGATGAAATGATTACCTCAAATTGTCACATCCAAAACGCTTACCCACCCAATCGCATTGAAACTGCCGAACATCTTTCAAAATTAACGGGGCAGACGACGATTGTTAAAGAACACATCACCACAAGCGGTAAGCGTATGTCAGCGTTTTTAGGGCAGATTTCTAAAACAACGCAAGAAGTTTCGAGGCCACTTTTAACCATGGATGAGTGCCAACGTATGCCAGGGCCTAAAAAAGATGCAAACGGCTTCATTACGGAGGCAGGTGACATGGTGGTGTATGTGGCGGGTTTTCCTGCCATTTATGGTAAACAACCGCTTTATTTTAAAGATCCAGTTTTTATTGCGAGAGCTTCCGTTGAAGCGCCACTTCAGTCGGATGTTTTACGTGCCCGATTAAGTTCCGAGGAGGAAATCAGGCTATGAAGCAATGGATGACCTGGATTGCGATCTTTCTACTCAGCATCATCGGCTTGGCACTACTGTTGGTTGTTATGGGTTTTAGGATAAATCTCACGGATTCCATTCCTGTTGGATTATATCGTATCAAAGTGATTAAAAGAGTCGAAAACATCAAACAGACTTACGTAATTTTTTGTCCTGATGACAAGCCCGTTTTTCAACAAGCAAGGGATCGAGGTTATATTGACCATGGCCTATGCCCTGGCGGCTACGGGTATTTAATGAAAAAAGTGGTTGCTACACCAGGCGATAAGGTATCGGTTACGGGTGCAGGTGTTTTTGTGAATCAAACGCTTATTCCTTTTTCAATACCTAAAGCCCGCGATGGCGTAAACCGTACCTTACCTCAATGGCACGCCTTGAATTATCAACTTAAAGACGATGAATTCATAACCATGACAAACCAAAGCGTATGGTCTTTTGATAGTCGATATTACGGCCTTGTTCGCCTAAGCCAAATCAAGGGCGTGATTACGCCCGTGTGGATTAAGACTAAAAACATGCCTCAACGTTAAACATAAGAGCAGTTGTGTTTATTGGGGATATATCAAGCCTCATGAAAATGTGTTACTCCAAGCCTTCATGTCTTCTATATCTTCCTGTGTAAGGGGTATTTTTTTTGTACCGCCATGAATACTTGATGGTTTTGAAGCCGGTGAGAATAAAGTAGCAGATTTAGTGATTAATGCTTTGTGTTCTTCTTCTCTTCCACAAAAACTCACAAGACAACTAAGAACGTTACTTGCCCAATCTTTAGCATCCATAGGACATTGTTCAACATATTCGTTAACTTGTCTGGGGAAGCGGAGGGCCAGTGCAATGAGTACATCCCAAGCTGATTCGCGAGTCTTTATATTGGTCGCTTTTAATTCCATTTGCACTAATTGAAGCAACCGAGGTGATATAAATTCAGGACTTGCATGAGAAACAATTTTTTCTATAGCGTTTAAAATATTATGTTTCATATAACTTTCATCTGTAGCAAAGAATCCAAACCATCCTGTGCGTTGATTAGTTTTCTCTAATGCTTGTATAAGTGCTTGCATCAGCTCCTCTTGTTGCACAAAGGTTGCACGAGGAAATAATGCAGCTATGGCTTCAAGGGCCCCAGCACGAACCCCATAATTCTCATCTTGCAATCGTTGTTGTAGGTCGGTGATGAGTGTATTAGGAATCTGGGATGAATCTAATGTAGATATAAGTGTAGTTATGGTTTTAAAGGTTTTGTTACGAACCTCATAATTCTCGTTTTGCAATCGTTGTTGTAGATCGATGAAGAGTGTAGTCACTTGGGCTGGGGCTGACTTAGGCACAAGTGCAGCTATGGCTTTAAGGGCCTCAGCACGAACCCCATAATCCTCATTTTGCAATCGTTGTTGTAGGTCGGTGATGAGTGTATCAGAAATTTGGGTTGAATCTAATCTAGGTGCAAGTGAAGCTATAGTTATAAGGGCGTGCATATGAATTTTAGAAGATACATCTAGCAACAATCGTTGTAGGTCAGTGATGAGCGTTTCAGGAATTTGGGATGAATCTAATCTAGATATAAGTGTAGTTATGGCGCGAAGGGCTCTCTCACGAACCTCAGAAGATTCATCATGCAATTGCCGTTGTAGGTCAGTGATGAGCGTATCCGGAATTTGGGGTGATTCTAATTTGGGTACAAGTATAGCTATGGCTACAAGCGATTTCTTACGAACCTCAGAAGATACATCTAGCAACAATCGTTGTAGGTCAGTGATGAGCGTATCCGGAATCTGGGATGAGTCTAATTTGGGTACAAGTATAGCTATGGCTACAAGCGATTTCTTACGAATCTCAGAAGATTCATCATGCAATTGTCGTTGTAGGTCGTCGGTGAATAGTGTAGCTATTTGTGCTGGGGCTAACTTAGGTATAAGTGACTCTATGGCTTTAACGGATGCCTTATGAACATCAAAATTCTTATTTAGCAATTGTTGTTGTAGGTCAGCGATGAGCGTTTCAGGAATTTGCGCTGAATCTAAATTAGAGATATGTGCAGCTATGGTTGCAAGAGCACAATAAATAATATCAATATTTTCGTCTTGCAATTGTTGTTGTAGGTCAGTGATGAGCGTATCCGGAATCTGGGATGAGTCTAATTTGAGTACAAGTATAGCTATGGTTATAAGGGCTCTCTCACGAACCTCAGAAGATTCATCATGCAATTGTCGTTGTAGGTCGTCGGTGAATAGTGTAGCTATTTGTGCTGGGGCTAACTTAGGTATAAGTGAATCTATGGCTTGAACGGATGCCTGCTGAACATCAAAATTCTTATTTCGCAATCGTTGTTGTAGGTCAGTGATGAGCGTATCCGGAATTTGGGGTGATTCTAATTTGGGTACAAGTATAGCTATGGCTACAAGCGATTTCTTACGAACCTCAGAAGATACATCTAGCAACAATCGTTGTAGGTCAGTGATGAGCGTATCCGGAATCTGGGATGAGTCTAATTTGGGTACAAGTATAGCTATGGCTACAAGCGATTTCTTACGAACCTCAGAAGATACATCTAGCAACAATCGTTGTAGGTCAGTGATGAGCGTATCCGGAATCTGGGATGAGTCTAATTTGGGTACAAGTATAGCTATGGCTACAAGCGATTTCTTACGAA
>CAXBBS010000023.1:0-20512 GCA_963974485.1 uncultured Legionella sp.
GAAGAGGACAACGACGCTGCTCTCCAAGCCGCAGCCGAAATTGCAAAGCTCCAAGCTGAGGTCGCTGCTCTCCTAGCTGCCCAGAAACAGCCTTTGACTGTCGGCGAGGATAACGCTGCAGCACTTCAATCAGCCGCTGAAATTGCGGCTCTCCAAGCTGAGGTCGCCGCTCTCAAAGCTGCCCAGCAACAGCCTGTGACTCCGTCTGTGTCTAGAGAGCAGACTTCACCTATCACCGAAGAGGACAACGACGCTGCTCTCCAAGCCGCAGCCGAAATTGCAAAGCTCCAAGCTGAGGTCGCTGCTCTCCAAGCCGCCCAGCAACAGCCTCCGGTTGCGCCTTCGGTCGTGATTCCGAACTCGACGCCACTCCTGGATCGTGATGCTGCTCAAGCCCAACTTGAAAGGTTAGATTCGTTAAGTCAAACTCTAAACCCAGTTGAATATTATGAGAGAAATACAGTTTTACCGATACTTCTACAATCTTATTATGCTTTGGAGGCAAGCGAGCCAGCGAGCAAAGAAGTACGTGATAAATTAGTCGTGACGATAAAACTCATAGATAAGGATTTTAATGAGACGAAAGCACCACCCGTGGTATCACCTAGAACGATTACGAACGGTCCGGGTGAAGAACCAGAAACGCCGCCCACTCATCTTGAGCTGTTAAAGCAGCTTGATAAAAAGCTGGATGAGCTGTTGGGTGATCAAGATCCTAATCATCAGATATCTGACAGGGTGAGGGATGGTTTGGTGGAGCTTCAAGACGTTGTAAAGCACTCGATTACTGTTGTTAATACACAAGCGCCTAAAGGTGTGGTTCATGGGTTGAGGGGTTCTTCTCAAAACCTAAACACACCCGAAAGCCCCAAAACCACGGATGGCCTCGATGATTCAACGTTGAATCCGTAATAAAACATGAGGATTATGTATCAATCAAGCACTTGATGTTGACGTTCCTTCTCCCGCGGGCGGGAGAAGGTGCCCGCCAGGGCGGATGAGGGTTCCATAAGTGGGTGCCCGCCAGGGCGGTTGAGGGATTTGGGTTGGTGCTAATGATAATTTATGGACAAAGCTGATACAGGCCTAGTAAGATAAAAAAGAAAATCGCGCTGGGAAAGCGATGAAATTTCTTGACGCGGACCGAAAAAACATTGATAATCCGGCTTATGAAGAATTTTATTCCAAGATTGCTCAAAAATAACATAACGCAAGCACTCAAGCGAGACAAGAGTGTTCTGTTGCTTGGTCCGCGGCAAACAGGAAAAACCACGTTAATACAAGAGCAAATTAAGCCGGATATCCAGTATACATTTGCGCGTATCACAACACGTCAACGTTATGAAAAAGATCCGGCGTTATTAGAAAAAGAACTCGAAGAAAAAATTAAACAATTTAAAGAACCACCGTTGATATTTATTGATGAGGTGCAAAAAATTCCTGCGGTTATGGATATGGCGCAGCATTTGATCGATAGTCAAAAAGCGCAGTTTATTTTGTCAGGGTCATCGGCACGAAAATTAAAGACGGGGACTAACCTTAATTTACTTCCAGGGCGTGTTGTTTCTCTTCATATGACGCCTTTGCTTTATCAGGAATTTTCTTCGTTTAATTTGAGCTTAGAGCATATTTTATTATATGGTACGTTGCCAGGCATCATGAATGATGCAGATGCTCAATCACAAGAGATTGATTTGTATTCTTATGTGAGTACTTATTTAGAAGATGAAATTCGAGCAGAAGCTTTGGTTCGAAATATCGGTAGTTTTTCACGTTTTCTTGAAATTGCAGCAGGTGAAGCAGGCAAGCAACTCAATTTTACACGTCTTTCACAAGATCTTGGTGTTGCAGATACAACGATCGCAAATTACTATCAAATTCTTGAAGACTGCATGCTTACCTTAAGAATTGATCCTATTTCAGAAAGTTATACAAAACGACGCTTAGTGAAATCACCTAAATATTTATTTTTCGATTTAGGGGTTCGTAGGGTCTGTGCAAATGAAGGCACGGGATTACCCAAAAAAATTATGGCAGATTTATTTGAACATTATGTTGGTAATGAATTGGTCTATCAAAGTCAATTACGCTCACCACAAATCAAAGTAAGATACTGGCGTGATACAGCGGGTCCAGAAATAGATTATGTGCTTGATATTGCGCATTGTTATACGCCTATTGAGGTGAAATGGAATGATAAACCAGATATGAATGATGCACGGCATTTAAGAAAGTTCATGGACGAATATCAAACTGATTTGGCGTATATTGTTTGTCAAAGCCCAAACCGTTATCAGTTAACTCAGAATATAATTGTGTTGCCCTGGCAAGAAATACATACTATTTTCGAATAGCTTGGTACTCAAACACATCATATCAACACGAACGTTGCCCAGCCTAGGCTCGTACGTAGCAAGTTATACGGTAGACGACAAATTCTTGCGTTCGGTTCGATTTTGGCGTGCAATCTCGAACTAACCCTATGAAATAGTCGCCTTGATATCATGATAACGCGCTTGCTAAATTTACCTGATGATGAAAGTTTTTTCTTGTTTGATTATAGGATTGTTTTGTATTTGAGCAGCTCATGGTGTATAGTATATATAGGATATATAATATATATTGCATGGGGCTTTGTGATGAGTAAAATTTTACTTTCGATTCCAGATGATATTGCTTCTAGGATGAGGGCTGCGATTCCTCACCGTCAACGAAGTAAAGTGATGGTTCGGCTACTTGAAGCTGAGATAGAAAAGCGTGAAAAAGCGCTTTACGAGTGCGCGCTTGCTGTAGAACAAGATGAATTACTCAATGACGAGATGAATGCGTGGGATCTAACATGTCAAGATGGGTTAAATCATGAATCGTGGTGATGTGTATTGGGTTGATCTTAATCCTACAAAAGGCTCTGAAATTAATAAACACAGGCCCTGTGTTTTGGTAGGAGCAACACCCATCAATCAAGCTCGACACACCGTGGTTGTTGTACCGCTTTCAACCTCGACAAAAGCAAGACCACCACTGACCATTTTGGTTTCGTGCCTTGGAAAACAAGTGCTCGCTGTTTGTGATCAGATTAGAACCGTTGATAAGAGCCGATTAAAACAATCTGCGGGCTCACTTTCAGAAGACGATTTGAAAGCACTGGAGTCGGGTTTGCGACAAGTTTTATGCCTGTGAATTAATTCTTTCAACACGTGGGATGTAATCTCAGGTCTTTTACTTATCTAGCCGCAATTGCCTACATCCCCGGCTTTTCCGCAGGTTCCAGCAAAAAAAAACCTACGTAGTTACTATTTTGTCCTATAATTAACCTAAGTTATGATTATAAATACGCTGCATGCGCTTTTGGCCGGTGCCGCTGTTTTAGAGGCCAAAGCGACAACACAACCTCCATCTGTTCCAGCGCATGATCGTGAGACACACGAACGATTTCGGCAAGTGGTGAAAGATGATCGATCTTTTGATCAAGCTCAGGATATTTCTGATGAGCCTGATGGGAATAAGCTTTCGCAAATAAGTGACTTGCATTTAACCAAATCGAATCTATACTTAACGCATATGACCTATAATCGTATGATATCGACGATCTAATATCTAAACGATCGGTAAGAAAGCTTTGGTATCGTGTGATTCAGTGGAGTGATTGATATGCCTAAGCATGTAGAAGAAGCAATTATCAGACAAATTCAAGCTGAAAAGGCGGCAGTAACAGCAGCGGCTGAGGCGTATGTTAAAGCCAAGAGAGCAAAAGATGCAATTAGAGGCACAGCAGCTGACGATCAGTGGGCCAATAGTCCCGAGGGAAAAGATTTTATAGCTGGGATCGGAATAGATACAGCCCCTAAAGCAGATACAAGGCTTGGTGCCTTTCAAAACTTCTTTTTAGGTGATGCGAAAAAACCGATTTATGCACGTGCTACGCATTCAGAATTTACAGGTATACCGGATAGATTATTAAACAAAGAAAATCGAGCGATTTCTGCAGCACAGCAAGATCTTTTAGCTGCGCAAAAGAAACTGCATAACACGATGTTTCAGCAGTTTGGAACACGTGCGAATCGTATGGCAAATGATGATGCGAGCCTCGTCAATGCCGCAAAAAGCATTGGTAATATTGGAAGTTGGGCACTTGATATGTTTACTAAACCCGGTTCTAAAGCGGCGGGCGATGTTTTGAGCATTTTCATCGGTTCTAAGAGTAATGAAAAGGATAGATTCTTACCTGATCGAGAAGGATTTAAGGGTATTGCAAAGGGCGTGCTCAAGCTTGGTTTATCGCTGGTTTCATTCGATGGCAAAGGTTTGGGAGAGGGGTTAGGAACTATCGTTCGTAATCTTGTCGGGATTGTTAAAGATGTTCTGACCATCCCTGTGCGTTTACTGGAAGTAGCGGCTCGTGCCGTAGCACTTCCCTTTGTGGCGGCCGGTAATCTTATCAAAGCCACGGCTTTAGTCGGGTACAAGGCTTTGCGTGGGGTGTCACTTGCTTTGGGTGAGGTGTTTGCTCCATTACTTTATGGAGCGTCTTCTTTTCTAAATATGATAACGTTCGGTCTTATTCCTGTCGTCGGTGGTGCAGGCGTATTGGCAGCCCCCAAAGCAGATTTTAGTTTAAAAGATCATGTGAATGCAGAAGATTTGAAGAACGCGACGAACGAAGCTGCTAATACAGAAACGCATAAAGAAATTGACGCGAGCATTGAGAGTAATACCGCTGCGAAAGAGGCGAGAGACGCTGCTATAACGAGTGCTGAAAATAAACAACCGAAACCTGATGCGTTAGCCATCCAGCTCGCAGGACGAGAAGCCGGGCGGAGTAGCTTGAAAGAACAAGTGGGCGAGCAGATGATTCAAGATCAGCCTGCTGCAATAAAAGCTTACAATAACGTTATGGACAATCCGAAAGGGTTTTTAGGTAGAGATTTGTACAAGGGTGGCCCCGCTCAACAAAGAGCTGCCGCACTAGCAGCCGGGCGAAAAGCTGGATTAAAGCAGCTTGGCGGCAAAGTACCAGATTTGTCGGATGCTAAACTGGTCGAAGGTCAAGCCCACAATGCTGCGCTTGATACCAAAAATTTGAGTAATCCGGAAGCTGCTCGTGCTGTAAATACTGTATTCGATGAGATTAGAGACAATAAAGGATCGATAGAGGAAGCTACGTTAGGAGCAAGGCAAGTAGGGTTAAGAAGCTTAAGGACTCAGCAGCAGGCGAATGTGAATGATTCCACGCCCGAAGCCGAAGCCGAAACTAAAAAAAATGCTGAATGGGATCTGGAGATTCAGGGTAATCCAAAAGCTTTACAAGCAGCAGAAGCGGCTGCCCAACAATCTATACAAGATACGGGGAAACCAAGAGGGCCGGAATCTGATGTGGCAGCAAGACAAGCCGGGATGAAAGTCATTAACATGCAGGATGCTGCGATTGCAAGTGACCCTGCTGCTCAGGCTGCAGCAGCAGTAGCTTATCAACAGATTATGGCGCAGCCAATAGTTCCATCAGACCCAGATCAGGTCGCTCAAAAGGCGGCTGCAAAGAACGCAGGACGAGAGGCCGGGTTGGGTGTACTTGAAGCCCAGCAGCAGCAACAAACACCTGTGCAGCAACAGAGCGAACAGTTTACACCGCAGCAACCCAATGCAACTGCAAATCAGAAGCCTGAAATTATCTGGATTGACGATGCTATAAAACATAACCCTCAAGCACAAGAAGCTTATCAGAAAGCTTTTGATGAGGTGGATCCTTTTGCATCAAATGTTGCTTTTGCTCAAGAGAAAGCAGGTGAGGAGGCTGCGGTAAATAAAATTCTGGAACAATTAGGTGATCCAGAAAATAAAGCGGCTCGTGCTGTCGCGCTACAGGCGTTTAAGGATGCCGGAGGGGTAGGTGAAACGACACCAGAGAACCGCGAAACGCAGTTGCAAGCTCGTGAACAGGCAGCCATTGCAGGCATGAACGCCATGATGAATCCACCCGAAGAGGTGATACAGGCGGCGCCTTTGTCTACTCAGCAACCAAAGCCTACACCAGTACAGATACAGATACCGACAAATAGTCCCATGCCTAATTCAAAGAACTCTGAGGATGTTGGCATGATGAGAGCTTTGGATGAGTATAGTGTTGAATCTACTCAAGCCACCGAATCTACCATGAGGAATGATACTGATAATGATGTGGATAGTGAGAATTCTTCTACTATTTCTCCCCCTTAAGTCATGTTGAGTAGGATGTTTTTTCATAGACATTGGTCTTCTGATTTCACGCAGTATATACTCGAAGGTTAGTGCCCCCTGGGCTGGTCGTCGAGTTTTCACTGCGAATGGATGAAGGATACATGGATATGGCAATGATATTATTTCTTATATATATAGCGTTTACGTTGATTATCTTAGCCCGTGGTGAAAAAGCCATGGTGTGGGAAATAGGGAGTGTGGTTTATTTATTATTAGCCACCGTGGTGGGTTTGTCATGGCTACCTGGAATAGTATTGTGGCTCGTGATTCCCGGTGTGATTGCGCTTCAGCGTTTGCCTTTTGTTCAAAATATGCTGGGTAATTTTATTTTTAAGCGAGCAAAAAAAGCGATACCTAAATTATCTAAAACCGAAGAAGAAGCTTTAAATGCAGGGGATACCTGGATTGAGGAATCTATTTTTCGCGGTGAGCCGGATTGGAAGGCTTTATCCAAAATCAAAACGTCGTTGACCGATGATGAACAAGCATTTTTAGATAACGAAACCGAAACGTTGTGCGGCATGGTCGATGACTGGGAACTGACCCAGGCACAAGATTTGCCTGAAAACGTGTGGGCGTTTATGAAGGCCAACGGCTTTTTTGGGTTGGTGATTGATAAAAAATACGGTGGTAAAGGCTTTACAGGACGCGGGCATTCCGATGTTGTGATGAAAATTGCCAGTCGCTCCGGTGTGGCGGCGGTGACGGTGATGGTGCCTAATTCGCTTGGACCAGGGGAATTGCTACAGCATTACGGGACGGAAGAGCAAAAAGATTATTATTTGCCGCGTTTGGCTTGTGGTGACGAAATCCCTTGTTTTGCCTTAACCGAGCCTGAGGCTGGCAGTGATGCGACGTCGATTCAGTCTGAAGCGGTGGTGATTGAGCGTGAGATTAACGGCGAGAAAGTGCTTGGACTGCGTTTAACGTTGAATAAGCGTTGGATAACGTTGGCACCGGTGGCAACGCTGATTGGGCTTGCGGTGGATTTAAAAGATCCCGATGGCCTGCTTAAAGGCGAAGGTCATGAAGGGATTACGTGTTTGCTGATTCCGCGTGATTCTGAAAATCTAGAGATTGGTAATCGGCATTTGCCAGCTGAACAGCCGTTCATGAACGGTACGATTCGAGGCGAAGATGTATTTGCGCCGATAACCAGTATTATTGGTGGTCAAAAAGAAGCCGGGCGTGGCTGGCAAATGCTGGTTGAATGCTTGTCGATTGGGCGTTCTATTTCGTTGCCAGCGCTGGGCGCCGCGTCGTCATCGGTGGCTTATTTGACCACGGGTGCGTTTTCGCGTTTGCGTCGTCAGTTTTCGGTGGAGCTTGCGCAATTTGAAGGGATTGAAGAAAAACTGGCTGAAATTGCCGGTTTAAATTATTTGGTGATGGCCACGCGTTTGTTAACGGTTGCGGCTGTGAACGAAGGCAAAAAACCTTCGGTGGCTTCGGCGATTACAAAATATTTTAATACCGAACTGCCACGGGTTATCTTAAACTCAGCCATGGATGTGCACGGCGGACGCGCGGTTGTGGTGGGTCCTCGTAATTATTTGAGTAATTTTTATCAAGGCATTCCTATTTCTGTCACGGTTGAAGGGGCAAATATCATGACCCGCAACTTATTGATTTTCGGACAAGGGTCCATGGCGTGTCATCCGTATTTGCGGGATGAGTTCTACGCGATTGCTAATAATGATCAAGCCGCATTTCAAAATTTATTGGGTAAGCATGTCCACTATTTTGCACGGAATATGGCGAAAGCGGTGTGTGCGGCCTGGACCGGCGGGCGCTTGATTAACGTGCCGAAGAAACATCCGCTTAAACGGGAGTGTCAGCGTCTGTCACGTCTGAGTTATGCCATGGCGTGGCTTGCGGATTGTTCGTTGATTATTTTAGGTGGCGATTTAAAACGAAAAGAACGGCTATCAGCGCGTTTGGGTGATGGCTTGTCTTATTTGTATTTGGCTATGGCGGTGTTGCGACAAGTCGAAGAGCGAGGCGGTGATAAGGCGGACCTATTGCATGCACGTTGGGCGCTGGCGTATTGTTTTCATCATGCTTCTCAAGCTTTGCTTGGATTGTGTCGAAACTTTCCATCTAAAATTATCGGTGGTGTGATGCGGTTGGTGGCCTTTCCTTTGGGCGGGGGCATGCCGTATCCCAGTGATAAGATGGATCATGATCTAACCCAACTGATGACACAAAATAATACGCATCGAGATAGTTTAAAATCTGGACTTTATATGAGTGGTGATCCTAATCAACCGGTGGATCGCGTCGAAGAAGCATTTCAAGCCTTTGTTGAGGCAGCGCCGCTGTATAGAAAGCTTGACGGTGCAAAACGCATGAAGTCGGGTAATGTTAAAGAAAAACTGGCTGAACATCTCGAGCAAGGTAAAATTACTGAAGAAGAGATGAAGACACTGCTCGCGGTTGAACGTGTACGTTGGGATGCGATCCAAGTGGATGAATTTACGCTAGACTCTATGAAGAAGAAAAGTTTTTCTTCGGTGACTGGGGATTATAAAAATCCAATTGATTAATTATATTGCGTTATGCGTAGGAGAGCAGGATGGCAGATTTACTACCCTCCAAAGAAATCTTGATAGAGTGTATGGATTTAGCAAGTACGCCTGAAGCTGCGGCTTATTTATCGCAACAGTTTGAGGCGTTATTAACTCGGCGAAATCTTCAGGGGAAGTTCCAGCCACTGGTGGCGAAGTTTCAGGCCTATGCGGATGAAGTGATGTTGAGCGCCGAATCTGCAACCAATCCATGGCGTGGCGAACGACCTTTGTCAGACTATGCGAACATCAGTGTGCAGCGTGCGCTTACCGTAGAAAAAGATAAGCCTGTGGCACCGATAGAAAATGTGGCCATCGGCATTGATTTTGGTGATACAGAAGAGCTCAATCGCGGGTATATGGTTAATAATCAACCTGCTGATGCAGAAGACACAGCGCGATTAGATGTTTCGTTTCATGCATGGTTTGCACGAAACGGGTTGTTATTCCGGTCTCCCTTTATTTATCAAGCAACCGAAGCTGGTGAGATTAAAACCAGTGCTGATGGTCAGCCCCTTCGTGTCAAGTTAGATGAGTTCAAACAAGCGGTTGAGGCCGAAAACAGTGGGTTAAAATCATATTTTAATAAGCATGTGAATGGCGTATCTGTCGAGTTTGTACAAGTTAAACTACCTGCGAAAACGCCAGCTCCAGATGCTGATGTTGCGCCAGCGGCGTGACGGTTTTGAAGTTCTTTCTCCCGGGTCGGGTGGCGGGAGAAGGTGCCCGACAGGGCGCGCGCATGATCTGCCCTTAAAATAATCAACTTTCTGAATTTAAGCTATAGTCTATATAACGTATTGTATGTTTGAGTACTTTATATATGTCGATAACTTATGAAGCCGTAACGGCTAACTGTGGTAATGATAGTATCGGTAAGCATGCTGCCAAAACACTTGCGGGCCGAATTCATGACTCCGGCCTTGATGCCATGGTTATTAATTGCCAAGAAACAGATTTTAAGAAAACTCCGAGGCACTTAGAAAAAGCACTCAAGGCACAAGGCCTCGGGGATGATTACACCGTAACTTGCCTAGGAAAAATGGCGACGCATACAAAATTTGGAACACAATTTCATTCGAACACAGGTATTGCGAGCTATGTGATTCATAAAAAAGACGTGGCAATTAATGTATCGAACAGCACGCCCGTTCGACGTGAGAAAAAACGTAGTGGTACGGGGTATAATAAAGGCGGCCTTGTTACTGATTTTACCATGACACCTGAAGATGGTCGTGCGGTAAAATTACAAACAACAAGTGGCCATTTGGATTCAACAAAACCTGTCGAGCGCTCATTAGATTGGTACAACCTTCAAAAAGCAACAGCCCAAGCCAAGGTCGGTGACTTCAAGGGTTTGGATGAGGCGATGCCAAGCATCAAGCTCGGTGGTTACGATGTAAATACGCGTAATAAATTTAATGGCATAGGTGAACCCTCAACAAAAATATGGGGCGAGAAGGATACGCCACCAGAACTCATGAGTTTAAAACAAGCGTCTCCGGGAGGAAATCGTTTTAGTCGTGAATCCACGTATAAAACGTCTAATAAAACCATCGACCAAGATGAAGATCCTAAACGTCCGGGCTCCACACGTGGGGGCATGATGGATCTGGTGGATGTTGCATCCGATAATATGGATAAATCAAACCCCGATATTATCAAGGATGAGAGCGTCACGGTGATTGGATCAGGCAAAGATGTTGACCCAAAAACAGAACGTGATCATGATGTGGTTATTAGTCCTACACAAAGATATACCGCTCCAGAATCTCGATTTGATGCGATTAAAAATCAAATGGCGGTGCAACTGGATGCTGCCGCACCAGACTTGGCCAAGCAGGTACGAGGGTTAGACAATACACCCGAGAATCAAGAACAATTAGTTCATGTACATAATGCATATTTATCTACAGATGGCTTGCTGATAAAGCAGTTGGAACTACAAACAAGAGGCTTAGCGTGCGCTAAGCAACTGGCTGAAATTGCTCCTGAACAGACCCAAGATATTCAAGATGCAATGTTTGCAAAAGAACCCTGGTTAGATGCTTTGCAAGAAAGTGTGAGCGACAAAGTCAGGTCGGTGAGTGAAAACCAGGCCCGTCAAGTTGCTCTTCTCGATCAATTAGAAAAATGCAAAACGCCTGAAAACATCAAAGATACGTTACGTGATCACGCAATCAAACAGGACCCTCACGCGACAAAGGCAGCTTATGAGGCTTGGAGTAAAAATTATGCGGCGACGAAGTCCTTTCAGAAAGCAAATAATGCAGGGCAACAAGCAGGTCAGGCGGTTTTAGAGCAAGGTGGTGCTCTCATCCAACAGCGTTCAGTTGCGCAGCCAGAAAAACCAGCTCCGTCAACGGAGTTTCAAATACCTACAGCTCCGATGAAAGACGCTAGTTTAGAAGCCAGTTTACATGTTGTTACAGCTCATAATGACAGCCTTAGTATAAAATCGGATGATGTAAAAAATAATCATGACCCAGCGAGCCCTACAGGTATTAATGAGCTTTTGGATGATGAAGATCCTGAAGATAATATGACGCCGAGTTAGTATAAATAGACGAATCAAGCTTTTGATGTTGAAGTTCCTTCTCTCCGCGAGCGCTAACCTATGCATACAAGTTTGCAAGTAGGTAGTCTTCGAGGATAAGCTGAAATTTTTTGAGTCCCCTGAGCATCGTAATTGGTCTAGGGGGGGGCTTTCCGATTTATACCTTTTCCATCCACCTAGTCTAGCAATAATCCAGGACGCCCAAGATAATTGCCTGGGGTGGTAAGGATTTTTTTGTTTCTCTGTTTGACCCTCTAGCTTTTTTATAGCAATTGATAAAACGTTACATTCTGTTTCATTAAATACTGCTCGATTACCGCCTAACTGTCTTAAACATACGGTTTGCTTTCCTAACATAGTCCGAACAAAAAATTCACCGTTTTTTTTAAACGAGAATCTCCAAAATAACCAACGGTTCTTCGCCCAGTCATGTGAGCAATGACTTGCTCTTTGGCGTGATGGTCATCACTTGATTTTATCTAAACTGCATCTAGACTTAACTTATATAAGTAGGGAGTCAACGATATGGCTAAAATAAAGTCAACTCATGCGAAGGAGCGAGATCAACGCGCTGAAATTGTTGGTCATATAAGTGAAATGACAACAGGTCTGGTTGAAAAAGACCGGGTCGCACCCTTTAATATACCTGGTGAACCGGACTACGTTGTCTATGGAACATCTGATCGAATGCTTCATAGCATAGCTCGAGCATTTAATGGTGGTTATCGGCGAGAGGCGAATGTAAGTAAAATGGAACTTGAATGTTCAGCTTCATTCCAAATTGATGCGTCCGATACAGGTATGCTTGCAACAGCAGAGGATAGAGAGCGTGCATATAACAGCTTGCCGAATATACTCGCGAGCGACCTGGCGAATGAATCGGGTCGATACGGCGCTCATATTGCGAACTTGGCTGGCAATGACAAGGATAAGCAACAAGCGATAAGAGATATCGTGAGCTCCAAAATTGAGGCGTTTGAAGAGCAGTTTAATACCGCAGAGAGCTATGCTGATAAAAATCAGGTGCTTAACCAGATGGTTGAATTTTATGATCTCACAAGAGATAGGGAAGCGCTCAGAGATTTCGTCGTCAATGAACGGCCCGATGTGATACCGAGCACATCACCATCAAGTGTGGACTGGAGCGACGTTTTTGATACGATAGAAAAGCATAATGAAGCGGTGAGGAACGAGCAAGCACCGACAGACGATGCTGAAGACATCGTAGAGCCGTCTAAAAAACCCTAAAGGGCAGCCCGTGCACGTTCCAGTCGAGCGGGGCTCCCCGTATCAAACCACATACCAGGATGTACTTCGGCGCTAGCAAGGCCTTGAGATGTTGCATCACGTAGCCAAGGCGCAAGGGTCGCACGCCCCAAGGGTTGATGCTCAAAGAGTTTGGGGTGATAACACGCAATGCCAGAGAATGTGTAGTGCTTATCTGAGTTGGATAATAACTGTGTGCTGGTGATGCCAAAATCACTGGGCATATGATCGGCCGGTGTTTTAATTAAAACGAGATGCGCTAAGTTTGTTTTAGGTAGTTGAATGTGTGAAAAATCATAATCAGTAAAAACATCCGCGTTGATAGCAATAAACGGCTCGTCGCCCAGTTTATTACGGGCATACACAAGGCTCCCGCCGGTGCGTAGGCCACCCGGAGGCTCGGCTATATAGATAATTTCTAGGTTCTGATAGTTTGTTTGATTAATATGTCGTCGGATTTGATCACCTAAATAAGCATGATTAATTAAAACGCGTGTGATACTCGGGTGTTGATTGAGTTTGTCTAAATGATAGTCGATGAGCGCACGACAGCCCACGGTGCAAAGTGCTTTAGGAATACGATCGGTCAAAGGGCGAAGGCGGCTGCCGCGACCCGCCGCAAAAATAAAGGCGGTATTCATGTGTTAATTTTCTCCTCAAACACCGGGCATACGCGTGTTTGCATGAAATCATAAAAAGGACGTAACGCTTCATGTTGCTTGAGACAATCTAAAGCATAGTTCAAGGTCAGCGGTAAATCACGTAAATAAGATGATTTGCCATCACGTAGGTCTAACCGGCAGAAAATACCAAGAATTTTTAGGTGCCGTTGTAGGCCGCACATATCAAAGCCTTGCTTAAATTCTTCACGTGACCAACCATGAGTATCGGGTAGTTTGTCGTAAAATGCATGCACCCATTGTAATTGTGTCGCCTCGGGCCACTTGATGTAGGCGTCTTTTAAGAGCGAGACCAAGTCATAGGTAAAGGGCCCACGCACGGCATCTTGAAAGTCAAGCACGCTGATGTTGAGCTGATCTGGAGATGCAGATTCAGATGGAATCAGCATGAGATTACGTGAATGATAGTCGCCATGCATAAAGCATTGAGGTTGATGACTAATATTGTCGGTAATCACGCTCAGCGCATGATTAAGTAAGTTCTCTTCGATGTTGGTGAGTGTTATGCCGAGCCATCGCTCTAAAAACCAGGAGCGAAATAATTGCAATTCACGTTCCATCGCCGGAATATCAAATTCGCCTAGCTTGGGTGAGTGTGTACGGCAGGTTTGTATTTTATGTAGGCATTCTAGTGCAAGCATATAATCGTGTTCGGCTTGTTCAGGAGATGCGTTTAAAACACGGCTAAATAAGAGTGCGTCCCCTAAATCTTCAAGTAAGGCAAAGCCTTGGTCGAGATCAAATGCGATGATTTCAGGTGTTCGAACACCTGCCTCAGCAAGTGATCGTGCTATTTGAACAAAGGCCAGCAGACCTTCTTTACCGGGTGGTGCGTCCATGACCACATACGTCGTTGTATCATGATCATGTTGCATACGAAAATAACGACGAAAGCTCGCGTCACCGGCGAGGGGGGTTAAATTAAACGGTGAATTTCCAATCACGCTGTTTAACCAAGTGTGCAGTGTGTTCTGTCGTGTAAGCATGGTATACTGTGCCGCCTTCTTTGAAAGAAGTTTTTTTTTGCATCATAAGGTATTTTTGTGGCGCTGAACATGGGAACGTATACGATATTTCGCGTTAGGCAAATGCTTTTGCTGGCCTGTACGTGTGTCGGTATATTTTTTGTCCAGATGGCCTGGAGCACATCTTCAAGTCTTGTGGTCAAAGAGCCTGTGGAAGCATGCGTGATCGCGTCGCGCGCCGACATTGCTGATCGTTTGGGCTGGCAGCCGGATGCAAGCGATCGCATGTGTTATGGTTCTTATCGAAATAACCCTCGTTTTTCTGATGTTCATGATCCAAGCTTGATTCAGCTTCGAGCAGATGATGTGTCGTTTTCGTCTGAAGGGCGCTCAACGCTCACCGGCCATGTCGAAGTTCAGTATGATAAGCGCGCTGTTTCAGCCAAGACAGCCTATATTTATCGCGACCCCAAAACGCAGCATGTGACGCATGTTGAGCTGGTGGGTGATGTGATTTATTATGAGCCGGGTAGGTTTATGCGTGCGCATCGCGTGAAACTTAATCCCGAGGATAAAACAGGTGAGTTGAATCACGTCCTGTATCGTTTAGATACCAAAAATGCGGGCGCGAGTTTACCCGCGTGGGGGCGAGCAAGTTTAATTCAGCGTTTTTCGAATCGTAATTTATTACTGCGTGATGCAACGTACACCACCTGTGCCCCCAACGATAAGGCTTGGATAATTCGGGCACGTGAACTTAATCTTTATGAAGACGAAGGGCGAGGAACTGCACGTGATGCGGTGTTTGAGGTTCATGACACACCGGTGTTGTACGTGCCCTACATGTCGTTTCCGACATCCAAAGCACGTAAATCGGGATTTTTGATGCCGACCAATGGGTATTCTAATATTGGGGGTGTTGATTTATCGGTCCCGTATTATTGGAACATCGCACCTAATTATGACGCGACGATTGTGCCCCATGTGTATGCGCGACGCGGGGTCATGCTCGGCGGCGACACACGGTTTTTAACGGAACATAGCTCGGGCGTTCTCGGCGGTCATTTTTTGCCAGCCGATCGCGCGTTTCGTGAGTATCTTAACGTACATCAACCAAGCTACCCCGAGTTACAAGGCGTTTCAGATAACCGTTGGTCTTTATATTTACGTGAAGACACGGCGTTTACGGATAGATTAAAATTAAAACTTAATTATCAGCAGATTTCAGATGATTATTATCTGCAAGATTTTAGTAATAACATGACCATGATGACGCAAAGTCAATTGTTGCGAGATGGTTCGTTGACCTACACCGATGAGCATTGGTTGGCGCATGTGCTGGTGCAATCGTATCAAACGATTAATCCGATTAATCAAGATAGTGTGAATTATATCTATGAACGTATGCCTCAAATTTTGATTGATGGAAAATATAATGAATTGCCTTGGAATGGAGCGGTGCGTATCAATGCGCAGTATGATTTATTCCGTTGGCCGGTCAGCGATCCGACGCAACTGGAAGGGCCGCGCGTTCATGTGATGCCAGACGTATCGTTTGAGCTGGTTAAGCCCTGGGGATATTTAAAGCCTGAGGCGCAGTTAGTTGAAAATTATTACAGCTTACATAGCGAGGGGACGGGGTATACACCCGAATTCAATCGTTTGATCCCGCGCTATATTGGTGATGCAGGTCTTATTTTTGAGCGTGATGCCAAAGCGTTTGGGACGTCGTACACGCAAACGTTTGAGCCGCGATTATATTATCTTTATGTACCGTACCAAGATCAGTCTCAAATTCCAGCGTTCGAATCGGCTTATATGATGTTTAGATATGATCAGCTCATGCGTAATAATCGCTTTTCGGGCTTTGATCGTATATCAAATGCGAATCAACTCACGTATGCATTTCAAACGCGTTTATTATCGCAACAAACAGGGAAGGAAAAAGCCGTACTGTCCGTTGGACAACAGGCTTATTTTGAGCGTCGGCGCGTTAATCTGTGTTATGCCGTCGATGGTCATTGCGAGGATGATGCGTTGATGCTGGGATATACCTCGCCTGATGCAAAATTTTCACCGGTGGCGTCCAATTTGGATCTGCATTTAAGTCAAGATTGGTCGTTCAACGGTGGATTTGTCTGGGATGTTTATGCCAAATCGACGAATAATGCTGAAGCTAATTTTCATTATGAGCCTGCGAAAAATCATATCATGCGATTGGGTTATTCGTATTTGGTTTCCGGAAATACATTGACACATGAAGATGGGACCGTTTCGCGTGGCGCATTACATCAGGCAACCGGCGCTTATGCATGGCCTTTGAATGAAAACTGGAGTAGTGTCGGCGTGTACAGTTATAATATCAGCGAAGGGTATAATATGGTGGCATTTTTAGGTGTTCAATACGAGACCTGTTGCTGGGCCATACGAACCTATGCCGGACGCTCGTTTAATAGTTTAACGTTGGATAAAACGCAGCCAACGTATAATAATAGCGCGTATGTGCAAGTATTATTAAAAGGCTTGGGTGCCCTTTCAACCAACGACCCGGCCAGTACGATAAAAACATATTTACCCGGGTATGTTGATGTGTTTCATCAGAAGAATTAATTAGGATATAAATTATGAAAAAATATATTGGATTTTTGTTTTTGGTTTGTTCTGTGTCGGTATTTGCCGAGTCATTGGATAAAGTGGTTGCGGTGGTCAACGATGGGGTGATTACACAAAGTGAATTGAACACGCAATTAGATATGTGGCGCCAACAATTACGGGCACGAAAAACGGAGATGCCTCCGGAGAGTGCGTTACAAAAACAAGTGCTTAATCGTTTGATTGATGAAGCGCTTCAACTTCAATTAGCCAAAGCCAACGGTGTTGTGATTGACAACGGCGAATTGGATGAGACGATTAGTAAAATTGCAGCTGATAATCATATGACGTTGGCGACCTTGCGTGAAGCACTTCAAAAAGAAGGGCTGACGTTTGATGCTTATCGTGAAAATCTACGTAAAGAAATGTTGATTGCACGTATGCAGCAGCAAGCTGTAGGACGAGATATTGTGATTTCATCACAGCAAGTGGAAGATTATTTAAAAACGTCTGTGGAAGCGGATAAATCTGAGCACGTGTTTCATGTTCAACACATTGTGATTCCTTTGTCAGAAGAGCCAACGCCTGCTGAGCTTAAAAAAGCAGAAGCGAAAGCACAGGTGTTGCTGCATAAAATAAAAGATGGAGAGGATTTCTCGCGTTTGGCGATTGCTGAGTCACACGGTGAGTATGCACTTGAAGGGGGCGATTTGGGTGAGCGGCATTTGGCCGAGCTTCCTACCATTTTTGCAAAAAAAGTAGCGCACATGAAGGCCGGCGAAGTTGCGGGCCCTGTGCGAACAGGCAATGGTTTTCAGTTGATTAAGCTTGTTTCGACCAATCATGCAGATACCCATCATGCTGTAGCCAAAACGCACGTACGTCATATCTTGGTAAAACAAGATGCAAGTTTGACGGAAGCGCAAGCCGAAAAACAAATTGAAAATTTATACCAGCAATTAAAATCAGGTAAATCATTTGCCGAAGTTGCAAAGCAGCACTCGATGGATGTTGGCAGTGCTTCTAAAGGAGGGGATTTAGGTTGGGTCACACCCGAAGAGTTATTACCTGCCTTTTCAGCTGTGATGACCGACTTGGCATTGAATACGATTAGCAAGCCGGTTAAAACAGGCTTTGGCTGGCATTTAATCGAAGTGCTCGAGCGAAAAGAGATGGATGATTCGGAAGCATTTCAGCGGCAACAAGTGCGCCAATACTTGCATCAGCGTAAATTTGGTGAGGCTATTGAGAGTTGGCAGCAGCATGTACGTGGTACATCGTATATTAATATTATAGAAAAAGATCTCGCATGATGCCGCTTTTGGTGAGTACAGGGGAGCCTGCAGGCATTGGTCCAGATGTGTGCTTAAGCCTTGCCGGGTATCCAACGCCCTTGGTTGTTTTGGGTGATAAAGCGCTTTTAAGTCAGCGAAGTAAGCAGCTTGGGGTTGTGGTAGATTTAGTTGATTACGTACCGGGTGTGCTTGTTAAGCCTCAAAAGGGTCAGCTTACGGTGTTGTCGGCGCCTGGTTTGGTGAGTGATGCAGCGGGAGAATTAAATGCTGAAAATGCTCCATATGTCATGGCTTTATTAGCAGATGCAGTGCAGCGTTGTTTAAATGGAGAATTTTCAGGTTTGGTAACTGCACCGGTTCATAAAGGTATTTTAAACGAAGGTGGCTTTGCATTTACCGGGCATACCGAATTTTTAGCTGAAGCATGCGGTGGATGTGATGTCGTGATGTTACTTGCATGCGAGGCGATGAAGATGGCGTTGGTGACCACACATCTTGCATTACGTGATGTTCCCGATGCGATTACGGTACCAAGGATACAGGCGGTGGTTCGTGTACTTCATCGTGCACTTAAAGATGAATTTGGTTTAGCCGAGCCTCATATTGGCGTGGCCGGTTTAAATCCGCACGCGGGTGAGTCAGGGCATCTGGGGCGAGAAGAATTAGATATTATTATTCCAGCGCTTCGGCAACTTCGCGACGAAGGTATTCAGGTTCATGGTCCAAAGCCTGCCGATACGTTATTTACAGAACACGGTATGAAAGGTTGTGATGCCTTACTTGCCATGTATCACGATCAAGGCTTGCCGGTTTTAAAATATGCAGGATTTGGTGAGGCAGTGAATATTACGCTGGGTTTACCGATGGTTAGAACTTCGGTCGATCATGGTACGGCACTCGATTTAGCCGGTACGGGTCGTGCAAATGCTGCAAGTTTGAAAGCGGCAGTTAATACCGCGGCCAACATGGCGCGACAACGGGAGTGTGTTCATGTCAGTTGTTAGTTTAATTGTCGCGGTCGATGAAGACGGCGGTATGGGCATGAATAATCGCCTGCCTTGGCATTTGCCTGCAGATTTAGCGCATTTTAAAGCGGTTACGCTCGGTAAGCCTGTGATTATGGGACGAAAAACCTATGAATCAATTGGTCGGCCACTCCCAGGAAGATTAAATATTGTTTTAAGTCGAAAGAGCTCTGAGATTCCGTGTGTCACGGTGGTGTCGAGTTTAGACGAAGCTTTGCGTCTGACGCAGGATGCGCCTGAGGTGATGGTGATCGGTGGTGCTGAGATTTTTGAGCTTGCGTTTGAGCATGCCACGAAGCTTTATCTCACACAGGTTTATCATGTATGTAAAGCCGATGTATTTTTTCCCGAATTTGATGAAACGCTTTGGGAGCTGCAAGACTCAGAGCTACGACCTGCTGATGACAAGAATAAATAT
Source organism: uncultured Legionella sp. (assembly GCA_963974485.1). Taxonomy (GTDB): domain Bacteria; phylum Pseudomonadota; class Gammaproteobacteria; order Legionellales; family Legionellaceae; genus JAALKW01. Next base: position 19,600 of record CAXBBS010000023.1, read on the forward strand.
GACATGCGTTTTTGTTGTTATGTAAAAGCAGATGCAGGTATCTGATGCATGGATATTTTAAATAAAGTTCTTGAATTAGAACAAGATGCTGATAATTTTGGATTTCGTTGGGGAAATACGCAGCAAATTATTGAGCAAATCAAAAGTGAATGCTCAGAAATAACCGAGCATTTAGATGGTGAGCAAGATGCTTGTGATCAGGACGCATTACAAGAAGAGATAGGCGATTTATTACATGCAGCCTTTTCGTTGTGCGTGTACTGCAAGTTTAATCCTAAAGATACCATGATGAAGACGTTAGCAAAGTTTGAGCGACGGATGCAGGCGGTAAAACAGATTGCTGCTGATCAAGGCCTGAGTACTGTGGAAGGATTGGCTTTTAATGAATTAATGGTTTTCTGGGATAAAGCAAAGACCAACGTTGGATAAGTATTCGATGTCATCTAAGCAAATAACGATTGATTATATTCTTGAACAGATTAGCCAAGCAGGCACAGTACGTGCAAAAAAAATGTTTGGTGAATATGCAGTTTACTGCGAAGAAAAAGTAGTTGCTTTAGTATGCGATGATCAATTGTTTGTTAAGCCGACGCAAGCAGGCAAGGCTTATATTATTAATTATATAGAAAAGCCGCCTTATCAAGGAGCAAAGCCTTATTTGTTTATCTCTGGAGAAATATGGGATGAACGTGAATGGTTAAGTCATCTTATTAGAATAACCGCATCAGAATTACCCACACCAAAGCCTAAACTAAAACCAAAAAAGAAACGCTAAGCAATATTCGAGGGGTTATTACCATAAATACGGTAGATCCCAAGTCAAAATGGACTGGATTTATATTGTTTTTAATTTAATTTAAATAAAGTTCAAAAAAAGTGGAAAAAGGCGTTGACTCTCGGCGGGGATAGGGTA
>CAXBBS010000024.1:0-15602 GCA_963974485.1 uncultured Legionella sp.
CTTGAGCCAATAGTTATATTTTACACTACTGTCTCATTTTTGGGGTCCACTACTACCTTCATTCAAACTTTTAATAAACTCAAAGAGGTTTAGTGTGTAATTATTAATTTTTGAGCTAATTGTTTCCACCGTGAAAAAATCTATTTGATGGCTACCATAGAAGTTAAACTCCATTGTATCCGTAAAGTTTAGTTTAATTGACTCTAAAAAACAAACTAACTCATCCTCTGTTAATTGGCCGACTTTCTCATAAAAATCGCTCCTGTAATTTGTATTATCGCCATATGCTATTTGGAGACTATCAATACATCTAAAAAAGTTCAGCGTTAAAATTAGATGCATTTTACTTAGGTCGTAAGCAATAAATATTTCATTTGATAATTCCGATGTTTGTTGTTGCCTATTATTGCAATCAACTATGCGAAAACTGAGTTTTTCTGGATCTCTTCGGCTCTGAGAAGTATGATTAAAAAATAAAGGTGTGTTACCCAGCTTAATCGTTCTGCTACGATTGAGAAGGTAACCAAAATCTGCCTGTTTATAAAACGCTGATGGCTTGGTTTGAATAATTTTCTCTAAGTTAAATTTAAGAGTAATATCGCCAGTTGCTTGAGGATCAATATCCTGCGTTCCAAGACAAACAGCATTGCCATCACCATTAGAAATATCAAGTGGAGATAAAGCCGCCTTATTAAAAGATAAATAAAAATGTGACAGTGATCGAGACCCGTACAAAGCATCATCTAAGATGCTTTGTAATGCTGAGGTGGAAGTAATATGTTTAATTTCAGAAAATGATGGTAATTTTTGTGCCGCAAGCATAATACGCTCCGCAAGCCCTTCTTCGCATTGTGGGGTATAGGGTGTGTTGGCATCTTGCATTAATATTTTGGCATCGTTTATGTATGTTTGAATATCTTGAATTTCTTCATCAGCCATTCGGTCACGATGTTTTCTCGCTATACGATTTATTTCTTCTTGTTGCCTTTGCTTTTTTCGTATTGTGCGTTGCACTTTTAAAATAAAAGGCTCAAGCGTTTTTAAGTTCACTTGCTTCAATGTCTCTTGTACTTTTTTCTCTTGTGACAAAATACAGGCGGGTATTTGATCAGCATTAAATATATTCGATGGCGGGATGGTTACATGCATTTGAAGTAAGTTAGTAACCTTTGCATCCTCTAAATTATAAATTTGGCGCAAGAGTTCAGGAGAAATATTGGGTTGTATCCGAGTGCCTGATTTTTTTGATCCTAGATGATATGTGGCAGGCGTCATCCTGGCCAATATACCTCCAATTTTTTTAAGGTTTTCTTGTTGAATTTCAGGTTCAGCTAGATATTTTTCTATATGTAACCATAACGAAAAATCAGTGTCCGACCACCAAGCTCCTATTTTGTAACAAGTGCTCCAAGTAGGATGGTGACGAAACTCTGATGTGGATTGACCTAAAGGAAATGCAAATAATCGCTCTACTTCAGTAGAAGTAAAAGCTATAAGTTCAGGTGAGTTTAATAGTATTTCTTCAATATCGCGCATGATAAACAACTATTGTTAATTACAGTGTGATTTTATATTATACACTTTATTGGTTCTTTGTAAAACTATTTGTTCGCAATAGAAGCTTTGTTGCAGCACAAGCCGCAGCTCCGCTGCTTAGGCCGACTCCGTCGCCAACTCTATCAACCCCCTGCTCAAGCCGTAGCTGTTAGGAACAGAAAACAGAATCACTTGTGCCCGAATTATTTTGCAAATGAAACGACTTTATTCTGCAAACAGATTTGCATGAAACAACAATAAAATGCAAATGAAAATTTTTATGAAACAGAATTATTTTGCGAATGGATTCTTGAAATAACAGCAAGAAAGTTGTTGTTTTATCTGAATTCAATGAAAACCTATGTTTATAGTTTTTTAGTATCCTCAGTGATTGAAGCGTATACGCTCTATGGATAAAAAGCCTTTTTCAATAAAAACCCATATTCACTAACTTATTTTGAGCATAATAATGCAATTTTACCATTGCTATCCATTGTTGTTTTCATACAAAACAAATGATCGTTTATTTTGTATGGTCTGCGGCCATTTGCAGAATAACTCCGTTTCATAATGCGATCTGTTTGCAAAATAATTCTGTTTCATCAAAATTCGTTTGCAGAATAAAGTCGTTTCATTTGCAAAACAATTCAAGCAGAGCCGAATCTGTTGTCTGGTCCTAACACCTATATTTTAAATGTGACAATAGGCCACGATACGCTCATTTTAATCATTTTGGAGGACTCATAACAGCGGCGTCGTCTCCATCCTTCTGCATTATTTTTTTATTTTCAAAAGCTTGTTGAATACAAAAGTTGGCAATTTGCGAGCTAAACTCCAAACATCTTTTTCCAGCTTCAATTTCAGGAGACATTTTACCCAATTTTTCAATTAACGAAACATTGGGACTGCAATTGACCTCTAATAAAAAATAATTTCCATGCTCATCCTTCATCAAATCCAAACCAACCACTCCTAACGGAAAGGGTAACAGAGGCAATAAATCTTCATACCACTCAATCAGCGGGCTAGTTAATGCTATTGGTTCATCACCTGAGCCCAATATCTCACCCTGGATTTTTTCGTAACAATTGGATTCCGCATCTAACACTACTGGTTGCCATTCAAGCTCGAATTGAACTACAGAACTAATTCTTTGATTAACAATGTTTAGTCTTAAATAGATTGAGCGTTCCAAAGAAATACTCGTATCGAAAGGATGAATGAATTTTTGAAATATTAAGCCATAGCGTCTAGTTTTTGTCTGAGTCATATTAGACCCCCACAAATAATATGATAAAAATTGTGTAAAACTCTCTTCATCTTTAGCCCGATATACCCCCGTCCCCCGGCTGCCTCGAGAAGCTTTAATAACTAGAGGATAACCAAGTTTCTCAACGTCCTTTTTCACTTGTTGAACCACTACTTCTTTATCTCTCATTTCGTACGATGCCATCCAAGACTCATCTAAACAAACACTTTCAGGAAATACGTTATTGTCTTGTAGTGAATAATATTGTGCTACTTTAGAAAGTGTCCATGGCATCAATTCTGAATCAGAAACAGAGATACCTCGTTCTTTTAAATCTTCGGCTAAGGCAATCACAGGCTCTCTTTTATTTGTCCACGTTCGCACCATAACAAACGCAATATCGTTAAGCGTAATAAGTAGCGTTGGAAATAGACCCTGTGACGTTTTAATTAAAGCATCACAATCTAAAGTTAAACCATCTCCAACTTTTTTTTCAATAACCAATGAGTTAAGCGGAATATTCGATTTCTGGCACTGTTCAGCAATAGCCTTGTCTATAAGACTCACAGATAAATTTGATGCATCTTCAGTAAGTAATATAATCGTTTTCATGTTGCGGTAATCCTCGGCGTTGTCACATAAATAAAAAAATTATTTCAGAGTATGTTTTTTCGGCTCTTTTGCGCATCTGTAGAAATTAGGCCGCAGGAAGTGTAATGTTTAGGGTTGATTGCAGCTAAATAGATGCAATCAACCCTAAACATTACACTTCCTATACGGCTACAATAATTACAAGCAACCTTGAACCAAAAGAATGGGTCGAGGCTTTTAATAATAAACTGCTCGGCGTTGCAACTACAGATAAATTATTGCACAATGCAACGCTCCTCAAACTTGAGAGGAAGAGCTACCGAACCACTAAAAATCAATAATAATAAAATAATAGTGATTTTAATTTGGGCTAATTACCTGCGTTTTAGGTGGCTCCATGTTGGTGATGATCGGTAGCGCCATCAAAGTGATGTTTCACACTCAACAACAAAGCCAGAGAAAATACGAATAATGCGATCATCTATTTGATCTGGATAATATACAAACACAAGCCAATCATTTGTTTCACCTTGTCGATACAGCTTCGTAATTGGAGTGGCACTAGAGTCAGAGGAATCAATCGTAATTTGACTAAAGTCCTTTTTCACGAGCGCTGTTCCAATATGAATTGTGTTACCCGCGCTATCATAAGTATAAAGGTAATACGTTGTCGGTCCAAATGTTGATGATTCATGTTCAATCATCCCAATTTTCACATTGTCCGAGTCAAAAATATCTATACTTTTAGCCCACGGATCTTTCCAGAGTATCCATTGTTCAGCTCGCACTACTCCAGTAGCTTGAAACGCATCTTCTTTACAATAAGGTTTCTTATATAGCAACAAAGTGGATCCGAGTGCCAAAATGTCACCAGGATACGTGTCTTTAACAGGTGAACTAATCTTGTGGCGAACAAACGCATAATGCCCAGGGTTATTTCTAACCTTAAATTGGTAGGGATGGTCCTCGTGTACACTAGAGGCATCGCTTGCATTCACAATCAGTGGCAAAAATAAGCTGACACCGATCATGCATAAAGCACACAACTTTCTCATAAAAAACAACCTATTATAATAAAAATATGCATTATTGCATACTGGGGGTCCAGACGGTAACCCCAGGGGCCAGGGCAAACGCATGAGTGATCAAAAAACACCATCCACCACTTGTTGAGCATACTCAGCTTGAAGCGTCGCTTTGAAACGTTTAGCTTTCACGCCTTTTTTACACGTTTTTTCCTTACGTAAAGCATTCATGGCCACGTGTCTAAACACTCCAAAATTTTCAGGAGCATTATCACGCCTCACTCTAGATTCATCCTCTCTAAAAGAAACATCAAGCACCATGTCATGAAGATTAGTAACGCCCTGCGTTTCGGGAAGTGACAAAAAAACCTCAACTGCGCTCTTGATAACTTCGGGTAAGTTAATCGCTTTTTCTTCGATTTTAACCATTAAATTCACCTTTATTTCGTTATTGAAATTAATTTGTTTAACGCCCAAAATGCATGTCACACGATTTTTGTGAACTAAAATCCCCAGGTATGACTACCTTTCGCCTCAGTATGGGCACGCAAAAAACGCGCTTGCGAGGACGCTTGGAAAGATTTGTTTGGGTGAGCATGACCAGATTCATCACCCCATGACGTATATTCATTCTTCGATGAAAAAAGTGTCTCTGCTATTTTTGCACATGAAAATACTGTTATCGCACTCAAAACAAACATCTTTAGTTCCTTTGTGTTGGACGTACTTAATATTTTTGGCATCATTTCCTCGTCATCAATGTTCATCAATGACATACCAAAACCTAAATTTCACCACCCTGATTTTTTTCCTGAAGGTGGCACTTTAATTCAATCAACAGCTTGTTATTCCGAGCAATATGCCCGGCAAATTCCCCAGGTGTTTTATCTTGAAAACCAGTTCAAAATCACCACCAGCGCTGGTTTTCAAGACCCTTCCCACATGCTTACCCACAGATTCTGGGGATAAAACGTCGGTGTCGCGAAATAGGCTTTGTTTTTGTTGATACAATTTTAAGGTTTGGTCTGTTTTTGTCTACGCACTCTCAGTTTATTCGAGTGCTCCAGGTTGTGGACATCTTACCCTGGCGCAATCACCACGGCCTCACCGGTTAAATATCGCATAAGCTGCTTAAGATTAAATCCGAGCATCGCACAATATCCTGAAGCTTCTGTTGTTGTGTCGGATTTCATGCGTGAGCGACCCATCTGCCAACTTTTTTTTAAATGCCCAATGATGGGTTCAATCCCTGCCCTACGATTTTCAAGTAATTCTAATTGCTCGGGTGTGATGGGGTTATCAGGAGGATCTTTTAGTTTTCTATTGGGCCGCTGCACGGCGACTTGTTTTACGCTAAAGTCTAACGCGAGTTTTTCATTGTCTTTGGAGTAATAACCTTTATCCGTACCCATGGATTTAATCGGTGTTTGAAAAAGCTCAATGTGGTGTGTCAGCATAGGTTTAAAGCTGGCCGCATCAGGCATACGAATCGAATTATTCGGTATCGAATAAACAAAGTTACCTCCGACACGTCCAATTTGAAATTGGCGTCCAAACTCCAGCCCCTTATGATGTTTGTTCTTGTTAAAGCAATCGACTGCATTTCTATGAAAAGAAAATATTTTAGAATGACGTGACGCATTATCATAGCATCGGTCAAACGTTTCAGTTAATAGAGCGGGTGCTTTTCGTATAAACTGCGTGATGAGGTTTTTATCTCTCACGGGAAGCGAATCTAAGATAAAAGGTTCATCTATGATGCGTGCAAAACGTATCATAGGCTGTATCGCTTCTGAAACAGCAGACCAAAGTTTTACGAGTGCTATTTTACGCGCCTCCATCTTTTTCTTAAGCTCTTTGCGTTTTTCAAAGTAATGCTGCTTTGCTACGCCCTTGATAGCCTTCATATCAATATCAGGAATATGTTCTTTTACAACGTCCGGCATCGTTCGCATCAGTATTTTTTGAATACGACGCCCAACGGCTGCCGCTTTAACCAATAAATTCACCGTGGCAGGATACTGCATATCAGGTATTTGTACGGTCGAGTCAATATCAATATGCCCTGGGTTTGCAAATCCTTTTTTTACAGCCAGTTGGGTCAGTGCATTAGCTAAAGCACATTGCGTTTCAGGCGATAAACGTGAACGAAATTCCTCTATCTTGGTATGGTCTGGCACCTTCCAATTATCGACAAACGTCTTACCACAAAAAACAGCATAAACGGCATTATCACGGATTTGTCTTTCAATTCCTCGGTCTGTTTCATTCAATAATTGCTGAAGCAAAAACACACCTAAATGTGTGCGCACTTTCAGTTTACGCCCTAGCCACCATTTCAAACGACCCGTAGAGCGCTTTAAATCCGGTAAAACAACGTCACAAAGCCCTTCCCAATCTAACGCATTCATAAGTTTTATCAGAGGATGATCCGAAGAAACTTCAACCATAATTTTTTGGGTTTTTAGCCATTGATCACTCAGCCCCGAAATACAGAGACTCATTATCTTTCCTTGATAGCACGCGACATCCATGTCAAACAAATTAGTCTGAGTAGTGGCCAAGCATACAAAAGTTTTGTTTGATAGCAAATACATGCTTAAAAAGACAGAGTATAATAGGTTAAGTTTATGACCCAACTGCCAAAGATGATTGTTTAATATGAAACGATGGGATGTTTCAGACATGGTGGATATTGGCCGCAAATTGTTTGCCAAAATTTACAAACAAAAACACCATGCAAACCCTAATCACGATGTTCATTTTATGGCTCGAGAACTGGATGGATGGCTAGTACAAGGCATTGAATCCATGTGTGACGGTAGCTACACACCGCGCCATCTTAAACGCCATTACTTTCCAGATGAAATGGTTGACCAACTGCATTTATCTGACCGAATTTTCCAAAATATTTTGCTTAAACAATTAAAGCCAACGTTTACGCACGTGATGAATCCTAATTGCTACCATTTACACGGGCCAAGTGGCGTGAAGCTTGCCACCCAGCGGATTCGAGACGTGCTTCGAGCACAAAACCCCCAATACATCATTCGTGCGGATATTAAATCCTTTTACAAATCCATCCCGCATCACCTATTAATTCAGGATATCAAGCAGCATTATCATGACGAAAAAGTACGAGCCATGCTGGAGCAAATCATCATCAATCCCATTGAAACACCAAGGGGATACAAAAATGCCGATCACGGCATTGCATTACGCGGGCCGTTGTCACAGTTTTTCAGTGGCATTTATTTAAAACCGCTGGATGATGCCTTTGAAACCATGGATGTCTCCTATTTCCGATACCAAGACGATATCCTTATTTTCTGCAAGTCTAAACGGCAGCTTAATCGCTGCAAACAACGCATGATGGCGGTATTAAAAGAAAGGCACCTTCGTTTATCACGTAAAAAAACGCGCATAGGTCATATAAAAACAGGATTTCACTTTTTAGGCATCAACTATCCGGGAACGCAAACCTCGGATAACACCGACGTGACACAGGCAACTGAACGCTCCGTTATTCAACCAAGCCCTGACATAAAACCAGCCGAATTGACTGGGGGGGGCAGATATATCAACGGATAATCAAATGCCTGTGCTGGGTAGCATCGTCCCGCATCCAAGGACGCTACGAAAAGCACGCGAGCATGTTTTAGCCATGGTCAACAGTGGGGTCTCTCCCTTCCGGATCAGAAGTTACTTGCATCGCTGGGCCACATGGTGGGTAAGCACCGCACAAAACTGGCAGTACCACGAATTATTGACTTGGTTTTTGAACATGTGTTGGGATTTAAAGCCGGCAGTGTATGCCGCCGGCCTGCTTCATCACGCCATGATCAAGCTCGCAAACCATAATTCGGTGTCTCCACGTTCAGGGTTTCACGCGCCTCTGTGAGATCAGCGGTTCTTACTTTATCAAGGCGGCTAACGGCCGCCAAATCAACACGGGCAGGCGGGACGTCCAGCCGCAGAAGGTCCGCGGCTGCAACCGCCAGGAATACACGCGGACGCCGCGCACGCTCGCTGGCCAAAGCAAAATCAAACCCGAGACCAGAAGCAACCGAAGGAAGAGGGAACCACGCATCATGGGAGTCGGTAATCAAATTATAAAATGAACGAGAGCGAGGCAACCGAGGCTCATTAAATTCTGGACAGGGGTCAAATGAGCGGTCCGGTCTGCAATATTCGTTGGCGATATGTACGGGAACTTCCCGCTGAGCCTTACCTACGTCGAGCCAGGCTTGAGCCCGCTGGTGAGAATCCCAGCTATCATAATGCGTCACGTAGGTATCCAGTGCTGTGATTAGCGATTTAAAATCAAAGGTTAATTTATTGCTGATGGCATTGGCGGGGGATGTATAAAAAAACGAGGTCATCCTGTATTGCTTATGGTGGTCTAATGCTTTTTTAAGCTGTTCATATTCTGTTGCGGTGAACGGGAGCGTTTGATAACTGGCTGCGGAGACCTGTTGTATTTTTGGCAGGTTTTGACCCACCATCGCTTGTAATTGACGAAATTCCTCGGGGCTTAAGTCTTTCAGCACAAAGCTCACGTCATAATGTGGGTTTTGATAATCAACTCCATGTTGTTGATAAGCAAGGCCTGAGCGCTCCATTTCGTTTACTTTGTCTAACATTAACGTTTTGGTCGCATCATCCATGTGGCGTTCGAGCATGCGACTCATGTGGGTGTCTTTAGCCCAATAGGCGTATTCGTAGGCGGTGCAGTTAAACGTTCGGCCCGAGTAATCGGTAAATCGAGCAGGCGTTGTCAGGAGGGTTTGTTTGTTATCGGAGGCTTTTAAGATAGCCTCTGCTTCGTCTTGATTGCCTTTGGCGACATCGTCTGGAAACTGACGCAGTTGGAAAGCCGGTAAAGCACGACAGGCATCGACCACTTCTTTGGGGAGCTTATCCCATTCGATGGTGTCTAATTTATCCACGAGTGCTTCGGGCTCGATTTCCACCGTCATCACCGCCTCATCTTGAGGTCTCATAACATCGGGATGCGTGGCCGCTTCTTCACGAATTTCAGCAAAATAGGCTCGGTTTGGCCCTGTGGTTGCTATATTCGCGAAGTCTGTGCAAATCAAACCTTTTTGCGTGAAGAATACAGCGTGTTCATCACGAGCTTCGGTATCCAGTATCATGAAATCATCCATGTGTGGATTTTCTTTGGTGGCCGTGACGGTACGATAGGTGATTTCAAATTTGGCTTGAATCGCGTCTTTATCGGCTGCGCTTAAATCACGCGATAGCTTAAATACCTTTTTGTGTGAATTAATAAACATGATGATGGCATGTTCCACATCATCACCGTTTGTTAAGGCGTTTGATACTGTATCGACGAGTGCCTGACTTAATGCCGCGTTATTATCTAGAATTTGTCCGAAATTTTCGTTGCTAATGTTTTGTGCGCGACAATGAATATTTAAAACGGCTAGGTAAAATTGTGTCATGATTGACAGGCGTTCGGCTTGTTCTGCTGGTGTTGTATACGCACCATGATAAAACGGTGAGCCTGTAAATGAGGCCGATAGGTTCGGTGCACAAAACCCTAGCAATGTATTAACGTAACCTTCTCGGGTTTCCTCTTCACCAATCAGTTCCCTCATCCTATCGATATTCGCTTTACTAGCCTCTTTTTCCTCCTCGCGCTGCCCATTAGACCATGGTTCGATATAACGCTGAAAATCCACAGGTGTGTCAAACAAACGCTGGCATTGCTCGGTTAATACGCGCTGGATGTCTTCAAAGCTTGCATCTTGAGATAAAGCGCTTAAGGTCGCGGTGACAAGCTCTGTACGTGGGTCGGGTTTCCCCAGGGTAAGCCCCGGAAATACCTTATGCATTTGATTATATAACGGTGATGATGGCGTACCTGAAAAATCATTACCTCGCTTAATGGTAAACACCGGATTAACCACGTTGCCGTAATTGTCTTGCTCGCATGGTCGTAGTTGAATGCTGTATAAGTTCGAAGGTTTGGCTAAAAAATCGTTGACCGTATCTTGATAACCTTCTCTCATATTACGGACTGCATCAAGGTAGATATTAATTTGGCGTAGGCGCTCTTGTTTAATGCTGTGTCCGGTATCGCCCTCTTCAAGCAACGAGATATGAAATTCCAGAACGTTTTTATACGATTCTAGTTCGCTGAAACCGCCACCACCAAAAAATGCATCGACCTCTGCCGTTGAGCGACAGGTGTTATCGGTGCTGATATCCTGCCCGCCAACAAACGGCACGAGCAGGTGCACGCGATTGGTCGCGGGGTTAACGTGGATGTAGCGTGGTGATGTAGGCTCAATGAGTGGAATAAGCATGGGTCTTGCCTCATGTGTTGTGTAAATTCGCTTTATGATGATTATTATAGGCCATGTTTGACAAAATAACGTCATTAATTCAGCAAAGGGCTTTCGTTTTTTCTGACCCAAGGGGTAAGTTATGGGCTACCTTCTATTTCGCGACAGCGACTAAAACAAAAATCAAAATAAGGAAGGAAATGCAAACGCATATCCGCCTGAATTTTTCTCTGAACGGGATTGATGACACGCCTTGCTCACGCTATCGGCGCGTTGAATTTCTTTTAATGCCTGGTCAAAATCCGAAAAGTCTTCGTCAGCATGGCTTACGGAAACTGTATGGCTCGTGCTCGCTACCTTATTAGGGTTGCGATGCAACTCAATCTCACGGTCGATTTCAGTGAAGTGCGCCGCTGTCTTATCACTTATGGATGGGGCTTCAACATCACCACCTTGAAGTCCTAATGATTCAGATGAAACATGGGTTTTTAGCTCTTGCTCAACGGTTGTAACAAGACCTGTGAGTGTCGATGTCAATGCTTCAGCCTCTTGCAACCTATTTTGAAGCTCGGTGCACATCCCATCAAGCTCGGCTTTGTCTAATGCTACCCCATTTTGATGTGCAGATAGTTTCTCGGCTACCTCACCCAGCGCTTCAATAAGTGATGTGTAGCGAAGGTTATGACCTCGCATAACACCTACATTCTCTTTCAACTCAAATATTCCCTCAGAGCGCGTCATGGTTAATTCATTGAGCGATTTGAACACCATGGTGATTTTTCTTCCTAAAACACAAAAGGACTCAATAGATGTCTTGAGTGACGCTTCCATCTTGGGAATGTCGTCTAAAAACAAGGTGTCACGCTGCCTCACGAGTTCTGCGTGCTCTTCTATAATAGCGGTAGCCGTCGCATACAGCGCCGTCACTAATCCAGTGAGAAGCCATGCAACCCCTATGAATGCCCCAACAAGATAACTGACCGAAACAACCGTCCCACCGAGCCAAAGCTTTTCCCCGTGAGATTTATTGCTGTACCACTCTGCAAATTGGTCGATACGACTTTTCCGTTGTTGATAAAGTTCCGCCAGCGCACTAAGGCTAGGACTCATTCCGCCAATAATGCGAACCTGAGCCTGTAAATCATAGAGTAAAGCATCATTAGCGCTACGTTCAGGCACGTCTTCTTGAATATGGCGTTCATGGGGGGAATTTAACTCAACATTAATGGATGGCATAACAACCGCCTTAAGAAAAAAGATTAAGTGAAAAATGGGTACCTGCGTTTTTCTTATCTTCAGCTTGTTCGTTAATCTGGTTACGTAGATCATCAACCTCACGCTGTTTGTCACCCACTAGGGCAAGAGCGGTATTCATCCGCGAGGCGTACCCTGACACTTTCGCCTCAAGACTTTCTACTTTAGCTTGAAGACCCACATGTTCTACGCTCTTTTCTTTCAAAACATCTAAGAGCATTTCTGCGCGTGAAGCATAACCTTCAGTTTCAAGAAGAAGACGTGCATTCTCAACCCTAAGTGTCTGCATCTCTCGGTTGCTTTGAAGCAACTCAGGAAGGTGAGCTAAAGATGCAGCCATCTCTTGAACCATTGATTGCTGCAACGCAAGACTAGATTGAGTATTGATTTGAGCTTCAATGGCATGTTGAATCTCACCGCTATTTTCTTCCCGTGAATCAACAACTACGGTCACGGCCTCATCTAACTGCTCGGTGACGTCTCTCAGCTCGATTAAATTGAACTCATAGTCTGCTGATGCTTCGTTCACACGTGTGTTTTGTTGTGTGGTATCTCCCGCAACCTGATGCAGATGCTCAGATATTTCTGTTACCAACGCATCAGCATTTCGATGGGCCACTTGGCCAACATTTTCTGCTGTCGCGTGAAAGGCTGGCAGAGCATTTCGATATGCCGCACACAAATTAAAATATAAATCAGCATTGATATCAATATGCTTGGCAACCGTTGCAGTTGCGTAAGCTATCACAACGCCTTGAGCGGCCGGCGATGAAGCCAGAGTAAGCGCTAGAAGCGGTAACAACGTACTTCTCCTTCATGTTTAACACAAGTGGTGGGCTACAAGACCCCGTTGATTTGCGCTCATTTTACACAGTAAGAAGTGGTTATGAAATTGGTGTCTAGCTCGTTGAACTGTAAGACAGGGCTTACATCACTCACTTGATGCAGATTCTGTGATACGATAATGTCTATCACTTTCGCTTCGGACCACAACGATGTGTGCACTCATAGAAACCGAACGCTTAATTCTTAGGCCGCCTCAGTCGGGCGATGAAATCCCCCTGAACAAACTCATCAATCGTTCACAGGAATCACTGAAGCCCTGGGTGGCTTGGGCGCATAATACGCGCATTAGCACCACATTGCAGTTTGTGGAGCATGCCGTTGAGCAATGGGACTCTAACAAACAATCTAATTTTCCCATGGTGATTTTTCACAAAGAAGATGCCTGCCTAATTGGGTGCTCTGGTTTCAATGAAAAAAGCAACCCTTCAGTGCCCTTCTATGAGCCAGGATATTGGCTTGACTCAAACTACACCGGACGTGGGTTAGCAACCGAATTCACGACAGCACTCACACGCTACGCTTTTGGAAAACTCAAAGCCAAACGCGTACAAATATCCATTCAAGCGAACAATGAAAAAAGCATCAACGTCGCCAAACGCTGTGGTTTTGAGCTGGAGGCTACCCTCCGTAACGCCTGTGTTGATACCCTCACAGGAAAAGCCGCCGATGTGTCTGTCTTTGCTTGTTTTGACACTCAAAACCTCCCACCCCATCACGCAACATGGAAATAATCACCTCAAGCCGCCTTTTGATGCTTCGCCATCTCCATCATCCCAAGTTGGTCGTGTAGTTTTGCAAGCTTTATCGCCGTACCCTCAACCACACGTTCGTTCATCGAGTTAGGTTGTCGCTTATATTGCGCTTCCATCATGCTTAAGTAGCGTGTTTCAGTTGCTATCAAGGCTTGGAGCTCTTGATAAGCTTGGGCCTCTGCATTCATCGCTGTGATATGGCTGTATTTGCACGCTTTAGCCTCAGATGACGAGTATAACGTGTCTCCCCTACTCTCTTGTTGCTTGAGCTTGTGTGCGCGCACAACCTGTTTTTCTTGCTTAGCTTTAAATACTTGCCCTACGTCCCAGTGGTTGTAGAAACCCTTCGGTGTACACCACCGCTTCTCACGCATGAGTTTTGCAATCAGGTTCATGCGATGGTGCATGTCTTGAATGCCGGGAAATTGTTTTTCAGTGTTCAGTAGCGAGAATACAATCTCAGAGAATACTTGCTCAGGGTTTGAAAACTCAAGTTGATACTGGGTATTCAGGTTACGCATCGTGCCCTTGATGTAGTTTTTGGTCGTCTCAGAGAGTCGCTCCCCGATTTGTTGTTCAACAGCGTAGGTTGGGTAGTTAGAGGGGTTGGTTGCCTTAGGGATTTCTACCCCAGGTTCTTCAACACAGCTTTCAGGGGTTGGGTTGTGCTCTACAAAGCCGTTATCCCCAAAAGTAACGCTACAAGCTTCCCTAACTGTATTGTTAGTTGAAGTATTACAATCTTGTTCTTTATATATGGAAACCGCCAAATTGGCGTTACCGGTCACGCCAACATGTTCCGAAAAAACGCACGGTGTATGGGTTGTGTCTTCCTTTTTAATGAAAGAAGGCGCTCTCTCCACTGCTTTATTTGCTGCAAGTTGAACCTGACCACCGATACGTGACATCAGTTTTTCGGTCACACGGATGTAGAGGTTCTTTTTTTTATAAAGGCGCGTGGTTTTCTCAATGTAACCTGCTTCTGCAAACATCTTCAGATAGCGCGTTACAGAGCGCTCTGATAGACGTGAGTCCTCTGCGATTTGAGAGATGCTACGTGTAAACCACGTATGCCCATCCTCTAGGGTGTAGTTGGATATCTGCCACCAGAAAATAAGCTTGTCCAAGAGTGTCGCTTGGTTGTAGTTATTCGTGATGTCATGGAGTCGCTCAAACGATGCATGGTGAACCGATGAGAGGTTCCCTGGAATTTTAGCCATAAAATATCCCTATCCAATAGAATCCTATTGAAATTTCTTGGGAACAGGGCTAACATTTAATGGAGAGTGTATTAAATGTTTAGGGACCCGTCCCTAGTCAAATTTAGTAAAGGGAGGTCTGCAAACTTCCCTTTATTACCTTCCTGGTTTTATGTTGTTGTTTGAAGCGTCATTGGTATCGCCCTTTTTATTATTAGAATATGTTTTGTATCGCCCATTTATTATTTTAAATTTTCGTGACATAAATATTTAAAATCGACTTTGTAGTTAATATTTATAAGCCTCACGATCAGTTATAGATGATCGAATATCCGCATGTCAATGATTAAAAAACATCGTAAAAACAGAGGGATAGCCATAAATCAAAGTCAAGAATTTGTTTTATAAATCTAATAAATAGCTTTAATAATATGATATTGACTCAATCGTTATTTGTTAAGGTCTATATTTCATTAAATTGGGTTTTTAGATACAGGAATAAGGCTTTATTTTTTTCTTATAAAGCTTAGTTAATATCATTTGAAATAATCTTGTTTTATTTATTTGAATATATAGAGGTAAATATTTTATATATGAATGTAAAATATAATTGATTATTGATGTTTTAACTCCAATTAAAATTTACGCTATAAATCGTTAATTACAAGCCCCTTATTTTTTGAATTATAAAACGCTCGACTTATATGTAAAATCAATGAAATAACATAATGTTACGATCTTAATGTAGGGTTATTTAATTTAATTAGGGTGCGGAATTAGGGTGCAGGATTAGGGTGCAGGATTAGGGTGCAGGATTAGGGTGCAGGATTAGGGTGCAG
>CAXBBS010000025.1:0-7653 GCA_963974485.1 uncultured Legionella sp.
AACCCCCAACCTGCGGTTTTGGAGACCGCCGCTCTGCCAATTGAGCTACTGGCCTATATTCAAAGGCCCGATATATACTTCGGGCCCACACAACTGCAAAATCATCAATATTACTCGATGATTTTAGCAACAACACCCGCACCAACGGTACGACCACCTTCCCGAATTGCAAAACGCAAACCTTCATGCATTGCAATCGGAGCATGTAATGATATTTCAGCTTTAACGTTATCACCAGGCATAACCATTTCAATACCTTCCGGCAATTTACAGTTTCCTGTAACGTCGGTTGTTCTGAAATAAAACTGAGGACGGTATCCATCAAAAAATGGTGTGTGTCGACCACCTTCGTCTTTTGACAGAACATATATTTCTGCTTCAAAACGTACGTGCGGCTTAACCGTACCTGGATGCGCTAATACTTGACCACGCTCAACGTCTTCACGCTTAACGCCGCGAAGTAAAACACCCACGTTATCACCAGCTTGACCTTGATCTAGCAACTTACGGAACATTTCAACACCCGTACACGTTGTTTTAACCGTGTCACGAATACCGATGATTTCAACTTCTTCGCCGACTTTAACCACACCGCTTTCAATACGACCGGTTACAACCGTTCCGCGACCTGAAATAGAGAACACATCTTCAATTGGCAACAAAAATGCTTTATCGGTATCACGCACAGGCTCAGGAATGTAATCATCCATCGCTTGAACAAGTTTTTTAACCGACTCAACACCTTTTGCTTCACCTTCAAGCGCTTTCAATGCTGAACCAATAACCACTGGAATATCATCTCCAGGGAAATCATATGAGCTCAACAAATCACGAACTTCCATTTCAACCAGCTCTAAAAGCTCTTCATCATCAACCATGTCAGCTTTATTCAAGAAAACAACGATGCAAGGCACACCAACCTGACGAGACAACAAAATGTGCTCGCGAGTTTGAGGCATAGGACCATCAGCAGCTGAAACAACCAAGATACCACCGTCCATTTGCGCAGCACCCGTAATCATGTTTTTCACATAATCCGCGTGACCTGGGCAATCAACGTGAGCATAGTGACGTGTAGGAGATTCATATTCAACATGCGCTGTTGAAATCGTAATACCACGAGCTCGCTCTTCTGGCGCTTTATCAATATTTTCAAAAGCTACTGCTGAACCACCAGACATCTCTGCCATAACTTTTGTGATTGCAGCGGTCAACGTCGTTTTACCGTGGTCAACGTGACCAATTGTACCGACATTTACGTGCGGCTTATTACGTTCAAATTTTTCCTTAGCCATCGGAAAGTCTCCCCATCTAGTTATCTATCATCATGTGGTGCCCACAACTGGAATCGAACCAGCGACCTCTTCCTTACCAAGGAAGTGCTCTACCGCCTGAGCTATGTGGGCATTGATACGCCCTACGGTTTTTAAATATTGGAGCGGGTGATGGGAATCGAACCCACACTATCAGCTTGGAAGGCTGAAGTTCTACCGTTGAACTACACCCGCAGTCTTTCTTTTACTATGTATCTGGTGGAGGGAGGAGGATTCGAACCTCCGAAGGCTGAGCCGTCAGATTTACAGTCTGATCCCTTTGACCGCTCGGGAATCCCTCCAAAAAGAACGCCATTGTCTTTCATGATGCGGTGAAAGTCAATCATTTTAAGGCGATAGAAGTGGTTTTCTACAACTATTTTCTATGGTGCTGGCACCAGGAGTCGAACCCGGGACCTACTGATTACAAATCAGTTGCTCTACCAACTGAGCTATGCCAGCAATCGGAGGGCATCATACCGCATTTTTTATACCTTGCCTAGTACAATTAGCTCGATATCTTCACTTGAGTTGAGTTTGACCGATAATTACGCATAACCAAAACAAAAAACAACGGCGTAATCAACGTAGCTAAACATGTTGAGCCCAGCATGCCACCAATAATCCCGGTTCCAACAGAATGCTGTGCATGTGCGCCAGCACCCGTGGCCGTGACCAATGGAACCGCGCCAAAAATAAACGCAAGTGACGTCATGATAATCGGCCTAAATCTAATATTTGCGGCATACAAAGCCGCTTCTTGCGCGGGCATGTTCTCAGAGCGAACTTTGTCGTATGCCGCCTCCACAATTAAAATTACATTTTTAGCCGACAGACCAATCAAAGCAAGCAAGCTAATTTGAAAATAAATATTATTTGGCATGGTAAAAATAAACAACGCGAACATCGCGCCAAACAACGCACACGGCAATGCAAATAAAATTATGCACGGCAACGTCCACATCTCGTAAAGCGCACTTAAAATCAAGAACACCATAATTAACCCAAACACCACGGCAGCCGTAGACTTACTTCCCGCCAAGTTTTCTTGGTACGACGGCCCGAACCATTGGACCGAATATTTTTTTCCGACTACCTTGGGCGCTGCATCACGAATCGCATTCATCACGTCACCTTGTGTGTGACCGTGCTTCGTATCCGGATTCACCACAATTTGGCTCGCCAAGAAATCATTCAGTCGCGTCACAACTTCAGGTCCCGTTTTATATTTAACCGTAACTAGGCTTCCTATGGGCGTCATGGTGCCGTCTTTAGCTTTCACATACACCGTATCCATGAGCTCAGGAACACTACGGTATCGATACTCACCCTGCATAATAATCCAATATAAATTATTCCATTTGGTAAAAAAATTAATATAATAATTACCGTATGCTGATTGCAGTGCATGAAACACATCTTCATAGGTTACGCCGTAAAGATAGGTTTTACGTGCATCCACATCAATATATAATTGAGGCACGTTCACATCATAAAACTGCTGTGCACTTAATACTGCAGGATAATTTTTTTCTAAATACTCAACCAATTTCACCGAGTCTCGATGCATCGCCTTGACGGAGACAGGTTGCCTTGCCTGAAGATAAAACGTGACCCCACCCAAAGGACTCATGCCTCGAATAGGTGGTTGGTTAAACGCAAGGCCATTAATATCTTTATTTTGATGATTAATTTTGGTTGTAGCCGCGAGCGCCGCATCTACATCCTGTTTTTTACCCGGCCTATCAGCGTACGGCTTAAGCAAGGCATCCAACGTTGCTGTGTTGGTTTTATTTGAATTATTATCAGCAATGTCTCGCCCCACCATCATGCCAATCCGATCCATATAAGGCAGCTTAAGCATCTCACGTGCGATTTTTTTTGCTTGTGTTGTGGTGTAATCAAGTGAACCGGCCGATGCCACCTGTAATCGATTATAAAAATACCCCATATCTTCCAGAGGAATCAGCGATGTAGGCACTTTAATAAATAATAAAATAACTAAAAAGCATATCCCTCCCCATATACACAACGTCTTTTTTACATGCCCCATCGTCCACATCACGATTTGAAGATATTTTTGAGTTAGATACTCAAATCCTGCATCAAATTTTTGAAAAAATATTTTCTTGGGCTTGGGATTCTCATAATCAACATTTTTTAAAAACAAACCGCATAACATCGGTGTAAGCGTTAAGGCAACAAGGCCTGATAACGTGACTGAAATCGCGATCGTCACGGCAAATTGCTTCATCAGAACGCCGCTGAAACCTCCCAAAAAAGTCACGGGTATAAATACGGCGTTTAATACCAAAACAATTGCCATCACGGGTGCAGCAACTTCTTTCATCGCAGCAATGGCCGCATCCACCGAGCTGCATTTAGTTTCTTTCATGATGCGTTCGCTGCACTCCAAAACCACGATGGCGTCATCCACCACCATACCAATAGCCAACACCATACCAAACAACGTGAGTGTGTTAATCGAAAATCCTAAAGCATACGTAAACGCAAATGCTCCTATTATAGATACTGGAATAGCCAAGATAGGAATCATGGTTCCACGGAAATTCTGAATAAATAACATCACAACAACAAACACCAACGCAAATGCAATCAACAACGTACTGATCACCGCTTTTATCGACAAAATAATAAAATCAGAGGAATCATACAGATTAAAAAAATCGATGCCTGCAGGCATATGTTGTTTAATTTTATTCAATGCTTGGGTGATTTCATGCTTAACATAAATTTGGTTAGAACCAGGTATTAAATAGACTAAGAGTGCCGTGCCTTTATATTCATGAATTTTATTTTGCTTATCTTTTTTCATAAAATAAAAACGCGTTACATAACTTTGCGCCTCCATTTTAACATCAGCAACATCTTCGACACGCACGACCTGCACACCGTCCTGAGTTGCTCGAATCACGGTTTTTTTCAGCTGATCAATTTTTTTATAAAATCCCGGCGGATTAATCACAAAATTAAATTTTTCATGCGATTTCATCGGCTCCATCGCATTCTGACCAATGGCATATTGCATATTCTGATCATTGACCGCATTGACAATATCTTGCGTATTCACTTTGTAGTAATTCATCTTATTGGTATCAAGCAACGCGCGCATTGCAAAGGCACGTTCACCGTGCAACAAAGCAACACCTACACCACGTACTTGTGAAATCACAGGGTACACATAGCGCACTAAATAATTACTAATATAGTTATTACTCAGCGATCCTGATTTGGAATAAAACGGAATCACAAGAAATAAATCCGGATTCATCATCCGTACAGTAATGCCTTGCTGTTGCACTTGAAATGGGAGTTGGGGCATGGCTGTACTAATCCGGTTAAGCACATCCGCTTCGACCAGCTCTAAATTAGTACCGACTTCAAAATATATATTTAATACATACGTACTGTCCCCTGTCGACGATGACGATTGCATATAAATCATATGCGCAACACCTGACATTTGGAACTCAATCGGAGCTGCCACCGCATCGGCAATGGCCGCACTGCTTGCACCAGGAAATTTTGCTGTAACCGTCAGTGTCGGAGGAACAATATTAGGATACTGCTCCATTGGCGAAGCATACATGGCAACAAGACCTGCAATTACGAGCACTATCGCAATCACGGTGGATAGAACAGGACGTAGAATAAAAAAACGGCAAAACATAAATTAAGCGTCCTTCAAAGCATCAATCGTCAGGGTTTGACCTGCGCTAATACGAATATTGCCGTGAGTCACCACCACGTCGCCCTCTTTGAGCCCTTCTTTTATCATCCATTGACCTTTACCGTACATTTTTCCTGTTATTATATAACGTTTAACCGCTTTATTATTTTCTACCAAATAAATATAGTGTCCAGAATCATCGAGCATGATTGCTTCTTGGGGCAAACTAAACGTATTCAAATAACGAATGTTTTTAATAAATACCGTCACATATTGACCAGCCAATAATTTATTGTCCATCAACGTATTATCAACAAACGCTCGCATGTTCCAAGCGCCATTGGTCAATGCAATCCGTGTATCAATAAATTCAACATAACCTGCGTCTTTAATCACTTTTCCATTCGCAAGCTCGATATCAATAGGAAATTTTGCATTATCTGGGATGCTTAAACTCTTATTCAACACACCATCTTCGATATCCAACCGCTGATTTTCTGGCATCGAAAATAATAAATACATTTGATTCACGGAATTCAGTTTATTTAGCACAGTTACAAACGCGGTCACCATCGAACCGATCGTCACCGCTCGCTCTGCAATATAACCATCGGCAGGAGAGCGTACCAAACAATATTTTAAGCTCAATTTGGTTCGTCCAATATCCGCCTCATCGGTTTCTACATCACCGACAGCCGCCATGTACTTAATGCGTTGTATTTCAACATCCTGTTTTGAAACCGCTTTGCTTTTATACAAACTTTGGTAGCGATCATAAATAATTTTATAATTATCTCGTGCGGCCTTGTCTTTAACCAGCGCACCTTCATAGCCTTTGAGTTCCCACTCAAAAGGCCGAGGATCCACTTGATAAATCGGCTGACCTTTTTTTACAAACGTGCCCTCTGTGTAATATTTTTTATATATCACACCGCTAATTCGAGAAATCACTTGATAGTCCACCACACCCTGAACAAATGCAGGATAATTGAGAACATATTCAACATCATGCGTCGAAATTTTTTGCGCATCGACATGCGACCGTGGATCATCTTGTTTTGTTTTTTCAAAGCAGCCCACAAGCATCATGATCATGGTCAAGCTGAAAAGCATCCGTGGTCTACACAATAATTTATTCATGATGTCGTCTTATTACATTGATAAGCATAACCTGCACCTAAATCTTGGTACAAGCGCACAATCGTCGTTAATTGTGCAATTTTAGACTTCGTTAAATCAATTGCTGCTCGATCCATATTAATTTTATTGATTAATAACGTTGGATAGCTATACAACCCTTGATCATAACTATTTGTTGCTAAGTTCAAGGCTTTTTGGCTGCTCGCAAAATTATGACCCTGCGCAACAAAACTTGCATAATATTCTTGATGAGTCGATAAATCATCATCTACCGATTTAAACGCCGCGCGAACCACTTGAATATACTCACGGTAGGCAGCATAACGCAACCCTTTCGCTGATTTGTATTGCCCCGCATATTCAGGTGCGAGTAAGGGCATGCCAAATAAGGTTAAACTATTCCAATAATCATGCCCGCCTGAAAACAAACGCGCAAGCCCCTCAGCAACTGAACCGCCAATGCTCGTTAAGCTCACTGTCGGAAAAAAAGTAGAAGTAACCACACCGACTTCGGCATTGGCTGCTACGAGCTTTTGCTCTGCTGCACGTACATCCGGTCTATTTTTTAATACTTGAGAAGGTAGATTAACAGGCACAAGCGCACGGCTATTTAAATTCATAAACCTCGAGCCAATATCAACATCACCTGGATTTTCATTCAGCAGTAATTTAAGTGCGTTGCGAGACAAAACTACATTATTTTGTACAATCGGTAACTCGGCTTTAGCTTTGTCATAATCCTGTTCATATTGCTGCAATGTATATAACGAAATTAACCCTTCGGTGTACTGCTTTTTACTTAAATAAAGCAAGTCTTTAAGATCGGCGACCAGCCGCTGCTCTTGGTTTAATAAATACGTATGACCTGAATATGCAAAATAACCTGCTGCTGTTTCACTGATCACGGTTAATGCCACCGCGTCACGTATGGCTGCTTCAGAAAAAGCCTTGGCCTTAGCGCGTTCACTGGATCTCAAATATTGAAATAAATTCAAAGCATACGTAGGCAACACACCCGAACTAAATCCCGGATCAAAAATATTAACTTTAGTGCTCGCATACCCCAGAATTAATGCATTCACCGACGGTATAATCGAATATTGAACTTGCAACAACTCACCTTGGGCATCCAACACACGACCTAAGGCCACTTGAATATTATTATTATTCTCAACAGCTTTGTGAATTAAGTGCGTTAACTGCTTATCATTGAATTGCTTCCACCATTCCATTGCTGGCAAATTAATATTTTCGGTCTTGGATAAATTATCCGAGCTGTTCCATTTTTCGGGTGTCTTGATTTCAGGTTTTTTATAGGTAGGGCCGTACAACGCACAACCCGAAAGCAGGATGAAACATACAAGTATATTACAAATAAGTATATTAGTATTTTTTATCATCAAATAAACAATAAAATAGCTTATCTTACCATAAACAATAAACTTATAAATTTCAAACAAAAAAAAGCCCCTTAGATTATATAAATCTAAGGGGCTTTTTAGAATTAAA
>CAXBBS010000026.1:0-5039 GCA_963974485.1 uncultured Legionella sp.
TTGAAGTTAAAATGGTTGCTTAGTGAGGTGTCCGTTTTATCGTGGCAAGATCAAAACTTGGATTTTCCAATCAAAAATCGAAGGAATATCTGGGCGATATTCATATTGCAGACATTGGAATTCCTCGCATATTGCTTTGCGAAATGATGTCTAATGTTGCTTAAATCGTAAGCGCTCAGTGATCACCCTTCTTGTCAGGAAAAATCAGCTGTGGCATAACTCGAGCAGCTTCGAGTTGCTCAGGTTTAACATTGAAAGGTAGCAGTTCTTCTAATTTTTCTACGGTATCAGCTTGCTGAATGTTGCTTAATGCATGCTTAAGCCACGCAAAAACATCAATATTATGTGCTTTACACGTTTCGATGAGAGAAAATAACGTGCCACCAGCACGCGCGCCCACGTCATTGCCATGAAAGAGCCAGTTTTTACGACCAATCACAAAAGGTTTGATTGGGCGTTCGGCACGATTATTGTCTATTTCAAGTCGCCCATCGTTTAAATACTGATTGAGTGCATCCCAGTGGTTCAGCATGTAATTGACGGCTTTGCCGAGAGGACCTTGGGACGGTACCTTCGTGATGTTGTCGTCGATTAAGGTTTTCATGCTCTTGAGTATCGGTGCTGATTTTTCTTGCCGGACCTGTTTGATGCGCTCAGGGCTGGCTTGCTCTTCTTTAAGCAGCTTTTCAATGTGATAAAGCTTTGCGATTTGTTCAACGACCTTGAAGGCGAGCCCTTTCTTCTTTTTGGCGAGACGTGTGACATCAACAAAATAACGTCGTGCATGAGCCATACACGCTACATGGGTTATGCCTTCTTTTTTACCCAGGCTCACATAAGCGCCATAGCAATCCGCATGAAGGTAACCTTGATAATCTTCAAAAAAATCAGTTGCCACCCGATTTGCTCGTGTTGGATGATACGCATAAATAAATGAGCGCTTATCAGGAGGTCCGCCGATGAAGAGCCACATGTAAGATTTACTCGTCGCTTTTTTACCTTTTTCTTTCAAAACCTGAAGGGTTGTCTCATCAGCATAGGCAATATCATGGTTTTGAATGATATCCTCCATAAGTTTAACCAGAGGTGTAAGTAGCGCCGCTGATTTAATCAGCCAATCACCCAGCGTTCCTCGTGTCACTGATAACCCGGCGCGTTTAAACATGTCCTCTTGACGGTAAAGTGGTGTATGACGATTAAATTTAGCATCAATCACGGTTGCTAATAACCCAGGAGCTGCCATGCTTTTAGGAATGGGCTGCTGAGGAAGCTTGGCAGATTTAATCGTCTCTTCACACGTTTTACACGCGTATTTTTTACGGATATTTACAACACGAAACGTCATCTGAGGAATCACATCAAGCTGCTCGCTGCATTCATCGCTGATGTGCGTCAAAGTACAGCCACAAGCGCATTGTTTTTCTTCTTCAGCAAGGTCATACACATTTTCAATATAAGGCAGTGACTTAGGTAGTGGCTTACGTCCCTGACCTTTTGTCCTTGTGTAAGTTATGGTTTCAGTGGTTTCTTCAGGGGCCTCTGGCTCCGGGGAAGTCGAATCTGCCTCATCAAATTGAAGCGACATCTGCTCAGTCACCGCATCTTTCTCGGACTTACGGCCAAAGCGCGCATGCTTCATTAAATACAGTTGGTGGTGCAAAGTTTCGTTTTGTGATTTTAGTTGCGAAACTAAGGCCTGAAGCTTTGAATTTTCAGCTGTGATTTCTTCAATGTTTGGTGCTGATTCAGTGTTCATGTCGTATCGTACAAACCTCGTTTCAATGAGGAGCATTATACCAAAAACTCTCTCGCAATGGCACTAAAACCCAGTAATAATCAGGGTTTATTTCTAAAAAATATGCTCGAAATTAAGGTCTGGAAATTCCGACATCAGCGCATAATCCAACCCAGCAAGAAGCCAGTCAAGTTGCTGTTGTGTCAGCACGAAGAGCCCGTCCTCTGTTCGATTGATTTTAAATTTACCCCGCTCCATACGCTTCTGGTAAAGGACAAATCCGTTCTTATCCCAAAATA
Organism: uncultured Legionella sp.; assembly: GCA_963974485.1. Taxonomy (GTDB): domain Bacteria; phylum Pseudomonadota; class Gammaproteobacteria; order Legionellales; family Legionellaceae; genus JAALKW01. The sequence continues at coordinate 2,035 of CAXBBS010000026.1, forward strand.
AACACTTCACACGGTCGCGTGCGCGGTTATAAAAAACAAACACCGATCCATCCATGAGGGGCGCTTCAAACTCTTCGATAATAAACGCACTTAACCCGTTAATCGCTTTGCGTCCATCAACAGCTGTTGTGGCAAGGTAAACACGAACCTCTGAATTCAGACGAATCATGATGCTCGACCTGTAAGCGTCAGTACCTGCTCAATCATCTCAGGTGAAGCTTGTGCACTGACGCCAATACGCGAACCATTTGCGAGTGAAATTTGTAATACCAACGCGTTGCTCGATGATTTTTCAGGTTCCACGGGGGTCGCTTCAATGAAGCTCGGTGCTTGAGGGCCAGCCGTCTCAATCAGCTGGCTGCGCCAGTTTTTGAATGAGCCATAAGTAAGGTTCTCGCGGCTGCAGTAATCCTTCTGGGTTAATCCGCTGCTCTTCCAATCAGCCAAATGCTTTTCCCAGTACGCGCGTCTCTCTGCTGAAATCTTCATGAAATCCTCCGAAATATTTAATTCAGAGGCAGTATCTCGAAAATAAAAGAGGATCGTTAGATGGGGTTTACCGAGCGCTTACCTTAAATCACGTCATTTTTAGGGAATTAATTGTATCGCCCTGCTTTTATAATCGTACGGACACGCATTACTTTTGATGCAAACATATCTTATTGAATAATATAGCAAGCATACCTAATAGAAAGTAAAGTCCTGCTAATATACTTGTTCCTGAGTAAACTAATCCAGCAGCTAATGCACTAACGCCAAAAGAAAGAAATAATTGGAAAAACGCAAACAAAGCACCTGCACTACCCCTTTTATCATGAAAAGGGCTCAGTGCCATCGACATCGCCGTATTTCCCATCAAAATTAGGCCAACCATCGCAATCGAAACGCCAATTAAAACAAGTGGGATATTAATTATTCCCATCATACTTGTGATTAATAAAAAAATTCCGCTGCACACTAAAAAAAGTATACCTACCTTCATAATTTTTTGATTTTTTGATTTTAAAATAAAATATGGGGATATAAGTTTTGTTAGAACGCTTGAGGCGCCAATAATAGCCGTTAGCCAGCCAAACTCAATAGGCGATGTATGAAATTCTTCTTGAAAGATAAACGAACTTAATGTGATATAAAGGATATTAACAGACAGTGAAATGCCACCCAATAAAACTGCGCCAACAAAAAATCGATTTTTAAAAAATGAAGCATAATTTTTTAAAAGTGAATTTAACGCAAACGCACCTGAATCTTTATGTTGATTTGTTTCTTCAAAAAAAAGTATAAAACAAATTAAGACTATTAAAACAACACCACCAAGTACGATAAAATTGACTCGCCAATTAAACCAGTGCTGTATATATCCTCCTAGAACAGGAGCAAGCAATGGGGATAAACTCAAAAACAATGTGAAATAAGAACCAATCGCCGCTAATCGTTCGTTCTGCATGACATCAGCTGCAATAATACGAGCAAGCCCCCAAGAAACGCCAGATCCAAGTCCTTGTAATAATCTCAGTATCAAAAAGTATTCCACGGATTTAATCGTGGATGTAAAAAAACTTGCGGTGCAAAATAAAGTTAACCCAAACAAGACTACGGGCTTGCGCCCTATTTTATCTGAAAGTGGTCCATATACGAGCATGCTAAATGCCGCACCCAATATATAGATACTAATAGATTGCTGCATGGCTTGCTTGTCAGTGTGTAAATCAATCATAATGTGAGGTAGTGACGCAAGGTGAATGTCTAACCCAAGCGCACCACAAATGGCCAATAAGATAGTAAGAGTCAGCAACTTAAATTCTTTTGAGGTAATCATAAGTTCAGTCGTTTTTAGTTAAAAGTGACGTAATCTATTTACGTACGTATGCTGTGATTAATAATCACATTAATGGACCATATTAATCCATTGAATTTAATCGCCGGACGCGCTCTTCTGTAAGCGGATGTGTTCGAAATAACGCTGTTAATTTCTCGCCCCTTAAGGGGTTGATAATAAACAAATGAGCGCTTGCAGGATGTGTTTCAGCATCAGAAAAATACCCATCTTTTGCATACCTTTCTAGCTTCATTAATGCACTTGCTAGTGATGATGGGCTACCTGTTAATTTAGCGCTACCTGCATCTGCTTCAAACTCTCTTGAGCGGGATATAGCAAATTGGATGAGGCTTGCTGCCATAGGTGCTAGCAGCATAATGAGCATGCTAACAAAGGGATTAACTCGACGTTCGTCGCTGTGGCCACCTAATATATTCGTCCACATGAATAGATTTACGATACCGCTAATGGCGCCTGCCATTGTGGCGCTAACCGTTGATATTAGGGTGTCTCGATGTAACACATGCGACATTTCGTGAGCGAGCACTCCATACAATTCGTCTTCTGTGAGTAATGACATCAGCCCTTCGGTTACAGCAATGCTGGCATGCTCAGGGTTTCGTCCCGTAGCAAATGCATTGGGGGACGATTGTTTCAATACAAATGCTTTGGGTGTTGGTATGCCAGCTCTTCGAGCAAGCTTCTGTAGCATTTTGTTAACGATGTGGCTGGTTGATAACGGTTCAGCCTTATATATTTTCAGAACGATTTGGTCTGAGAACCAGTAGGCACCAAAGTTCATAAGTCCTGCAAACATTAAGGCCATCATCACCCCACCGCGGCCACCAATTGCGCCACCGATGATAAGTAAAAGCGCTGTCATGCCTGCCATTAAGGCAAAAGTTTTAATATTATTCATTTTTAAGTCGCTAATGTTGATGCTGGGATCCAGCGATATAAGGTTGGAATGGATATGCCAAGATCGTGAGCAACGTCTTTGGGTAATATGCCCGCGTCAAGTAATTTCTTGGCCGACTCGATTTTGCTGTTTGTCATTTTTCGTTTTCGACCGCCTACCCGCCCCTTTGCTTTGGCGGCAGCTAAACCTGCTTTTGTTCGTTCAGCAATCAACTCTCGTTCCATTTGCGCAAGACTTGCCATAACATGGAAGAAAAAACGCCCTGAT
>CAXBBS010000027.1:0-2838 GCA_963974485.1 uncultured Legionella sp.
TAAAATTCAAGAACAACGCATGATTGCGTCTGTTCAAGGTTAACTTGACGATGCCCCGGGCGATTATCTTTTCGCCCAGATGCCAAATCATCATATATATAACGAGCATCAACACCCGATTTAATCAGTGCATCTCGTTGCAGATCTAATGTTTGGCTACCATCGGATTTAGAAACGCGAATATACCCAATAAGCATGACGTTAATTCACAAGAAAACCATAAAAATACGATATCACCTTGCTTTGATTTTCTCAATGGGTAATCTTGTTCATTTTAAGCGTGATTTAACCCTGTAAACGGCCATATTAAATTGCCGATGGGTAGCCACATTAAGTTGCCCATTCATCACCAAGTAACCAATATTTTTTCCAGGAATAGCGAATTCATTCTGTTAATGATGTTAATTTACAGCGTTTCAGGCAAAATAATGTGGCTGAAGTAGGCAATTTAATATGGCCGTTTACAATATGGATCCATCACGATGGGCAAGAATACCCAATCAACCCACGATTATGATCATTTCTTAGCAAAAATCTTGTTATTAAGTTTACGCAACCCCTTCATTTGACCTGGTCAAGATTCAAATATTGAGTTAATTTACAAGAATGGGGAAAATGCGAATAACACCCACGCATGAGAAAATTGTGATTATAGCTATTAATAGAACGCTAGCGGTTAAATAAGGGAATATAAATATGAATAAATGTATCGTTGTTTCATGCATGCTTGCATTGGGTGTAAACAGTGTATATGCCGGAGATATGGGTAAACCGTCTTATGATTTTGATGGCGCGTATCTTGGTTTAGGCTCAGGAGTAATGACGCTATTTACACAAGAGAACAGAGAAAACGTTAGAGGAAATGACATCAAGAATTTTACAGATACTGCCGTCTTATTTACAGGTGATATCGGTTATGGGCGCATGTTTAAAGAAGATTTATACCTTGGTGTAAAAGGATCGATTTATTATACAGCTCTGAATCATTTGAACGAAGGCACTGTCGCAAGTAGTGGGGGCTCTCGATTAGTGGTCGGCGATAATGAAGTAACCACCTCACTTCAACCCATTTATAATATTGATGCCGTGTTGGGTTATGAAGTTTTACCTCACCTATTACCTTTTGTGGAAGCCGGTGTGAGTTTTTCAACGGTCAATACGCGTTACAGGTTAAAACGAACAGAAACTCTGGTATCAACCCCAACAAGCACTGTCCAGTATGAGTCTATATTTACGATAGGAGGTAATCAAACAAGTTATAACGTGGGTTTAGGTATTAATTATCAACCCCATAAAAATCTATTCTTTAGTACTGAGCTTATGTACAACGATCTTGGTCAACGTCGGGGCACAACGACAATGACTGTACCTCCTGTGGCTGGAACGGGCGCAAGAATCGATTCCGACACACGAGCCGTCACGAGTCAAGATGTCGCACTATTTGGAAGCGTCTCTTATCTCTTTGGTGGTTAATGCCTTTTTTTGCGTCACGACAAGAATTTTCGGTGATTAGCATGACCGGATCGCTCCGACCAAACCCTCCTCAAAACCGTACGTGCGGGATTTCCCGCATACGGCTCCCGATCATGCTAGGTACTTAACAATCAATCTTCCGCACGACTTCCACAATATTGATCATCAAAATACGTCTTCAGTTTCAGGCGGCACGTACCACGACTTACACCAAGCAAAATGGCGGCTTTGCTTTGGTTATACTTGCAATGCTCGATGGCGGCTTTAAACAGCGCGGGCTCCATTTGCTCAAGCACCATATCATGCAGATTGGTAACGCCCCGCGCTTCGGGTAACGACAAAAAATTTTCAATTGATTTTTTAACCGCTTCGGATAAGTTAATCGCTTGTTCTTCGACTTCCATCATGAAATTCACCTTTCTTTCGTTATTTATATTAATTGGCGTCGTACGCCACGCTCACCTAACTGGGTATTCTTGCCCATCGTGAGCACCTAAAATCCCCAGGTATGGCTACCACGGGCTTGTACTTGAGCACGCAAAAAACGCGCTTGCGAGGACGCTTTGAAAGCATCTTTTGATTGTTGATGCGCAACCCCATCAACCCATGAAGCACTCATATTCTCTGGGGTAAAAAAACCACCCATCATTTTTAAACATAAAAACACCGCGATAACGCTTAAAACAAACATCTTTAGTTCCTTTGTGTTGGACGTACTTCATATTTTTGGCATCATTTCCTAGCCATCGATGTTCATCCATGGCATACCAAAACCTAAATTTCACCACCCTGATGTTTTTCCTAAAGGTGGCGCTTCTATTCAATCAACCACGAGCTATTCCGAGCAATATGCCCGGCATTTTTTCCAGGTGAGTCATCTTGAAAACAAGCTCAAAATCACCATCAGAGCTGGATTTAAAAGACCCTGCCCACATGCTTATCCCCGGAAAATGTGGATAAGATAGAACCCAAAATAAGGAAAGGTATATACGGATATCCGCTCGAGTATTTGCCTAAGTGAAATTATACAAAGCTGTGGATACGACACTTGCTTCACTCACCCTATTTTCAAACACTTTACTCGCGTTTTTGGATTGGCGAAGTTTGTTCAGCCGCTGTTGAGCGGAAGAAATGAACGCATCTGTTTCTGCGATGAACGAAGCGTTTGAGTCGCAATGATTCGCCTCTTCCGTACGCTCCGAAACAATCACCGGCTCCGTTACTGAAACAACGTTTGAAAGCACGTCACAGAGTGATTTTGCTTCTTGGAGGCTATGTTGAAATTCAGCAGAAAGCGCTTTAATCTCAGTTTCGGTTAACGATACCTCGCCTTGAGAAGCCTCAAGCTTTCGAGATGACTCTTCG
>CAXBBS010000028.1:0-2793 GCA_963974485.1 uncultured Legionella sp.
GCTTACGTTTCTTAGTGAGCAGATCTCCGGACTATTGCCTCGAGTTGATCTTACTTGGGTATTCCTGCGAACGTGAACACCGATTCTTGTCTGATCGTGAACACCTAATATAGCGTTATTTTTGCAAGCGTTAAAATTATCTCAAAGTGTTCACGATGAAGCAATTGCTTTTTTTCTCATAGACTCCCCATTTAGTTCTATTCGATGTGCATTTTCAGAGATGCGATCGAGTATGGCATCGGCGATGGTTGGTTCACCTAAATATTCATGCCATTTGGCCACAGGGAACTGACTTGTGATGATGGTTGATTTCAGTTGATACCGATCTTCGATGAGATTAAAGAGATCGTGGCGTTGAGCGGCATTGATTGCGGTTAATCCAAAGTCATCAAGAATTAACACATCGTCTTTGTGTAGCTGTGTCATTAATTTTGCATAGCTTCCATCGGCATGTGAGATGCTCATTTCTTCTAAAAATCGTGTTAGAAGTAAGTAGCGAACTTTATAACCTAAGCGGCAGGCCTGGTTTCCGATAGCGCATGAAAGGTATGTTTTACCACAGCCAGTGGGGCCTGTTATGAGTAAATTTTGATGGTGACGAATGAAATTGCATTTAGCCAACGCCATCACTTTCGCTTTTTCTAATCCACGTTTATTTTTATAACAAATATCCTCAATGGCTGCTGATTGCCTCAGCTTGGCTCGTCGCTGTAAGCTTTGGACGCGATTATTGTCCTTACGTAATACTTCTCGGTCTAACAGAAGGCTTAATCGCTCTTCAAAGCTTAATTCAGCATGCTTTGGTTGGATTTGCTGTTCACGAAAAGCTTCCTGCATGCCTGTCATTTTGAGCTGACCCATTTGCTCTAATAGGTTTTCATAGTTCATGTTTTCTCCTGGTTTTTAAAATTATAAAATTGTTGTTGCGCCTGTGAATATCGTGCGTCAACGCGGAGCGTTGTCCACATATTCATAGGCTTAGTGGTAATACTGAGAACCTCTGATGTTTTCATGCCTTAACCCATGTAGGTTTACATCACGTGATGTATGGGTTGGTGCTTGTTGGTCAAGGTTATTTTCTAAGATGGATATGACGCTTTTGCGACTGTATGCCCCTTGATGAACACCATAGGAGCAAGCTTGCTCGAGACGGCTTTCCCCATAGCGCTTCGCCAGTTTTAACACCCCAAGACAGGAACGATAAGCCTGTTCGGGGTGAGGTTTTTCATCCAAAATTCTTTTTACAACGATGTGCGTATTCGTGCCTACTTGGTTTGCCCACCGCAAGTATCGCTCTTTTGATTGCTCCGTGTGTATGCGATGCCTTTTGGGCATGTGATGAGAAATTGTGGATTGCTGACCTTTGATGCTTGAGTAAACATGCATCGCAATGCGATCGCTTTCGAAATAGCATTCAACAGTGTGTTGGTTGAACCATAAGTCGATGAGCTCACCGCAGTACTTATGAGGCACGCTGTAATAATGCCCATGTAGTACAACATGGTAATCAATGCCTGCGCGGGCGGCTTTGTGCTTCCTGTAATGATAGGGTTCGTGTGGTAAAGCCTTTAACGCAGGCTTATCCATCTCTAAGAAAGCTGACGCGCGGCACCCGGGTAACTTCTGAAACGGTTTTTCATTCAGTATTTTCAATAACTCAATTATGGCTGTATTAAGTTCAGCAAGCCCTACGAAGGTTTGATGACGTAACCTAGCCAATATCCAGCGTTGAGCAACCTGGACGCCTGATTCAACCGCGGCTTTATCTTGAGGACGGTAAGGTCTTGCTGGAAGCACGGCTGTGCCATAGTGCTCAATAAATTCCGCATACGTAGGGTTTGTATCAGGTTCATATCGACATGATTTACTGATGGCTGAACGCAGGTTGTCCGGTACCACAAGCGCAGGAATACCACCAAAAAACTCAAACATACGTCGCTGGGAGCCTAAAAAGTCAGGAAGTTGTTGCGACCAAGTGGCTTCAGCGAAGGTGTATTTCGAGGCACCTAAAACCCCCACAAAGATTTCAGCAGCCCGAATATCATGGGTCTCTGCGTCAATAATCTTGAATGTAAGGCCGCTGTAGTCAATAAAGACCTTGTCTCCCGACTTATGTGTCTGGCGAAGCGAGCGTTTCAAGCTTTGCTTGTAAGTACGATAATGATGGCAAAAACGAGAGTAGCTCAAGGGATCTTCTTGTTCTGATTGATATTCCTCCCAAAGCAATCTCAGCGTGACGCCTTTGCGGCTTAACTCTTGATGAGTTTTGACGAAATCAATGGTGTCGAGTGTCTTGCTTGGGGTCGATTGAAGCGCTTTAGGCTTTAAAAGCTCATGTAAAGCGGGCTCATCCATCCCTGGAGGAAGAGGCCATGAAATATTTTTATCCAAGGCTCGATTGATGTATTTGCTAACCACACCAACTGATAAACTGAGGCTGTTTGCTATTTTACGCTGACTTAATTTTGCCTCGAAATAAAGACGCAAAATCTGTAGTAATTTACGCATAGATGTTCCTTTTGATGACATTATGGACCTCCAGTTAAACTGAGTAGTATAACTGGTGCTAATGCCTGCAAAAGTTGCGCTATATCTGGAGTGATGGCAGCGTGAACACTGATTCCTGTTTTTTAGGTAAAAGTGTTCACGATCCGACAAGAATAGGTGTTCACGGTGAAACGAGAATCACTGTTCACGGTAAGGCGAGAATGAGTGTTCACGATAGGCAGGAATACCCACTTACTGAACTAATGCTTGAAATCCATGCCCGCACAGGATTTCTTGATGAATTTA
>CAXBBS010000029.1:0-1526 GCA_963974485.1 uncultured Legionella sp.
TGGACGTAATGACTTCCAAGTAAAAATAAGAGGCTTTAGGATTGAGCTGGGTGAAGTTGAAGCGGCGCTTTTAACCTACCCTGAGATTAAACAAAGCACGGTATTAGCTAAAACCAAAGACGACAGTCAGCATCTGATTGCTTATTATATTTCTGATGCGTTTATCCATCAAGATGCGCTCGAGACGTATTTATCTAACCAACTTCCTGAGTACATGGTTCCGAGTGCTTTTATTCATCTTGACGCACTGCCTTTAACCATCAACGGTAAGTTAGACCGCGCTGCCTTGCCTGAGCCTGATTTTAATCCGAATATAGATACCTACATCGCTCCTCGTAATGAACTTGAAATTAAGCTCTGCTCGATATGGGGCTCGTTACTTAAACTTGAGCGTGTTGGCATTCGCGATAATTTCTTTCGGTTGGGCGGTCATTCAATCCTAGCTATTCAATTAGCGCATCGCATGTCTGAGGTGTTAAATAAGGCCGTGCATGTTGCTGATATTTTTAAATATAAAACGATAGCAGGACTTTTAACTCATATTGAGTCAGATGTTACTCAGATTATGATTGAGCCAACAACAAATTTAATCGCCCCTTTATCCTTCGCACAAGAGCGTCTATGGTTCATTGAGCGGTATGAGCAGGGGACAGATGCGTATCATATTCCGTTTGGTTTTGAACTGGATTTAAGCATAGATATACCCAGGCTAAAAAATGCCTTACAAGCCCTGGTCAAGCGTCATGCAATTCTTCGTACGGTGTTTATCCAAGATGAAGCAGGTGTTGATTATCAATCGATTTTAAATGCTCCACTTACGATTACAACACAAGAACTTGCGTCATCTGAGCTGTTTAATGCACTTCAAGAAGCAAGTCATGCTTTATTTGATTTAACCTCATCCTATCCGATTAAAGCTTGGCTTTATCACGTCACAGACAAAAATAAACATATCTTATTCTTAAGTATTCATCACGTGGCGTTTGATGGTTGGTCGATGGATATTTTTCGTCGTGAGCTGCAAGCGCTGTATGAAGGCTTGGCTCTCGAGCCTTTAGCGATAGAATACAAAGATTTTGCGTGCTGGCAACGCGAATATTTAAACGATATTTTTTTAGAAAATCAATTGAGCTATTGGCAGTCACATTTATGTGGCTACGAGTCTTTAAATTTCCCAACCGATTACCCAAGGCCTAAAGCGCTTGAATACACCGGTGCGAGCCATTATTTTGAATTACCCGAGGAGCTCTCTCAAGCACTTACATACTTAGCTAAGCAAGAAGGGGTGACACTCTATACACTCTTGTTGATGGGGTTTTATTTAGTCTTGTCGCGTTATACAGGTCAAACTGATATTTTAATCGGAACATTGACCTCTAATCGCCATTACCCAGGTGTGGACAACTTGCTCGGTTGTTTTGTGAATACCTTAGCGCTTCGTTTTGAAATTGACCCAGGGATGACGGGCAAAGATGCTATCCATAAGCTAAACATGTTGTTGATCGAGGCGCAAGCTCATCAAGACA